>CAWDOF010000013.1:0-121631 GCA_963803715.1 uncultured Flavobacteriaceae bacterium
GCGGTCTGGACGGGACTCGAACCCGCGACCTTCGCCGTGACAGGGCGACATTCTAACCAACTGAACTACCAGACCGTTGCTTAATTGCGATGGCAAATATACATTGCATTTTTAATAATGCAAATGTTTTAATGGGATTTTTTGGGAAATAATTTTCAGAAATAGCCGAGAAATTAAATGTCAGTCCACGAGATTACTTTCTCATTGATAAACCTAACACAGAAACATATTACGCTTAGCAATAAACAATCTTTTCAACTGAAAAATAGCGTGAACCAAAAACATGAACGATAATTACTCAAACAAATTTTTGTCGCTCCACCATGTAAGTAGTTAGAATTTTATCAAAACTTTTGTTGATATCTGCCTCTACGTACTTAATTTGATATTGTCCACATTTTAAACGGATACTCTCAAAATATGCCTTCACCGCAGATTCATAACCATCTTTTATGGTATCAGGGTAAAGATTGATATATTCATTAGTTTCCTTATCAATAAACCGTTTTGGGGTATTGTCAAAATTAAACTTTAGCTCTTTTTCTTTATCAATTACATGAAATAGCACCACCTCATGCTTATTATGTTTCAAATGACGCAAAGCTTCAAATAGTTTAACCTCATCGGTAGTGGTTTGAAACATATCTGTAAATAAGAAAATAAGCGAGCGTCTATGAATTTTTTCTGCAATTTGATGTAAATAAGTATAAGTTTCGGTGGTTTTACTTTCAGACTTAGAGAGCATCATCTTGTTTAGTTCGCTCAAAAGCATTTGGTGATGGCGCTCACTACCCTTTTCTGGTGCGTAATAATCATAAGCATCACTATAAACACTTAAACCCACAGCATCGCGCTGTTTTTTTAGAATGTGCATCAATGCTGCCGAGGCCAGTGCAGAAAACGCAATCTTATTTAAACTACCAATACCAAAATGTTTTAATTCGGGATAATGCATCGAACTGCTGTTGTCCACTATTAAATGACAACGTAAATTGGTTTCATCATCGTAACGTTTTGTGTAGAGCTTATCAGTTTTTGCGTAGAGTTTCCAATCGATATGGCGCGTGCTTTCGCCTTGATTGTAAATTTTATGTTCGGCAAATTCCGCAGAGAATCCATGAAACGGACTTTTATGCATCCCCGCCACAAAGCCTTCTACCACTTGTTTTGCAAGTAGCTCTAGATTTTTGAAACCTCCTGTTTTATTAAGTTCTGCTTGTAACATCGGCCCTCCCAGCCTCCCAAAAGGGGAGGAGTTTTCACTCATTCGTGGGTTCTTATTATCAATTAAATTATATAAACGTCTTTCAAAAATGAAATTACAACAACCTAGTCAGTCGATAGTCCATTCGCGTAAAAGTTTCCCCTTTTGGTGGAACTTGAGGGGGCTTTTAGGGTGTTATACCATCCACAATACCATAAGCCAATGATTCCTCGGCATCCATCCAATGATCACGATTAAAATCTTTCATGACTTTCTCAAATTTCTGTCCGCAATTGTCGGCCAATAATTTTGCGCTTAATTCTTTAGTTTTTAGTATTTCTTGAGCCGTGATTTCAATATCACTTGCTCGCCCTCTAGCGCCACCGCTAGGCTGATGAATCATAACTTTTGCGTTTGGCTGGATAAAGCGTTTTCCTTTTTGTCCCACGGAAAGTAAAATAGATCCCATTGAAGCTGCTAATCCCGTACAGATTGTAGAGACTTCGCTGTTTAGTGATTTTATACAGTCGTAAACTGAAAATCCTGCAGTAACGTAGCCGCCAGGACTATTGATATACAAATGGATATCCTTTGTTTCTAAACTGTCAAGATACATCAAGCGATCTACTACGTGCTTAGCCGACTTGTCATCCACTTGACCCCAAAGGAATACTTTACGGTCTTCTAATAATTTGCTATCTATAATATCTTGTGCTTTTGCTTGCTTGCTCATATTTCATTTTATTTGTTTAAAAATAAAAAAAGGTTCGCCATAAAGACAAACCTTTTATCATTTCTTTTAGATTAAACCTAAAGTAAAGCATCTATTGCTTCCGAATAAGAATTTTTAGGTGCTACACCGACTTGACGTCCTACCACTTCTCCATTATGAAAAACTAACACGGTTGGGATATTTCTAACGCCGTATTTTGCAGCAAATTCTTGATTTGCATCAACATCTAGCTTTCCAACAATAGCTTTACCATCATACTCTTTACTGATTTCGTCAATGATTGGTCCCACCATTCGGCAAGGTCCGCACCAAGCAGCCCAAAAATCTACCATGACAGGTTTATCGCTTTTTAATACTGTTTCTTCAAAATTTGCATCTGTTATTTCTAGTGCCATAATTATATGTTCTTTATGTATTTAACTTCTAATTTAGACTACAAAACTACTTAAAAAAAAGTCTAAAACTAAGAGGGTTAACATTAGTTTTAGTTATAAGGGTATTGAGAACAGCCCCATAAATAGCTACTTCCAACCACTCCGATGGTAAGGAGTAAGATATGCGCCTACTGCCGCGGACTTTTGAGATATTTTACTGAACAATCTAAAATAATGATTAAACCATTCGTACTTGGGATAAAACTGTCATTCGCTCGAAACTTAGGTGCCTTCTATTATTTGAGAAGCCACAAGCTATTGTAGAAATAACCAAGTTGCTTTTTAATTCAATCTATACACGACATCATTCATTTCCAATTCATCTAAAAGCTCTTGTGAGATTTTTACTTTTTGTTTTCTACTCGGCATGTGGAGTTTTATTTTATCCTCATTATCATAAACGATAAAATTTAGAGCATTATCACCTTTATGCATTCTTAACATGTCTTGAAGGATTGAAATACGTTTTTCCTGCAAATCTCTGATATTTAATTGAATAGATAGCTTTTTGGCGTAGGTGTCCATCACATCATGCAATAATTGAAAACTATTAAACTGAATTCTCGGATCGCTCTTTTTACCGGTGTCCCTATTCACCCAGCCTTCGCGAACAAATGACTTAACATAAACAAAACTGTTCTTGACCAAAAAATGACGAAACTTCAAATACTCCTCGCCAAAAATCCTAAACTCAAAACTATCGGTATAATCCTCTACCATAAAGATGGCCCAACCCTTACCCTGCTTGCTCACACGATGCTGAATATCGGTCACCACACCGCCAAAAGTAATCTCACGATTTACGTAATTTTCCAAAGTATTAAACATGGCTAAATTGCCGTTGCAGAAGGTTTTCATTTCGGTTTTGAAATCGTCTAAGGGATGCCCAGAAATATAAACGCCAACCACTTCTTTTTCTTGTGCCAACTTTTCCATCGTGCCCCATTCCTCGCAAGGGGGAACAATTGGTTCTGCTATTTGAACATCACTTGCCGCACCAAATAAACTAACCTGTGCTGAATTTTCATTTTCTTGGTGTTTCGCTCCGTACTTTATAGCTTTTTCCAAAAATGTGATGCCGTCTCCATCATCATGGAAGTATTGGGCGCGGTGCGTGTCTCCAAATCCGTCGAAGCCGCCTGCCAAGGCTAAATTCTCAAAAGCTTTTTTATTTGCGGCTCGTAAATCTATTCGTTTTGCTAAATCGAAAATGGACTTAAAATGCCCGTCCTTTTTCCGAAGTTCAACAATCGTTTTTACGGCTCCATGTCCAACACCTTTAATGGCACCCATTCCAAACCGAACTGCGCCATTTTTATTTACTGAAAATTTATAATAAGATTCATTAACATCAGGACCTAAAACATCCAAGCGCATCCGTTTACACTCTTCCATAAAGAACGTCACCTGCTTGATATCATTCATGTTATTTGATAAAACCGCCGCCATGTATTCCGCAGGATAATGAGCTTTCAAGTAGGCGGTTTGATAAGCAATCCATGCGTAACAGGTAGAATGGGATTTATTAAAGGCATAACTTGCAAATGCTTCCCAATCTTTCCAAATTTTTTCTAGTTTTTCTGCGTCGTGTCCTTTTTCGACGGCTTGCTTTATAAATTGGGGTTTCATCTTATCCAGAACAGCAATCTGCTTTTTACCCATGGCTTTACGAAGCACATCGGCCTCACCTTTGGTAAAGTCTGCCAGCTTTTGTGAAAGTAGCATCACCTGCTCTTGATAAACGGTAATCCCATAGGTCTCCTTGAGATATTCCTCCATTGCAGGAAGATCATAATCAATGTCCTCCTCGCCGTGTTTTCTACGCACAAAACTCGGGATGTACTCCATTGGTCCAGGACGATACAAAGCGTTCATGGCAATCAAATCTTCAAAAACAGATGGCTTTAAATCCTTGAGGTGCTTTTGCATTCCGGGAGATTCATACTGAAAGACACCTACCGTTTCCCCTTTTTGAAAAAGCTCGTAGGTTTTTTCATCGTCAAGCGGAAAGGAGTCAGGGTCTAATAAAATATCGTGCTTCGCCTTTACGATTTTAACCGTGTCTTTAATTAAAGTCAAGGTTTTTAATCCCAAGAAATCCATTTTCAATAAACCGGCGTCTTCCACAACGGAGTTATCAAATTGAGTCACGTATAAATCGGAATCTTTCGCCAAAGCAACCGGCACAAACTTGGTAATATCATCTGGAGTAATGATTACGCCACAAGCATGAATCCCAGTATTTCTAACTGAGCCCTCTAAGGTTCTAGCTAGGTTTACGGTTTCAGAATCCAAACCACTACCTTCAGCAATATTTAGCAGTTCGTTGACTTTCAATAAATCTTCGGCCCTAAAATTACTAGTGAGTTCTTTTTCTGAAAAACCAAAAATCTTATTCAGCTTGGACATTGTGGGTATCAACTTCGCAATCCTATCCGCTTCAAATAAGGGTAAATCCAAAACCCGAGCGGTGTCCCGAATTGAAGACTTAGCTGCCATTGTTCCGTAGGTAATAATCTGAGCCACCTGATTACTACCGTATTTTTTGATTACGTAATCCATGACTCGACTTCGACCCTCATCATCAAAATCGATATCAATATCAGGCATACTAATACGATCGGGGTTTAAGAAACGCTCAAAAAGCAAATCGTACTTTAAAGGATCAATGTTGGTGATCCATAAACAATACGCCACCACCGAACCTGCTGCGGAACCTCGACCTGGCCCGACCGAAACATCCATATTTCTGGCTTCGCGGATAAAATCTTCCACAATCAAAAAGTAACCGGGATAACCGGTGTTTTCAATAACGCTCAGCTCAAAATCAATGCGTTCTTTAATTTCATCGTTCAAACCCTCGCCATAACGCTTTTCGGCGCCAACATAAGTTAGGTGTTTGAGATAGGCATTTTCGCCGCGTTTACCAGCATCTGATGCATCAGCGATATCCTTAAATTTATCTGGAATATCAAAAGCCGGCAACAACACATCTCGCGCCAATTGATAAGCTTCCACTTTATCTACCACCTCCTGAACATTACTTATCGCCTCGGGAATGTCCTTGAACAAGGCTTTCATTTCTTCAGAAGACTTAAAATAATACTCTTGATTTGGCAATCCATAACGATACCCTCGACCTCGCCCGATTGGCGTGGCTTGCTTTTCGCCATCTTTTACACACAGTAAAATATCGTGTGCGTTTGCATCTTCCTTTTTGCAATAGTAAGTGTTGTTAGAAGCAATAAGTTTAACGTCATGTTTCTTGGCAAAATCAATCAAAACAGGATTTACGCGGTTTTCATCTTCTTGATCGTGCCGCATCAATTCGATGTAAAGATCTTCGCCAAATTCCTCTTTCCACCAAAGTAAGGCTTCTTCGGCTTGGTTTTCGCCTACGTTCAAAACCTTACTTGGCACTTCGCCATATAGGTTTCCAGTTAATACAATGAGGTCTTCCTTGTATTGCTGAATTAGTTTTTTATCGATTCTCGGCAAATAGTAAAATCCATTCACAAAAGCATGAGAACTTAATTTTGCCAAATTGTGGTAGCCTTTTTTGCTCTTGGCAATGAGCACAATTTGGTAACCGTTATCTTTTCGGGTTTTGTCCTTGTGGTCTTCGCACACAAAAAATTCACAACCTAAAATAGGTTTGATTTCCTTATGCTCGGCAATTTCGCCGTTTTCCAGAGCCTCTTTGTTTTTTGTGGCAACCGATTTATTATGAAGATTTATGGCCTTTACAAAATGAAACGCCCCCATCATGTTAGCGTGGTCGGTTAGGGCCACAGCTGGCATTTTCTGTTCTGCAGTAACCGCTACCAAATCGGAAATACTAATAGTGGATTGTAAAACCGAAAATTGGGAGTGGTTATGCAAATGCACAAAATCAACGGCTTTTAAATCGGCAATGTTCTCCTTAATTTCTGCTTCGGAAATATCCTCACTCTGCAACTTTTGGAGTCTGGCATTAATTTTGGCACTTTCCTTTTTAAGGTTGATGTGCTTTAACCCAATAAGCTGAATGGTATGCGGATTCTCCCGATTGAAACGTTCAAAATAATCTGGCTGAACGTCGAGTTGCTCTTTGGTAAATTCCTTTAAACGAATAAGCTCCAGAAAGCAACGTGTTGTAGCCTCGACATCGGCAGTTGCGTTGTGCGCTTCAGAAAATGGTTTGTTAAAAAGATGCTGGTGCAACTCGGTCAATGTTGGTAGTTTGAACTTTCCACCTCGCCCACCGGGAATCTGGCACAGCTTGGCAGTATGTTCGGTACAGGTGTCTAAAACCGGTAATTCCTGCAATGAATTGGAAATGGCTTCGCGAACAAATTCTGCACCCATAATATTGAGGTCAAACTTGACATTTTGCCCGACAACAAACTTTGTCTGGTTCAGGGCATTATTGAATTTCTCTAAAACCTCTTGAAGTGGGATGCCTTTTTCCTGAGCTAGTTCTGTGGAAATTCCGTGGATTTTTTCAGCGTCATAGGGTATATTAAAACCTTCTGGCTGCACCAAATAATCTTGATGGTCAATACAATTGCCCATATCATCGTGCAATTGCCAAGCAATCTGTATGCATCTTGGCCAATTATCGGTATCGCTAATTGGCGCATCCCAACGTTTTGGTAATCCTGTGGTTTCGGTATCGAAAATTAAGTACATCCCCTCCTGACCTCCCCCGAGGGGAGGAACTTTTGTTGCGATTTATTCTTCATCAAAATCGAATAAATCCAGTTTGAAAAGTTATTTGATGATTTCTGTTTAGAACAAAAAATAGGATATAAAATTACAGTCATTTTATATTATTAGAAAATGAAGTTGTGAGGAGTTTTGAACAATCACGGCACGAAGATTTGAAAGAAAATCCAAGTAAATATTTTACATAAAATTGCCAGCCCAAATGGGCTGGCAATTTTATTTTCTTAGCAATTTAAAAACAGTATTAGCTTACCATTTCTAATTTAGCTTTCTCAGTATTAATAGCTGCTTGTATACTATTTTTTTGTTTTAATAATAGCGAATCAATACTTGGCGGCATATTTCTTTCTTTCAGTAAATCATTATAGTCTTCTAAACTAGCCTCTTCACCTCTGATGGCTTCTTCTAAAATAGACTCTTCGTTGTTTGAACTAAAGGTTGATTTTAAACTCATCCAATTTCTATGGACGGTTCCTTTAAAGCTCCCATCATTCTTTGGCTCTTCACCATACTGTAAAATTTCTTTTTTTAAATCTTTGGCGAATTCTTGTCTTTCCGTTGCTCTTCGCTTGAAAAACATTTTCAACCTATCGCTTTCAACATTTTCTATGGCATTATGGTAGCCTTTCTCAGCGTCATAATTTTTGACTAATAATTCGTTTAATTTATTTGAAATTTCCTCTGAATACTTCATTGTCTCTTACATTTTAAATTTCAATATCTTCTTTATTGATGTATATCGTTGACATCAATAATAAGATAACAGAGTTTACTCTCCATAACGAATCGTTTAACACTATTAACAAAGTTTTAGTGCTATTTAACAAAAAAGCAGCCGAACTGGCTGCTTTTACTGTGTTTTAAAAAATAAATTATTCGTTATCCAAATAATCTGGAATGCCATCCTCATCGGTATCAACTGCATCATCTGGATTACCGTCCATATTAGGGTCTGCATTTTCATCAATGGTCAGCGTACCATCACCATCGTCATCATTGTCCAAATAATCCACATCTAAATCATTATCGGTATCGATTGGATTTCCATCCTCATCCTTGGCCTCAAAAATAGTGAGGATGCCATCTCCGTCATCGTCATCATCTTGAAAATTGGGAATGCCATCATCGTCAATATCATCATCCATCAAATCGCCATCTCCGTCAAAATCCTCAAAGTTGTCGGCAATCCCGTCTCCATCGGTGTCCGCGCAATTGAGCTCATCAATTACCATTTGGATAGAATTATCGGCATCGCCACAAAATTCGATCTGTTGCTCTAAATAAAATCTATAGTTGTTGCAGGCTTCCAAATAATTTCCAATCGTGGCAGAAACAAATTCAGTCTCAGCCGTGTTTCGGTTTTGAGCAGCAAAATCACAAGGAAAAACACAAGAATCAAGTTCCTCAATAATATCCCTAATGGCGTTATCCTCATCGCCACAGTATAGAAACTGTCTTTCTAAAGCAGCGCTATAAGCGGCGCAACTTGCCGCAAATGCTTCGTTATCGATGTATTCCAATTCCGAAGAAAAAGTAGCTAAATATGCTGTTCTAGTAGAATTGACAGCCCCATTAGTATCCTCACAAGTAATGATTTCGGCTGGAATACTTCCGCTAACTAAAGGTAGCCTGTAAAAAATACCTTCATTATAACCAATTGAATTTAGCCCAGATTCATCAAAAACTAGAAATTCAAAAGTACCTGTAAACGTATTTGCCCCGATTTCATCTATTTTGACGAAACCTAATTCAGGATAAACAGAAACAGACTCATCGGGTCTGTTGTTAGTTGAGTAAACAGTACCATTTGCTGTAATAACTCTAGCCTCCCTTCCTGGAATCTCGCCTAAAACATAAGTGCCAACTGAAACCGTTGGTATGGTCAGCTCAACCCGGTCGCTACTATTTCTCCCCGTTAGAGTCAGAAAACCGTTCTCATTGATTGTAGCGCTAAACGCATCTGCACGCCATAAATTATAATTTTTATTGCCCTGAAATGCTGGCGTGTTAAATTCAACATCATCTCCGCAACCATATATTATGAGGGCGAATATGAATAAAACGGTAAACTTTTTCATTAGATCTAGGATTTATTATTTAATTTCCGAAGAAACCAAATTTTGTTTAGTCTAGCAATTTTAATGGACTAAATGTAAAAAAATTAGTGTATTCTTAAATTACAGAAATATAATCCTCAAAAATAGATAATTATATTATCTTTGCGCCCTTATTAATAATAGAGGTCGTGAACCTCGCAAATTAATTAAATATGCCAGTAAAAATTAGATTACAGAGACACGGTAAAAAAGGTAAACCTTATTACTGGATCGTTGCAGCCGATGCACGGTCAAAAAGAGATGGTAAATACCTTGAAAAATTAGGCGCTTACAATCCAAACACAAACCCAGCGACTATTGAATTAGATGTTGATGGTGCAGTAACTTGGTTACAGAACGGTGCCCAACCAACCGATACGGCAAAAGCAATTTTATCTTACAAAGGTGCAATGCTTAAAAATCATTTGGCTGGCGGAGTTAGAAAAGGTGCTTTAACCGAAGAGCAAGCAGAGGAGAAATTCAACGCTTGGATGGAGGAAAAAAATGCCAAGGTTCAAGCTAAAACTGAAGGACTTTCTAAGGAAGATGCCAAAGCTAAAGCTGATGCACTTGCAGCCGAAAAAGCAGTAAACGAAGCTAGAATTGCAGCTGCAGCTCCTGAGCCAGAAGTTGAAGCTGAGGAAGAAACAAAAGCGGAAACGGAAACTACAGAGGCTCCTAAAGCAGAAGAAACTGAAGCAAAGGCTGAAGATGATGCAAAAGCAGAAACTAAAGAAGCTCCTGCAGAAGAGAAAAAAGATTCAAAAGAAGAAAAGTAAGAATTGACTTTTTTTTAAACTTTCAAACTCCGATTCCTGATAACTATCAGGATTATCGGAGTTTTTTTTTCTACTTCCAGCCCCCAAAGCATAGGGCGAATTTTCTCCCTTGAGGTAGGTAAACTTGAAAAGAATTTCAGAATTAAAAATATCTTACATATTCTAATTATATTACTCTTCCCAAAAATTATAAAAGTTATAATTTCCCATGAAAAAAGACGACTGTTTTTACCTCGGAAAAATCGTTAAGAAATACAGTTTCAAAGGTGAACTATTAGCCAAGTTAGATACCGATGAGCCGGAACTTTATGAAGAATTGGATTCCATATTTGTGGATCTTCGAAATAATCTCGTTCCCTTTTTTATCGAGGCCTCACAAATGCATAAATCTGAATTACTGCGAATAAAATTTGAGGATGTGGATACAGAAGCTGATGCCGACTCACTTTTAAAATGCGGACTTTACCTTCCTTTAGAGTTTCTACCAAAGCTTGAGGATGATAAATTTTATTTCCATGAAATCATAGGGTTTAAGGTTGAGGATAATACATTTGGGTACGTCGGGATTATAAAATCCATAAACGATTCTACCGCACAATCCCTTTTTGAGATTGATAGGGATGGTATTGAAATCCTTATCCCTATGAACGATGAGTTCATCACCAAAGTGGACAAAAAGAAAAAAACAATTTTTGTGGATACGCCCGAAGGATTAATTGATTTATATATAAGCCCATCCTAAATCTTTCCTACTTCCTACTGCGCTCAGCACAAGTAAAGGACGCACTTTCACTTCTACGGATTATTCCTCTTTATGTCAAAGCAATTCAAATTTAAACAGTTCTCATTAGAGCAAGACCGCTGTGCCATGAAAATTGGTACAGATAGCGTTTTGCTAGGTGCTTGGACTCCTATTGATTATAAACCAGATTCTATTCTAGATATCGGGGCTGGCACCGGTATTTTATCCTTGATGTTGGCGCAACGCAGTTTTGCAGAAACTATTGATGCCTTAGAAATCGACGAAAACGCCTACGAGCAATGCGTAGATAATTTTGAAGGTTCCCCTTGGAGCGACCGTTTGTTTTGTTATCACGCCTCTCTTTCAGAATTTACTGAAGAAGTGGATGAAACCTATGATTTGATTGTTTGCAATCCGCCCTTTTTTTTGCCACCTAAAACCCGTCCGCCATTAAAGCCTTCTACTACAGTAGAGAACACTGGTGAGTCAAGGTTTATTGCACGAAGCCAATCGGCAATGCCCTTTGAGCAACTCTTGCGGAGTGTTTCGGTTTTATTATCTGAAAATGGACTATTTACTGTGGTCATTCCCTTTTCTGAAGAAGAAAAATTTGTAGAATTAGCTTCTAATGTTGGACTCTTTACTGGTAAAATTTGTCATGTTCGCGGCCATGCTTCCGCAGAAATAAAACGAAGTTTGATGAGCTTTTCATTGATAAAAGTTGAAACTGAATTTTCAGACTTGATTATTGAAATTGAACGGCATGTATATACCGATGCCTACGTTAATTTGACCAAAGACTTTTATTTAAAAATGTAATGAGCATTTGAATGCAATAGTTCTAATGTATTGAAATCGGGCTAGTAAAATTCAGAATTTAGTTATGTGTTGATAGTCAAAATCTGCCTAATCTTTATAATTTACTAGTCAATAACTGCTGTTTTCTAGACACCTCATTTCAAAAACATATTACACAATACAAGCAATTTTAAAGAATTGTTTTATCTTAATTTTAGATTCTCTTTATTTTAGTTTATCATAGAGTATATTGAATTTTGATGTAGTTTTATACTATCTAACACTTAAATTCTCCATTTTGAAAACTCATAAAGTAGATATTTCCGCACAAAATTTGATAAAAACCATCCTTTTGGTAGGTGGTTTGCTGGCTCTATTTTACTACGGAAAAAGTCTAATTATGCCTTTGCTAGTGGCTGCCATTATTGCAATTCTTTTGGATATTCCAGTAAAAAAACTTCAAAATCTAGGATTGCCCAGCTGGCTCTCCATAACCGTGTCGGTTGTTCTAATGATTGTGATTTTTGGACTTCTCTTTTGGCTTTTAAGTTCACAGATAAATACTATGGCAGAAGATTGGCCGACCATTAAAGACAAGGCCACCGAAAAATTAAATTCTCTATCCCAATGGGCCAACGAAAGTTTGAACTGGGATTATAAGGATTATATAGAAAACAATAAGGCCTTAGTCAAAAAAGCAGAAGATTTTGCTGGTAGATTTTTATCTTCCCTTATGAGTTTATTATCACAATCGCTCATCATCTTTGTATATATCATTCTCTTTTTAATGCAAAAACAGCAGTTCATAAATTTCTTCAAAAAATTATTTTCAGATAAGGTCGCCATAAGTTCGCTTTTGACAAATTCAGCCAAAATCACAAAAAGTTACTTCGTGGGGAAAGGAAAAATCATGGTGTTTCTTTTTGTGATTTATTATCTTGGTTTTTTAGTTGGTTCTGTGCCTTATGCCCTTTTCTTAGCGCTGTTTGCAGCATTATTTTCTATAATTCCCTTTGTTGGAAATGTTATTGGCGGTGGTGTTGCGGTAATTCTTTCCTTTTTGTACGCAGGTTCAACGCCAGCGCTTATTGTAATTGGTGTTGTTACAGTTACACAACTCATTGAAAACTATGTGCTGACACCTTGGATTATTGGAGATGAAATAAATCTAAATCCCTTTATAACCATATTTGGTGTCATTGTGTTCTCTGCATTTTGGGGTGTTGTGGGCGCCATTATTTCTTTGCCTCTCATTGGGGTTTTAAAAGTTATATTTGATCATACCAAAGGCATGGAAGCCTATGCCTACTTATTAAAAAAACCAGACTAACAGGATTGAATTTGTTTTACAAAATTACTTTTCTTCTTTGTCATTTCTTTTAAATAAATATTCTCTAACCTAGGAAGACATTGTATTGAGTTGATAACAACAGACGTTTTTCCATTGTGAAAGTATCTGCTATCGATTTAAAAATGAAACCAGATGTATTTAAAGCCCTCGATTATTGAAACGTTGATGTCCTTTTAATCTTTAAGCTTATTTATCACAAGACCTTTAAGGAATTTAAAAGTCTATTTTGAACTTCCTAAACGTGTGTGTTTAGCTTATTCAATTCAGAAGAAAGTGGGCCTGAAGCCAACTTAATGCCTAGACCTTCAAACTCTATGACAAACGCAGATTGCAGGTTGATTTAAATTTAAATAAAAACTAGAGCTTTAAAAATTTGAATGATAATGGAGATGGCCCATCAGTAATGTTGAGAAAATAAAGTCCTGGACGCAGGGCATCAACATTTATTTGCCTGTTTATAATTTCCCCAGACTTTGTCAATTTCCCCTCTATGGAGAATATATTATAATTTTGGCTATTTAAAGCTTTATAAATATGTAGCGTGTTGGTCTGTTGATTCATAAAAATTTCATGAGCTGAAATTTCGTATTGGTTTGTACTTAAGGATATTTCGCATGCAGCAGCAAGCTCCCATTGAGGATCTATAGAACTCACACTAGTATCAACTCCAAAAACTCCGTTATTAGCTAAATTTGAAGAGTCGCTGATCTCCTGACCATTTCCTTCGTTCAATTTCCAATATCCTACCAAATTGCTCAATGTGCTCACATTTTTCAATTCACGATTAGAGTAAGCTATAATTTCTTCCTGAGAACGTGCAACATTCCATAATCTAACCTCAGATATTTGTCCGTTCATTCCATTTACAAAATCATTAGCCTCATCATTGCCAATTACTAAATTTGCATTTCCCGTAACATTAAGGTTTGCAGAAGTGCTTAGAACATATTCATTAATACCATCCACATAAACGGTAATCGTACCGCTTTCCCTTTTTGCAGCATAATGATGACAGAGACTGTCATCTATATTGGCGCCAGAACTAATATAATTAACTCCATCTAGCTGAAAAAGCACTTCTGTATTGCTGCCGCTTTCGATAATACCTATAAAAAAACCATTAAACTCATCATCGCCCCTGGCAGACAGAATCATAGGGAACACATTAGAATCAAAAGAGTAGTTGCCAACATTGGCTTCAATAGTGAAGTCACCGGTTCCAAAATCATAAGCAATATTGGCAGGTATGATTATTCTATCTTGTTCAGATTGAACAAAACTAACTGCAGTTTGCGCCAAGGTGAAATTTAATCCAGTTAAGAAAATAATTTTGAGGACAATTTTTTTCATATTTCTATTTTTAAAAGTTCTAAACCTAACGATATATCTCGACCTTTAAAATAAAATTGAACAAAAATTACCATATCCTTTGCGCTTTTTATCTGTGCAGTTTGCAGTAATAGTCTTTTTTCTAAAAAATTAAATTAACAAGCCAAACCATAGCAATTTGGAAAACGAGAAATATAATAATCAAACAGCTCTTAACCAGTTGGTATCTAGCCTGACCATAGCACTCGGATTTATAGGTTGATTGTGAGTTGTCATAAATTATCAGGCCTTTATATATTGTCAACTGCAAACGTTTTCGTTATTTTTGTAACTGAAATTTAACGATTTGACAATGAAACCAGATTTATTTGAAGCGCCCGATTATTACAATATTGACGACTTACTCACCGAAGAACATAAATTAGTTCGTAATGCAGCCCGTGAATGGGTTAAACGTGACGTTTCGCCAATAATTGAAGACTATGCCCAACGTGCAGAATTTCCCAAACAAATTATAGGCGGTTTGGCCGAAATTGGTGCTTTTGGCCCTTATATCCCAGAAGAATATGGTGGTGCAGGTCTTGACCAGATTTCCTACGGTTTGATTATGCAGGAAATTGAACGTGGCGACTCTGGCGTTAGGAGCACAGCATCGGTTCAATCTTCATTAGTGATGTATCCTATCTATAAATATGGCAACGAAGCTCAACGCAAAAAATACTTGCCCAAATTGGCCTCCGGAGAATGGATGGGTTCTTTCGGCTTGACCGAACCAGACCACGGTTCAAACCCAAGCGGCATGACCACAAATTTTAAGGATAAGGGAGACCACTATCTTTTGAATGGCGCTAAACTCTGGATTTCAAACGCACCGTTTTGTAATGTTGCCGTCGTATGGGCCAAAAATGAAGAAGGTAGAATTCACGGACTTATAGTGGAGCGTGACATGGAAGGCTTTTCAACTCCAGAAACCCATAATAAATGGTCGCTTAGAGCAAGTGCAACTGGCGAGCTTATTTTTCAGGATGTGAAAGTACCAAAGGAAAATCTATTGCCGAACAAATCAGGATTGGGAGCGCCATTAGGTTGTTTAGATTCTGCTAGATATGGCATTTCATGGGGAGCCATTGGTGCTGCTATGGATTGTTATGATACTGCACTTCGATATAGTACGCAACGTAAGCAGTTTGGAAAACCAATTGGCGGCTTTCAACTGCAACAAAAAAAATTGGCCGAAATGATTACTGAAATCACCAAAGCACAGTTATTGGCTTATCGCTTAGGTCAATTAAAAAATGAAGATAAAGCCACCTCAGCCCAGATATCCATGGCAAAACGCAATAATGTTGATATGGCCTTAACTGTAGCTAGAGAGGCACGACAAATATTAGGAGGTATGGGTATTACCGGCGAGTACAGCATTATGAGACATATGATGAATTTAGAAAGTGTGGTTACTTACGAAGGTACCCACGACATACATCTATTGATTACTGGCTTGGATATTACAGGATTAAATGCATTTAAATAAGCGATTTATAAACAATGTTTCAAATGAGTAATTAACGATAAGATTAAAATGCTTCCCGGTTTGGGAGGCATTTTTTATTCTTGCGCAAAAACAGTATGAATATCAAGGATATCGAACCCAACATTATGCTTTACCATCAGTAATTACTCGCGCATTCATTTTATGTTAGAATCAATACAGTAGATAATCCTCATCTTTTTATTGGGACAGCATATTTTACCGCTTGGGATTTATGTTACTTTTAAAAGCACTTGAAAACTTTAAAGATCAAGCTTACTATTAAAATCTTCCATCCATGCTGTTGCTTCATCCAAAGAATCAAAAGTTCTTAAAGGCATTTTAGAGAATTGTTGTTCAAACTCCACAGTTTGTTTTGTACGATTGTTTGGAGCAACAATAGCAAATGCAGTTACGTCTGGATAATAAGGACATTGCATGTAAGATATTGGGTTGATGGTAAAATCTGTGGTTCTATCAAAAATGTAACCGTATCTCTTGTTGCCGTAATAAAGTCGATAAGTTTCGTGCAGTTCTCTTACTTCATCATTCCCGATGGTAAGACCTTCAGCAATTTTACAAATAACATAGTTATCACAAAATGATACCGTAGCGAATACTAGGTCTAATTCATTTATTATAGAACTCATAATATCAGTTTTGGGGTGAGTTTATATATTAAATTTATAAAAAAAAACAAAATCCCCAAACTATATTTGAATAGTTACTAATAATACACCATCAAAAATTAATTATTTTTAATCTCCCTTAAGCTTTGAAGTGCAGCTCTCAAAGATGTACTAAGCGTCTGGTGCCAACTCAACTTGAAGGCCTTCTAAATCTTTGGTCATTTGAATTTGGCATCCCAACCGCGAATTCTCCTTAACAAAAAATGCTTCGCTCAACATAGCTTCTTCATCATCCTGCATTTCGGGTAATTGAATATCACTCAATATATAACATTGACAAGAAGCACACATAGCCATACCGCCGCAAATTCCGATTGTGCCCTCTGGAGCCAGTTCATAAGAACGAACCACTTCCATAAGATTCATAGCCATATCTGTTGGTGCTAAAATCTCGTGGATTTTTCCGTCGCGATCGGTTATTTTAATGTTGATGTCTTGCATATTATTTCACAAAGTTCTGGGGAGGTTTCCTATTGATGCGCTAAGTAATGTTTTTTGCTTACAGGTTTACTATTTTTTTTAAAAAGACTAAAAAAATTTAAATACTATAATAGTTTGGTAAGCTCTTCAAACTCCAACTGAATTCTGAATTCTAATTTCAGTCAATCGACTTTACCACAGCTTTTGGAGCTTCCTTTCTCGTACCATCAAATCCATTGACACCACTAACTGTTGTATATTTTAAAACGTAGCGCTTGCCCGGGTTGATGATTTGATAAGCTGCTTGACACATTAAAGTGGCTTCATGGAATCCGCAGAGTATTAGCTTTAATTTACCCGGATAAGTGTTTACATCTCCAATTGCGAAAATCCCAGCAATATTAGTTTGATAGTCTAAAGCATTATCCACCTTAATGGCATTTTTCTCAATTTCAAGACCCCAATTAGCAATCGGCCCTAATTTTGGGGATAAGCCAAAAAGCGGAATAAAATGATCACACTCCAACTCGAATTCCTTTTCTATATGTTGGGATTGAGAAACTACAACCGCTTCGACCTTGTCATGTCCAACAACGTTAATAACCTCAGCAGGAGTAATCAACTTGATTTTTCCTTCGTTTTTAAGTTCTTGTACTTTTTCTACAGAATCCAATGCACCCCGAAATTCATTACGCCTATGGATCAATGTTACTTCTTTAGCAACATTACTTAAAAAGATGCTCCAGTCTAAAGCAGAATCTCCACCACCTGCAATAACAACGCGTTTATCTCGGTAAACTTCTGGATCTTTTATAAAATATTCAACACCACAGTCCTCAAAGGAGGCAATGTTTCTAATTAAAGGTTTACGGGGCTCAAAGCTACCTAAGCCTCCTGCAATAGCCACCACGGGCGCTTGATGCTCGGTGCCTTTATTAGTAGTTACAATAAAACTACCATCCTCTTGTTTTTCTATAGTTTCGGCACGTTCGCCTAAAGTAAAACCAGGTTCAAACTGTTTGCTTTGTTCAATAAGCTTATCGGTAAGGTCTCCAGCTAATATTTCAGGATAAGCTGGGATATCGTAAATAGGTTTTTTAGGATATATTTCTGAACACTGTCCGCCAGGTTGCGGCAGAGCGTCTATTAAATGGCACTTTAATTTTAGCAAACCTGCTTCAAAAACGGCAAAAAGTCCTGTTGGACCCGCACCTATAATCAGTATGTCTGTTTTTATCATAACAATGCCCACACAAATGGGTAATTTTTTTATTTAAACCTGCAAAGTTTAGAATACAATACAAGCCGTAATCATTTCAATTCTTAAAGATTTTTTAATTCTTTTAAATTTCGAGAAACTTATCAAAGAGTTTGTGAGTATTTACTTAGGATATAGATGCGAAATAAAACGCAAACAATCTATACATTCAAAAGCGGTTTACGCCTCAATATTTATAACCTGTTCTATTTGTGGCGCATGTTTTTTTATGGTCATCTCCACTCCAGATTTTAATGTCATTTGGTTGACACTACAACCTACGCAATTACCCTGAAGCTGTACCTTGACAATTTTACCATCTTCTATTGAAAGCAATAAAATATCACCACCGTCACTCTGTAAAAATGGACGGATTTCCTGCAAGGCTTTTTCTACATTCAATGTTAATTCTTCTGTAGTCATATTCTTATTTATCCAATCCTTAAACCGCTCCAAAAGAGAGGGAAAAGGACTTGTTATTTTTTGACAGCTGAACAGCCAGCCATTGTCGTTATTTTAATCGCTTCCGTTGGTGGTAATTTTTCGTTTCTTCTTACCACCTCTTGGACTACGTTTTTTGTAATGTCCTCAAAGGCTTTTTCAAGAGGGGTTGCTGTTTGCATAGCTGCTGGCCTTCCGACATCACCTGACTCCCTTATGCTCTGAACTAATGGCAGACCTCCTAAAAATGGAACTTTTAAATCTTCTGCAAGATTTTTGGCGCCTTCTTTTCCGAAGATATAATATTTATTATCTGGCAACTCATCTGGTGTAAAGTAAGCCATGTTCTCGATAATTCCCAAAACAGGAACGTTAATACTTTCTTGCTGAAACATAGCAACTCCTTTTTTAGCATCGGCCAAAGCCACGTTCTGGGGAGTGCTTACCACCACTGCACCGGTTATTGGTAAGGATTGCATAATGCTTAAGTGAATATCACCAGTTCCGGGAGGCAAGTCCACCAATAAAAAATCAAGCTCTCCCCATGCAGCATCAAAAATCATTTGATTTAATGCTTTTGCGGCCATCGGGCCACGCCAAACAACCGCCTGATCAGGTTTCGTAAAAAAGCCTATGGATAATATTTTTACCCCATAATTTTCTACGGGTTTCATTTTCGACTTTCCGTCTATATTTACTGCTACGGGTCTCTCTAATTCAACATCAAACATAATTGGCATGGAAGGCCCGTAAATATCAGCATCTAGAATACCGACCTTAAATCCCATTTTCGATAGTGTGACCGCAAGGTTTGCAGTAACGGTAGATTTCCCAACACCTCCTTTACCTGATGCCACGGCCACAATATTTTGTATGCCTGGTATATCTTTGCCTTTTATAACATTAGATTCTGTTTTAGCTGGTGCATCTACTTTTACATTGACCGTAATCTTAGCTTTCTCGTAAACTTCTCTGTGAATAACCTGCATGATTTCCACTTCGGTTTTCTTCTTGGCCTGTAAACTAGGGTTTGTAATTGTTATGTCAACTATAACTTCATCGGCAAAAGTTACAACGTTAGTAACTGCGCCGCTCTCTACCATATTTTCACCCTCACCTGGAGCGGTAATAGTTTCAAGGGCTTTAAGTATATCTTTCTTATTTAATTTCATTGTAATTTTTAAAATTTAGAGTGCTTTCTATATAGAATGGTTCTAAAATGCAAAGGTACAGATTTAAGCAAGAAGAATAAAGCGGTAAAATTGCTATTTCTTATGCTATGATTAGAGGTGGCAATGAAGATTAAATTGAAACTAAATAAGAAGTTGAAAATGCCTATTCGCCGAAGCACTTGAGAAGTTGAGGATAGAGATGAAATCAAAAGTTACCTAACGGTTGTTTTGGATTCAAGATTTAGGAATTGAAATCACATTTTTTGGATTTGGAATTTATTGCGGTTCCCAAAACACCGTTTTAAAATCCTGAATTTGATTATCTACAACTTTAATGCCCTCGTTTTCCAGTAACTGCTGCATAAGGTTTGTACCATCAAAATGATGTTTTCCGGTGAGTAGTCCGTTACGATTTACAACACGATGGGCTGGCACATTCTTATCATGGCTATTGTTCATGGCATAACCCACTAATCTGGCACTTCCCTTTGATCCCAAATAGTTGGCAATAACACCATAACTAGTTACTCGTCCAACCGGAATTTGCCGCACTACTTCATAAACCCTTTCAAAAAAACTTAAGGTTTCGTGTTTCACTTTATATTTCCATTAAAATATTGACGAAGGTCGTAACCGCAACAATTCCAGTTATAATACCAATACTGTAATTCATATTTCTTTGAGAGGTGAGTGCCTTATTTTTAATTTTATCGAAAAAGAAAATATAAAAATACAATGCGACAAACGTCCCCATGGCTGCACCAGAGCAATAGGTAACAATACTGGTGGTATCAAATGTAAACCAACCAAAAGCAGCTATGGTTATGGTCATATAAGACTGATATGGGATGGGAAACACATTGATTGCCGACAAAAAAATACCCTGAAAAAACCGACTGTGCTTGCTGGTCTCCTTAGGTTCAATCTCTGGCTTGTTATCATTATTTGCAAAAACCAGAAAATAAATGGTAATCAATACAAAAATAACGAATGCAACCCGTTGTAAAATTTCAACAACATCTTGGTGATTGCTTAAATAGCGAGCTAGCATAGCTGCAATATAAGTTTGCAGAAAAACAACTAGGCAAACCCCAAGTGAAAAGAATATCCCAGAAGGATACCCATCCTTTAAACTTATTTTTGCAGCCGACATATTCAACAAACCAGGAGGTATTACGCCAATCAGCGCAATCAACATGCCTAAAAAGAATATTACGGTAATACTCAAAATCTAGCTGATTTTAAATTTTATATAGGTTATGGGTTTATCCTTTTCCAAATATAGTGATTCGTAGTACGTTTGGATTTCGGTCACTTCCTTTGGGCTACCTTCTTGATGATAAACATTATGGTTGGCATACAAAACCTCGTGACCTGCGCCATGCAAAAGACCAAGGGTGTAGCCGTGCATAAATTCGCTGTCGGTTTTAAGATTAACCGTACCATCTGGTTTTAGTATTCGTTTATAACGTTCCAGAAAATCCGAGTTTGTCATTCTGTGCTTCGTGCGTTTATACTTAATCTGTGGATCGGGAAAGGTAATCCAAATCTCATCCACTTCATTTTCGGCAAAAGCCTTATCGATCAATTCAATCTGGGTTCGTAAAAATGCGGCATTGTTTAAATTATTCTCGATGGCCGTTTTTGCCCCACGCCAAAATCTTGCGCCCTTAATATCGATACCTATAAAGTTTTTCTTTGGAAAACGTTGCGCTAACCCAACTGTATATTCCCCCCGACCGCAGCCCAGTTCCAATATTAAAGGTTGATTATTCTTAAAATGTTTTTCACGCCACTGCCCTTTCATTTTATAATCTGAATCCACCAAATCTGAACGACTAGGTTGATACACATTATTGAACGTTTCATTCTCTTTAAATCTCTTAAGTTTATTCTTACTTCCCACGTTTAAATTTAACGATTTTTTAATCTTAGGTTTAAGTGCGTAAAATTAAGGAAACATTTTAAGGTTATATTTGTTTTTGGCAAAGACTCGACTAAAAACAAAAACTCTTGAAGTCTAAAAATAGCAGAAGACGAATTCTAGTAGCGCCACTAAATTGGGGCTTAGGTCACGCCGCACGTTGTATCCCCATAATAAACGCCCTAATCGAAAATGGTTTTGTTCCTGTTTTGGCCAGTGATGGTATTGCATTAGATTTATTGCGGAAGGAATTTTCTAGTCTGGAAAGTGTGGAACTGCCCTCCTACCAAATTATATATCCCAAAAAAGGTCAAAATTTTAAACTGAAACTTTTACAGAACACTCCTAAAATTATCAAGGCCATCAAGGCCGAAAAAAAAGCGGTTGCCGAGATTGTTGAAAAGATGAATATTGATGGTATTATTTCAGATAATAGATTAGGCTGCCACCATAAATTTTTACCCTGTGTGTTTATTACCCACCAACTTCAGGTTTTAAGCGGAAACACAACCTGGCTGAGTACAAAACTGCATCAAAAAATCATTAAGCGTTTTAATGAATGTTGGGTACCCGATCATATTGGGAAAATTAATTTGAGCGGAAAATTGGGCCATGTACAAATCCAAGAACTTCCAGTAAGATACATCGGCCCGTTGAGCAGATTTGAGAAAAATAATAGTGGTTTAATTTATGATATCATGGTGCTATTATCTGGACCTGAACCGCAACGCACCTATTTAGAAAGTAAACTACTTGAGGATTTGAAGAATTACCACGGAAAGGTACTTTTAGTTAGAGGGAAAATTGAGCAAGAGCAGCATATTTCCGAAGAAAAAAATATAACCATTTATAATTTCATGACCAGTAACCAATTGGAAGTTGCCATAAACCAAAGTCAACTTTTAATCTCCAGATCGGGCTATACTACCATTATGGATTTGACCAAATTGAGCAAGAACGCTTTTTTTATTCCAACGCCTGGACAATTTGAGCAGGAATATCTTGCCAAACGCTTAGATGAACAAGGACTTGTGCCAACGTGTAGTCAAAAGGACTTTAACCTAAAACAATTAGAACGAGTTAAAGATTATAAAGGATTGAAATCCATGGATTATGAAATCAATTACAAGAAATTATTCAGTCTTTTCGAGGGTAAATGAAAATTCGCTACCTACGCCAAGTTCGCTTTCCACGTAGATTTTTTCGTCGTGGGCTTCAATAATATGCTTTACAATACTTAATCCCAAACCAGACCCCCCTTCTTTTCTGGAGCCACTTTTATCAACCCTATAAAAACGCTCAAAAAGTCTGGGAATGTATAAATCTGAAATGCCCTCTCCATTATCAGTAACCCGAACTATGACCTTGTTTTTAATAAGGTTTTCTATGCTAATTTCGGTCGTCCCTTTTTCCCTTCCGTATTTAATGGAGTTAACGATAAGATTGGTCAAAACCTGCTGAATACGTTCTTTGTCTGCCGTGACCATAACTGGATTT
This sequence comes from uncultured Flavobacteriaceae bacterium, assembly GCA_963803715.1. Classification (GTDB taxonomy): domain Bacteria; phylum Bacteroidota; class Bacteroidia; order Flavobacteriales; family Flavobacteriaceae; genus Psychroserpens. The sequence continues at coordinate 23,103 of CAWDOF010000013.1, forward strand.
TCATATTCCATATCAAATAACAACGAAATTTTTTTCTTGGCTGCTTTCATTTCCAGCAGATCAAATACACTTTGTACCAGTTCCACGATATCAAAGGATTCTACAGTTAAACTGAGGTCGCCCACCTCTAGTTTAGTAATCATATCTAAATCTTTGATAATGTATATAAGTCGTTCCACGCCCTTACTGGCGCGGTGCAAGTATTTTTCTTTTACTTTAGCATCATCTTTTGCACCATCCAATAAGGTAAGTAAATAGCCCTGTACGGTAAAGAGCGGGGTTTTTAATTCGTGCGAAACATTGCCAAGAAACTCCTTACGGTATTCCTCTCTTACCTTTAACGTTTCAATTTCAACCTTTTTCCCTTTAGCATATTTTTCAATTTCCCTAGTTAGGGTCGCCATGTCGGTAGTAATTGGCTGACTGCGAAGCGAAGTGGATTCCAACAAAGTTAAATCATCATAGATGCGTTTGACCCTGCGGTAAATAAAACGTTCCACACGATACTGAATTATTATAAAACAAATAAGGTAAGTTACGGCAGCGAAAGTGATTTGATATGCCCAATCAATGGTATGCATAACGTATAAAAAAACACTCGATAAGAGCGTTAAGAATATAGTTATGAACAACGAGGTCCGGATGGCGAACTTGTATGTTTTTTTTAACTTTTTATGCATCAATCTACAAACTTGTAGCCTACACCTTTAATAGTTTTAAAGCGTTTATCACCGATTTTCTCGCGCAATTTTCTAATGTGGACATCGATGGTACGCCCACCAACAACTACCTCATTGCCCCAGACCTTATCAAGAATTTCCTCTCGTTTAAACACTTTGTTAGGCTTTGTTGCCAATAAAGATAATAATTCAAATTCTTTTCTGGGCAAAATAAGTTCTTCGCCTTTGATGGATATTTTATACTCTTCGCGATTAATAATGAGATTACCAATTTTCATGATATCTGCTTTCTCATCGTTTTCCTTTAAGCGCCTAAGTAAAGCCTTGACCTTACTCACCAAAACTTTGGGTTTAATTGGTTTGGTGATATAATCATCTGCACCCGCATCAAATCCCGCCATTTGAGAGTAATCTTCTCCTCGGGCGGTTAAAAAAGTGATAATGGTTTCAGATAATTTAGGAATTTCACGCAGTTTCCCACAAGCCTCAATCCCGTCCATTTCTGGCATCATAACGTCTAGAATTATAAGGTGCGGTTTTTCCTTTTTTGCAATTTTTACGGCTTCATTACCGTTCTCAGCGGTTATAATTTGATAGCCTTCAGCAGACAGATTGTAGCCTACAATTTCGAGAATATCCGGTTCGTCATCAACCAGTAAGATTTTTATGTCTTTTTTTTTCATTGCAATTAGAGCGAAATTTCGAACGTAAATATAGGGGTAATAACAAAAACTTATACTTTGTGTTTAAATTAATAACGTTAAGTTAACCTTGCAATCTTAAAAAGTTTGATCGAAAAAAAGAAATAGGTTTAACATAAATTTGATTACCGAAGTTACCTTATTTATTAATTTTAAGGCGATTCCAATTCTTTATTATGCTGAAATTTTACACGTCCATTCTAGTCCTTACCATTACATTATGTTCTATTTCTCCTAGTTCAGCGCAAAGCAATGAGGAGTCTCAAGAACCAAAACAAGAAACCATTGTTGGATTAAACATTTACCCAAATCCTTCTGCAAGTGGTAAATTGTACATTTCCAGCAAAAGCAATTTTTCAAAAACCATCGAAATCTTTGATGTACTTGGTAAAAAAGTACTGTCTGCCTCCATGTATGGAAAGGAACTTAATATTTCAAAATTAACGCCGGGCGTCTATGTAATTAAGGTTGAAGAAAATGAAATTACCGCAACGAGGAAATTGGTAGTAAGATAATTGCTATCAAATGTTATGTTATTGTAAACCTAACCTATTAGCTTTAAAAACTTTTTATATTTGTAGCTAATCTAAATTTTTAAACAAAATAATTATGAAGAAAATTTACTTTTTGGCTTTTACTTCAATAATGGCCTTGATGTCCTACGGACAAGATTTAATTATTACTGGCACCTATGACGGTCCCTTAACTGGAGGTGTACCTAAAGGTGTTGAATTATTTGTAGTCAATGATATTTCTGATCTTAGTATTTATGGTTTAGGAAGCGCTAATAATGGAGGTGGTTCCGACGGTGAGGAATTCACCTTCACAGCGGATTCTGCAACCGCTGGTGATTTTATTTATGTGGCCACTGAAGAAGTTGAATTTGAAAATTTTTTCGGTTTTGCACCAGACTATACCGATTCTTCAATGGGAATAAACGGTGATGATGCTGTTGAGCTTTTCATGGGTGGAACCGTCATTGATGTCTTTGGAGATATTGACACAGATGGTTCAGGCGAAGTTTGGGAACATACTGATGGCTGGGCGTATCGAGTTGACGGTACAGGACCTGACGGCACAACCTTTGTAGTTTCTAATTGGATTTATAGCGGTATTGATGCGTTGGATGGTGAAACCACAAACGCTTCTGCAACTACTCCATTTCCTAATGGCACATATACTACTACACCGAGTACAGATCCAGTAATTAACATTACCTCTCCATCGAACAATGCAGTACTATCCGCAGGCACAACTTCTGTTAATGTTGAGTTTAATTCAAATAATGGCGGTACTGGATCATCTATTAATATTACAGTAAATGGCACTACTACAAATGGCGTTACGAGTCCTTTCGCCGTCACAACAACCAATGGTGAAAGTTATGATGTTACTGTAGAATTGGTAAATGGTGGGGTTCTAGATTCAGATATGGTATCTTTTAGCATTTTATCTGCTTCAAGTCCTGTCGCAACAGTTGCAGATTTGAGAGCAGCAACCATTGGGCAGATTTACCAATTAACGGGTGAAGCAATTATAACTTACAATGTTACCGACAATGGTAGAAATCAAAGATACATACAAGACGCCACAGCTGGTATATTGATTGATGATGCAGACGGTGTTTTGTCAACTCCCTTTAATATTGGTGATGGCATTACTGGGTTAGAAGGACAACTCGGTGAGTTTAATGGTGTATTGCAATTTGTACCCGTTAACAATGTCGCTTCTGCGTCTTCTACAGGAAATACGATTACCCCAGAAGTTCTTACCGTTACACAATTTAATGCAGCGCCAGAATCTTACGAGAGTGAATTAATTAAAATTGATAATATTGTATTTACCAATTCTGGTAATTTTGAGAATAACACCAATTATATCATTTCCGCCGGTGGACTGCCAAGTGACCCTACCATGATTGCAAGAGTTACATTTGCCGATGAAAATTTAGTTGGTGCAACAATTCCACTTACTGCGTCATCGGTTATAGGCCTTGGTGCAGAATTTAATGGTGAATACCAAGTCTTGCCTAGATATGTTTCTGATGTGGAAGGGGCAACCTTATCTATAAACGGCATTAACGCTGCAAGTTTTGACCTATTTCCAAACCCTGTCTCTAATGGTTTTGTTAACATCACAAGCACAGATAATGCTGCCATTTCTGTTTCAGTTTTTAATATTTTAGGTAAGCAAGTATTGGTTGAAACTTTAAATAGTGATCGCCTAAACTTATCTCAACTTAATGCTGGTGTTTATATTTTGAAAATTTCTCAAAATGCATCCTCAGTGACTAAAAAGTTAGTAATTAGATAAAAACTACTGTCGTAAATTTAAAAGCGTTGTCAATTGGCAACGCTTTTTGTTTTTGGTTAATTTTGCACCAATGGTTAAGATGGATAGCATTTTCTCGATTTCTTCGGAAGAAGAATTTAAAACCAAAGCACTTCAAGTTTTCAAATTTCAGTTTGAGAACAATCCAGTGTATCGGTCTTTTTGCGATTTACTTTACAAACACCCCAGCGACGTCAAAAGCATTGAAGACATTCCCTTTTTACCTATTGATTTTTTTAAGAGCCGCCAAGTTTTAAGTTCAAAAGCCGAAATTCAGGAGACATTTACAAGTAGCGGGACAACGGGAAGTATTACCAGCAAACACTTTATTACAGACCTAAGTATTTATGAGAGCAGTTTTAGATTGGGTTTTGAAAATTTCTACGGAAACATTAGCGATTATGTCATCTTAGCCTTACTACCTAATTATTTGGAGCGCAAGGGGTCGTCCTTGGTTTACATGGTCAACGATATGATTGAAAACTCCGAACATCACGAAAGCGGTTTTTATTTAAACAATCTTTCAGAATTGAAGCAACAGCTTATTAGATTAAATTCTGAAGGAAAAAAAGTACTGCTCATCGGTGTTTCTTTCGCGTTGCTAGATTTGGTTGAGTTACATCAATTTCAGTTAAAAAATACTATTGTCATGGAAACAGGCGGAATGAAAGGTAGGCGCAAAGAATTGGTAAGGGAAGAATTGCATGAAATTTTAAAAACAGGTTTTGGCGTAGGGCAAATCCATAGTGAATATGGAATGACCGAACTATTGAGCCAAGCCTACTCAAAAGGCAACGGCGTTTTTGAATGTCCCAATTGGATGCGTATTCTCACTCGAGACCCTGAAGATGCGCTTACACTGCAAAGCCCAAACAAAACTGGTGGCATTAATGTTATAGACCTCGCCAATGTCAATTCTTGTTCATTCATCGCCACTCAAGATCTTGGCCGTGTTGCAACAGATGGCCGTTTTGAAATAATTGGTCGTTTTGATAACAGTGATATTAGGGGCTGCAATCTGATGGTGCTGTAATCCCAAACATTGGAATTCGATAAACTACCAATGAAATCTATCAAACAAGTAGCACTAATCGTTTTTTCCTTTGAAAGAACCTACAAATACTTTTAGAAAAATCAAATCAATAATTATTGCAGTAGAGTAATTATTGTGTCTACATCATAAGATGCATGAACGTAAAAATCAACCAGAAAACCTTCGAAATACCTGAAAAAGAAACTTTACCTATTTTGCAACGCTTAGTTTAATAATACTTTAACATTTTGAAGGCAAAAAAACGTGAAAGGTATGCGACAAAAAGCCGACGAAAATTACGAAGCTATGAATCTTAAGCAATAGTTTTAGAGTTCTATGAAAAAGAAAGATTAGCTTCATAATAGTTGATTGGTTAATGTGACGTCCCGCTCGCTAAGAAGCGGGACGTTTTTTTATGATGATGAAGTTTTTGATGAATACAACAGAAAATAACTGATGTTGAAACTCTATTTAAGCTTGATAATATAAGTATTCTTCTTCCCCTTGTTTAAAATAATATATTTACCGTTGATCAAATCATCTTCAGATAGATGGTAATCTTCAGTAACCTTCTCTTTGTTTACTGATACCGCATTTTCCTTTAAAGCACGGCGGGCTTCACTATTGGAGTTTAAAAAATTGGTCTTCGCAGCCAAAGCCCCAATCATATCCAATTCATCGAGTTCAGCTTTAGTGATTTCTGCTTGTGGAACGCCTTCAAAAACATCTAAAAAGGTTTTCTCATCCAAGGTCTTAATGTCTGCTTTAAAACTCTTACTGAATAATATGTTAGACGCTTTTTCAGCATTTTCAAAATCAGTTTGAGAATGTACCATAGTCGTGATTTCTTCCGCCAGTCGTTTTTGTAAACCACGTTGGTGTGGCGCTTCTTGGTGGCTTTCTATAATAGACTTTATCTCCTCCTGTTTCAAAAAAGTAAATATTTTGATATATTTCTCAGCATCGTCATCGCTTGAGTTGAGCCAATATTGGTAAAATTTATAGGGCGAGGTTCTTTCGGCATCCAACCAAACATTACCGCCTTCAGATTTCCCAAATTTTGAACCGTCACTTTTGGTAATCAACGGGCAGGTTATAGCGAAACCCTTGCCTTGGGCTACTCGTCTAATCAATTCTGTTCCCGTAGTAATATTTCCCCACTGATCGCTTCCGCCCATTTGTATCGTACAATTATGCGCTTTGAAAAGATGTAAAAAATCGTAACCCTGAACCAACTGATAGGTAAATTCGGTAAAGGACATCCCATCGGTAGTGGTTTCAGTAGAAATTCTATTTTTTACAGAATCTTTTGCCATCATGTAATTTACGGTTATGTGCTTGCCAACGTCACGGATAAATTCCAAGAACGAAAAATCCTTCATCCAATCATAATTATTGACCAACATCGCGGCATTGGGGAGGTCGCTCTCAAAATCCAAAAAATGGGATAACTGCTTTTTTATGGCCTCCTGATTATGTCGAAGCGTTTTTTCATCCAATAAATTACGCTCACTGGATTTTCCTGAGGGATCGCCAATCATTCCCGTGGCACCACCAACAAGCGCAAACGGTTTATGCCCACAGCGTTGATAATGAGCCAAAAGCATAATAGGTACAAGATTACCGATGTGTAGGGAGTCTGCAGTTGGGTCAAAACCAACGTATGCAGAGCGCATAGCTTCCATTAAATGTTCTTGGGCGCCTGGCATACTATCGTGAACCATACCTCGCCATTCCAGCTCCTCTATATAATTATTAATCATTGTTATGTTTTTAATATCTACGGCAAAGATAGATTTATACGGGTAATTGCAAAAACACTAAGGCGGAAAAGCCGTACCTTTAATTTATGATATTAGTTACAGGAGGAACAGGATTAGTTGGGTCGCACTTACTTTTCAATTTGGTTCAAAAGCACCAAAAAATTAAAGCGATCTATCGTCGTGAGAGCACGTTGCAACGTGTAAAAAAAGTATTTTCATATTATACGAATACTGTTGAAGAGCTATATGGAAAGATAGATTGGGTCATGGCAGACTTAAACGATATTCCTGCCCTAGAAATTGCTTTTCAAGATATCACACATGTTTATCACTGTGCTGCTTTTGTAAGTTTTGAGCCCAATAAATACAATCAATTACGTAAAATAAATATTGAGGGCACTGCAAATATCGTAAACCTCAGCATTACAAATTCAGTAGAAAAAATTTGCTACGTGAGCTCCATTGCCGCCATCGGCCATCACTTAAATCCCGAAACTTTAATAACCGAACAAACCAATTGGGATTCCGAAAAGGACAACAGCGTTTATGCAATAACCAAATATGGCGCTGAACTAGAGGTTTGGAGAGGCTCTCAGGAAGGTCTTAATTGTGTAATCATTAATCCCGGGATTATTTTAGGGCCAGGATTTTGGAAAGGTGGCGGTAGCGGAAGTTTAATAAGAAGCATCCATAAAGGTCTCGATTATTACCCTAGAGGTAGCTCGGCCTATGTTGATGTTTGGGACACTGTTGCCATTATGCAGCAGCTTATGGAAAGCGATATTAACAACGAACGCTATATCGTAATTGCCGAAAACCGAAGTTTTAAATCTTTTCAAGATGAAGTGTCCAAAAGTTTAGGGGTTAAAACCGCAAAAAAGGAAGCGAGCAAGTTTTTATTGGCAGTAGCTTGGCGGTTGGACTGGTTAAGCAGCAAATTATTTGGTAAACGCAGAAAACTATCAAAACAAATGGCCAATTCCATAAATACCAAAACAATTTATGATCATTCAAAAATCAGCAAAGCACTAAATTACGAATTTGAAACCTTGCACAAATCCATCAAAAAAACTTGCGCTTATTATCTTGACGATTTAAAGAGCTGAACTATTTTTGGTAATTCTCAACTTTCATTTTTTTCAGTACAGGTGTCTTAAGGCTATCACTCAATTTTTTAATAGAGTCCCTTTCAAGCTTTTTCTCTTCTATTTCTGCATCAATTCTGGCTTGGTATTTTCGCTTGTCAACGTTAATCATGGTATCAACCTGAGCCATTATAGCTTCATAGGTCTTTACTTTGTAACTGTAATAGTTATTACTTTGGGCAAATTGTAGGCTATCAATATTGTATTTTTCAAAAACATAGGTTTCTGGAAAAATACCATTCTCCTCTAAAACAGATTTTGAAGTCCCTTTTGCGGCGTTTAAAATAAAAACATCATAAAGAATCTTCGACATTTTTTCCTTTGGGATTAGATTATCAGGTTTTTCTGGACGTGATGATCTGTTACACGCCAATATTGAAAAAACCATCAACAAAAAACTAAACTTTCTCATCTATCAAAAGTTAATCGTTTGGCAGCCTTTACATCTAAAAACTTGAAATTGCTATACACCAAGCTACCGTTCAAAAAGGTGTGCGTTATTCTTGATTTAAAGGTTGTACCCTCAAATGGCGACCATCCGCATTTATAAAGAATATTTTGACCGTTAACAGACCATGGGCTATTGGCATCTACTATGACTAAATCTGCGAAATAGCCTTTTTTGATAAAGCCACGCTTTTCTATCTGAAAGAGTATGGCTGGATTATGGCACATTTTTTCCACTATTTTTTCTACGGAAATTTTACCCTTATGAAATAGCTCCATCATGGCCACTAAACCGTGCTGCACTAATGGACCTCCTGATGGTGCGCTGGTGTAAAGATTATTTTTTTCTTCTAAGGTATGTGGGGCGTGGTCTGTAGCTATGACGTCAATTCTATCCTCCAGTAAAGCTTTCCAAAGTAAATCTCTATCCTTTTTGGTTTTTATAGCCGGATTCCATTTAATGTGGGTGCCCTTTTTCTTATAATCTTCATCTGAAAACCATAAATGGTGGATGCAGACTTCCGCCGTTATTTTTTTATCTTTTAAAGGTATTTTATTTGAAAACAATTTGGTCTCCTTCCCCGTAGATAGATGAAAAACGTGTAATCTTGCTCCTGTTTTTTTTGCCAATTCTATGGCTTTTGATGATGAAAGGTAGCATGCTTCCTCACTCCTAATGTTGGGGTGTTTATTAATCGGGATATCATCACCATATTTATCTATATGCTCTTGTAGGTTTTTTTTAATTGTAGCCTCGTCTTCACAATGCACGGAAATTACCATATCAGTGCTGCGGAAAATTTTTTCCAAAACCAAAGGGTCGTCCACAAGCATATCTCCGGTTGAAGAGCCCAGAAACAACTTTAGACCTGCAACAGATTTAGTATCTACCTTTAAAATTTCGTCGAGATTAGTATTGGTGCCACCAAACATAAAAGAATAATTGGCGTGGGAGGTTTCTTTGGCTATTGCAAATTTCTCTTCCAAATGTTCAATCGTGGTAGTTTGCGGAACTGTATTAGGCATTTCAATAAATGAGGTAATCCCTCCCGCAATGGCGGCTTTAGATTCTGAAGCAATATCGCCTTTGTGGGTAAGACCAGGTTCTCTAAAATGCACTTGGTCATCAATTAGCCCAGGAATAACATAACTTCCTTCAACGTCAATAATAACATCATCGGCCGATTTTGCGCTAATGGAATTAGCTACCTCTTGTATATATTCACCTTTAATAAGAATATCGCCCTCAACTATTTTTCCGTCGTTAACAATTTTGGCGTTCTTGATAAGTGTTGTCTTCTCTTTCATTTTAGCTTGAAAATAAACTATTAAACTTCAGTTTTATGACTCCAAAGATAGCTTCGGAAATTATCCCACCACTCATTTTTGATTTTCCTCTGGTTCGATCTGTAAAGATAACGGGAACTTCAACAATTTTATAGTTTTTGAGGTACGCCTTAAATTTCATTTCTATCTGAAAGGCATAACCCACAAATTTTATGGCATTCAGATCAATACCCTCCAAAACTTTTCGTTTATAACAGACGAAGCCCGCAGTGGTGTCACAAATTTTCATTCGGGTAATAAAACGCACATACTTTGATGCCCCATAAGACATCAATACCCTGCTCATGGGCCAGTTTACGACATTTACACCTTTTACATAACGCGATCCGATGGAAAGATCTGCTCCTCCAACCGCACAAACATCATACAGCTTTATCAAATCTTCGGGGTTATGGGAAAAATCTGCATCCATCTCAAAAATATATTCATAGGAATGCTCCAAGCACCATTTGAACCCAGCAATATAAGCAGTGCCCAATCCAGTTTTTTTAGTTCGAACTATAAGATGCAGCTGATTTTTAAATTCGCCTTGCAGAAATTTGACCTTTTCTGCAGTTCCATCTGGAGAATTGTCATCTACCACTAAAATATCAAAAACCTTTTTCTGGGAGAATACCGCTCTAATTATGGCTTCAATATTTTCAATCTCGTTATAGGTCGGTATGATGACGATGGCATCCTTCATTAAAAACTATTTGAAGTGTAGAGTTTAAAGGCAAAAGTAAATGATTATGATATAATTTTATGCGTAAATTTCATAAACAATGTTAACAGTCGCGTTGCTCAGTTTTTCTCACTAATTTTACGGCATGTTAAGAGAGGTCGTTTATAATGATTGGTTTACCATTGCCTTAATGCTAGGCTTGGCCTCTGTAGCCTTATGTAAATTTTTGTACGCGCATAGATTTAGTGATTTTATTACGGTCTTGGGAAATTCAAAATATCTAAAAATTTACGCTCGCGACCAGAAGTTCATTGATGGTTTTGATGCGTTGTTCTTTATTAATTTTATAATATCATTTTCGGTATTTGCTTATATAGCTTACAGTACTTTAATTGGTTCGTTTCGTTTTAATCTGGATTTGTTTTTTAAACTGATTTTTGGCATCGGGGTTCTAGTTTTGGCCAAAACATTGTTGGAGCGCCTATTGGGCAGTCTTTTTGAAATTGATGGATTGATCGACACCTACCTTTTTCAAAAAACGACCTATAAAAATTTCACAGGCTTTTTTTTACTACCAATCAATTGTATTATAATTTACGCTATAACTCCTTCAATATCTGTAATTTACATTATATTTATTTTGATTGGTGTTATTAATTCGATTGGATTTCTCTCCTCATTTAAAAATCATCAAAAAATGCTTCTCAACAATATATTCTATTTTATTTTGTACCTTTGCGCTCTTGAAATTGGACCCTATCTGATTTTAGCTAAGTTAATTATAGATTTCAACGCTTAAACTATTTATCTAGCCATGACGAAAGTGAAAACCATTTTAGTATCCCAACCTGAACCTAAAATAGAAAATTCGCCCTACTTTGAACTTCAGGAAAAGCAAAAGGTGAAAATTGACTTTAGACCTTTTATTCATGTAGAAGGTGTTGACGCTAAAGATATTAGGCTTCAAAAAATAGATTTAAGTCATTATTCAGCAATAATCTTGACCAGTAGAAATTCTGTTGACCATTTTTTTAGGGTGGCAGATGAAATGCGGTTTAAGGTGCCAGACTCATTAAAGTATTTTTGCCAGTCTGAAGCTGTTGCTTATTACCTTCAAAAATATGTGGTTTACAGAAAACGTAAGATATATGTTGGCAAACGTGCTTTTGCTGATTTGATGCCACTCATAAAAAAATACAAGGACGAAAGTTTTTTACTGCCCACTACAGATAAATTAAAACCAGAAGTGCCAGAGACGTTGAACGAACTTAATGTTAAATGGAAACAGGCTGTGTTTTACAAAACGGTCATCAGTGATTTGTCTGATTTGGCAGATGTGTACTACGATATATTGGTGTTCTTTAGCCCATCTGGAATCGAGTCACTTTTTCACAACTTTCCCGAATTTAAACAGAACGAAACCAGACTTGCTGTTTTTGGAAATACAACCATCAAAGCGGTCGAATCTCATGGTTTAAGAGTTGATATTGCAGCACCTACGCCAGAAACTCCGTCAATGACTATGGCTTTGGAAAAATATATTGAACAGATAAATAAGAAAAAATAGTCGTTAGTAAACGATTTAACTCAGTATACGTGACTTTTTCTTTTATCTATAAAATAAGCATTTTACTGGTGAAACTTGTTGACTAATTTTCACATTTAATCCGTCCGCCGTGACAGATGCAATAATAAAAATTACTTCTTGAGGAGACAGCTCGCTAGGGCATTAATCCGTATGAAGCGGTTTAATCCAAAAACCAAGATGACTTCAATATTAAAATTTAGGTAAGGTTTCACAAATGAAATTGGATGACAAATTTTTAAAAGCGAAAATGGTATTTAGTTAACCACATCGTTACAATTTTTGTACATTATGGCTGTTTTTACACGCTGTTTAAATAAACTCATAGTGATATAAAGCAACTATTTTAAAAAAACTTCGCCACATGTCCTCAAAACATAATCTGTACGATATTATGAATCATTCCTACTATTTGACCTTAAAAAGGTTTATAACCGCCTCCGGTTATAAAATTGCTAGGTCAAGTGTAAGAGATGCTCTGAGAGAAATAGATGGCGTTTACGATTATTCTAAGCTCCCTAACCTATTGAATAGTTTTTTTTCAGATTTAATGATAATTGAAATCGATTCTCAACTTGACAATCACGAGGACATCATAACCCCTTGCCTGTTGTTAAAAACCATTGAGAATCAAACTTCCATTTATGTTGTTTTAAATATTGACAAAGAAAAAATTCTCATTTTTAAACATGACAAAAAGGATTACACCATAACTGCAAAAGAATTCCAAAACCTGTTGAAAGGTGCTGTTATTATTCTCAAAGAAGAAGAAACTTACGAGCCTTCCAAAAAAATATTAGAAGCATACGAGAAAGAACAATCTGAAGATAAAGCATATATTAATAGTGTAAAATTGATAGACGATTTTTTATCGCTGAAAGAATGCCAAAAAATTATTGACTTTAACGAAAAAAATAATTTATTTCAGCGAAGTAGAATAACCAGTAGAGATTCCAGCGGTATAGTATCAAATTATAGAACAAGTAGTACGGTAATAATGGAGGCTCTTAACACCATGCCCATTGTTTCAGATTTAAAGAAAAAGATAGCTGTTTTTTTAGGTTGCAACATCAACAGGATTTTAACTTTAAATTGTGTACGCTATCATAAATCCGAAGAATTTAAACCTCATTTTGACGCACTTGAAAATGACCGAAAAACAACTTGTTTGTTGTATTTAAACGAGGACTTCATTGGAGGTGAAACATATTTCCCTGAAATAGATTTTGGTGTGACGGCAAAAACAGGAAGTTTGCTAATATTTAATAATCGAGATGAGAACAACGATCTGATAATCCAATCATTCCATCAAGGTTCCCCGGTATTAAACGGGAAAAAATATGCATGTAATATTTGGATAAAAAATTAAATCTCTTATTATATTTTTCTAAAACCTAGAGATTATAAAAAAAATCTTTTTATCAACTGATACACCACCATTTTGCTGAATGTCAAATATAATCAAATGTCGTATTTTAAAAAAAATCGTGTTGTCTATAAGGTTAAAATGATTTTTGTGAACCGAATTATCATTATAGGAAGACTGAAATTGTAATTCTTAAGATGCAATTCCTTTTATTATTAGTTTAAAAACAACTCTTTGGCTGTCAAAGCCTGCATCTGCATTGATGAAAAGACCGTCTACATTGATTTCGGCTTGTTCCAAGGTGCTCACCACTTCCTCAAATTGAATCTCACTATATCAAAAAAATCATTGTGATTGCCTGATACTGGTTCAAACATAGCAAGGGGCACCCCTTGTCTATCTGTTAAGTATATTGCATTGGTAGTCTTTCGCTTTTTCCTGCCTTGAGAGCCTACTTGTTGGCCACTTTTAAACGCCGTGGTGTGACTGCTCTCCAGATTGCCATTTGACAGGTCAATATTTGACTTGTTGTTTTTTAAAAATTGTATCCAGCAGGATTTCCAACCATAGTGTTCGCACCATTTCCAATAATGACCGAAAACAGTTTTATAATGAAGTTTTTCATCATTAAAAAGGGTCTCAACTAGTAAATACTCTTATTGAGCACCTGTCTTTAACTTATACAGAATGGCGTTGATAATTTCTTAAAGAGGAACTTTGGGCTTAAAGCTTCTTTTTGTTTCTGGTAGATATAGAACTATTTCCAATTCTATAATATCTTTGTCGAGTACTTCTTACACTGGGTTGTGATTTTATGTTCTGCAAGACAAATAACTGCAACCCTTTTATTTTTTTATCAAATAAAAGTCAAGATGACTTCAATATAAAAAATGCGATTTCTTTCGAAATCGCATTTTTTTTTGAACAGTTTTGCTATTTAAAACGCATAACGTTGCGGCCCGCCCCGCCTGATTTCTTCGCTGGCATGGGCTTCGAATTTTTTGAAGTTCTCCCTAAATGCGTTAGTCAATTTAAATGCTGTTTTATAATAAGCTTCGTCATCATTCCACGTTGTTCTTGGGCTTAACACATCGGTTGGTACCCCAGGACAAGAACGTGGTTGGGCAACCCCAAACACCGAATGAATATGGTAATCATCGTAATTATAAAGCCCTAGGTCGCCATTTAATACCGCGTTTATCATAGCTCTTGTATATTTTAATTTCATTCTAGTACCAACACCATAAGGTCCGCCGGTCCAACCCGTATTGACCAACCAGACGTTGACTCCAGAGGATTTCATTTTTTCGCTTAACATTTCAGCATATTTGGCAGGATGTAATGGCATAAATGGCGCTCCAAAACAAGCTGAAAAACTCGGTGTAGGTTCTTTAACGCCAGCTTCAGTTCCTGCAACCTTTGCGGTATAACCTGAAATAAAATGATAGGCGGCTTGACTTGGTGTCAATTTAGATATTGGAGGAATAACCCCAAAGGCATCTGCCGTTAAGAAAAATATATTTTTCGGATTTTTACCAATTGAAGGCTTTTTGATGTTATCGATATGGTAAATTGGATAACTTACCCTTGTATTCTGTGTGATTGAGGTATCGGAAAAATCAACAACTCCCTCATCATCCATCACTACATTCTCTAAAATAGCCCCCTTTTTTATGGCGCCATAAATTTCAGGTTCTTGCTCTTTAGATAGATTAATGACCTTTGCGTAACAACCCCCTTCAAAATTAAAAACGGTGTTTTCTTTGGTCCAACCATGTTCGTCATCGCCAATCAAACTTCTATTTGCATCTGTAGAAAGGGTTGTTTTCCCAGTACCGGATAATCCGAAAAAAATGGCGGTATCCCCATCTTTACCAACATTAGCACTACAGTGCATGGGTAGCGTTTGCTTAAATACTGGAAGTATAAAATTTAATGCAGAGAATATCCCTTTCTTGATTTCGCCCGTATATCCGGTACCACCAATTAGGGCTATCTTTCTGGTAAAGTCCAAAACCGCAAAATTGTGTTGTCTTGTACCGTCAACTTCTGGATCTGCCATAAAGCCTGGCGCATTGACTATGGTCCATTCTGGTTCAAAATCTTCCAATTCGTTTTCCGTAGGGCGTAAAAACATATTGTATGCAAACATGTTGCTCCAAGGATATTCATTGATGACCCTAATATTCAATCTGTAGTTATCATCGGCGCATGCATAGCTATCTCTTACAAAAAGTTCTTTTTCCGATAAATAGTCAACTACCTTATCGTAAAGTTTCTGAAATTTATCAGATTCAAACGGAATATTGATTTTACCCCACCAAATCCTATCCTGTGTAATACCGTCTTTTACAATAAATCGGTCTTCCGGCGAACGTCCTGTAAATTCACCGGTATTTACGGCTAGAGCTCCTGAAGAGCTGGTAACACCTTGACCCTTATCGACAGTTATTTCATGAAGTTCGGTTGGAGATAATTGATAGTGTACCTTGGCATTTTTGATACCGTATTTTTTTAGCGCAATCGTTTTCGTAGTTTCTGTATGGTTTACCATAATTTGGTTTTATTATTAGGCGACAAAGTTAATCATTCTTTATAATACCCATAGAATTTTCTTGAAAAGTCCTATGCTTTTATGTAGATCTTTCATGTTTCAGCTTAAAAATCTTATATCCTAAAATAGCCCAAGACACAATTAAAAACAAACCTCCAATGGGCGTTACAAAACCAATGACCCTAAAGTCAAAACTTGAAAGTGAATTTGTAGCCAATCCATATATAGAGCCAGAAAATAATAGTATCCCAACAATGACCACATAACAAATTTGATTTCTTGTTTTTTGGCTTAGCACTGTGATATTACCCACCAAAAGCAAAAACAGACCGTGGTACATTTGATAGCGCACTCCGGTTTCAAAGGTTTGTTGATTTTCTACCGAAATCAATTCTTTTAAACCATGTGCTGCAAACGCACCGAGAATTATGGCAATTAAACCTAAAACAACACCTGTTAGAAAGCAATTTTTATTCATAGATAATTTCGATTTTGGTTTTTAAAACCCCTAGTATTTATTAAATTCGTAATGATTTCAAGTTACAGTTTTCGATATTTCATAGAACATTAGTTTCTTTTGTATCGTCAAAAACTGAAATCTTACTTACAAAATTAATCAACTCAACCCATTATGCGAAAAATTTTAATCATAGGTGCAGGAAAATCGACCTCCTACCTTTTGAAATATTTATTGGAAAAATCAGAATCCGAAGGACTACATATTATAGTCGGTGACATTAACATTCAAAATGCAAGAAAACTCATTAGCGATCACGAAAATGCGCAAGCCATAACTTTAGATGTTTTTGATAAATCATCAAGACAGGAAGCTATTGAAAATGCTGATATTGTTGTATCTATGTTACCGGCCCGCTATCACATTGAAGTCGCCAAAGATTGTATTAGGTTAGGAAAAAACATGGTCACGGCATCTTACGTGAGTAAAGAAATGTCAGACTTAAACACTGCCGCAAAAAATAAAGGACTCATCTTGATGAACGAGGTTGGTGTTGATCCAGGAATTGACCACATGAGTGCCATGAAGGTTTTGGACGAAATCAGAGCGAAAGGTGGAACTATTATATTATTCGAATCTTTTGCCGGCGGATTAGTGGCACCAGAAAGCGATAATAATCTTTGGAACTATAAATTTACGTGGAACCCACGCAATGTCGTAGTTGCAGGTCAAGGCAGTGCTGCCAAATTTCTTCAAGAAAACACTTATAAATACATTCCCTACCATCGTTTATTCAGAAGAACGGAGTTTTTAGATGTCGAGGGCTTTGGCCGCTTTGAGGCGTATGCAAATCGAGACTCATTAAAATACCAATCAATCTATGGACTGGATGATATCAAGACTTTATACCGAGGTACAATGAGACGCGTGGGATTTAGTCGCGCCTGGAACATGTTTGTGCAATTGGGATTGACCGATGATAGCTACCAAATTGAAGATAGCGAGAACATGACCTACCGTGATTTTGTAAATGCATTTCTACCTTATAGCCCAACAGATTCCGTAGAATTGAAATTTAGGCACGCGCTAAAAATTGACCAAGATGATATTGTTTGGGATAAGCTGGAGGAGTTGGATATTTTCAGTAGTAAAAAGATGGTGACTCTTAAAAAAGCCACACCCGCAGAAATCCTACAAAAGATATTAGAAGATAGCTGGACACTAGGCGGAAATGATAAAGACATGTTGGTGATGTACCATAAGTTTGGTTATGAGCTCAATGGCGAGACCCATCAAATTGACGCCACCATGGTTGCAATAGGCGAAGACCAAACCTATACGGCGATGTCAAAAACCGTTGGATTGCCAGTTGGTATTGCAACGCTTATGATTTTGAATGAGAAAATTGCTACCACCGGAGTTCAAATTCCTATTAAAAAAGAAGTTTACGAACCAATATTAAATGAGTTGGAAACCTTCGGAATAAAATTTAAGGAAACTAAGGTACCTTATTTGGGATATAACCCTTTGAATGTTTGATAGTAAAGTTGATAGCTTCAATCAGATAAAAAAAAGACAGACAGAGGAATTCTTATTTTACATGAGTAAGTTTGAAATTGAAGATTGCTTTTTCTCCAAAATGGCTATGATAGCCAAATTACCCGGAAGGGAAAATAAAAATAGTTATAATAAAATTTGAAAGGCGATTATGAAAGAATACAAAGTAGAGACGTTAATTTATTATTCAAAACTGAGCCTGGATTCCAAACACATCATAAAAAGTTCAAAAAAAGAAATACAAGAAAAATTAGATGAGTATGCTAATAACGGATATCGGTTGGCCTCAACAGATGCTTCAAACTTTGGTGCGGCGTTATACGTCTATCTATATTTTGAGAAAGACATTTAAATTACAGACCATCTAATTGAATTTACAGGAATAAGAGCTACAAAAAATGAGGTTCCCAAATTCATGGGAGCTAAGAAAAGATTTCCGTTTGCACGGAAAGTAAATATGAAAATAATAAACCAAAATATTCAGATAGATGGGATTGACAAAAAAATCCTAAGAGCATTAATGGAAGATGCCCGCACCCCAATTTTAGAGATTGCTCGATCGGTGGGTATTTCTGGAGCGGCAATACACCAAAGACTTCGGAAACTGGAAAAATCTAAACTTATTTCGGGTTCAAAATTTGTACTCAACCCGAAGATTTTGGGGTTCACCACTATGGCGTATATCGGGATTTATTTAGACAAAGCCATGAGCAACCCAGAAGCTGTACGTCAATTAAAAAAAATACCCGAAGTTCTAGAGTGCCACTACACCACGGGTAATTGGAGTATTTTTATAAAAGTACTTTGTAAGGATAATGAACATCTTATGGAAGTTCTTAACAAAGACATCCAATCTATCACTGGCGTTTCGCGAACGGAAACTTTTATTTCCTTGAACCAACAGATTGATAGGCAAATCAAGATATAAAAAACGTTTTTTCTTCAAAAATTAAATCTTTCGCGTTCGTATAAAAAGGACAAATCACCGCTTATAGAATCTAAAACATTATCAAAAGGTCTTCTAAAATTAATGTAAACTTGATTACCTAAGTTAAGACGAGGTTAAAAGCGAATTGAAAGTTTGACATCAGGTTTATATACTTTAACTTAGATTGAAATCTAAAAAAATAAAACATGAATTACAAAGAAAAAGCTCAAGACATCTATAATCAATTAGGAGAAGGAAAATTACTGGATGCCTTTGATCAATATTACGCTGAAAATGTGGTTATGACCGAGCCAAGAGGTACAAGAACAGGAAAAGCTGAGTGCCGAGAATATGAGGAAAAGTTTTTAAATGATGTTGAGGAATTTCACGATTTAAAAGTCATAAATATTGGTGCTAACGAAACTGATGCTACATCATTTGTTGAAAGCATGATGGATGTTACATTTAAAAACGGCCATAGAGCACAGATGGAGCAGGTAGCTGTTCAAAAATGGAAAGGAGACCATATTATCCACGAGCGTTTTTATTATAACAATGAATCCTAAGGAGTACAGTTCTCTATAAAATATAAGAATTTTTAATTCTATAAAAAAAAGCGTTTCAGTCGAAACGCTTTTTTTTTAACCTTATTATTTTCTTACTATCAATCTCTACTCATAAAAATTTGCAAGACATACCAGAACAATAGCATCAAGGATGCAAACAATCCTAATGATGCAGGGATATATTCATCCTCGGCATATTTATGGATTAGGTTTGAAGTTTGATACAAAATTGCTCCTCCTGCCAAAAGGCACATCCCAACCGAGAACCAAAGTCCTAAATTAAATCCGAATAATGAGCCTGCAATTATCAATCCTAGCGCGATAAAAAAACCGATGGTCAATCCTGTTTTCAAAAATGAAAAATCGGTTTTGGTCACAAACACCACTGCGGTCAAACCAGTAAATAAGGCTAAAGTTACTATGGCTGCCTGATTTAAAAGCTCTGCTCCAGAGTCCATATAAACTGCTGCAATATAAATCAAAGGAATAAAAATAAAAGCCTCTGCCAAGATGTAAAGTCCGAAGGCTAGATATTGTTTGTTTTTGTCCTTAGTTTTCAAGGCCATGCCCTCAGCGTAGTTTGTAATAAACATAAAACCGCCCAACATAATTAGCCAACGCCAACCTTGGGTCATAGATAACGCAAAATCTACAATCGTATCACTTTGTAGTAAGAGCCATTCAAAAATGATAAACACTAAAACGCCAACAGCAACGTGGGCGTAAGTTTTTCTGTAAAAGGCAGCACGCTCGTCTGTAGCTAAACTGCTTACCATTAATTTGCCATCGAAATTTTCGAACTGGCTTTCATTGGATTGTTGCATACTTTTGGGGTTTAAATTTTTAGACTTTGCTCGACATAATAACATTACAAGCGAGCAAATTTATCGTCAAAATTAAATTTATTGAGATGCCAAAGTAATAAAAGAAAACCGAAAAACGTAAAATTTTCGTTTTTCGGTAGTTGATAAAAATATGGTTCTGCTTTTGAGTTTAGTTCATCAAAAAAAACCTGAGCTAGAAAAAACGTGTTGTTTTTTTAATTTCTTCCTCCAAAAACTTGAAGCGCCCAATACAATAAGGAAGCTAAAGCACCTATCGCAGCGACCAAATAAGTTCTTGCTGCCCATTTAAGTGCATCTTCAGAACCTTTATACTCTTCTGGAGTAAGCATGTTCTTGTTTTTCAACCAAGCTAAAGCCCGGTTACTCGCGTCATATTCTACTGGTAAAGTGATAAAACTGAACAACGTTGCAAAGCCCATAAATACCAGACCTGCTATAGCTACCCAATAGCCCAAACCAATACCAGCTGCGGCCATGAGAATGAGACCGCCGATAACGAGCCATTGCGACATTCCTGAAGTAACTGACACAACAGGCACTAATGCAGAGCGCATTTTTAAAGCACTATACGCTTTGGCGTGTTGCACAGCGTGACCACATTCGTGAGCTGCAACTGCCGCAGCCGCTGCATTTCGCTGACTGTAAACACTTTCACTCAAATTGACCGTTTTATTCTTAGGATTGTAATGGTCTGTTAGTTGTCCCTTTACCGAGATGACCTCAACATCAGAGATACCGTTGTCACTCAACATTTTTTCGGCAATCTCTTTGCCGCTCATTCCGTTACGTAATTGTACCTTAGAGTACTTAGCGAATTTATTTTTCAATTGTCTGCTTACCAACCAACTTACCAATGCAATAGCACCAATAAGTATATAATAACCCATATATCCTGAAATCATAATTTTATTATTTAGTGTTTCAAGTTTTAATATAGCAAAAAATAAGCCATTATATTTTGGTAATTAAAACGGAAAAAATGTCAGTAGAACAAAACGAATGTCGAAGAGTCCGAAAGGTTGTAGTCATACCTGAACTATTACAGCTACTGGGTATTGAAGAATAATTATTCAAAAAAAAATCGAAGCTTGATAAAAACTCAAACAAAAGCCTCGGCAATTCCTTCATAAACAATTTCGCCATGAACAATATTTAGACCTTTTGCAAGTGTGGTATCAAATTTACAGGCTCGTTCCCAGCCTTCCGAAGCTAATTTAAGCACATAAGGTAAAGTTACATTAGTGAGCGCTAAGGTAGAGGTGTAAGGCACAGCGCCTGGCATATTGGCCACGCAATAATGAACAATATCGTCAATAATATAAATAGGGTCTTCGTGCGTGGTTGGTTTTGTGGTTTCAAAACAACCGCCTTGATCTACCGCCACATCGACAATAACAGTACCGGGCCGCATCAACTTGAGCATATCACGGGTGATGAGTTTTGGTGCTTTTCCGCCTTTAACAAGTACACCTCCAATAATCAAATCGTAAGTATGTAAATGTTTCCTTATGGTATATTCGCTTGAAAATTCAGTTGTAACGTGACTTGGCATAATGTCGTTAACGTATCTAAGACGTTTCATATTGATATCCATTACCGTAACGTGAGCTCCCAACCCTGCTGCCATTTTTGCGGCCTGCACGCCTACAACTCCCGCGCCCAGAACCAAAACCTTTCCAGGTGGAACACCGGGAACGCCTCCCAATAAAACGCCACGACCTTTAATGGGTTTTTCAAGATATTTAGCGCCTTGTTGTATTGCCATTCTTCCAGCAACCTCAGACATTGGGGTAAGTAAAGGTAAAGTGCCATCGGTATCCTCAACGGTTTCGTAAGCAATGCAAATGGCATTACTCTTTATCATGGCCTTGGTCAAATTTTCGCTAGATGCAAAATGAAAATAGGTAAAAATAATCTGGTCGCTTTTAATCAAAGGATACTCTAGGGGAATCGGCTCCTTTACCTTAACAATCATGTCACTATTGGCATACACATCTTCAATGGTGCTAACGATTTTTGCTTTTACGTCTGTATAATCCATATCTGAAAACCCACTGCCCTCCCCAGCAGTACTCTGAACAAAAACCGAATGTCCGTTTTTTGTAAGTTCAAAAACACCAGCAGGAGTCATACCTACGCGACTTTCATTGTTTTTAATTTCCTTAGGAATTCCGATAATCATAATTTCATTTTTTTTATAAGAAGGAAAAGTACGATGAAAAACAGGCTTCACCAACTGAAACGCTAAGCACTGAAAATTTTTGTGGGATTCTTATAATTTAGAGCATCGTTTATGGATTTATCAAAAATCCAATCCGCAACCTATCACTCAGTCTCAATTGACACATTCTTAACAATATCCTTTTCAAACACTATTAAAAGGCGCTCATGTTTTGAGCTAAAAAAAGAAGGAGGTTTTCCCAGTTGATAGCTGAAAATATCTTGGTTTTCTGAAGTGTCTGAATTGGGTTCACCTAAAATCGAGATGATTTCTGGTTTTGATTTATGCAATAAAATTTCCGAATCAATGAGGTCATCGACCATTTCATGCCGATTTCCCGGAGCGCTTTTCCAATCTTCTTGAGTAAATTTCCACTCATTGAAATAAAATAAAGTTGTGGCAATTATAAAAGCGGCAAAGAAGACTATTCCTACTTCATCGGCAAGTCGCCACTTTGGTACTTTTATGAGCTTATCCCTTAATATTGACAATTTTTCCTTAAACGGGGATGATTTTTTTTGGTAAAGATCAACCGAATTGTCTTTGGGTTTTTTCATTTTCCATCAAGATGTTTCATTAATCCATAAGCACATTAGACCCTTTAAATATATGGACAACTACAATTCTATAACAGAGCCATCTTCATCAATATCCAATATACACTAATAGATTGAATTATCATTGACTTCTAACCTTACTATCGTTTTGAATACCTAATCTTAAAATTTAGGAGCACCATGATAAGAATGGCAGTAGCTGCATTGGCGGCAATTACAGATAAACTGTTTATAAATACTCCGTAAATAAACCATAATGTCACACCAAGCAGCATAAATAAATACATGGATAAAGACAAATTCTCTACAGATTTTGTCTTTCCTGTCTTATAAACCTGAGGAATAAATGCAGACGTCGTCATTGTCGCCGCAACTAAACCGATAATTTCTATATTTGAGACCATAACTTTTAAAATTTGAATTTTATATTTATGCAAATGTCCCACTTATTCGATGAATTTAGCTCTTTGAAATTGATTGATATGTATGCTATTTTAACTCTTAAAATTCTAAATACAACTTTTTAGAGGGAATATAGTTTATTATTCACAGACAATCATTTTGTAAATCAAACTATTTCTTCTAATTAAATAATTGCGAAAACAGGGTTATATAAAGAATGTTCAAAACATCTTAGCCCACAATATTGACGATTTTTCCGGGAACGACGATGACTTTTTTCGGTACACGTCCATCGAGTTGTGCTTGGGTTTTTTCATTGGCCATGACCGTTTTTTCAATCTCATCTTTACTTAAATCTAAAGGAAGCTCTAGGGTAAAACGCATTTTCCCATTAAAGGAAATGGGATAGTTTTTGCTACTCTCAACCAAGTATTTCTCTTCAAATTTTGGAAAAGGCGCTGTTGAAATACTTTCGGTATGACCCAATTTACTCCAAAGTTCTTCGGAAATGTGCGGTGCATAAGGCGAGAGTAAAATAAGCAACGGTTCTAAAATATCTTTTTGATTGCATTTCAACGCAGTTAACTCATTCACGGCAATCATAAACGTAGAAACCGTAGTATTGAAAGAAAAATTCTCAATATCTTCTTCTACCTTTTTAATGGTTTTGTGGAGTACCTTTAATTCCTCCCCTAACCCCTCCGAAGGAGGGGGATTAGTTACTCCTGCGCCACTGTTTTCTTTGCTGCTTTCAAATACTAAGAAACTACCGTTTTCACCTTGGTGGTAGAGTTTCCAAAGTTTTTTTAGGAAACCGTGAACACCAGTAATACCTGCGGTATTCCAGGGTTTGGCCTGTTCGAGTGGACCGAGGAACATTTCGTAAAGGCGTAAACTGTCTGCACCGTATTGTTCGCAGATTTCATCTGGATTGACGACGTTGTATTTGGATTTGGACATTTTTTCGACTTCGCGGCACACTATCTAAACCTTCATGACTTCTATCTATTATAAATGAATCTTAGAATTACTTCAAATTCTTTCTATCATTTTTTAAAAGCTTCAATATCTAATTCATCCGATGAATTTACATAATGAAACATCTACATGAATTGGCGCATAGTTGCCAAGACATATGTCTTAGACTTAAGTCTAATTGACTTCCTAAATCTCTTTTAACTATTGGAAATAATTTTCATTTCTCATACATCAGATTTCAATTATTTTGCAATTTTTGAATTAGACTCTTGAGAAATCTCAAGTATTTATTTATTCAGTTAAAATCTCGTAATGTGAAAGATTATCAGTCCCAGTAACATCTGTTTTGTCGATGTCAATTAATGCCACTCTGTGAACAAAAGCACTCGTCCCCAAAATCATCCCTTGATTAATCAGCTTTTTAAAAGGTTCTTCAACATTTACAAAGCCACGATCTTTTAAAAACTTGGTCCAAAAACGAGCGTACAATAAATGACCTGTAGCATGTTCGCTTCCGCCAATATATAAGTCTACATTTTCCCAATAGTTCAAAGCTTCTTCCGAAGCAAAATCTTCTCCACGATTGGCCTGCTCTTCCATATATCTAAAGAAATACCAAGAACTCCCAGCCCAACCTGGCATGGTGTTGAGTTCAATAGCCCCTCCTAACCTCCCCGAGGGGGAGGAACTGTTATACTTATCTTCTGAAACTATTTTACCATCATCTCCGTATTGTAGCCAATACCAATTTTTAGCTCTGCCCAAGGGTGGTTCGCCTTCTTCTGTGGGGAGGTATTTTTCTACTTCGGGTAGTCTGATGGGAAGATGTTTTTTATCTATCATTTTTGGCCTGCCGTTCTCGTAATACACGGGAAACGGTTCTCCCCAGTAGCGTTGTCGCGAAAACACCGCATCTCTCAATCGGTAGTTGGTTTTTCCTTCCCCTTGACCCAATTTTTCAAGTTCGAAAATAGCACGCTTTACCGCCTTTTTATAATTGAGCCCATTAAGAAAATCGCTGTTAGTAATCACCACATTATCTTTAGAACCATAAGCTTCTTCGGAAATGTCTACACCTTCAAAGATGTTAGGAATAGGAATTTCAAAATGTTTGGCAAAATCATAATCACGTTGGTCGCCACAAGGCACAGACATTACTGCTCCCGTGCCGTAACCAGCTAATACATAATCACCAATCCACACAGGAATTGGTTCTTTGGTAAACGGATGTTCAGCATACGCACCCGTAAATGCCCCTGAAATCGTCTTGACATCGGCCATACGGTCGCGTTCACTACGTTTTGCAGTGGCTTCAATATAGGCTTCTACACTTGCTTTTTGTTCAGGCGTGGTTATTTTAGACACCAACTCATGCTCTGGTGCCAAGGTCATAAAACTAACACCAAAGATGGTATCGGGGCGGGTGGTGAAAACCCTCACCCCAGCCCTCTCCGCAGGAGAGGGTGAAGTTTCTTGAGCATTTTCCTGTACTTGAACACTACTACCAGAAGAATCTCCAATATCCTTCAGCTTCTCAAGTTCATTTTCTATTTGTTTTAAAACTTGACTAACGGAATTAATAACTTGCTTATTCGTGAATCTGACGACCTTGAATCCTGCATCATTTATCCTTGAAGTTCGTTGTTTATCTAATTCAATTTGTTTGGCGGTCTCATGATACTCACCATCAACTTCAACAACTAATCTTTTTGAAAGACAGACAAAGTCAACGATGAAATCATCAATTAAATGTTGACGTCTAAACTTGTAACCTATCTTTTGATTTCTCAACTCATCCCACAAAATTTTTTCTGAAGGAGTTGGTTCTTTTCTCATATCTTTTGCATGATCTAACAAAATATGAGAGTTATTTCCACCAGTCAGATATTTACGTTCTGCTTTTTCACTAGTGGTTCCTTCCCCCTCGGGGAAGGTTAGGATGGGGAAAAACACTTCCGCTCCCACCGATTTCCCAATCCAATTGCGTTGACTTTCTTTTAAACTTTCTGTCCAATCGATGGTTTCCAAACCTTGGAGCAAACGTTCTGCGTAGGCAGAAATACGCATACTCCATTGGGTCATTTTCTTACGAATCACAGGATGTCCACCACGTTCAGACACACCGTTAACGATTTCATCATTTGCTAAAACGGTTCCTAAGGCTGGGCACCAATTGACTTCAGTTTCGGCTAGATAGGTCAATCTGTATTTTAAAAGGATGTCTTGTTGTTCTTCCGAAGAAAAACCGTTCCAATCTTCCGCAGAAAACATAGCGATGCCATCATCACAAGCGGCATTGACAGTAGCGTTTCCTTCCGTAGAAAACTTAGAGACCAAGGTGTCTATAGATTCTGCCTTATCGGTATCATGATTGTACCAAGACTCAAACAATTGAATGAAAATCCATTGGGTCCATTTATAGTAGTTAGGGTCGCTGGTTCGCACTTCCCTGCTCCAATCAAATGAAAACCCGATTTGGTCTAATTGGCGACGGTAGGTTTTTATATTCGTTTCAGTAGTAACGGCAGGGTGTTGACCAGTTTGGATAGCATATTGTTCCGCAGGTAATCCAAAACTATCGTAACCCTGGGGATGCAAAACGTTAAATCCTTTATGGCGTTTATAACGGGCGTAAATATCGCTGGCTATATAACCTAAAGGATGCCCAACATGAAGACCGGCGCCGCTTGGGTAAGGAAACATATCCAACACATAATATTTTGGAGCACCCTCCAACTTGCTCAGAAAGGGGAGGATTTTCAGCTTTGAACGTTTGGTTTTTTGCCCAGTAGTCTTGCCACTTTTTTTCAATTGTATTAAAATCGTATTTCATCGCTTCTGCGTAATTATAGTTCTTAGTCCCTTACTTTGGAATGCAAGGGTAATTTTGAATAGAGGCAAATTTAACCCTTATAAAATACATTCAAAACTTTAAGCGTTGTAAGTGTATTGCAAGCATTTAGTTTTTTATTTTTACGCCGTTAATCCAAAATTTTTATGGCCTCCTCATTTGACCAATATCAAAAACGAAAATTGATTTCTTCGTACTTTTCGGTTGTTATCAGTATCGCTCTTGTCCTCTTTTTATTGGGGTGCTTAGGGCTATTGGTTCTAAATGCAAAAAAAGTGGCAGATCATTTTAAGGAACAAGTAGTTGTTACTATTTATTTGAACGAATCTGCTAAGGACGTTGAAATAAAGCAACTTGAAAAAAGTCTTGCCATGGCAGATTATACCAAAAAAACCGAATACGTTTCTAAAGAAGAGGCCGCCGAATTGATGAAGGCCGAAACCGGTGAAGACTTTATGGACTTTGTGGGGTACAATCCGCTACAAAATTCCATCGATGTGTATCTAAAGGCAGATTACGTGACCAATGAAACGCTTGATGG
This sequence comes from uncultured Flavobacteriaceae bacterium, assembly GCA_963803715.1. Lineage (GTDB taxonomy): Bacteria > Bacteroidota > Bacteroidia > Flavobacteriales > Flavobacteriaceae > Psychroserpens. The sequence continues at coordinate 50,622 of CAWDOF010000013.1, forward strand.
CATTACCGAAGCTTTGGCCAACAAAAAATTTATAGAGGAAATCAAGTACGACAATGATTTGGTTGAACTTATGAACGATAACGTCAAAAAAATAACATTCTGGGTCTTGGCTTTGAGTGCACTTTTTACATTAATTGCTGTATTGCTCATCAACAGCTCAATACGTTTAGCGGTGTATTCAAAACGATTTATTATTAAAACCATGCAAATGGTGGGCGCAACAAAATCATTCATTCGTCGTCCATTTATTGGTAAAAGCGTACAATTGGGTATTATTGGTGCCATTGTCGCACTAATGGGAATGGGTGTTGTGCTTTATTATATGGATAAAACTTTTCCGGAATTGCAATTGCTGAATAACCCCGTATTGATTGTCGGGCTATTTGTAGGAATATTTTCCATTGGGATTCTTATCACGTGGATCAGTACGTTTATCGCGACACAACGTTTTTTGAATTTGAAGACAGACCAATTATATTATTAAGTTGAATTTTTATTTTGAAAAGAATGAAAAACCAACTTCATTAAAAAGGCCGAATTTTATTTTTAATAAACTGTGGGGGAATTTTTTAAGCTTGGCCTTGAGTTTTTAGGCCACCGTTTTTCAGTTAATCTTGGCTTAAAAGTTAAATGTTTCAACCAGTTCGATGAATAATCCTTTAATTTGCAAAACAAATTAGTACAGTACCAAATTATAATATTATGGGAGAGCAAAAGCGCAAAGAGACTTCAAATAAGATTTTTATCTTCGGAAAGAAGAATTACAAGTTTATGCTGATAGGTCTTGGCTTTATTTTCCTTGGTTTTGCCCTAATGGCTGGCGGCGGAAGTGACGACCCCAATGTTTTTGACCCTTCGATTTTTAGTTGGAGACGTATAAGATTAGCACCTACTTTGGTACTAATTGGTTTTGGGATTCAAGTGTATGCTATTTTATTGAACCCAAACAAAGAAGAAAACGCTAAGAACTAAACGCCACTATTAAAATTCATACTTTTTTCTCACTTCATATCCCGATTTTGATACTTTTGCGGCATGGATATCATTGACTCAATTATTCTGGGAATTATTCAAGGCCTTACAGAGTTTTTACCTGTGTCTTCAAGTGGACATTTAGAATTGGGCAAAGCGATTCTTGGAGATACCTCCGTGCCAGAAGAAAGTCTCTTATTTACTGTGGTTCTCCATTTTGCAACTGCCTTGAGTACGTTGGTTATCTTTAGAAAAGATGTTTTTGACCTGATTAAAGGTGCTCTAAAATTTCAATGGAACGACGATTTACAGTTCATCTCAAAAATCGCGTTGTCTATGATTCCTGCCGTAATTGTGGGACTATTTTTTGAGGAAGAACTCGAACAACTCTTTGGTGGAAATATTCTACTCGTCGGTTGTATGTTGCTGATAACCGCAGCTTTACTCTTTTTGGCCGATCGAGCAAAAGACACCAATAAAAAAGTAAGTTTCCCTAATGCTTTAATTATTGGGATTTCTCAAGCCATTGCGTTGTTACCAGGAATTTCACGCTCTGGCGCAACGATTTCTACCTCTGTTTTATTAGGAAATGACAAAACTAAAGCAGCACGTTTTTCATTCTTGATGGTGGTACCATTGATCTTCGGAAAAATCGCTAAGGATATTCTTAGTGGCGAAATTACCTATGAAAGTTCCAACTTTACCAATTTAGGTATCGGTTTCATCGCGGCTTTTATTTCTGGATTATTTGCTTGTACCTGGATGATTGCGTTGGTTAAGAAAAGTAAATTATCCTATTTTGCCGTGTATTGCGTCATCGTTGGTTTAATTGCAATTGGGTTCGCTCTATTAAACCCTTCAAGTTAATGACTTCGGAAGACTTTCAAAACGGACAAGTATTACTCATTGACAAGCCATTGACTTGGACGTCTTTTCAAGCGGTCAACAAATTACGTTGGGAAATCCGGCAAGCGTTCAACATCAAAAAAATCAAAGTGGGTCACGCCGGTACTTTAGACCCATTGGCGACTGGACTACTTATAATTTGTACGGGCAAAATGACCAAGCAAATCGATACGTTTCAAGGGCAGGATAAAGAATATACAGGCACATTTACCTTAGGAGGCACTACACCTTCCTTCGATTTGGAAACTGAAATTGACCAACATTTTCCAACCGAACATATTTCAGAAAAACAAATTCACGATGCCACTAAAGCTTTTATTGGCGATATTGAGCAATTTCCGCCGGTATTTTCAGCATTAAAGAAGGACGGAAAGCGATTATATGAATACGCACGTGCTGGTGAAGAGGTAGAAATCAACTCGCGAACAGTTCATATCTCCGAATTTGAAATTACTGCAATTGTTGGGCTTCAAGTTCAATTTAGAGTGGTCTGTAGCAAAGGAACTTATATTCGGTCTCTGGCTAACGATTTTGGAAAGGCTCTAAATTCTGGAGCTCATTTAACGGAGTTGAGACGGACTAAGATTGGGGAGTTTGAGGTTAAGAATGCGATGCTTCCCGAAGATTTTATTGCTGGACTAAAATAGAACTAGCCAACAGATGAATTAGGTTAAGCAGAGTCTAACAGATTTTTTCTAGTGCATATTCTTCCACTCTTAACTTTAAAGATTAAAGAAGATTAAATCTGGATTGTTCCGCAGATTATTCGGCGATTATGGAACTTATTTATCTTCCTAAGATAGTAAAACCAACCTCACCTGTATTCCTCAAAAGTGCGATTTAATCTTTTTTATTTAAATTCACGTATCTATTACATCCCTCAACAACTAAATTTCAAGCTTGAATTTTATAGAAAAGCATAAGGCATTACTCATTACGGTTCTCATTACGGGAACCGTGATACTTGCCATGTTCTCATTTAGCTTATCCAAAAAAGCGGAATTTTTAGCTGAAAGCTATTACGAAATGGAACCTCAAACCATTGAAGAGCTAAAAGAACTAGAAGCACAAAAAGAATTGGAAAAAGCAGGTGCTGAAACCAATCAGGCCCAAAACGAAGATGAAGAGTTCAAGGAAATGATGCGGAATTTTAAATCGGTCAACACTGATGAAGTCAACGAAACCACCGAAACGCCCGAAACACCTCAAGAAGAAACTTCTGAAACAGAAGACAATGTACTCACCTCAAAATCTGATGTGAACGCCTCAAAGAGCTACGCAGTAAAAGATAAAGAACGAGCGTCTTTTAACAAAGCAAAAGATATTTTGGCGATGCATTCTCCAAAAAAATCAGAAGATAATAATCCATCCAACAAAAATAGTAGTGTCTCGTTTTCATTAACAAACCGAACCAAGGTCAAATTACCTCCGCCTGTTTATCTTTGTGAGACTACCGGCAAAATTGTGGTTAACATTACCGTAAATGAAAATGGTCAAGTAACCGATACCTATATCAACTCCTCATCGTCCTCAAAAAATCAATGTTTAATTGACAACGCTCTGGATTATGCCCAAAACGCTATTTTTTCAGTGGATAACACTAAAAAAAAACAAATTGGGTCTATTACGTATTATTTTAAGGGGAAGGAATAGGTTTTTAATAGCGCCACAATATCTTTAACAACACCTTGTCCTTTATCAGTATTATACCAACCCTGCAAAATTTGTTTAAATTCTGGCGTTAGTTGCCCGTGCTCAGCTTTATAATCATTGACCAATTTGGTGGCTTCGGAAGGTCGTGGCCCAAAGGTTCCAATCACTTTTCCACTAATTTCATCAATCATAATTAATTTGGCAATAGACTTTCCGCCATTGGTCAAAAACTGGTTCATTAAATCGTCATTCTCATCTCGAAACACCAATTTGAGTTCGATGTTTTCAGAAAGCTCAGCTATTTTATTTAGTACGGGAATCACATGCGCCGCGTCACCGCACCAACTTTCGGTAATGACCAACCAGGTGATTTTTTTATTGAAATTTGATATACTTTTTTTATGTTTTTCTTGAATTCTTAGCGTTTTGTCCCAACGCCTCATCCGGCTATCATTCAATTTTGTATAGTTAATCAAATCCTCGGTTTTTTCATTACCAGAGGTCGAACCATCCAAAACTAATTGATGTACTTTATTTCGGTAAGTTTGATAATCGATAGCTTTTTTTAAACTTTGTGATATGATTTCTTTTATGGGTTTATTTTCCGAAGTAGTCATTATTTTTATTTTTTTAGTCACCTATAATTATCTCTAAATTTTACTTTTGAATAGAGTTTGAGACTTTCAGTTTAATAGTCAAAGATACAGAATGAAAAAACACAAATGCGGATGGTGTTTGGGCGATGAGCTTTACGAAGCATACCACGATACAGAATGGGGCGTTCCCGTAAAAGATGATGCCACCTTGTTTGAATTTTTAATTTTAGAAACCTTTCAAGCAGGCTTAAGTTGGATAACAATTTTACGTAAACGCGAGAACTTTCGAAGTGCTTTTGACGACTTTGCCTATAAAAAGATTGCTAGATACAAACAATCAAAAATTGATGAATTATTACAAGATAAAGGCATTGTGAGAAACAAGTTAAAAATCAATGCAACGGTTACCAATGCCCAAAATTTTATGAAGATTCAAGATGAATTTGGTTCGTTCTCAAAGTATATTTGGGGTTTTGTAGATGACACGCCCATAAATAACAAACTTAAAAATTATAAAAACGCACCGGCTAATACACCATTGAGCGATACAATAAGTAAAGACTTGAAAAAGCGGGGATTCAAATTTGTGGGCTCAACCGTTATTTATGCCCACATGCAAGCTACCGGAATGGTCAATGACCACGAAACAAATTGTTTTAGATATCATGAAGTATAGAATTATCTTCCTACTATTTGCCAGTATCTGCTCTACAGGAGCTGCGGCACAGACAAAGAACGAAAAAGAATCAAGGGTAGAACGGACCCAATTTCCAGAAGCTGCTCAAACCACTATAAACGCCTTTCCAAAAAAAGCAAAACGAGCACGTTTCTACAGAGAGACCGATGGGGAAAAACTGAGTTTTGAGAGTAAGTTTAAGTATCAAAAACATTGGTATAGCGTAGAATTTAATGAAGAGGGGGTTCTCGAAGACATTGAAATAGTAGTTAAGGAACGAGAACTTTTAGAAGCGGCGTTGAAAAATATAGAGACTTATTTTGAGGAAAACTCAGAAAAGTTTGATATTATAAAAATCCAAGAACAATATATTTACAACGTAAATTCTTCCGAGGTTAAATTTTTGGAATCCATAACCACAAATCGAAAAACTACAACTTCCAATTACGAAATTATTGTAGCCGTAAAAACTAAAGGTGATTGGCTTTTGAAAGAAACAACCTTCGATTCAAACGGTCAATTTATAAACTCTAGAACGCTACAACCTGATAGTTATGAATACATTATGTACTAGAATTTTAGTGCTTTTTGTGGTCTTAACTGGTTTGAAAGGAAACACACAAAACGATTTTGAGGCCTTAAGTGAAAGTGCTTTTGCTGTACGGCACGATTTCAGCAAAATTTACAATGCAAATTTTGAACTTAGCACGAGAGCTTTTGCCTACTCAAATGATGATTTCGCCTATGTTACTAGACAAATTCAAATTGGACATTTTTCTACATTAAAGCTCAATCTTAAAAATAGTATTGCTTTAGGTGCTATGTTCAGAAACAGGTCGCTCTTTGAAGATTCTAGTAATGAGTTGCGATTGACGCAACAATTCAACCGAAAATCCATCTTAAAAACTCTACGTTTTGGCCACCGATTTAGAAGCGAACAGCGATTTTACAACACCTTTACAGCATTTCGGTTTCGATATCGCTTGGCTTTAGATTTACCGTTGCAGGGTTTGAAATTGGATGTTGGGGAGACTTATCTTGTGATTACAAACGAAGGCTTATTAACCAGTTCTAAAGTACATCAACCGGAAATTGAATACCGCATTTCCCCCTCCTTCGGTATTTTATTATCAGAACAGCTAAATCTTGAGTTTGGAATTGAACTACGTTTGGATAAGCTGAACATAGACCTCGAAAAAGAACTTTTTTTTAACACTTCGTTAGAGCTGAAGATTTAATCAAGAAATTTCATGAATTTTTCTCTCGCTATGTCCTCGGCTCCCAAACTTGCCAGATGATTGGTATAAACTTGACAGTCGATTAATCTGTAATTGGATTGTTGAATAAATTTTATAAATCCAAATTTGCTGGCATTGCTCACTTTTGCAAACATACTTTCACCGCAAAAAATGCCATTACCAAGGTCAATGCCGTAAAGCCCGCCAACCAATTGGTTTTCTAGCCAAACCTCAACCGAAAGTGCATGTCCTAAATTGTGCAATTTAAGATAGGCTGTTTTCATATGTTCTGTGATCCAAGTACCACCTTGCCCTTCACGTTTTATAGCTGAACAGTTATTAATCACTCCTTCAAAATCTTGATTAATGGTCATTTTGAAATCAGAATTGCGCAACACCTGTTTCATACTCTTTGAGACTTTAAGCTGCTCAGGAAATAAAACAAATCTAGGATTTGGCGACCACCAAATAATTGGTTCTTCCGAATCAAACCAAGGAAAAATCCCGCTTTGGTAAGCTAAGAGCAGTCTCTCGGGCGACAAATCACCACCAATCGCCAAAATACCATCTTTTGAAGCCTTGGATACGTCTGGGAATTCGATATTTTGATTTAGAAATACCATGTGTTATAATTTCATTTTGACTATATTGACCGTACAACAATCAGCGCGATTCAACCTTTTCCTTTCATCATCAAATTTAAGGAAATCGGAATGACCTGTACTTAAAATCCCAATTATCGTGGCAGACCATCAACAAGTCAGAGCAAAAAAACACCTTGGTCAACATTTCTTGACTGACGAGACCATAGCCGAAAAAATTGCAAACAGTCTTTCGTTTAATGGCTACAGCGATATTTTGGAAATTGGCCCCGGAACAGGCGTGCTTACCAAATACCTATTAGAAAAAGACGTGACAACTCATGTGATAGAAATCGATACAGAATCGGTTGAATATCTAAGAGCCAACTATCTCAATCTTTCTGATAGAATTATCGAGAAGAACTTTCTTAAATACGACCTCAGCCAAATTTTTGAAGAGAAACAGTTTGCGATTATTGGCAACTTCCCCTATAATATTTCTACGCAAATCGTATTTAAAACGTTAGAACTGCGGCATCAAATCCCAGAGTTTTCAGGGATGTTCCAAAAGGAAGTTGCCATGCGCATTTGCTCAAATGAGGGCAGTAAGGTCTATGGGATTCTTTCAGTTTTGACCCAAGCATTTTATGATGCTGAGTATCTGTTTACGGTGCCGCCTTCAGTATTTAATCCGCCACCAAAGGTAGATTCTGGCGTGCTGTTATTGACTCGTAAAGAGAATTTCACACTACCCTGCGATGAAAAACTATTTTTCAGGGTCGTAAAAACCGCTTTTCAACAACGTAGAAAAACTTTACGTAACAGTTTAAAAACATTTAATCTTTCAGATAATTTAAAAGCAAATATTATCTTTGACCAACGTCCTGAGCAATTGAGCATAGCGTCTTTTATTGAACTGACATCGCTAATAGAAAATGACGAGAACATTTAGAACTCCATAAATTTTGCAAGAAGAAAAAGAATATATCCAATTTGAACTCACCGATGAACTTATCGGGTTGGTAGAGCAATTTGTAGAAACTAAAAATGAGATTTCGCTCAAGGCACTTCTCAATGATTTTCACTACGCTGATATTGCCGAGATTCTGGACGAACTTGACCTAGACGAGGCAGTTTACGTTATTAAACTTTTAGATTCTGAAACCACCTCAGACATTCTTATTGAGATGGATGAGGACAATCGGGAAAAGGTACTTCAAAACCTTTCTGCCAAAGAAATTGCCGAAGAGATTGAAGAATTAGATACCGATGATGCCGCCGATATTCTCTCTGAACTATCTGATGAACTTCAGGCCGAAGTCATCTCAAACATTGAGGACAAAGAGCATCGAGACGAAATTACAGAACTCCTAGCTTACGACGAGGACGTTGCGGGTGGACTCATGGCAAAAGAACTCGTAAAGGTTTATGAGACCTGGACGGTTGGTGGCTGCTTACGTAAAATAAGAGGGCAAGCTGAAGATGTTACAAGGGTTCATTCCATTTATGTTGTTGATAAAAAAAATAAACTTATAGGGCGCTTATCACTCAAGGATTTAATTGTAGCCAAGAGCGACCAGAAAATTTCTGACATCTATATCTCAAATGTAGATTACGTTTATGCGGAAGAAGATGTGGAAGAAGTTGCAAAAGTCATGGCAAAATATGACTTGGAAGCTATCCCAGTGGTCGATGAAAATCAAACCCTTTTAGGTCGTATTACTATTGATGACATTGTGGATGTGATCCGGGAGGAAGCTGATAAAGATTATCAATTGGCCGCCGGTATCTCACAAGATGTTGAGGCCGATGATAGCATACTTCAACTAACAAGAGCCCGTCTGCCTTGGTTGGTATTAGGACTTTTTGGCGGTTTAGGCAGTGTGTTTATTATGAAAGGTTATGAAGAAATCATGCTTACCGTTCCATCACTGTTTTTTTACACGCCCCTAATTGCCGCAATGGCTGGAAATGTTGGGGTTCAATCTAGCGCCATAATAGTACAAGGTCTCGCTAATAACAATGTAAAAGGTAGTATTTTGAGCAGGCTATTAAAAGAGGTCAGCCTTAGTCTCATCAATGGGTTTGCCTTGGCATTACTCGTTGTGCTATTCGGCTTTTTAATAGGTCAAAACACCACCGAAAGTTTGGCCATCGCTATTTCTATGATGACGGTTATCGTTGTGGCTGCTTTGGTTGGCACGTTTGTTCCTATTATTTTAGATAAGCAAGGTATTGATCCTGCAATCGCCACTGGGCCCTTTATTACAACCAGCAATGATATCTTAGGTATTTATTTGTTCTTTGTATTGTCGGGTTTGATTATTGGATTTTAAAAATCTATATCTAAATTGAACTTCAGTTAATCTAAAAACCTTTATTCTTTCCAATTAAAAGATTATTGGTTACAAGGGAACTTATCATGAACTTACTACATCTAGATTCAAACCACCCACTATTAATATCACAACTCAATGATTTAGGCTTCAATAACCATGAAGACTACCAGTCTTCAAAATCTGAAATTACAGCTAAAATTCAAAACTACGACGGCATTATCATTAGAAGCCGCTTTAAAATTGATAAACCTTTTTTAGACGCAGCCACAAACCTAAAATTTATAGGCCGAGTGGGGGCAGGTCTTGAAAATATAGATTGCGATTATGCCGAAGAAAAAGGCATTACACTTATTGCCGCACCAGAAGGCAACCGTAATGCCGTTGGAGAGCATAGCTTAGGTATGCTCTTATCCCTTTTTAATAAACTGAATAAAGCCGATAAAGAAGTTAGAGAAGGAAAATGGCAACGTGAAACCAATCGGGGTTTGGAACTGGACGGTAAAACCATCGGACTAATTGGCTATGGAAACATGGGTAAAGCCTTTGCCAAAAAACTACGGGGTTTTGAAGTTGATGTGCTGTGTCATGACCTAAAGAAAAATATTGGTGATGAAAATGCAACACAAGTAACACTATCCGAAATACAACAAAAAGCGGAGGTTTTGAGTTTACATACACCTGAAACAAATCTGACTATTAATATGGTAAATCAAGACTTTATTAATGGATTTCAAAAACCATTTTGGCTCATCAATACCGCAAGAGGGAAAAGCGTCAATACAGAAGATTTAGTTTCTGCATTAAAATCTGGTAAAATTTTGGGTGCAGGATTGGACGTTCTGGAATATGAAAAAGCTTCGTTTGAAACCCTCTTTTCTGCTGAACTACCTCCTGCTTTTAAATATCTTACTTCGGCAGAAAATGTTATTCTTACTCCACATGTTGCTGGTTGGACAGTTGAAAGCAAAGAAAAATTAGCCCAAACCATTGTCGATAAAATAAAAGCGAAATTTATAGCCATAACCTAAATTTCAAAAAGTAATATTAAGCATACATAAGTAGAGGTATACTCTGATTGAACAAACTCATTTGTGCACCCATTAATTGAGATTAAATTTTTAAAGCCTATTTAAGAAAATTACGATTATACCAGAAATACTAGAGAATTTTAATTTATGGATTTGCGGTAAACTTATTATATTAATTTAAATAACTACAACAAATGAACTACGAAGCCAACTCCCCAGAAGAATACATAAAACTAGTTCCAGAAGAAAGACAAGAACCCATGGCGGGATTGCGAGATGTTATTTTGAAGAATTTGCCAAAAGGATTTGAAGAAGGCATGCTTTACAAAATGATTGGATATTATGTGCCGCACTCTGTTTATCCAGACGGGTATCATTGCGACCCTAAAACACCCTTACCCTTTATAAACTTTGCCTCTCAAAAAAATTCGGTTAACCTCTACCATATGGGGATTTATGCGAAAAAAGATTTACACGATTGGTTTGTTGCCGAATATCCCAAGCATTGCAAACGAAAACTAGATATGGGCAAAAGTTGCATTCGATTTAAATATATGGATGATATTCCGTTTGAGTTGATTGGAGAATTGACCCGAAAGATGTCAGTAAAGCAATGGATTGAAATTTATGAAGGAGCCTTCAAACATAAATCGTGACTATATCATTTGTAAAGGACCAAATATCACGCCCAATTCAAGCATAATAATAGGTTTTTAAAAAGCAAAATAACGGTAGGAACCTGAGAACCAATATTTTTGTTAATAGTATTTTATTTTTTATTAAATTTAGGGTCTAACCAATAAATCAATATCATGGCAGATGATTCTAAAAATTTAAGTGACGACCTCAACGATATGTTGGACGATGCAAAAGACGGCGCTAAAAAAGCTGGAGACAACATAAGCAATTCAGCTAAAGAATTCTCAAATAGTGCTCAACATTCTGCCAATGAATTCTCTAAAGATGCTAATAAAGCACTAGGCGATGGTAAAAATATTGCCATCATTGCACACATTACTCTCATTGGATGGATAATAGCTTTGGTTATGAACAACGATAAAAAAACCGAATTAGGCTCCTTCTATATCCGCCAAGTTTTGGGTATTATGCTTCTGGGATTAGTGTGTTCCTTCATCCCCCTTATCAATCTTATTGCTTGGATTCTATTATTGGTAATGTGGATTATGAGTTTGATTTCTGCCTTAAACGGAGAAGAGAAACCTGTCTTCTTATTAGGTAAGCAGTTTCAAGAATGGTTCAAAGGATTGTAATACATTACTCGGAACTAGGCTCAATATCGTAATTTAAAGGTAACATCCTGCCAATACGCTCTCTTCCAAATGCCCCGCTAAACAATAATTTATCGGGTGGTGTGTGGATGCCATAATCATCTATATAAAACGTGTGGAAGTCTTCTTTTGGTATGAGTGCAGATTGCACATCCATATTGTACATCACATACAGTTTATCTGTCTTAATGGTTATTACGAAATTAGCGTTAGATGATCTATTAACTTCGAGAAACTTGTAGGGATCAACGGGTAAGATAAATTTATCTTTCTCATCTTTTTTAATAAAGGTTGTAAATTTATGAGCTTCCAAATCTTTTTTTGAAAGCGCTCTCATAAACTCTAATGCCGAGCCATGGTAAATGCTTTCTCTGGCTTTTTTATATTTCCGTTTTACACGATTTTTATTAAGCTCAGTAAAATTAGAAGTCCCGGCATAATAAACGTTCTCGACCCATGGATAATCGCTTAAACTATCTACAAACTTCACTTCAAAATCTACGATGTTATAATTGACACTATAGCCAAGGTATTTATTCTGAATTTTTATGGGCACCTCTGCATAGGCGTACAGCGTATTTTTTGATTTCATATAGACCAACTGAACAGCATCTTCATTTAATATTTTACAATCTTTAGCGGCCTCTCCCTTTCCTAAAAATTCTCTTTTAAAAATTTTCATCTTTTTTTCCCGACTCCAATCATCTGCTTCAATGACGACTGCATCAAGACTTTCAGGTTTTTCAATAAGGAATATGGTTTCGGCTTCAGCCACTTCTGATTGTGAAAGATAGCGCGTTTCGTAACCCAAATAACTAATTACAACTACGGCATTGGTTGTTACTTCCGAAGAAATTTCAAACGCTCCATTTTCTTTAGAAACCGCACCTATCGTGGTACCATCGTAATAAATAGACACACTTTCTAGTGGTTCTTTGGTTTCTGAATCTTTGATATATCCTATGATTGTTTGGCATAGCACTAAATGACCAAAAGAAAAAAGCAGAACGATAAGAAAACTAATCCTCCTCATGGCCTCCGTTAGAAAATTTTCGCTCCATTTCGGCCTGAAATTCCTCCATTACTGGTTTCACGGTGCTTTCAGGTAAATCGGCAATTCTTATATACATAAGTCCGTCAACAGCATTATTAAATAAAGGATCTACATTAAAAGCGACAACTTTTGCATTTTGCTTTATGTATTTTTTTATTAAAACCGGGAGACGTAATGGTCCTGGCTCCAATTCATCAATGATTTTATCGAATTTTATAAGGTCGGCTTCGGTTTCATCAAAAACAAAATCCTTATCGGCATCCTTCAATTTGACCTTAAATTCTTTTTTAGGTCTTACGTATTGGGCCACGTAAGGATCATAATAATTTGATTTCATAAACTCAATCATCAAAGACTTTGAGAAGTCTGTAAATTGATCACTTATAGTCACACCACCAATAAGATACTTATGTTCAGGATAACGTAATGTGGTGTGTACAATCCCTTTCCAAAGTAAAAATAACGGCATTGGTTTTTGCTGATACTCGCCTGTAATAAAGGCACGTCCCATTTCGATAGATTCGCTCATCATCTTATAAAGTTCAGGTTCAAACCTAAACAAATCTTGCAGATAAAAGCCATCTATGCCACGTGCAGCAAATATTTGTGAACCAAGACCCATGCGATAAGCTCCTGCTAATTGTTTTGTCTCCTTATCCCACAAAAACATGTGATGGTAATAGGTGTCAAAATTATCTAAATCGATGGATTCATTAGTGCCTTCACCAACCGCTCTAAACGTAATTTCGCGCAAGCGTCCAATCTCCCGCATAATATTGGGTATGGATGCCGCATCGGTTAAAAAGACCTCATAATTTTTACTTATTAAAAGTCGTTTATCGTGGTCTCTAAGGTTTTCAACTTCCTTATTCATGACCTCATTATCTACCGGAGTAATAATACGCTTTGGGATTTTTGTCGCTTTTGGGACTTTAAGGTTAGAAGCGAGATTACCCAAAAATTTGCCCTTATCATCAAAGGAATTTGATAACATATAGGTTTTCTTCCTAATAAATTCTGAAAAATCCTTCAAGGACTCATGGTCTTTTTGGTCTTTTACAGAGATCGGTCTTCCTATACGGACTTTGATTGTTCGATTTTTTTGGGTAAGCAGTTCTGAAGGTAATTTAGCGGTTCTCAGCGTATCACTAAGTTTAGACAACTTATAAAACAACTTGCTGTTTTTTGCATGAAAATAAATGGGCACAACAGGAACTTCAGCCTTTTGTATCAATTTCATGGCCGCTTCCTCCCACGGTCTATCCACTACCAATTTACCATCTCGGTAGGTAGAAACTTCTCCCGCAGGGAACACACCTAATGGGTGCCCGTCCCGTAAATGTTTAATGGCATTTTTAAATCCAGTAATGCTTGATTTGACGTCCTTACGATCCTCAAAAGGATTAACTGGCATTATGTAAGGTTTGAGAGGCTCAATACGATGGAGCAAAAAATTTGCGATAATCTTAAAATCTGCTCTTTGCTCAACCATTAACTTAAGTAAAAGAATACCATCAATACCACCCAATGGGTGATTGGATACCGTAATATAAGACCCATCTTTTGGAAGCCGTTTTAAATCTTCGGCAGGAATTTCAAACTTAATTTTAAAATCGCCGAGTATTCCGTCTAAAAATTCGCAGTCACTTAAATGTTTGTTTCGATTATAGACTTTATTGAGGGTTGATATTTTGAGCACTTTCATTAAAATCCATCCAAAGAAGGTGCCGATAAAGCCATATTTATCGGCATGGATTACCGCTGCTACTTCTTTTGCGGTAACCAAGCCCGTATCTTGTTGTTTGGTCATGGTTGTAAAAGTACTAAATCCTTTTCTTATCTATCTAACAACAATCTGCATGGTTTCTTCTGTGATTTGTTTCAATAACAAATCCTTTCCTTTTTCTACGGAAGCGATTGCCCTTTCATTATAATGCCTAACAGTATATAAATTTACATTTTCGTAAAGCGATACCTTGAATTTTGCTTTTAGATGTTGGAGCAGTTTTTCCAAGTTGCCGTAACTATTCTCAAAGCATACGGAAAAACTGATGGCTGAATTTTGAATTAAATCTACTTTCATTTTATAATGATGCAGCAATTTAAAAATCTCACTTATATTCTCTTCAACAATGTATGAGAAATCAAGAGAAGAAAGACTTATCAAAACCTGGTTTTTCTTAACGATAAAACAGGGCACGTCTGGTTGGATACCAGAAGTTTTACCTACCATAGTCCCTGAATCCTTTGGGTTCAAAAAAGACTTTACAAATAGAGGAATTTCTTTTTGCTGAAGCGGTTGCAACGTTTTAGGATGAATAACCGAAGCACCATAAAAAGCCAATTCTATTGCCTCCCTATAGGAAATTGTATTAAGCAACTGGGCATTTTCAAAATAGCGCGGGTCGGCATTAAGTACGCCTGGCACGTCTTTCCAAATGGTTACACTTTCGGCATTCAAGCAATAAGCAAATATTGCCGCAGTATAATCGCTGCCTTCCCGTCCCAAGGTCGTGGTAAAATTATTGGCATCGCTGCCCAAAAACCCTTGGGTAATATTTAGAGTTTTAGTGTCAAAAATAGAACGAATATTACTTTGGGTCTGCTCCCAATCCACATTGGCCCTTCGGTAGTAATCGTCGGTTTTTATGTACTGTCTCACATCCAAGACTTTATTTTGAAGTCCGGTTTTGTTTAAATAAGCACCTACTATTGTGGTGGACAATAGTTCGCCATAACCAATAATCTGATCATAAACGTAATTATAATCTGGCGATTTATTACGGTCTAAAAAACCATTTAATTCCTCAAAAAAAACCTTGACTTTTTTAAAGATTTCATCTTGCTTGCTGTCGAACAAGTCTAAAAGAATGCCGTTATGAAACTCCTTTACCTCTTGAAGCGCGCTACCTAATTCTGCTTTATTATCAAAATAATTTTTAATAATTAGCTCCATAGCATTAGTGGTTTTGCCCATAGCAGATATGATGACCAATGTATTCTCATGACCCACCTGTTTTAAGACCGATGCCAGATTTTTAACTCCTTCGGCATCTTTTACCGATGCTCCTCCAAATTTGAATACGCGCATTATAATTTTTCTAAATAATTTTTTATTCCGTTTTCTGTAAGATGAACCACATCCCAATCTCTCTTAACGTCTGCCCCTTTGTGTTCATAAAAACCTATAGCGGGTTCGTTCCAATCTAAAACCTCCCAACTAATACGTTTTACTCCCTGTTCGCTACCAAACTTCACAACGGTATTTAAAAGTTCTGTGCCTATACCAGAACCTCTGAAAGACTTGACTAACAATCAAATCTTCAAGATGAAGAACTGTTCCTTTCCATGACGAAAACCGGTAATAGACCATTGCAATTCCAACAATTTTGTTTTCTATTTCTGCAACAAAACAGGTAAACTCGGGTTGCTTACCAAATCCTGCTTTTTTTAAATCTGAAATATTAAGTTCCACCTCGTGAGGTTCTTTCTCAAATTCAGCCAATTCCCTAATGAGTTTAAGGACACTTACCATATCCTCAGCTAATGCTTTTCGTATAATAGGGATCATAAGTTTAGTTTGCTTCAAATATAGTTTAAAACCAAAAATTGATTACCACATTAAAGTATCGAAAAGGTTGTAGTTGGCTAAAAAAATAGGATATTTGTATAAAATTTAACATTATATGTCTAGAAAAAATCAAACCTTAGGTGAGTTTATTATTGAAAATCAAGAAGCATTTAAATACTCTTCTGGTGAATTATCAAGACTTATTAACTCCATAAGATTGGCTGCAAAAGTCGTAAACCATGAAGTTAATAAAGCAGGTTTGGTAGATATTCTTGGCGCTGTTGGAGAGACCAATATTCAAGGGGAAGATCAACAAAAATTAGATGTTTATGCCAATACAAAATTTATACAGACTCTTACAAAGCGAAATATCGTCTGCGGCATTGCCAGTGAAGAAGAAGATGATTTTATTGCTATAAACAGTCAAGATGAAAACAATCAGAACAAATACATTGTACTTATTGATCCTTTGGATGGCTCCTCTAATATTGATGTCAATGTTTCAGTAGGTACGATCTTTTCAATCTATAGGCGTATAACTCCAGTTGGTACAGCCGTAACCATTGATGATTTTTTACAAAAAGGCAGCCAACAGGTGGCGGCGGGCTATATCGTTTACGGCACCTCAACCATGATTGTATACACTACCGGTCACGGCGTAAATGGGTTTACCCTAAATCCAGCAATCGGAACTTTTTACCTTTCGCATCCAAACATGAAATTTCCCGTGGACGGCAATATTTATAGTGTTAACGAAGGTAATTATATTCATTTCCCACAGGGTATAAAAAACTACATTAAATACTGTCAACAGGAAGAAGGAGATAGACCTTATACCAGCAGATATATTGGGTCGTTAGTTTCCGATTTTCATAGAAATATGATAAAAGGTGGCATTTATATATACCCTAAAAGTTCAAAAAGCTACGAGGGAAAACTTCGCCTGCTCTATGAGTGTAATCCCATGGCATTTTTAGCAGAACAAGCAAACGGCAAAGCAAGCGACGGATTTAAGCGCATTATGGAAATTGAACCTAAAGAACTACACCAACGCGTGCCTTTTATCTGCGGAAGCAAAAACATGGTGGAAAAAGCGGAAGAATTTATGCGAAATGCAAGAAACTTGAATACGTGATTTAATTTCGTTTAGAAAAGATATCCCTATTCTAATATTTTTTATTATTAATTCTTAAAACGGATTTATATCATCAACTACTTTACTACCTAAGTTGTTTTAGCTTTAATACAGGGATTTAATGTTATGAAAGTACAGTCAAATTCTGTTTAAAAAATTCTTATCCTTTCTGAAGTAAGTGTATCCAATCACCTATACATATTATCCCTCACAATGACCGAAAAACAAAAAATGATTTCAGGTGAGCTATACACTCCTAAAGACCCCCAATTATTAAAAGAACGGCAAGATGCCCAATTACTATTTCAAGAATTTAATACCCTAGACGAAACTAAAAAGGCACAACGCCAAAAACTCATGCTCCTTTTATTGGGAAGTTCTAAAAGTAATCTGGTTATAGAACCACCGTTTTACTGCGATTACGGTTATAATATCCATATCGGGGAAAACGTGTTTATTAATTACAATTGCTGTATTCTTGATGGATGTCCAGTTACGATAGGGGATAATTGTATGTTTGGCCCTAATGTCCAGATTTATACCGCATCCCATCCCTTAGAGTATAAAGCTAGAAATAGCGGTCAAGAATTTTCAAAACCAATAACCATTGGCAATAATGTATGGATTGGCGGTAATGCTACCATTTGCCCTGGTGTGATTATAGGAAACGGTGCGGTAATAGGAGCTGGAGCAGTAGTTACAAAAGATGTTAAAGAAAGTGTTTTGGTTGCCGGCAATCCAGCAAGATTCATTAAATCGATAAATAATTAATCGCTATTTTTGCTGACAAATTTAGAAATAATGAACGCATATATATTTCCGGGACAAGGTGCACAGTTTACAGGGATGGGTCTTGAACTCTACGAAAACTCCCCATTGGCTCAAGAACTCTTCGAAAACGCCAACAGCATATTAGATTTTAATATTACAGATATTATGTTTGAAGGTTCTGCCGAAGATCTTAAACAAACCAAAGTCACCCAACCCGCTATTTTTTTACATTCGGTCATTCTAGCAAAAACATTGGGCAACAAGTTTAAACCAGATATGGTTGCAGGTCACTCCCTTGGAGAATTCTCTGCCTTGGTTGCCAACGGTACTTTAAATTTTGAAGATGGTTTGAAACTCGTTTTTAAAAGGGCGCAAGCCATGCAAAAGGCCTGTGAAATCAGACCAAGTACAATGGCCGCAATATTAGGTTTGGATGATTATATCGCTGAACAAGTCTGTGCAGAAACCGAGGGAGTGGTTGTTGCTGCCAATTACAATTGCCCGGGGCAACTTGTTATTTCTGGGGAAATAGACGCTATTGAAAAAGCCTGCGAAACCTTAAAACAAAAAGGAGCAAAACGTGCCTTGGTTCTCCCTGTCGGTGGTGCATTTCACTCTCCTTTAATGGAGCCTGCTCGAGAAGAATTGGCAGCCGCCATTGAGAATACCACTTTCAATAAACCCAACTGCCCTATTTACCAAAACGTCACGGCATCTGCGGTAAACAACGAAACTGAAATTAAGACGAATCTTATCTCCCAATTAACAGCTCCCGTAAAGTGGACCCAGTCTGTGCAACAAATGGTCACTGATGGTGCCACCCATTTTATAGAAGTTGGCCCAGGCAAAGTGCTTCAAGGTCTCGTTAAAAAAATACATAGAGAGGCAGAAACAACTTCTGCTACTTTAGAACTTAACGCTTAATTGATTATGAAATTATCACGTACAGCGGGTATTATTTTGTTGATAATTGCAAATATTGCCATTGACCAAATTTCTAAAATAATCGTTCGTGACACTATTGCTCCAGGCGAAAGGATCAAAGTAATTGATGATATTTTTTTGTTGATGAATGTCGAAAATACCGGCGCATTTCTAGGCATGGGAAGCGATATGAACCCAACCTTGAAATTAATTTTTTTGCTAGTACTTCCGGTTGGGGTACTTGGATATCTAATCTACTATATTATCACTAATAAATTATTGGATAAGGTAAGCCTTGTTGCGTTAAGCTGTATTGCAGGAGGTGGTATTGCCAATGTATTTGATAGGATTGTCTTTGGTTCTGTAACCGATTTTTTCTACCTCGATTTTGGCGGAGTTTTTCACACCGGGATTTTTAACGTTGCAGACATGTCAGTTACTTTCGGAATGATTGCCCTTTTGTACAGCAGTTTCTTTCTGAACAAGAAGGGAAATGTCGAAAAACAATAAAACCCCAACTTTCGTTGAGGTCTTTATCTTATTTTAGTATAATTATTTCTATCGTGAAAGGTTGCAATCTTCACAAGACTTAACTTTCCCGTAATAGGTCTCACGGTACTTATGCAACGTCTTATAAGATAAATTTAGAAATTGTTTTTTAATGTAAGTTACATTTGTAGTAAATGAACCCATTTTTCTAGAAAATCGATCTTCTTGTTGTGTTTCTCTTTTAATGCTTACCAGTTTCATTATAATTTAATTATGATGAATTACAAAGAAACAAAGTATCTCGACCAATAGCAAATTTTAACGGTAATAAGAGTCTTAGAGCTATTTGTTATTCAGAATATGGTAGCAAATCTTTCGTTTTGTTGCATTTTCTTAAAGAAAAATTTAGGATTTATAAAGATTCTTAGAGTTAGTTTTTACATATTTTTCCTGCTTTCATAGCAAAAATCACATTTTCCCTAGTCTTAATATTTTGAATAGGATTATCAATTACGGCAATTATATCTGCTATTTAGCCTTTACTTAATTGTCCTAGTTCATTTTCCCATTTCAAAATAATGACATTACATTGGTAGTGGTGGCACTTTACAAACGAGTAATTTTAACTTCGGATACAATAATGCTTTTTTCTGATACAACTTTCCCGTTCTGGATATAATTTAGTTTTCATAAATATGAATAGGTGATTTGTCCAGATACTGGAAGTGTGATTAAATACTACTTAAGGCTTTATAAATTTCTAATAGATTTTTCCCAGTTCCAAGCCGAGTGTACGGCATCGTCCAAAGAAGATTCAGCCTTCCAGCCTAAAACATGATTTGCTTTATCTGTATTTGCAAATGCCGAAACTACATCGCCATTTCGTCTCGGAGCAATTTTGTAATTTAGTGATTTTCCGGATGTACGCTCAAAGGCTTTTATGACGTCGAGTACGGTGCTGCCAACACCAGTACCTATATTAAACGTTTCAAAGTTAGACTCATTTTTATTTTCCAACAGCCTCATTAGTGCCACAACATGCGCCTTCGCTAAATCTACAACGTGGATGTAATCCCTTACGCATGTACCATCTGAAGTTGGGTAATCATCACCAAATACGGATAAGCACTCACGTAATCCCGCTGCGGTTTGTGTAATAAAAGGCACTAAGTTTTGAGGAACACCTATTGGTAATTCGCCTATTTTTACAGAAGGGTGCGCGCCAATAGGATTAAAATAACGCAAGGCGATCGCTTTCAAATTAGGGTAAACCTTCGAAGTATCCGAAATAATTTCCTCACCGATTTGTTTAGTGTTTCCGTAAGGAGATTCTGCTGGTTTAACTGGAGCACTCTCCGTGATTGGCATTTTATCTGCCTGACCGTAAACTGTACAGGAAGAACTAAATATAAAATTAGATTGCTCTAAATTTAAAATAGATTGCAAGATATAAACCAGAGTGTTGATGTTGTTTTCATAATAATGCAATGGTTTTTGTACACTTTCTCCAACTGCTTTACTTGCTGCAAAATGAATAACACCAGTAATATCGCTATGGTTTTTAAAGAAATGCTGTAGTTGGCTCTTATTCTTCATATCCAACTTTTCGAAAACAGGTCTTTTATTGGTGATGGAAGTTATTCCGTCTAAAACACTTTCAGAAGAATTGGACAAATCATCAATTATCACCACCTCAAAACCCTCGTTCTGAAGTTCAACTACTGTGTGAGATCCAATAAAACCAAGACCACCAGTTACTAGAATTTTTTTCATAAAAATTTAGCCATTTACAAAATTGATAACTGTTGAGGTGATAAAATCAATCTGCTCATCATCCAACTCAGTATGCATGGGAAGAGAAATAACTTCTTTTACCAGTTGGTTGGTTAGGTTGAAATCAGCTTCATTATATTTTGAACTGGCATACGCTTTTTGTTGATGTAGCGGAATTGGATAATAAACACCGCATGGAATCCCGTTTTCATTAAGATGTTTTACTAAAGCATCTCTTGTACCATTTAGTATTCTGAGCGTGTATTGATGAAAAACATGACAGTCACAAGTATCACATATGCCCGAACACACATCTCGACCCGTTGGAATTACAATATGCTCTTGGTTGGCAAAAGCTTTGTTATAATCTCTAGCAGCATTACGCCTTTTATGATTATAGGCATCTAGATGTTTTAACTTGATATCCAAAATTGCAGCCTGAACGGAATCCAATCTTGAATTAACACCAACCACATCATGGTGATAACGCTCATACATACCGTGATTTACAATACCTCTTATGGTGTGCGCCAAATCATCATCATTGGTAAAAATCGCACCACCATCGCCATAACAACCTAAATTTTTAGAAGGAAAAAAAGACGTGGAAGCGACGTGGCCAATTGTTCCTGATTTTGATTTTTTACCTGACTCGTAAGTATAATTTGCTCCGATACCCTGGGCATTGTCTTCGATAACATAAAGGTTATGCGTTTCGGCAATTTCCATAATGGCTTCCATATTGGCGCACATTCCGAAGAGATGAACGGGGACAATAGCCTTAGTTTTTGGCGTGATGGCTTTTTTTATAGCGTCAATATCAATATTAAAAGTCACTTCGTCCACATCCACCAAAACCGGTGATAACTGCAAAAGTGCAATAACCTCAACAGTTGCCGCAAAGGTGAAATCTGCCGTGATGACTTCATCTCCAGGTTTTAGACCCAGCCCCATCATTGCTATCTGTAAGGCATCTGTACCATTTGCACAGGGTATAACGTGCTTTACACCTAAATAATCTTCTAAGTTTTTTTGAAAGTCATGAACCTTTGGTCCGTTGATATATGCCGTAGAATCCAATACCTCTAAAACAGAAGTATCAATGGCTTCTTTTATTTTACCGTATTGACCTTTAAGATCAACCATTTGAATTTTTTTCATACCTAACGAAATTACAAAAATCAGTTGCATTAAACAATGTAATTCTTTCAAAGTGCAGTATTTTCGTAGTAAATAAACAAGCAAGATTGTACACTTTCGGGATTTATATTTTAGATTTCTTATTGAGGATAGTTTCGCCTTTCAACCTGAAAATTAAAAAAGGCGTATTGGGAAGGCGGGAAACTTTTTCAAAATTAAAGGCTAAAATTAATAGAAACGATAAAACACTTTGGTTTCATTGTGCCTCTTTAGGCGAATATGAGCAGGGTTTACCTGTTTTTCAAGAGCTTAGAAAAAAATATCCGAACCATAAAATTGTACTGAGCTTTTTTTCTCCCTCAGGATATGAGATACGCAAAAATTCAAAAGTTTCCGATTTGGTTATCTATCTTCCGTTGGACACCCCAAAACAAGCTGCTCGTTTTTTAGACCTGTTAAATCCAGAACTTGTTGTTTTTGTAAAGTATGACATCTGGCCAAATTTATTGCGTGAAGTAAGGAACAGACAATTGCCCGCTATTTTAATTTCGGCACGTTTCAGAAAAACGCAATCGTATTTTAAATTCTACGGAAAACGTCTCCGCAAGGCACTTTTTTCTTTTGAGCATATTTTTGTTCAAGATAAAATTTCTGAAACCTTACTGAAATCGATTGGTTATAATGCGGTCACCGTCTCGGGAGATACTAGATACGATAGGGTTTTAGACCAATTGAAGCAGGATAACAAATTAGATTTTATTTCGAGTTTTAAGGGAGAAAGCTTATGTGTTGTAATAGGTAGTTCCTGGCCAGAGGATGAGGCGTTGCTCTTGCCTTATATAAATAATAATGCCTCTGGAGATTTAAAATTTATTATTGCACCACATGAAATGAATTCTAATCATATACAACATCTATTTTCAGATTTAAAGGTCAAAACGGTTCTATTTTCAGAAAAAGAGAATAAAAATTTAGGAAATTATTCTGTTCTAATTATTGATACAGTGGGTTACTTATCTAGAATTTATAGCGAAGCCGACGTTGCCTATGTAGGTGGTGCAATGGGTAAGACCGGATTACATAATGTTCTAGAGCCCGCGGTATTTGGTATTCCTATAATTATTGGGAATAATTATGAAAAATTCCCAGAAGCAAAAGCGATGATTAAAGCGGCCGGATTAACTTCTATAGCAACCGGTAAAGAACTGGCTACTGTATTGGACACCATTTTAAATTCGAAAAAGTACCGGCAATCTGAAGGACAAAAAAATGCTCAGTTTATCACTGATAACAAAGGAGCCGTCGAACAGGTTATCAGATATTTAAATAAATTTTGACATTAATCAAAACTTATTAGAAAATTCAAATTAAGTTTTTAATTTAGCGGCAAATCTCAACCCGATTGCTTGAGGGCAACCTAAATAATTAATGTGATGAAAAAAATAATTTTAAATCTGATTTTAACATTAGCTCTTGTAATATCAGTTAGCTCGTGCAGAGAAACTAAAGAAGGCGCTAATGATGCATCTGATGCTATTGAGAATAGTGCAAAAGAGGCTGCTGAAGCAACGGAAGGTGCTTTGGAAAAAGCTGGTAAGGCTATTGATAATGCCGTTGACGAAACAAAAGAGGCTGGTGACGCTATAGAAAAAGCTGTAGATTCTATTGAAGCCGACGATAATAAATCTTAATTATAATTCTCAATATTACAAAAGCCTGATAGTTTTACTATCAGGCTTTTGTTTTATAGACGTAGTTTTAATCTTGAACCTTAAAAACAATAGGAAGATTATACACCACGGAAACAGGTTGGTGACGTTGCATACCCGGTATCATTTCAGGGATTTTCCGAGTTAAGCGCTCGGCCTCCTCTTCTAATCGAGGATGCGGTGCTCTGGTAATTACTTCAGAGATTTTTCCGAATTTATCAATCTTAAATTGAATATATATCTTTTGCAAACCAGATAATCCCAACTCTCCCGCTAAGCCGGTGTCAAACTTTCGTTGAATCAATCGGGCTAACTTGTCTGACATGCATTGAACACGATCCTTATTGTTGGACATTTTTTCGCAACCAGGGTAAATAGGAACTATTTCGACATTAATCATGTCGAAGATCTCAATTGGCTTTTCGATGGGCGCTGATTCATCTTTTAAAGAGTTGGAATCAATAATCGGGCCTTCTGGTTTAGGTGTGGTCAAAATATCTAAGTCTAAAGTTGCAATATCATTCTTTACGATATCAAATGTGTTTGTTACCACTTGTTTCCGTTTTCGTTCAATTGGCTCTTGCTTGGGCGCATCGGGCTCTGTGACGTAATTTATGGCGGAAATCGTAAACACATCTGGTGGGTCAACAAATACAACATCTTTGGAGTTCTGTTTCTCAAACTCCATCTCGAACAGCCCGTATGTTCCGAGAAGGCAAAGAATAAGCCCTATCTGAAAATAAAGCGATGAGTTTTTTCGTAAATTTACATCGTGCTTTTGTGATTTACGCACCAAATCACTGCTCTGATCAGCAATGTGTCGGTCATTTTTGACATTCTTCATAATAGTTGAAATTTAAATGTTAATATTATGTTGAATTCACAATAAGCATACCAAAGTAAAAATCCCATCTGATTTCTCAGATGGGATTTTGAATATATTAATTAAAATTTTAAAAGCTTGTTTCTAATCTTGTACTTGAAATAAAATGGGTAAAGAATAAGGAACAATTACGGCTTTACCTCTTTGTTTACCTGGCTGCATTTTTGGCAATAGACCAATAACACGTTGCGCCTCTTTTTCTAAACCAGGATGTGGAGCTCTCGCCCTAATTCCAACTATATTTCCTGTTTTATCAATCTTGAAAATCACATTGATACGTTGTCTTCCAGATAACCCTAAATCTCCTGCAAGTTCAGTATTAAATTTTCGGTTAACAAAAGTTGCAATTTTATCAGACATACATTGCTTTTTAGCATTGTTACTCTTTTCATTTTCACAACCCGGAAAAACTGGTACATTTTCAATTACAGAAAATGGAACCTCTAAATCTTCCTCAACTTCTGCTACTTCAACCTCTTCTACTTCCACAATTTCTTCTGTCTGGTCTGTCTCAGTAGATTCAATTACAGTCTCCTCAATTTCCTTTTCATCTTCAACAATTTCTATTTCTTCGGGAACTTTCGGTGGCGGTGGCGGTGGTGGCGGTGGAATGATTTGTTGTTGTGTAATTGGGATTTCTTCATCCTCGAGTTCGTCAAGATTTAACTGCCCAATATCTACTACTTCCTCTTCGTATGATTTGTAGTTAATTGTCAAATACGTAAGAGTCATCATCAAAGCCAATCCAACGGCGAAATAGAGAGAGCTATTTCTACTAACGTCTGATTTTGTATTTTTCTTCGGTTCCATTATAAAAAGGTTTTTCGAATGCTAAATTAACTAAAATTTTACCAACAAAGCAAGCTATGCACTCATTTTTAACTTCCTTCGTTTCCTTATCAATAACATCGAGACCGCTATTAAAACTCCTAATGAGTTTGCTAAAACATCTTTAGCATCTAGAGTTCTATCTGTTGTGACGACATGTTGCAGTATCTCAATAATAATGCCATATATAATCACAAAAACGGCTGAATAAAATATTTTGTTACTAATATTCTTATAGCTAAAATAATTATAGACTAAAATTGTAAATAAAGCATAGGCAATAAAATGATAGATTTTATCATCGTAATTGGAGCCTAATTCTGGCATACCACCTGTTTTGACCAAACTTCCTATGGTCAATGCCAGCATATAGCCAAGCGTGATAACCAAGGACCATTTTTTAAGCGCCAACAAGCTCCTTGTAGGCATCTGCAGAGAGTAAATTTTCAATTTGTGAAGCGTCAGAAAATTTCATTTTTATCATCCACCCTTTACCATAACAGTCCTGATTGACCAATTCTGGTTCGTCTTCCAGTTGGTCATTGAATGTTATTATTTCTCCAGAAAGAGGTAAGAATAAATCTGAAACCGTTTTTACAGCTTCAACAGTACCAAATACTTCCTCGACCTCCAAGGTTTCATCTACGGTTTCAACCTCAACGTAAACAATATCGCCTAATTCACCTTGGGCAAAATCTGTAATCCCAACAGTGGCAACGTCGCCCTCTATCTTAATCCACTCGTGGTCTTTGGTATATTTTAAATCTGATGGTATATTCATTTTATAAGAATTTAATTCGTTTGTAAAAGTAAAATTTTTAGGAACGAATTGCTATTTAATTACCAAAATTGTATCGTAAAGTAAATCCTGACCGGATGGTGGTTTGCGGAAACGCAGTGGATATTTCGTATTCAGAAAAGGTATAATCAAAATAAAATATGGCGGTCAAGTTTTGGGTAAAGGCATAATCTGCAGCGTATTTTAAGCCCCAAATTGTTTGACCTTGGGTTATTTGGTTGTTCTCTACATCCAAATATCTAATGATGGTTTTATTGTTTCTTACCGAAACATCAGCCTTCATATTCAAATCACTTTTTATGACTTGTTTGGGACCTGCAAGTTTAGACCTGATTTTAAAATCCTTGATACGATACCCTAATCCAAGAGTATACTCGTTACCTCTAATTTCAGTCAAAAGATTATTATCAAAGCTAAGTGAGAGAATACGGTCTTTTTTCATTTCAGCTAAAACCTTAACCGAATTTTTCATTTCAAATTCCAAACGAAACAGCGGGCTAAATTGCTCTTCTAAATTGATATTGCTAAAAACGGTTCGGTTTTTAAAGTTACCGGACTGATCCAAAACGTTTTCCTGATTCTGATCTTCGTATGCAACGCCTGGCTGTAAAGCACCTGGCTCTAAATCTAAATTTGCCCTAAATTGGTTAATGGTATAATTTGATCGGTATCCATGAGTCAAAGAAAAACGCTGAAACCTCTTTTTGAACCATGCCATCTTCATGAACCCGGTATATTTGAGTTGCCAGTTTGGTATGGGGATATCCCTAAATGCGGTAAGCCCTACCTTATCTGCACTTCTTCCCTTATATGCTGAAAGAAATGATGGTAGCAAAACCCGTTGGCTCGTTTTACCAAAACCTAAGGGAAAACCTTCTGCGTCTCGGTTAAAGTTGTTGGTGCCGTAAAATTCTCGTGCTAATCGATTTGCTACAACAAGCCTGTTACTTCTAAAGTCGTCAAAAGCCTGTGATTGATTTTCGTCACTCTTACTAAATGCTGTTCCAATAAGTGTTGTGGAAATGCTAAAGTTCCCGAAGCTATTTGTAATTAGATCATTGTAAGTATCACTTAAGCCATCTCCATCAATATCAGTAGTATTGAAATTCTGCGTTCTATTTTCGGCATAAATCCTGTTACCCGTAATATCAATATTCAAATCTTCTATAAATTCTAAATCTGCAGAAACATCTAAAATACGGTTGGTCGTTTCTGAATACTGTTGATTGAAATCCTCATAAACAGTCAACCACCCATTTCTGGCTGCATAATCCCGGACATCGGCTTGGCTACCAAAAGTAAATCCTAACGTTGGTCTGAGCGTTCCTATGAATCCAGGCGTATTGAGGTAGCCTGGTAGAAAAGTCCCATTATTTTCGGTGTAGTTGATTTGAACCCGCTTTACAGCTGTTACTAGACCCACCAAACTATTAAGGGCCTGCCTGCCTGCACTATCTTTATTTTCCTCTGGTTGCTGTTGGTCTTGATTATCGGCACCTACCGCTTTTTTTAATCCATCATCCCTATTCAGATTTGGTGTTGGGCGCCTAGGAGCTGCACGGGTTGGTCGCTTTTTCTTTTTTACCAAACCAATATGCTTGTAAAGCGTTTCCATATTAAAAGTGGAATTGATATTATGGGTATTGGCGTTTTGTATGGTATTTCCAAGATTTACAATCTCTGTTCTGGTTATTCCAGAATCATCTGTTACCTCAACTGGTAAATTATTATTTAAGTCTGAACCTTTCTGCCATTGAAAATCACCTGTATAAGAATAGGTCGCCCTCATAAAACTCAAAGTTGGAATTTTATAAAGCGGAATTTCATAATTAATTTGAATCTGTTGGCTCTGTATGTTTGGATCCCCCAAATCAAAAAAGCTATCCCAAACATCTAATGTTGGATCTTGCCTGCCGTTAATCTCATCGTTAATAAAATAATTCCTGACGATATTATTGTTAGATGCCGTAAAGTTCAAACTCAATGCTCGTGTCAAATTATAATTGATGACGTATTGAGAGTTGAAATTATAATTTCTTCGGAAGAGTTCATCAAGCCCAATATTATCCCCACCTAGGTCAATCTCTCGGAATCTCTGACGGTTAAACTGCCTCACAATATCTGAGTTGACAGAGAAACTCGTCGGAATTGGATTAAAGTTGAAATCCTTTAAGATTTTCCAATACTTACCCGTAAATAAAGAATCGTTTTTCTTAAACGGCTCGATGCTTAAAGGCGCAAAATTATAATTGTAATTGGCACCCGCCCTAATATTTTTGTCTACAGACTGAGCTATTTCAAAATCCCGATGCTGTACTTCATTAAAACTGTAATTGAAGGTAAAGTTTTCTATATCATAGAATCGTGGCGTGCCATCTCCAGTACGCTGTTTCCTTACGCCGATAAAATTAATGCTCTGTCGTTTTGTATAATCTTCCGATTGGGTTAAAATTGTTTCGCGCTCTTCATCGCTTTCCGCAGCATTCAGTCTCGATTCTAATTTAATATCCTTATAAAATTGGTCGTATTCTGGAGTAAGCAATTCTTCACCAATACCATAATTAAAAGGAATCTGTAAACCCCATTTCTTAGGAAACAATTGCCCAATATTCACATTGGTCACAATATCATATTGCTCTACATCTTCCCGGCTACGTTCGTTTGGACGTTGCTCTACAGAACCAAATCCAATGGTACTTTTTCTACCTGTGGCGCTAATGTTGGCAAAATCTGCAATATTACCGTCAAATCCAGCTACTGCGGCCCAACCGCCTTCGTTATCCAAATCTGAAAGTCGAAGTTCATTAAACCATATTTCACCACAGGCATTCATACCTTCAGAACTAGGGTTTTTTACCCCAACCATAAGTACCCGAATATCCCCAAAATTGGGATTTCCTTTAATAGCAACACGCTGCTGGTCTAGTGAGTTATAGGGTGCAAATTCATCAACTAAAACTGGACCATCATCGGTAACGTCATAAAAAGTAGGGTCCACAGCAGCCAATGTACCTGCCGAAATACCAAGCGCCTTAATCTGCTCTAAAATATCAAGTGGAATATTGATTTCGTTTACTTCAGGCCATACATTTTCTGCACTAATAGAACCTGAAGAAGATTGCAAGGGCGTTTCAATTTGATAGTAGTTTTGTGTGAAATCATTACCCATTCTTATAAAACCAACCATTTCTCCATCACTAAGGCTGCCCGATTCTCCATCTTCTGCGTGAATAAACATACGCAGTTTATTATACTGTCGCATATCGATATTGATGTTTTTAAAAACACCTCTAGAATCTTCTGGCTCTAATTCACATACCTCAATTTGTAGGGATTGTTCGTTTTGACGGATGATGTTGTTGTTGTTATTTAACTGTTCTAAAACAACCCCGGGAGGTAACACATAATTTCCATCGTTGTCCTGAAGCCCAACAACCCCAACGTTTAGAGTTGTATTATCATTATCGTTATTTGGCTCATCGTCTAGAGTTAGCCTGTAACGTCTCCAATCACTACGCACTAAATCCAAAGTTGCAAAACGGAGTGTTGTTGTTTGAGTAAAATCACTTAGAAACAAACGAGCGAAACGTACAGAACGGATGTCTGAAATACCACCAATAGCTTCGGTAGGTTCTGAGATAGGGATTCTAAACTGATAATAGGTCACTTGCCTGGTTGAACCGTTTGGCAAAGTAACTTGACGGTCTTTAATGTCATTAATCTGCGGGTTGGCCACGTTCAAGGCTCCTGGGTTGATATCTATTTCATACTGAAAATAGCTATCAATGGTATTCATGGTATTATCTCGGTTAATATCCTCAACATCTGGTTGCGCTGTAGAGCCTCGATTGGTATCTGTAAATGTATCTGGAGAGTTACCTTGCTGACCATTATATTGGCGATACCTCTGAAAGATATCTCCTTCAGTATTTAAATAATACAAATAGTTATCCTTTGAGGGATCGGGACCAAATTCAGCACCAAAATTGGCGATTTCCTCAGCATCATCATACCCATCATATCCAACATCTTGATTAGCACGTTCTGCTCCGGCCGTATCAAAAGTATATATCAAAGATTGATTAAGTGGCACAACACTATTAAATGTGGTAGGTGTTAAGCCAGCGATATTTCCGTCTTCTGGCAAGCCATTTTCATATTGCTTTTTCCCATCCTTGAGGACATCCTCAGAAATGTTACCCAAATTAATAAACAGTTTACCACCGTTTGTAGGTGCGTCGTCATCCAAAAAAGGGTCTAAAAGCCAAAACTCAATGTACTCCACATTGGCCTGTTCAAAATCGGTAGAGGTAATCTGTCTTGTAATCCCGGCCCAACTATCAGCAGGTTCTAAAGTATTATCTGCTGCGGAAGGCTCAAAGTTATAAGGTCCTCTTTCCGACGGGTAATAGGTTAAATCTAAACTATTGATGACTGTATTCTGCCCTTGGGCAATATCAATTTCAGGAAAAATCTCATCAATAAAAATACGACGTGTGTACAAATTTGAAACATCATCGTCATTGATTTCCCCTGGACGTTGATTGCTGTAAAAAATAGGATCAATAGTATACCAGTTCATCAAAGCACGGTCAAATCCGTTCTGTTGTCCCGGTTCATCCTCATCATTAAATCCGGGATAGGATTTTCCTAAATTTCGAGGTCTACTCGATAGAAACCAAGATAATGGGGACAGTAAACTTATTTCGCCCTGTGTACCTTCAAAATCATCAACGTAAGCCGTAGCCTCATTATTGAAATCTGTACCCTTTGGAGCTCCTGGAGCTAAATAAGCAAACTCACCACGCAATGAGATATTTGAGGGGACATCGGTATCGATGTTTGGAAGTTTATTTACCAGTCGAGTTAGAAAAGGAGCTTCGGTGGAATAATTACCATTCATACCAAAAATGGTATTATTGATTGGCTCGGTATTATAATTAGCTTTTTGGGTTATAGGGCGCTCGTTCAAATTTAATAACGTGGCACCCAAAACAAAATTCTCATTGAATTGGTGCTCTACATTAAAGCCTGTAAATCGTCTAGTCTGTTGACCAAACACGGCATTATTTTCTACCGAAACATTAATTGGGGTGTTGGAGGCTTTTAGAGCTTCATCTATAATGTTTACACGACCTATTTGATAATTGACCGTATAATCAACACCTTCCACCAAAGTTCTACCTCCAGCAGTTACAATGACCGAACCACGAGGCACATTAAAAGCACCCAACGGAATACCATTATCTCCAGAAGATTTATAACGCCCACTGATTTGAAATTTGTTTTTTTCTGCTTCATCCAACGCCGCAGTTTTGGTCTGCTTATAAAGAATATCGTAAACGTACTTTTGCTGATTGAGGTTATAAGGGTTTGGACCCGCATCTCCATTGTCAAATTGATAATCGGTTTCATTATCTAAATCTGAACCATCATCATCGAGAACATCAAAAAGGTATCGCCCAAATGGTTCGGCCTTGGTAAAAATAATTTTTCCGTTTTGGGATAAGACCGTTAGTCCAGGTACGTAATCAAAAAAACCATCGCCTCCAATTTGGGGGTCGTTGTTAAAATTCAATTGATCCAAATGAAATAAGCGTATCAGCGGAACATCTTGGACTGGAGAATCATCTGAGGTTATAAAAGGAGAATTATTATCAAAAATCGGAAATTCTGTGCCATCAACAGGCGTAATATAGTTTAGGGGGGAGGTTTCGTTATAAAAAATGTTCAACCTAAAATCTTCACGCTCTAACTGGAAGGCACCGGTATCATAAATGTTCTTCATCATCAAGTCCCAGATAGGCTGATTGACATCGGTGATAGGGCTCTTTAGCATTTTTAGGATTAAACTCTGGGTAGAGCCTTCCACAAAAAGGAAGTTATCGTTTATACCGTCACCGTTTAAATCAGGGCCGTTATCAATAATACCATCACCATTGACGTCGGCGTCGCCCGTATCATTAATACCATCGTTATCTGTATCTACGCCGTTGGTATTACCATTAATTTCAGCATCAACGCTATCTGGAATACCATCGTTATCAGCATCAGTAATACCCCCTGAAGTTGAATTGATCCCATCATTAGCAAACTCACCAACTTGATATACCTTTCCTCCAATAGTATATTGAAAAGCAACCGCTAAAATCTCATCGTTTAGTAAGCGTTGATTTAAAGATATATAACCTAATTGTTGCTGCAATACATAATCCCTGCCTTCAATAAGTTTTCTCGCGTTTTCCAGTTTTCCGTAGTCAAAGCCTTCGTTGGCAGGTACTAAAATACCTTGTTCAACCGTGGTCACATCCCTTACTGCTGTGGAGAGCAACGAACCTGCACCACCAATATTTGTTGGGTCAAAGGCATTATTATTATTATCTGGAAAAGCTGTGGCTCCGGGTGAAATAAAGCCTGGTGGGGGATTATTCAAACCAATATTATCATTAGCGGGATCTGAGGGATCAAAATCAGATTCGCCTAAATCCTGAAAAGCAACAAGGTTTCTAACATTGTCTACATTATTACTTCGGTTAGTTACCCAAACCTCAATCCGGGTTACTTGAATATTATTATCAATAAAAGGATAACGTAACAAAGACCTATCATAAGTATCCCTAAAATAATGGGCTAGAAAATAGTGACGGTTCTCGTCGTAATCCCGGGCAAAAAATTCAAACTCTTCAACCGTTCCTCCACCTTCGGCTGTTACAGATTGGGACTGAGATTTTTGTTCAGAAAAAATAGCGGTAACTGTGGTTTTACCAAATTGCAGTTGGGTCTTGACCCCAAATAAGCTTTGAGCCCCTGTTATTAAAGAGCTATTAATTGGCATATTTACGTTACCGACCTCAATTTTTCTCACGATGTCATCCTCGGTCGGGGTATATTCAAGTTTTACCAGATTCTGGAAATCGAAGGTTGATTCTGTATCATAGTTTGCAGTTACCTGAAGTCTTGTACCTACTCTACCCAACAACGATAAACTGATGCGCTGGTCAAAATCAAAAGTGAAATTACTTCGGTTTCTTGGAGAAAATGTAGGGTTATCTTGTTTTGTAAATAACACCCCTAAGTCCATTTCTACGGTACCTTGAGGTATTACTTCAATCGTATTACCACCAAAAATAGACTCAAAAAATCCTGAGTTGACGTAAAATTCTGGAAGTAAATTGCGTTGTTCTTCTTCGGTGCCATCCTTTTTTCCATCAATGGCATCTAGTTTTTGTTTGTAATAATTGCGCTGTTGTTCTGCAAGCACTAATTTTTGATATTCCTCAGGTGTGAGTATTATAGGATAGTTGATGTTAAAGTCACCTACAGTTTCGGTATAGATATAACGATCTGTTGCAGCATCATAAGTATATTTTGAAACGATACTTTGCGGATTCGGGATTTTAAGATTGCCGAGGGAATATCCTGTTTTTGTAGAATCCTGATCGATGGGATCATCTTGGGCAAAGGACGAATGACTCACTAAAACCAAAGAGGAGATAATTATAAGATGCCGTAATGATTTTGATAAAGTATCGTAAGTTGAAATCAAATCCTTATAAATTTTTTAAAGCTTCCTTTATAATGGTCTCTACATTTGCTTCGGGCTGTCTTGCCACAACTTTATCAATAACGCGCTCAGCCTGTTTTTTGTTGAATCCTAAAACTTCTAATGCAGATAACGCTTCATCCTTACTGGTATTGTCTGGACGAAGAGAAACTTCATCAATATCATAAACTTTAAGAATTTTGTCCTTTAAATCTAAAATAACACGAGCAGCCGTTTTAGCTCCAATCCCTTTAACAGATTGAATCAATGCTATATCGCCATGCGCAATGCCTTCCTTGACCTGTTGAGGTGTTAATGAGGATAACATCATTCTAGCCGTATTAGCACCAATACCACTAACCGAAATCAATAATTTAAAAATCTCACGTTCTGCTATGGAGGCAAAACCATAAAGGGTCTGCGAATCTTCACGAACCAATAAATACGCGAATAATTTAAGATGTTCTTTATCCGGAATCTGTGAAAAAGTATGCAATGAAATATTTAGTAGGTACCCTACGCCATTACAATCGATTACGACGTCCGTAGGGTTTTTTTCGACCAATTTTCCTTCGATATGGGTTATCATGAAGTGGTTTTGTTAAAGAGCCAAATGTAATAAAATTATTTACATTTCAAACTTGTATAAAACCAGGCTTTTTAATGCCTAGCTAATTTATATCGTTCACTAATAGACTAAATGATTTCAAAGATTATCAAACTTACCTTGTTTAGAATTAATTGTCACGTTTCTCTTTTTGTTGAGCGTCGATTACGGCTATAGCAGTCATGCTAACAATCTCATCAACACTTGCTCCCAATTGTAATATATGCACCGGTTTTTTCATGCCCATCATAATTGGGCCAATAGACTCAGCCTTGTTAAGTTCCTTTAACAATTTATAAGTAATGTTTGCCGATTCTAAATTCGGGAATATTAGCGTATTTACTTTTTTTCCTGCCAATTTCGAAAACGGAAAGGTTTCCTGTAGCATATCCTTGTTCAAGGCAAAATCGGTCTGCAATTCTCCATCAACGATTAAATTAGGATGACGCTTATGAAGATTTTCTACCGCTTCCCTAACCTTAACAGCCGTCTCATTTTTGGAAGATCCAAAGTTAGAATAGGATATCATGGCCATAACTGGTTCCATACCGAACATTTTCACCACACCAGCCGTCATCTGGGCAATTTTAGTAAGATCAATTGCGGTAGGGTTTATATTTATAGACGTATCACTCAAAAACATTGGGCCGCGCTGCGTCAACATCACGTTTGTTGTTGCCACGCGGGATGATCCCTCAGCTAAACCAATTAATTCTAACATAGGTTTTACTACAGAAGGATAACTTCTGGAATATCCTGAAACCAAGGCATCCGCATCACCTTCATTGACCATCATGGCGGCGTAATAATTTCTTTCGCGCATTAAACTTTCTGCGGAATAAAGAGTAACTCCTTTTCGTTTTCGTTGTTGCCAGTACACTTTGGCGTACCGATTTTTACGCGCTTCCTCTTCGTCAGATTTTGGATCTATGATTTGTATGTCGGCATCAAACTCTATTTCTTCCATCAATCGAAGAATTTGATCCTTACGTCCTAAAAGAATAGGGGTTGCAATACCTTCATCGTGAACAATCTGTGCAGCTTTTAGCACATCCATTTTATCTGCCTCAGCAAAGACCACACGTTTTGGGTCTAACTTTGCCCGGTTGAGCAGTAACCTCACTACTTTACTATCAGCCCCTAATCTTTCTAAAAGCGCATCCTTATATTTATCCCAATCTTCAATTGGCTCTTTGGCGACACCACTTTCCATAGCGGCCTTTGCAACTGCGGGAGGAACTTCTGCAATTAAACGCGGATCAAAAGGTTTTGGAATAATATAATCACGACCAAAGGTGAGTCGTGTTTCACCGTAAGCGATATTTACTTGTTCAGGAACAGGATCTTTGGCTAGTTTTGCGAGCGCGAAAACCGCAGCCATTTTCATTTCTTCATTAATTTTAGTGGCTCTTACATCTAATGCACCCCTAAAAATAAAAGGAAATCCAAGTACGTTATTTACTTGGTTAGGATGGTCGCTTCTTCCCGTTGCCATGATAATATCCTTTCTAGTCGCAATTGCCACATCATAAGGAATCTCGGGATCTGGGTTTGCCATAGCGAACACAATAGGATTGTCTGCCATTGCCAAAAGCATATTAGGATTTACAATATCTGCCATAGACAAACCGATAAAAACATCGGCATTTTTTATGGCTTCATCTAGGGTATCGATTTTTCTATGAGTGGCAAATTCGGCTTTTTCTGTGGTTAGAACTTCCCTATCATCTCTAATCACGCCCTTGCTATCCAGCATGACCATATTCTCCCGTTTGGCACCACAGGCTTGGTATAATCTAGAACAAGAAATGGCTGCCGCACCTGCACCACTAATTACGATCTGAACCTCCTCAATTTTTTTATCTGCCAGTTCTAAAGCATTTATTAACGCCGCCGCTGAAATTATAGCGGTGCCGTGCTGATCGTCATGCATTACAGGAATATCGAGTTCTGCTTTAAGGCGACGCTCGATTTCAAAAGCTTCGGGAGCTTTGATATCTTCAAGATTAATTCCTCCAAATGTTGGTGCAATATTTTTTACCGTGGCGATAAATTCTTCGATATCTTCCGTATCGACCTCAATATCGAATACATCGATATCCGCAAATATTTTAAAAAGCACACCCTTACCTTCCATTACCGGTTTGGAGGCTTCGGGTCCGATATTTCCTAAACCGAGAACTGCTGTTCCGTTGGAAATTACTGCAACCAGATTGCCTTTGCTAGTATATTTATAGGCGTTGTTCTTATCTTTTTCAATCTCTAAACAAGGCTCAGCCACACCCGGCGAATAGGCCAAGGATAAATCCCGTTGGGTAGCGTATTTTTTGGTAGGCAATACTTGTATTTTTCCCGGAATTGGTTTGGCGTGATAGACTAAGGCTTCGCGACGTCTGCTTTGTTTACTCATAAAAAGTTAGATTTTTGTTGAAAAATTGACAACCTATATAACAAAGACAATAATACGAATAGTACTGCAAACAATTATCTTTTTAAGTTCATGATTTGTTCGTGAAAGAATTTTTAATGGAATGGTCTATAAAAAAAATCATTTCAAGGTTGAACTTGAAATGACTTTCAACTTATTACTAAATAATGGTTGACTAATTCGTGATAGACATAATTGAATCTAAAATATGAATCAAATTATTTTCGGTTTTAACTTTGGTTGTAATGACTTTTGCGCCACCTACAATTACTGAATTAATTGTTGTTTCTGAAGTAAATTTATTTCTGTTCTCAAAATTTATGATACCATTATCATCCAATTCTGAACGATAAATTTTACCAATCATAAAAATAACGATTTACAAAACTCACAAGCTTAGCTAGGTTATCTGGATTTGTGAATTTAGTAAACTTTTCGATTCACATCTCCATAAAAGCTTTGTTAATTGGACAAACAAGGTGTCCATTATTTGTACGAGCTCATGAGACATCTAAACTGGACAGATTTGATAAGTTCGAAAATATTGATAAATCTTTATCTGTATAATTTAAGTCAATATTATTAATCGCACTTAAGGATTCTTGATTATCTTAACTGTATACGGACGTCCTCAAGAATTAAATAGCTAACATTACTTTTAATTATGATAAAACGTAGTTTTCATAATTTATATAATTTTAAAAATAAAGTTAGTTCAAAAAAAGTTCTATTTAACTTTTGGAAATTTTTCAAACATGTCATCTACAAATTTTGAAATGGCTCTAGATTCATTTTGTTTATAAATTTGATCTGATGCTATACCCTTCCAAATAACATTTTTAGAAGCACTATCGACTAAATTTAGAACCAATGTGCCCTCCTTATATTTGTTGACATCGGTTTCATAGCCTACAATATTATTAAAGGAGTTGTAATTATAGTAATAGTAACTCTGATAATATGGGCTAACGCCATAGCCACTATTATAATATCTAGGATATCTGGCATAGACAGGATCTTTGCTTATTGTCTTCTCTACGTCGGTCATGGTACTTATCAATACCAACAGGTCTGGATTATCCCGATCTATCTCGTAGCCCTGTTTTTTCATGTTTTTATTGATGTTTTCAATCACCTGCAAACCGACAGTGTTATCGTCTTCAAATTTATTAAACTCGTCAAAATTGCTGTTTGGCAAATAGGCGAAAGTTTCGTAGTTCCCTAAGTCTTTGCTGCTCATTTTCTCTGTAGATACCTTTGGCCCCACACAAGACATAAATACTAGTAACACGATGTAAATTATTCTATTTTTCATTTTATAGTTTTTTTTGTTTTATATAAAATGAATAAAATATAGCACATCCACGTTCTTCATTATCATAATTATTGACTCATTAGCTTTCTTTTTAGATTTAAACATGAATAGTATCAAACATGATTAATACTTTTTTGAAATAAGAACTATTTAAAATGAAAAGCTTTATTTAAGTTGTTATAAACTGAACCTAATTAACCCGACTAATAGAGCTATAAACAACGACTTATCGGAAATTAAAAGAAAGAAGGTTTAATGAAGCATAAGAATTACTTCATTATTTTTAAAAGTAAACTACCTAGGGTTCATTTTTAGTTGATGAACATTTTCGTTCTCAAACGGAATAGTTTAGACTTAATTTTACATTGTCTAAATACAAAATCCTCTATATAGGTTATAGCCAACATGTTCTTTATCCCATTTGTATTTATCTTTTTTCGGAATAGAAGAAATACCTACGAAGTAAATTCCTCGACCTTTTGAGACGTTATGAATTACTAAAAACAAAAATAAAATCAAGCTATTCTTTATACTCTACTTAATCTAAAAACTCAATATTACGCTTCAAACCCTCAAACTTGGTGCGCTTAACGGCAGACTTTTGAAACACTTTATTAAAGGTGTCTTTAGTAATCTCTTCCCAATCTTTTTTGGTCATGGATAGTACTTCTGGATGTGGATTAAATAATGGTTCACTATGTGCTTTTGAAAATCGGTTCCAAGGGCAAACATCTTGACAAATGTCACAACCAAACATCCAATCGTTAAACTGACCTTTGAAGTCTGAAGGGATATTTTCCTTTAATTCAATGGTGAAATAAGAAATACATTTACTACCGTCAACAACGTAAGGCTCTGTAATGGCTTCGGTTGGGCAGGCGTCTATACATTTGGTGCAGGTACCGCAATGGTCAGTTACTGCGTGGTCGTATTCCAAATCTAAATCGATGATAAGTTCAGCAATAAAATAGAAGGAGCCTACTTGTTGGGTCAATAAATTGCTGTGCTTGCCAATCCATCCAAGTCCAGATTTTGCTGCCCAAGCCTTATCCAAAACTGGAGCTGAATCAACAAACGCTCGTCCTTGGACATCTCCAATTTCAGATTGGATAGAATGTAATAAAATTTTCAATTTATCCTTTATAACAAAATGGTAATCTGTACCATAGGCATATTTGGATAATTTATAGCTTTCAGGGTTTTGGGTTTCTGAGGGAAAATAATTCAACAATAAAGACACGACGCTTTTAGAGCCTTCCACCAATTTCGTTGGGTCGAGGCGTTTATCAAAATGGTTTTCCATGTAGCGCATTTCGCCATGGGCGTTATTTTTCAACCATTTCTCTAATCGAGGTGCTTCTTCTTCTAAAAAATCTGCCTTACTGATGCCGCATGAAAGAAAACCGAGGCGTTTAGCTTCAGATTTTATGAATTTGCTGTATTTTGATTTGTTATTCAAAATTTAGGTTGAAATTATCAAGGAATTTATATTAAATGTATGTTTTGATTAGTGTGTCAGGCTGAGCGCAGTCGAAGCCCTTCACCAACTAAAAAATAGAATTTTACCTAACCTTTAACACTTTGATTCCAGAATTAGATAGTAAACAAAACCAAAAATATCATTTCTTTCAATTGGTATCATCCGGTTTATATTTAAAGTGGGTCGCGTTTCTACATTCTGAAAGAACTTGTAGCATATTGAAATCCCCTTCTATTAACGCTTTCTTTTTTGCCCTACTCCATTTTTTTAATTTCTTCTCAAAAAATATAGCTTCTAATACATCTATGAATTCTTGATGAAATTCCATTTTTAAAGGTCTTTTTTTATAGGTATAACAACTTCTATATTTGCCTAATTCATGTTCTTTAAATCTACGACTTATGTCGTTTGTGATTCCTATATAATAAGAATCATCGGAGCATTTTAAAATATAAACGTAATAGAAGTACATTTTGAACTTTTAAGTTTTTTTGGTTCAAATTAGATGTCTAACCAATGTACAAAATTTATTATTTTAGGGCTTCGACTGCGCTCAGCCTGACATTTTAACTACAGTAAAATATTTTATAATTTAAAAATATGGTTTAACACCTTTTTTCAAACCTCAAGAACGCATTCTTTGGTTTTAATGTAATCAAAGGCGTAATCCCAATTTCATCAAATTCTGGATGTATTTTATAGCGTTTTACCAGTTCTGTAATTGCAATAATCATTTCGAACATCGCAAAATTATTCCCAATACATTTTCTTGGACCAGCACCAAATGGGAAATAAAAAGATGAGAATTTTCGGCTGCCTTCTTCAAAACGTTCTGGTTTGAAAGCATCGGGCGATTCCCATAAATCGGGGTGGCGATGCATCTCATGCACAGAAAACAATAAGCTAGAATCTTTTATAAAGTGCATCCCATTAAAAGTATCTGGCTCAATATTTACACGGTCTATAAAATAGGCGGGTGGATATAAACGCATGCTTTCTTCTAAAACTTGCTGACAGACCTTAGAGGTGGTCACAACTTTCATTAAATCCCCTGAATCGCCTTGAGCTAAAATTTCCTCATATATCCTTTCTTGCCATTCAGGGTTTTTTGCTAAAAGCTGACAAGTAAAAGTTAGCGCATTAGAAGTCGTTTCATGGCCTGCCGTAAACAAGATAAGAATTTCGTCAATGAGTTGTTCTTCATCCATGAAATTACCGTCCTCGTAACGTGCATCGAGAAGCATATCCAATAGATCATCAAATTTATCTTCAGAAGCGCGGCGATCATTTACCATGGTTTTTAGTATTTGACGAGCTTCTTGAGTCAATTCTGTGTATTTTTTGATTGTACCACTTATATTAAACCACCAAATTAAATAGGGTTGACGTAACTCTCGAACCAGCATTTTTTGCGTAGATTCTGTGATATACTGCAATCGATTTATCTGATCTTGATTTGCGGCACTACTGAACAACGACTTTACAACCGTCTGAAAAGCCAAATCATTAAACAGTGGAAACACATTACCTGACTTACTAATTTCTATCTTTTTGTACTCAGAAAGTATGGCTGATTGGACGCTAGCCAATAAATTTTGAAGTTGACTTTTATGAAATGCCGGCTGGATGAGTTTACGTTGTTTTTTCCAATGTTCACCTTCTGAAGTTAATAATCCACGACCAACATACTTTACCAAATCTTTAGTTTGGATTTTGGATTTTGTATAATTTTTTTGATTTTTTACTAGAACGTATTCTGCAAACTCCGCATCTCGGGTAAAGATAACTTCGGAAGAAAACCCGATTTTTAATCTAAATGTATCACCCTTTTCTTCAAAATTTTGATGGTGAAAGGGTAAAGGATTTTTTAAAATTTCCAAAGAGTGTTTTAGAAATTTTATCAGGGGAACTGAAGGAATATTTTGTTCTGTTTTCAATACTATAGATTTAGCCTGAATCAAGTTCAGCTAATTGAGTTTATAAATTTTATAAAATTAATGATGCCTCAACAAAAGTCTCATTGAGCAATTTAGGGAAACAATCCACCTTGCTTTGATGCTTTAATTTTACCCAAATGTTTATAGGCTTTTTCAGTGACTTCTCTTCCCCTTGGAGTGCGCATTAAAAAACCTTGTTGTATCAAGAAAGGTTCATAAACTTCTTCAATAGTTTCTGAGCTTTCACTAACGGCGGTTGCGATAGTGGTTAAACCTACTGGACCGCCTTTGAATTTTTCAATAATAGTCAGTAAAATTTTATTGTCCATATCATCCAAGCCGTGGGCATCGACGTTGAGTGCTTCCAGAGAAAATTTTGCGATTTCAATATCAATACTACCATTGCCTTTTATCTGTGCGAAATCTCGAACACGACGTAAAAGGGCATTCGCAATTCTTGGCGTACCGCGACTTCTACCAGCAATCTCTACAGCAGCTTCCATAGAAATCGGTACTTTTAGAATGGAGGCACTACGCTCGAGAAT
The DNA here is from genome assembly GCA_963803715.1 of uncultured Flavobacteriaceae bacterium. Classification (GTDB taxonomy): domain Bacteria; phylum Bacteroidota; class Bacteroidia; order Flavobacteriales; family Flavobacteriaceae; genus Psychroserpens. The sequence continues at coordinate 92,831 of CAWDOF010000013.1, forward strand.
TGTGGTCAATAGTTCGGTATTATAATATTGCAATCGGCTTTGGATACCGAATCTGGCGCGCATTGGGGAGGTCAATAAGCCTGATCGGGTTGTCGCACCGATTAAGGTAAAAGGATTTAGGTTTATTTGAACCGTTCTTGCGTTGGGACCAGACTCAATCATGATGTCAATTTTGTAATCTTCCATCGCAGAATACAAATATTCTTCAACAATAGGGCTGAGTCGATGAATTTCGTCTATAAACAAAACATCGCGGTCGTCTAGATTTGTTAAGAGACCAGCCAAATCACCTGGTTTATCTAACACAGGACCCGAGGTTACTTTTATACCCACATTAAGTTCACTGGCTAAAATGTGTGCGAGGGTTGTTTTTCCCAAACCTGGTGGGCCGTGAAATAAGGTATGGTCAAGAGCTTCATCCCGACCGTTTGCTGCGGCAACAAAAATTTGAAGATTTTCTAAAACTTGTTCCTGACCAGCAAAATCATCAAAGGATAAGGGTCTCAGTTTTTTTTCGACATCCAGTTCTTCTGGTGTGAAATTTTCGTCGGTTGGGTCTAGGTTTTCGTTCATCTTTAGTTACCACAAAAATGGGAATCTTATTTATTTCCGTTAAAACAGAGGTCTCATTTTACTTTGCAGAAAGGTGGAAATCTCTTTGATTTTATTTATCATTTCATTCCTAATCCATTCTTACATTAGGAAAATGGACTTCTCGATAAATATAATCCTTTCTGTTTCCAAGGAAAAAGTAAAGCGAATCATGCCTTTCCGGCTTTTAATTCAAAGATAAAGAAAAAGCCTTTCGCAAACGGAAAGGCTTTTGAGTATGTTTTAAAATAATTTAGTTCTTTTGTTTAATGTTGCAACTCCTCTTCATCTTCTTTTAAAGGAACGCTTTGAGGCACAAAATCCTCATCGTGTCCTGGCTTGCTATAATCATAAGGCCATCTGTAAACGAAAGGGATGGCGCCAGGCCAATTTCCGTGAAGATGTTTTACCGGCGTAGTCCATTCCAAGGTGTTTGAACGCCATGGGTTTTGGACTGCCTTTTTTCCGTAGAAAATACTTGCAAAGAAATTATATAAGAATACCAATTGGAACAACCCTCCAACTAATGCAAACATGGTAATAACTGCCTGTGCATTGGTGGTATCGTCAAATAAGGGAAAGTTGGAGTTGGTATAATAACGTCTAGGCAAACCTGCCATGCCGATAAAGTGCATTGGGAAAAACACCCCATAAGCACAAATCGCTGTTACCCAAAAGTGTAAATAACCCATGTTCTTGTTCAACATTCGTCCAAACATTTTTGGGAACCAATGATAAACACCAGCGAAAAGACCGTATAGAGCAGAAATACCCATTACCAAGTGGAAATGCGCAACCACAAAATAAGTGTCATGAACATTAATATCCAAAGCACTATCTCCTAATATAATCCCTGTTAATCCTCCTGTAATGAAGGTCGAAACCAAACCAATGGAAAATAGCATTGCAGGATTCATCTGTAAGTTACCTTTCCATAAGGTGGTGATATAATTAAATGCTTTTACACCAGAAGGAATTGCAATTAACAGCGTTGTAAAAGTAAATACCGAACCTAAGAATGGATTCATCCCCGAAATAAACATGTGGTGACCCCAAACAATGGTCGATAAGAAAGCAATAGCCAAAATCGACATGACCATAGCACGATAACCAAAAATTGGCTTACGTGAGTTGGTAGCAATGATTTCTGAAGTGATACCCAAAGCTGGTAATAAAACAATATAAACTTCGGGATGTCCTAAAAACCAAAATAAATGCTCAAAAAGAACCGGTGAACCACCTTGGTAATGTAATACCTCACCTGCTATAAAAATATCGGATAAGAAGAAGGACGTACCAAAACTTCTATCCATAATCAATAACAAAGCTGCTGACAATAATACAGGGAATGAAATCACACCTATAATCGCAGTTACGAAAAACGCCCAAATGGTCAAAGGCAAACGTGTCATTGACATTCCCTTAGTACGTAAATTAATTACAGTAACAATGTAATTTAAAGATCCTAAAAGTGAAGAGGCTATAAAAATAGCCATGGAAACTAACCATAATGTCATCCCTAAACCTGAACCTCCCTGAGCCATTGGTAAAGCACTCAATGGTGGATAAATTGTCCAACCTGCAGCTGCTGGTCCCGCTTCAACAAAAAGAGATGAAATCATGATCACACTAGAGGTAAAAAACAACCAGTAAGATACCATGTTCAAAAATCCCGATGCCATATCCCTTGCTCCGATTTGCAACGGAATCAATAGGTTACTAAATGTGCCACTCAATCCTGCCGTTAATACAAAAAATACCATTATAGTACCGTGGATAGTTACAAGTGCCAAATAAATATCGGCATCCATGACACCATCTGGCGCCCATCTCCCTAATAAAGCTTCAAAAAGTACGTTTGGCTTTTCTGGCCAAGCGATTTGCATACGCATCATCAATGACATTAATATGCCAACAACACCCATTATTATACCAGTGATAAGATATTGCTTTGCAATCATCTTATGGTCTTGGCTAAAGATGTATTTGGTTACGAAAGTCTCTTTGTGATGATGCCCGTGGTCGTCGTGTTCGACGTGTTCGTTTGTAAGTGCGTGTGCTGACATAATCTTTTTCTTTTAATAGTCTTTTTTTATTCTTGTACTTCGGCTTGAGCCATCTCTGTTTGCATTACAGAGGCATTGAATGTTGGCTGTTCCTTAATCCATTCATCATACTCTTCCTGAGTTTCAACAATTATTTTCATCTGCATATTATAATGCGATTTTCCACAAATTTTATTACATAGTAGAAGATAATCAAATTCGTAGAAAACTTCCTTGCCTTTTTCTAGAATCTCCTCGCTATTTTCTTTTCTTATGGCATTAATGTTGGCTACTTTTTCAATCATATCTGGATTTCTTCTCATTTCTTCAGTAGTTACTGCTGGAGTGAAGCCAAATTGAGTAATCATTCCTGGAACGCAATTCATCTGAGCTCTAAAATGGGGCATGTAAGCTGAATGCAAAACATCTTGAGAACGCATTTTGAAGAGAATTGGTCGCCCAACGGGTAAATGTAATTCTGTTGTGATGATATCATCTTGGGCATTAGGATCTGACTCGTCCAAACCTAATATATTAGCTTTGTCGTTATCAATCAATCTCACATTTGCCAGACCGAGCGTGTTATCTTCTCCAGAGTACCTTGCTTTCCAATTAAACTGTTGGGCATAGAGTTCAATCACCATTGGGTCATCACTCTCATCTACATTCATAATCTCGGTCCATGTAAAAAGACCGTATATTATTAATCCTGACAAAACAACAACAGGAATAAAAGTCCAAATCGCCTCCAACGTGTTGTTATCTGCATAAAATAAAGCTTTTTTACCTTTCTCGCCTTTGTATTTAAATGCAAAATAATGCAGTAGAAATTGAGTAAAAATCTGGGTTATGAAAATAACAATCATTGAAATAATCATCAAACTGTCAATTTCTGGACCGTGCTCTGATGCTGAATTAGAAACCAGAGGCAAATCACCCAAATAATAAAAACTCAAAATGGTTATACCGTAGATGAAAATAAGAAAACCCATCATCATGTAACCGTTAATCCTATTATCCTTGTCGGTCGCTATATCGCCATCATCTGTTTTGCCAACTTGGGACAAATCAAATATTTTAATCATTTGCCAGATAGCAACTGCAACGAAAAGTACTATTATAAGTGTTAATAAAGTCGTCATTATCGTTTCTCTTCTTTATAAATTTTATTAATAATGAAATTGTTCACTTTCCTTAATCAAAGGATTTCGTTTGGGTTCTAATGGTGCTTTGGTCAACGCAGTAAATACGATGAAAATAAATAAACCACCAAAAAGCAATAATGAACTAATTTCTGGAATGCCAATATACCATTGGTCTCCTACCGTTGCCGGCATAATCATATTAAATACATCTACGTAATGGCCGCACAATATTACAATACCAGCCATAATCACAAACCAAGGAATTCTTTTATAGTCGCTATTCATCAATATTAATAGCGGAAACACAAAGTTCATCACAACCATTCCTAAAAAAGGCAGTTGATAATCTTGAAATCTTGTTACAAAATAAGTAACCTCTTCAGGAATATTTGAATACCAAATCAACATAAACTGTGAGAACCAAAGGTAGGTCCAGAAAATACTAAAACCGAACATGAACTTAGCCAAATCATGGATATGACTATCATTAACTTTAGGTAGTAAGCCCAAGGATTTTAAATAAATAGTAACCATTGAAATAACAGTAATTCCGCAAACCATCATACCTGCAAGAATATACCAGCCAAATAAAGTTGAGAACCAGTGCGGGTCAACACTCATAATCCAATCCCAGGACATTATGGATTCTGTATATAGAAAGAATACCAAAAATCCTGCCGAAATACGGAAAGTTTTGACGAAATTCTTATTATCATCAGCATCATCTTGAGCAATAGAATATTTACGTGAAAAATGTCTATAAAGATACCAACCTCCAATAAAAACTAAGCCTCTTATTGCAAACCAAGTGATATCCAACCAACCTGATTTTCCTTGGATTAATTCATCATGTGCCACTACATCGGGATCCATCCAAACAAAAAGATTATAGTGACCAATTATTCCAGATGCCAAAGCAATACCTAATACTATCAAAGCTCCGGGTAACATATACGCTGTAATACCTTCCATTACCCTAAGTAACAAAGGAGACCAACCTGCTTGTGATGCAAACTGTACCGCATAGAATGCTAGTACGCCCAATGAAATCATAAAAAAGAAAAATGCTGCTACATAAATTGCAGCCCAAGGTCTATTTGCTAATTGGTGCTGTACGTGTTCTGCATGGGCATCGCCATGATGCGCATCTCCCATTCCAACACTTTCATTATCATGAGCAGTATCAGCTTCATTATGTCCGGAAGTATTATTATGAACTTCATTTTCATGATGAGCGTCAGAATCTTCCATAGCACCTACCGTTCCCTCATCATGTGCATTATCAGAATGGTCATTGCCACCTGCAACAACATGAGATTCGGTATCAGCGGCATGTTCACCACCATGTGCTCCATCTTGAGCAGCAATCATTTCCTTAACTTCATCTAAAGATTTATGGGATGATATAAATCCAATAACAACGCCTATTGCACCTAAAATCATAAGTACAAAAGCAACTGTTCTTAATTTACCTGAAATTGTGTACATATCTTTATATAATCTTTATCTATCCTAGTTTGTTTGAGCCATAGCATTATTTGCTGTTGCCTCACTTTGCGCTGTCTCTCCTTCAGCTTCATTTGTATCAGCATTACCTTCTTCTTTGGGTGCAGCTTTGGACTCTAATTCCTTCTTGAGCTCCATAACATAATCTACAACTTGCCAACGTTCCTTTTCATTCAATTGGTTCTTGTATGACCCCATTGCGTTTTTTCCGTAGTAAATAACGTGGTACACACTACCTTCTGTAATAGCTCTCCCAACATCATCGTAACTTGGTACACCAAGAATTTTTTCGCGTTTAACCAAAGTACCTTGACCATTACCATTTTTTCCATGGCAGATGGCACAGTAGATATCATAATTCTGACCTCCATCGTACGATTCTAAGGCCATTGAATCTAATGGATTTGCCAAATTAGCTTTAGCATCTAAATAGCCTTCATTTCCATCTTCAAATTCAAAAGGAAGGTGACCACCTCTTGCTATAGAACCTTCAGCAGGCAACTTTGCTTCCATGTTATTATCAAATGGCTCTGCCTCTTGATATGCTTCATACCCCACAGACTCATACATATTTGGCATGTACTCGAAATTAGGTGATCCTTTCTTGTTACAGGACACCAAACCAAGGGCAAAAATCAATACTAGTGTTATTTGAATTAAGCTTTTCATCTTTATAGTTTAGTGCGCTTTATCAATTAAATTAATTTCAACTGCTCCAGTATCTCTTAACAAGGTGGTTAATTCCTCCTCATTATTATTTACAGAAATTTCCATTAAAAAATGGTCATCTGTTGTTCTTGGATCAGGATTCTCCGCTTTTTTGAATGGCCATAAAGTACTCCTCATGTAAAATGTAATAACCATTAAATGCGCTGCAAAAAATACGGTCAGCTCAAACATAATCGGTACAAATGCCGGCATGTTCTCAATGTAACTAAAACTCGGTTTACCACCGATATCTTGAGGCCAATCTTCTATCATGATAAAATTCATCATCACAATAGCCACAGCTAACCCAACACATCCATACATAAAGGATGTTATTGCTATTCGTGTTGGTGCCAATCCCATTGCCTTGTCCAATCCGTGGACTGGAAAAGGACAAAATATCTCCTCTATATGAAAATGCGCTGCTTTGACCTTTTTAACGGCGGCCATTAGAACGTCATCATCATTGTAAATAGCGTGAATTACTTTTGAAGCTTCTTCCATGTACTATTTTAATTTATTAATTTTTTAGCTTGACCCGACCAATCGTCACGTTCTGCCCTTCCGGGGAACGAACCTGTCAAATCATCCAATAAATCATATTCACGTTTAGTCATTTTACTTACTTGGGCGTAGGTATAGATTCCCATCTCGTTCAAGGTTTGTTCCATTTTTGGGCCTATACCATTTATAACCTTTAAATCATCAGGTGTTTGTGCTGTTGGGTCATAAGTACCTACACCTTTTAGTAAGGTGTCTAATTTTTGTTTATTAGCTGGTTTTTTCAAGTTTTCAGCATGTGCGTCTATTTTTGGCACTGACGTTCTAGCATCTGCTCCAGTACCAACTAAACTTTCTCCACTTTCACGAATACGCTTATAACGTTCTCCGGAAGATTTTAATATGGTCTTGACTTCGGCCTGTGCAATTACAGGGAATGTTCTTGCATATAATAGGAACAAAACAAAGAAGAATCCAATAGTTCCGATGAAAATCCCGATATCTACAAATGTTGGAGAGAACATAGTCCAAGAAGATGGAATATAATCCCTGTGCAAAGATGTTACAATAATGACGAAACGCTCAAACCACATCCCTATATTAACTACAATCGAAATTATAAAGGAGAACATGATACTTGTTCTTAGTCTCTTGAACCACATAAACTGTGGTGAGAACACATTACATGTCATCATTGACCAATATGCCCACCAGTAAGGTCCGGTTGCTCTGTTTAAAAACGCATATTGCTCATATTCAACACCTGAGTACCAAGCAATAAACAATTCGGTAATATAGGCTACACCAACGATAGAACCCGTAATCATAATTACGATGTTCATAAGCTCTATGTGCTGAACGGTAATATAATCTTCGAGGCTACACACTTTTCTCATGATTATAAGTAGTGTGTTCACCATGGCAAAACCTGAAAATACAGCTCCAGCAACAAAGTACGGCGGGAAAATGGTGGTATGCCATCCAGGAATTACCGAGGTAGCAAAGTCAAAGGATACAATAGTGTGTACAGATAAAACCAAAGGAGTTGCTAAACCTGCAAGTACCAGTGAGACTTCTTCAAAACGTTGCCAATCTTTTGCTCTTCCGCTCCAACCGAAACTTAAAAGAGAATATATTTTCTTTTGAAATGGTTTAACCGCACGATCACGAATCATCGCAAAATCGGGAAGCAACCCTGTCCACCAAAATACTAGTGACACTGATAGGTATGTTGAAATGGCAAATACGTCCCAAAGCAAGGGCGAATTAAAGTTTACCCAAAGTGAACCAAATTGGTTTGGTATCGGTAATACCCAATATGCCAACCAAGGACGACCCATGTGAATAATTGGGAAAAGCCCCGCCTGTATTACCGAGAAAATGGTCATGGCTTCCGCAGAACGGTTAATCGCCATTCTCCATTTTTGACGGAATAGTAAAAGTACTGCCGAAATCAACGTCCCGGCGTGACCAATACCTACCCACCAAACAAAGTTGGTGATATCCCAGGCCCAGCCAACAGTCTTATTAAGACCCCAAGTACCGATACCCGTTGATATCGTATAGATAATACACCCAATCCCCCAAAGGAAGGCTATCAAGGCGATTGAAAACACAATCCACCAAGATTTATTTGCTTTGCCTTCAACAGGACGTGCCACATCTATCGATACATCGTGATATGATTTTTCGCCTGTAACTAAGGGTCTTCTAATAGGTGCTTCGTAATGAGACGCCATAATCTATTATAATTGTTTCTTAATTAATTTTATGCTTCGCTTGTATTTCGAACTTTAGTGTGGTACTGAACGTTCGGTTTAGTCCCAACACTTTCGAGCAAATGATACATTCTATCTTCTTTCATCAAATCAGCCACAACACTTTTTTCATCGTTAATATCTCCAAAAGCAATTGCACCTTTATCACATGCGGCAGAACAAGCTGTTGAGAATTCACCATCCTCTATCACTCGGCCATCACGTTTCGCATCTAATATAGTTTTCTGCGTCATTTGAATACACATAGAACATTTCTCCATAACCCCACGTGAACGTACAGTCACATCTGGATTAATTACCATGCGACCTAAATCATTGTTCATGTGGTAATCAAACTCTTCATTCTTATTGTAAAGGAACCAGTTGAAACGTCTTACTTTATAAGGACAGTTATTTGCACAATATCTAGTTCCTACACAACGGTTATAAATCATGTGGTTCTGACCTTGACGACCGTGCGATGATGCTGCCACTGGACAAACCGTTTCACATGGTGCATGGTTACAGTGCTGGCACATCACAGGTTGAAAAGCGACTTGTGGGTTATCGGCCGGGTTTTCCAGCTCACCAAATCCGCCTAAGGAACCTTGATCACCCCATAACCCTGAGAAATCCTCTTTTTTAGTATCGTCTGCTTCAAATGTTTCTTCTGAAGAATAGTAACGATCAATTCTTAACCAGTGCATGTCACGACTACGTCTAATTTCCTCTTTACCTACAACCGGCACATTATTTTCAGCATGACAAGCAATCACACAAGCACCGCAACCGGTACAAGCGTTCAAGTCTATCGCCAAATTAAAATGATGCCCGATTGATCGATCAAACTCATCCCAAAGGTCAACCTCGGGAGAGGTTACCGCAACTTCTTCATGGTTTAAAGATACTTTAGGTACTGCGTTCCAGTATTCCTTATCTTTTGTATTGAAAATTTCTAAAGTTGTTTCCTTTATAATATCACCACGCCCCATCAATGTATTTTGCAACTGCACACAAGCAAACTCGTGAACACCGGCAGCTTTTTTGATAGAAACGTTTTGGAACGTATTAAAATCTTGATATAACGGATAAGCGTTCACTCCCGTTTTCATTTCTTCTTTAAGACCTGCTGTTCTACCATACCCTAAGGACAAACCAATAGAGCCCCGAGCTTGACCTGGCTGAATAATTACAGGTACATTCTTTAAAGTAACTCCATTGACAGTTAGATCTGCATAGCTTCCATTTAAAGCGCCTGTAGCCTCATTTTGGTTTATGAACTCCAACTTTTCTGCGTCGGCTGCTGAAATTGTTAAATAGTTATCCCAAGATGTTCTGGTAATTGGATCAGGAAATTCCTGTAACCATGGGTTGTTGGCCTGCTGACCGTCACCCATCGATACTTTTGTGTAAAGTGAAAGTTCCATCCCTTCAGAGATTGCCGACTTCGCCAAATCGCGAGCAGCAGTTCCAGCAGAAACAGGTGTTATCCCACCCGCCAAATTTTCGTTGGAATTTGAAACGGTAGAAGTTGATGTTGTAGTGGTATATTCGTCTTTATCTTGGTCTTTAATTCCGACGCCTACGGCAACATCATGAATAATTCCTCCAACAAATGTTCTGTCTTTTTTGTCTTTTAATTCCGATGATGTTGTTTCAATAGTTCGTGACGTTGAACCGCCAGGCCTACTATCTAACATTCCGGGTCTGTAAACCCCATCTTGAAGTGCTAGGTTAAATGAGCTTCCACCGAGAATACCACCGTCCCAATTGGATTTGATGTACTCGCGGTAAGTTTTATTACTTCCGTTCCATAACAATAAAGCCTGCTGAAATTGACGTGTATCGAACAACGGACGAATAGTTGGCTGGATTAAGCTGAAATGACCTTTCTTCAATTCCACGTCGCCCCAAGATTCTAAATAGTGAGGAGCTGCAGCGATATATTCTGCTGCGGAAGCAGTCTCATCTGCTTTCATTGAAAACGCGATAGATAATTCTATGTTTTTTAGAGCTTCATTAAATTCCGAAGCATTTGGTAAAGAATAAGAAGGATTTACGCCGCTCATTATTATTGCACCGACATTACCAGCTTTCATATCTGAAATTAGTTGTGCAATTTCCTGATTACTTCCTTGTCTTGTTAATATTGGTGTTGAAGGGTCAAATGCCTTACTTCTAAGTGTTGCGTTTATTGACAAAGCAATAGCTTGTGCATTGACATCCTGAATACCAGTTACCAAAACGCCGTTGCTTCCGGCTCTCTTCAATTCGGAAGCTGCTGCTTGAACTGCTCTGTCAATATTTTCAGGTAATTCTGTAGAAACAGAACCGCCAGAAACTAAACTATAGAGTTTAGCTAAAACTTGCTTTTGTTGACTAGGAGTAATTGGCACTCGCTTATCAGCGTTTGCGCCAGACAATGACATATTAGATTCAAACTGAATATGACGTGACATTTTACCGTTAGTTGGTATGCGTCCCTTTGCATATCCCGCGTCAAAACCGCCACCATGCCAATCGCCTAGAAAGTCAGCTCCTACAGAAACAATAGTCATCGCTTTTGAAAAATCGTAACTAGCAAATCCTCTGGTACCGTATTTTGCCTGATAGGCATCTAGCGCGGCAGATTCTGAAACTGCATCGTAAACAACATGGCTCACATTACCGTATTTCGCTTTAAACTCACCAATTAATTTTGTGGTTGAGGGGCTCGCAAAAGTTTGAGTTAATAAAACAATTTGCTTTCCTGAATTCTTAACGTCGGTAAGTGCTTTATTGGTGTGCACATCAAAATCTGACCATGAGATTTTCTCACCGTTCTTATATGGCGCTTTGACTCGCATGTTATCATACAAATCCAAAACAGAAGCAAGAACTCTTGCATTAGCACCATTATGTGTTTTAGCTAGGTTATTACTTTCAACTTTTATAGGTCGGCCTTCCCGCGTTTTAATTAGAACGCTCGAAAAATCAAATCCATTAGCAATAGTAGTAGCATAATAATTTGCAACCCCAGGAATAATTTCCTCTGGCTGAACAACGTAAGGAATTGATTTTATTACTGGTCCCTCACACGCCGCCAAAGATGCAGCCGCTGTACTAAAACCAACGTACTTTAAAAAGTCACGACGTGTTGTAGAGGAAGATTCCAAAGTTTTTTTATTACCTAAAAATTCTTCGGTAGGAATCTCGCTTACAAATTCGTTCTTTTCTAGCGCCTCAACAATAGAGCTATCCTTTAGCTCTCCAACACTTTTCCAGTATTTCTTGTTTGATGACATAATTATTATTTACGATTTTTTTGATTTAACTTCGGCTTCACTCAGTTTTCAACCTTGCTTATTACCTCAATCAATTATTTTGTTTTTTACATGAGATTCCCGCATTACGCGGGAATTGCTAAATCTAAGATTTAGTAATGGCATTTACCACATTCCAATCCGCCCATTTGTGCTGCGGTTAATTTATCAACACCATATTTTTTTGACAATTCATCGTGGATTTTTTCGTAGTACGCATTGCCTTCGGTTTTAACATTGGTCTCTCTATGGCAATTGATACACCAACCCATGGTTAAGGATGAATACTGGTACATTATCTCCATTTCCTCAACGGGCCCGTGACATGTTTGACATTGAATGCCACCAACAATGTGATGCTGTGAGTGATTGAAATAAGCAAAATCAGGTAGATTATGAATCCGTACCCATTTTACTGGCTGTGTGTCGCCAGTGTATTCTTGGTTTTCTTCATCCCAACCGACGGCTTTATACAATTTTTGAATTTCCTTATTGTAGTCAACCCCGTACTCTTCAATACCGGTTTTCTGAACAGATTCTGCAACGTTATAAATTGATTTATGGCAATTCATACAAATATTTAAGGAAGGAATACCAGAATGCTTACTAACCCTTGCCGATGAGTGACAGTATTTACAGTCTATTGCATTTTCACCCGCATGGATTCTATGTGAGTAATGTATAGGCTGAATTGGCTCATACCCCTGATTAACGCCAACTTGCATTAAGTAACCATAAACAAAGTATGCACTAGCTAATAAAAGTAAAATAACACTTACCAATACCAAAAACTGGTTTTGTACAAAAGCCTTCCAAATTGGTGTGCCCTTCTGTTTAACCGGAACGGTCACGCCTTTATCTTCTGCAAACTTATTGAGCGTTTGCCTTACCAAAATCAATGCAACTGCGAGCAAAGCAAACATAATTGCTAATGCCGCTAAAATTAATGTATTTGAAGTGCCACCGCCTTCACCACCACCTTCGGCTGACCATCAGTTCTTGTTACTTCAACTTTTTCAGGCTCAGCAGCCGTGTAAGCTAAAATATCATCAATGTCTGAGTTTGAAAGCAACGGAAAAGCGGTCATTGCAGTGCCATTATACTCCTCGTAAATTTTATTGGCATAAGCATCTCCAGACTTGATTAAGCCCGCACTGTTCTTAATCCATTTGTAAAGCCACTCGCGGTCTAAACCTTCTTCTTCCGCTAAACGGGTCTCAACATTTTTCAATGCGGGACCAGTCATTTTTCTATTAAGTTGGTGGCAAGAAGCACAGTTAACGTTGAAAAGTGCCTTTCCATTTGCAGCATCACCCTCTTGGGCAGTAAGCGAAGTAGCTAACGTAAGTAAAAAAACTAACCCTAAACTGAGGACTTTTGATGTTAGTTTCCGGTAGATTACCTGTGTCATATTTTGAGTTGAATTATCTTCTAAACTTTGGTACGGTTTTTTCAATGATAATCATATAAAAACCGCTTTTATAAACTCCTGCAAAAATAACACTTAAACTCGATTTCGTAAATGTTAGCGAAGCGTTAATTACTAATTTATAGGGATTCTAAATAATGAAAAAGCATACTTTAAAGTTAATATTTTAGACTGAAAACTTAGCTCTTGAAAAAAAAGAGTTTCTTTGTATAAATTAATGAAAATATGATACTGAAAATCAAAAACATAATACTATTAGCAACGGTACTTTTAACTTTCAATGCTATAGTAAATGCACAAACTGGCACTGTTTCCATAGAACAAGATGACGCCATCAGTAAATTACTGGAATATAAAAAAGACGTAAAGACCGTTGACCTTTATAAAATTCAATTAGATTTTGGAGCAAGGTCCGAAGCTGAAAAGCTGAAAGCAGAATTTCAGGAAGAATTTAGCGAATGGCCAGCTGAAATGGTTTATGAAACACCAAATTACAAGGTTTGGGTTGGTAATTTCAGCACTAGATTGGAAGCCGATATAGCACTTTTAAAAATCAAGGAAAAATTTAGTAAAGCTATGGTTTTTGAACCAAAGAAAGATAAAACCCCCTAACCCCTCCTCCCTAACCCTCCGAAGGAGGAAACTGTTATGGGTTACTTTTCTAGATTTTATAATACGAACAAAATTTGTAGTCCGAACTTTAGACTGCCGACTGAAAACTGCCGACTTTATAAATAAACAGAAAAAAAAGAGACTCAAATTTGAGTCTCTTTTTTTTCTGTTTATTTATTTCAGCTTCTTCTTAACCTCAACTTCTCTAAAGGCCTCAATGGTATCATCGATTTGAATATCATTATAATTCTTCAATTGGATACCACAATCGTAACCCTTAGCTACTTCCTTAGCATCGTCCTTGAAACGTTTTAATGAGCTCAACTCACCGGTATGGATTACAACACCGTCCCTGATTAAACGAATTCCAGCACTTCTATAGATTTTTCCGCTGAGTACCATACAACCTGCAATGGTTCCAACTTTGGATATTTTAAAGGTTTCCCTAATTTCCGCAGTACCAGTAATTTCCTCTTTGAGCTCTGGGGACAACATGCCTTCCATTGCATCTTTTAAGTCGTTAATGGCATCGTAGATAATAGAATACATTCTGATATCGATTTCTTCCTTATCAGCAATCTGCCTTGCGTTGCCCATTGGCCTCACGTTAAATCCGATGATAATCGCATCTGATGCAGTTGCTAAAAGCACGTCGCTTTCGGTAATTGCTCCTACACCTTTAAAGATGATATTGACTTGTATTTCTTCCGTGGATAATTTCTGGAACGAATCGGTCAAAGCTTCCACAGAACCATCCACATCCCCTTTTAGGATAATGTTTAATTCTTGGAAATCACCAAGGGCGATACGACGACCAATTTCATCCAATGTAATATGACGTTGTGTCCTAACGGACTGCTCACGTTGTAATTGGGTACGTTTTACTGCAATCTGCTTGGCTTCGCGCTCATCTTCAAATACATTGAATTTATCACCAGCTTGTGGTGCGCCGTCCAATCCTAAAATAGATACAGGCGTTGATGGCCCTGCGACTTTAACTTCGTTGCCACGTTCATCTTGCATGGCTTTTACCTTACCACTGTTTTTACCAGCGAGTACATAATCGCCAACTTTTAGCGTTCCGGCTTGAACCAGAATAGTTGACACATAACCACGACCTTTATCTAAAAAAGCCTCTACAACAGTACCGTTTGCACGCTTATCTGGGTTAGCCTTAAGCTCTAAAATTTCAGCTTCAAGCAAAACTTTTTCTAGAAGCTCCTTGATACCTGTTCCTTCTTTAGCCGATATATCATGAGATTGGATTTTACCACCCCAGTCTTCGACCAAGAGATTCATTTGAGCCAAGCCCTCTTTAACTTTTTCAGGGTTTGCGCCTGGTTTGTCAATTTTGTTAATTGCGAAAACAATTGGAACGTTGGCCGCTTGGGCGTGTGCAATTGCTTCTTTAGTTTGCGGCATGATGGCATCATCTGCAGCGATAACAATTATAGCTAAATCGGTTACTTGAGCACCACGTGCACGCATAGCGGTAAACGCCTCGTGACCCGGTGTATCTAAAAATGCAATTTTTTGACCATTATCCAGCTCTACACCATAAGCTCCGATATGCTGTGTAATTCCACCAGACTCACCAGCGATTACGTTTTCTTTTCTTATATAATCCAAGAGCGACGTTTTACCGTGATCTACGTGACCCATAACGGTAACGATTGGAGCTCTTGGTAGCAAATCTTCTGGCTTATCTTCAATTTTTTCAAAAGACTCTTCAATATCTGCCGTTACAAAATCAACCTCATAACCAAATTCGTCTGCAACCACCGATAGGGTTTCTGCGTCCAAACGTTGGTTCATGGTTACCATCATACCAAGAGACATACATGCCGAAATAATTTCGGTTACTGAAACGTTCATCATCGTAGCCACTTCGCTTGCGGTAACAAACTCAGTCACTTTCAATATTTTACTATCTGCTGCTTCTGCCTGCTGATCTTTTTCTGTTTGCTCTTTATGGGAGTCTCTTTTATCACGCCTGTATTTTGCGCCTTTACCTTTAGAAGATTTACCTTGCAGTTTCTCTAAAGTTTCTCGAACTTGTTTTTGTACTTCTGCCTCTGTTGGCTCTTCTTTTACCGTAGAACTACGTTTACCTTGGGTTCTACCTTTAAAACCACCTCTTTGATTGCCACCTCTTGCACCCGCGGTGTTACCACCTCCAGCTGGGCCTTTACTAATACGACGGCGTTTTCTTTTGTTATCGGTAGGTTTTTTATCTTCTTTTTTCTTCTTAGGCTTTGCAAACTTGGAAAGATCAATTTTATCTCCGGCGATTGTTGTGCCAGAAAGCTTTTTGTATTGAGTCTTTATAGTTTCTTCGGCAGGCTCTGATGTTTCCTTGGCTTCTTCTCCAATTTTATCATCAGCTTTTTCAACAGCGGTTTTAGATGTCTCTTTCGGCTCTTCGGTTTTAGACCCTACCTTTGGTTTATCTTCATTGGTTGTTTCAGTTTTTTCTGCTTTTTCAGCTTCGGCAGTAGTTGTTTCAGTTTTTTCCGCTTCTGAAGGTTTTTCTTTTTCTTCGGAAACTGGAGTTTTAGCAACTTCTTCCTTAGCTTCGGGCGTTTCAACTACTTTTTCAACGGGAGTTTCTGGCTTGGATTTAGATTTTCCGCCGTCCAAATCGATTTTACCAACTTGTTTGGTTCCGCTGAGTTCAGCTTTTGCTCTAACAACCTCTTTTTGTTTAGCTTCGCGTTCGGCTTTTTCTTCAATTTCACGCTCACGTTGTTCACGCAGCTCTTCCTTTTCCTTAAGTTTAGCCTCACTGACTTCTTGGGATTCTGCCTTTTTATTGGCGTCCGTTTGAAACTCGTCTGAAAGAACGGCATAAACGTCTTCGGATATTTTTGTATTAGGATTCTTTTCTATATCCACGCCCTTTGATTCTAGAAAATCAACTGCGCGATCAATAGAGATGTTAAGTTCCCTTAATACTTTATTTAATCTTGTTTGAGCCATAAACTGCTTATAATATACTTAAAATTGCTTATACAAATAAAACTATTTGTCAATTCGCATTATTCTTCAAATTCCTCTTTGAGAATTGCCATTACGTCCAAAATGGTTTCTTCTTCAAGGTCGGTTCTTTTTACAAGATCATTGACATCTTGCTCCAAGATACTTTTGGCTGTATCTAAACCTGCCTTACTAAATTCTGCAATAACCCAGTCTTCAATTTCATCTGAAAACTCTTTCAATTCAACATCTTCTTCAGCACCTTCCCTAAACACATCAATTTCATATCCGGTCAATTTGCCAGCGAGTCTAATATTATGACCTCCACGACCAATAGCCTTAGATACTTCTTCAGGTTTAAGTAAAACTTCGGCACGTTTATTAACCTCATCAAGTTTGATTGAGGTTACACGTGCTGGGCTCAATGCCCGTGTGATGAACAACTGTATGTTACTGGTATAGTTAATAACATCAATATTTTCATTGCCAAGTTCTCGGACAATTCCGTGGATTCTTGACCCTTTCATACCTACACAAGCCCCAACTGGATCAATTCTGTCATCATAACTATCTACTGCAACTTTGGCCTTTTCACCAGGGATTCTAACAACAGCCTTAACTGTAATTAAGCCGTCAAAGACTTCAGGTATTTCCTGTTCAAATAATTTCTCCAAGAAAGCCGGTGCTGCTCTTGACATTATAATTGAAGGCTTATTGCCCTTTAACTCTACGCTTTCAATAATACCGCGAACGTTCTCTCCTTTTCTAAAAAAGTCAGATGGAATTTGTTTTTCCTTAGGAAGAATAATCTCATTGCCCTCATCATCTAAAAGAATAATCGCCCTGTGGCGGATATGGTGAACCTCTGCGGAATAAATTTCGCCTTCAAGTTCCTTAAATTGCTTGTAAATATTGGTGTTGTCATGCTCATGAATCTTAGCAATTAAATTTTGTCTCAATGCTAATATAGAGCGACGCCCTAAGTCCACTAATTTAACCTCTTCGGCAACATCTTCTCCCACCTCAAAATCGGGTTCTATTTTTTGAGCTTCAGAAAGTGAAATTTCTTGATTTGGTTCTTCTACTTCATCATCAGCAACGACAATTCTGTTCCTCCAAATCTCTAAATCGCCTTTATCAGGGTTTATAATGATGTCAAAGTTATCATCATCGCCGTATTTTCTTTTCAATGCACTTCTCAATACATCTTCCAAAATGGCCATTAAGGTCACACGATCGATTAATTTATCGTCTTTAAATTCTGAGAACGAATCAATTAATGCAATATTTTCCATAGTTACTAGGAATTAAAATTTTATTACAACTTGAGCCTTTGAAATAGTGTTGTATGCTACTTCTGCTTGTTTTTTTACAGTGACCTTGCCCTTACCAACTGGTTTAGGCTCTCTTGTTTTCCACTCCAAATGAATGTAATCTTCGGTAGCTTCAGTAAGCGTACCTTCAATAACCTCATCGTCTGTGGTTGTCACATTTAAGGTTCTACCAATATTTTTTTTATACTGTCTTTTTTCCGTTAACGGTGAAGTTGCACCTGCGGAAAGTACTTCTAAAGAAAAATCTACTTCTTCCCTATCCAGATTGTGTTCAATGGCCCTGCTAATGAACATGCAATCTTCTACCAACACCCCGTTATCTCCATCAATAATTACTTTTATGCTATTATCGCTTTGCACTTTAAAGTCGATAATGAATAAATCTTGGCGCTCATCTAACGCAGTATTGAGTAAGTCTTTTACGGTTTCCTTGAACATTATTAGTATAAAAAGAGCGGACTTTCCGTCCGCTCATTATTCTTATTTTTCAAACAACGGTGCAAATATACAATAAAATTATTGAAAACGCCAACTGCCTGTATTTCGATATTAATCATTAAATTTAAGGTAAAATCAAACTAATACGATCATGAAAAAAATACTCGTTCCTACCGATTTTTCCAAAGAGGCTGAAAACGCGCTAAAAGTCGCCTCACAAATTGCTAAAATGTATGAAAGTGAAATCTACCTTTTGCATTTGCTACAAATACCACTAACCGAAACGGATGCGGTAACCTCCACCGCAGACGTGCCAGAAGTTATGTTTTTTATGAAAATGGCCCACAAGCGTTTTGAGGAACTTATTGAAAGTGATTACCTAAAGGGCGTTAAAGTGCATGAAATTGTTAAACCTGATGGCTCATTTGCAGGCATCTCTGAAATTTCCAAAGAACACGGCGCAGATTTAATTGTAATGGGGTCTCACGGGGCTAGTGGTTTTCATGAAATGTTTGTAGGCTCAAATGCTGAAAAAGTGGTACGAAGTTCTGACATTCCTGTCCTAGTTATAAAGGATGAAATTTCAAATTTTAGTGCGAACGACATGGTGTTTGCATCAGACTTTAAAAAAGACAATAAAGAAACCTATAAACAAGCTGCCGACATAGCTACCAATCTTGGAGCTAAATTACACTTGCTTATGGTAAATACGCCAAATAATTTTACGACTACTAAAAAAGCTAAGAAAAGAATTAATGAATTTATAGGCGACTACTCTTTTAAGAATTACACCATTACCATATATAATGATGATTCGGTAGAAAAAGGGATTTTAAATTTCTCTGCAGAAATCGATGCTGATTTAATTGGCATCAGTACCCACGGCAGACAGGGAATTGCACATTTTTTCAACGGCAGTATTAGTGAAGACTTGGTAAATCACGCCAAAAAACCTGTGATGACCTTTAAAATATTCTAGTAAGAAAACCTGCTTCACGCTTCAAAAAATCGTTAGGTATCTACCAAGCTTCGAGTAAAGTAAGTTGGTAATTTAAATAAAATCATCAATTACTGATTAAAAACTCCTTATTCGCTAAATTCAGTATTATAGACTGAAGTTGGTCAAGCAAAATAACCTCAATACCATATTCACATAACAATCGTGCAATTACAAGAACAAGTAGAAAAAGCTAGTTTGAGACTATTAATCATGACGGTAGATTGCTTCTCAAACTATCAATTATTTAATTTTTCTTCTGCTAAAATCGAAAATTAAAAAAAGTAATCCTTCCCTCGAATTTCAAGTCTAGGAATCTTAAATTTATCATTCATTTATAAAAACTATGTTCGACGTATTGATTATTGGAGGTGGTGCAGCGGGGATGTCCTGCGCTTTAGTTCTCGGCTCAGCAAAACCAAAGGAGTTTGCAACGAATAAACGCATTGGTATTATTATGCATCAAAGAGCATCGCATTTGCAAAGTGCGCTGTTTAACAATGTTTTGGGTCTTAAACCTGGTACTTTGGGTGCCGATATTTTAGAGAGTGGCAAAATGCAGCTTGAAAATTTGTACCCTGATGTTGAACAAATTGAAAAGGAAAAGGTAAAATCTGTTTTAAAAACTGCGGAAGGCTTTAACGTTACTACGAACAAAAACACATATACTTCAAAATTGATTGTAGTGGCTGTAGGTTATACCAATCTTGTAAAAATCGAAGGTCTTCAAGGACATTTAGAATCCCACCCAAGAGCAGCGATTGAAAAAGAACGTCTTTGGCTAAAAAACGAAAATCACTTAGTTGAAGAAGGCTTGTATGTTGCGGGAACAATGGCTGGCTGGAGAAGTCAATTTGCAATTGCCTCAGGAAGTGGTGCGCAAGTGGCCACCGATATTTTAACACTTTGGAACGGTGGTAAGCATACTAAAATTCACGACAAGATCAGTTGATATTTTTATTCAGGATGTAGTGCTAATGTGATTAGGAAATAGAATACTTTATAAACCCATGAGCTTAATTTCGTCATTATATTACAATAACCATTTATAAAAAAAGAATAGGTATGAAAGAATCAAAAATAGCATTGGTTACTGGAGGAAGTAGAGGACTTGGAAAAAACATGGCCATGCATTTATCTAAAAAAGGAATAGATGTCATACTTACCTACCATTCAAATAAATCGGCTGCCGAAGATGTGGTTGCTGAAATTAAAAAGAGCGGGCAGAAATCGATAGCATTTCAATTAGACACCAAGGACATAAATAGTTTTGAAGTTTTTATTGAAAAGCTATCATCCCATCTTTCTGAAACCTACGGAAGTCCAAAATTGGACTTCTTGATAAATAATGCAGGCACCGGAATTTACAAACCATTCTTAGAAACTACAGAAAAGGACTTTGATGATATGCTCAATATTCATTTTAAAGGTGTTTATTTTCTAACCCAAAAAATGATTCCCGTTTTGAATGACGGGGGGCGCATTATTAACATTTCATCTGGTTTGGCTCGGTTCTCTCTGCCCAATTCATCTGCCTATGCTTCTGCGAAAAGCGCAGTTGAAACCTTTACAAAGTATTTGGCCAAAGAATTAGCTCATCGAAAAATTGCAGCAAATGTTGTTGCTCCAGGAGCTGTTGCAACAGATTTTGGTGGTGGTGAAAATAAAACCAATGAAAAGAAAATAGACACCATCACGAGCAATACTGCTTTGGGACGCGTTGGCGAACCAGAGGATATTGGTGGCGTAGTTGCGTTTTTGTGTACCAAAGATGCGTATTGGATAAATGGGCAGCGTATTGAAGTTTCTGGCGGTATTATGCTGTAAGTAATCTTCTACTCCTTTTTTAATTCTTCAGAAATATGAAATCCAAAATCTTTTGCTCCGTAGCTTAATAAGATAACTTCCTCAATCATCTCATCATCTTCATTCAAGATTTTTTCTGCTGTGTTGGACCCGTATAGTTGGGCACCTAGTTCAGATTTTATCATTCGTCTTATTTGGTCATGATAGGCCACAAAGGTCAAATTGGTCTGTTCCTTTAAATTGAGATATTTCTGAAAATTTAATATGACGTCATCAGTAATATAAAACGCTTGCTCAAAATCCTTGGCATCCAATCCCTCATAAATCTCACGGTCGCGATCTAATTCCTCAAAAACAAAATTGCTCATATAGCCACGCCTTTTGATATAATTAAGGGTTTCATTTTGAGCTGTGGTATTAAGCGGTATAAAAATGTCTGGAATAATACCTCCACCACCGTAAACCACTTTTCCCTTAGGTGTTGTATATCTAAGAGAGTCGGCAAACTTCATACTTTCGGGATGATCTAATTCGCCACTACTTAAACGTTTATAATAGTCATTATAATATTCCTTACTGTTGCCTTTATCATACGGTCTTTGAATAGACCTACCAGTTGGAGTGTAATATCTGGAGACTGTTAAACGTACGGCACTTCCATCTCCCAAGGACATTTCACGCTGAACCAAACCCTTGCCGTAGCTTCGTCTGCCTACAATGATACCTTTATCATTATCCTGCAAGGCACCTGCAACAATTTCACTAGCTGAGGCGGAGCTTTCATTGATTAATATATAAATCTCACCTTCCTCAAAGTCGCCCTTGTCTGTTGCATAACTTTTTTCAATCTTACCAGTTTTATTTTTTGTGAAGAGAATAAGTTTATCTTCCTCTAAAAACTCATCCACAATCTTTTCGGCTATCCCTAAAAATCCGCCAGGGTTATCACGAAGATCGAGCGCGAGTTTTGTTGCGCCCTGATTTTGTAGTTTATCGAGTGCGCTTTTAAATTCTTTATAGGTGGACTCCGCAAATCGATTAATTTTTATATAACCCAAATTATTGGTAAGCATATAAGCGGCATCCACGCTTTTTATAGGAATGACATCGCGCTTTACCTTAAAATCTAGCAGCTTTTCAACACCCTTTCGTTTCACTTTGAGCGTGACCTTACTTCCTTTTTCGCCTTTTAGCTTTGCGATAATTTCATCGTTGCTCCAATAGCCTCCAAAAATTGAGTCTCCATCTGCCATAATAATCCGGTCGCCACCCTTGATACCCGCCTTGTCGCTTGGCCCTCCAGCTATAGGTCTAATAACGGTAACAGTATCCCGGTAAGTATAAAAATTAACGCCAATGCCTACAAAATCACCTTTCATATTATTGGTAACACGCTCCAACTCACTTTTAGGAATGTAAATGGAATGGGGGTCTAAATTCTCTAAAATACCATTAACGGTAACATCAACAATACTATCGGTGTTGACTTCATCCACATATTCATAGTCGATGTAATCGATAAGCCTGTTCAGCTTATCTTTTTTGCTATTGGTTGTAAATAAACGGTCTGAGGTATCTGTGAAGTTTAATTTTCCGCCAATAAAAATTCCCGCCGCAACAGCGAGACCCAATAAAAGCGGTATGTATTTTTTCTGAAAGCCCATCTATGCATCTACGTTTTCAATGAGCCGTAAATCAATTCCTGCTTTTCTTAAGAACTGTAGCCCAGAATCATCTTTATATTCCTGATTATATACCACCCTAACAATTCCAGCTTGATGAATAAGCTTGCTACAATCCTTGCAAGGCGAGAGTGTAATATACAAAGTAGCACCTTTACATGATTGGGTAGAGGAAGCGACTTTTAAAATCGCATTAGCTTCAGCATGCAGAACGTACCATTTGGTGTAACCCTCATCATCCTCGCAATAATTCTCAAAACCAGTTGGCGTGCCATTATAACCATCAGAAATAATCATACGGTCTTTTACGATGAGTGCGCCCACCTGTTTACGCTTGCAATGGGAGAGCTTACCCCACTCTTGAGCAATACGCAAGTAGGCCTTATCATAACGAAGCTGTTTTTTTTTGGGCATCTATTTAATTTAGTCAAAAACCTACTCATCAAGTAATTATATTTACCTTGAATAAATACCTCCAATTGCAGGAAGTAGTAATTTCTTTTAAGAAATTTCGGGTAGGGCTATAAATGTAATAATTCTAAATGCTGTCATAGACAATTTAGGACTTTGATAACGTTAAATTTTTATCAAATCTTATGCAACCTTAATTTGCTCAAGAAAAAAATTGACTCAACAAAAGTATGTGAATTACAAAACCCAAAACAACTGCAGAAATTACCATTATCCAATCACGTTTAGAAAACCTGAAAATCGTTTGGCAAAGAAAACTAATGAATAGGATGATAAAGGCAATGACCAATTGGCCAACTTCGATACCGAGACTCACTTCCAAAAGCGCAATGAGCTTATTTTCAGAAGTGGTAATCATGCGACTAAAGTTAGTTACAAAACCAAGTCCATGAACCAAACCAAAAAACAACCCTACCAGATACAAAAGCCCAGCCTTGTTGTTTTGTGATTTTCTTCCTGCCGTAAAAATATTATAAATGGCAAGCACTAATATGGTCAGCGGTATTAGAGTCTGCAGCAACCTTGTATTAACGTTAATAACACCGTAAACCCCCAGCCCTAAAGCTACGGAATGACCTAAAGTAAAAACTGTAATAAGTAAGAAAACACGTTTCCAACTATCAAACAAATAAGGCACACATAGAGCTACCAAAAACAGAATGTGATGGTATATGTTTAAGTTGAGAACGTGATAAACACCATCTTTAAAATTTGACAGAAAAATGTCAATCATGGAAATATTAATTTGGGTTAATCAAAGTTAAGGTATTCTTTTGAGCAAGAAAATAAATTAACAATGTCGGTATTAAGTAAGGCTGGTCATTTAATTTATTGCAATCCTTCTGATTTAAATTCTAACCAGTAATAAAACTAAAACAAAGGCGAAATAATTTATAAAAACCACATTGATAAAACTTGTAATAAACACTATGAGACTCCTGCATTTATGTAACACTAAAGACGATGAAAAAGGCGAAAGCAATAAAACAGTTCTACATAAAGAAATCCTATGATTGTCCGAGACTTCATCGAATATTAGTATCTTGTAACAAGATTTTTTATTATGAAATTAAACTTATTGTCCTGTGATGCCCAAAGGCCAGATAGGAGAGCTATAGCGCGTTGTATTGCAGAAATTTCTTTACATGTTGATGACACTTCTTCAAATCAACTAACAGCAATTCTTTTAGAAGGAGACCCAGTAGATATTGAAGTAGATGATAAAAACTCCGGCACGGCATTAAGGGCGTTAAGAAAACTTGATATTGATTACGAAATTATAGAGTGAGCTAAATCAATTTTCTTTTAGGTTTGGAATACACAAACTTTAGGTTCGGGCTCTCTTATGATTTCAACACTACTGGCATTGGCAGGACCGATGGAGTTTATGAGCTATCTATTACCTATTTATCAAGATGTCGTTCTTGCAGTACAGATAGGCAGCGCAAGCGGTAAAAATATGATTGTGTTTTTATGCTAGTAAAGTACTGTTTTTCAAATATCCCTTTTTGGTATTTTTTGACTTTTAAACGCAAGTGAATAAATTCATTGTGTAAATTTGCTGTTTTAAAAAACAGTTTAAAAAAATTAAAAGTTTATGATTAGTAGTAAAATAAATATGAAGTGGGCGATTTTATTCACCTTAATACTTTCTTCATTTTATTTAGCCTCTCAAGAGTCATTAACTTTTAACGGTTTAAAGCAAATAGGAGACTATTCTGGTCTTGCTAATTACAACTATTACACAAAAGGTAACGATACCATTTTTAACGGTAATTTTGAATTTGGAAATGTCTTGGCCAAGGAAAACGATGCTGCAAAAAAACCAGTCATTATCAGCGGAAATTTTAAAAACAACCAACCCGTTGGCGAATGGAAATTCCAGTTTGGGGATTTCAGTAAAGATGGCAACAAAAAACTAGTGGACTATCAGTACGTCATTAAAATCAACGGAGTTCAGAAATCGATTTTTGTAAATTTTGAAAACGGTAAACCTCATGGTAAATGGATTATAAAAATAGATAGCTTAAGAAATTCAGAAGTCACTAAAACGCTTTTCAAAAGTGATTTTAATTACCAAAATGGAGTTCCCCAAAAAAGTTTCAGGATTGAAACAGATACGGAGTTTATGGTTGGTCGTCTTCTCAAAAATGCCGTTGCCCATGATGTTTGGTCACTCTACACCAAAGAAGGTATAGGCGAACTGGAAAGCTGGTATTTTGATGATGGCCAACTGGAAGACATCAATATTAAAATTGGCGAACAGACTAAGCAAATTACCTTGGACTATGGCAAGCCAACTAGTTCAGCCACAATTAATCTTGATAAGCACTATCTTGACATCATGGAATTGCGTTTACAATTGCAAGACACCAGCCATGTGTTTGACCATGGCATGAGCAGTTTACTTAAAACCGATGACGAAAATTACGGTATGGTGCTGCAATTTTTTCAGGACTTGGATATTGCTTTAGATGTTTCAGGCTTCAAGGTTAATGTACCTGTATTTCCGCTTTCAGAACCTCAGCAAAACACCTTAACTCAGATTGAAAAAAGCTTTAGGATATCAGATTCCATCATCCAAAGCATACTTAGCGATGCGCAGTTGAGCATTCTAAAACTAAACGATTCTGAAACCGAATTTTTGTATAAAGTAGCTCAAACTATTGATTCTGAATACCTAAAACCAATTTCTAAACTTATAACCTACAAAAAAGAGGAGGTGATTCAGCACATTACCCGAAAGGATTTAATTAAAGGGTTGTGGCCAAATGGCTTTCCAAAAGAGATTGTAAAAACTAGTGACACACTTAATCAAGAACGGATTTACGTTCTCGAGAAATCATTTTATGATTTTTCAAAAAAAGATTTAACTGGTGTGTTGGAACTAAGTAGATTTATTTTAGAAATTTCAGAGAAACTTGAAAAGGAACTCAATAAGATATTGTCATCAAATAAACGGGAAAAAGCATTTGTTATACAAGAAAAACAGTTAATTGGAGAAGCCAACACCCTCAAAAAGCACGTAGACTCTTTAAATAGTGGGCTGCCAGATGATATTGGTAAAACTTTAGAAAGCATAAAGATTTTTACCGATAAAACTTTGGCCAATTATTCCCAAATGGAAGAAAATCTCGAAAAGCTCAATTATAATAAAACCCTCGTAGAATGTTTTAGAACTTCGAAAACCTTGGCAACAGCAGTAGAAAATTTACACGCACGGCAAAAGGAAATCAAAAAAGTTTATCAAGACCAAGTTTGGAATCCATTTACGGCAACAATTATGGATGAGGATATCAAAAAACGAATTACAAAAGCTTATCAAAAACTGCTTATCCCTTATTTTTTAAATGATATACAAGATAATTTAAGCTGTGATAATCAATTAAACATTTTAAATAAACTCGAAAAACTACATCAACGCATTTTAGATTTAAAAGATGAAGACACCAAGAGATTGGAGCGAAAACTAAGAAGAGTGGAGGACCCCGTTAACGTATTAAACCTTTTTGGAGTATCTGATGAATAACAAAATGAAACAAGCTTTAAAAGTCCTGAAGTCATCTGTTGTGATTCTTTTGTTGGTTTCAAGTATCAACGTTAAGGCTCAGGAAGAACCCGAAATTTTACCCGAAACGTCACAATTCAAAGATGTTAAGACTAAGTATTGGATAAATACCTATGGAAATATTCGTATCTCAAAACGTCTTTTTTGGATTGCCCAGACCCATTTCAGGTTTGAGGAAAAAGATGACACGCCCTACGTTGGTCAAATTGCGCAAATTTACAACCGCCACGCCATTGGCTATATTTATAATAAAAAGTTCAACCTGAGTTTAGGTGGGGTGCTGCGATTAAATTTTAATACAGGAGATGATGAAGATGCAGATACAATGATTCCCGAATTCAGAATTTGGCACCAATACCAGTTTGCCGTTCCAGTTTGGAGCGCAATGGCCTACCATAGAATTCGTATAGAACACCGATGGTCTAAAGGTTTTGACGAAGATGACACGTATATTTTTAGAAATAGATGGCGTTATATGTTTAGGCTTAAAATCCCTTTGAACACCCCAAAACTCCAAACAAAAACCATCTATATTTCCCCGGAGGCAGAATTGATCATGCAAAGCGGAAAACCCGTTGTTGGAAGCCCAATGGAAGATTTAAGATTGAACACTACTGTTGGTTATATTATAAATCCTAGATTGACCGTTGCTGCTGGATTCATGTACTCATTTGGACAAACCCTGGAAAACGGAGGCGTTTACAATCAAAATTATACGGTAAGGATGCACGTTTATTTCTCTCCTGATTTCAGACGTGTAAAAAACAAATTACCTGAAATTCATTTTAGGGATTAATAAAGTTAGCTACTATGAGCAAATCCAATACCTACAAATTACTTTACTTGTCAATAGCAATCTTGAGTATTGCCTGTGCTTTTTTAGTTTATAAAACAGCCGTTTTAAGTGAACAAATAAAAGAAACGGAAGCTGTAAGCTCAGATAAAATGGCTAGCAATGAAAACAATGATATAATCACCAGAGCAGATTCGCTTTTGTTACAAGGAAATTATGAAGCTGCGTTAGACCAATATAATGAACTTTCAAACAGCCCTTTTTTAGATAAGGAATTTCGCAAAACGGTAGCCTTAAAATTACTGAATATGCATAAAGAAGTATATCAAGCTAAAACCAAGAATACCCAATCTGGTGAGAACTCTCTTATCACTTCCAGAGCTGAAGAAACACCAACTTCAAAAACTGTCGATTCTTTAGCTTTTGCGTTAGAAAAGGCCGAAATGCAATTAAACAGTGTACGAAAACAGATGCAAGAAAAGTCATTTGGCCAATACATCACTTTTAAAAGCACAAAAGGCAATCGACTTCATTACGTTGGCGGTGTAAAAAATAAAAAAGCCAATGGTTTTGGAATAGCAATTTTAGATTCTGGCAGTCGTTACGAGGGCGAATGGCAAAACAACCAAAGGCACGGTCAAGGCACGTTTTATTGGATTGATGGCGAACATTACGAAGGGCAATACAAAAACGATTTGCGTAGCGGACAAGGCACCTACTATTGGACAAACGGCGAAAAATACATTGGCAGTTGGGATGATGATAAACGCAATGGTAAAGGGAAATTTTATGATGAAAAAGGGGATGTTTTAACAAGCGGAATTTGGAAAGATGATGTGCTGGTTGAAGAGGATAAATAATTTCTTGAGTAAAAATAAATCTCAATAGCTCCAATTATCGCTTAGGAAAAGTTCTAGAAGGTTTTAATAATTGTAAACATTGTTAAATGGAATCTCTCTTACTAATGTGACATATTATTTGTTTCCAATAGTCTAATTATAGTCAAGGATAATTGAAGTTTGAATTGTACCTATCTTGTAACAATTCACAAAAAAGGCCTTAACATTTCTGTTAAAGCCTTTGGTACTCAAGGTGGGAATCGAACCCACACAACCGAAGTTACTGGATTTTGAATCCAGC
>CAWDOF010000014.1:0-36666 GCA_963803715.1 uncultured Flavobacteriaceae bacterium
AAAGATAGTTCTAACCGTACCAAGAATCCTAGCGCCAGCACCAGGGTTGTTGATGTATTCATTCCAGACGACATTACCGGGCGCACCGCCAGGGTTATTATTACTGGATGTACTTGCAAATACTTTAATGAGCGAATCAGCAGCATCATTTGGATCACCGCCCCATGCGTAAAGCCGAAATGTTATAGTCTCTGTATCACCGGCGGTAATATCTAAATCGTAAGCATATGCCTTTCTTCCCTTAGTCTGGAAAGTGGAGGAGCCATCTGCATTAAGCTCGGCAGGATTAGTATTCAATAGGGGTATACCAGCAGTAGCAAAACCATCTGTACTTGAATAAATTCTAAATCTTGTGGGGCCTTCCGGATCTCTTCTGCCTAACTTTATTTCAAGTTGCGATAAATCCACTTCATAATTAGTATTAGCCGAAATAGAAAACTCAATGTAATCATTGTTGGTTATAGCAGTGGCGTTGTCTGGAGCATTCAGACCAGCAACTGGATAATCTTGACCATCGGCGTAAGTTGCACCACTACCTCGTGTAAAACCAACACTAGAGATATTGGTTATGTTTCCTG
This sequence comes from uncultured Flavobacteriaceae bacterium, assembly GCA_963803715.1. Lineage (GTDB taxonomy): Bacteria > Bacteroidota > Bacteroidia > Flavobacteriales > Flavobacteriaceae > Psychroserpens. The sequence continues at coordinate 579 of CAWDOF010000014.1, forward strand.
TGTCGGCGGGATTATTACTGGCATTGCCTCCATCAACGTCAAATTCGGCAAGTACGTCTTGTCCAACCGCTGCCTGAGCAAATAGTAGTATGGTCAATAAAAAGTAGATTTTTTTCATGGTATGTAATTTTATTTGTTTCAAAATAAGCAAGTTATAAAGATATGTTTTGTTTTTTTTGAACGATATATTCTGCTATTTTTTAGATGTACTGCACAATTTATCGCTAGAACAACCAAAAATTATTTCAATTCGAACTGTGTTTTAGTTATGGATTGTCATTTAACCGCAAATTTTGTATAACTTCTCAGTCATTTTAGAGGTCTGTTGTTAAACCAATTCCATAAAATAGACACGATTATATTGTAATTTCTCAATATGCTCAATATATTTGGAGGCAAAAGTCAGTAGGTGTCAAAATCATATAAACGACTTTTATTAATTAGAAGCGCAGGATTGTAGATAAAAAAATGGCAAAAAACATTCTTCTCGTGGTCGGTACGCGACCTAATTATATAAAGATTACCCAGTTCAAAAAAGTGGCTTCTGCTAATTTTAAAGGCATTTTTAATATCAAAATAGTACACACTGGTCAGCATTTTGACGCGGCTATGGCCGATGTGTTTTTCAAGCAATTGGATATTTGGCCAGATTATTTTTTGAATATTCCTCAAGCTTCGCCTAATGTACAAATGGGGGAGATTATGATAAGATTGGAAAAGTTGATTCGAGAAGATTTTACGCCCGATCTTATTTTAGTGCCAGGTGATGTCAATTCAACCTTAGCTGCTGCACTCACGGCAAATAAGTTGGAGATTCCCTTAGGCCACCTTGAAAGCGGGCTCCGAAGTTTTGATCGCACAATGCCCGAAGAAATCAACAGGATTTTGGTTGACGAAATCTCAGATTATCATTTTGTGACCGAACAAAGTGGAATAGACCATCTCATTTCCGACGGAAAAAATAAAGAAAAAATCCATTTTGTAGGTAATACCATGATTGATACATTGGTGGGTTTTCAAAAAGAAATTAATTCAAAACTAAATTTGGAAAACCATGGATTGGAGTCAAAGCAATTTCTTTTAATAACCTTGCATAGACCTGCGGCGGTAGATAATAAAGAGGGGCTTAGTTCAGTGTTGGATTTATTGACCAAATTGACCGCAAGAACAAGAGTGGTGTTTCCTATGCATCCAAGAACGAAAAAAAATATCTTAAAATTTGGCCTAGAGGAAAAATTTGATGCTGTAGAGGCTTTGACCATTTTGGAACCTATGGACTATTTTAGCTTTCAAAACTTAATAGCACATAGTAAAATGGTTTTGACCGATAGTGGTGGTATTCAAGAAGAAACCACATATAAGCAAATACCATGTTTGACCTTGCGACCAAATACAGAACGGCCAAGTACAATTGATGAAGGTAGTAATAAGTTGCTGAATTTTGATATCCCTTCTATTTTAGAGCATGTAGATTTGATTTTCAGTGGAAACTATAAAAAAGGGTCTATCCCAAAATACTGGGACGGTAATGCAACAACTCGTATTTTGAATGTACTTGCTGAAATTTAAAAAAGTTAAGAACTGATAGTCTGTTAACCGATAACCAAGAACCAAGAGAAAAATTTTAAATCGGTATATTGATTAAATCAAATTACATTAATGCAAAAAACAAAAAATTGGTACGTACTCAAAACAAAACCGAGGTCTGAAAAAAAGGTTGCCAATCGTTTGAGCGACTTGGGCATCGAGGTCTATTGCCCGGTTAAAACAGAAGTACGTCAGTGGAGCGACCGAAAGAAAAAAGTCGAAGTCCCCGTATTACCATCCATGGTGCTCGTAAAAATAGAGGATAAAGACCGCCCGTTGGTTTTTGATGCTCCTGGTGTAATACGTTATCTTTTTTGGCTGGGGAAGCCTGCAATTGTGCCAGACGACGAAATTAATGTTTTACAGGACGCATTGACTTCGGGGCTAAAGGTAGTGGACGTTAAAAAAATTGAAGTCGGCGATGTTATAGAGGTAGAAGGGTTAGGTTCAATCTCTAAAGAAAAAGGCACTGTAAAGTATGTTTCTGGGAGTCAATGTTGGGTCATTATGGAACGCTTAGGTTATATAGTTAAATTGGATATTTAAACTGAAAATTATAATTAAAACTAGCATTTTTACAATATTGGTGTATTTTCGCAGGCTTTAAGAGCTCGGTTTATAAAACAATTCTTGTAAACTTTAACAGTTTAATAGTCATCACTTCATCATATTTTATGTGACTGACAACGGCGAAGCCGTGTTTAGAATAGACGGTAGTAATTGTGAGATAAAGTAAATACTTGAGTAAAAATAAAATTATAATGCAAACAATTAAAAACATCTGTTGTATAGGTGCTGGTTATGTGGGTGGGCCTACCATGGCAGTAATAGCACAAAAATGTCCAGAAATCAACGTGACTGTTGTTGATATTAACGAGGCCAGAATAGCAGCTTGGAACGACGAAAATGTGGATAACATTCCCATTTATGAGCCTGGTCTATCGGCTGTGGTAAAAGAATCAAGAGGTAGAAATCTTTTTTTCTCTACAGAAGTTGATTCCGCTATTGAAAAAGCCGAAATGATTTTTATTTCAGTAAACACACCTACCAAAACTTACGGTATTGGAAAGGGCATGGCCGCAGATTTGAAATGGATTGAGTTATGTGCTAGGCAAATAGCACGGGTCTCTAAGACAGATAAAATAGTGGTAGAAAAGTCAACGCTTCCGGTCCGGACTGCCGAAGCATTAAAAAGTATATTGGAGAACACAGGAAATGGTGTTAAATTTCAAATACTCTCAAACCCTGAATTTTTAGCTGAAGGTACAGCTGTAGAAGACCTAATGGCACCAGACCGTGTACTCATTGGAGGAGATGTAGATACCGAGGAAGGCAAAGCAGCCATAAAGAGTTTGGTTGATGTTTATGCCCATTGGGTAAATCGTGACAATATTTTAACCACAAACGTTTGGTCTTCTGAATTATCCAAACTTACTGCAAATGCATTTTTAGCCCAAAGAGTATCCAGTATAAATGCAATGAGTGAGCTTTGCGAAAAAACAGGCGCAGACGTAAATGAAGTAGCAAAGGCCATTGGCATGGACTCTCGTATTGGTCCTAAATTTTTAAAGCCGTCGGTTGGTTTTGGAGGATCTTGTTTTCAAAAGGATATTTTAAACCTGGTGTATATTGCTAAGCGATTTGGACTAAATGAAGTTGCCGATTATTGGGAGCAGGTTATTATTATGAACGATCACCAAAAGCGACGTTTCGCAATGAATATTGTCCAAACACTATTTAATACCGTTTCAGGAAAAAAAATAGCGGTTTTGGGCTGGGCCTTTAAAAAGGATACTAATGATACCAGAGAATCCGCAGCAATCTACGTCGCTGATTATTTACTGAATGAAAGAGCCGAGGTTGTAGTTTTTGACCCAAAGGTTAAAAAAGAACAGGTTTATGGAGATTTAGATTATTTGGACTCACGAAGCGAAACAGAAAATAGAGATTTAATAACTGTTGTTAATGATCCTTATGAGGCTTGTAAAGATGCCCATGCCATTGCGATACTCACCGAATGGGATGAATTTAAAAACTACGATTGGCAAAAAATATACGACAATATGTTAAAACCAGCCTTTGTTTTTGATGGACGAAATGTGTTGGACTTAAATAAGTTATCTAAAATTGGTTTTACTACCCAGAGCATCGGGATATCTAAAAATGATTAAATTGATTCTTAATAGTGATAGTGGATTCAATATTCTTTTTAGAAGAATGATTAATTTTTCTTTTTAAGTACAATGTCTCCTATAATTAAAGTCGAGAGTATAAGTAAGCAGTACAGACTTGGTGTTATTGGTACAGGAACCTTATCGCATGATATTAATAGATGGTGGCACAGAGTGAGAGGAAGAGAAGATCCGTATCTTAAAATAGGTGTTCCAAATATTCGAAATAAAAAAGAAAGTTCAGATTATGTTTGGGCTTTAAAAGATATCAACTTCGAGGTAAAACCTGGTGAAATATTAGGTATAATAGGTAAGAATGGTGCTGGCAAGTCCACCCTTCTCAAACTTCTAAGTCGTGTAACCGCTCCAACCACAGGTAAAATTACGGCTCACGGAAGAATCGCTTCACTTTTGGAAGTTGGTACAGGATTTCATCCAGAACTTACGGGACGTGAAAATATATTTCTTAATGGTGCCATTTTGGGAATGACCAAAAAGGAAATCAAATCAAAATTTGATGAAATTGTTGATTTTGCGGGTTGTACCAATTATATAGAAACCCCCGTAAAGAGATATTCTTCGGGGATGTATGTAAGACTGGCCTTTTCAGTTGCTGCACATTTAGAACCTGATATATTGGTTGTTGATGAGGTTTTAGCTGTTGGCGATGCAGAATTTCAAAAAAAGGCAATAGGTAAAATGAAAAGCGTTTCAGAGAATTCAGGGCGCACCGTTCTTTTCGTTAGTCATAATATGGCTAGTATCCAGAATTTATGTACAAAGGTATTTGTTTTGGAGGATGGTACTACCGCATTTAGCGGAGATACTGCTGATGGAATAGATTTTTATATGAAATCCAACGTTGAAGAGATTAAAGTAAATCTAACCAATCAAAAGAAAAGGGGAGGAAAAGGTGGATTGAGATTTTCTAAAATTGTTGTGAAAAATGTAAATCTTTTACCAATTACTGAAATCTTTTCTGGTATGACTACTCATTTCGAAATTGAAATAGAGATTAACCATACTGTCGAAAAACCTCTATTCAGAATCATGTTTTTAGATTTAAATGGGATTATTAGATTTTTATGTAACAATTATTTCTCAATGAATGAAGAAATTGTTCTCCCATCTTACGGCACAAAAATTATTAGATGCACAATTCCTGACTTTCCACTTCCAAAAGGTGAGTATATTGTTCAGCTCACATGCTTTTCAAACGAAGGTATTCAAGACGATATAGAATCTGCTGCAAAAATATCAGTAGCAGGAGGTGATTTTTTTAATACAGGTAAAGAACAAATTTTGAAAGAAGGTGTCTTGGTAAAAAATTATTATGAATTATTGTAAATTTTGAAAATGACGAGAATTTATAGTTGCTTAACCAATAAATAATCAACTTTTTGAAGTATAGCTTTAAGATAGGAAATGAACATCAAAAATTTTTTCAAATTTATTAAAAACCCTTATGACTACATTAATAGTCTCGCGATTTTAAATGCTGAAAAAGAATTGAGTAGAATTGCCAAAGAACAGTTTTTAACCCCAATTGATCAAACAGGAAAGGAAGATATATTTATTGTTGGTTTTCCTAAATCTGGAAGTACTTGGATGCAATCGCTTATATCGGGAATAGTATATGGTACACACACCGATTTCATGTCTGATCATTTAGCTCAGGAAATCGTACCAGATGTTCATGCAAGAACACACTATAAACGTTTGGGCAAGGTTAATTTTTTTAAATCCCATCATCTGCCAAATATAAAATATAAGAGAGTTATATACATTGTTAGGGACGGGAGGGATGCTATGGTTTCCTACTACCATTTTAATCGAAATAGAGGCATAGAAACCGATTTAGAACAAATGATTGTTGATGGAGACCATATTTTTCCATCAAAATGGCACCAACATGTTAGAAAATGGAAAGAGAACCCGTTTAATGCAGAAATGATCACAATAAGATACGAAGATTTATTAACTCAACCTCTCAACCAGCTCTATAAATTGTGTGATTTCATTAATATAGAGAGATCTGATGAATTGTTGGAAAGTGTAATTAAGTGTAATCATATTGATAAGATGAGGTCCCGAGTAATAGCTAATGATGGTATGGCAAATAAATCGTTTACTGGATCAAAGGGAGCAAAATTTTTTAGAAAAGGAAAAACGAAAAATTATTTGCAGGAAATGAATTTAGATTTACAAAAACATTTTTTAGAGGAAGCTTCAAAAGAGTTACATCTTTTTAATTACGAATAAGTAGTCAATCTTGATGGTAAACCATTTTAATCTAAAGCTTAGAATTTTTTTATTTCGAAATCGTATTATTTATTAATATTGTGGAAATAATTTTTAAAATTAAATAAAACCAAAAACTCAATCTATGAGTGAAGATAATACAGAGGCTTATACCCTTGTCATTGAGCCAAAAACAAAATTATTAGACGTAAATCTTAAGGAGATTTGGCGCTACCGTGATCTCCTGTTTATGTTCGTGAGGCGCGATTTTGTAGCCGTTTATAAACAAACTATATTTGGACCACTTTGGTTTTTTATACAGCCTATTTTAACTACAATCATGTTTATGGTTGTATTTGGGGGTATTGCTAAAATGAGCACCGACGGTTTGCCTCAGGCTGTATTCTATTTAGCAGGAATTGTGAGCTGGAATTATTTTGCTGATGCCCTAAAAACTACTTCTGAAACTTTTGTACAAAACGCTAATATTTTCGGTAAGGTTTATTTTCCTAGAGTGATTACCCCATTATCTATTGTAGTATCCAAATTATTGACCTTTGGTGTACAGTTTACTTTGTTTTTGTTGGTCTTTTTTTACTATAAATTATTTACAGACGCTGTTTTAGAGCCTAATTGGTATATTTTACTGATTCCTGTTTTGATAGTAATTACGGCAGGTTTGGCATTGGGTTTAGGTCTACTGATTACGGCATTGACCACAAAATATCGTGATTTCCGATTTCTGATCAGTTTTGCCATACAATTGGGGATGTACGCTACACCAATTATCTACCCCTTGAGCGAAATTGAGAATGAAACTATTGAGATGGCTGTTTTAGCAAATCCTATGAGTTCTATTATTGAGACCTTTAGATATGCCTTTACGGGAACAGGTGTTTTTAGTTGGTCCAACTTGGGTTACAGTTTTGGTGTAATGCTTGTACTTTTGGTTTTGGGAGTATTGAGTTTTAATAAAGTAGAAAAAACCTTTATGGATACCGTATAATTATGAATAAAGAACCAATTATTAAAATTGAAGATTTAGGCAAACAATACCGTTTAGGAAATGTTGGCACCGGTACGTTATCCCACGACGTTAATCGCTGGTGGTCCAAAATAAGAGGCAAGGAAGATCCTTATTTGAAAATAGGCGATGTCAATGACCGTAGTACTGCTGGAGGTTCAGATTATGTTTGGGCCCTAAAGGACATCAATTTTGAAGTAAAGCCTGGTGAAATTTTGGGAATTATAGGTAAAAATGGAGCAGGTAAATCAACTCTTTTGAAATTACTGAGTCGTGTAACCGCACCAACAGTAGGAAAAATTACTTGCCATGGTCGCATTGCTTCCCTACTGGAGGTTGGTACAGGCTTTCATCCAGAATTGACGGGTCGGGAAAATATTTACCTTAATGGTGCAATCTTAGGTATGTCAAAAAAAGAAATTTCTTCAAAATTTGATGAGATTGTTGATTTTGCAGGTTGTGCAAAATATATCGAAACACCAGTAAAGCGCTATTCATCTGGGATGTACGTGCGCTTGGCCTTTGCCGTTGCTGCACATTTAGAACCCGATATTTTAGTGGTGGATGAGGTTTTGGCGGTTGGGGATGCTGAGTTTCAAAAGAAAGCTATTGGTAAAATGCAGGAGTGTTTCTGAAGAGGTGGACGTACAGTTATATTTGTTAGTCATAATATGGGAAGTATGCGACAATTGTGTAAAAATGGAATGCTATTGGTTAACGGTAAAGTTGCTTTTATTGGAGAAATAAATGAAACTATTGAAGCATATTTGAGTACCTCAACTAGTGTTAATGATGTAAAATATTTCGAAGAAATTGACCTTAATGCAATTGCTCAAATTACGGAAATTAAACTTTTCAACGATAGGAGAGAGTTGAGAAGTAATTTTTTATCAAATGAAAAAGTAATTATCGCCATTAATTATAAAATCAATGTAGATGCACCGAATGCTAGAATAGTATTGCAGTTAACAACAAAGAATGGAGAAATAGCTTTTGCAAGCACTTGTTATTTAAATAAAAAAAGTAATTCTATTGAAGTTGTCATTCCTTCTAATTTATTAAATTCAAACTCTTATTATGTAAGGCTGAATCTTGGTGAACCAGGAGTTAGGTATTTGACTGAACCTAAGGAGTATGTAGGCTTTGTGGTGGATACAGTAGGTCAACATGGTGCGAAGGCATCTGAGAAGTGGCCAGGTGTCGTATCTCCAAAATTAGAGTGGTTTCAAAAATAAGGTTCAATGAATGCAAAAAATTTTTTTAAACTAATAAAAGACCATAAGGCCTATCTAGAGGAATTAGTAATATTAAATACTGAAAAAGAAATATTAAAACTCACAAAAAGTGATTTTTTAGTACCAATTTACAAAACGAAACCAGATGACATATTTATTGTGGGATTTCCAAAGTCTGGGAACACTTGGACGCAATCATTAACTTCTGGGCTTTTATATGGAATAGATACTAATTTCATGCCTGACAAACTTGCTCAAGAAATTGTCCCAGATGTTCATGCGAGAAAATATTATAAACGTTTCGGTACATTTAATTTATTTAAGACCCATCATTTACCTCAACCAGAATATAGGAAAGTAATTTACCTAGTTAGGGATGGCAGGGATGCAATGGTCTCGTATTGGCATTATAACCAGAAGCTAGGAAAGAAAGCTAGTTTGAAAGAGATGGTGGAGAATGGTACTAATTTGTTTCCTTCAAAATGGTTTGAACATGTGCGTGAATGGAAAAAAAACCCCTATGATGCTGAAATGATATTCGTCAGATATGAAGACCTTTTGAATCAGCCCTTAATTGAGCTTAAAAAGATATGTTCCTTCTTAGGGCTAGAGAGATCAGATGAATTGTTGGAAAGAGTAATTTCGGGAAATAATATTAATAAGATGCGTCAACGCGTAGAAAAAAGTGGAGGAATGGGTAATTCCTCTTGGAGTGGTTCTAAAGGGAAAGATTTTTTTAGGAAAGGAATTTCAGGAACTTATTTGAACGAAATGGAGATATCCTTACAGGACTATTTTAATAATGAAGCTTCAGAGGAGCTTGATTTTTTCAAGTATCAAATATGATTTCTTATTTAAAAAATTCTTTAAGGAAAATTTCTCAAAAAATTCTTTTTAGAATACTTCCAAATCTCAGGGCTTTAGAGGAGGGTTCATTTAATTTTGATATGATAAACGAAAAGCAGATTTTCTCTAATATCAGTAAAAAAGCTAAAGTGCATAATCCTTACCGTTTAGTAAAATCAAAAATTGGGGATTATACTTATGTTTCTTTAAATTCAAATATAGTAAACACAACAATTGGACGATTTAGCTCTATTGGCCCTAATTTTATTAGCGGTTGGGGCATTCATCCAATAAATGGTATAAGTACAAATCCCATGTTTTATTCAACTCGGAAGCAAAACGGAATTACACTATCAAAATCCAATAAAATTGACGAAGTACCTCCCGTCAGTATTGGAAATGATGTATTCATAGGCGCAAATGTTATAGTGTTGAACGGTGTGACCATTGCAGATGGAGCTGTCATTGGTGCGGGGTCTGTGGTTAGTAAAAATATCCCTGCGTATGCAATTGCAGTAGGCGCGCCAATAAAAGTTATAAAATATAGGTTTGATGATGAAATTATTACAAAATTATTGAAGGTAAAATGGTGGGACAAAGATATGAACCACTTAAATAAAATTGAACAACACTTTTTTGATGTAGAAAAATACCTCGGAGAAGTGATTGAAACACCTCCCAAAAGTCAATTTTAAAGCAATAATTTAAAGTTTTCCTTCTATGATTTTCATAATTTCATAAATAGACCTTAAATTATCAGGACATTCAAAGATTTCTAAATTGATAATACATTCATTTGACTTAAATGAGAGTAGAATTTAAAGGATGAAGAATAAGTATGTTTTTTCAATTATTACTATCAACTATAATGGTATCAATGGTTTGAGGCAAACGTTAGCAAGTGTAGCTAACCAGACTTTCGAAAATTTTGAATATGTTGTTATTGATGGCGGTAGTTCAGATGGTAGTAAAGAACTTATAGAAAGTTATAGAGAAAATATTGACTTTTGGGTAAGCGAGCCCGACAACGGCATTTATGATGCCATGAATAAAGGCCTGAAAAAGGTAACGGGTGATTATGTGTATTTTCTAAATTCGGGTGATTATTTTTTATTTCCCGAAGTCTTAAATTTAATTGATAAAGAAATTTCAAAAACAAGTCCAGATTTTTTGATGGCTGGTGTATTAAAGAGCAATCCATCAACTGGGGAATATTCGGCAGAGCCACCTTCTATAATCGATAAAATTTCACTTTTCAAAAAAATGGTTTGTCATCAAGCCTTGTTTGTCAATAAGACTATTTTTAACGAGATTGGTGATTTTGACTTATCGTATAAATTAAAGGGAGACTACGAGTGGTTATTACGAGCGGTAAATCACAAAAATTATAAATTCGAATATTTTGACGCTGTTATAACCTTCTATCCACTAGAGGGAGCTAGTGACACACTATATAGCAAATACAGTGTAAAGGAAATCCCTGCGATAAGAAAGCGCTATTTCACCCCGAAAAATGAAATTTTTTTGAGACGCTATATATATAGGCCTTTATTAGCTTCGATAATGAAAAAAGCTCTAATGAATAAACAATTTAGAGAAGCTATTCTCAAGAAAATTTCCCATTAATGAAACTTCTTTATCTCACACCCACTTATAACTCATATTCTGAGGTTTGGCAACAGCGGCATATTGAAATGCTTCAAGATAAAATAACCTGTATCGCCACTCTAAATCCTAATGAAATAAAATGGAGAGGCAAAATCCCTATCATTGACTTAAATCCAGAAAACAGGTTGAAGACCAAAGTTCTTAAGTACATAACTAAGAGCGATACTAACCAAAAACAGATTGAAAAACAAGTAAAATCTTTAATAGCAAAAGCCGACGTAATTTTTATTCAGTATCTCACTTTTGCAGTCAAACTATCTAAGGTTTTAAATACTACTAATAAACCAATATATGTGCATACTCATGGATTTGATGTTACTTGGGATTTAAGACTTCATGAAAACCCGAGCAAAACAGTCCATTTAAAAACTTATGTTGAAAACGTCAAATCTCTTAATTCTAATGTCTTTTTCATCGCCAACTCTCAGGATACTAAAATGAAGCTCTTAGAGTTGAATATACCAGAATCTAATATACACTTAAAGTATTTAGGCACCGAAATACCACCACAAGTAGACGATAAGCCAAATGGTTTCGAAGAAAGCTTTAACTTATTATTTTTAGGACGCTTGGTTGATTTTAAAGGACCAGACATGGTAATTGAGGCTTTTAATATTGCTTGTCAAAAAGGTCTTAAGGGCAATTTATTCATTGCAGGAGATGGTCCGCTAAGGCCTATGTGCGAACTGATGAAAGTGAAATCTGATTATGGTGACAGAATTCACCTGTTGGGACCTGTCTCTAAATCAAAAGCTGATGAACTTAGAAATAAATCCAATGTATTTATAGCCCATAACTGTAAGGGTCCCATTACGAAACAAGAAGAAGCTTTTGGAGTAAGTATAATAGAAGCAATGGCTGCAAAACTTCCTGTTATAACTGGAGCAAATGCTGGGGTTAAAGAGACGGTAATTAATAATAAGACTGGTTTTTTACACGAACCGTTTGATGTGGAGCGCCAGGCCGAATTAATACTATACTTGTACAATAATCCTCAATTGCGATCCGAAATTGGTAATGCTGGAAGAGAAAGAGTGAAAAAAAAGTTCTCTTACGAGGCAGAGAAAATGACGTTTTCAAAAATACTAGGTCTTGATAATCTCTAAGCATTCAGAATTGATATCTATAATAATACCTTTATATAATAGGGAAAATCTTATTCTGGAAACTATTGATTCGCTATACAAGCAAACTTTCAAAAACTGGGAGGCAATCATTGTCGATGATGGTTCTACAGATACTTCATATAAACAGGTTGAAAAGGAAGCTAAAAAAGACCAGCGCATAAGATTATCAAAAAGGGAATTAGAGCCAAAAGGCGCCCCGACCTGCAGAAATATTGGCATTGAAAAATCAAAAGGAGAGTATGTTATTTTTTTGGATTCAGACGACCTTATTGCTCCTTACTGTTTGGAGGAACGTATAAAATGTTTTGAGACACTTTCTCATTTAGATTTTTTAGTATTTAACAGTTCGTTCTTTACCAATAAAATGGGAGATACACCTATACTGTGGAATGTATTTACCAATGAGAATAATCTTGATAGGTTTTTGCGAGGTGATGTTGTATGGTGCATTAGCTCACCAATATGGAAGCGTGAATCGCTAATTAATAACAACCTTAGATTCAATGAGAATGCAAAAAGTTCGCAAGATTGGGAATTTCATGTTAAGGCACTTTTAAAAAAGCTGGCATATAAAGGGATTGACGGATTGCCAGATTTTTTTGTAAGACGTAGCCCTTTGCAAGCGAGCAATGCTATAAGTAGTGGACATAGTAATTTTAATAAAATTAAAAATAGGATTAGTATTTATAAGACGCTTTTTGAAAACTACATGTTTACTAAGAGTCAAAAAAAAATGTTATTCAAAAATGTTAATAAGGAGATTTTCAACAGCTATAATAAATTTTCAATTAAAAAATTAAAAGTACTAAGATTACATATAAAGGAAACCAACATGTTTAGCGCATACATAATAAATAGCTATAGCGTTTTGTATTGCGTTCTTTATATTTTATCAAAATTGACTTTGAATAGGAGTCATCAACTCTATTATTATTATAAAAGATCTAGAAAATCAAAATCAAAAACTGGAGGTTATAGAAGCGACATGAAGGGTAATGAATACAAAGATTTGTTACTAAAGATTAAATGCACATCCAAAGTTTAAATTTGTTTTTAATCTTAACTTTAAAAATCGAATATTCTGACAAATTTATCAAAATCAAGCCCTAATTAGTTCAACGTAAAAAATAAATAGAAAAAGTATATTACATGAACAACTTCATCAAATCAGTAAAAATCTATCTGCATCAGATTAAAAGATACTTCTTTGTTTTTAGGTCAAAAAAAGTTACACATAAAGTAATATTATTGAGTAGTGGTAGAAGTGGCTCTAACCTTTTTACGTCTTTGGTAAACTCGCATCCGGATATTTTTTTTGATAACGAAAGATTTCATTTAAAGTCTGCAGGTAGAATTTTGTTTCCAGACCTATATCTAAATTTATTGCCGCGACAGACGAGATGTAGAGGAAAAAAAGTATATGGTATTGGGCTTATGACTACACAGTTACTTACTTATTATAAAGAGCCAGAATTAAAGCAGATTTTTGAGGAATGGAATTCACAAGGATGGAAAATTATTTATTTGAGAAGAGAGAATATTTTCGATTCATCAATATCTTATCGTCGCGGCCAAATTGATCAAGAGTGGTTGCAGTCAAAATCAGGTAATGATCCTGTTAGGTTAGAGCCAAAGGAGGTCATAGATAGTATGACATATAGGCTTATGATGCACAAAGTAGATGATAATCTATTATCTAACATTGATTTTTTCGAAGTTTTTTATGAGCGCGATTTAAAAGGTGGTGATTGGCAAGGATTGATGGACAGAGTTTTTAAATTTCTTGAGGTTGACTCAGTACCAGTAAAATCAAATTTAAAAAAGAAAACCACAGCACCCTTATCAAAAACAATTTCAAATTTTACTGAAATTGAAAATGAGTTAAAAAAAGCAGGGTTTATAAATTATTTGTATGGAACTCGATAAACCTCTTGTGTCAGTTTTAATGACCGTTTACAATCGTGAGAAATATATAGCAGAGGCCATTGAAAGTGTAATGGCTTCAACCTACCAAAATTGGGAATTAATTATCGTTGATGACGGCTCCACTGATAAATCACTGACTATTGCCAAATCGTATGTTAAGAGGGATAGTAGAATTATATCATACCTCAATCATCAAAATTTGGGGGATTACCCTAACAGAAACCAAGCGGCTTCTCATGCTAATGGTAAATATTTGAAGTATGTAGATGCCGATGATATAATTTACCCATATGGATTAGAACAAATGGTTTATTATATGGAGAAGTTTCCAGAAGCGGGTTACGGATTGCTCACTTTGAAGCGTGATAAAGAACGTTTTTTGCCTTATATGCTAAGTCCAAATGATGCTTATTTGGCCCATTACCTCCAAATTCAAATTTTTAATAGGGCACCACTTTCTGCCATTATAAAACGGGAAGTTTTTAACAGTGTAGGTGGTTTTACAGGTAAAAGAATGCTAGGTGATTTTGAAATGTGGCATATACTTTCAATGAAATTTAACGTTTTGCTTATGCCAATTGGAATGGTGGGTTATAGAACTCACGAGGGTCAAGAGTCATCTGATATTAGAAATAATTCTTTTGTTGCCTTTCAATATGTCTTGCTCTCAAAATCTTTTCTTAAGAATAAAGACATTCCGCTTAGCGAATTTGATAGAAAGCATATTTTGAAGAAAATCAATAGAAAGGAATCTAAAGAGATTGCGTCTGCATTTTATAGGCACTCTTTTAAAAAAGGTATGGAACTATTCAGGCATTCAGATCAGAACATCATAGATGTAATAATTAATTTAGTAAAGAAATGAGAACAATTAAGATTTATTGTGCTAGTGATAGGTTAAACTATGGCGATTTATTGTTTCCGTTAATAATTAAGAAAATATTAAGCGAAAAGTGCTCAGGTGACATTGAAATCAAAATTATTGGAACTGTTAAATCTGACTTAAGTAAATACGGAGCATTAAAAACAGAGCCCTATAAAGCGCTATGGGATTTTAATAACAATGATAAAGAGGATGTTTTGATTATCGGCGGTGGCGAAGTTCTGGAAACCGAATGGGCATCTGCTCTTAGTTTCTTGTCCTCAATTTTTTATAACATTTACCATCGTGTGCCATTTAAGGGGTTATTAAATAGATTTGCACAAAAGTATATTGGTAATACTAATGAACCTTTGCCTTTTGTTCCGTCCAGCACTGAAATATTGGAGAATCATTTATTAATTTATAATGCCGTTGGGGGAGGAAAGGTTTCTGAAAGTAAATATTCAAAAATTATAAAAAAATCGATTGAGAGTTCAGTATATGCTTCATTCCGAAATGAAAGTATTTACAAAGACGTTAAGACCAATTTCACTAAAGTTAATCCAGTATTATCACCAGATTCAGCTCTGATTATGAGCGACGTATTTACCCAGATTAAATCTCAAAGTAAAGTTGACTATATTTCGTTTCAAGTAGGCTATTTTAAATCGATGAATAAATTAAAACTTATTGCCAACCAACTGAATGAATTACAGAAGTTAACAAATATGGAAATCGTTTTAACGCCCATAGGATTTTGTCCCGGTCATGATGACCTCAAAGCTCTAAAGATTATAAAAGCATATGTAGAGAATCCAAAAATAAAAATCAGAAGTGAGAAGAACATTTTTTCACTCATGGAATTAATTGCGGGTTCAAAGTTATATATAGGAACAAGTTTACATGGTGTAATTACTGCCATGTCATTTGGAATCCCATACATTGGTTTGAATCCAAATATAAAAAAATTAGATGATTATTTAAATACCTGGGGGTTTCAGGATTTAAAAGGTTGTACAGAGTATAAAAACATTGTGAAGTCAGCTGTGCCTGCTTTAAAAGTTGAGAAGGAAAAATTGTTGGCCCATTCTAAGAAACAAAAAGATATAATTTATAGTTCTTTTTCAAATATGGCCAATGTCATAAACCAGTCCGAATGAAAGTACTTGTTGTTATAGTTACTTACAATGCAACCAAATGGATTAATCAATGTTTTGGGAGTTTGGCAAAATCTTCTATGCCAGTGGATGTTGCGGTTTTTGATAATGATTCTGTTGATGATACCGTGTCCATTATAAGAAATCGATTTCCAGAAGTCATAGTATATGAAAACGGTGACAATCTTGGGTTTGGTAGGGCCAACAATCTCGGACTAAAATTAGCTTTGAAAAACGATTATGATTATGTTCTATTACTAAATCAAGATGCCTGGATTGAAGAAGACACCATAAAAACGCTCATCAATGACCATCTTCAGAATTTAAATTATGGAGTAATCGTACCCCTGCAGATGAATGGTAAGGGAAACTTGATTGACAGTTTATTTTTAGAATTTACAATTGCCAACAATAGAGAACTAATTACCAATATTGTGAGAGGTTCGGAGAATTTCCATCAAGTGGAATTTGCAAATGCTGCATGCTGGTTAATGCCTATTTCAACCGTCGAAGATATTGGCGGTTTTGATCCACTATTTCCACATTATGGTGAAGATAATGATTATTTGAATAGATTGAATTACCGTAAACTAAATGTAGGTTTGAACATATCAACATGTATCTATCATGATCGAGAAAATCGGGTTGCAAAAAAGACATATTCCGCTGTGGTCAATGAATCATATATTAGAGAATTGGTAGTTCTGAAAAATCCATTTTTTGAAATCAAATCTAAAGCTCAAATTTTAGCAGATATATTAGTATCGAGCTTAAAGTTTATAACAAGTCTCTTTAACCGATATTACATTTACAAAATAGTAGCGTATTTTAGGATATTGAAAAAGTATGAACTAATCAAAGCGCACAGAGAAATAGAGTGTGACTCACTAAAGAATTATATCTAAATCAACTCTTAATGTGTTGATTTCAAATTAATTTACTGATAAGTAATTATTAACGAGTCCGAGTCTTAATTTTTATCTTATAATCATAAGACTATAAGGCGGAAAATAAATTGAATTTTAGAATGAGCTCTGGCAGTAAAATCTTAAGACTAAGATTCAAAGTGATTTTTTAACTATGAGAATAGAAAAAAACATCACTGGTAAATTAGAGCAGATACGTTTAATAAGTTTCGTAAAAATCTTTTAAATGTTTATTCATTTAAAAGGTTACAATCAATTTTCCTTTAACATTAATTGCTAATATATTGACTTGTTATACAAAATCATCAGCGACTAATTTTAGTGAATTTTGATTTAATCATTTTTATACCATTTCTTTTTAAACAATTTCAATGCTAATGACAAAAATAAATAGCTTATTCATTATAGGGGCAATGAAGGCTGGAACAACCACATTGTTTGAACATTTGAGGTCTCATCCCCAAGTATGTGCAAGCCTAAAGAAAGAACCAAATTTTTTTCTAGATGAAAATGTTCACAGTTTAGAAAATTATAATTCCCTCTTTGATTTTAACCCAAGCATTCACAGAGTAAAGATGGAAGCTTCTACGGCTTACAGCAAATACCCAAGACATAAGAATATAGCAGAGAATATTTCAAAATTGAATTTGAATCCAAAATTCATCTACGTAGTTAGAAACCCAATCGACCGTATCAATTCTGAAATAAATTTTTGGAAAAACTACCCCCAGTGGAGTGATCCAAAGAGCGAATTCAATTTTAACCAAATGATCGATCGAAGCAATTATTTTCTTCAGCTCTCAAAATTTGAAAAAGTATTTGATGCAAATCAAATTTTGGTGCTTGATTTTCTCGAGTTAAAAACAAACCCACAGCATGTTGTTGAAAAAGTCTGCCAATTTTTGGAGATAAAGCATCATCTAATTAAAAAGCAGAATAAAGTAGCCAACAAAACTGAAAAAAAAAGTGATTTGGAATTGAACCTTATAAAAAAGGTTCCAAAACTTTTAAAGATTTTACCTGTTTCTTGGAAGCACAATTTAAAGCTATTAATCAGAAAGAATAGCAAGGTGTCAAATTTTGAGTTGACAGCATCGGAAGAAAAACAAGCAAGAGAAAAATTAAGACCAGATATGGTCAAATTCAATGCTCAATATAACTTTGATACAAGTATATGGGGTTTTTAATATTTTGAATACCATCGCTTGATGTTAAAAGTTTCGGTAATTATACCAGTATTTAATGCTGTTTCTCATATTGAGCAAACCATAAACTCAGTACTTGAACAATCGTATCCCAACATTGAAATAGTTGCCATTGACGATGGTTCAACAGATGGGTCTTGGGATTATCTTAATGCTCTAAATCTCCCGAACTTTATTGTCAAGAAAAACAAGGGGAAAGGCGCTTGTTCAGCCAGAAATTATGGGTTTCAGCTTTCTTCTGGAGACTATATACAGTATCTTGATGCTGATGATATCTTAAGTGTTAATAAAATTGAGCAGCAGGTAAACGCAATAAATCATCAATTCGATACTATTGCGGTTTGTAGTACAAAACATTTTTACGAAACAATTGAAAATGGAAAGGTAACTGATGTCCCTTTTTTGTATTCAACAAAAGATACAGAATTATTTCTTCTCAATCTTTATGGCGCAAATGGAAATCATAATATGGTACAAACCAGCGCTTGGCTCACTCCACAAATCCTAATCAAAAAAGCAGGTTCTTGGGACGAAGGGCTAAGTAAAGATCAAGACGGAGAATTTTTCTGTAGGGTCGTTACAACAGCAAATCAGATTGTTTATACTCCCAATACCTTGAATTATTACCGTAAACATATAAACGGTACTAATATTGCCGGAAAAAAACAAAGAAAGCATATTGAAAGTCAAATAAATGCTTTAGAATCTAAGACTAAAAGATTCGTTAAATATAATGGCAGTCATGAATATAAAAGAGCTTTTGCCTTACAATATAAAATTATTGCCATAGACGCATTTCCACAATTTAAGGATTTATCAAATAGATCTTCAAATCTATCCCAATCGTTTGGTGGCAGTAATTTTTTACCAGTTTTGGGCGGAAGGGTAGTTGAACTCGTAAAAACTATTTTTGGATGGAAAACGGCGAAGCGTTTTTCATATTTCGTCCACAAATATGTTTTAAAATAAGCTCTACTTAAAAAAGTAAATAATAAAAATGAATTATCCAGACTATATAATTGTTGGTGCAGCAAAATGCGGTACTACATCATTAAGTAATTATCTAGGGGAGCATCCCGATATAATTATGACACAGCCAAAAGAACTTAATTTTTTTGGTCGTAAAAATATAGAGCAAAAACTTGAAGATTATTCTAAACATTTTCAACCCCAAAAAGGTAAAATTGTTGGTGAAGGTTCTGTTTCTTATATTCTTTATTCAAAATTAGCTGCGCCACAAATAAAAAAATATGCTCCTAATGTTAAAATTATTGTGATGTTAAGAAATCCTGTAGATCGGTTTTATTCAGATTTTTGGTTTAATGTAAATCGCGGCGCTGTATCGTACAAAAAAGGTCTTTTTGATGATGTTATAGACGATAACTATAAAATAAACCCGTTTCCCGCACTTAAAATGAGTTATAGGGAGTCCTTGATATCTAAGGGCATGTACTCAGAACATCTAAAAGACTATTTTGAGCACTTTGATAAGGATCAAGTAAAAATCGTTTTTTTTGAAGATTTTAAAAATGATTTAGAAGGAGTTTTAAATTCTATATATAAGTTTCTTGAAGTCAAACCAATTTTCACAGAGAAAACAGGGCAGATTTTTAATAAAACTAAATACCCGGGAAAATTCAATTTTCTTTATGTAGCTTGGAAGAAGGTTAAACCATATCTGCCAAAACAATTTGTGGATAGCAATAAAAATGTTTTAGTTAAATTAAAGAGATTAGTATTTACAGAAAGCAAGCATGAATTCACGGCTCAATCAAGATCGAAATTATTAAAGATATATTCTGATTCAATTTTAGAGTTAGAGGAATTATTAGATAAAGATTTATCGCACTGGAAAAAGTAAAGAATAAAACTTTGCTAAAACTTATCTGGCACTTTTACAGTTTTAACATGTATTGAATGAAACACTTGTTGTTTATTACTACCTCTAGTTTAGCATCAAATCCAAGACTGGTAAAGGAATTTGAGTTCTTAAAAAAGACCCACCGATGCACGGTAGTTTGTTTTAAGCACAATGACTGGAGTCTCAAATTATCACATCAGATAAAAACAAATAATCCAGATGTACATTTTATTGAAATTGATAGAAAACTAAGTTTCTTTGCAACGATATTTTGTAAAACACTACATAAGTTAGCGATTTTTATCAATCCTTTATTTCAAAATAATATTTTGATTTCCGCTTATGCCAGTAATGACAAAACGCCACAGTTGGTTTGTGTTTTAAAACAATTCAGAAGAAAAAAAATAGATATTGTTATCGCTCATAATTTGGGTGCTTTTTTTCCTGCAATGCAAATCGCAAATAAATTAGAAGCTAAGTTACAATTGGATATTGAAGATTTTTATCCAGGCGAGGCGTTATATTATAATAAAACCTACGAAAAAGCGAATCGCTTTAGACTTATGTCCACTAGTTTCACAGAAGCGGTCACCATTATCCACGCCTCAAAAGGTATTGCGCTTGAGTGCCGAAAGTATTTTACGCAAAGTGAAGAAACTAAGGAGCTCATAATTTTAAATGCATTTTCAAGTACCGATTTTATTAAACCCCAGCCAACAAAGGTAGATAAAGTTAAATGTGTTTGGTTTTCTCAAAATATAGGGCCAAACCGTGGTTTGGAACAAGTGTTTGAAACTGCCAAAAATTTAACTCATTTTGAATTCCATCTCATTGGTAATGCAAACCATAACTATCTAAGTAATTTTACATTAATTAACAACATAGTGTTTCACGAAATAATGCCGCAAGCGGAATTACATGCTTTTTTAAGTACAATGGATATAGGCTTGGCATTAGAGCGCATAGACGGAGACCGCAATCGGGATATATGTTTGACAAATAAAATATTAGCGTACGCCCAAGCAGGTTTATTTATCGTGGCTACAGATACGTTCGGACAGCGCCAGTTTTTAGAGCAATTAAATTACAAGGCGGGAGTATTATTGACCACTTCGTTTTTTGATGAAATGTCTCAACTGGAGATGTCCGCTTTAAACTATGAACAAAAACTAAATAGGTGGCAGAACGCGAAGTCATTTTCTTGGGAAGAAGAACAGAAAAAATTAAGAACGGTCATTTGATTAAATAATAATAACAACAGTTTTAGGATTATAGAAAATTGATATTACCAAAAGTAATGTGCCATCAAGAACAATTAAAAAGCAATAAGATAAACACGTGAAAACCGTCTTGATTATATATCCACATTGGGTGCCAGCAAACTTAGCTGGTGTTCAAAGACCAAGATTGATAGGTAATTATCTAACTCATTTTAATTGGAAACCTTTACTGTTAACTGTTGATTCTAAATATTATGAGGAAAATCTTGATCCACTAATGGAAAAAACAGTATCTAAGGATATTGAGGTGGTTTACACCAAAGCAAAGAAAGTCACAAAACCAAGGCTGATAGGGGACATAGGTTTGCGTGCGTTCTCTTTTCTTAAAAAAGAAGCATTAAGGTTGTGCCATGAGCGCGACATTGATTTTATCTGGATTCCTATTCCATCATTCTATACTGCCGTTTTAGGTCGAATTATCCACGATAAAACAGGAGTTCCTTACGGGATAGATTATATTGATCCCTGGGTAAGAGACATTACCAACCAGAATAATATAAGGGCAAAATTGAGTCAGACGGTCGCTAGAACACTAGAACCTTATGCCATAAAAAAAGCAGCTTTAATATCCGGGGTTTCCACACCATACTACCAACCGGCTATCGACAGAAATTTTGATAAGGCACCTGTTCATGCAGGTATGCCCTATGGCTTTGATCCCAACGATCATAAAATTGAATTGAACGAGCTAGACTTGCCTTGGCAAGATCAGCCCAATTGCAAACCTTGGATATATGCTGGGGCTTTTTTACCAAATTCACATCTGTTCGTAAAGTCATTTTTTGAAACTATATCTAAATTGAAGATAGATGGTAATTGGGATAGCGCTATTCGGATTTATTTTATTGGCACTGGGCCTTATCCTGCCAAAAGGATTACAACTTATGCAAAAGAATATGGTTTAGAGAACATCGTAGTTGAACACAGAGAGCGTTTTCCATTTTTGCACGTACTAAACTTTTTATCAAAAGCTGACCGTGTCATGCTTTTTGGAAGTACAGAGAAGCACTATACAGCTTCAAAAACGTTTCAATGCCTGCTAAGCAATAGGCCTTTGCTTTCAATGTTACACGCAGAAAGTTCTGCCGTAGAGATTATTAAAAGTGTGAATGCTGATTCATTTTTGATGCCATTTCAAGAAGGGGATTTAATGGTAGATATTGTTAGAAAACTAAGGCCCCTTCTCATTCAATTTCAACAAACCGATAGTTGGACTATTGATTTGAAGCCTCTTGATGCCTACACCTCTAAACAATCGGCAAGGGTATTGGCTAACGCAATGGATAAGGCTTTAAATATTCAAAACGGCTAAGAGAACATCTAAAGAATGAAAAAATTAGCGATAGTAATAACCCACCCCATACAATATTACGCGCCTTGGTTCAAATTATTAGAGAAACGCAAAAATTTAACCTTAAAGGTATTCTATACATGGTCACAATCAGCAGAGGTAGTAAAAGATAAAACTTTTGGGCGCGATATAAAATGGGACATTCCGCTCTTAGAGGGTTATGATTATGAGTTTATGCAGAACACCTCTAAAAAACCCGGATCGCATCATTTTTTCGGCATCGATTGTCCAAACCTGATACCCAAGATTGAAAAGTTCATGCCGGATGCCATTCTTTTTTTTGGCTGGAATTTTAAAAGCCACCTCAAGGCGATGCGCTATTTTCATAAAAAAGTGCCAGTGCTTTTTAGAGGAGATTCAACCCTGCTCGATGAGCGTGGTGGGTTTAAAAGTAAGCTGAGAAGATTGGTATTGAAAATAGTATACAGTTATGTAGACTCAGCATTTTACGTAGGTGCCGCAAATAAAGACTATTTTTTTAAACACGGTCTTAAAGAGCATCAACTAATTTATGCCCCTCATGCTATAGATAACAAACGGTTTAGTAGTGGCAATAATTATAAATCTCAAGCAGATAGTTGGAAAAGAGAACTTGGATATGGCACTGATGACTTGGTTATAGTTTTTGCAGGTAAGTTCGAATCTAAAAAGCAACCAGATTTCTTAATAGAAGCGGTTTTAAAGGCAAATAGACACAGAAAACAGCAATTGCACTTACTCATGCTTGGTAGTGGGCCGATGGAAGAAGAATTAAAGCTAAAATCAGAAAACCAAAGCGTTATCAAATTTTTACCCTTTCAAAATCAGTCTAAAATGCCATTAGTGTATCGGCTTGGTGACGTTTTTATTCTACCATCCAAGGGGCCTGGAGAGACTTGGGGTTTAGCGGTAAACGAATCAATGGCCTCTAACGTTCCCGTGATAGTTTCCAATAAAGTAGGGTGCTACAAAGATTTAGTGGATTCTGGTAAAACAGGGTTTGTTTTTACACACGATGATATTGAAGATCTTATCAAAATACTTAAGGATGTTGAAAGGTCCAAGCTCAATGAGATGACGGCTAAACTTTCAAAGAAGATTGAACCCTATAATTTTGAAAATATCGTAAAACCTATCGAAAATTATTTAAATGAACAATGAAAAGCCTCTCTTAATTAGTGTAGTACTTCCTGTTTATACCGGTATGGATTTTCTCCAATTATCTGTTGAATCGGTTTTAAATCAAGAAACTAAATATTTTGATTTTGAATTCTTGATTTGCGATGACTGTTCTAAAGATAATAGCTACGAATATTTAAAGGGTTTAAAAGATTCAAGAATACGTTTATTTAAAAACAAGAATAATAAAGGGCTTTTTCCGACTCTTAACTTTTTACTTAAAAAAACAAAAACAGATTTAGTTCATCTTTGGGCCCAAGATGATGTTATGCTCAAACATTGTTTAAGGGAAACACTGAACTTTCACAAACAATATCCTAACGTTAATTTTAGTTTTTCACGCTTACAACATATAGACCAAAATGGTAAACTATTAGAAAGACCAGAAACGTTTGATAATAGAACACTTTCAGTGCAAAACCATGCGCTTAGTTCAATTTTTTATGGAAGTATTGCAGGTAATATTGCCAATGTTTGTTTGGTTAAAAAGGCAGTTGAGAAAGTTGGTTATTTTGATGCTTCAATGATTTATGTAGGGGACTTCAAAATGTGGTGTTTATTATCTAAAGACCAACCTATAGGTATGAACGGAAATGTCTTGGTAAACGTTAGAAGACATACGGGACAATTAAGTAAAAACATTGATGCATCGTACTATAAATTAAAAGAAAATTATGAGGTCTATCAATGCTTCTTGGAAACTTTGAACGACAAATTCAAAAGACCTGCGGAAAAGGCTTTAAGATGGAAAATCTATACTATGTATTTCAATCAGTACCTCTATATCTTGAGAAGCAAAAAATTTGATTTAGCTGCTAAATATTACCAAGCCCTTAAGCGATACGATTCAATTCCCAAGCTAGCGATACGATGGTTCATAATTAGGATTTTGAAAATATTCCGATGGGATCAAAAGTTCTATAAATATAAATTTTATGATGAAATAAATAAACTTAAGAATGAGCGAATTGACGTCAACTTGAAATGATGAAGAATTTTCTATGAATAATCACCAAGTAATAATAATTGCAGGTATGCATCGTTCGGGAACTTCCTTATCTGCGAGTCTTTTAGAAAAGTCCGGCTTAAATATTGGAGATGATCTTATGTCTAATGGTTTTGATAATAAAAAAGGGCATTTTGAAGATTGGGAGATACTAGATATTCACGAGAAAGATCTTAAGCTAAAATCTCTAGACCCGAGAGCACTTAGTGGAAACATAAGACCGCCATTATGTTTCGAAAAAGAGTCAATAAACCGTATTGAAGCATTTCTGGAAAAAAAGCACAAATTTGATTTGTGGGGTTGGAAAGAGCCTAGAACTACACTTTACCTAGAAGCTTGGAAACAAATAGTGCCTAATACTAAATGTATTGCCGTTTTTAGACATTATGATGAAGTGGCAGATTCTCTCATTAGAAGATATAATTATAAACTGAAAAAGGGAGTCGCGATGGATTTAAAAACAAGGATTAAACATTTTTTAGCTTACCCTTTACATATATTGCTGTTAAAATATAATGCTTATAAATTTTGGGATATTTATAATACCAATATTTTAAATTTTAAAAATCAATATCCCGATGATGTTGTAATAGTTGAATTAAATCATTTTATCCAAAACTATAATATAATCACCGGTGTATTAAATGAACGTTTCAATATAAAACTATCTAAAATTGAAGTTGACGATATATTGGATTCCAGTCTTCTTAGTAAGAAAGGGCATTTAAATTTGAAATTGAGGTTTTTTAACGTAAAAAAACTTAAACAAACATTTAATGCATTAAAACTTAAGGCAACGTGGATTTAAATCAGCAACAGGGAGTTACTATAATTATAGTCTTAGGGTTAATATCTGCGGTTATCGGGCCGCATTTTTTTGCAACCTTGCTATCTTCAATATCCTTGATGATTATTGTGGTTCTTTTCTTCAAACTTCGAAATCCGTTTTTTTTAATCATTTTTCTAGCATTAATCTTCCAATGGATTCAGATTAACATTAAAATTGTAATCGGAAATATTGTAAACCTACCTCTTGAAGAACTCTTTAGTTATTATCAAGATGTGAATTTTTTATATCAGGCCAATTTATTGAGCAATATTGGACTGATTTTTTTTAGTTTTGGAATACATCTGCCTTTAAAGAAAAAGTTTAAAGATTTTGATATTTCATCGCTACTGAGACCTGATTATTCAACGAGAAAGATTTTAAGAAGTTATTTATTCTTTTCATTGGGGGTATCTTTACTGTTACTATTTAGAAATAGCTTACCTGGTATAAATACTGTAGTATCTGCATTTTCGAGACTAAAATGGGGGCTTTTATTGATTACTTTTATTTACGTCTTAAGCCGTCAAGAAGAGAAGCGTTTATTCTACACCATATTAATTATAGAGATATTTTTAGGTTTTACTGGTTATTTTTCAGCATTCAAGGATTTCATAATTTTTGGAATTATTGGTTTACTCTCTGTTCAACTATTTCTTAATACTAGAAGTTACCTTCGTTTTTCTATCATTTTTATTTTTGCAGCTGGTTTTGGCCTTCTTTGGTCTGCAATTAAAATGGATTATCGAGATTACCTGTCTGGCGGTACCGAAACACAACGTGTTGTTGTAAGTAAAACAGAGGCCATAGGTGAACTGGTCAATCAAGTTTCTAACGTTACCGCTACAGATTTAGGGCTTGCTTCTGAAACACTCATGGATCGCTTAAGTTACATAGAGTTTTTTTCCATCACACTAAATAATGTTCCAGAATATATAGATTATGAGAATGGTAAAATAATACGAGAATCCACTCTATTTTACTTTAAGCCTAGGATTTTTTTTCCTGATAAGGGAATAATTGACGATTCAGATCATACCAATAAATACACTAATCTTGATTTGGTTGATGACGGTAAAGCTTCCCACAGTATTGGTTTTATGACTGATGCTTATATAGATTTTGGACCTTACGGTATGATGGGACTTTTATTGGTTCTTGGTTTGGTCTTTGGTTTGTCTATTCGGCTTTTAATTTTAAAATCTCCAAATATGGTTTGGGCAGTTATTTTTATTGCACCGTTTTATTTTTTGCTTGCTGTTTATAGTTTTAACATGATTAAAGTGATGGGGAATTTCATAACGTATTTAATTCCTATTTATTTCTTGAGTAGCATATTCTTCAAATTTGCCAATAAGTTCTTTTTGGACAACGATAGCAAGACGAACATCGTATACGATGGACAGTAAAGTAGTATTGATTTTCAATTCACAATTAATTTCCTTTCAGAAACCTCTTGTTTTAAATTGACTGTTAATTAATTTCGATGAAAGATTGTATTGTTTTTATTTTTCGTAAACCCAGTCCAAAGTTCAAGAGTATTGAAGGTCTCTTTCGCAATTTAGCATCTAAAGTTCAAAAATATTTTAAGGTTTCAACCCTTGAAATGCAAAAATCAGGTGGTGGGATAAGAACAATATTTGAAAACCTTTTAAATTTTAAACACAAATATGGCGAAATTTACCATATTACTGGCGATGTGCACTATATGGCTCTGGTTACTGGTAAAAAATCAGTTCTTACAATTCATGACGTCCAATCAATTATAAAGGGGCCATTTTATAAAAGGATTTATTTAAAACTATTTTGGTTTTGGTTACCAGCCCTTTTTGTGGGTCGCATTACGGTTATATCCGAATTTTCTAAAAGAGAACTTCTTAAAATTATTCCATTTGCTGCTAGGAAATTAACCGTGGTTCCGAATGCGGTAGATTCAGAATTTAAATTCACCACCTACAATTTCAATATTAAGAAACCAAGAATTTTGATTGTAGGCACAAAGCCAAATAAAAACTTAAAACGTATTTTTGAGGCCTTGGAAGGAATGAATTGTAAATTAATATTGATTGGTCATCTAACGGATTCTCAAAATCAGCTATTAAATAATTATGGTATTGATTTTATAAATAGGTTCGATTTGACTCTAACTGAATTGGTCGAAATCTATCAAAATTGTGATTTTCTATGTTTTCCTTCCACTTACGAAGGTTTTGGAATGCCCATAATTGAAGCCCAATCAGTGGGAAGGCCGGTGCTTACTTCTAATTTAGGAGCCATGAAGGAAGTTGCAAGAGATGCGGCACTACTTGTCAACCCTTTTGAGGTCAGCTCAATTAGGAAAGGGCTGTTAGAATTAATCAATAATGCTCAATTAAGAGAAAATCTCGTTAATAGAGGTCTTGATAATATTAAAAGATTTCAAAGTGATGCGATTGCCTCTGAATATTCAAAAATATATAACAAATTAAATAATTAATAAATTCAACCAACCTGACATCTAAAAATATCAAATTATTAATTTTTATAGACTGGTATTTACCAGCCTACAAGGCCGGTGGCCCTATTCAATCTATCGCTAATCTTGTAGAAAGATTGGAAGATGAGTTGGACATCTCCATAATTACATCAAATACAGATTTAGGTCAACCATTGGACATTTCTAAAGAAAACCTGAACACATGGATTACAAAAAGCAAACATCGTATCATATATTTAGATCAAGACCATCAAAATAGATTGTTTTTGAAAAAACTTTTTTCAGAACGAGTTTACGATGTTGTGTATTTTAACTCTCTATTTTCTTTTCAATTTACACTTTTGCCGTTTTGGATGTTGCGAAATGCAACGATTAGAAGAGTTATAGCTACAAGGGGAATGCTTGGTAAAGGTGCATTGGCAATAAAGCCGTTAAAGAAAAAATTGTTTCTTAATGTTTTTAAGTTTTTAAAATTACCTTCAAAGATTGTTTGGCACGCTACGGCCAAAAGCGAGGTTGAAGAAATAAAAACTCATTTTGGTTCTAAAATGAAAATTTTGTTGGCGCCAAATCTATCGGCACGAACAAAATATGATAGTGTTTCAAAGCAAAAGTTTGAGAATAAAATCAACATATTCTTTTTGTCACGTATTTCAGAAAAAAAAAACTTATTGGGAGCAATTAAAATACTTTCAAAAATTAATGAAAGTTACGAGGTTAATTTTACCATCATTGGTCCCGTTGAAGATGAGGGGTATTGGGGCAAGTGTGAACTGGCAATTCATCAATTACCAAAACATATCAAAATAAAAAACTTGGGAGCGATACAAAACCATGAATTGCATCAAAAGCTGAAAGACCAGCATATTTTATTATTACCAACCTTTCATGAAAATTTTGGTCACGTTATTATGGAGTCATGGCAGAACGGTTGCCC
The DNA here is from genome assembly GCA_963803715.1 of uncultured Flavobacteriaceae bacterium. Classification (GTDB taxonomy): domain Bacteria; phylum Bacteroidota; class Bacteroidia; order Flavobacteriales; family Flavobacteriaceae; genus Psychroserpens. The sequence goes on from CAWDOF010000014.1 coordinate 29,449, forward strand.
AGTTGTCATTTCGAATCAAACCCCATGGAGAAATTTAAAATCTGATAAGTCTAGGTTTTGATATAGATTTAGATAATCAAACAGCATTTATTGATGCTGTTGAATCTCTTTGCTCAATGGCTCAGGGTGAATTCAATATGTGGTCAAAGGCCTCTTTGAAAAAAGCAAAGGATTTCACAGAAAACACAGAACTGATTCAACAAAATAAAGCCTTATTTTTAAATACTTAACAAAAAAAATATGAAAAGAATATTAATCACAGGAGGCGCAGGATTTGTTGGCTCCCATTTGTGCGAACGTCTCTTAAAAGAGGGCAATGAAGTGATATGCCTAGATAACTATTTTACAGGTAGTAAAAAGAATATAGAGCATCTAATGGATAACCATTATTTTGAATTGGTTAGGCATGATGTCACCAATCCTTATATGGTTGAGGTCGATGAAATATATAATATGGCTTGCCCCGCATCGCCAGTACATTACCAATATAACCCTATCAAAACGATTAAAACTTCGGTTATGGGTGCCATTAATATGTTGGGACTGGCAAAACGGGTCAAAGCTAAAATCTTACAGGCTTCTACTAGTGAGGTCTATGGCGATCCAGCAGTTCACCCGCAACCTGAAACCTATTGGGGCAATGTAAACCCCATTGGTTTGCGTTCCTGTTATGATGAAGGCAAACGTTGCGCTGAGACCTTGTTTATGGATTACCATATTCAAAATGATGTTAAAATAAAAATTGTCAGGATATTCAATACTTACGGTCCAAACATGAATCCAAATGATGGTCGCGTGGTTTCCAATTTTATAGTACAGGCCTTAAAAGGTGACGACATTACAATTTTTGGTGATGGTACCCAGACCAGAAGTTTTCAATATGTGGATGACTTGGTTGAAGGCACAATTAGAATGATGAACAGTCGCGACGGTTTTACTGGGCCGGTAAACCTTGGAAATCCAGGGGAATTTACTATGCTCGAGCTGGCTCAAAAAATCATAGATTTGACTAACTCTAAATCAAAGCTGGTGTATTTACCATTACCACAGGACGATCCTTTACAAAGAAAGCCAGTTATTGATTTGGCGAACAAAGAACTGGGAGGTTGGGAACCAAAAATTCAACTTGAAGAAGGTTTATTCAAAACAATCTCTTACTTTGATGGACTGCTCAAAAGTTAACTTTCACTTAGACTATAGATTTGAAAACTGATCTTTCAGCATACAACAATAATTGGTACAATCCTGGTTCAGGCCTAAAGCGTCTAGCTTGGTACTTTATAAATGAACTATTTTTTAAGTGCAGTTTCAATCCTTCGTCTTCAATAAAAGTGTTTTGGCTTCGTCGTTTTGGCGCTAAAGTAGGAAACGGTGTCATTATCAAACCCGGTGTTAACATCAAATACCCTTGGAAATTAAAAATTGCTAATCATTGTTGGATTGGTGAAGATGTTTGGATTGACAACCTTGATGAAATTAAAATAGAGAGCAATGTATGCATCTCTCAAGGTGCATTTTTACTTTGTGGAAATCATAATTATAAAATAAAGTCATTTGACTTGATTATCAAACCTATAACTCTTAAAGAAGGGTGCTGGGTTGGTGCTAAAAGTATTGTTGGTCCAGGTGTAGTTGTCAACGAGTGTGCGGTGTTGGCTATGGGATCTGTAGCTAGTACAGATTTGACTGCATACGGCATTTACAGAGGTAATCCCGCAATGAAAATCAAGACCCGCATAATTTCTAGTTTATGAAAGTTTCAATAATCACCGCGACTTACAACAGTGCGAAAACCTTGGCAATTTGCATGGACTCTGTATTAACCCAAAGCTATCTTGATATTGAATATATACTGGTTGATGGCGAATCTACCGATGAGACGATTTATTTGATTGAAGAAATGGCTAATAACCACAACAACCTCAAGTGGATTTCAGAACCCGATAAAGGTATTTACGATGCATTAAACAAAGGAATAGCTATGGCCTCTGGAGAAATCATAGGTTTTGTGCATTCTGATGATTTTTTTGCAAATAACACCATCATTGAGGTTATTGTGAAGGCTTTTAATAAGCACAATGTTGATGGAGTGTATGGAGACCTGCACTATGTTTCATTCGAAAATCGAGACAAAGTAATTAGAAACTGGAAAAGCCAACAATTTAAACCAAGGTTGTTAAAAAATGGTTGGATGCCAGCGCACCCCACTTTATTCCTAAAAACTAAAGTTTATAAGGATAAAGGTCTGTTCGACCTTTCTTATAAAATTGCGGCAGACTACGATTTTATACTTAGGATATTTACAGAAAAAAAATATAGGTTTTACTATCTTCAAGAAACCATTACAAAGATGCGAGTGGGAGGTGCCAGCAATAAGAGTTTAAAGAACATTGTTCAAAAAAGTAAAGAAGATTATAAAGCGGCCAAAACAAATGGACTTCAACTTCCTTTTAAAGTTATTCTGAGTAAGAATTTATCGAAAATTCCACAATGGATAAAAGCTTAGAAATAAAAATGTACAGCATATTCGTTATTTCTACGGGTAAAGATAGTGTTATAAACATATAGAGTTTACTTGCACATAACAGCAAAATGATTGTATTATAACTTATTTTTTTAAATTTCTCACACTTTCCAACTATATTTGTCGCCTTATTAAGAGCCTCATGTCAAGTAACGAGCATCTAAGCATCTTAAAATGATACAAGAATTACTCAATTTTTTCAACCCTTTAGATCATTTGGCGTTTTGGCTTATTGGGGCTTTCCTGATTGCATTTATAGTTTCAATGAGTACGTTTCCGGCTATATTTAACATTTCAGAAGCGAAACATCTTATGGATGAGCCTGGAGAGCGCAGCATACACTCAGAAAAGACACCAACACTTGGCGGAGTTGGAATTTACATAAGTTTGGTTGTAGTTATTACAACTATTGGAGGTGTTTTAGATACTAAAATTCTACTGCTCATTTTAGGCAGTTTGACTATATTATTTTTTTTAGGTCTAAAAGATGATTTGTTAATATTGTCTCCAAAAAAGAAAATACTTGGCCAGTTTTTGGCAGCGATGGTTCTCATTGTCTTTACCGATACCCGTATATCTGGCTTTTCTGGTATTTTTGGGGTGACCATTTTGCCGTATTGGCTTTCAGTAGCCTTTACGTTATTTGTTTATATTTTGGTAATAAATGCTTATAACCTAATTGATGGAGTAGATGGTCTTGCTGGCTCATTGGCTCTGTTGGGCGCTGGGGCTTTTACATTTATTGCTGTCAGAATAAGTGATGTGACTATGGCAACTGTAGCAATTGCTCTGGTAGGTGCGCTGGTACCATTTTTAAGGCTTAATTTTTCAAAAAAGCGAAAAATTTTTATGGGCGATACGGGCTCAATGATTGTAGGCTTCTTGATTGCATTTTTTGCAGTACGATTTATAGGAAAAACACAAATGTCCATAAACACTTTGTTTTTTAACTCAGCACCGGTTATGGTATTAGCTATAGTTTTTTTTCCATTATTGGATACCTTTAGAATATTTGTAATACGATTGGTTATATTAAAGAAAAGTCCATTCTCGGCAGATAAAAACCATTTGCATCACAGGTTTTTAGAATTAGGATTTACCCATGTACAAACAACAGCTTACATTGTAATTTTAAACCTTATGCTTATAACATTTGCGTATTCAATTAAGTCCTTTGATATTTTATTGCAATTTATATGCCTCACCCTCATTGGGGTACTTCTATACTCTACTCTATTTATATATAATTATATTATGATTAAGGGATGGTTACCTCAAGTTTTAAAATCCATTAAGAACTACAAACTTTAAATTTGGCTTTAACTTTTGCCAATACGCAATTTGCTGTTATATTTGCAGCCATCTCACATAGAACTGAATGAAATATAACATACTCCTTGGTTTTTTAATCTTGATTTTAGGTTTAAGTTCCTGTGCTACAAAAAAAGAAATTTTTTATGTTCAGGATATAGAAGATTATGATAACACAGAGGTCTTTTATGTAAATACTAAGATTCAAGTTAATGATATACTAAAGATTACAGTGGGGGCATTGGTAGAAGAAACAGCAATACCTTATAATCGAAATTCCGATGGAAATGGAGGTGCTAGTATACAATTAATGCAATTACAGGGCTATTTGGTCTCTAAAGAAAATACCATTATTTTTGAGGGATTGGGCTCAGTATCAACAAAGGATAAAACCCCTTCTGAACTGGAAAAACAAATCGCTAAAGAATTAGAGGATGGTGGGTTTTTAATAAACCCCTCAGTAAACGTAAGAATTATCAATGCAAAGGTTACAGTCCTGGGTGAGGTTAAAAGTCCTGGTGTCTATACTTTTACTGAACAAAACATAACTTTTATGCAAGCATTGGGATATGCGGGCGATTTAACTATCAATGGTAAACGAGATGATATAAAAATCATTAGGGAGGTTGATGGTAATCGTCAAATTACTACGATTGATTTGACCAACTCCGAATTTTTAAACAGCGAATTTTACCAAATAAAGCCTAATGACGTTATCGTTGTTAACCCTAACGGACCTAAAGTGAAAAGTGCTGGTTTTGTAGGAAATGTTGGTACGTTGATCTCGGTAATTTCAATTCTCTTTTCCACAGTTGTTTTAATTACACGTTAAGTATGAATCAAGATAAGACAATTGTCAATGCTCGCCAAAAGACGAGCCAAGGGGAAGTTATCAAAAATGAAATAGCCAAGTACCTTCGTTATTGGTACTGGTTTGCTATAGGAATTCTTTTGGCATTATTGGGGGCTTATGTTTATTTACGCTATACCCCTAAAATTTATTCATCCTCAGCAAAAATCAAGGTTCTAAATAAAACTAAAGGTCTTGAATTGCCTTCGTCTGCTTTTGTGTTCAATAGGTCAAATATCAATCTTGAAAACGAGATTGAAATTTTAAAATCGTATAGAATTATTGAACAGGCAGTCAAAGATTTAGACTTAACCATGGCCTTTTTTGAAGAAGGCAATGTATTGACTACTGAGATTGATAGGTTTCCTTTCAAATTAGCAAAAACTATTAATAATGACAGTATTGATTCCCATATACAATATCGTATAGTGGTTAAGGAAAATCAATTTGAAATATATAAAGGTAATTCTGAAAACCCGACTGTCATTGCTAATTTTAATTCTTACAATGTTACTCACAACCTTCCTTTTGAGTTGCAATTTCAAAGTAAATCTGTTTCAAAATCTTACGTCGGCAAAACTTATCTATTGAGATTTATTCCCGTTTCTGCAGCCACACGAAAACTCAAAGGCGCTTTAAATGTGAGTATGCTGGGCAAGGGCAGCGACCTTTTAAAATTAAGCCATTCTAGCCAAAGTAAAAAAAGATCTGAAAATACCTTAAATACAGTTATTGAGGTCTTCAATCAAGATGGAATTAACGATAGGCAGGAGGTCTCTAAACGAACAATAGATTTTATAGATGAACGTTTCAAGTCATTGGCTTTAGAACTGGACTCTATTGAGGTGGATATCAAGGATTTCAAAAAATCCAACGATTTTATTAACATTGAATCTGATGCTGAATTAAATATAAGCCAGCGTACCGAATCTGAAGGTCAGGTATTTGATATAGAAAACCAACTCATGATTTCTGATATTTTAGAGGAAACAATCGATGGAGATCGCGTAAATTCTGATTTACTTCCTACCAATATTGGAATTGGAGATACTAATATTAATAGTTTGGTGAGTCAATATAATGATTTGGTGTTTGAACGGAATAAGTTAGGCGTAAGTGGTGGTGAAAATAATCCAACGGTCAAAATTCTAGACGAGAAAATAAATAACGTACAGCGAAATATCAATGAATCCTTAGATTCATATAAAAATCAATTAAACGCGACCAAACAACAATTGGTCAAACGCAATCAAAAATATGCATTCCAAGTATCTGGTTTGCCTTTAAAGGAAAAGTTACTAAGGTCCCGTGAAAGACAGCAGGAAATAAAACAAACACTTTATCTATTCTTATTACAAAAGCGAGAGGAGGCTGCTATTAATTTGGCCATTACAGAACCATCAATAAAAGTTGTTGAATTTGCATTGTCTGGAGGTGCACCTATTTCTCCTAATTCTAGGTCTATTTATTTAATGGCCTTCATTATCGGATTAGTGTTACCTTTTGGAGCGATTTATGGGGTTAATCTATTAAATACAAAAATAAGAGGGAAAGAAGATGTTGTAAATACTATTGGTAATATCCCGATTTTGGCCGAGTTGCCGAGAATTAAAGGCGGGAATTTAGTATTTGATAATCCTGTTGATCGATCAGTCCAGTCTGAAGCCTTTCGTATTCTGTCTGCCAACGTAGATTATATTTTACCTACAAAAAGTCCAGATGAATCAAAAGGGCAAGTGATTTATTGTACATCAACCATTAAAGGTGAGGGTAAGACATATGTAGGTATGAATCTTTCACTAGCGTTGTCAAGTATCAATAAAAAAGTGTTGTTAATTGGTGCCGATTTGAGAAACCCACAGATTCATAATTATGTGTCTAAAAATAAAAATGAGGCAGGATTATCAAGTTTTTTGAACGATGAATCTTTTGATTGGAAAGCTTCTTTGATTGATGGTTTTGAAAAACACCCAAATCACGATATTTTATTGTCTGGAAGTATTCCACCAAACCCTACACAACTGCTTACAAACGGTCGTTTTGAGCAACTCATAAATGAGGCAAAAACATTATATGATTTTGTGATAGTTGATACCGCTCCGACAATATTGGTTACAGATACTTTGTTAATTTCAAAATTGGCAGATGCCACCATATATTTATTACGAGCAGATTACACCGAGAAAAATTTGTTAGAATTTTCTAAAAACCTAAATGATTCTGGTAAATTGAAAAACATGGCTTATGTTATCAATGGTGTAGGTGCGAGTAGGTCTTACGGGTACTCTTATAATTATGGTTATGGCTATGGTTATGGAAGTTCTGATTGATTTATATCAATTTTGTAATGATTATGAGGATGGTTACATGGAGCAACTTTGATTGAAGTTACTTAGTTGATTCTCAGCAATGTTTAACTTTTCTAATAAATAGAATTTTAAATAAATTATTTCTAAAAGTTTTTCTCGGATAAATTCCTTTACATTGAATTATTAACGATATTTTTTAATCCTTTGATAGTCTCAATTGAATC
>CAWDOF010000015.1:0-343816 GCA_963803715.1 uncultured Flavobacteriaceae bacterium
ACACAAGCTGAAAGCAGCCGCATATTTTAGCACTTTCGGTTTTTCCCACCTCATAATTCCAACGCTCTAAAAATGAAAAGAGCTAAAATTCACCAACGCTGAAATGCTAACTTTAGTATGTAGTAAGAACAAAAGTATAAACTTACTTTGTGCTAACTATAGTATACTCAATGAACGCAGAATTATCACAGAATTTCGGTAAAATTATTAGAGAACTTCGAAAAGAAAAAAAACTTTCTCAAGAAGAATTAGGTTTTCAATCTAATCTTCATCGAACATATATTGGAATGATTGAAAGAGGAGAAAAAAACATTACTCTCGAAAATATTGAAAAATTGTCAAAGGGTCTTGATGTATCTCTGAAGTTAATATTTGAAAAACTTAATAAAATACATTAATGAAAATTACATTTTTAGGACAAGGTTTCGAGTCCGAATCAAAAAAATCTGTTGGTAACATAATAATCAAATTATTTAAAGAAAGTAAATTTAGTTCCTTTACTGGAATTTCAGCATTCGCTAGTGAAGCTGGTGTAGTCGGACTTTCTGAATGTATTGCAAGTGGTGCTGATTTTTACGAGACATTAAACTTAATAGTAGGAATTGACCAAGAAGGAACCTCAAATAAAGCACTAAAAGAGATTAATGACCTTGGCATAAATAGTTATATTTTCTACCAAAAAGAATCACCAATCTTTCACCCGAAAATATACTTATTCGAAGGGGAAAATGATACAACTTTAATTGTTGGCTCATCTAACTTAACAGCAAGAGGTCTATTTGGAAATGTAGAAAGTTCATTGATGGTTGAATTCAAAAATGACAATCCAGATGGAATAAAGTTACTAAAAGAAGTAAAGGATTATTATAGCACATTATTTGATTTTTCAGACCCAAATTTATTCAAAATTTCACCAGAAATTATCAATCAATTCGTTAGTGAAGGAATTGTTCCAACAAGAAAAGTTTGGAAGAAAAAACACAAGAAAAATACTTCAAACAAAGAGCCTCAAGAAGAAAATGATTTGGTAATCCCTAAAAGACCAACAGTTAAAATTCCATCAAATTTTAAAGGTAGATACAAATCAAATAAAACAGTCTCAAAATTAATTACGGAACTTGAAATTGATAACAACTTTGAATTTGAAAATGGCGAAAACAACCAAGTATTATGGCAAAGTGGAGGCTTAACAGAAAGAGATTTAAATATTCCTAAAGGAGCAAACACAAATCCAACAGGTTCAATGCTTTTTAAAAAAGGAACACTAAAAGGCATAGACCAAAGACATCATTTTAGAGATGCAGTATTTCAAACTCTTGATTGGGAATTTGACACAACAGCTGGAAAAACACATTTAGAAAGAGCAATTGCACAAATAAGATTTGTAATTAATGGAATAGATTATGGAATATTCCCAATTACAATAACACACAATCCAAGAACAGATACAGCTTCTTACAGACAAAAAAATTCAATGACACAATTGAGTTGGGGAGAAACTAAAAACCTAATTGCTCAAGATGAATTAATTGGAAAAACAGCAACTCTTTATAAGGATGTAACTGTTGCAGATGCGTTTACCTTGATTATCGAATAAATATTTTTATAGTTCAAAAAATTAAACTATTTTTGGACTGAAGTTGTCCAAAGTATTATGCAATTAGAAAAATCATTCGGAGAAACAATTAGAGATTTACGTACTGAAAATAATCTAACATTACGTGAAGTTGCAGAGCATTTAAAAATTGACACTTCAATGCTTGGTAAGATTGAAAAGAATAATCGAAATCCCTCGAAACAATTCATAAGAGATATTTCAAATTTATTCAGCATTGATGAAGACTTACTGACTGTAGCTCACTTAAGTGACACAGTTGCATATTCAATTTTAGAAGAGGAACTAGCAACTAAAGTTTTAAAAGTTGCAGAAGAGAAAATCAATTATTACAATAAAAACAAAGCCAACAAATAATGCAATTAATTAAAGAAGCAACAGACGAAAAATTAAGAGGTGGTTTTTACACACCTAAACCAATTGCAGCATTTATTTTAAAATGGGCTTTTAATGGAAATAAAGAATTAGATATTTTAGAACCAAGTTGTGGAGATGGTATATTTTTAAAAGAAATTAAAAAAGAAAACTACGAATACAATTCTGTTACTGCAATTGAGTTTGACGAAATTGAAGCAGAAAAATCGGAAGCAATTGGTTTAAATAAATCAACCGTAATAAATGAAGACTTTCATAAATACTGTATTAATACAGAGAGAAAATTTGATTTAATTATTGGAAACCCACCATACATTAGGTATCAATATTTTGATAGAGAACAGCAACAATTTGCAGCTGAAATATTTAATAAAGCAAGTCTAAAATATTCTAAATTAACAAACGCTTGGGTTTCTTTTGTTGTTGGTTCATCACTACTTTTAAAAGAAGAAGGAAAAATTGGTTTTGTTTTACCTGCAGAAATTCTTCAAGTTTCGTATGCTCAACCATTAAGAGAGTTTTTGGCTCATTTTTATAATAAAATAAACATTGTTTCATTTGAGAAACTTGTATTTCCAAATATTCAACAAGAAGTAGTATTGTTGCTTTGTGAGAAAAACAACTCTAATTCTCATTTAATTGAACATCTAGAATTAAGAGATGCAGAAGAACTGAAGAAATTAGACGTATCTAAATTAAAAAGTCCAAAGAAGCGAATTGATTTCAAGTCAAACAAATGGACTTTTTATTTTCTTGAACAAGAAGAAATTGACTTCCTAGAAAGACTTCAATCTGACAAAAAATTCAAACAATTAGGAAAGTTTGCAAAAGTAGAAGTTGGAATCACAACAGGTTCAAACCCTTTTTTCACAGTTCCTCTTTCGACAGTACAATTCTATAATCTTGAAAAGTATGCTAAACCATTAGTTGGAAGAAGTGTACAAGTACCTAGTGCAATCTTTACTACAAAAGACTGGAACAAGAATCGAGATAAAGAAGCTAGAACACATTTTCTGTCTTTTCCGAAAATGGCAGACTTAAATGGCTCAATTGGAGCAAGAGATTACATAGCTTGGGGAGAAGAAGAAAAAATTAATGAAGGCTATAAATGTAGAATACGAGACGAATGGCAAATAGTACCATCTCAAAGAATTTCAGAAGCTCTTTTTATTCGTAGAAACAATAAGTATCCGAAATTAATTATCAATGAAGCTAAAGCTTTCACAACAGATACAATGCATCGCGTAACAGTAAAACAAAACGTTGAACTAAAAGCTTTGACAGCTAGTTATTACAATTCATTATCATTAGCATTTACAGAAATTTGTGGAAGAAGTCACGGAGGAGGTGTTCTAGAATTAATGCCAAATGAAGTAGAAAGAATTCTTTTGCCTTACAATGAAAACAACTCTGACTTACTTCCTATTATTGATAAAATGATAAGAGAGAAAAAAGATATTTCAGAAATATTAAAAATTACAAACAAAAAAATACTGAAAGAGAATTACGGTCTTTCTAACTCTGAAATTGAATTAGCTGATAGTATCTGGAAAAAACTATCGAAAAGAAGATTGAACAGAGGAAAATAAGCCTACGCTAAAAGCCATACACATTTGCAATTCGCTTCAGCCAACACACGAGCCCAAAATTGCAAAAGAGTATGTCTTTGCCAACGCTAGCAAGTTTGCGGATAGAAAAGCCAGTGTACAACAATGTATAAAAATATTAGCGGTTTAATAGCTAAAACCAAAGTAAGTAAATATAAAAAAGGTCTTTGTTTAACCGAAAAGTTAGTGCGTGAAAATCCGCTACTATTCTTATACTAACCGTTGGCAAAAATTAAAATAAACTGAAATGGAACGATTTTATTTATCAATTTTAGCAATTTTATTCTTCAATATTATACAAGGGCAAAACATTGAACAATCTATTGATAGTTTGATAGCAAAGCAATCTTGGAGTAATAATCCTGGTGTAGAAATTTTCGTTAAAAAAAAATCTGAAGTACTATACCATAAAGCTTTTGGAATTTCCGATTTAGAATCAAAGAATAAACTCGAAATAAACTCTATCTATGACATAGCTAGTGTTAGTAAAGAATTTACAGCTATTAGTATTTTACAATTAGTTGAGAGAAAACAACTTGAACTAACCGATGATATTAGAAAATTTATACCAGACTTTCCCACGCAAGAAAATATAATAACTATTGAAAATTTGCTTAGTCATACGTCAGGAATTAAAAGGCATACAAATATAAGTTGGGCTGAAAATGAAGCTAGCAAGAAATTTAAAAAAAGTATTGAAGTAATTAATTATTTTAAACAAGATTCTTTAGATTTTTTACCAAATGAAAGACATTCTTATGTAAATATGAACTATATCTTACTCGGACATATTATAGAAAAAATATCCGGAAAAACATATGAGGAGTATATTAGAAAAAATATCTTCAAACCATTAAATATGTCCAACACCTTTTTTCCCAAAGATGGTCAAAATATAACTAATAAACCAAAAGGGTATGAAACGGAAAATGATAAGTTTGTAATACACAGACCGCATTCATACTCACAATCCAAAGGACCTGGAGCCATTCACAGTACTGCAAAGGATTTAGCAAAATGGTATGAAGGACTTTCTACCTTCAAAATCATCTCAAAAGAATCGCTTTATAAAGCTTGGCAACCATTCAAAGTCAATGATATAGAATTATCTAATTATGGATATGGATTTTATACCGACAAGAAATTTGGAAAGCTAGCTGTTTTTCATAATGGTTTTACATTTGGGTATTCCACGTCTGACTTATATTTCCCAGAAGATGATTTGTTGATTCTCGTTTTTTCTAACGTTAGTGATATAAGTACTATTAATACTAATACCATAATTTTTGATATTGCCTCGACTATATACCAAAATACAATTCCCAAATTAACAACTGAAATCTTAGATAACTATGTAGGAACTTATAAGATGAAAGAAGGTTTTGGAGCAAAGGTATATCGAGAAGAAATGCAACTACTAATTTCTGTAGATGGAGCAAAAGCTGATAAATTATTTCCAGAGACAAGGACTTTATTTATGGTTAAAGATTTTCCTGCAAAAGCCGAATTTATCCCCTCAACAAATGGAGGTAAAATGGGCATAGTATTATCTATGGGGCCAAATAGATTTGAGGGAATTAAAGAATAATAACTGTTGCCAACAATGTATATAAAAAATAGCGTAAGCACTTGCAAAAAAATAGAGGTTCGGGCATTTTCTAGAGGTCGCCAAATTTTTAAATTTGGCTATTTGAGAAAAGAAGGATAAATATAAAATTTAAAAATTCGGCTCGCGCTTAACCGAAAGGATAATGCTAATTTGCACGCTAAGAGCCATATACAAAACCGTTAGCCACAAGTTGAAAAACCAAAAAAAAATGAATTATGAAATACCAAACTCATATAATTGGTTTGCTAAACTAAATTTAACTCAATTTATTCCGTGGAATTTTGAATCGTAAATTAATCCGAATTCATCAATTAATGAACGATTTAAAATTGAGTGCGAACAAAATCGTGAAGTTCTGACCTTTGGACCTAGACAAGATATGGACACCTTTGTCGGATTTGAAATTGTGAACGGAAAAGTGACCGAAAACATAATAGTTTTTCATCCATCTTTCGGACAAAATGTAAAAGGTTGGAATATTATCGAATCTGAACATTCAGATTTTTTTGACTTTATGCAAAAAAGAGTTTTACCTGAAATGAAAGAATGGATTCCTGTAGATGACGTGAATGATTATATTGAATAATAAAAACCAGTGGCTAACAATGTATAAAAATAATTGCTCACTTTTGTGCTTAACCAATGGTCGTTGCAAGTTTACTACGTCTGATTTTCCTGCGGAAAATCCTCGCACGTAAATCCGCAACTATTTTTATACTAAACGTTGCCATTCATTGTGACCAAACTCAACGGAAATAATAAATTGAACTAAATGAAAAACATAAAACATCTATTAATTCTGACTTCGGTAATGCTTTTATCTTCACTAACGCAGCCGATTTTTGCTCAAGAAAATGACTTCATCAAAGAATATTTGGAACGATTAGAAAAATCGAAAGAATACTTAATTCTTGTAGCGGAAACAATGCCCGAAGATAAATATGAATTCAAAGCTACGCCTGAATCAATGAGTTTTGCGGAAAATTTAATGCATATTGGTTGGGCAATGGACTGGCATAGTCAATCATTAATGGGCGGACGTGAAGCAAGAGATTGGAATACAGACACAGAACTTAAAGTGGACGATAAATCGAAAAAAGAAATGATTGAAAAAATCAGCGATACTTTTGACAAAACAATAGAATTCATCTCAAATTTTGACCCGAATAAACTTGAAGAAAGATTGGATTATTTTGGGGCGGACAGAACAAAAAGACAGATTTTATTATTGCTTGCCGACCACATAACCCACCATAGAGGACAAATGCTCGTTTATATGCGACTGAATGGACTAAAACCACCAAGATATGTTTTATACCAATAATTACTTGGAATTATAAAATCAAAATCTGAAGAAGAAAACGGACTGAAATATAAAGTGGAAAAAAACAACGAAATGGCAACAATGTATAACCGCAATTACGGCGGATTCGACTACGTCCGAATCCACGCGGAATTGCTAAAGTCAGTTCTAAACCGAAAACCAACGCATACTAACCCGTAACTGACGGTTATACGAGACCGTTATGTTCAATTACTAAAATGATCGAAGAAGAAATTATAGAGATAAGAATGTATGTGCCCGAAGAAGCTTCAACGGCAAATTATGACGTAATCAAAGTTTCTGATAATAGATATAAACTGACTAATAATAACCCGTTCAGCGAAATATTGACATACGGAACCATTATCGAAGTTTTGCCTGAGAAGAAAAAAAGAGATGGGGAAGAAATATTTGTATTTAAAGAGATATATGCTGAATCGGAATACGACCTTGAGGTTATTGGTTTACCGATGTCCTTAAATGAAACTGAAATGAGAGTTGTTGGACAAATGATTATAGATGAAGGAGGATACTGGGAAGTTATTTTTGGAGGAATTAGATATGTTAATCTACCAAAGAACTCAAAATTAAATGTCATTGATGAATTGAATAAGTTGATAAAAGCGAAACAAGAACTTAAAAAATGACCAAGTCAGTTTTGATATTAGATTTGGACGGAGTCTTGATTACAACTCCTATGTGGAAAGCTGACGAAATTGATTCTGATGGCTATTCCAAATTTAATGAGGATTGCGTAACGAACTTGAACAAGTTCTTATCGGATTATGATTTTGAAATATGGTTAAGTTCAACACGTAGAACAGTAAAAAGCTTAGTTGAATTCAATCAAATCTTCGAGAATCGGAATATTAAAAGACCTATAATTGGTCTCCTTCCTGTATATCCTGAATGTAAGTCTAGAAAGGATGAAATAGCAAGATTTATTAAGGAGTCAAAAATATCCGATTTCTTAATAATTGATGATGATAAGTCACTCAACGAATTAGATGAAATACATAAAGAAAAATTAATACTGACTGAATTGCATAAAGGTTTTGATATGGAAAAACTTGAAATTGCAATCGAAAGAATAAAAAAAAGAACATAACAATTTGTATAGTTCATTTGCATCCTTCGGGATGCAAACGCACCATACAAGAGACGTTGGCAACAATGCTGAAAATTAATTAAAAGTTATCATTTTGGTAACTTTTGTTGTATTTTTGTAATAAATAAGTTAGCGTGAAAATATTTTCGAGAGGAACATTACTAGATTTTTGGGAAAAACATGGCGACTGCGAATTACAATTAAAAACGTGGTACCGCGAAACCGAAAAGTCGAATTGGTTAACTATAAACGACCTAAAATCGGAATATCCAAGTGCAAGTATTTTAAAAGATAATCGTATTGTGTTTAATATTAAAGGTAACGATTATCGATTGATAGTAAAATTTAATTTTGAGTACCAACTTGCGTGGATACGTTTTATCGGAACACACGCTGAATATGATAAAATTAACGCAAACGAAATTTAGGATGAAAATTAAACCGATTAGAAACGAAGCAGATTACCAAAAAGCTCTTGAGCGTTTAGAGGCGATTTTTGATGCAAAAAGAGGAACTGATGAAGGAGACGAATTGGAAATCCTTGCTATTATAATTGACAATTATGAAAACGAGAACTTTCCAATTGGAATGCCAGATCCAATTTCAGCAATCAATTTTAGAATGGAACAATTGGGATTGAAACAAAAAGATTTGGTTGAAATGATTGGCTTTAAAAGTCGAGTGAGTGAAATAATGAACAAAAAGCGAAAATTAACTTTGGAAATGATCAGAAAATTGAATGCCAAACTACATATTCCTACTGAAGTTTTAATTCAAGATTATTAAAAAATATATTATGCACTATGGGCAACAAAGTGTATAATTAATTGCTTTGGTCGTTGCCTATTTGGAAAATTCCTTCGGAATTTTCTATGGCAAGTTTTTGTTTACTAAATTAGTTGCTAAACCACGCAACTAACCATACACAAAACGTTGGCAAAAATTAAAATATAAATCGTGAAAAAAGAAAATCATCTATTTAGACCCATTTTCCTGTTATCCGTTTTGTTATTGGTATTTAATGATCTGTTCCTAAAATACGAATATCATAATTATTTTACAGGAAAACTTTCTGATTTTGCCGGACTTTTTGCCTTCCCATATTTTCTTTCAAACTTCATGAAAAGGAGGATTAATGCTATTTATATTCTGTCTGGTCTTTTTTTTATTTTTTGGAAGTCAGGTCTTTCTCAGCCAACCTTTGATTTTGCACAAAGTTTTGGAATAGGAATTAATAGAACCGTTGATTATGCAGATTTAATCGCTTTAATCATTTTGCCTTTGTCATACTTATATTTTACAAATAAAGCTTTTGCGCCTTTTCCAAAATCTATATATGTTTTTAAACCACTTGTAGTGGGAATCTGTATTTTCTCTTTTATTGCTACAACTGTATCTAGTCACGTAGGACAAATAAAGATGAAATCCGATATAGAAGTAGATTTACCATTTGACATAAATAAGGCTAAAGATTTAAATATTTTGCATAAAAGGGAGGGAGAAGGTAAATATATCTATAGATTATATGTTCCAGGTAAAAGAGCAACTATTGCTACTTTGATTGAAATCCATAAAAGAGAAAATGGAATAACAAGAATTAAGTTAGATAGCATTTTAAGTTATCATTTAGAAGGTTCTTCTCCTTTTGCGAGTGGTATCGACGACAAGGATATAACGTATTTAGATAATTTAAGCCGAACTCAAATCGAGAAACTTTTTCTGCAGCAAATAAGAAAACAGGTAGAAACTAAATAACTTTTGCCAAAAACATATAAAAACAATGCTTAAAACTATCTTGAATCGAAACTTCTTGCTCGCTTGCAACGCCTGATTGTCCTGCGCACAATCAAGCTCGCCAGCTCGCACTGTTTTTATACGGGACGTTACCACACATAAAGACACTGACATGAAACTAGAAAAAATAATCATAGTCATTTTAATCATTGGACTAACTGCCTGTTCAAAAAAGAATAATGAAATAATAATCAACGGAAAGGTTAATGGAGAGATTCCTAATAAAATTGAATATACAGTGCCTGTCAATGGAACTTGGTTCTACGGCTCTAAAAAGTCAGTTATTCCTGATTCTTTGGGTAATTTCAAAATTTCCATAGCATCAGATTTAGCCTCATTCATAACTCTCTATATACCAAAAAAAGCTACTGCTGTTTTGTTAGTTGAACCTAACAAAAACTATGAAGTTGATTTTAACTTAGATTCAAAAAATAAAACATTCAAAATTAACGGAGTGATTAATGAAGCTCTTACTCAATACAATTCATTCCCCCTTCCTGATTTTAATGTCCTTAGTACTTCTAATCCACTATTACAAGATTCCGTGTTAACATCCATTTCATCAAAAATCAGAAAACTCAAAGAAAACGAAATACTTCAGTTCAAAGGACAATTAGAAAAAAAAATAATCACCAAAGGCTTTTATGATTTAGCAAAATTGGACAGAGAATACTTTTATTCAGCATTGGAGACTTCAATTGCCGGAATTAGATACGATAACCAATCAGATAGCACAGAAACTCAAAACTCTCAAATCATGGGGCTATGGAAAAAAATATTTCGTCAAACTCGACCTTCTGGATTTTTTGATATCCGATCTCCGTGGTCATTCGTTTTGATGAGAAATTATATAAATTTCAAACAGCATGAATCAGGTATTTTAGACCCAGAAGAACTGCAGAAAATATATGAAGAGGAAAAAATTCATTCTTATAATATTAGAGAAGCAAAAAAATACATCAAGGGAGAAGCATTAGAGTATTATTACGCAACATATATTTTGAGCAATAGCTTTTGGAATAAAGAGAATGCTAAAGAATTAATAGTGCTATTCGAAAATTTTAAGGAAGAATACCCAAATAGTAATTATTCTGATTATTTAGTTTCATATGTACAGCCAATAATCGATTTTCATAAAAAGATTGAAAAATCAACAAGTAATAAAAAAATTGAATTGGTCAAAGACTACAACCACATAAACACCTTTGATGAACTTATTAATACTCTAAAAGGTAAAAAGGTCTTTGTTGATATTTGGGGTACTTGGTG
The DNA here is from genome assembly GCA_963803715.1 of uncultured Flavobacteriaceae bacterium. GTDB lineage: Bacteria > Bacteroidota > Bacteroidia > Flavobacteriales > Flavobacteriaceae > Psychroserpens. The sequence continues at coordinate 10,702 of CAWDOF010000015.1, forward strand.
CGATCCCTGTAAGAAAGAATTCCAGCAGAAAGATAAATATGCAGATTTGCTCAAATCAAAGGAAATAACCACTCTTTATATCTGTGAAGGAAAGAACAGTAAGAAAAAAGTTTGGAAAGAAATGATAGAATTCTATGAATTGGAAGGACAAAACATATTTACAAATGAAAAACTGTTGGCAGACATACATGACAGGTTCGGAAAAAACGGATTTGCTTATCCAAGATACTTACTAGTTGACGAGAATGGAAAGGTGGTAAATGAACAAGCAAGTTACCCATCAAAAACGAAACAACTGGAAAAGGATATAAACGAAAATTACGTGTGGTAACAATGGCTATAAGCAATTGCTCGTCCTCGCCTACTTCTGAAAATCCTCACGGATTTTCTATTCGGTTTGTATTTACTAAATTAGTTGCTTAACCACGCAACTAACCATATACAAGAACGTTGGCAATAATTATGACTCACTCAGAAGTAACATTCGGAATTAAAAAAACAATAATTTAAATTTTGTAACTTTGTTTTTGAATGGAAATAGCAACTGATATAAGTAAAATTCGTAGTTTATCACAAATCATTTCGCCATCTAATTTTAAAAAGATTGTGCGAAAAGGAGACTGTTATTCAACATTTTATAAAATAAAAAAATATGCTAACGTTTCAGATTCCACAACCAATCTAGATGCAATCAATTTTATTTATAAATCACTCTTAAAAAATTATAAAAACGAGTACGTCTATAAAAATATACTTACAAACAAATTACTTCTAAAAAAGTATAGCTTAAAAAACACAATTGCATTGAACGAATTCAATATTGGCAAGTCAATTGCTGATTTTGTTTTATTAAACGGAGAAGCAAGAGTATATGAAATAAAAACGGAGCTTGATAATCTTGAAAAATTAGAAAAACAAGTTTTAGATTATTGCAAATTTGCAGATAAAGTATACATAGTTACAAGTTCAAAACACATTACTAAACTCATTGAACTCTATAATAATTCTACAATTGGGGTTATTGAGTTAACTTCAAGAAATGCTTTAAAAACTGTAAAAGAAGCTAAAAATAATTCATCAACTTTTAGACACGAGACACTGTTTAAGACTTTAAGAAAGCAAGAATATCTTGAATTAATTGAAGAGCATTTTAAATTTATACCAAAAGTATCTAATACTTTGATTTTTAGAGAATGTTTAAATCTGGCTAAAAATATAGACATCTCAATATTCCAGAAATTGGTAATAGGTAAGCTCAAATCAAGAAATATTTCTAATCCAAAAAAAATTAAAGAAGAATCTATTCCTGAAAGCTTAAAACATATTTGTTATGCATTGGATTTTTCCAAAAATGAATATGAGGAATTAAACTCATTTCTAAATAAAAATAGCAAAATATGTATTTCCCGTATTTAAGAGGTAAGCAATTTGAGTTAATTGCATTGAGAGAGTTGTGCACTCTATTTCCAAATGATTTAGATATAATTTCACCCGTTATTGAGCCTGTTAAACCATCAAGTACTTTGAAATCAACACTTGGTGAATTAGCTAACAGAAATGCTAATTTTAATATTATTATTAACCCAAGAGTTGGCGACTTAAAAAATCAATACGATGAGATTATAGAAATTATCAGTTCTTCTCTACCGAACGACTATAATAATTATCAATTAGCAGTAATTATTCATCCCAAAACAGAACGAAATATTCAAACTTTAATTGATTTTTTGAATGGGTTAGAATTAAACTATACTGGAATAACTTTAATTCATAAAACTGAAATTAGCAACCAGAATATTGAATTATTACATAACGAGCTAAATGTCACTTATAATTTAATATACTTTTCAAAAACAAGCCGGAGATACTATCGTGAGTTTGAACCAGCGACTTTGGTAAGTCTTGACGATTATTTCGAGGAACAATCTAGAAATGCAGATTATTTGAACCAAGAGAGTGATTTTTCAAATGAGTACAGATTTTATCAGCAAGACGGTTTTGTAGGTTTTTCAGATTTCCTTACAATTGGAGACAATTATTCGGAATCTGGATTCTTGCCAAGAGCTGTTGCAATTCATTTAAGTTATTTAGATAACGATAGAATTAAAGTAAAACATTTTGTATCTGATTCAAATGAAGATGTTTCAGATATTGGTGGTAAATTTTCAGAAGCAATTAATAAACTAGTTATTTGGTGTGACGAAAATGATTTAAATACTTCCGCTATCAATGTATTTAGAGATTTAAAGCAAAGAGGTCATTTTCCAGGTTTAGGTACATTGAAAAAACTATCCATAATGAATCACATTGAATTAGTAATCAACAATATTTAATTATGAATTGTTGTATTAAGTGCTTTACTAGTTCATATCTAATTAGCATTATAAATGGTGATGATAGAACTGGAACTTGTGATTTTTGTAATACCGTAAACACATCTATTTATTCAGCTAGAGAGTTATCGCCATTTTTTAGAAACATACTTTCCCTTTACGTACCAGATGAAAATTCAGATTCTCAAATTTCTGAATCATTAAAAGAAGATTTTAATGTAATTAGTGAAATTGTTGCAAGTCCTATTGAACTATTGCAAGCTATTTTTGAAGATGAAATCGAAACATTCCAACCAATATTCAATGGTAATGTTTCTTTAAAAAGTAGACCGTTTCTAGAAACACAAGCAGATAATATTCATAATATTTGGAACGAATTCAAAGAAGAGATAAAATTTATAAATCGTTACCACATTCAAAATACAATTGATTTAAAAAAATTAGAAACATTTTTTCTTCACGAAAGTTTTTATAGGAATATTAAAAAAGGAAGAATTTTTTTTAGATGTCGAGTTTCAGACAAAAATGGTTTCCCTTGCGAGAAAATGGGAAATCCACCAATTGAACTTGCTTCAAGTGGTAGAGCAAACCCAAAAGGAATTTCATACTTATATGTTGCTGATAGTCTTGAGACGTCAATGTATGAGACTAGAGCATCACTATTTGACTATGTAACGGTTGGTGAATTCAAACTTACTGAAGATATTAAAATATTAAATCTTCGAAACCCAAAAGACGACCCAATTTATTGGTCAGAAATAGAGGAAATAGAAAATTATTTAATCTACATTCCTTTCATTCAAACTCTACAAAAAGAGCTTTCCTTACCGATTAGAAAACGCGACAAACTTTTAGATTATATTCCTACTCAATATATATCGGAATTTATTAAATCTTTAGGGTTTGATGGAGTGGAATACCAAAGTTCATTGAATTCGGAAGGTTACAATATTGCGATTTTCAACCCTGAAAAATTGGAATGTTTTAAAACCAATGTTTACGAAATTAAAGATATAAAATTAATACACGGAATAATAAAATAACTATTGCCAACATCGTATAAAAACAATAGGGCAATTATAGCAAAACCGAATGGTTCGGACGAATTTGAGAGGTCGCCAAATTTTTTTAATTTGGCTTATTGATAATAAAAGATAATAAGAAAAATTAAAAAATTCGGCCTGTGTTTAACCGAAAATAATCGCTAATTTGCACGCTAAGAGCCATATACAAGACGTTAGGAAAAATTAGAAATGACAGTACTTGATGAATTAAATCCGACTAAAGAACAAATAAAAGCTTGGGCTTACGATGAGAATTTATTATTAGTAGACCAAGATGAAGATTTAATTCTTGAAAATACTCGTTACTTGGACATACTAATAGATTTTACATTTGATAATAATTGTCTTAAGAGAGATTACTGTATTTCCATTATTGAGTCTTTAATCCATAATAAACTTGTTAATAGAGATGTTGAAGAATTAAAAAGAATAGATAAATCCATCAACTCTCTTGATCAAATTACTGAACAAATATGGTTGGTGGAACTGAAAGAAAAATTTAATAAAAAGTTCAAAATTATTCTGGAGCCAACGCAATTAGATTATTGGCAATGTAGAGAAATAGCATTTGATTTAAATATTGGTAGTTATGAAATTAAAGGTATTGACGAAAAAAGAACATTTGGAAATGGAGTAATAGAATTTAAATCTGTTCATTCAGCCTTTGACCAATTCTTTTATATTAATCCGAATAATGGAAATTGGAAATTGTCGAAATTTAAACCTTTAAATAACTTTGCTTAAAACCGTATATAAGCTATGGCTTGGTCAGTCCACATTTGGGAAATCCTACGGATTTACCAAAGCCAGTTTTATCAGAAAAGGTCTGTGCCGAGACACGCCACAGCTTAGATACAAGACGTTCTACTCAATTTGAAACAGACATACTACATACTAATAATCTTTGTGCTGACATTCAATGTTCAGGCACAAAATGACATTTCCGAATATGTTGGAACATATGGAGATTGGATGCCAAATGGAAAAGCATTAGCAACCGAGTTGGAATTAAAAACTGATGGAACTTTCAAGTTGCGAACAGTCGACAATATATATCCTCAAACTTTTAGTAATTATACCAATAAAGGCGTTTGGGTTTTAAAAGACAACGAAGTTATTTTAAACCCAACTCTGGAAAGACGAGAACCAAAAGTAGAAATAAGAGAGAAACAAATCGGAATTAGAGATTCAATAGAAATTAAAATAAATCATTACAATGAGTTTTACGAAAACGAAAATTTGATTGAAAAAAAGAAGACCGAATTTGACATACTTACTCTTTACTTTAACAAAAAGAGAAAATTTAGGCATCTAACAAGAGAATGGTATGATACAGGAAGTTGTGCTTGGGCACCACGTATTAAAAATCGTGTGAATTTGGACTCTACGAATACTTTTAGAGTAGCGAAAAAGGACATTGAAAAAATCGGTATTTACACATATGGATTTACTGATTTTATTGAATTAGATACTAAAAATCCTAATTCTGACTATTTTGAAATCGACGTCATTGTCCCTGTCGATAAAGAAAGGATGCCCAGAAATAAAAGAGTAATAATAAAAGGAAATAGAGCTTATTTTTACGAAATAAAAGGAAAAGTAAAAAAGTCGTTGAATCCACTATGGAAAAAAACTGCGTAGAACAACGAGTATAATTCATAAATGCAATTTTTTAATGAAAAGAAGTCTTAATAAATTATTCTATTGTATGCATCTTATTGAAACTAAATTGCATTTTCTTTCTAATAAAGTAAATCCTGCATTATTACTATATAAAATTCCCTATTTCAAAAGAAGGATTAAAAAAAATTATGGAATTGATAATCCCTTAGAATGGTATAATAAATTTTGGACTGATGAAAAAGATGGTATGGGAATTAACTTTTTTACTTCTGAATACTTATTTGGAATAATTTATCTCATTTTTATAAGTTTCGGAATAATTACAATCGGTCTCATAAAACCTGAAATAGCTTCGAATCTATTTTATTTTATTGTAATATTTGTTTTCCCATTTGTTGTTTCATATTTAATTTGCAATTATTTAGTTTTTAAAAATGATGAATATCTAAAATATTTTGATGAATTTAAAAATTGGAACAAAAAAGAACGGAGAATCAATATCTTGTCAAGTATTGGAGTTATCATTTTTGCAATAATTCTTTTTTTTCAAAGTCTATTTAGCATTTTTTAATAAAGAACTGGCTACAAAAAGGTGTGTATTTAATTGTTAGTCAAGTGTTTAATCGGAAAATAATATAGATTAACCTTTGGTTTGTTTTCTTTTACTAAATTAGTGCTAAACCAACGCAACTAAAGGAACGCGTTAGCCACAAGCTGAAAAAAAAATGAGCCGAATGATTAACAAACCACATCTGATTTTTTGGATTTCGATTCCTATAATAATTCTAATCGGATTATTAAACAGAAACGAAATTTTGGATGTGAATGTTCACGATACTTATTTCGTATTCAGCAAAACTGACTTGACAATTGTGATTTCAATTCTTTTCATGATAATCGGACTTGGATATAGGATTATGCTAAAAGCCAAAAGAAATCTATCCAAATGGCTGAATTTGACTCACATTGTGCTAACTTTTGGCGGAATAATAACAATAAGTTTAATTCCTTATTTGTTCAATTATAAAACAGAAACTGAATTTCCACTCTTCGATGATTTGGCTGGACAAAATATAACGATAATCATAGTTACTATTTTAATACTATTTGGACAGTTGATTTACTTAACAAATCTGATTACTGGAATGTTTAATAAAAATAAAACCAGTGGCTAACACCGTGTAAAATTAATTGCTGGTTTAAGCCAATTTACGAAAGTCCTTGCGGAATATTCTATCTGTCATTTATTTGCTAAATTAGTTGTTTTAACACGTAACTAACATTACATAAGCACGTTAGTCTTTATTAGAATAAAAAGTAATGATAAAATTCTATAGGAAAATTAGGCAGAAGTTACTATCTGAAAATAAATTCAGCAAATATCTCATTTATGCTGCTGGCGAAATTGTACTTGTTGTTATTGGAATTTTAATTGCGCTTCAAATAAATAATTGGAATAATAATCGAATCGCAACAAATCAAATGACTGCTTACTTAAGAAGTCTTAAACATGATTTAGAAACAGATACTACACTCTTCAACTCAAGTATTGTAAGTAATAAAGAGATTATAAATTTCAAGAAATATTTAAAGCTTTCTAATTTTGAAAATGTACCAACAGACAGCTTGGAACAATTAGTTGTACCATTCACTGCACTGACAGAACCAGTTAAGACTACATTTTTTAAGTTAACAAATTCAGGAATTACACAAATTTCAGATAATGATAGCTTGTCCCAGAAAGTCTATGCATATTATACTACTAAACTTGATTGGCTTAACGAAATGACAACCTTTGATGATTTAGAAACAGCAAAAGATTATGATTATTGGGCGCGGGAACAGGATTTATATGAATTTGATTATCCTGAAATACCCAATTTCCAAAATGATATAGAGCGTATAAATAGTATGTTGAAGTTGCTTTCAACAACAAGAGCAAGGAATATCTTAAAAAATGACCTTGATAGAAAAAAGAGAATTTTAGAAGCATATCAATTGATTAAAGAAGAGGCAACTAAATTAATTATTGACATAGACAAAGAATTAAAAAAAAAATAAAAACAAAAGGCTAACAATTACTACAGGTAATTGCTAGTGCAAGTCTGCTTATGAATCCCGAAGCTCAGGGACTGGCGGATTTTCTACCTGTGATTTATTTGCTACTTTAGGTGATTAAAACAAGCAACAAACCATATACAAACCCGTCGTAAAACATTTAATAAAAAATGAAAATCTTAATAATTTTATTTTTAGTCTTTATAAGCTGCAAAAATGTCAACACAAAAGAAAGTGACCAAGAAAATATCGTGGTTGATTCAACTGAATCCAAAACTAAATCTTATAGTAAGGAACAAGAAAACTTAATTAGTAATGGCATTTGGATAAGTACTATTGATACTTTATCGACTGTTGAGATTAGTGGCAAAAAATGGGTTTTTAAATATGAAAACGCTAAAAATGCACCAGATGATTATTATGAATATTTAATTAATGAAATTATTTTTGACAAGGATAGTTCAATAGTTAACGGTAGTTTAATTTTGGCAAAAGAATCTGATACTCTTAAATACGGAATAGATTATATCTCTGATAAAAAAATGTCTCTTATATATTTACCAAGAGGCAATTTCCAAGAATTTAAGAAAAAAGAATAAGAACGTTCTACAACACCATATAAAAATAATGCTTAGTGTATTGCTTAATCAAGAGTCATTGTGCTTTTGTTAGGTCTTAATTTCCTTCGCAAAATTCATTCAAACAAAATCGAACTATTCTTATACATAAATGTTGTAAGCAATTCCTCTCATTACTGGAAAAAATTAATCACTTTAAGCTAACTTTTAAGGAGGATATTAGAGAAAAAAAGCTAAAAATCAAAGTCATTTAAATTTGATTTTCAACATATTATAAAAAACTTAGTCAGAACTTAATAAAATACTCGAAATGAAAATATCAGGAAAATCCATCAGGCCTTTTATTGGTTCTAAAAACTATAACACTTCGCGAAGTTTTTATTTGGATTTAGGATTTAAGGAAGTAATCACGTCTCAAAAAATGTCATACTTCTATATTGAAGAATTCGGTTTTTATTTACAGGATGCATATGTAAAGGATTGGATTGATAACTCAATGATTTTCTTTGAAGTGAATAATTTAGAACATACTTTGAAATTCATAAAAAGTTTAAGTTTGACAGAAAAATATGAGAATGTCCGATTATCTGAAATAGTAAATAACGAATGGGGAAGCGAGTTTTTCCTTCACGACCCTTGTGGCATATTATGGCATTTCGGAAATTTTAAATCTAAAAAGTCATAGAAGTCTAAAAAGAACGGCTTAAAACATTATATAAAATTAATTCCTAGTTTTCGTTCAATTGAACATCCGGAACCCGTCGGAACTAGTGGATTTTCTTTTCGGTTTGTATATGCTAAATAAGGTGATCAACCAGGCAACTATTTTTATTATTAAAAGTTGGCATTTATTTGAGAATAATATGAATAATAAAAAGACTTATATATTTTTATTAATTACCATTATTTGGTCTTGGACTTTTTGGGTTATAGGCCTTAACTTTCTTACAGGTGGCATCAACCAAGAATCAATCGGGAAATTTTTAATATTCTTTTTTACTGGTGTTTATGGACCTTCAATAAGTGCTATTGTAACAACTTTTATTTTTGACGGATTTGCAGGTGTATTGAATTTACTGAAGAAATTATTTATTTGGAACGTTCCCTTTAAAAATTATTTGTACATAGTATTTTTGCCAATAATTTTTGTCATAATTGGCATTGGGCTCTATAAAATATTCATTGGAGATATTGGGGGTTTTGACCTAATGGCTTTTCTTTCGATTCCGACTATATTGTGGGCTGGATTTTATGCTGGACCTCTGGGAGAGGAACTTGGTTGGAGAGGTTTTTTATTACCCGAATTACAAAAAGAACATACAAACTTAAAAAGTGCAATCATAGTTGGCGTTATATGGTTCATTTGGCATATTCCACTTTGGTGGGCACCATTTGGCACTTTAGTTAGCGGAGATCCAATTTCTTTTTTACCCGTCATAACGTATTTTCTAATGCTAATCTGTTTATCAATAATAATCACTTGGTTAGTAATTAATTCAAAAGGAAGTGTTCTAGTTGCGATCTTGTTTCACTTATCCGTTAATGCAGGAATAGCTTTGTTATTTTTCCCTGAGTTGAATATGGATTTCAAAAAAGTACATTTTTTGTCTAGTATTGGTATGTTAATATTTACAGGAATATTAATTGCTAAAAATAAATTGAAAACAAGTACCAACTCCGTATAGAGTTTAAGGCTCGTTCTAAACTGTTTACGAATCCTGAAGCTTTGGGACTGGCGTACTTTTTATCTGTGATTAATTTGCTAAATTACTCCTTAAACACGCAACTAATTTTATAAAATCATGTTGTGTTTAATTATGACAAACAACTTTACATTTGAATTGATTTTTTTTGGAGTACTAATACTTATGTACTTTATGGTATACTATTTGTCAAAACATATTATTAATAACGAACTGAAAAAGAAAAAGACGAATAGAATATCAAACGCAAGAACTTATAAGACGATAACAAGAAGAGGCGAAAAATATGATTATGAATTTCTATTAAACCCAAACATCGATGGATTTTGGATTAGGTTTTTAGCTAAAGTATTCGATTTCGGAATTTATTTGGGACTATTCTATTCGACTGATAGGCTTTTGCTCGAAGTAAATCTATTTCCATTTTTAATAGCATTTCTTGCTTTGTTTATCATTAATCCGATTTCAGAATCGCTAACAGGAAGTACATTTGGTAAATATGTTTTTGGAATGAGAGTTATTGACGATTTTGGAGAAAATCCATCTTTTTTAACTTCATTTGTCAAAAATTTACTTCAACTTTTTAGTATAGTTTTCTTAATATTATCAAGTTCAACAATATTAGAGGATGAAATGTTTTTTCACAACAAAAGAACATTTACATACACGATTTGGGATAAAGACAAAGAAAAAATAACAACTCAATTAAATAAATAAACTCAACAAAACCTATAATTAATTGCTTTGGCAAGAGCTTATTTGGGAAATTCCGCAGTAATTTTATCTGATGCGTATTTGTTTACTAAATTAATTAGTTAACTACGCAACTAAGCATGCAGACCAACAATAACCAATTAAAAAACCAGACCAAAAATGAACATCGAATCAATCAAACAAAAACTGATCAAAAATGAAATTTTTCATTCTGAAACAACAATTTCAGGTAAAAAAACTATAGTTGGATACGAAAAGAAATTTAAGTGGACCTGGGCAGCCACTCAATTAAATACTTTTATAATTGCTACTGATTTAGGAGATGACGAAATTACTATTCAAATTATTGAAAAACACCTAACCGAGTCCTTTAAATTTGCAAAAGATAATTATAAAGGATGGCCAAGGGGATTGCAATCTGGTTTAGGAGTAATATCTATTCTGATTTCTACAAAAATAAATAAAGATGCAAAAGACTATTGTAGAAAATTAAAATCAGGAAAAAAATGGGCAGGATTTACTATTCCTGTAGTTTACAATCCTGAAAGAGATGAAATCTTTAAATTTGAAAAGAATCCAATTTGGGGTAAAATCTATTATCCTCATTTTGAAAAGTTAATCAATGACTTACACTGAGATCACTAAATAAAATAAATTGAATACAAAAATCTTGCTGAATAGAAATGACTTTCTAAAACATCGTATATATTTCATTACTAATTAGTGCCTACTCACGAGTCCCGAAGCTCCGAATCGCCCGGATTTTCTTTTCGGTTTGTAATTGCTAAATTAGGTGTTTCAACATGCCACTAATAATAAACAATTAACTTATGGATAATATTGAGCAACGAACTAAGCATAAAACCTATAGAATGGGAAAAATAATAATCGTAGTCGGATTAATCATCGGAATTAATTTAACAGCTCACTCACAAGACGTTACTTTATCTGAACCAGAATTGTCAAATGTTTTGTGTAAACGATGGGAAATTGAATACGCAGTGATGAACGGAATGAAATTCGGACAAATGCCTGGTGCAGCTGATTTTGATATTAATTTTAAATCTGATGGATTATATAACTTAATTAGTGAAGATGGGAAAAACGATAGCGGAATTTGGACTTACGATAAGAAAAATAAATATGTTGAACTCTCTATAAAGGATAAAATAACCTCGCGAATCAAATCTATCAGTAACAATAAATTAATTTTGACTTTGGTTTCTGGACAAAATGATCCGCCGGGACTACCAAGTGTGGAAATTCATTTAAGACCAATGTGAGAACACTTCGTGTAACACTATATGTAATATTCAGTTTTCTTCTTCAGTCTCTATAAATTCTGATTGATATTTTTCTAAAAACTTCTTTTGTCTTGTAATCATCTGTTGTCTTAATTTATCAATATCCATAAAGTCATTACCAAAATTACTTCCAAAAAAATCATCATTAAAGAAACGTTTACTGAAAAGTGAATCTTGAGAAAAAACATCTTCAAACCCCTGATTTTCAAATCCTGAATAGTTCGTAAAGAATCTTGATTTTAATGATTTTATCAAACTATCTCTATCATTAGATGTTAAATTGTCAAACTTGCTATCAGAAGACCAAGAATAAATGCTGTCATATCTTATCAAATTGCCATTCTCATCAAATTCTTTATCGACTTTCCACGTACCTTTAGGCTCTTCAACTAAATTAATTTTATCTTCTTCATTTATTGTTTCATTTTTCTGTCCGTCACAACTAAAGCTCAACAAGCCAACAATGAATAATAAACCATATTTTTTCATCGTTTTAGATTTTAAGGATTAAACATATGAGTAATATAGTGGAGACCGATTAATCGGTCTCCAACTATAAACTTCATTCTTAGATCAAAAAAATTAGTTATTTAATTATGAAATCTCAATGCTTCTGGCAGGCTTTTGTTTTGCCTCTTCTCTTTTTGGTAAGACAATGCTCAAAATACCTTCGTTATAACTCGCATTGATTTTTTCATCATTTACACTTTCAGGTAAGGTAAAAGTTCTTTTAAATGAAGAGTAACCAAACTCTCTACGAGTATAATTCTCATTTTCATGTTCTTTTTCTTCCTTTGTTTCTGTAGATATTGATAATACTTGGTTATCAATGTCAATTTGGAAATCTGACTTTTTCAGACCTGGAACTGCCATTTCTACTATAAAAGCGTCGGCATTTTCTTTTATGTTGACTTTTGGTAAAGAAATTCCAGTATTGAAGTTTGAGGTAAATACTGATGGTAGGTCTCGATTAAAGATATCATCTAACCAATTTGACAAATTTGGGAAGTTTTGATTTGAATTGCTGTTCGCTAAACTTCCGTTTTTAGTAACATTAACTAAATTGCTCATAATAACAAAATTTTAAATTAAACATTATTTCAAATTTGAAATCTTTAATGACTTCAAGTTCAATAAACCAAAAAAAATACCAAAATATATAAACTACATTTTGTCCTATATATTTTATTAAAATCAAAAGAAGAAATGTCAAATTTTCAGTGTAATTGTCATTTTTCTTGCTTAATAAATGTCAAATTGACATTTCAAATCCTTCGAAAGTAGAAAATGTTGAATAAGAATCTCTGACACATCACTGTAACACTACAAATACCATTTAAAAGAAATTACGATTACAAACCTATCTAAGAATTTAGAAGCACTGGGCCCAGCATACGTTCAATATGTGTTTTGTTTACTAACTTTAGTGCTTGAAAATGCAACTTAGCTTATACAAAACTATTGTAGCCAATTAGTCAAAAACCAAACGTGAAATTGAACTTAAGAACTGCAAAAACTTCGGATTTAGAATTAACATTCCGTATTAAATCTAACTCCATTAAACCTTATGTCGAAAAAATATGGACTTGGGACAACCAGTTACAAGAGAAAATTCACGAAACTAATTTTATTGCTTCCGACACAAAAATAATTGAGCTAAAAGGAAAAGATGTTGGATATTTAGTCCTGAAGGAAACACTCGACGAAATCTATATAGAGAATTTACTAATCGAAACCGAAAATCAGAATTTAGGAATTGGAAAATCCGTTATGGAAACAATTATTGAGCGAGCAAATCATGAACAAAAGTGCATCAGCTTGCAAGTTTTCAAGATAAATATTAAAGCTCAAAAGTTTTATAAAAGACTCGGATTTGAAAAAATTTCTGAAACCGAAAATCATTTTGCAATGAAAAAAAACTGGCTACAACATAGTATATAAGCTATACCTTGGTCCTTACCAAGCCGGTTTTAATTAGGAAAGTCTTTGCCGAGACAGGCCATAGCTCGGGACACTGGCTAATATTTTATGTTTCGCAACTCAGATATCTGCAACATTATTATTATTTGAAAAAAAAATCAAGATGACTTGATAATAAAAAAACTAGAAATCAAAAGTAATTTTGATTTCTGTATGATTTTAGCAATTAGATAAACCACTAAAGGCAGCGACTAAATCGAGTTGACCAATTTTTTTGAGAATGTTTTTAAAGTGCAATCACCAACTCCTGTAGTGAATCTTCAGAATTAAGATTTAATTTTTTTCTTAGCCGGTAACGGGCTTTTTTGACACCCTCTGGTGAAATATTGAGAATATTGGCAATTTCTTTTGATGTGAGATTCATTTTTAATAAAGACATTAGGCGCAAATCGTTACTGGTAACTTCTGGATAGTTTTGTTTTACATTTGAGTTAAAATCCTTGTGAACATCCTGAAAATAAGTGCGGAACTGTTCCCAATTGTTATCATTGTTAATGTCTAGATTGATGTTGTTGATGATGCTTTGGTAGGTTCGAGTATCTTTGATACCAGATTTGAGGTCTTTTAATTGGGATTTTAAATCGAGTAAAACTTCGTTTTTATGGGCCAAATGAAGTGCGTGGGTAGTCAATTCTTTTTCCTTGAACGTGAGGGCTGCATCCAATCTATCTTTTTCTGCTTTGTTGCGTTTCATTCTTTGGCGAATGGCATAATAGAGAACGCCGGCCAAAAGTAGAATTAATATTAACCCAACTACTAATGCGGTCTGTGTGGTTTTGGCTGCGGCTTCCTTTTCCTCTAATATTTTTATTTCGCTTTGTTGTTTTTCAATTTCCCTTTTCCTTTCTTTCGGTTTGGAATTGAATTTCAAGCTCATTGATTTTTTTGATATTTTCTGAACCTAATATATCACGGTATAATTCAGTGTGTTTAACTTGGTTTTCATAAGCTGCTTTAAAATTGCCCAATCTAGCATTGGCTTCTGAAATCAACCGATATTCCTCAATTAGTTGTTTGTTAGCATCTGCTTTAATCAATATCTCTTTTGCTTTCTCAAAATACGGCAAGGCTTTTCCCAATTGATTTCTTTTAAGTGCCACTTGCCCGATATGCCTTAGGTTTAAAGCCTCTAAGGTTGTTTCCTCGTAACTTTCACTTATTTCCAGAGCTTTCTCAAAATAATCGAGTGCTTTGTAAAGTGTATCTGTCTCAAAATATATCATTCCCAAATTATCATAAGCGGCCGCCAGTTCGTTGAAGTAGTTCTGCGACTTGTTATAATCTATGGCTTTCTTAAAAAGAGGTATGGCTTCTTGGTATTTACCCTCAAGTTTTAAATTTATGGCGATATTGTTTCTAATGGATTCGACATCATCAATTTGATTCAATTTTTCATAAATAATCAACCCCCTTTTGTAATATTCTGTAGAGCGTTTCAATTCATCTATGTCTCCTAAAATATTACCAATGTTCCAATAATTAGCTGCAATACTTTCTTCCCAATATTCTGAGTTTGAAATGGAGTCTTTCGCTTTAAGTTCTTCCTTTAGTTCTATTGATTTTAAGTTGGCTTCAAGCGCATCTTGATACCTGCCTAATTTTATCAAAGCATTGCCTTTGTTATTATAGGTAGTACTTTCTTGTTCTTTATCACCTATTTCCCGAAATATGCTGATAGCTCTATCATATACGGGTAACGATTCTTTAGATTGACTGGTAATGTGTAAAAAAACACCATAATCACTCAAGGTGCTGGCAATTTTGGATTTATCATTATTTCGTTCAGCTATCACCATTGCAGAATCTAAATATGGTTTAGCCAAATTGATGTCCACTTGAAAATGATGAATGAACAATCTGCGATAAGAATTTATTTGGTTATCATAATCTTGACTTGGGATTATATTTAAAATACTGTCCACAAATTTTTTGTCTTGGCCTTGCATTGGAATTGTCCCCAAGAATAATAAAAAGGACAAAACATAGAGACAAATGTCCACCTGTTTTAAGCAAAACGAGTTAAAATTACTTTGAAAGACAATTAAGATTGGTTTTAGTGATTTCATAATAAAGATTAAATAGTTAAGCTAAAATAACAAGTATAACTTAAAGGTTTTAAATATTTGATTATCAATATTTTATTGTTATTAATAGTAGTTTGACTGAGTTACCTAAAGTTCTGCAATTTCTACAACACTTAGTTTATTAAGAGGGTAGACAAAGGGTGGACAAGTCCATATTTTGCTGATGTCGAGGCTTTTATTATATATATTGCTGTGGTAAAATAAATTTCATGGCAAGAAAATCGGTATTTCTTTTTTTATTTCTGGCTTTCTGTTTTTCGAGTTTCTGTCAGCAGTTATATATCGAATTGGGTACAACCTTATCTTCTTTTCAATATGAGAATTCCCAAGGTCAGCCATTGAGCAATCTTCAGTCCACTTCAAAAAATTACTACGGAATGGGTTATCGACAGAATTTGAATTTCAATAAAACTCTTTTTTTGTCGGTTGGAGCGTCCTTTACTAATTACGGTGCGATTGGTAGTGAGGGAACAGTTAACAACTTTTTTGAATGGGATGTGAGTTACCTGGGTCTAAAGGCGGGATTGGGAATTAAACTATTTCAATTAAGGGATTTGATGTTTTTGGCAAATGTTTCAACTGCAGTTGAACAATTAATAAGAGGAAGCCAAACTATTAATAATGATGTGTTCAACTTAGTAGGTGAGAAGGAATTTAATAATACGATTCTTTTTTTTAGAGGTGGAGTTGAAATGCAGTATCCAGTTTCCAGCAGTTTTGCCATTTTCGCAGGTTATACATACGGTCAGTCCGTTTTGGTAAATAGTGGCGATACTCAGGAAAAATTGAATTTAACCGCCCATCAATTTGGCTTGGGCTTTATAATTAATCTACCAAATTGCTACTGTAGTCTATAGATTGGTAAAAATCTACGGACAAATGGTGGACAATTAAATATATATAGTAACAGCTAAACAATTGAATGTAGTTTCACAAAAGGTAAATAGATATGAGACCATCCAACTCCAAAAAAATAGCAATGAAAATAGTCTTTAATTTAATATTTTTCCTTTTCTGCATAATTGGATTACGGGCACAGAATTCCCCAGAATATAAAATCATTCGCTCTAATTTGGGGAGTAGCGGTTCTTCAAATACGGTGGTTACTTCAAAAGGAACTTTTAACGTCAGCCAGAGTATTGGTCAGGCAAGCGTGATTGGTACGCATTCACAAAATGGTATTTATTTAAGACAAGGCTATCAACAACCTGCTCACAACATCAGCGTTTCAAAAGATACCAGCGGTAATTTAAAGGCTCGTGTATTCCCAAATCCATTTGAAGCGATTGTGAATATCACTTTCAGCTCCTTGATAAAATCAAATATTTCGGTTTTGGTTTTCGATGTCAATGGTAAAACTGTTCATAACCAGAATTTTTCCGCAGCTCAAAACATTCAGCTCAATATGAGCTTGATTTCTTCAGGAACCTATTTTCTAAAAGCCATTTCTGGAGAAAAAACACTCAATTCAAAACTTATCAAGATTTAAAAAATAGATCAAAAATTAATTATCATGAAAAAGCTATTAACCTTTATTTTCTATATCTCAATTTCCTTACAAGGTTTCTCGCAAACTGATGGTATTAGCTATCAGGCAGTCATTATAAGTCCTGATGCTTTGGAATTACCCGGTGTAGATTCCGAAGGAAATTATCTGCCAAATAAAACAATTGCCATCAGATTTACCATTTTTGATGTTACCAACCAAGTAGAGTTTCAAGAAGTCCAAATTACTGATACTGATGAATTCGGAAGAATTAATCTCTTGATTGGCGAAGGAGACCACGATTATTTTAAGGACATAGAATGGGACGGTACACCTAAGGATTTAAAAGTTGACATTGACTTTGATGCAGGTAATAATTTCGAAACTATGAGCAGGGAACGACTAACTTTTCTGCCCTATGCTTACCATAGAAATATTACAGCAACAGGTACGCTAACCGTTGATGATAGAACATTTTTGAATGGAGAATTAGTGGTCGAAGGCCCAACAAATCTAAATAGTACACTTGACGTCAATAATCAAAATGCGACAAATTTAAGCGGTAGTTTAACCGTAGAAGGAGAGACCAATCTAAATGATGCATTCAATGTAAATAATGGAAGTACATCAACGCTAACAGGAGATTTAAGTGTAAATGGAAACACGGCTTTAGACTCAGATTTGGATGTTTTAGGTTTGACAACGTTAAATGACTTGTTGGTAAACGGAGAGGCGAGTTTTGGGGATTTAACGGCAAATGTTCTATCGGTAACAGCTTCAACAAACCTCACAGGAACTCTAAATGTTACTTCAGATTCACAAGTTAAAATCACATCTACATTAAATGGTTCTGAATTAGATATCAATAACTATCCACTCTTGGTAGAAGGCGGTAATCAAGGTATTGCTATAAAAGTAAATGCTGTTGGTGCTAAAAACGAGAATAATTTTATTTCGTTTTGGGATAATACTTCGCCGAGTCCAAGTTTAAATGAACCTGCATACAACGGAGGTTTACTCACTGACCCTATTGTAGAACTTTTTGGATCGATTGGGATAGATATTTTTGATATTCCCACAACCGATGATATTCCAGAAGGAAATACAACTTCCTATACTAATCTACCAGAATATGAAGGTGCTCCCATGATGTGGGGGCGGATAGAGGGTGAAACAGATGTAAGTGAATTTGCAAACAATGCGGACTATAATATGGATAAATTGGCTTTAATGTATGATAAAGTAGATGGTACGTTGGACTTAGCTTGGCAAACCATTGATGTTGTAATGGAGGGCATAGCCTTAGCAGGTTCTTCGGCCGATGTCAGACCATGCGTTGGTTTTGGAGCTTGTGTAACGACACCTGGCCCCGCAATGATATTAGCTAATATTGCATCTTTAGCCTTAGCGGTAGTAAAAGAATTGGCGGCCATTGCAAACAATGCTTTTGCCTTTAGAAACGATAATGTTTATGATTATCATAAAAGAAGATTTAAAGGAGTTTCTTATGCTTCAGGCGCTGGTGACTATGCAGAGTACCTTATAAGAAATAATAAGGACGAAATTATGAGTTACGGAGATATAGTTACTGTTGTAGGTGGTAAAATTACTAAGAATACCCGGCTTGGAGGCAAGCGAATGGTGATTTCGTTAAAGCCAGCCGTATTAGGTGCTTTACCTCAACCGCATTTAGAAACATTTTATGAAAAAGTTGCTTTTATGGGACAAGTTCCTGTAAAGGTATTTGGTAAGGTCGAAATAGGTGATTATATAATTCCAAGTGGAAATCATGACGGATTAGGCGTAGCTGTGGCTCCAAATAAATTAGATTTAAATAAGGTAAAAGATATAGTTGGAGTTGCGTGGGAGGCAGTGGAATCCAATTTGAGTTTTAATTATGTAAATGTAGCGGTAGGTTTAAATATTAACGATACGAGTAGGTATATTGAAAACCTTGAAAATCAAATTAGCAGTCAAACAGATGAAATTAAAGAATTAAAGTCGATTCTCGAAGATGTCTTAAATAGAATAATCGCGATAGAAAATGGAATTCAAGGTTCTGAAAATCATGAAGAAATTGCTGACTCCGGAATGACGAGTGATGGAAGAAATTACACTATTGAAAATGATATTGTTTATTTCGAAATAACAAAAACTGACATTGTTAAGGGTTTAGAACTCGCTAAAAAAACAATGGAAGACAACGGCACAGATGTATCAAAACATTTCTTTTGGAAAAAGTTAGAAGAGGATGCCAGTTTTAAAACAGCGCTGATTAGTTCAATAAAGAAAAAATTTGAAAAGCAGTTCCACTATCATAAGTCATTAAATCAAGAATACCAAGATTAGTATGGTCTTATATAATTCATACATGTCGTTATTTATTAAAAAGGTATTTTTTTGTTTTTTAATTATAAGTTTTTCCTCTTTCAATAGTTGGTCGCAAACTACTTCAGTACCTGATATAAATTTTGAAAATTATCTCGAAACCCATGCAATTGATGGAACCGAAGTTGGCGTAGGAGATGAGATGAGTATGGGGGATGGCACATTGAATAATGGGCTGATATTGACTAGCAGAATCTTGAACGTAAACTTACTTAGCATCATTGATTTAGATATCCAAAATCTTGATGGTATAGAGGATTTCACAAATCTCGAAATTTTAGTTTGTTCCAACAATAGATTAGAGCTCATCGATGTTTCATCTAATTTGAATTTAGAATTTTTGAACATATCAAATAATCGAATAACAGGAACGCTCGATATTTCTAATAACAGCAATTTAGAGAGTCTGTTTTGTGCTTCTAATCAAATTTCCGCATTGGATTTTTCAAATAATGCGGTACTTAAAAATCTTGATGCATCAAATAACGCCCTAGTAAATATAGATTTAAGCACAATCAACGTAACCACTTGCCCAAGCCCACAAACAGACCCAGTCACACCTTGTCAAGGTACTGGTTCTATAAATGTTTCAAGGAACCAATTAACGTCATTAATAATTAATAATGGCTACAATGAATTATTTACATCGTTCATCGCCACCAATAACCCAGACTTATTTTGCATTCAAATAGATTCAGGTTTTGAGCCTTCCGTAAATTGGCAGAAAGACGATTGGGCTTATTATACCGATGGTGTTTGCGTAGATATTTTCACCTACATACCAGACGATAATTTTGAGCAGGCGCTCATTGACGCCGGTCTTGATGATGTACCCGATAATTTGGTTTTAACTGAAAATATAAACACTTTAACTACTTTAGATGTATCCAACAAATTCATAGCGGACTTAACCGGAATAGCGGACTTTTCAGCTCTTGAAATGCTTGATGCTGGCCTGAATCTCATTGAAATTATCGACCTATCCGAAAATACTAATCTAACGGAATTGGATGTTTCAAATAACGATTTGTCAGATTTAAATTTATCCCAAAACATAAACTTAACCACTTTATACTGCGAAAGTAATGTTCTCGAAGAATTGGATTTGACAAATCTTGATGAGTTGCAGGTTTTGAACTGTTCCAATAATTTGTTGGCTGCATTAAATGTTGATGTAAACATTCAACTTAACGATTTAGATGGTTCTTTTAACCAAATTGAAAATCTAAATGTTTCAGCAAATACTACATTAGTTAATTTACAATGCAATGACAACAATTTATTCGCCTTAAATCTGGCAAACGGAAATAACGTAAATATTATAACCTTTAGTGCTACTAATAATCCAGACTTATTCTGTATTGAAGTTGATAACGTGACCGATGCTAATTCAGCATCAGGATGGCAAAAAGATGCCACAGCCAATTATGAAATTGATTGTGGTACTTATGTACCAGATGATAACTTTGAACAAGCACTAATTGACCTTGGGATTGATTCAGATAATGCGCTCAACAATTATATCCCAACCGCTGATGTAGTGAATTACAATACCCCGCTGGATGTCTCTGGCCTTAATATTGCAGATTTGACTGGAATTGAAGATTTTGGGAGTTTACAGAAGCTAAACTGCTCCAATAACAATTTATCGATTTTAGATTTAGGGGTCAATACATCGTTAATCGATTTGGACTGTTCGACTAATCAAATCGTGACTTTGGATTTTACTACAAATACAGCTTTAACTTCAATACGTTGTAACGATAATGCGCTTAAAACATTGAATCTTGAGAATGGAAATAATAGTGCGCTTGCTACTTTTGAGGCTACCAATAATTCAAACTTATTTTGTATTAACGTTGATGACGCCATAGTAGGTAGCATTCCTACAGCTTGGCAAAAAGATGCTTTTGCAATTTACAATGGGGACTGCGAAAACTCCAGAATAACATTAATACCCGATACTTTTTTTGAACAGGCACTCATTGACTTAGGTCTTGATGATATGATTGACGGCCAAGTTTTAACCGCGGAAATCGAACAAATCCAGACTTTAGATGTTAGCAATGAAAGTATTTCAAGTTTAATTGGGATTCGTGATTTCAAATCACTGATAGAACTCGATTGTAGTGGCAACTTTTTGGATGACTTGGATGTTAGCGATATGTTGTTTTTAGAGCGTTTAAACTGTGGCTCAAATTTCTTTCTGACCAACGAAATTAATAATACCAATGGTGTATTTAATACGAACAACACCCCAAGTTTAAAGCAATTATTTTGTGCTAATAATAGTTTGAACGACCTGAATACTTCGGCTAATCCAAATTTGGAACTCTTAGATTGTGCCGACAACGATTTGTCTTCACTAATAATTTCCGGAAATACACTACTTAAAGATTTGAACTGCTCAAACAACGAACTTTCTACTTTAGATTTAAGTGGTAATAGTAGTTTAGAGGAGGTCAATTGTAACAATAACCAAATTCAAAATTTGGTAACCGCTACTTCTACAAATACCTCTTTGTCAAATCTAAGTTGTTCTAATAATATGCTCACAGAATTGATTGTAAATAACTATCAGTCATTGACGAGATTGAATTGTAGTTCTAATCAATTAGCAACTTTGAATGTTCAAAATAATTCAGATTTATTATTCTTGTCAATCTCAGTTAATCAGATTTCAAATCTTAATATTTCGAATAATATAGCTTTGGAAGAGGCATTGTGTTCCCAAAACGAATTGTCAGGTTTGGATGTTTCGGCTAATATAAATCTTAAGCACCTAAATTGCGACTTTAACGAAATATCAGCCTTGGATGTTTCAGCAAATACAATAATTGAAAGGTTTTCATGTGCCAATAATCAACTGAACACTTTGGATTTAAGCGGAAATACGAATCTTATTCAAGCTGATTTCAGTTCAAATTCAATCTCTAATTTAGTTTTGTCCAATGACCTTTCGGTTCTAAAAACGCTTACGGCAAATAATAATCAAATTGAGGGTGATTTAGACTTGACTACGTTTGCAATTTCTGCCTGTGAATTTCAAAGTGGTCAAGAGGTATTCTGCCCTGAAAATATTTCGTTGAATGTCTCTAATAATTTACTGGATTTTATAAATATTCAGAACGGCATTAATGCAGATATTATAAGCTTTAATTCTTCTGGAAATCCTAATTTGGAGTGCATCCAAGTGGACGATGTGGATAATGTTCCCGAAAATTGGCAGAAGGATGCGGCTACTGCCTATAATATCGATTGTAATTTTGGCGAGACTTTCGTGCCAGACGATAATTTTGAACAAGCACTTATAAATCTTGGTTTGGATTCTGGACCTCTAAATGATTATGTACTTACATCTTCCGTTGACGCTTTAACCAGTTTGGACGTGAATGGAAATTCCATTACAAACTTAACGGGGATTGAAGACTTTACTGCGCTCCAAAACTTGAACTGTTCAAATAACGGTTTAGCTGAAGTTGATGTGTCTTCAAATCTTAATTTAAAGATGCTCGACTGTTCAGCGAATATGCTTTTAGAATTGGAACTACAATCCAATATAGCTCTTGAGGTTTTAAACTGCTCTGAAAATACTATTAGCAATATTGATTTAACCTCAAATGAAAACCTGATTGAGTTAAATATTTCCAACAATAATTTCGTTTCGTTCTTACCCGCTGAGGTGCTATCCCTACAAATCTTCAACGCAAAAAGTAATGCAATCTCAGAGCTTGATTTTCAGCAAAATCAAAACCTAACCGAAATTAACTGCGAGTCAAATCAATTGGAAATACTCAATATTAGAAATGGTCACAACACTATTCTAACAGAGTTAAATGCACAGAACAATCCTAATTTAGTTTGTATTGAAACCGATTCTGGGACAGTTCCTTCAGGAGCAAATTGGTTGACCGATGCCACTGCTGAAATTTCCATGGAGTGTAATTTTGGCGAGACCTTTGTGCCTAATAATTCATTTGAAGAAGCACTTATCGAGTTAGGTTACGATTCTGGAGAATTAGATGATTACGTCCTAACCGAAAATATCGAGGACTTAACTTTTTTAGATGTTAGCGGATATGAAATTGAAGACTTAACTGGTATCGAGGATTTTGTAAGTCTTACTAATCTAAATGTTGATGAAAACGAACTGAGCACAATCGATTTGGGCAATAACCTATTGCTGGTCAATTTTACAGCTTCAAATAACGCTTTGACCGCTATTGATATTTCCAACTTACCAGATTTGATAAATCTAAATCTTTCGGGTAATGAATTACAAGAACTGGACATTTCAGCAAACCCAAACATTACAGATTTAGATGTTTCAAATAACCAGTTGACCGCTTTGAATGTCTCAAACCTCTCTGGATTGGAAGACCTCAATTGTGGTGCTAATCAAATTGAAAGTCTGGATTTAACCCAAAACCCGAATCTTAACTTCTTATTCTGCCAATCTAACGCGCTTTTTAGTGACCAGTTGAATATCAAAAACGGGAACAACGAAAATATACTTGTATTAAATGCCACAAACAATTCTGCTTTAGGCTGCATCCTCGTAGATAATCCTGTAGCCGTAATAAATAACGATGATGGCATTTACGATAATTGGTTAAAGGACGATACTGCAACTTACCAAACAATTTGTGATGACGCAGATAATGATGGTATCCCGAACGAAGATGACCAATGCCCAGGGACAGAATTTGGAGCGACCGTAGATTTGTTAGGTTGTGCGTTACCCAACTTCGCAATAGACAACTTTACGGTTTCAATAACCGATGAAACCTGCTTGAACAGTAATGACGGTAAAATTACTATTGTGGCGCAAGAGCTATTATTTTACACGGCTGCTTTGGTCGGGGATGACTTTAATCAAACTTATAATTTTACCAACGACGTTGATATCTTCAATTTATTGGCGGGAACTTACGAGATGTGCATAACGGTAGAGGAGTGGCCAAACTATGAAACTTGTTACACGATTGTAATTACTTCGCCAAACCCCTTAGAGGTGTTTGAGAGTGCTTCAGAATTGGGCAAT
Source organism: uncultured Flavobacteriaceae bacterium (assembly GCA_963803715.1). Classification (GTDB taxonomy): domain Bacteria; phylum Bacteroidota; class Bacteroidia; order Flavobacteriales; family Flavobacteriaceae; genus Psychroserpens. Next base: position 35,061 of record CAWDOF010000015.1, read on the forward strand.
GTGTTTAACTTGGATTTATCGGGTGGCAATATTTATAACGTAGAATTTAATGGACAAAGTTACTCCACTCAAAATTCAAGACTCGCTCTGGATTTGGAGCAAGGATTAAATACTATTAAAATTAGCACCGATTTAAGTTGCCAAGGCGTTTATGAGAATTCCATTTATTTTGGTAATGCTGCTTTGGTCTATCCTAATCCGTTTAAAAATAGCATTAGCGTTTTAGTCGGAAACGTTAATGAAATGGTCAATATCGAGATTTATTCAACTATTGGTCAGTTGGTTTTATCTGAAAGGGTAACCAATAACGGAAGCCAAATTAGAATAGATACAAACACTTTACCCAGAGGAATTTATCTGATGAGCATCCAATCCAATCAGCTTCAATCCACCCATAAAATCATAAAGCAATGAAACGAATAATTCATTTACTATGCCTACTGATTTTAACAACAGGATGCAGCAATACCGATGAATCTGGAAACAATGGAAACACGAACGGTCAAGATGACCCAATTCCCGTTTTGCTTGTTTTTCCCCAAAAAAATATTCTGTGCAATGAGGGAGTTGACCCATCTCCAACAGAGAGCACGATATTTTTTGAATGGCAGCCAAATAGTAATGCGGATAATTACACACTTTATATAGAAAATTTAAACACCAATGAGGTTGCCCAATATGAAACTGAAAGTGATGAATTTATATTTCCTCTAACAATCGCTCGAGCAACTCCATTTAGATGGCGCGTGGATTATCATCTTAATGGCGAAATCAAACAGAGCGAAAATTGGAATTTTTATAATGCAGGCCCTGGTGTACAGACCTACGCACCATTTCCTGCTGAAATCATCTCTCCCAATATGGCTCAAAGCTTACCGTCAAGCAGTTCGGTTACCTTAGAGTGGAATGGCAGTGATGTGGATGATGATGTTGTTGGTTATGATGTCTATTTTGATACTGAAAACCCACCAATCTTAAATAACAGCGACGTTTCTGAAAGTCAAATAAACGTACCTGTGTCTCCTGATACCATCTATTATTGGAATATCATTACCAAGGATTCCGAAGGTAATACCTCAGAATCTGGCGTGTTTCAGTTTAGGGTGTTATGAAATTTCGGTATAGGTTATGTCTCATAATTAGTTGTCCAAAAAGAAAAACATCATCACGCATAAGATAATGAGATGGATTCGCATGGAATAATTACAAAATCAAGTTATTGCGATTTACAGAATATGTTTTATTTGATAAGTCGTATAATTCTTTATCTAAACCATTTTCTTAACGAATAATTTTGATTCCAAAAATCCCATAAACCGTATATTTAGGCTTTATTTATACAATTTATGCCAACCGACTATATTAATTTTAGAGACACCAACTATTTTTCAGATTTTATTTGCGACTATCTTGATGAAAAAACAAAATTAAAACCATTCTACAATCGCTTTCCTCAGTTGGGAAATTTCGAAGCTCAAATTGAAGAGAAACAGTCTAACTACGATGATGCGCATCGTAAGGTTTTGGTTAAAGCCTTGATGGCACAATACGAAGGATTACAAATTTCTTCAAAAACGCTAACTAACTTAGACCTTTTAAAGGAACAGACAACCTTCACCATAACAACTGGGCATCAACTCAATTTATTTACTGGGCCATTATATTTTCTTTATAAAATAATATCCACTATAAATCTCACTAAGGAACTAAAAGCTAAGTATCCAGAGTATAATTTTGTACCAATATATTGGATGGCTTCGGAAGATCATGACTTCGAGGAAATCAATTTTTTTAACTTTAAAGGAAAAAAAATACAATGGAATTCAGAACAGAGCGGCGCAGTTGGACATTTTAATACTGAAGGTTTAGACGCAGTATTTGAAGTAGTTTCGGCCGAATTTGGGAAAGGTACCAACGCAGAACAATTAAAAGAATGGTTCAGTAAAGCGTATTTGGAACACGATAATTTGGCCGATGCTACCCGCTATCTAGCAAATGAACTTTTTGGCAAACACGGGCTCGTAATTCTCGATGCTGATTCTCGTGATTTGAAATGGCTTTTTATTCCGCAGATCAAAAAAGAGCTGCTTGATAAACCGTCATTCAAATTGGTTTCTGAAACCAACAGAAAACTGGAATCTCTTGATTTGACCATCCAAGTAAATCCTAGGGAAATTAACCTTTTTTATATAAAGGATGGCTTGCGGGAACGTATTATTGAAACGGATGGGAAGTATATTGTTTTGGATAAGGATATTTCTTGGACTAAGAGCGAGATTCTAAAACATCTTGAAGAAAAGCCAGAACGGTTTTCGCCAAACGTGATTTTACGTCCATTGTACCAAGAGGTGATTTTGCCCAATCTTTGCTATATCGGTGGAGGTGGTGAGATGATTTATTGGTTACAATTAAAATCTACTTTTGAAGCCCACAACATATCTTTTCCAATGCTATTGCTTCGTAATTCGGCGTTGATAAAAACAGAAAAACAAAATAAAAAATTAGAAAAACTTGATATTAGTAATAAAGATTTGTTTCTAAAAAGGTCTAGTTTTATCAATAAGAGGGTTCGGAAGATTTCTAATATCGACATTGACTTTTCACCACAAGTTGAACTTTTGGTCAATCAGTTTGAGCACCTGTACCAACTCGCCGAGAAGACCGATAAATCGTTCATTGGTGCTGTAAAAGCCCAAGAGGTCAAGCAAATAAAAGGCTTGAAACATTTAGAAAAACGGTTGTTAACGGCTCAAAAAAAACAACTGTCAGACCAAATCGAACGCGCTACCGACTTGCAGGAACAATTATTTCCGGGGGAAAGTTTACAAGAACGAAACACAAATTTTTCGGAACTGTATTTAGAGTTTGGAGAGGATTTAATAACAAAACTGATGCAGCTATTGAAGCCTACAAAAGGAGAATTTTTAATTCTAAATTTGAAATAATCCATGCACAAAATTGATATAGAACTTATAGAAATGACCTTGGATGTCATGAAATATGTTATTGGTAGGGTGTCTGCAACAGAACATCAAATTGGAAAACCTAAAAAGGAAGAAGAACTGAAACTGGCTGTAGGTGAAACGGTAACCCCTAAAGGAATAGGAGGGGAGTACGCTTTCAACATGTGGAAAGAGCATTTGGCAAAAGCCAATGTGCCTGTTGATCATCCTCGTAATTTGGCCTTTGTTCCTGCTTCTCCAACTAAGGCGGCCATCATGTTTGACCTCATTACTTCGGCATCGAGTATTCACGGTGCATATTGGATGGAAGGTGCCGGCGGTATTTTTTGTGAGAATGAAGCCATGCGCTGGATGGTATCCTTGACTGGATTACCAGAAGGGAGCTTCGGGGTTTTCACCAGCGGAGGAACGGCAGCAAATTTGTCGGCCATAGTAACTGCTCGAGAGCATTGGAGGGAAAATCCAGAATATCAACGTGAAAAAGGCTTGATTATCACATCTAGTGGTGCCCATTCTTCAATAAAAGCTATGGCTAAAGTGGCAGATGTGGATATCGTTTTAGTAGATTCTGAAGAGCGTTTGCAAGGCGAGGCACTTCAAAAAACAATTAATGGTTTAACCGATCACCAACGTAAATGCTTGTTCGCTGTTGTAGCAACGGGCGGAACAACCAACGCGGGAATCATTGACGATTTGGAGGATATTGCCAAAGTCTGTAAAAATGAAAACCTTTGGTTTCATGTTGATGCCGCTTATGGTGGCGCTGCATTATTGGCAGATTCTGTTCGGCATTTGTTCAATGGTATAGAACAGGCAGATAGCATAACTATTGACCCGCACAAATGGATGTTCTCGCCCTACGATTGCGGCGCAGTTATTTATAAAAATATGGAATTGGCTAAAAATGCTCACTCCCAACAAGGTTCTTATCTTGAGATATTTAAAGATGAAGGTGCTCATGGCTTTAACCCAACCGATTATCAAATACAATTAACGCGTCGTGTACGTGGTTTACCACTTTGGTTTTCATTGGCCACGCACGGTACAGACAAATATAAGGAAGCAGTAGAGCGTGGTATTGAACTCGCTCAAATCGCAGGAAAACTAATTGAAGAGCATCCTGATTTAGAATTGGTAAGACCACCAAGCCTGTCCTGCGTTTTATACCGTAGAAAAGGATGGCAACCGCAAGATTATACCAATTGGACGTATGAAAACCATCGCAAAGGTTTTGCTTTGGTCACACCGACTAAATGGAAAAATGGCGATACTTATGAAACCTGTTCGCGCTTTTGCTTTATAAATCCAGATACGACTGAGCGGGATATAAAGTTAATTTTGGCGACGATGGAGTGAGAAATAAGTAATATTTTAATAGAAACGAAGACCCTCTTGGGTTAATTAAAACCAAATCAATCCCTAGCTATACTTGAAACTAGACAGGCCTATCAGACGTCTCTTTAAGTTTAGCGGTGTTCTTTTTTTTTTTGAATTTTCATGGTTTTGCCAAATAGAGATAAAAGAGTAAGCATTTTATCTAATGGAGGTCGCCTAAAAAGTAATTTTTAGACGACCTCATTTTTTAGTTAAACCTATAAAATCTAATCTTTATGATGTCCGTACCTTTTAATAAAATCAAAGTCAGCGAACTCATTCAATTGTCGGAAAACTTACGTTTTCGCTAAAGATGAATTTAAAGGCGATGTCGAAAGCTTTTAATTTTTAAAACTTATTTTCTGTTAACAATTCTGACAAAAAATTAAAGCCTTGAAAACGCCGTTATAAAATCTATCCTTATTTTTGTGCATGCAACACAACAAAGTCCTTATTTTAGATTTTGGCTCGCAATACACCCAACTTATAGCGCGCCGAGTAAGAGAATTGAACATTTACTGCGAGATTCATCCTTATAATAAAATCCCTAAAGATTCAGATAGTTTTAAAGCCGTTATCCTTTCTGGTAGTCCAATTTCAGTGCGCGGTGAAGCCGTATTGCATCCAGATTTGAATGGAATTAGAGAAAAGAAACCATTATTGGCGGTCTGTTACGGTGCACAATATCTAGCCCATTTTTCAGGTGGAAAAGTAGCCGAATCCAGCACCCGTGAATATGGTCGCGCCAACTTATCTTACGTTAGGGTAGAAGAACCATTGTTTGCGCACATTGACGCTGGCAGCCAAGTTTGGATGAGCCACAGCGATACCATTAAAGAATTACCTAAAAACGGATTGCTCATTGCCAGCACCAAGGATGTTGAAAATGCCGCTTATGTTATTGAAGGAGAACAAACCTACGGCATCCAATTTCATCCTGAAGTCTATCATTCTACCGATGGCAAACAATTATTAGAAAATTTTCTTGTGCATATTGCGAAGGTCGAACAAGACTGGACACCGCAATCCTTTGTTGAGGAAACAGTAGAGAGCCTTCAGAATAAACTGGGTAACGATAAAGTAGTTTTAGGACTCTCAGGTGGTGTTGATTCTTCAGTTGCTGCGATGTTATTGCATAAAGCAATTGGTAAAAATTTGTATTGCATTTTTGTTAATAACGGATTGCTTCGTAAAAATGAATACCAAAGTGTTCTCAAACAATATGAGGGTATGGGCTTAAACGTCAAAGGAGTCGATGCTTCGGCACGCTTTTTGGATGCCCTGAAAGATGTCAGTGACCCAGAACTTAAAAGAAAAGCTATTGGCCGCACATTTATAGAAGTTTTTGATGATGAAGCACATGAAATTGATAAAGTTAAATGGTTGGCACAAGGTACAATTTATCCAGATGTGATTGAAAGCGTCTCAGCAACCGGAGGCCCTAGTGCTACTATAAAAAGTCATCATAATGTTGGAGGTTTGCCTGATTTTATGAAGCTAAAAATTGTTGAACCTTTGAAGGCTTTATTTAAAGATGAAGTGCGTCGTGTAGGTGCGTCGATGGACATGTATCCTGAAATTTTAGGACGCCATCCGTTTCCAGGTCCAGGTTTAGGTATTCGTATTTTAGGCGATATTACTGCGGAAAAAGTACGTATGCTTCAAGAAGTGGATGCCATTTTTATAGATAATCTCAAAGCTTGGAATCTGTACGACAATGTTTGGCAGGCGGGAGCTATGCTACTGCCAGTTAATAGCGTAGGTGTCATGGGAGATGAACGTACCTACGAAAAATGTGTCGCCTTGAGAGCGGTGGAAAGCACCGATGGGATGACCGCAGATTGGGTTAATTTACCTTATGAATTTTTGCAAAAAACATCCAATGAGATAATAAACAAGGTTAAAGGCGTTAATAGAGTAGTCTATGACATCAGCTCAAAACCACCTGCAACGATTGAATGGGAATGATGAATACCTTCGAAGGCATCAATTTCATTATAAAAATTAAAAAAGTAACATGAAAAAACTCATTATTATACTCATTTTGTTTTGCGGATATTCTGCCTTTGCGCAAGATTATAAAACGCACAAAGTAAAAAAAGACGAAACTATTGAAAGTATTGCAAAACAATATAAGGTCACAACTTTTGATTTGTATGCATTAAATCCAGATGCTAAGAAAAATTTAAATCCAGATACGGTTTTGATTATCCCAACCACTGCGAAAATGGCTAATGCTACAGATTCAATTGCGAAGGAAACCAAAGAATTGGATGGTTTTAAAAGACACCGTGTGAAACGTAAAGAGACCCTTTACAGTTTGTCTAAAGAATATGGGGTAAGCATTGATGAGATTAAAAAATACAACACCCGTCTTTATTCTGAAAATCTTCAGAAGGGTGACAGGATTGAAATACCTAAGTATATAATGGTTAAAAATGAGGTTGCTCTAGAAAATACTATTAAAAAATATAAGGTGCAACCACAAGAAGGAAAGTGGCGTATTGCCTATAAATTCGGAATTACCGTACCGCAATTAGAGCTCCTCAATCCCAATATGGAGCCTGTATTACAACCTGGTCAAGAATTGAATGTCCCAAATATTGGTACGAGCGATGAAAAAATTGTTGAGGACACTTTTAATTATTACACAGTATTAAAAAGTGAAGGTTATATGGCACTCAACCGAAAATTGGGTGTCACTAAAGAGCAATTGGAAGAATTAAACCCAGAACTTAAAGACGGCGGGCTCAAATTAGGGATGGTACTTAAAGTTCCAGGTGATGCACGAACTTCACTTTTGGTTGAGGACTTGGTCAATACAGATTTAACAAACCAGACTTACAAATTTCAAAACAAAAAACATCGCTTTGATGTTACCCTTTAAAACTGATAGGATTGATGTGGATTCGGTTGAGGCCGCCAAGAAATCCATTAGAACAGATGCACTTCTATCTGTATCATTAGATTTTCATGCCGGTGTTTTGATGGCATTGGATTCTGCAAAAAACTTGGGTATATCTACCAATCTTAAAGTTTTTGACACAAAAAATAATGCTACAGAAGTTTCAAAAATTCTTCGTGAAAATGACTTTTCAAATTACGATGCCGTTATTGGGCCATTATTGACCGAGAATTTTGACCGCGTGGCTTCAAAATTGAAAAATGATAATGTACCGGTATTGTCGCCATTGACCATGCCGAAGAATTTGTATGATAACGTCTATCAAACAATTCCATCATCTGAATTATTAGAGGAAACTATAATTAAATTCGTAAAATCAGATTCTCTCCCAAAGCGAGTTATTATTGTTTCAGATTCAAAAAACACAGACATCAGGGACCGGTTGAAAGCAGAATTTCCTTCAGCTAAACTCCTGAAATCTAGAAATAATAAAGATGGTCAAGAAGCCTATTATATTTACCAGACCGATTTATTGAACGTTATAGGTACAGGTAAGAACATCGTATTCTTAGAGACTAAGAACGAAGGTTTTGCCTCAAATGTAATTAGTATGCTCAATGGTATGGCTACCGCCGATAACGAAATCATTTTAATGACTACCAATAAAAACAAGGCTTTTGAGGGTAAAGAGATTTCTAATTACCATTTATCCAATTTAAAATTTCATTATCCATCGCCAAATAGAACTACAGATTTAGCAACGGCAAGTAATCCTTTTGTAAGAGCTTATCGAAGAATTTATAATGTAAGCCCAAATAAATATGCCGTTAGAGGTTTTGATTTAACCTTAGATTTATTATTGCGATTATCTTATCAAGATAATCTATATCTGGCTTCTTCAAGTGATTTGGAAACCGAATATGTAGAAAATAAGTTTCGATATTCAAAAAAGTTATTTGGAGGCTATTATAATGAAGCCGTTTATATTGTCATGTTCAATGACCTTACAATTATAGAAGCAAAACTATGACCTCAAAAGTAACCTATCTAGGCAATCTAAGAACTGAAAGTACGCACATCAAATCTGGTAACTCATTTTTAACCGATGCGCCAATAGATAATAATGGTAAAGGCGAGGCGTTTTCTCCAACCGATACAATTGCCACCGGTTTGGCAAGTTGTATGCTAACGGTTATGGGAATAAAAGCGACAAATATGGGAGTTGACATGAATGGCTCGAGTGCAGAAGTTACCAAAACCATGGCGAGTAATCCTCGTCGTATTTCAAAAATTGAAATCATATTTAAATTACCCCTCGAGCTAGATGAGAAAACAAAAGTAATTTTAGAGAATACTGCTAAAACTTGTCCTGTGCACCACAGTTTACACCCTGATATTGAGAAGGATATTTCATTTAATTGGAACTGATGATTAAATTTTTGAGTGGACTTTTTTTTCTTCTAACTGTACTTCCAAACACTGAAAACGTTATATCATGGAAAACAGACACTAAGCTAACTTGGTCAGATTTTAAGGGGAAAGCAGAGGCACAAGCAGGTGTGGTAGCATTAACGGCTTCCGGTATTACCTTTTCGTTCTCTATTCAAGAATCAAATACTAAAATCGTAAATTTTGATGCTTTGGTTGAAGCCCATTTCTATCCTGAAAAGTCGTGGGTTATAAACGAAAGAGCAAATGACCACATATTAGCTCACGAGCAATTACATTTTGATTTGACTGAGTTGCACGTTAGAAAATTACGGCAACAAATTTCAAGGTTAAAAGTCTCAAGCCACATCAAAGAAGATTTAAGACGCTTGCATGAAGAAGCCAAATTAGCTTTGGCTGAAATGCAAAACGATTATGACACCCAAACCAGACATTCCATGCAGATTGAGAAACAGGCATATTGGGATGTTTTTATTCAAGCTGAAATGGAAAAACTTCGAGAATTCAAATCAGAATAAGATGCTCCAACCCGATAAAAATTTTCTCATTACACTTGCCCATACCAAAATGCCCTACGGAAAATACAAAGACCGATATTTAATTGATTTGCCAGAACATTATGTGGTTTGGTATCACAATAAAGGTTTTCCAAAAGGAAAATTAGGTGATATGCTCACACAAGTATATGAACTAAAATTGAATGGTCTTGAATATTTGATAAAAGATATACAGCGGAAGTTTCCGAAGTAAAATTTTAATTACCCAAATACCACCAAGCCCAATACATTAATCCAAACTGAAGTGGCAACCGAGATATTAAGAGCCATTTAGGAAACCCGGCACTAGCTTTCTCTCCCGATAGCATATAAAAATGTACTAATAGAAAGACAGCAAGCATCGCAATAATTAAGTAAATGGAAATCGCCTTTAATGCAGGTATACAAAGTCCAATCCCCAAGGCGATTTCAGCAAAACCGCTCAATGCCACCAAAAGCTTATGGTTTGGTAAATAACGTGGCATAATGCGCAAATACATTTTTGGTTTTATAAAATGCATGAGTCCCGCAAAAATATAGATTGCGGCCATAAGGTATAAGTGCCAAGGGTTATTCATCTTTATATTCATTATAATTAATGCCAATACCATAGTTGTTGAGATTTGTCTTTAATAGACTGGATTCAATACCATTGCCTTTTCTGAACTGTACCCAAGTATTACCATTAATGAATACACGTTTAATGTAAGTGCGATATCCTTCAATCTCATCTGTAAAAGGTAAAAGGGGTCTAAAATTGGTTGGGATTTTTACGATGCCATTTCTAGATTTGATTTCCTTATATTTTTTGTTTGGCAATAATTTACCGTTGTCATCAGTATAGCCTAAGACCTGAAGCGAGACAAAAAATCCGTTGTCTGGAAATAACAGATTTTGATTATTTACATCTAGTTCAAATTCGTCGCCATTTTTTTCGGTAGCTACAAAAACAAGGTTAGTATTGTTCATAATCTCACCCGGAATCCCGTCATTGTTTTTATAAAACTTTACTTTAAATAACGTTGAGAATGGACGTTTATCTGCATTTGAACGATTTCGTTTTTCCCAATCCCTCGATTCTAAAGTAATAGGAAACAAGACCGATGTGATTTTCTTTAACTTCTCATTTTCGTTGGGAAAAAATACTGCAATCTCACTTTCTATCGTGGGCAGCCAACATTTGTAATAGTCATCGTCCAAATAGGGTTTTATAGTTTCTGTCTTGAACTTTCTATCGATTTTTGCTTGGACTACAACCTCGTCAAGTTCGTCGATATCGGCTTCCATCACTATTGATTTCGGTAAATTTACTGTGGAAATATTGAGGTCTTTAAACCCAAGTGCAGAAATGAATAAGGAATCTACGTCTCTGTATAATTTTTTCGTGAAATAGAATTTACCTTCATCATCTGCAAAAATACCCTGTCCGTCGCCAAACGAAATCGTGGCGTAAGAGACGGGATATTTAGTTTCCCCATCAATAATTTGTGTTTGGGAAAACGATGTAATTGACATTAAAAAAAGTAGGAATAGGGGACTGTAGGTTTTCATTTCAGCTTTTACTGTCTTAAATACATTAAATTATATTTTCTTACAAAATTGGCAACTGCATGCAACAGATAATAAGGATTTGATAGATTTCCAAATAGGTCATTCTTACTGGGTAAAATAGTAAATATCTTGAACAGTAAGATTCTTGATTTTTGCGTGCTCGATGACTAGTTGCGGTTAAAGATACATTACTCTGCCTTTCTTAACAAGAAAAAGCTACCCTTGATGAAGTGGTAGCTTTTTGATTGGGATTAGTTAGATTCTAGTCTATTCTTTATCTAAGTTTTTAGTCATGTTAAAACCGATAAAAAGGCCAAATCCTGCCATAAAGAAAATGGTAGCAGGATAAACTGCTTCATTATCTAAAGTAGTGTAAGTATCTAAAAGGCTCGCTAAGAAAACACCAAGTCCAATGCCCATTAGTAATAGGGCAAGGTTGAGAATGATGACCTTCCAAATTGGGGCGGTATGCTGCCGTCCCTTCATAAATATACTAGCATCGGCACCCTTTTCTATGAGTGCGAGACGTTCCTTATTTCTAGTGGAAATATAAAGGTAAAAGATGCCGAAAATGGCCAAGAAAAAACTGATGGGTATTAAGATGCCTTCCATAATGATTTGATTTTAAGTTCGTTTTTTGATTTTTTTTATTTATCTGTTCTTGGCTTATGACGAAAGCTTTTGAACTTAGGTTACAGATATTTTGATTTTTTTTTGATAAGTATTCATTTTTTTAAAATAGTTATGATGTTCTCACGATAACAGTTTTTGATTTTAAGTTTAAATGATTCGAGATTGAGACAATAGATAGTATGTTTGTTCATTCATTCTATTGAGGCTTCCTTAAAATATTTTTTGCTTCACTTGATTTGACTAGCTTATTGTAGAATCATTTTTAGAATTTAGTTGTTTATTTTGTAACCAAAACCAATCAACCTTCGTCTTATTCCGAAATGACCATTAATAAAGACCAAATACTGATCAATCAAATTTTGGAAGGCAACACCCAAGCCTTTTCCAAACTTGTTGATGAGTATAAAGATTTGGTGTTTACTTTAGCGATTAGGATGCTTAAAAACAGGGAAGAGGCCGAAGAGGTTTCTCAAGACACATTTATAAAAGCGTATAAATCAATTAATAAATTTCAGGGTGACTCAAAATTATCAACTTGGCTGTATCGTATTGCTTACAACACGAGCTTAGACCGAATTAAGAAGAATAAAAAGTACTTAAAGGATATTCCCATTGATGAATTTACAGAGCGCGAGGTAAAATCGATTGACAATGCGTTGGACAATCTTATCACTTTGGAGAAAAATCAAGCAATTAAAAATTGCATTGAAAAATTGCCAAGTGATGATAGCGCCCTGATGACCTTATATTATTTTGATGAACTATCTTTGAAGGAGATGTCTGAAATTTTAAACCTGACCGCTAATAATATCAAGGTTAAATTATTTAGATGCCGAAAAAAATTGGCTACTATACTTAAATCGGAATTAGAATCAGATCAATTAGCATATTATGAATCGAGTAACTTAAAAAGCTAACTATTCAAATGAATTATCAAACCACCTACTGTAAGGGCAGGTAGCAAAAAGTTGAAAATCTCGAGAACCTCTAAAAAAATAAAAACTTATGAAAGAAAACGTAGATAAAAGATTAGACCAATTGTCGCGTAAGGTCATAGGGAAATCCACTTTGGAAAAGCCATCTTTTGATTTTACCGCAAACGTAATGTCGCAAATTGAAAGGCTGTCAAATGCAAGGGTATTTATTTATAAGCCGTTGATTTCAAGGTGGGTTTGGTTGTTTTTAGGAGTTTTGGTTACCGCAATATTTACTTATGTATTATTTTTTTCTTCGGAAAATGATGGTGGAACAATCCAATCTCTTATCATGAAAGATAGTACCATGGAAAATATAGGAAAAAGTCTTCAAGGATTCAAAGTTTCCGAAATTAGTGTTTATGCTGTGCTCTTGTTCTGCGCTATGTTGTATGTTCAAATTCCGATTATAAAAGCATATCGAAAAAGAGGTGATTAAAGAAGAGGGGTGTTAAGCCGTATGTCGCTGTAAATTAGTATCCTGCTGGTCTTCCTTATCTCGATTAATTGGCATGACTTTTTTATCATCTTTAAGCTTTTGGCGCATTTGTTTTATAGTAAGCGTACTACCATCGTGGCTCCAGCCCGGTGGGCCAAAAGCGTACATAAATTTGTGTTTCCAGTTTTTTGATTTTTTCATATCCTGCCAAATATCCTTGTATTCATGGGTCAGAATCACAATAGGATTGTAAGAATTTGGCGGTTTTGTGACACCGTATTGAATGTCGATAGTTTCGTCAAGAGGTTTCCAAGTCCCAAAAACCTTATCGAATAAATTCAAAAAGCCACCGTGGTTTTTATCCATATATTCAATATTCTTGGCGTGATGTACTTGATGCATAGTGTGCGTGTTAAATACCTTTTCTATGATGCCCAATTTAGGAACGTAAACAGAGTGCAATTGAAACTGCCACAACGCTTCAATACCTAAACAGACAACGACCATTTCTGGCGGAAACCCTATAATTGGTAACCAAACGTAGAACAAAGGTTTATAAAATATGGTAAACCAGCCATTTCGAACAGCAGTTCCCAAATTGAAATTATCAGAAGAATGGTGCACAATATGCGCCGCCCATAAAAACCGAACCATGTGGTTTTGTCTATGGAACCAATAGTAAGTAAAATCATCTAAAAATTGACATGCAAACCAAACGTACCAAGCATAACCAAATGATTCCCAGCCCATAATATTTGTACGAATGCCATTAATTTCAGGATTGAAAAGATCATAGGCAAAATTAAAAAGTACAATTGCCGAAATCGTTTTAATTAATGGAGCTATAATTGTGGATCCCACGCCCATAGTCAAACTAGAGGCAAGGTCTTTCCATTTATATAGGTTTTTATTTTCTTGGTGGTCGTGGGTTTTGCTGTAGGTAAGCTCTAATAAAATGAGTCCCAAAAAGCAAGGAACCCCGTAAACCAAAGGGTTTGTGAAATCCATAAATTAATCCTGAAGTACATTAAGTAACGCCAACTCTTGACCTTTTTTGGAAAGATAACCAATTTAATACCGCTATAAAGAACAGTTGTAAATAATTGCGAAATTAGCAGATATTTTTATTTTGGTTGTTCATGAAGGTCAAACAAGGAGAAGACATTGACAAGACACATTTTTATTACGAGTATTTTAGCATTGTAATTCAAAAAGCAAATACAAACTCAAAGACTATCATGCTCTTGAATATTACGTTTGTTTGAAATTTAGTCTGAATGAATGTTATAGAATCGCAAAGCGAAATCCTAAACAAAAAAAAATTTACAAAAAACACCTATAACTCAACGTCTAAAATTTCAAATATCACTATCAATACCAACGCTTCTTTTTTTTCTTAGATCCTTCACCTTTACGACCTTTTTTATATTTACTGCCTTGTTTTTTATGGACAATAGGTTTCGCTTGGGGGTCTAATGGATAAGGATGATTATGATCTACAGGAATCTGTACATTGATCAAATGCTCTATTTTTTTGATGTATGACTTTTCATCTGCCGAACACAAGGAATAAGCTGTCCCAGAAAAGCCGGCTCTGCCGGTTCTTCCAATCCGGTGTACGTAGATTTCTGGTTTGTTTGGTAAATCAAAATTAATTACAGCATCCAACTGGTCAATATCAATACCTCTGGCGGCCACATCTGTGGCAATTAATATTTTCACCATACCGTTTTTGAACTTCCCGAGTGCCGTTTGTCGCTCCGATTGGGTGCGGTCGCCGTGAAGACGTTCAACCTCGTAACCATTTTTGGTTAAGGTGGTCTCTAATTTATCGACTCCAAATTTTGTGCGTCTAAAGATTAGAATGCTTCCCTTTACAGTATTCCGAAGTAAGTGGAGGCAGAGTTCCATTTTACTGCGTTTCGGCACATAATATAAAATTTGACCAATATTTATAGCGGTAGATGAATTGGGCGTTACTTCTATACGCTCAGGGTCTTTTAGAATACCCTGCGCTAACTCTTCGACTTTAAAAGGCATGGTAGCGGAAAACAGTAGCGCTTGTTTTTTTTCTGGACAGAGACGCTCTATTTTTTTTACGTCATCAATAAATCCCATGTCTAACATTAAATCAGCCTCATCTAAAACTAAAACCTCCACGTAGTCTAAATTGAGTAAATCTTGTTTATGAAGATCTAAAAGTCTTCCTGGTGTTGCGACCACAATATCGATACCTTTTTTGAGTACATCAATTTGGGGTTCAATACTTGTACCACCAAAAATAACCGTGGTTTTTAAGTTAGTGTGTGCGGCATAGGTCTTAAAATTTTTACCAATTTGTAAGGCTAACTCCCGAGTAGGACTTATAATTAGGGCTTTTATAGTTTTACCTTTTTTTGGCGCTTCCTGTTTATCATAGAGTAGCTGTAGAATCGGTAGCGCAAAAGCTGCTGTTTTCCCTGTTCCTGTATGGGCTGAGGCAATAACATCTTTTTTATCCAACACAAAAGGAATCGTTAGTTCTTGAACAAGTGTTGGGTTATCGTAGCCGGCTTCGGCTACGGCTCTCAAAATGGGCTTATTAAGTTTTAGGTCTTTGAATGACATTTATAAATTATTTTGTTGGGCTGACACGCATACTTTATTTGTTCTAAATAAATTGGAATGTTATCTGTTATTTTAGGATTAAAAACAATATCAAGGTTAAAATGACCGCAATAATTAGGATTATGTATTTTCTTGAAGGAGCACTTCCGACGCTGATAACATGATTTCCTTTCTTATTTGCGCTATCAGGTATACCCGAACCAGACTTGTTTTTCAGTCTAGATTGTTTTCCCTCGGAAATCAAAACTGTATCATTCTCATAATAATCAGGATTCTCTGCAAGATTTTCAACAATAATTTTACAATCCTTTAATGCAATACGAGATGTAGCTTTTATAAATTTAACAGCCTCAAGCTTTTTGTTGTCTTTTATGAGTTGGAGCAGTTTTTCCTTGTCAAGATTTGAACCGTTTATTTGAAGTGTTGATATTTCCATTATAATCCAATAATTTTTTATTATTTATAAACGAACTTCAGGAAATGGCAATTCTTAAAATCGGTAATTCTTAAGAAGATATTACTTCGCCGTACAAATCAAAATCTTCCGCTTCAATCACTTTAATCGTAGTAAATTCCCCAGTTTTAAGATAGGTGTTTTCCGCGGAAATCAATACTTCATTATCTACGTCAGGCGAATCAAATTCCGTTCTTCCCACAAAATAATTACCTTCTTTTCTGTCGATTACGACTTTAAATTCCTGTCCTATTTTTGCCTGATTCAACTCCCAGGAAATTTGCGACTGTATTTCCATAATCTGATTGGCCCTATCCATTTTCACATCTTCTGGTACGTTATCCTCCAGATTATAAGCATGTGTGTTTTCCTCGTGTGAATATGTAAAACAACCCAAACGTTCAAAACGCATATCCTTGACCCATTGTTTCAGGGTCTGAAAATCTTCTTCTGTTTCGTTTGGATAGCCTACAATCAATGTAGTTCTAATGGTCATTTCAGGAACTTTTGCTCTAAATTGCTCTAAAAGTTTCGTTGTTTTTTCTTTAGTTGTGCCGCGTCGCATACTTTTCAAAATCTCATCGGAAATATGTTGCAACGGGATATCAATATAATTGCAGATCTTAGGTTCGCGTTTCATCACGTCAAGAACATCCATAGGAAAACCAGTAGGGAAGGCGTAGTGTAAACGAATCCATTCAATGCCCTCAACCTTTACCAAATGCTCTAAGAGTTCGGCAAGATTTCTTTTTTTATAAATATCCAGACCGTAGTAGGTAAGATCTTGCGCGATTAAAATCAACTCTTTCACGCCGTTTGCAGCTAGCTTTTCAGCTTCAATCACTAAATTTTCAATCGGTGTACTTTTATGTTTTCCCCTCATCAATGGGATGGCACAGAAGCTACAAGGTCTATCACAACCTTCGGCAATTTTGAGGTACGCGTAATTTTTTGGCGTTGTGGTCAATCGTTCGCCAATAAGTTCGTGTTTGTAATCGGCACCGAGGGCTTTAAGTAATTGCGGTAATTCCGTAGTTCCAAAATATTGGTCAACGTTGGGAATTTCTTTTTGAAGATCTGGTTTATAACGTTCGCTCAGACAGCCGGTCACAAAAACCTTATCCACTTCGCCCGCTTCTTTTTTCTGCATGAATTCCAAAATGGTATTCACACTTTCTTCCTTTGCATTATTTATAAAACCACAGGTGTTAATGACCACGACGTTTCCTTCTTGTTCATGAACTACATCCTTGCCGCTAGCTTTTAACTGGCCCATCAATACCTCACTGTCGTAAACATTTTTGCTACAACCAAGGGTTATGACGTTGATCCTGTTTTTTTTAAGTGTTTTTGTTCTCAAAGTTTCCGCATATTTTAGGAGCGCAAAGATAATCAATGAATTATGATATATTTGTTTTAGATACGTTAAACCTATCAATGATTTTATGGTCTAAAGAAAAACTTGAATTAAAAAGCAAGCATACTAAAAAGCTTATTACAATACGGAATGATTAATAGCGAACTGCATGTGGAGCTTAAAAAATAGATTTAAACATGAAATTAACCAAATCAATTTTTTTCTTATTTCTAATATTCCAATTACTGAATTGTTCTTCGGAAGATGATTCCACCATAATTCAGGAAATGCCACCAGCAGCTGAAATCTATTTCCCACCACTTGATGTTAATGCTCAATGGGAAACTAAAACGATTGCTGACTTAAACTGGAACGAAAGCCAACTACAGCCTCTGTTGAATTTTTTAGAAGAAAAAAACACCAAAGGTTTTATCATTCTTCATGAAGGAAAAATTGTGGTGGAAAATTATATGAATGGTCATTCTTCCGCTTCTCCTTGGTATTGGGCAAGTGCTGGAAAAACTTTGACCACAGCGGTTTCCGGTATTGCCCAGGATGAGAACATTTTAGACCTTAACGATAAGGTTTCAGATTATATTGGTGAGGGTTGGACCAGTGCGCCTCTAGAAAAGGAAAATCTCATTACCTGTAAAGATTTATTATCGATGACTTCGGGGTTAAATGATGGTCTTGGTGATGATATTTCAACTGAGAATTTACAATATTTAGCCGATGCAGGGACACGTTGGGCATATCACAATGTTTATGTAAAACAGCAGGATGTCATTGCCGCTGCGAGTAATCAGCCATTTACAGACTATTTTGAAAGTAAATTGAAAACACCAATTGGTTTGACCGGTGCTTGGATACCAACAAATGCTTTCAATGTATATTGGAGCAATACAAGAAGTATGGCGCGTTTTGGGCTACTAATTTCAGCTAAGGGTAAATGGCAGGATACCCAAATTATCTCTGAAGCATTTCTAAACGAGGCTACAAACACGTCACAATCACTCAACGAATCGTACGGTTATTTATGGTGGTTGAATGGAAAAGCCAGTTATCGTTTACCACAATCCCAAGTGCAGTTTACGAATGAACTTATCCCAAATGCTCCTGATGATATGTTCGCAGCTTTGGGTAAAAATGACCAAAAGATTTATATAGTGCCAAGCAAAAGCCTCGTGATAATTAGAATGGGAGAGTCGGCAGATAGTGAAAATTTTGCACTTTCAAATTTTGATAACGATCTTTGGAGTTACCTTAATGCGCTTATTGATTAATTATAATTCACTGGTACTTTTCTCATTTTAGAAGTCTGTTCATACCCAAACGCCCATTCTAACAATCGGGCTTCAGATTTTGGGCTTGATATGAAAGTTAAGCCCTTTGGCACCCCCTCTTTGTTATATCCCATAGGCACAGTTAATGCAGGGTACTCTGCAACGGCAGCTTCCGCAGCATGGTAATTATTTATTGATAAAATGCCATCCAGATTCTGGGCTTTCATGGGGATGTCAAAAAAGCGTTTTCCGTTGCTTTTTAAAACATTTTTTAGAGCGTCAAATTCTTCTTCAGTTGCTTTATCTTCAGAAACGCCTTTAAAAAGATTTTGACCATAAGGCATAATGTTCAGGCTATCGGTCTCATTAAAGGCCATGACATCTTCAATAGAACTAAATTTTAAATCTTTGTTTCCGTATTCAGAAAAATAATTGACCAAATCCACTTTCATATCTAAATTCAGCAAGCGCAAAAATTCGGGAAGTTCTATGTTTTCTTCTTCGATTTCAACAATTTCAAAACCTTGCTTTTTTAATACCGAAATAGCATTGGCGTAAAGCGTGTCCTTTAAAAGTTCTTTGAACGCGCCCATACGTTTGCTCTTTTTTGTCGCTGAGGAAAGATTTTCATAATAGTTTTTAAAATCTATATCAACAGCCATAGATTTAAAGTCTGATTCATCATACCCTGTCATGGCATCGAGAACGATGGCATTATCCATCACGTTTTTTGTAATGGGTCCAGGCGTATCGAGCGTTGAGGAAATTGGCACAATCCCACTCCGGCTCAACAAACCAATTGTAGGCTTTAAACCAACAACAGAATTCTGACTGGCAGGCGAGAGGATAGAACCAGCAGTTTCACTACCAATAGCCGCCGCACAGAAATTAGCTGCAACTGCAACCGCGCTACCAGAACTTGAACCACCGGTGTCAATTGTTTTTCTGCCGTAGGGATTAAGCGTTTGTCCGCCAATAGCACTATAACCACTCGGACAATCGCCACAGAAGAAATAGGCCCATTCACTGAGGTTTGCCTTTCCTAAAATAAGTGCACCGCTTTCAATCAGTTTTTCTGTGATAAAGGCATTGTCTGTTTGATTATCTTGAAGTGCCACTGCGCCTGCGGTGGTTGGCACAGCCGAAGCGTTTATATTATCTTTTAATAAAATAGGCATCCCGAAAATGGGATGTTTTGTTTTTTTATTTAAAAAATCTTTGTCTTTTTGCTTGGCTTGGTCAATAACTTTGGGGTTTATGGCGATAACCGAATTTAAGGAGAGCTCATTTTCCCTATCAAATGCCTTAATGCGGAACAAATAGAATTTGGTCAATAACTCGTAGCTCAATTTTCCTTCTGCAATATGGTTTTGTAAGGTTGGTATGTCCTGTTCTAAAATGAGTGGCTTTAAAAGTTCGTATTGCTCATCGGAAAATGTGCTCATCTCTTTTTCTAAAAGCTCCCAGATGTCTGAGTTTTTAATGTATTTAGAATCAAGGACTTTAAACTCTCTAAAATCTTTAGTAGCAATGGCGCTAAGACCATCGTCTTTTTCTACGTCTGAAGTGCTTGTTTGGTTTTCAAAATTTTTACATCCGTAGAAGAGGGATAAAATCGTAAATAAATAATAAAATCTCATAATTCCTGTTTTAGTAAATTTATATAAGTCAAACTACTAAAACAAGTGTAACTATTTAAAAAACGAATCCACAAACTCGTATTTATTGAACACCTGAAGATCTTCAATACCTTCACCGACACCGATATATTTTACAGGGATTTTAAACTGGTCGCTAATCCCAATCACAACGCCACCTTTGGCTGTACCGTCTAATTTGGTTACTGCTAAAGAAGTAACTTCAGTTGCTGCGGTAAATTGTTTGGCCTGTTCAAAAGCATTCTGTCCTGTAGAACCATCAAGAACTAAAAGTACGTCATGCGGTGCATCTCCAATAACTTTTTGCATGACCCGTTTTACTTTTGTAAGCTCATTCATAAGATTAATCTTATTGTGTAGTCGGCCTGCGGTATCAATAATAATGACATCGGCTTGTTGATTGGTACCAGATTTTACTGCATCAAATGCTACACTTGCAGGATCACTACCCATATTTTGACGTACCATTGGCACATCAACTCGGTCTGCCCAAACCTGTAATTGGTCAATGGCGGCTGCTCTAAACGTATCTGCAGCACCAAGTACTACCTTTAAGCCTTTCTTCTTAAACTGATAAGCGAGTTTACCGATTGTTGTGGTCTTACCAACACCATTTACACCAACTACCATTAAAACGTATGGTGTTTTGGAACCATCTGCTTGGTTTGGTAACTTTGGTATGGTATAATCGGTATCTTCCCCAGAATTGGTTTCAGATAAAAGCCCGGCAATCTCCTCTCTTAGAATTTTATTGAGCTCTGAAGTGCCAAGATATTTGTCTTCTGCTACTCGTTCCTCAATTCTCGTTATGACCTTTAGTGTTGTGTTCACACCAACGTCACTTGTTACAAGTATTTCTTCAAGATTATCTAATACATCATCATCAACCTTAGATTTTCCGGCAACGGCCTTATTTAGTTTTGAGAAGAAGGAGGTCTTTGATTTTTCGAGTCCTTTGTCTAAGGTCTCTTTTTTTTCCGAAGAAAATATCTTTTTGAAAAAACTCATATTGGTATTGGGTTAGTGCCACTTTTACCAAAGCTAAAATGGCCAAATTTTATTCTATGCAAAGCTTATCAAGTTTCAAACCGAAACGTTAGCCTCTGTTACATTGGCATAATGTTTCTCAAATATAGCCATAAAAAAACTGCTTTCAAATAATGAAAGCAGTCGAACAATAGATTAAAAATCTATCTTATTTTTTGCTTAAAAAATCATTGACAAACTCTGGTGCCATTACTGATTCTACAAACATGTAAGCACCGGTCTTTGGAGACTTTACCATTTTAATAGCTTTTGTAAGTCTCTTAGATCCTGTTTGTAATGATGCTACTGATTTTTTTGCCATGATAAATTTATTTATCATTTCCACCAAAGTGGAAACCTAGTTATTTTTAATTGGTATTATTTTATCTCTTTATGAACAGTCATTCTTTTAAGGATGGGATTAAATTTTTTAATCTCCATTCTATCTGGCGTGTTCTTCTTGTTTTTTGTAGTAATGTAACGTGAAGTTCCCGGTTGCCCAGACTCCTTATGTTCTGTACATTCTAATATTACCTGTATTCTATTTCCTTTTTTTGCCATCGTAAATTATATTTTTAAAATTGCCGCAATGCGAAAATTTTATGTTATCTAAACTGCTTATTTAATAAATCCTTTAGATTTTGCTTCTTTCAAAGCAGCAGTGATTCCTATTTTGTTGATGGTCTTTAAAGCAGAAGTCGATACTTTTAAAGTAATCCACTTATCTTCTGCAGGAATATAAAAACGTTTCTTAATGAGGTTGACATTAAATTTACGCTTTGTTCTATTCATTGCATGCGAGACGTTGTTTCCAACCATCGCTTTCTTTCCAGTAAGTTCACAAACTCTTGACATGTCTATTGGACTTTAAATGTGTATTTTTAAACAGGCTGCAAATTTAATATTATTTTATATTATCTACAAACTAAACGTCTCACTTTTTTAAAATTTCTTTTTGCAGCATTTCAAAAGCTTTGTTTGCGGCTTTGTTGATGACTTTTACGCGATGGTTTCCAAAGCTAAAACGCTCTGAATATACCGCATTCTTGGTGGCAATTGCGATGTAAACAATCCCCAAATCTTCTGAGGTCTCATCTTTGGTTGGACCTGCGTTTCCTGTGGTGGAAATGGCATAATCCACGTTTAAAAGTTCTCTTGCGTTGACGGCCATGGCTTCTGCGATTTCCTTGCTTATAACAGAATGTTTTTCAATCAGTGCTTCGGGGACTTTAAGTAAATTAATTTTACTTTCTTTCGAATAGCTTACAATTCCACCTTTAAAATACTTAGATGCTCCAGCGTTTGCAGTAAATCTTTCGGCAATTAATCCCCCTGTACAACTTTCTGCAGTGGCGACTGTTTTACCTAATTCGGTAAGATATTTACCAATAATTGCCTCAATGGAAATATCCTCTTCAAAGCCTGAAAATATATCTTTGATCTGTGGGAGTAGGAGTTGGGTCTGCCGCTCCATTTCTTTTTCGATTTTTTCGCGATCGTCACCTTTTGCCGATAGCCTTAATCTTACTCTGCCCAAACTTGGCAAATAAGCCAACTTTATAAAGGTTGGCAGCTCATCCTCAAAAATCTCTATACGTTCTGCCAAGGCACTTTCCCCAAGACCATAGGTTAAAAATGTTTTGTGCTGTATGTAGGGAAATTTGTACCGCTGTCTCAGTTTGGGAATCACCTCATCGGTTATGAGCGCCTTCATTTCGTAGGGCACGCCAGGGAGAGAAATAAAAACCTTACTGTTTTTTTCTAACCACATGCCTGGAGCACTGCCAAATTTATTCATTAAAGCCTCACATTTTGAGGGTATTAACGCTTGGTCTAGATTAACCTGCATCAATGGTCTTTTAACGTAGTGTTCCCAAAGATGTTCTATGTTTTTTCTTACTGAAACATCCTCTTTTAAAGTGTCATCAAAATATTCGGCAATTGTTTTTTTGGTTATATCATCTTTAGTTGGCCCAAGACCACCGGTCATGATAATGATATCTGCATTCCCTTCAGCCTCTTTGAAGGCTTTTAGAATATGTGTTCTATCATCTTGAACCGAAGTTATTTGATAAACCGAGACTCCAATTTTATTTAGCTGCTTGGCAATGAAAGCGGAATTTGAATCTACAATTTGTCCAATGAGAATCTCATCACCAATTGTAATTATTTCTGCGAGCATAGGTTAAAGGTTGAAGTCGGCCTTCATTTCGTGAGATGCGTTTTGTACCGCGTTTATAACGAGTTGCAGTTCATCGGTACAGTCTTCTTCTGTTTTTTTGAATTTTCCCCAATCTTGAACAACAATCAGGTCTTCTAGTACACCAAGTTCAAATAAATCGATGGTAGGTTTCATTTTATGTGCAGCTTGATAGGCTTCATCATAGTCTTTTTTTGCGACTGCTTTTTTCAATCGTTCTGTATCTTCGGGAACTTCTTCCAAAAAGGCTTCAGCGAGAGCTTTTACAAAATCTTCATCGTTATCTGCCAATTCCCGTACTCGATATAACTTATAATTATTTTCCATTTATTTTACCCTGATTGAAAAAAGTTGTTTCTCTTCAATAAAACCCACTAATCTATCCTCAACATTTACTCTTCCGACACCAGCAGGTGTTCCCGTAAAGATAATATCTCCAATCTTTAAAGTGAAATATTTTGATACATATTCTATTATTTCGTCGATTTTCCACAGCATAAGACGTGTATTACCGTTTTGAACTACTATTTCATTCTGTTTTAAGCTGAAATTGATGTTGTCAACGTCAGTAAATTCAGACTTAGGAAGCCAATTTCCAATTACCGCAGCGCCATCAAAGCCCTTTGCTTTCTCCCAAGGCAGCCCTTTCGCCTTCAGTTTTGCTTGAAGATCCCGAGCCGTAAAATCGATTCCCAGCCCAATTTCATCATAATACTTGTGTGCGAATTTTTTGGCAATATGTTTGCCTACCTTTTTGATTTTTATCAAAACTTCTACTTCATAGTGTACATCTTGGGAAAAATCTGGAATAAAAAAAGGTTGTTTTTTAAGAAGAATGGCTGTGTCCGGTTTTAAGAATACCACAGGGTCGGTAGGTCTTTCGTTTTGCAATTCTTCGATGTGGTCGGTGTAATTGCGACCTATGCAAATGAGTTTCATTTTTTAAAGAAAAGATTAGAATTTAGATATTAGAAACTAGATTGGTAGAAATTTGAAAAAAATATGGACTTTACTTATTCATTACGTTTGATTGAAACGATCCAATATCTCATCCCTAATTTCTATAGCCTTTTTTAGTTAAGCTTATTATTAAATGCCCTCAATTTGATAGCGGTCAATATTTTCTTGGTGTAAAGCGGGAAATCTGCATTTAGAATCCATCCGAAATACCCAGGTTCTTTATCAAGAACTTCTGTTACGAGCTTTCCTTTATGCTTTCCAAATGAGAAACATTCTTCGTCATCACCATTAAATACGATAAAGCCTGCAAAGTCAGCAAACTTCTTTCTTGAGCTAAATTCTGCTAAAAAGTTGGCATCGTTCTCTAAGTCATCATAACGATCTAATTGCGATTTCAAAATCTCATAGGTCGCCAAAGTATCTGCCTCTGCACTATGGGCATCATCAAGATTTTTACCACAATAAAATTTGTAGGCAGCACTTAGGGTACGTTGTTCCATTTTATGGAAGATAGTCTGTACATCGATTGATTTGTTGCTTTTCATATCAAAATCGATATCGGCACGCAGCATTTCCTCGGCCAGAACGGGAATATCAAAACGATTGGAGTTGAACCCTCCTAAATCGGAATCCTTGATTAAACTGTAAACTTCTTTTGCAATGTCTTTAAAAGTTGGGGCATCTGCAACATCCTCATTAGAAATACCGTGTACTAAGGTAACTTCCTCCGGGATTTTCATTTCAGGGTTTACACGTTTTGTATAGGAGGTTTCCTTGCCATCAGGATGAACCTTGAGAATTGAAATTTCTACAATTTTGTCTTTGGAAATATTGATTCCCGTTGTTTCCAAATCGAAAAAACAGATAGGTTTATTGAGGTTGAGCTGCATTTTAGAGTTTTTTGCAAAGATAAAAGAATAAGTAGAGTAACAATATTTGAGTTCTGTTATACTTTGGGTCTTATCACTTTTTAAATGATTTTACGCCAGCTTCAATTTTAATTCCTAAGTAGTTTTCTCGGGGTACTATAGGGCAAGAATATCTTTCACTATAAGCGCAGTATGGATTATAGGCCGTATTGAAGTCAATACTTATAACATTGCCCTCAGGAATTCTTAAATCAATATACCGCCCGCCACCATAAGTAGTCTCGCCATTGGTTTCATCTAAAAAGGGTAAAAACAAATAATCTGCATAGTCTTCTTTTTGCATTAAATCCCGATCCTGGTAAAGATTCAGTTGGTGGTCAGTTCCATTTAAGCTAAAGCTTACAATACCATAAATACGTTTTTCTGAAATTCGGCTCGTGGTAGTTTTCATTTTAACCCATTTAGAATCAGGCTTGCGTTCTAAATTTGCGTTGACCACAAAAACCGAATCGAATTCAAAAAAATCTAAACCTTCAAAGGTTTTTAAATCCTTTTTTTTCAAGGGGGATGTGCTGGCATCCTTGAATTCGGCGTTAAGCTCTCTTTGAAATTCGGTGTCTCCCTTTACCGCTTTTTTGTCTTGAGCACAACTCACGCTGAAGATAAAGAGCATCACAATATATAGAGATTTCATAAATTTTATTTTCAGCAAAAATACAAATTGTTGTTTTGGTCTAAACTGATTTCGAGTTAATTTAAGAAACTGTGCCAGTATGCTTATCTTTGATTCATAAGCGTAAATTTTAAATATGATTACAGATAAACAAGTATTAATTATTGGTGCGGGGCCAATCGGAATCGCCTGTGCTTTGGAATTTAAAAAGCGAGGTATAGAATATGTGGTTTTAGAAAAAGGGGCATTGACCAATTCTCTATTTAATTATCCGTTGAACATGACCTTTTTTTCGACTTCGGAAAAATTGGAAATTGACCAGATTCCATTTATAAGTAATAATCCAAAACCTACCAGAAATGAAGCCCTAGAATATTACCGAAGGGTAACGACATCAAACAGCTTAAATATCAATTTGTACGAACAGGTGTTTTCTTTAGAAAAAGAAGGGGATAAGTTTAAGGTTGTTTCAGATAAAGCGGAATACCGCGTAGACGAAGTTGTAATCGCCACAGGGTTTTACGATATCCCCAACCTTTTAAATGTTCCTGGAGAGACGCTTCCAAAAGTATTTCATTACTACAAGGAGGCCCATCCCTATACCTTACAGGATATTGCCGTAGTTGGGGCAAGCAACTCATCTGTTGATGCCGCACTGGAAATTTACCGTAAAGGAGGGAATGTTACCATGATAGTAAGAGGTGAAGATATCGGCGAGCGTGTAAAATACTGGGTGCGGCCGGATATAAAAAATCGGATTGAAGAAGGTAGCATAAAGGCATATTTCCATTCTGAAATTACTGAAATTTTGGATCACGAAATCATTGTTAAAACTACTGAAGGATTAAAAACCCTACCCAACGATTATGTCGTGGCGCTTACAGGGTATAAGCCAAACTTTAGATTTTTGAAAAATGCTGGTGTTGAATTTTCAGAAGATGAAAAACACATCCCAAATTATAATGATGAAACCATGGAAACTAATGTCAAAGGTTTGTATTTAGCAGGGGTTATTTGTGGTGGGATGGAAACCCACAAATGGTTTATAGAAAACTCTAGGATTCATGCTAAATTGATTGCAGAGCATATAGGACAAAATTTGAAATTAGACACGGAAAAAAAAATCGAGCATGATGTTATCTGAAAAATGGGAGAAGTTACCCATCTTTAAAAAGGCGATGGCCATTCAAAAGTTGGTAAACCATATTGCTGAAGCGGTAGAGAAAACCGAAATCGAATTCGAAAATGAGATTGAAGCAGAAATGATTCAAAGCAATGTCAATTTTATGCGAGAGAATTCAATAATCATTCCGGCCAAAGTTGCTGGTGCTGCCAAAAAAGATATGTTGTACGATATCAGGATGGAAAATGCAGCTATTATTAGAAGATCCGCACGTGAGATTCTAACCGATGCTGCAGGTATTGAGATACAAGGTTTTAAGGATACCGAATATTTAGATTTACTACGAACGGAAATTGAGGAGTTTCGCATACTTTTTGCAGAATGGGTAAAATCATTTGATGAGTGGAATTACGTCATTGACCGTTGGGGACTTTTCAATCCGCCAGGCGTCAATTACGATGATAAAGATCCCGATGATGACCTCCCCTTTAATTCCGATGATTTCTTTGAGGACAATTAGCCCTAAATCTCCGAAGAGAAGCTAATGATTTATAAATATTGTGACCATTTATAAAATTTTCATTAAGAGATTTGTTTGATTGCTCAGCATATCAAATAGTTTTCCTGTTTATTTCTCTTTCATGAGTTTTTTCAGAAGTTTTAAAAAAATCAATCCCGATTGATGTTTCCATTTTCATTGTGGCCTCTTTACTTCGCTATGTTTAATAACGTGAGATAAAACGATTTGCGTTTTAGTCTCACCGTAAACAATGAGTTGATCAATAAACGTTTCTAGGTGTTTTTGGTTTTTGAGAACCACTTCCATAACAATATTTTCATTTCCCGTAATGCGGTAGCAATTAATTACTTCGTTATAAGTTTTTACTTTTTCCAAAAAGGGCTTCAGCATACCCATAAAAGCGCGTAAGGTAATTAGTGCTTTAAGCTGAAAGCCTACCTCAAACGGACTGATTAGCGTGTTGTAGCTTTCTATAATTCCGGCATCTTCCATTTTTTTGATGCGCTCAGAAACTGCTGGGGAGCTAATGCCTACTGTTCTTCCTATTTGAGCGTTGGATTGTCTAGCATTCTTTTGTAAGCACTTTATGATGTTCCAATTTAGACTATCAATAAACATTTAAAGTTATTCGTTTTATTTAATTAATATTTAATCCAAATATATGAATTTACTTTAAAATCTAAAGCAACTTTTAATTTGATGTGATTAAATTTGTTACCGTTGTTAAAAAGATACATGAATTATAATATCCCGTCCCATTTGTCTGAATTGCCTATTTATCAAAAGGCTATGGATATTTATATGTTGTCTCGTAGCATCTCATCTTATATCAATCAAGATTTGAGCTACCTTCACTCAGATGGTAGTGAAGACAATCATATTTATTTTTCAGGTGATATTATTCAGCAGTCTGAATCCTTGGCTCCCGAAATAGAGAAAGCGCAAGCCGAGCGTTTTTCAGAGAAAAAACATTTCCATTTAGATTCGCTAGAACGTTTGACTCAGCGATTACACCTCAATTGTAATAGATTAGAACATTGCAATAGTAACGGTAGGGACTACTTGCCCATTCTAAGAAAGGAACTCAAAAAATTCAGGGTTTTGAAGCGCCATTGGATGATGACCTTATAAATAAACTTCGGTCTTTGATGATTTTCTGGTTTTTAAGATTTACCAGTAGTATCTTTTTATCATCTTTAGTCATAATAGAAGCCATCTTTTTCTATTAATTATGTTTATCATCAATATCAATTGATGCTTAAAAACCATTTTATCTTTTACTAAACTATTGATAGGCATTTTTTTGTCATAATAATTCATTTTATTTAATGACACATTTTCACCAAATATTTTAAATTATATTACTTTTTAAAATAAGCTTTTTAGCATCCAAAACTACCTACGGACAAGGCGCTAATTGTCCGTAGATAAAATCATTTACATATTACGGCGATACTGTCCGCCAACCTCGAACAGTGCATTTGTGATTTGCCCAAGGGAACAAAATTTTGTGGCCTCCATTAAGACCTCAAAGATGTTTTCATTTTGAATGGCGGCATTCTGTACATCATCCAATGCTTTTTCAATTTTATCGGCGTAAGCATTATGAAGGTTTTCCAAGGTTTTGATTTGATATTGTTTTTCTTCTTCCGTGGCACGAATCACTTCGGCAGGAACAACGGTGGGCGATCCCTTTGAACTTAAAAAGGTATTCACCCCAATAATAGGGAAATCGCCATTATGTTTTAAAGTTTCATAATACAGACTTTCTTCCTGAATTTTACTGCGTTGGTACATGGTTTCCATGGCACCAAGAACACCACCACGTTCGGTAATGCGATCAAATTCTAATAGAACGGCTTCTTCGACCAAATCTGTTAGCTCTTCAATAATAAATGATCCTTGGATTGGATTTTCGTTTTTGGCGAGACCTAGTTCTTTATTGATAATCAATTGAATGGCCATGGCACGACGAACCGATTCCTCGGTAGGTGTGGTAATGGCTTCATCGTAAGCATTAGTATGAAGCGAATTACAATTATCATAAATAGCATAAAGTGCCTGAAGGGTTGTGCGGATATCATTAAAATCAATCTCTTGAGCATGTAAACTTCTTCCCGATGTTTGAATATGGTATTTCAACATCTGGGCCCGTGAATTGGCACCGTATTTATGTTTTAAGGCTTTAGACCAAATTTTACGAGCTACACGACCGATGACTGCATATTCTGGATCAATTCCGTTTGAGAAAAAGAAAGAGAGGTTGGGTCCAAATTTATTGATGTCCATACCTCTGGACAAATAATATTCCACATATGTAAAGCCATTGGATAAGGTAAACGCTAATTGTGAAATAGGGTTAGCACCAGCTTCGGCAATGTGATAGCCAGATATTGAAACCGAGTAGAAGTTTCTCACTTTATTTTCAATGAAATACTCTTGCACGTCTCCCATGAGTCTCAGCGCGAATTCAGTAGAAAAAATACAGGTATTTTGGGCTTGATCTTCCTTTAGAATATCTGCTTGTACCGTACCCCGAACTTGGGCTATGGTCGCCGCTTTTATTTTTTCGTAAACAGCTTTAGGCAAGACTTGGTCACCAGTTACTCCCAATAACATTAGCCCAAGACCGTCATGACCTTTGGGAAGTTCTGCGTTATATATTGGGCGCTCAATACCTTTTGATTTATAAATGTTCTCAATCTTAGTTTCAATATCTTTTTCAAGTTCGTTTTCCTTGATATGGATTTCACACTGTTGATCGATGGCGGCATTCATAAAAAAGCCTAGTAACATCGGCGCTGGTCCATTAATCGTCATACTGACGGATGTCATGGCATTGGCCAGATCAAAACCGGAATACAATTTCTTTGCATCGTCCAAACAGCAGATGGAAACACCCGCATTCCCAATTTTTCCGTAGATATCAGGTCTTAAATCTGGATCATTTCCGTAAAGGGTGACGCTATCAAATGCGGTAGACAACCGTTTAGCCGGAAGCCCCATACTTACGTAATGAAAACGGCGGTTGGTACGTTCTGGACCGCCTTCTCCAGCAAACATTCTGGCTGGATCCTCACCGGTTCTTTTAAAAGGGTAGAGGCCTGCGGTGTAAGGAAATTCCCCAGGTACATTTTCTTGAAGGCACCATTTTAAAATATCTCCCCAAGCTTGATATTTAGGTAGCGCTACTTTTGGGATTTGATTGTGTGAAAGAGATTCGGTATGGGTTTCAATC
Source organism: uncultured Flavobacteriaceae bacterium (assembly GCA_963803715.1). Lineage (GTDB taxonomy): Bacteria > Bacteroidota > Bacteroidia > Flavobacteriales > Flavobacteriaceae > Psychroserpens. Next base: position 65,853 of record CAWDOF010000015.1, read on the forward strand.
TTGATTTCCTTGTCTCTCACCTTAAATGAATAGATAGGATTTTTATAGCGATTAACCTTTTCCTGCCAGCCAATGATAACTTCCCAATTGTAAGGATCGAGGTTGAGTTTTATTCGGTCAAATTCCTTAAATAAAAGACTTAGAAATGTTTTTTGTGATTCTTCATCAGACGTTTTGTTTTCCGTTGTAATGACCACATGCTTTTCAGTACTGAGATGTTTAAGAATTTCGTCTTGTTCCACTCCAGATTTACTGAGAAATTTTTCTGATTTTTCTTCGGAAATATTCGCAACAGAACAAATGGTCTTAAAAATGCCATAAAGCTTCTGTGCCACTTCAACCTGCTCATTTGCTGTTTTATCATAGGCGCGATTATTCTCGGCAATTTCAGATAAGTAACGCGTTCGTGCTGGTGGGATAACAAAAATCTTCTCGCTCATTTCTTCGGAAATATGAAGGGTAGATTTTAGGTCGGCATCCGTTTTTTCAACCATCTTATCCATGACTGCTTTGTAAAGCGTATTCATTCCAGGATCATTGAACTGCGATGCAATAGTACCGAATACAGGAAGTTGATTTTGCGGAGTATCCCAAAGGTGATTGTTGCGCATGTATTGTTTTTTGACATCTCGAAGCGCATCTAAAGAACCCCGCTTGTCAAATTTGTTGATGGCCACCAAGTCAGCAAAATCCAGCATATCAATTTTTTCGAGTTGGGTGGCCGCACCAAATTCTGGTGTCATAACATATAATGATACATCGCTATGCTCAATAATCTCAGTATCACTTTGACCAATACCCGAGGTTTCTAAAATAATTAAGTCAAAGTCTGCGGCCTTTAAAACGTCAACCGCTTCATTTACGTGTTTTGATAGTGCGAGATTAGATTGGCGAGTTGCCAAACTACGCATATAAACCCGTGGTGAATTTATGGAGTTCATCCTTATACGATCTCCCAAAAGCGCACCCCCAGTTTTACGTTTAGAAGGATCTACCGAAATTATACCAATAGTCTTTTCTGGAAAATCGGTTAAAAAGCGACGCACCAACTCATCCACCAAACTGGATTTGCCAGAGCCACCAGTGCCTGTTATTCCAAGAACAGGCGTAAGCCCACTATCCCCCGAAGGGGGAATAAATTGCGAAAATATACTCTTAAATTCATCGTGATTATTTTCTGCAAGTGTAATAAGTCGAGCAATCGTGTTTACATCTTTGCTTTTAAGTTTCTTTGTGATTTGTTGCTGATTGGAGTTAGAAATTTCCCCTGTCTGTGTCAGGGGGCTTTTATCACATTTTTCAACCAAATCATTGATCATTCCCTGTAGCCCCATTTCTCGTCCGTCATCTGGCGAATAGATGCGTTCAATACCGTAGTCCATCAATTCTTTGATTTCCGAAGGTAGAATTACGCCGCCGCCGCCACCGAAAATTTTAATTTGACTCGCCTTTTTTTCCTGAAGTAAATCATACATGTATTTAAAATATTCAATGTGCCCACCCTGATAAGAGGTTAGGCAAATGGCATTGACATCTTCTTGAATTGCGGTATTGACAACCTCTTCAACACTGCGGTCATGGCCTAGGTGAATGACCTCTACACCTGTAGATTGAATAATACGTCTCATGATGTTGATGGAGGCATCATGCCCGTCAAATAGTGATGCGGCGGTGACGATTCTTACTTTGTGCTTCGGGGTATAAGGTTCGGCTTGTTTCATTCGTAGTGTATTAGGGTTTTAATCCTGCGAATTTACGGAATATTCAAAAAATTCGGTTATTGATTAATAAATATCTAATAACTGAATTATTATATTTATTTCTGTTTTTTAAATGTTATAGCAAGTTTGAATTATGGATAAGCCAATAACTTTTAAAGAATTCATAGTTAAATTTCTATATTTGTTAGAGAAAAACATTCCTTTCATGATAAAAAGACTATTTGCCATCCTATTGATATTGAATTTTACGGCTTGTGCAGAATTACAGGATATTGCAAACCGATTACCACAGAACGGAGGTGTTTTGAGTAATGCTGACATAGGAGCAGGTTTGAGACAAGCGCTTGATCAGGGCATAGATAAACAGGTAACAAAACTTACTCAGACCGACGGTTTTTTTAAAAATGAATTGGTAAAAATTTTATTGCCAGAAGAACTTCAAAAAGTCGATAAGGGCTTACGTAACATTGGCTTAGGCAGTTTGGCAGATGAAGGTTTAAAAGTACTTAATCGAGCTGCGGAAGATGCTGTAGGCGAGGCAACTCCAATTTTTATAAATGCCGTTAAGGATATTACCTTTAATGATGCTAAGAACATTCTTTTGGGTAGTGATAATGCCGCCACAGAATATTTAACGGTTAAGACCCAAACCGAACTCTATAGCAAATTTCAACCAGTAATTAATGATTCCTTCAGCAAAGTGGGGGCAGATCAAATTTGGTCAAACCTCATTTCTAAATACAACGCTATACCTTTTACAAACGATGTCAATCCAGACCTCACCGACTATGTAACGCAACAGGCATTGATTGGGGTTTATAAAATGATAGCCGTTGAGGAGAAGGATATAAGAACAAAACTATCTTCACGAGGAACCGATTTGTTGAGAAAAGTATTCGCATTACAAGATAATAGATGAGTCAAGAAATCAAAATAGCTATCGTTGGTCCTATTCCGCAGGATACTATAAAAACCCATAAAAACGAAACCATTATGAAATATGGTTGCGTAACACATCCTACCATTGCCTTGGCAAAATTGTTGGAAGGGGAGGGCAAGGTTGTTCCTATTTCGAATATCCATAAGCATGATTTTGAATCAATTTCTAGCTTATTAGAGGCCTACAATGCAATTGATATGAGTGGAATTTCTTCAGAAAAAGATGCTGGCACTATTATCGAGTTAGATTTTATTGATCAAAATAATAGATTGGAAAAACAAACGGCTAAGATGAGTCCTATTTCGAGAGAGGATGTAAGGCCATTCTTAGACGTAGACTGCTTTGTTTTTGTGCCGATAACCGATTTTGAAATTGACCTTGAAGCTCTAAAATTAATTAAAGCAGAAAGTGATGCAACCATAATTTTTGATGCCCACGGGCCTACAACTTATGTAACTCCAGAAGGTGCTAGGCTTAGAAAATATTGGAGCGATTGTGAAGAATGGTTGCCATATATTGATGTGCTTAAAATGAATTTAGAAGAATCACTGTGTAGTTTTTTTAATCGAGATTACACAGACGAGGCTATATTTGATGAAGATAGCACCGAGCACTTGCAGGATTTTGCAAAATACATTTTAGATAAAGGGGTTAAATATCTCTACGTAACTTTAGATTCTAGAGGCTGCGCTATTTTCAGCAAGCAAAACGGTAAGATTATCGAGGAGTTTGTAGAATCAGTGCCAGTAAAGGACGTTATTGATACTACAGGTTGTGGCGATTCGTTTGCAGGAGGTTTGGCTTACGGCTTCACGAAGTATAATGACCACATCAAGGCCGCACATTTTGCCAACACACTGGGCGCTAGGCGTACTCAGGGAAAAGGTTTTGATGTGTTCAAGAATTTAAAGGAAACCGAAGCAATTATTTCTAAGCATTATGGGTGATTAAAATTTGTTTGCTAAAAATGACTCCCAACTCTATCACAAACATATTAATGTGAATCGGTTTAGCAATAGCTACAAATATCTTTTATTTATTTTCAAACGAGACTAATGTTCTAGAATTAATTCCCATTATATTAGTTGTTAAATATCCTGTATACTTCATAGTTGCACTGTTGTGTAGAGCCAAAAATTAATTACAATTCAGATTGTTACGGCCATTTTTTCGTCTTGATGGAAATCTTTTGCATTATGGATTTTTTTCTATTTTCTATATTTAGTCTAATTATTTTCACAAGAATTTTGGGACATATCCCATGATAATAAAACATTCAACTTTTTTATATCTCTGAATTGACATTTACCCTTTCTGCTATCTACACGGTGAACATTGCTATCTACTTAACCTTGATATATTTATTATAATTTTTAGAGTTGCTAACTCATTTTTTTTATTGAAATTCTCATAATTATTGCTTAAGTTTTTCTTAATGCAAAGCTAATATTAAGGTAACATACAAGAGAAAAGAAACATACATCTTTGCGGTGTGAGCAGAAGGAAAATAATTTCATTCTTCAGTTAATTTTAAGTTAGTCTAGAAAAATCGACCTTGGGAGGGGTCGATTTTTTGTTAACTAGAACTTTTTTTTCCGCAAGAAATGAATTGAAAAATCACATCTTGAAGTTCACCAACTGTTATAAAAGCTATCATTTTCGAAAAATGGTAAATTATCTGATTTTTTTGAGATGAAAAATTCACATTAATTTAACCTATCACAATAACCGACAAAAATGCCTAGGTTGAATAAACAACCGAATTTTTGTAGTTTTTGAAAATAAAGTAGTAAAAAATACAGAACATTAGAAAATAAGTGCATTGGATATACAAACAGCATTTGAATATAAATCAGAGGAATAAAGAAGAATATCTTAAACTTTTTAATCTTCATTTTAATATCGGTTGGAATATATTTCTGTAATCCAATTCCAATTGACCAAAACCATCCAAAAAAAAGTCCAACATATAGGAACATTATAATTGGAAATATTTTCATCATATTCAGCATTCCTGTTTGGTCGGGATTTCCGTTTGAGTCAATATTCGCAAACATTGATATCATAGCAACTATTTGTAATAAAATCGGAATTCCAAACATTAGAGTAAATAACTGCCAATGTTTAGCGTTTAAAAATTTGTTTATCATTCAGTTCGGTTTTTTTTGTATTACTGTCAACAAACGTATATACTGATAAATTGAATATTATGAACCCACATTTTTGTAGAGTTGGTAACAGAAAACCTAACTTGACTAAGATATTACCCTTAAGGGATTTAGAGCAGAGTTATTTAAATTTTATGGAGCAGGCCTATAATGTTATGCATAGTGACGTTAGTTTAAGCGATACATTGTTCTATGAAGCATCAAGGTTAAAACGACTCATCTCAAGCTTAAAGATTAAGTCAAATCATTTTGATGCAGCTTTTTGAAATAGTCAAAAGATTTTAATAATCTTGAGCCATACCAAGAAAACAGTTCGCCATCAACTATGAGGACTTTGCTTTTTGGAAATTCTTTGCTCAATAAAGATTTATGTTCTTGATTAAACGGATAAGGTTCGCTGGATAGTAATATAAGTTCTGGAGCATTCACCTTTAGAACCTCCAAATCGATTTCAGGATAACGGTTTAAGTTTCCGAGGCTATTTTCAAAATTATTGATTTTTAGCATCTCGTTTATAAATGTATTGTTGGCGACAACCATCCAAGGTTTTCTCCAAATGAAATAGGCGACTTTTAAAATAGGTCTGCCTGAAATGAATGTTTTAAAATCGTGAAATTTTCTCTGAATATCCTTCACAAGATTTTGGGCTACCTTTTCTACTAAAAACAATTCACCATACCTATTTATGAGTTCTATTGCATCGCTCATATTAGAAACATCGCTTATATGAACTGGAGCAATTTTTTCTAGTTCAGAAATCATTTCCTTAGTGTTTTCTTCTTTGTTACAAAGGATGATATCAGGATTTAGCTTTCTAATTTTATCATAATGAACTTGCTTTGTGCCACCAACAACGGTTTTTTGTTTTAGAAGAGTTTCAGGATGCACACAAAATTTTGTGACGCCCAATAATTCTTTTTCTAGACCTAAATCAACTACTAGCTCCGTTTGAGACGGCACTAGAGAAACGATTTTTTTAGGCGTATGATTTAATTGAATATTTCGATTAAGTTGGTCTTTGATTTGCAAACTATTTTGGATTTTTGAGTAATATTTTTTTGATTGCCTTCTGGAATTTTTTCAGGTTGCCATAAATTATTCCAGAAAAAGCATTAAAATCCTCAACCCCTTATTTTACTAGGTACATACCAAAAAAAACCGCAATAAATCCCAATACAAAACTTGAAATTGTATAAACGGCAAACGTTGTAAAATCACCAGTTTTCAAAAACACGTGATTCTCATAGGCAAAGGTCGAAAAAGTCGTAAAACCACCACAAAACCCGGTTGCTAAAAGTAGGGTTTGGTTTGAGCTTAAGGTTTCTGACTTAATGGCCCAGCCTAAAATAAGCCCTATGAAAAAACTGCCTAGAATATTAGCGGCAAATGTCCCGTAGGGAATTCCGCTCTGTGGGCTATTGAGATATTTTCCGAGTAGAAATCGTAACACACTGCCAAATCCGCCGCCAATAAATACGAGTATAAGTTGCTTCATCATATTAGATTGTAACAGTGTTGATTTTGCAAATCATAAATTGGAAGCACATTTACTTGACTTCAAAATAAATTTCGGTGAACCAATTTGCTGGATTAGGAGAACCCATTGGGTCGTTAACATAAGATTCTAAAGTAATCCCTGGTTCAGACAATTCCAGTTTATTAGCATTTATGTATTCTTTGGTTTTGTTACGTGCTTCTTGTAAATTTACATAATCGCCTTTTAGAATTGTTTTTACGGCCTTAAAAGGTTGCAATTGGCCAGTTAGGATATCGGCCTCAGAAGATACTACTTGAGATGTGGTCGGGATGCAACAAGAGAATATTACGGCATTATTTTCCTCGTCCAATTTATGGAAGATTACAAAGGGTTTTCCCGCCATTGTAATATTATTTGTTTTGGCAAAACCAGCAACCCTTGGCAAAACCTCTTGCATTTTTGAGGTATAGTTATCTAGTTTGGCAGAGGCTGAAGCATAAAGATAAAAGCCACCACTATGTTGGGTTACGCCTTCAACGTTAATAGTATATTTACGCATGTCTGCATTAGCAATACTGTCTAATTTAAAAAGTCCGCGCTCAAAATCAGGCCCCGTATTTTTTTCAATTGAGCCACTAAATGCCACGTACATCTTAGTCATAAAATCTTGTTTTCCTTCCATCGCCCAAGTTACTTTTGTGCCATTCTCGGTTGGTTCAAAAGTCCAATTAATGTTAGAACTGCTTTCAAAAGGTTCAACAAAATTTATTTTTTGGTCTATGGATTTATTTTCAACCACTTGTTCTGTTTTCATGTTACCAATACCCAAAACCTCCCCATCCCAAGAGTAGCCAGCACCTTCGCCAATAGTTTTTTCATCATAGTTTAATGTAGCTTCGGTATCCTGCTCGTTCCAAGGGGAAAATCGAGGCCATTCCTTATAGTCATTTACGAGGTTAAAAACAACTGGTGTTGGTGCATCTATAACCCGACTTCTTTCAAATTCAAACGAATTTGGTTGTACGGCGATGTAAATCGCACATCCAATTATGGCAATCAGGATAAGGAAAAAAATATATTTAAATGCTTTCATTAGAGTATAACAATTAGGTAATCAAATATAGACAATTTCAAGACATATTGATAAAAAGCGTATTTTTGAAATCCAATCATAAATTAAAATAAGATGAAATTAAAGTTTGTTATTTTACTCATTTTTTTAGCGGGATTTATATTTAGCTGTGGCAGTGAGAAAGAGAGTCAGGTTGTAGAAACAGAAACGGTTTCTGAGCAAACCGATTTTGATTATAATGTAGAGCAATTTGCAGATATAAAAATTCTACGCTATCAAATTCCAGGGTGGGAAAAATTGACACTCAAAGAACAGAAATTAGTTTATTTTCTAACTCAAGCAGGTTTATCTGGACGCGATATAACCTGGGACCAAAATTATAGGCATAACCTTAAAATTAGAGCAGCTTTAGAAAATGTCTATGCTAATTACAGCGGCGATACTACTACCGAAGATTGGGCCAATTTTGAAACCTATATGAAACGGGTCTGGTTTTCAAACGGGATTCACCACCATTACTCAAACGACAAAATGAAACCCGGATTTTCTTCGGAATATTTAAGACAATTATTAACAGATACCAATACTTCATTAGAGGGCGAGGCTTTTGAGGTTTTGTTCAATGATAAAGATTCTAAAAAAGTAAATCAATCAAAAGGGGTTGATAATGTAGGCCTTTCTGCAGTAAATTTTTACGGTCCAAATGTGAGTAATGCCGATGTTATATCTTTTTATGAGAAGAAACAATCGCCGAATCCTGAAAAACCATTGTCTTACGGTTTAAATTCAAAATTGGTAAAGGAAGATGGAGAGTTAAAAGAGCTGTTATATAAATCGGGCGGGCTTTACGGCGAAGCAATCGATGAAATTGTAAAGTGGCTTGAAAAGGCTAAAGGCGTTGCCGAAAATAAAAAACAAGAAGATGCTCTCGGGTTATTGATTGACTATTACAAATCAGGCGATTTGCAAACTTGGGATGATTATAATGTGGCTTGGACGTCTGCTACGGAAGGAAATATTGATTATATCAACAGCTTTATTGAAGTCTATAATGATCCATTGGGCTACCGAGGATCTTACGAAACTATAGTACAGATAAAGGATTTTGATATGTCTGAAAAAATGGCTGTACTTTCTGAAAACGCACAGTGGTTCGAAGATAATTCCCCGTTGATGGAGGAACATAAAAAGAAAAATGTTGTCGGTGTAACCTACAAAGTAGTTAACGTTGCTGGCGAAGCTGGAGACGCTTCACCAAGCACACCAATTGGTGTCAATTTACCAAACGCCAATTGGATTCGCGCCGCAGTTGGAAGTAAGTCAGTATCTTTAGGAAATATAATTAATGCTTATAATAACGCTGGCAGTTCTGGGCGTTTGAAGGAATTTGTTCACGATGATGAAGAATATGAACTAGAGGAAAAATACGGTCAGGTTGCAGATAAACTTCATACAGCATTGCACGAGGTGATTGGTCATGCCTCTGGGCAGATGAATCCTGGAGTAGGCGAGACCAAAGAAACTTTGAAGAATTACGCCTCTACTTTAGAAGAAGGACGAGCAGATTTGGTTGGACTTTATTATTTGTATAATCCTAAATTGCAAGAACTTGGTTTAGTTGAAGATTGGAAATCGGTCGGAAAAGCTGCTTATGATGGCTATATTAGAAATGGATTAATGACACAATTAATTCGTCTAAATATTGGCGATAATGTTGAAGAAGCACACATGAGAAACCGTCAATGGGTTTCTGCTTGGGCTTTTGAAAAAGGGAAAGATGATAATGTGATTGAAAAGGTAACCAGAGACGGAAAGACTTATTTTAATATTACCGATTACGAAAAACTCCACAGTTTATTTGGACAACTTTTAAAAGAAACCCAACGTATTAAATCTGAAGGAGACTTCCAAGCAGTTGAAGATTTAGTAGAAGGATATGGCGTTATTGTTGATCAGGAGATCCATGCCGAAGTTTTAAAACGAAACGAACAGTTCGATTCTGCAGCTTACAGTGGTTTTGTAAATCCAGTTCTAGTACCAGAACTGGATAAAAACGGAAAAATTTATCAGATTAAAGTCAATCAACCAGATAGTTTTGAAGGTCAAATGTTGGGTTATAGTAAAGCTTTTGGTTTTTTACCGATTGAGAACTAATAGCAAATTTTATAAATAAAAAGGCTGTCTCAACATTGAGACAGCCTTTTTTATTTTTCAACTACAATCTACCACATTTAATCTGGTGATGATTGTATTTTCGTATAGGTCTCTCTATAAGTGTTTTGACCATCTGCAACTTCTATAGTGAATGTATTTCCACTTATGCTTACAACATTTCCACTAGCAGACCCTTGAGGTAACGTAATGGTAATGGTACTTCCAGAAAGGGAGTATGTACCAATGCTTTGGGTAGGCATGTCACATTGTTCGCCAGAGTATTCAATTTGGCCAAAATCCATATTTTCGGCAAATTCTATCAATAAAGAAGAATCACAGCCTTCTAAGGCGTCTGCCGTACCGTTGGTGGCGCTGGAGGTAAATTGCCATACACCAACGATAAGTTGAGGTAAATTTGAAGCGTCCAAGTCACCTGAGTCGTCGCTTTTGCTGCAACTAAAGGAGAATATAGTTGCGATAAATAATAGAAATACGATTTTGGAATGTTTCATAATAACATAATTTTATAGTTTCAATACCATCGGTAGTTTGTAAAATTGTCATCATGTTTTTTGCTTCTTTTAGGGAAGTTTTTTTTCAGGCAAAAGTTTAATCAGTTTATAAACCAAATTCTTATTTGAAAACGGAGGTTGATTTTACGACTTTTTGTTTAGCCTTATAGTAGTGGTAGAGCATAATTGTAAGAAGTATCATAGAATTTTAGTTTTTACCTTATCAGTAATAAGAATTCTTTGTTTTAGTGGCGTTTAACTCTAGCAACAATAAATTCAACATGATAAGGACGATTATAGATATTGTAATTGCAACAAGGTTTATTAGTTACACATCGCAAAAAAACTAAAAATGTCATCACTTAGTATGACCAGTATTTCAATTTTATTAGTAAAATTCAAATTTGAGAATCTGCTTTTTTGAAGGAAAACTAAAATTGGTAGGTTGAAAAAATCTTAATTTTGAAGGCGTTTTAGTTTGATTCATTTTTCCTCCAGGACTACTATTGATTAAATAGCATTTATTTCAGTTCAAAATTTTCAGACCCAAATTTTTGGCACTACTTTCCATTGAATCATCCAACCCTATATACCTCAAAACTTCCTCTTAGTGTTGGATGATATTTTTGGTAGAATTTGCTGAGTTAGTTTCAAGCGTGCTAAACAAAAAAATGAGAGATATCAGCAAATCAGTTATTTTGACTGCATTTTGAATTTACTTTATATGGAAATTATGTTCTCCTTCCCAAGGACATTTACTTTTATTTAGATGTTATCTATCTGACTAATAAAAAACTATACATTTTCAACGGTTTTAATTCAATATAATTCAGGGTAAAACCAGGTGTGAAAAAACCTCCGATAGGATGAATTTTATGTAGAGATTTTTTCAGTGCTAGTTTGTTTAACATCCAGTACAGCGTAGTCAACTTATAGGATTTATATTTTTTAAAGTTTATATCAATTTTATTGCCATATTATTAATTTTAAGTGCTTGATTACATTCTGTTTTTAAAGCAAAAAAGCCAGCTCTGGTGAGCTGACCTTTTTAGATTGAAAATCAAAATTAATTTACTTATCCGATATCACAAATTTCTTGGTGATACTCTCTCCGTCAATAGTGAGGATAAAGAAATAAGCACCATCGGCCAAACTCGAAACATCCATAGAAATCTCAGTCTCACCATAGAAATCCTTCACGGTCTCACTGAGGAGTAAACTTCCAATGGTGGATACAATCTCGTATGATACGGAACCAGATCTTTGGCTGCTTACTTTTACGTTGAGCACATCCCTAGCAGGGACAGGATACATGACGAATCTGCTAACTTCTCCAAGTTGGGCCTCTTCTCCCAGCAAGGTTAAATGGGCGAGGTTCTCAATGACTATTGGCTCTCCTAGGTTACAGCCACTGGTCAGATCACCATTAGAGAAGGTAAAATCCTCTCCTCCAAGTTTTAGGTTAAAGCTCTCGATAGGATTCCCAAAATTGTCCAATACCGCAATGCTGCCTGAGTTCCTGGAAACGAATGCGAAGTCACCGTTGGCTGTTATCGCAGCACCGTTGGTATCATCGGGGATATCGAAGACCTCAGTAGCAAGTCCACCTTCTATCAAGAACAGCCTGTCCCCACTTTTGGTCGCCATATAGAGGTCATCTCCCTTTATGACCAGGTCACCACCGTTGACCGGAACGTTGGAGGCCTCAATGGTATAGGACCCTGTTGTTACATCAACAGCGTAAATCTTATCCTGACTACCAGAGCCCAGATAAAGTAGGCCATCGTCATATACCGCTGCATAGATACCTGAAAGGCCAGCATCGATATTTATGAAGCCGAACGAACTACCATCACTGGGATTGATGACCTCAATCTGGTCACCGTCCGGCTTAACACCATAGACAACGCCAAGTTCAAAGTCATAGGCCACGGAGACACCGACCGGACGAGATGCTACCATGGTCAGGTTTGCATCATTACCGACGATATCAGCTACGTAAAGCTTGATGGGCTCGTTGGCCTTCTTATCGGCAACGAGATACCTGAACTCCCCACAATCTGGCCCAGGACCCGATGGGGTGCAGCCAGAAAGGGAGGTTATACCATCAAGGTCAAAACCGTCGCCGGAGGGCGATCCCATAGGCGTCACGTCAACGAGTTTCACAAACCTAATAAACGCCAAGGGCTGCTCGGCGCTAGAGATATCGAACCTCGCGCTCTCATTGGTAAGTACCGTACCCACAAAATAGAAATTGATACCGTCCTGTGACACAAAGGCTTCTGCGGCCTCAGGATAAGAATCGAAGTCCTGCGTGCCGAATGTGGTCTCCACAATCTCTATATCGTCCCCCTCTTGATTTAGGACCACCCCGTCAAATCCAATGATTATCTCACCGCCATGGCCAAGTGCCACGAAATTGAGCGAGTCATCGTTCTGTGGCTCTCCCAATGCCTTGTTCGGGTCGTTGCGCTCAGGGTCTGTCAACATCTCCCCGTTCTTCAAGGGTCCTGGCATATAGCTTCCCTCGACCACAAAACTTCCGTAACATAGATCATTACCCACTGGTATGTCAGAACAACCGTTTATGGCCTCGACACCATCCACGTCATATCCGTCGCCCGTACTCTGGCCCATATCGGTAATTCTAATTTGCGACACATAGTCAAGTGGCAATGTGCTAATATCAAACTCACCGTCAAAGACCAATTCTGTCGCAAAAAACCAGTCAATACCGTTTTGTGACACTTCAATCAGTGCACTTTCGGCAGCGTTACTGCCACCGGAAAAGGATGTTTCATAAACCGCGATGTCAGCACCTGGTGCATCGTAAATCAATCCTGAAAATTTTAATGTGATGCTACCTTCAATCCCTAGGGATACAAAACCGCCCGGTGCATCCGATTTATCAGGTTCACCCAGGGCGACCTCTGGATTTGAACGATCCATCAGAATCGCATCACCGTTGGACTGGGCATTCGGACTATAATCCACAACCTCCATGGCAAAGCAGCCGTCGTCATCAACCTCGCATTGTTGCGAATCTTCAGAGGCCGTTGCGGTCCTGGTGTTTCCGTCGGGACCTTTTAGGGACCAAACTAGGTTACTTCCATCAAACGGAACCTCGAATACTGCTACCTGTCTCCCAGGAAGGAACTCGGTTACGAGCAGGTTATTGTTATCGTTGGGCGTCAACTTATTGTCCGTACCAACCGGTATTATAACCGTTACCTCGTTGTCATTGTCGTATCCGAATACGGCAATAAATCCACCATTCCCATCTTCCTTAACGCACTCCAAAACCACGCTCACTTTTTGGGTCGGCCCTGTAACCTCCTCACAGGCGTCTCCTACACCGTCACCGTCCAAATCTATTTGGTCGGGGTTTGGGGTGTTCGGGCAATTGTCCTCTTCATTGTCAACACCGTCCTGGTCGTCATCGCCGTTTGGAGTAGTATCACATCCGTCTGGCGTTCCGTCCCCATCTGTATCCATATTGTCATCAAACCCTTCGCAAATATCATCGTTATTGTCAACACCATCGCCGTCGTCATCACCGTTAGGTGTGTCGTCACAGCCATCGGGAGTTCCATCGTCATCGGTGTCGCTCTGGTCATCGTTAGCTGTGTTCGGACAATTATCAGCCAGGTTGTCGATGCCATCCATGTCGTCATCACCGTTAGGCGTATCGTCACAAACGTTACCAATTCCATCTTCATCCGAATCCTCTTGGTTTGGGTTTGGTGTAAAAGGACATTGTCATCGGCGTCAAAAATACCGTCACATAAGTATCAACTGGTCCAGTACCACCTCCTGTAACGGTTACAATTGCCGTGGTGGTGGTTGAATTTCCGGAAGTGTCTATAACAGTTAGCACAACAGTATTTGCCCCAACATCATCAACATCAAAATTCATGATATCTACGCTTATGCTTTGAATACCACAGTTATCAGTTGATCCATTGTTGATTGCGCTGGCAGTAATTGCCGCCATATTAGAATCATTTAATTCTACTGAAATGTTCTGAGCAATTGCAACCGGTGCCATGCTGTCTTCAACTGTAACGGTTGAAGTAACTGTACTGAAATTTCCAGAGCTATCGGTAACAGTTAATATAACTGTATTCTCACCAATATCATCACAATCGAAATTTGTGATGTCGAGGTCAAGACTCTCCACCGAACAGTTATCGGTCGAGCCATCATCGATATCGTTTCACATGGTGACCGCATTTGTACTATTTCAAACGGAACATCATTATTATCAATTCCATCATCATCTAATGTTTGGCGAATCGAAGAATCACATGTTTCCGTAACAATTGGTTCCAAGCACAGAATCTGATTTAGTCATCCCCATTAGGTGTATCGTCGCATCCATCAGGAGTGCCGTCGTTGTCAATATCCATGTTATCATCAAATCCCGGGCAAATATCATCATCATCTGGGATTCCATCATCATCGGAGTCTGTTGGCGAATCGCAAATATCGTCTTCATCTACGTCTCCGTTACAATTGTTATCCAACCCATCACAAAGTTCTTCCGCATTCGGGAAAACAGTTTCTTCAGTATCATCGCAATCCGTATTGTCTAATACAAAACCGTCAGGTTGTTCACAATCAACTTGGCTTATATCTGGATTTCCAAAACCATCTCCATCTTCATCCGCATACCAAGTTGATCCTTCCCCAGTATTAATATAAGCTGTAGAGAAAACACTGCTACAAGCATTTTCGGAAGTTATAATCGTTAATTCTACCTCGGAGCCACTGTCATAAGTACCAATCTCATAACTGCCAATTTCATTGATCGTAACTTGATGTTGTACCATCTCCTGCCGTAAGATTCACCGTCGCTACCAAGGTTACTTTTTTCAAGTATCCATTATAACAAACTAGGTGATAGGTAATTATCAGAACAGTTTTGCTTGATACTCAAAAGAAAAAGTAGGAGAGGTGCAGGTCTGTACTGCGTTTCGGCAACCGGATCAATATTATCTTCAACTGTAATAGTAACATCAAGTGTACTTTCATTTCCTACGTTATCAACTGCGAATCAGGGTATGGGTTACTAAAAGACTATTACACCAAGTTCATTATCCCCAAATCCATATAAAAAGCTTGTGAACCTGATGCTTTATCAATACTGTGATATCCTAAACCACCGCTGGTATTATATGCAGCCATAACTATTTGATTATTAGAAGGGTTAACATCGGCCTCTTGCGCGAAATTTAAATAATAAGCACAGAAATATTATAGGGTCTAAATCCACGGAATATAAAACTCTGGTTAATTCAGAATGGTCAGCATTTCCGTGCCTTGTCAAACGATATTAAGCGGTCCGATTTGCGAAACATTACCATTGTTTAAATCCACAGAATATAAAGAGTCAGATATAATATCAGCCATGTAAGCAGCGCCATCATTGTCAATCACTAACCATATTCCACAAACGTTGGGATTATCCTCTGCAAGAATCTGGGTCTCACCAGTAATTGGATCAAGAAAAAAAGCGGGAAAATCGCAAAAGTTTTTAGACAAGCGCAGTAATTGTTTTAGCGCTGTCATAACTTAATTGGCTTTTGCAGTTACGGTAACATTCAAAGTTCCTCCCGTTGGTACAGCACCGTCGCTATTCTCGATATCTAAAAGTGGTATGTCACGCGGATTACCCAGTTTGTTATAATTGAAACCATTGTTGTAAAGTCCAATTTGCGAACCGCCGCCGCCGCCAGTAAGAGCAGGAGAACCTGATGCCAAGGTCAAATCATCCTCTGGGCGAAATGCCGGATTATAGGTTGATGAACCTGCGAAACTTTGACTCACCGTAGGGTCTACATTTGTAAATTTTGGGTCAGTATCAAATAAAGTATCATTCTCTTGGAACGTAGCACCTGAACCAGTTGAAAAGGTTACAGTTCCTGCACCGTAGTTATAAATAAGATTATTTGAGAGATTCCAATCTCCATTAACAAAATTTATAATTCTATCAGTACCTGTTTTCATTATAAACATGTTATTATACAAAATGGTTGTACCAGAATGTTGTAGTTATATAGTTAAGATTGCCTGTGTTCTTAAAAGTATTGTTTGCAAAAACAGCACTGGAAGTATTATAAATCGTCAAATTAGACCGTAAAATATTATTTGAAACTAGGATATCGTCGGTGTCCGCATATATATATAACGTACTTGTTATATTGTTTCCCCTTATTACTGCATCACTGATTGTGATGTTATTAGAACTAGCACTAGCTCCCAAGGAAACATTACTAAATTCACACTCGAAAATTTCAAGACCGGAATAGGGTGGAGGCGTGGGAGCACTTCCGCTAGAATTGACACTTAAAGAAGAAAATCTTACGCCTTTTATAGTCACATTTGATGTTCTTACATTTATATTAGATAATAGAGATTCTTTGCCAAACTCACTATGGGAGCGTCCTACAATAGTCAGTGATTTATCAAGTCCAACCGTGCCATATGATGTACCAGAAGGTTGCACATAACTAATATCACCACATGCGGCCTGGTGGGCATCTTGAATGGTTTGGTAGGTGGTTGTAGAACCGGGATTGTTTAATAGTGATAACAGTTTGGGCAAGACCGATTGAGCTTGCAATTGCGAAGCAGCCAACTAAGGCTGACTTGAGGGAATTGTTTAAATTTTTCATTGTGTTTGGTTTAATTGCTTAATAGCTGACGCCTAAGCATCTTGATTTAAATACCTAAAGCCTGTATATCAAGTTTTTAGCCATTTGGTTAAATGATTTTTTTAGTAGTTATTCGTGCAGGTTTGCGATTAACTGAAAGCTGTTAATTATGAGTTGTGCGCTTTGAATTAAAAGAAATTAGATATGAGACGGAAGATTTCTAGAGATAAAAAACGAAAAGACGTGTAATTTTAAGTGTGTAAAAGTTCTCATATTTGATGTATTGATTAATAGCTGATACTAAGGTATTTAAATTAAATTGTTAAAAAAAACCAAAATTATGTGTTTTGGATGAACGGTAAATTTATTTGTTAAATGGTTTTTTTATAATCTATTGATTAACTGAAAAGTACTAGTAAGAATTAGGGAGAAACGAATTTCTTTTGTTGTTAAAAAATGGGATTCGGCAAGGATATTATTGCCTTATTTAAATAGTGCGCTTGGTAAATTTTATAAACCGAAAAGACAGGCAATTGTAATCGTGATAAAGTTCTCATTGTGAATATTTTGATTAATAGCATTTCAAATCTATTGAAAATGTGGGTCATAAAAAATACCTAGTAGTGGGGATATTTAGGTATTAATTTAGGGAATAGGGAATAGGGATAGGGATAGGGATTAGGTGGTAGTCGGGAAACTAATGTGAGATGAGAAATAAGAGTCAAGTGTAAAGAACCAAGATGTGAGAAATTAGATCTTAGAGAAAAGATTGAGGACGGGGGATGTATAAAGACTCGCGAAAGATTGAATATCGAATATAATTAAAAAAATCCCCGAACGTTCGGGGATTTTACATTGGCCGTTTCAAATTGACTCCCTATAATTAATAAGAAACCACCAAATGGACTAACTAAGTAATGAACACTTCTAATTTTTAATGATGCGTTTGGTCTCAGTTTTTGTGTCGCTGGTTAGTGTTGCGAGATACACGCCGCTTTTAAAATTAGAAAGGTTAAAATTAGTAGCAAGCCAAACATATGAAACTATGTACTACAAAAAAATCCCCGATAGTGGGGATATTTCACATTTATATAATAATAGAGATTTTTAGTTTAGAGACTCAATAAACTCGTAAAGCTGCTTGTTAAATTCAATTGGATTTTCAAGTTGAGGCGTGTGGGAGGCGTCTTTAATACTATTAATGCGTTTGTTCCAAAGGGTTGGTAAATTCAAATCTTTGAGATAATTATGGTTAACAAAAGCATCTTGTTGCCCAACAAATAATGCTATTGCTATTTTAGTTTGTTCTAGAATTTCTACTTCGTTTACCAAATGCCCATTTTGAACCGACCGCATAATGTGTTCCCTAAAGTTTGGATCTGTCTGTTTGATTTCTTTTTTCGCCAAGGTTGCACTTTCGCCAGAAACAACCGCATTTGCAAATACCTCCAACTCCCTGTCTTTTAAATCATTTTTAAAAAGTAAAGGAATAACGGGATGGGATAAAAAGGCCTCATCCATATTAAGTGGTGATTTTAAGGGTGGCGTACCAATTAAAACCACAGCGATGCAACCCGTTAACTTAGGCAAAATTTGTATGGCAAAATGGCCGCCTAGCGAATGTGCTACAATTACATAATCCTTAAGTTTTAATTTTTCGGCAAAATTTTTAATGCTTGTTTTGTTTTGTATAAACGAATACTGCTTCAGATTTTCAGATTTTCCGTGGCCAGGTAAATCTAAGGCGATACATCTATATGCTTGCAGACGCGAATCCTCAAACTGATGCTTAAACATTTGGGCACTCATTGAATTACCATGTATAAAGACCAAGCTGATTTCTGACTGGACGTTATTGTCTAAGTATGATATTTTTGTTCCATTGATTTTGACACTTTGTCTTAGGTTATCTAAATCCATAAATAACTAATTATTAAATGACTCCAATTTTTTTGCTGAATTCAATAAGTTCAGCAGAATTATGGCAATTGCTTTTTCGTAAAATGTTCTTGCGGTGGGAATAGACGGTATGCTCACTTATAAACAATTTTGTAGCTATTTCACGGGTCTTTAAGTTTCTTTCGATGAGCTGAACGATTTGCTTTTCCCTTTTGGTAAAAAACGTTTCAAATTCCTTGTAAATCTTTTTCCTAAAAATTTTCTGCTCTATTTCTGGGGCTTCAAACTCCCAGTGTACTGTTTCAGATTTGTCAAAAAATGAGACATCGGTTAATAGTGATAGATTGCTTTTCATCAAGCCAGAGATGGTACGTGCAAGGAGAGTGGATTGCCTTAGTATCTTCACGTAGGTTCCATCTTTTTTTCTAATTCTGTAGGTGATTAGCAACGAGGCATTATCATAACCCAAATTGTAGGTTTCCTTTTGCACGAGATGATTTACCACAGTTTGGGTAATACGTTTTATCAATTCCAAATCATTGGGATGTGCAATATCGAGTATGGTCTCAAGTTTAAATTCTTGTTCATCGTAGCCCAGTAGTTTATCAATATTACGTTGAAAGCTAACTTCAGATTGCTGCCAATCTACAATGTAAAGTGCCTGCTTGGAATTGATGGGAAAATCTTTGACATTTTTAGAACTATAATCTAAAAAGTTTTTTCCTACAAGGGATTTAGCGGTCTCCTTAACGAAATGTTGGTTTATTAGATTCATTCAATAGGGTTTAATATGAAATTTCATTATTTGTTATGCCTATTTTCTGTACAACGGTATTTTTAAACCGACAAAAATATCTGCGGTCTGTGAGCTATCAGAAATCAAATTACTAAAAATGGAGCCAGACCCAATGCTTAAAGGGCCTAATCTAAAACCACCCCCGAACGCAAACCCACCGTACTGTCTTAGGCTGAGTGGTGCATAGAAACTAAACCACTTGGTTTCCAATCTCGGGGTTAGGGTAGCCGTGTTCATCATTCTACTGCTTAAAAGATTACCTTTTGCATTTAAGGATAAGTCTGCCTGGGCGCTAATCAGGAACTTTTTTGTCAATCTGTAATCCACTAAAACGTGAAGAGCGGTTGGTAATTGTACTTTGGCATCTTGACCAGTTGCGGTATTATCGTAATTATTCTCTAAAAATTCTTCAAGATCTTCTTCAAAACTAACCGTGCTTACATTGGCGTTCATATTATAATTGGTGATTGTGGCACTATCGTAATCTATCGATCCTATGTCTGTGATAGAAATCCCCAGTTTCAACTTGTAGGGGTCTTGAAAGTACCTAATTTCATCATTGTCGCGATTGGGGTGGTACTCATATACAAATCCAAGATCGAGACCAAAACCAGAGGTAATATCTTTAAAATCTATATCGTTGTTATCAAAGCCTTGGGTCGTGCCATAATTTAGGGACCCTTGGGTATTTAAAGTTTCGTTTCCAGCATTATATTCTCCTTGAAGGCCGGGTGTGTTTACAAACAAGGTACCTGCGCCCATCAAATATTTTAAAGTAGCCCCACCGGTAAGTAAATGGTTTTTTTTGTGTAAGAGAATCCTCCCGTAGGTGGCTCCTATTTCTGCCCAGGAATGAAGTGTACCAACAAGGTCGGGGGAATTAAAATCAAAATCCTCATTGGTATCAAAACCATCAAGGACATTCTTGTAGAGCGCTCCATTTATGTCGTTGATATTAAATATACCTCTTACCCTAGTAACAATACCGATACTACTTTTTTTGTTTAAATTGAACATAAACGAAGGACCTACGACATCTGCATTAAAAAAGAAATTATTTTTATCGCTTGGGGATTCATTTACGTCGCCTTCAAAATTGAATTCGTCCGGAGCATCGATAAGATCGCCAATTTTGATGCCGAAATAATCGTTCCCGACAAGACCGCTTGCTGATACTAGGTTGATTTCGGCTCTTAAATTTGAGGAAACAATAGATGCAGGATTATAAATCACACCATGAATACCTGCATAATTATCAACGCTATGGCCGATGTAGCTTTGGGCATTGAGAGTGATTGAAAATACAGATGCGGCAAAAACTAAAAATGGTTTAGAAATCATAATATCTATTAATTTGAAGAATTAAAACTATTTTTTTTCGTTTTACTTTAACATTTAAAAAGTAGTTTCTACAATGATTATATAATTTTACAAATATTTTTATTTTTAAATAATATTATCATAAAAATCAGGCCTGAGTTAGATAGTAAATTGTATGTGTATTCAATGATTGCACACCAAAACATACCTATTTCTAGATAGATTTCAATTTTTAAGATATTGTTAAATAAAGAGTTATGTATTAGTTTTCCGACGAACGCCAGAAAAATCCGAAGAAGCGGGTATTAAACGAAGATGAATTTTATGGCTACAATCATTAAAATAAAACTGATAAAGGCAATAAGCACCCAAATACTGCCCTTATAATATTTACGGTGTAATTTTAGGTCTTTACGGTAGGCAATTATAATTGCAATGATAAAAACGATTGCAAAACAAATTCCGAAAATCCATTGACCCTGACTGAACATAATATTATTTTATGCAAAAATAATCAATCCTTTACAATGAAACTCATTTAAATTTGTCGAAAACGACGGATACTTCGAGCTTTGAATTATTTTTGAAAACATTATTCAGAAACTCAAAAACTAAGATGAAAAAATATACTGAAGCCGTAAAGAAATTTCATACCGCATTTAAAATTGGACATCGCGAAACGCCAAAAGCCCATTTGGGTATTGAAAAAAACATGTTGCGTTATAAATTAATGCGGGAGGAAAATGAGGAATATCTCGAGGCTGCAAATGCTGATGACCTTGTGGAAGTCGCAGATGCTTTGGGCGATATGCTATACATTCTTTGCGGTACAATTATAGAGCACGGTCTTCAACATAAAATTGATGAGGTGTTTGATGAAATTCAGCAAAGCAATATGAGTAAGTTAGGCTCTGATGGCCAACCTATTTACCGTGAGGACGGTAAGGTTTTAAAAGGACCAAATTATTTTAAACCAAATATTGGTAAAATTTTGAAATAGCAAATCCCAAATCCTGAGATTTAAGATTCAAAGCTTAAATCTAAATTGATTTGAACCTGAACATTAGTTTCTGGAATTTGGGATTTATTTTTTATCAGAATTTTAGTCTTATATACTATATCTCCAGCCGTTTTTATCCTCCGCCATATTATGTTGGATAGCGAGCATTTTAGATTTTAGCACTTTGGAGTAGGAGTGGTCATTGACTTGGGGTAGCTCATAAACCTGTTCCTTATATTCAAAGGCTTCGATTGGGCTAATTACAGCTGCGGTGCCTGCACCAAAAATTTCCTTTAAACTTCCGTTTTTGGAGGCTTCAACAATTTCATCGACTTTTATTGGGCGCACTTCGCAAGCAATATCATTATCTTCGGCTAACTGTATCAAGCTTTTTCTGGTCACTCCGTCCAAAATACGATCGCTAACTGGCGCAGTAATCAACGTATCATTTATTCTAAAGAAGACGTTCATGGTTCCCGCTTCCTCCAAAAAAGTATGGGTATCAGCATCGGTCCAAATAACTTGTTGATATCCTTTTTGCTGTGCGAGATTTGTTGGGTAAAACTGAGCTGCATAATTTCCGGCAGCCTTTGCAAAACCGACCCCGCCATTGGCAGAACGGCTATATTTCTCCGCAATCAATACCTTTACCGTCCCTGTGTAATAAGCTTTCGCTGGGGAGCAAATAATCATAAATCGGTAGGTCATAGAAGGCGCTGCGGCAATGGCAGGTTCTGTCGCAATTACAAATGGTCTAATATAAAGAGAGTTCCCTAATCCTGGCTTGATCCAGTCTTTATCCAAGTTGAGCAAGGTGGTTAGCCCTTCAAAAAAATAGTCTTTAGGAAATTCGGGCATTGCCAATCTCGCTGCCGATTTGTTAATGCGTTCAAAATTCTGGTCAGGTCTAAATAAAAATGCCTCACCCTGATCATCTTTATAAGCCTTCATTCCTTCAAATACCGCTTGCCCGTAATGGAACACCCGTGCTGAGGGATCGATGGTCATAGCTTGATAAGGTGTGATTTTTGGCTGTTGCCAAGCTCCATCTTTAAAATCACAATAAAACATGTGGTCAGTAAAGGTTCTTCCAAATGGTAGGTCGCTAAAATCTACCGATGGTAAACGGGATTCCTTAGTTTTTTCTATATGTAACGAAAACGTTGTAGTATTTGACATTCTAGTTTGTTTTTGGTTTTGCAAAAATAGTGATTTATGGGGGTTTATAAAAGGTAATGTTTATCAAAAATTATGTAATTTTACTTCGGAAAAATTAACACTTAAAATTTTTAGTATGAGATTTATAATCACATTATTAGTTGCAGTAACACTATTAAGCTGTAAGGAAAATGACAAGAAAGTTCTTGCAGAAAATCTTGAAGTTCAAGAGACGGCTTATGTCTCCTTCGGGGAAAAAATCAATGATAATGATGTCGTTTCCGCAAAACTGATGGCTGCCCAATATGAAAGTATGAAAGTGGGAGACACTACCAATATAAAAGTCATGGCAAAGGTTGATGATGTTTGTCAGGCCAAAGGTTGTTGGATGAAACTCGATTTGGAAAATGGAGAGCAGGCCATGGTCAAATTTAAGGATTACGGCTTTTTTATGCCAATGGATATTGCTGGAAAAGACGTCATAATAAATGGTAAAGCTTATGTAAATGAAGTGCCAGTTGACGAACAACGTCATTATGCCGAGGATGGTGGTGCAACTCCAGAGGAAATTGCCGCTATTACCCAACCCAAAAAAACCTATTCATTTACAGCAGACGGTGTACTGCTAAAAACAGAGTAGAATTTGAAACGAAATATTATTACTACCGCAGACGGCTCTTCTACTATTCAAATAGAAGAATGGAACGAGCAGTACCATTCCGTTCACGGCGCAATACAGGAAGCAAACCATGTCTATATCAAGCATGGTTTTCTTTTTGGCTGTAATTTGCAACTGGAAAACGGAGAAGATTCCAATCTACTCCATGATGATACTGAAAATATTGCGGTAAATGCACAAAACAACCCGCAGATAAATATTCTAGAAATAGGCTTCGGTACTGGCTTAAATGCTTTATTGACGTTTATAAAGGCAAAAGAAATTGATCAACCTGTCCATTATGTTGGGGTTGAGGCTTTTCCTATTGCTTCGGAGGAACTTTCACAACTCAATTATGCAGATAAGCTTCAAATTGATACGGCTATTTTTAAAAAAATGCACGATGTTTCTTGGGATGAAATGCATCAAATTTCCGAAGTTTTCAGCTTGAAAAAACAGAAAAAACGTTTTGAGGATATTTCCGAAGAAAACAAATTTGACGTTATCTATTTCGATGCCTTTGGGCCAAGAGTACAACCTGAACTTTGGACAGAGTCGATATTCAGGATAATGTTCAATGCCTTAAAAAGCGATGGAATATTAACTACCTATTCGGCAAAAGGTAGCGTTCGGCGTGCAATGCAAGCTGTTGGTCTCGAGGTGGAGCGTTTGGAGGGGCCTCCAGGAAAACGGGAAATGCTTCGGGGGCGCAAATGGCTTTCGCAGCATTAATGAGTTGGAGCAACCTGAATGTTTAGGATTTGGATGAATAAAGCGTATATTTTCTATAACTATAAAACTAAAACACATTAAGTTTCCATTTCTAATAATCTAGCAGTTACCTAAAACACAACATGAACGGTAAATATAAAGTTGGCGATTTAATTTATGATGCAGATATCTATGATGGGATGAATACCAGCCTGGCAGATTTAGATTTTTACAAACGATGGCTGCCAAATAATAAGGATGTCCGTATACTTGAGTTGTGCTGTGGTTCGGGCAGACTTACCCTTCCAATTGCAAAGGATGGATATGATATTACGGGTGTAGATTTCACGTCTTCAATGCTCGAACAAGCAAGATTAAAAGCCTCTGAAGCAACATTGAAAATTAATTTTATTGAAGCGGATATTAGAACATTAAATCTTGCCGAAAAATTTGATTTTGTCTTTATTCCATTTAATTCAATTCATCACTTATATGAAAATGAACATTTGTTCAAGGTATTTAATGTTGTTAAAAAGCACCTTAAGTCAGGAGGTTTATTTTTGTTAGATTGCTTTAGTCCCAATATTCAATATATTGTTGAAGCTGAAAAAAAACAAAATCAAATCGCTGAATATTCAACCAAGAATGGTAGAAATGTATTGATAAAGCAGATAATGAGATATGAACATAAAACTCAGATCAATCGTATTCAATGGCATTATTATATAGATGGCAAGTTTGATTCAATTCAAAATTTGGATATGCGACTCTTTTTTCCCCAGGAATTAAATTCATATCTGGAATCGAATGGTTTTGATATAATACATAAGTTTGGAACTTTTGAAGAAGAAGAATTTACCGATAATTCTGAAAAACAGATATTTGTTTGCCAGTAAATTATGAAATTGGATTACGAACTAAATAATCATAATAGTTATTTAGCTCAAAAAAATTTCGTCCAACTACCTTCTACAAATCTCTTGCTTCTTGTTTCCAAAAGTTAAACCTCTACTAATTACAAACCCATTGATTTTCTATTTCATTACATTTAGTTTATGAAGAAGAGAGTACTTATTACAGGGGCGACAGGAATGATTGGTAGCGAAATCGTTAAGGTCTGTCATGAAAAAAATATTGACGTCAATTATTTAACCACTTCAAAGGACAAGATAGAAAACCGAGAAAATTATAAGGGATTTTATTGGGACCCAGACAATAATATAATAGACGCAAAATGCTTTGAAAATGTAGATGCTATCATAAACATGGTTGGCGCGACTATTTCAGAACGTTGGACTAGCAGCTATAAAAAAGAAATTATTACTAGCCGTACTGAAACTGCGCAATTATTGTTGGAGACTATTAAAACCAATTCCTATCCAGTTAAACATATTGTTTCGGCTAGCGCCATTGGGGTCTATCCTGATTCTGACACCAACTATTACGAAGAAGATTTTACTGAGGTTTCTTCATCTTTTTTGGGCAAAGTTGTTGAAAAATGGGAAGCAGCTGTAGATGAGTTTAGAACCGCTGGTATTGCTGTCTCAAAAATAAGAATAGGTTTGGTGCTCTCTGATAAAGGTGGTGCATTACCTGAAATGGCAAAGCCCATAAAACTTGGTGCTGGCGCTCCATTTGGTAGTGGCGATCAATGGCAATCCTGGATCCATATAGAAGATTTGGCAAACTTGTTTGTATTTGCGGTTGAGAATGAATTAGAAGGGATTTTTAACGGCGTAGCACCAAACCCGGTAACTAACACTGAGGTAACAAAAACTGTTGCACGTGTTTTGGACAAGCCATTGATATTGCCCAATATTCCAAAATTTGCTATGAAACTCGCTCTAGGCGAAATGCACATTTTACTATTTGAAAGCCAAAGGGTAAGTTCCAATAAAATTGAAAAAGCTGGATTTAATTTTAAGTTTCATCATCTAGAATCAGCTATCAAAGACTTATTTTAGATAGAAGCAGATACTTATTGTACTCCATGTTTTTTAAAGTCAGATAATTTCACAAAAAAAAGCCACATCGATATGTTGATGTGGCTTTCTTAGTTTAAAATTGATTTGATTACGCTTTTTTCGCCTTAACCATGATCTGTAGTTCCATATCGTCATTGATAAATTTATCACCTAAATTATCAAAAACAGATTTTGAACCATAATTGATGTTCCATTGGGTACGGTCAATCGTAAACGGTTCACTTTCTATGGTCATCATGTTATCTTCATTGGTAATTGTAACGGGGAAAGAGATATTCTGTTTTTGACCTTTCATAGAAAGATTTCCAGAAAGTCTTGTTTTTCCAGCTGCAATAGACTCTGTGCTTGTAATTTCAAATGTAGCATCGGGAAATTTAGTGACATTGAAAAAGTCACCTTCTTTACCTTCAACCGTACCTTTTAAATGAGATTCCAAACTTTCTTTTTGATCTCCTTCAAGATCGGTTACGGTAATTGACTCCATGTCAATCATAAAAGTACCACTTTGTAATTTACCACCATTAACGGTTAAATTTCCACTGTCTATGGCTATGGTTCCCGTATGGGTTCCTGTAGGTTTGAAGCCTTTCCAATCTATTTTGGATTCGCTTACATTTACAGCATATTTCGTAGAAGTGCTTTCACTTACTGCTGCAGCTTCGGCATCACTAGTATTTGCTTTTTTTGCCTTGTCTTGGCAACTGGTCATCACGAGGACAACTAGCATTAATTTTAAGGCTAGAGAGAGTTGGTTTTTCATAATATTAAGTTTTATAAATGTTTAATTAAAATCAAAAATAAGCAAAGCGAATTTAATTCCAAAAATAGATGATATTTCTTGATGACATTTTGACATTATTATATTAATGGCAGTACTTTTGCCAAATCTTAAAAGTGAGTTTATAAGATATATGATATGACTAAAAAGAATGAAAATAAGGAGATGGATGAATTACAAGATCAAGAATTAAGAGATTCTTCCGAAGCCGAAAACCTAGATGAGAACGATGTGCAATCCCAAGAAATTGGAGAAGATAATGAAGCATATACGATTGAAGAACAATTGCACGAGGACTTAGCAAAGGAAAAGGATAAATTTATGCGACTATTCGCAGAATTTGAAAATTATAAGAGAAGAACTTCCAAAGAGCGAATAGATTTATTCAAAACGGCTGGCCAAGATATTATGGTATCTATGTTACCTATTTTGGACGATTTCGAGAGAGCGTTACTCCACATTGAGGAAGATAAGGAAGCTGAAGAAATGAGAAAAGGTGTGCTACTTATTTATAATAAACTGTTGAGCACACTAAATCAAAAAGGACTTGAGGTTATCGAGTTGAAAGCAGGAGATGCTTTTGATGCCGACATTCATGAAGCCATAACCCAAATTGTTACACCAGAGGATGACCTTAAAGGTAAAATTGTGGATGTGGTTGAAAAAGGATATAAATTAGGCGATAAGATTATACGTTATCCTAAGGTTGTTATTGGCAGATAGAAGTAAATTATAAATTGGTTCTCAAAAAATTAAGGGGACTGTAATACGTAATTATGGCAAAAAGAGATTATTACGAAATATTAGGTATCAGTAAAAACGCCACTCCTGGTGAGGTAAAAAAAGCCTACCGGAAAATGGCCATCAAATTCCATCCCGATAAAAATCCAGATGACCAAGAAGCAGAGACCAAATTTAAGGAAGCGGCTGAAGCTTACGAGGTTTTAAGTAATCCAGATAAAAAATCACGTTACGATCAATTTGGCCATCAAGCCTTTGAAGGCGGCGGCGGTTTTGGCGGTGGCGGTATGAATATGGATGATATCTTCAGTCAGTTTGGGGACATCTTCGGTGGCGCTTTTAGTGGCGGTGGCGGTGGCTTCTCAAATTTTGGCGGCGGTTTTGGCGGTGGTCAAAGACGCGTTAAGGGAAGTAATCTGAGAATTCGGGTAGCCTTAACACTAGAAGAAATTGCTAATGGTGTTGAGAAAAAAATAAAGGTCAAACGAAAAGTTCAAGCTCCGGGTACTACCTATAAAACTTGTTCTACCTGCAACGGAGCAGGTCAAGTGACTAGAGTGACCAATACAATTTTAGGTCGCATGCAAACTGCGGCCGCTTGCCCTACTTGCGGTGGAGCAGGTCAAAGCATAGACAAAAAGCCAAGTGATGCCGATGCACAAGGATTAAAAGTCAAGGAAGAAACGGTTTCTGTTAAGATTCCTGCGGGTGTGGTTGATACCATGCAATTGAAAGTGACGGGAAAAGGTAATGAGGCGCCAGGAAATGGAATATCTGGAGATTTATTAGTGGTAATTGAAGAATCTGAACACCCAACCCTAAAACGTGAAGGTGATAATTTACATTACGATTTGTATGTAAGTTTACCCGATGCTGTTTTAGGAACTTCAAAAGAAATTGATACAGTTACTGGTAAGGTGAGAATTAAGGTGGAAACCGGCGTTCAATCTGGAAAAATTTTACGCTTACGCGGAAAAGGGATACCAAGTATCAACGGTTATGGCAGTGGTGATCTTTTGGTACATGTAAATGTTTGGACTCCCAAAACCCTAAATAAAGAGCAAAAGGAATTTTTTGAGAACATGCGTGGCGATGAGCACTTTGAGCCAAAACCCGAGAGTAGCGACAAGTCATTTTTTGAAAAAGTTAAAGATATGTTTTCATAAAAGATGCTGTTTTAATAAAAAATACTATATTTGATTATCACTAATAACTATTAGTGATAATTTTTCTTTTTCATAGCAATTTTTTCCCATCCTTATTTATTTAAGGGTGGGTTTTGTTTTTGGTTAAAACCGAAAAAACTTTAAGATCCAGAAAGTTTCAATGATTTTATTTTTGATAATAAAAGCTCGTTATAAGGCTTTTATGAAGGGGTTAATATAAAAATTCAGCTCGCTTTTTTTATTATTTAACCTTCAAATTAATACACTTTATCTTCATCGAGCTCTTAGATGTTTAATACTCTAAATGATTAATTACAGGTTGTCGAAATACCAATTCTGTTAAGGTTAGAAGTTGTAATCATTCATGTTAGTAGGAAAAACAACCAAGAAACTTTTTTAGTATTAGAGCTTTCTCATTTATAAATTGAACAATCAAAAATTAAATAACATTTGCGTTTTAATGCCTACCAACATTAGTATATTTGTTAGCTACAATCATAGTTTAAAATATAGTATAGTTTATGGCGAATGACCTTTTAGTTGCTGACAACGTTTCCAAAAATTTTGGAGATTTTAAAGCACTTAATAATGTATCCATTTCAGTTCCAAAGGGTAGCATATTTGGCCTTCTGGGACCTAACGGAGCGGGCAAGACGACCTTGATAAGGATTATCAATCAAATTACAATGCCAGATTCAGGCAGGGTTATTTTAGATGGTGAAAGTCTTAAACCTGAACACATTAGAAATATTGGCTACCTTCCAGAAGAACGAGGGCTTTATAAAACAATGAAAGTCGGGGAGCAGGCATTATATCTCGCACAATTAAAAGGACTTTCTAAACAAGAAGCAAAAAACAGACTTAAACATTGGTTTGAAAAGCTGGAAATAGGGGATTGGTGGAACAAGAAAATTCAAGAACTGAGTAAAGGCCAAGCACAAAAAATTCAGTTTATAGTAACGGTATTACATAAACCCAAGTTGTTAATATTTGACGAGCCCTTTTCAGGTTTTGATCCTATAAACGCTAACCTTATAAAAGATGAAATCCTTCAGTTAAGGGACGAAGGTGCTACGGTTATCTTTTCTACACATCGCATGGAATCTGTTGAAGAACTATGTGACCATATCGCATTAATTCACAAATCAAATAAAATTCTAGACGGAAAACTAACCGATGTCAAACGTCAATATAAGACCAACACATTTGAAGTGGGCTTAAGAACTGAACATATCGATAAGGTTACAGCTGCAATTAATGAGAAATTCACGGTAACTCCCGCAACTTTCAGAAATTTGAATAATGACCTTAAATTGAACATAAAATTGAACGAAAACTATTCCTCTAATGATTTATTGGGCTTCTTGACCGAAAAGGCAGAGGTCAACCATTTTGTAGAAGTCATACCCAGTGCCAATGAGATTTTTATCCAATCTGTAAAAAATAGTTAGAATGAACCATTTACCACTTATTATCAAACGGGAGTATCTAAACAAGGTTCGTAATAAATCCTTTATTATTATGACTTTTGTTAGTCCATTGGTTTTTGTTGCGCTTATTGCAGTAGTAGCCTATTTGACACAGTTAAACAATGATAAAGAACGCACTATCTCCGTGTTGGATGAAACAGGAGTATTAGGTGAATTATTTGAAGATTCTAACGAGACAAAATATAATATTTTACAGGGCAATGATTTAGAAGCTGCCAAGGCATTGGTGAAAGCGCAAGAAGATTTCGGTCTGCTGCACATTGTTAAGAGCGCAGACAGCAATAAAGTTGTGGACAACGTTCGGTTTTTTTCAGATGAATCGCCTTCTCTGTCAATTATTTCCGGATTGGAGTCTAAGATTGAGAAAAAATTATCTGATACCAAATTAAGTTTGGACGGTGTTGATTTGGAAAAAATTAGGGCCTCAAAAACTAATATAAGCATTGCCCAAGAGACATTTACAGGAGAAACAACTTCAAAAAGCGACAATGTAGTCAAATTGATATTTGGGGGTGCTGCGGGTTATTTGTTGTTCATGTTCATCATTATATACGGCAACATGATAATGCGCAGTGTAATCGAGGAAAAAACAAGCAGAATTATAGAGATTATTATTTCTTCGGTAAAACCCATCCAATTAATGATGGGAAAAATCATTGGGACATCTTTAGCGGGATTAACACAATTCGCAATTTGGGTTTTGGTCGGCGGTATTTTGGTGGTAGTCTTGAGTGCGATTTTTGGTATTGACTTATCTCAAATGCAAACCCCACAGCAGCAAATGATGCAGGATGCCATGGAAAATCCTGAAATTGCAAAGGAGGTCCAAATGGCAGTCCAGTCATTTTTCAATTTGCCATTATTTAATTTGGTCATAGCTTTTATGTTATTTTTTATCGGTGGTTTTTTATTGTACAGTTCGCTCTATGCCTCAATTGGTGCCGCAGTTGATAATGAAACCGATACCCAACAATTTATGATGCCAATCATCATGCCTTTGGTTTTAGCCGTTTATGTTGGTGTGTTTACGGTAATTGAAGATCCCCATGGCGTCGTTTCAACTGTATTTTCATTTATACCTTTTACCTCGCCCGTGGTAATGTTGATGCGAATACCATTTGGTGTGCCTTTATGGCAACAAATTTTGAGTTTTGCAATATTAATAGGTACGTTTACATTTACGGTTTGGTTTGCTGCTAAAATTTACCGCGTCGGAATTTTGATGTACGGAAAAAAACCTAGTTATAAAGAACTTTACAAGTGGATTAAGTACTAAGATGAATCAAGATTTAAAGGACATAGAGGAAAAAATATCCGAAAGTTCCGTTTTTGAAAAAACTAGGGAATTTTTGAATCAGCACATTGATTTTAGTGATGATATCAGTGTTTCCCTGTTCGATTTGATTATTGTCACATTCGCTATTTTTTTAACCACGGTACTTCTAAGATTTGCATTAAGAATCATTACAAGAAACCTTCCGTTAGAAGATAAAAAGAAATTTAAAGTAGTTTTTGGTTACTTCAGATGGCTAATTTATGTCATTATTTTTCTAATTACGTTACACACGGTTGGTGTTAATGTTACAGCCGTATTTGCTGCATCTGCTGCTCTTTTAATCGGTATTGGTCTGGCACTGCAGACCTTGTTTCAGGATATAATCTCAGGTGTTTTTATTCTGGTTGACCAGACGGTTCATGTAGGTGATATTATTGAAATTGAAGGAAAAGTAGGTCGGGTAGAAGAAATTAAGTTGCGTACAACTCGAGCGGTTACCATAGACAACAAGGTTTTGGTAATACCCAATCACCTTTATTTAGAGAACAGCCTTTATAATTGGACGCAAAATGGAACACTAACCAGAGAGAATGTAGTAGTTGGTGTTGCTTATGGAAGCGATGTTCAATTGGTGAGAAAATTATTGTTGCAAGCGGCTAGTACCCACCCAAGCGTGATTAGTGAACCAGAGACGACCGTTGTCTTTACTGATTTTGGTGAAAGTTCATTAGATTTTAAGGTGGTGTTTACCTTAGAAGATAGTTTTAAGGCACAATTTCCTAAGAGTGATATCCGTTTTGAAATAGATCGGTTATTCAGGGAAAATAATATCACCATACCGTTCCCTCAGAGAGACGTTCATGTTATACAAGGAAAAGATCAGAACATTCAATTGCGAATGAGGTCTCCCGAAGAGAAATAAAATTTAGCATATATGATATACAGATTTTTAAATATTTTATTGTTGACAATCTTCATGTTAACTTCATTTTCTGCCCAAGCCCAATTAACAGATTTGGCACGTTTGGAATACTCTTTTATTCCAAAAAGTAAATCCCAAGATCAGTATACCCGTTTGCGATTACTGCTAAACTATCCCATTGAATTAAAAAAAGACACTTATTTGGTCATTGGAGCAGAATATAATAGAGTCATTTTAAATCTTGAAGAGGATTACCCATTTGATACCTCATTGTTTGAGACCATACACATTATTGATTTTAATTTAGGTTATACCTTTAAGACCAGCGAAATGTGGCGTTGGGGCTTCAAGTTGCAACCAAGAATTGCATCAACCTTGACCGAAAAAATCACAATAGATGATTTTTTTCTTAATGGGGGGGTGTATGTTATCAACGACCGTACTAAGGATGAAACCACAAAAAGGCCCTACCGCCTGATTTTGGGAATTACCTATAACAGTACGACCGGTCTACCGTTTCCGTTACCATTTGTGAGCTATTATAGGCGCATAGACAAAAATTGGTCTTTTAACGCAGGTGTACCGAAATCTAATTTGAAATATTTTTTTGATGAAAAAAATATAGTTCAAACGTTTATTGGCCTAGATGGTTATTTTGCTCACCTTCAAAGACCACAGGAAATATTAGGAAAAAAAGTGGATAATATTTCACAGTCAGTCCTAGTTGCCGGTTTAGGATATGAGTATTATTTTACAGAACATTTGTTGGCCTATGCTTATACTGGATATACTTTTAGAATGAACAATATACTGCGTGATGATAACCGAGACGAGGTTTTTCAATTGGATGACGTCAATGCATTTTACTTAAGAACAGGACTTAAATTTAAAATATAGATATGCCAAAAATATTAGTAATAGAAGATGAAGACGCCATTAGAAGGGTACTCGTAAAGATATTATCTGAAGAAAGTGATACCTATGAGGTTGAAGAGGCTGCAGATGGGCTAATAGGCATCGAAATGATTAAAGTAACAGACTTTGATCTTGTACTTTGTGATATCAAGATGCCCAAAATGGACGGTGTAGAAGTCTTGGAGGCCACAAAAAAAATTAAACCTGAAACCCCAATAGTAATGATTTCAGGTCATGGGGACCTAGATACTGCCGTCAACACCATGAGAATGGGTGCTTTTGATTACATCTCAAAACCGCCAGATTTAAATCGATTGCTCAATACGGTAAGAATTGCGCTAGATACGCAAACTTTGGTGACCGAGAACAAAATGCTCAAAAAGAAGGTTGGCAAAAAATATGAGATGATTGGTGATAGCGGGGCTATATCCCAGATAAAGGAGATGATTGAAAAAGTAGCCGCTACCGATGCCCGTGTTTTAATTACTGGTCCCAATGGAACAGGTAAAGAACTCGTTGCACATTGGCTACATCAAAAAAGCGAACGCTCTAAGGGGCCTATGATTGAGGTCAATTGTGCTGCAATTCCTTCTGAATTAATTGAGAGTGAATTGTTTGGTCATGTAAAAGGTGCTTTTACAAGTGCAGTAAAAGATCGTGCCGGAAAATTTGAAGCTGCCAATGGTGGAACGATTTTTTTGGACGAAATTGGAGACATGAGCTTATCGGCACAAGCGAAGGTGCTGCGTGCCCTGCAGGAAAATAAGATTCAACGAGTTGGTAACGATAAGGATATCAAGGTCGATGTAAGGATAGTGGCTGCAACCAATAAAAACTTAAAAGAGGAAATTTCCGAAGGTAGATTTAGGGAAGATCTTTATCACAGACTTGCCGTTATATTAATCAACGTGCCACCATTAAATGATCGTCGAGAGGATATCCCTTTACTGATAGATTACTTTTCTTCTAAAATTTCAGAAGAGCAGGGCAATGCTAAGAAAGAATTTTCCGCTGAGGCCATCGCCCAATTACAGGAATATGATTGGACCGGTAACATTCGTGAACTTCGAAACGTGGTAGAGCGTCTCATAATTTTGGGAGAACCCGAAGTGAGCAAACGTGACGTGCATTTATTTGCTTCAAAATAATATAATCCTTTCATTTTATTACAACTGCTGTTATAAACGAATCCCTATTATTCAAATAGCAGCTCGGTTAAAAGGAATATATCTCAGCCCCAACGTCAATAAAAAAACAAACTTTATGAAAAAAATTGACATTTCAGACTTTAAAATCACAGAAACAATAACCTTAAAAAACAGGTCAACTTCATATGATTTAGATGCCGATGAGGATAAAATAGAAGACGAGCTAGAGGATGTTAGGGAGGATTTAGGTGATTTTCAAGATACTATTTATGCCCATGGAAAGTATGCCATACTAATTTGCATTCAGGGAATGGACACTGCGGGTAAAGATAGTTTAATCCGTGAGGTATTTAAGGATTTCAACAGTAGGGGTGTGGTGGTACACAGTTTTAAGGTGCCTACCGAATTGGAGAAAAAACATGATTATTTATGGCGACATTATATCGCTTTGCCCGCTCGTGGAAAATTTGGAGTATTTAACAGGACGCATTATGAAAACGTATTGGTGACCCGAGTACATCCAGAATATTTGTTGGGTGAGAATTTACCAAGTATAAATAGCGTAGAAGATGTTGACGAAGCGTTTTGGGAACAACGTTTTGAGCAAATCAATAATTTTGAAAAACATATAGCTGAAAATGGCACAATAATTTTTAAATTCTTTCTTCATATTTCAAAAGAAGAACAGAAAAACCGACTTCTTCGCCGATTGGACAAACCCAATAAAAATTGGAAATTTTCCCCAGGCGATTTGAAAGAGCGTAAACTTTGGGATAATTACCAGGATTGCTATGAAGATGCCATCAATCATACCTCAAAATTTCATGCGCCTTGGTACATTGTTCCTTCCGACGATAAACCAACTGCACGCTACATAGTGGCTAAAATTTTACACGATACACTAACGGCTTATAAAGATATAAAAGAGCCCGAACTCGATGACGCTGTTCAGTCTCAACTTCACTTATATCGAGCGGAATTGAATAAGGAATAAATTTCTCAAAATTCAGACTTTTCGAATCTTTAAAATTTTAATAAGCTTAAATTTTTTAGGCATGATCTTCTAGTCGAGTTGACTTTCTATTTTTGATATTTTCAATCTATTTTATATTGAATGATTGTCAATCAGAAACTTGTTAAATAATAATTTGTGTTTTTAGGTTTCTTTAAAAAATAGATTTTCTCAAAAAAAACAATCTACATTCGTTTTTTTGGAGCAATAACCGAGGTTTGGGATTTTAAATGGTTTTTGTTATCTTCAATAATGTTTTAAGTGGTTTCTTCCTTAAAATTTTATTATGCTTAGTCGCATCCGTTCAATTCTAAATTTATGATTCAAATCCCGTATTTAAATAGCCTTAAAACCTTTGGGAACAGTCTTCTAAAGGTTAATTTTTTTGTACAAATCAGTTTCTTGGTTGCTGCCTTAATTTCATTTAATTATTCAATCGGCCAAAATCCATATTCAGAAATGGAACTAATAGACGCTTTTGAGGATTATGCCGAGCTGGAACGAGAGGTAGTTTTTGTTCATATCAACAAATCAACTTTTGTGAAGGGTGAGACTATTGGCCTGAAAGCTTATGTATTTGATAAGAAAACAAGAGAGTTCTCAATTGAAACATCAAATCTATACTTCGCAATATTAGATAGTAGTGGGAAGACTTTGACCGATAAAATGGTCATGGTAAACTACGGAACAGCCGTTGCAGAAATTGAGATTGATAATACTTTCAAAACTGGTGATTATGAGATAAGGGCCTACACCAATTGGATGAAAAATTTTGAGGAGCAAAATTTATTCACGGCTAAAATAAGAGTACTAAATCCTGATTTTGAAGAGAGTTTGAAATCAGTGTCAGTTTCTAAGTCTTTCGATATTCAAGCGCTCCCAGAAGGTGGGCAGATGTTAGCCGATGTGCTAAATACCATTGGTATTATCGTAAAAAACGAAAAAGGACTAGGGAATTTCAATGGTGCAGAAAATCTAGAGGGCGAAGTTGTTGATGCCAACGGAACAAGCCTGACTAAGTTTAAACTTAATCAATTTGGTATTGGAAGGTTCAGTCTAAAGCCAACTTTGGGTCAGACCTATACCATAAAAATGATGATCGGGGATAAGCAATATCAAAAAATTATCGAAAACCTTAAGCCAAAAGGGGTATCGATTAGTCTTTCTGCAATTAAAGATGGAGTTGCGTTGAAAATATCTACAAATAAGGAGACGCTTCCAGAATTATCCAATCGATTTTTTAAGATTTTAATACACAATGGAGATTCAGCAAAGGAAACGGCAATAAAACTCAATAATGATTTAAGCCTTACACAAGTCATAAAAAATGACGATTTATTTTCGGGAATTAATATTTTCACAATTTTTGACCAGAATAATAATCCATTGTTGGAGCGACAATATTTTAATTATGAAGGCATTGATTTAAGAGTCTCTGAGGCGCCACTTGTAAACCTAAAAAATGATTCAATTAACGTAACACTTAACTACAAAAATATTGATTTGAAGAGTTTGAATCACTTTAGTGTATCGGTACTTCCATCAAAAACAAAATCCTATAACCATCACCATAATCTTGCTTCTTATGTGTTGCTACAACCATACGTTAAAGGATATATAGAACAAGCTGATTATTATTTTACTGATATTACTGAAAGAAAAAAATATGATTTGGACAATTTGTTGTTAACCCAGGGCTGGAGCAGTTATGATTGGGACACCATCTTTACAGACCCGCCTGACTATGATTTTGATTTTGAAAATGGTATCAGTTTTACAGTCAACTCAAAAATCACATCGAGTAAAACTTTTTTAATTTATCCCAGCTTAAACAATGCTTCAGAACTGGTTACTCTAAATCATGAAAATCCATCATTTATGCGTTCAGGGCTTTTCCCCATAGATAATGAAACTGTAAATATTGGCGAGTTGAGTCCATCTGGTAAGGTCAGAAAACCAAGTATTTACCTTCAATTTGAGCCAACGAAAATACCAACTGTGCAATCAAATTTAAGTGGTTTATCTACAAATAGTATATCAAATGATTCTCAGGAAATGGTCTCTGGAATCACCTCTGAAATTGAGAATATTGAAGAACTAGACGAGGTTATCGTAACAAATAAAAAGGAATATACAGAGATAGAAAAACTGAACAACAGAAGTATTGGCAAGGTTGAGTATATCGATGAAACATTAATAAGACGTCATAGAACTCTACTTCGATATTTGCGTGAGAGAGGGTTTCAAGTTGATGAACTAAACACATCAAGAAGTCCACAACTAGTAATTCGAAACAATTTTGTATCTAGTTTTAGGCCCAGATTTGTTGAAGATGAGAGAATACCTTTCTCAAATGGTAATTTAACTGTTGGTGAACTCCAAGAAGCCAGTTCGATACCATTAATTTATTTGAACGGAATGGTGCTACAAAATAATCTTAATATGCTCAGGGACTTGACTATGGAAGACATTGAATATATTGAGATAAACAAATCTGGTGTAGGTGCTGGAATGCGCGCTGGAGGTGCAGGATTGATAAGAATAAAAACACGGCCAGATCGTAAATTGAATGATATAGATACAAGCCCTTCCTACGAATCTTACGAAATTCCCTTAAAATTTACGGTGGCTAAAAAATTCTACATTCCTGAATATATGTCTTACACTAATGATTTTTTTAATAAATACGGCGTTATTGATTGGTTCCCAAACCTATTTTTGGATGAATCGGGTAAATTAGAAGTCTCAATTCCGAATAAAGACTATACAGAAATAAACCTCTATGTTGAAGGCGCTCTCAATGATGGAACGTTCATTTCTGAAGTTAAAACAATTCCTCTTAAATAACATGAAAATCTTAAATACAATACTACTAATTATTATAAACATTGCAGGAATTTCATACTTAAACGCTCAAGAAAATATAACTGAAAAAGGTAAGGAGGGTGAGATAGAAGGCCGAGTTCTGGATATGAGCACAAAAGGGGCCATAATTTTCGCCACTATTGGCATAAAGAATAAAAATAATGGGGTTATTGCAGATGATGAAGGTAATTTTAGGTTACCGCTAAAGTATAAAATTCAAAACGATACCATTATGGTATCTTCAATAGGCTATAAAACTCTGAATGTTGCGATGTCCACATTGAGCGAAACGGCACTTAATATTATAGAGTTAAAACCTAAAGTTGAATCACTGAGTGCTGTAACCATCATAGCTAAGAAAAATTCGCCAAAAGACTATATACCAGTCAGGGAAATAGTTAAAAGCGCCATTGAGCGTATAAGGTTAAATTTTCCCACCAATCCACATTCGTATATTGGTTATTATAGGGATTATCAAATATTGGAAAGTAAATATTTCAATTTGAATGAGAGTATCCTGCAGGTTTTTGATTCTGGTTTTCAAACCAATAAATTATTGTATAAGGATAACCAAACCGCTCTTTATAATTATAAATTAAATACAGAATTTGAACAAGACTCCAGTTTAACCAAAGAGTATAATGAAGATGGTAACAAGTTTATAAAAAATGCCACTATTTCTGGCTTGGGAGGCAATGAGCTTAATATATTAAATTTAGGACAATCAAAAATCAATACTAACAAAAATATTGAATCTAAATATTGGATAAATACACCTTTGAAAAACACAAAAAATGAAAATAGAGATGACTTGAAAAAAAGTTCCAAAAACTATATTTATGGAGAATAACTTCTAAAATGGCTTTAAGGGTCGTGTTTTGAAGTAAGATAATTTTAAAAACCGTATTCTTTACTTCTTAGACCAAAAGAAAAAGGACGTGGTAAATAGCTGTCACAAATAAAACTATAAGTCCAACGGCTAGAAATTTTATAGCACGCTTAACGTTTCTAAATTTCCAGGCTGCAATTTTTGAAATAATATAAATCTGCTCGCCTAATTGCCCAAACAATTGTTCTTCATCAACACTTACGTTGTAAAACGTTTTTGAGAATTCTTTTATGGTCCCAAACTTTGAAATGACGTCTCCAAAAAAGAAAATGTTTTTATCATAATTACCCTCGATTTTAGGAATAAAACAGCGTACGCAATAAAAGATAGAAACTGCGGTGCAAAAAAACCAAGCTCCAATCAGCACGTATAACCAAAAGTCGTTAGCTGAAACGTCAATAATGGTATCAACGCTCTTAAAAACGAAGTTTAGCAAAATACCGTAAAAAGATAATATCAAGCCTGCCTTAAGCTCAGATGCTTTTATAAGAGTCGATATATAGTTCATGCTACCCCAATAATGGTCAACAAGTTCTTCGGTATGCGCATTTTTAGAGTAGGGTCTCGCTGGTATGTTTTCTGGTGCGTCGTAGTCTGCCATTATTATTATTAATTTTGAAAATTACTTTTTAGTTGAAATGATTAGTATCGATATTAGCTTCTTGATTGTGAGCGATCGGATTTAAAATTTTATCATTAAATTTTAAATCTTTTCCCCAAAACTTATATGGAATTTAAAATCTAGTTTTAGTCCATTTCTTTAGGACTACTATCCTTTAACCTCGTATATAGTCAAAGGTTCAGCTTTATTCTTTAGATTTATGGTTCCCACTTTTTCGCATTGAAATGATTCTTTTACTTTTTCATAACAGGACTCGCAAATAATAATTTGATTTTCTTTGGCAGCATCTTGTAATCGTGCTGCTGTGTTTACGGTATCTCCAATGACGGTATAATCAAGTCGTTTTAAAGTGACAGAGCCAATATTTCCTGAAATCATCTCTCCACTTTTAATCCCTATGGAAACTTTTGGCTTAAACTGAATATCGTCCCCTAAAGCTGGTAAACTATTAATCTTTAAACATACCGAAAGTGCTGCATCAATAGCACGATCTAAATGAAAATCACCCCTAAATACGGCCATAATCGCATCACCAATAAATTTATCTATATACCCGTTTTGACTCATGATTTCCTTGACCATCTCGTCGAAGTAAGAATTAATCAAGGCGACAACCCTATCTGCCGAAACAGTTTCACTTATAGAAGTAAAGCCACAAATATCAATGAACATAACCGTTGCTTCAATGGTTTCATTGGCCATTATTGTGGTTTCGTACTCCCTGCTGCCCATAAAATTCAGTACATTTTCATCAACGTACATTTTAAGGATATTGTTTTCCTTTACCGCTTTTAAAGTTTCTTTTATATGCTCGGCGTGTCGCAAGGTTTTTTCCATGGTAAGCGTCAAATCCTCAAAATTGATGGGTTTTGTAATAAAGTCAAAAGCACCGCGGTTCATGGCGGTTCTAATGTTCTCCATATCGCCATAAGCTGAGACAATAACCGATTTTATAAGAGGGCTTGTCTCGCTCAATTTTGTCAACAAGGTCAGCCCGTCCATTTCGGGCATATTGATATCGCTCAAAACGATATCCACATCGGGTTGTTCCAGCAGTCTATTAAGTGCTTCCTTTCCGTTTTCAGCAA
Source organism: uncultured Flavobacteriaceae bacterium (assembly GCA_963803715.1). Lineage (GTDB taxonomy): Bacteria > Bacteroidota > Bacteroidia > Flavobacteriales > Flavobacteriaceae > Psychroserpens. Next base: position 106,992 of record CAWDOF010000015.1, read on the forward strand.
ATAAAAATTCATACTCTTTGGCCCGTATCTGTTTTCTAAATCGTTGTTTAATTAAAACTTCCAAATCCGGCTCATCATCTACGACCAATATCTTTCCCATAATTTATTTGTTTTAAAGTGTTAATTTACAATTATATAATGATAAATCTTTAATTAATAAGTGTACTAATTTCTTTCCGAAGGGACTCAAAATCAATGGGTTTTGTAAAAAACTCTTTTGCGCCAGAACGCATTGCTTTATTGTAGTTTTCGGCATCGCCATAAGCAGAGATCATTGAGACGCTTATCTTGGGAAATTTACGTTTGATGTGGTCTAACAATTCTAAGCCAGTCATACCCGGCATATTGATGTCTGAAAACACATACACCACTTCTGGTGGGTCTTGTTGAGCTAACATATCCAATGCTTCTTGACCAGAAAAAGCGAAATCTAATTCTAGTTTGTTGCTCCTAATTTCTTTTCTGAATTTTTGACGGAATAATGTTTCTACATCCCTTTCGTCATCTACGATTAAAATTTTCATGTCCATTTTCTATTTTTATATGTATTTATATTGGTAAATTAATTATGAATTTCGTGAATGAATTTTTTCCTTGTTTAGAGTCAATTTGCAAATTGCCGCCATGCGCTTTAACGATGTCATTTGTAATGGAAAGCCCAAGTCCCGTTCCTTCTGTGCCTCTTTTCGTAGTAAAAAAGGGCATTAGTATTTTATCTTGAAGATTTACGGAAATACCGAGGGCATTGTCTGCAATCTCAATACTTACCTGATTATTGTTTTTATAGGTTTTGATGCTCAATCTGGGTTGGTAATCCTCTGGACTATTTTTTATTTGAAGTTTTTCATACATCGCATCAAAGGCATTATTGCACAGATTGAGTATAACACGACTCATATCTTCAATAATGACTTGTGATTTTGGGATGGTGTCATCCAACTGAAAATCCAACGACACGTTTATTGGTTTTTTACCTGCCCGCATACCGTGAAATGATAGGTTAACGTATTCTTTTAGCAGCAGGTTGAGATCAATGGCCTCTTTGGTGCCATCTCCTCCGCGACTGTGCAACAACATCGATTTGACTATACTATCAGCACGAGTACCATGCTGGTATATTTTTTTCTGATTGGCAATAATATCTTCTAGAATAATTTGAATTTCTTTCTTTTCTGCACTTGAGGGTAATTTTGATAATTCCTCTTTTATTTCATCTATAAGTTCTAGGTTGAGTTCAGAAAAGTTATTGACAAAATTTAGCGGATTTTTTATTTCATGAGCAATACCTGCGGAAAGTTGACCCAAAGATGCTAGCTTCTCTTGCTGAATCAATTGCTCCTGTGCCGATTCAAGTTCTGTTAATGCCGCTTGAAGTTTTTCGTAGGCCTCAGCATTTTGCATAGCGACACCAACGTTTGCAGCAATCGTCTTAAGTAATCGTAAATCATATTCGTTAAAGCGGTTTTCATTTTCGGTACTTTGTACACTTATCACGCCCGTAGCTTCATTACCCACAATAATGGGGACGCCCAAAAAGGATTTCATCCATTTTCCTTTTCGGTCAGCTTTAATTTCTTCATAAGCCCGATCCATGTCTTCATTAATAAGAAGTGGCTCTTTGCTCAAAATGATTTTTTCTGTGATGCCATTCCCAAATAGACGCGAATGGACCTCATCCTCGCCAAACATGTAGGGAAAATGCAACATATCGGCTTTTTTATCGTGTATGGCCAGATACACAATATCTGCATTGAATGTTTGGAGCATTTGATCTCCAATTAATTTAATAAGCGATTTGAGATCGAGCTGAGACACTAGGGCGTGGCTTATTTTGTTTACCGTTTCAAGTTCTGTAGCCCTTTGTTTTGTTTCTTCTAAAAGTCTAGTGGTTTCGTTGAAAAGACGAGCGTTCTCAATGGCAGAGGTCATGCTGTTTGCCAATGTGCTCAACAACCGAATATCAGATTCTGAAAAGGCATTTTCACTCTCAACATTTTGAAGACTAACGTATCCTTTAACGTTTTTGCCAACAATCATAGGGACATAGAGCGCAGATTTTGTAAACTTGGTGCCTGGAATTACCGTTGGTTTTTCGCCCGTAATTTCCGTCCACATTTTATCGGCATTTTCGTTGAGGTAAATTAATTTACGCGAGGCAATCATTTTTTTTCGAAACGTATCGATTGGTCGCGGCTCTATTTCATATTGTTGACCATCTTCAAAAACATAATTTATGTCTTCAATATTCTCTTTGTGATTAAACGTACATACGGCTACCACTTGGGCATCAAATAGTGTTCGTAGTTTTTCGCCAACTAATTGATAAATACCCTGCATATCCATTTCGGCAACCAAACCTTGTTGAACGCTATTTATAACGGCTAATTCTGCATTGCGCTGCTCGGCCTCATTAAAGAGACGAGCATTTTCTAAAGCAACGCTCATACTATTGGCTAAGGTGGTCATCAATCGTACATCGGCGTCTTTAAATGCATGCTCACGGTCAAGATTTTGCAGGCTCACACAGCCTTTGACATCATTCCCTACAATGAGCGGAACAAAAAGCATGGATTTGGGAAGTCGGGTGCCAGGAACAGGCACGTGCTTTTCGTTGGTGATTTTATAAATATCATTGTCTGCATCTTCATTGACCAGAAGAAGTTTTTTATTTTTTATTAACCAATACCGAATCTGATTTAACGGTCGTGGCTCTGGGAACAAACGCTCACCATCTTCAAAGAGGTAGTGAAAATGCTCCATCTCTGTTTCTTGGTTAAAGGAATAGATACCGGTGACCTGAGCGTCAAAAAGGTCACGGAGTTGATTGCCAATTAACTCGTAAATCCCTTGCATATCCATTTCGGCAACCAAACCTTGTTGCACGCTATTGATAACGGCTAGTTCTGCATTGCGCTGCTCGGCTTCATTGAATAATCTGGCATTTTCTAAGCCAACGCTCATACTATTTGCAATTGTTTTCAATAATTTCACATCATCTTTAGAAAATGCCTGCTCACGGTCAAGATTTTGAATGCTTACATAGCCAAACACTTCGTTTCTTACCATCATAGGCACAAACAAAATTGATTTTGGTAACCTGGTGCCTGGAACTGCTTTTGGTTGAACGCCTATAATTTCGGCAACTTTCTTGGCTAAATCCGTATCAATTAGAATCAGTTCTTTTTTGTCAATCACTAGTTTTCTTACCGCATCAAGCTTTCGAGGTTTGGGCTTCAACAGCTCTCCATCTTCGTATAAAAAATTGAAAATTTCCATTTCTTCGTCATGGTTGATCGTATAAATACCAACAACTTGAGCATCAAACAGATCTCTCAGCTTATTGCCGACCATGTTATAAATGCCCTGCATACCAATTTCATCATTGATGGCTTCTTGAATGCTATTTAATAACAAGAGTTCGGCATCCCGTTGCTTAAGTTGATAGGCTAGGGGATTACCTTTGGTTTTGGTGATGTTGTTCCTTTTTTGCTGTTTCATATAACAGGGTTATTAGATGTTGTGTTCTTATCAATTGGTAATATGATATTGAAGATTGTGCCAGTTTCTTCTTGAGGCAAGTCTTTTCCTTCTTTAGTTTCAAGAGTCAATTCGCCACCGTGGCCTTTGGTGATAATATCGTAACTCATGCTTAATCCTAAACCTGTGCCCCGACCTGCGGGTTTTGTTGTAAAAAAGGGTTGAAAGATTTTATCTAAAACATGCTTTGGAATACCATTGCCGTTATCTTTTACTGAAATTGAAAGCCCTCCGTTCTCTGAACCAAGGTAGTGGATAAGCTTGGTACTCACTTTAACTCTTGGCTTATAAATATAATCTGATTTTTTGAACCTTTCGTCACCTGCATCAGGGATGTGCGAATTACTTTGACTCATTCCGGCTTCGCTCAATGCTAGTCGTTCTGAACAGGCATAGAAAGCGTTGGTGACCAAGTTTAAAATGACCCGTCCAATATCTTGCGGGATAACATCAATTTTTCCGATGCTTTGGTCATAATCTGTTTCTAACCTTGCATTAAAAGATTTATCCTTCGCTCTTAAGCCATGATATGCCAATTTTAAATATTCATCTGTCAATTTATTTATGTCGGTGGGTTCTTTTATGCCGCCGCTGGTTCGGCTATGTACTAGCATTTCTTTAACGATAGTTTCCGCACGTTTACTGTGGTGAATGATTTTGTTTAGGTTCTGCTTGATGTCTTCCGAAATAAACTTGGCCTCTTCAATTTCACCGTTATCGATTTCTAGTTTCATTTCGTCAATAAGCTCGTTGCTTACTTCAGAAAAATTAGTGACAAAGTTTAAGGGGTTTTGGATTTCGTGGGCAATGCCAGCGGTTAATTCGCCTAGGCTAGCCATTTTTTCAGACTGGATTAATTGTGCTTGAGTGGCCTTTAAATTGGTAAGTGAGTTTTCTAAGGCGACATTCATTTTTCGTTTTTCCTTAAACCTGGTAAAAAATATAAATGTAAAAACCAACCCTAGCAAAAGTCCAGTAATACTTATGTTTCGCCATAACTTTTGTTCATTTATTTGTGATTCCTTGATGGCTATTTCCTTATCCTGACTTGCTTTTTGGAGCGCGCTTTGGTTTTCGTATATCAGCTGTTGGGTGAGCGCAGCTATTTTTTCAGATTTTTCGGTGGCAGAGACCGAGTCGTTTATTTGCTGATATTTTAATTGGCTTGCATAGGCATTTTTAAAATCACCTGAAGAGGCATAGGTCTCTTGTTTAAGTTCATAGATAAATCGTCTTATCTTAAAATCTTCTGGTAATACGACTTGTTCAGCATTTTGTAAGCTAACTATTGCCTTTTCTTGTTGTCCTGATTTTAAATACACTTCTCCGATTTTTAAAAGCGCACTCGCTAAATTACTTTTTGAATTATCCTTTTTGGAAATATCCGCGGCTTTATTAAAGGCTGCAATGGCCTTTTCGTAGTTTTTCATCTCAAGCTGAATATCACCTGCATCAAGATAGGCTTGAAAAATGAACCTGTTATCACCAAACTTCTCTGAGTTAATAATAGATTCATTTATAAAAGATAGAGCCTTATCCATGTTGCCCTGTTTCCTGTAAATCAATGACAAATAATTGAGAGAAATTCCAACACCATTCAAGTCTTGCATCTGCTTTCTTAATTTCAGTGCTTTTTGGTGATTAATTAGGGACTTATCTAAATTTCCGGAATAAAAATAAGTGACGCCCAAATCGTTATAAGCTCTTGCTATGCCTAAAGTGTCTTTTGACAGTTTATAAAGCCGCATCGCCTCACGTTGCTCTTTTAAGGCAAGGTCATATTTTTCAGCGAGGAGATAATTAAAACTGTTTCCAAGCAATGCATTTGTGATTAATGTGGTGTCTTTTATGGTTTTTGCAATTTTCATTGCGGTTATAGAACTTTCCAATGCATCTCCATAATTACCAAGATAGCGTTTTTCAAGGCTAAGTTCGTACCACGTGAGCGATGCAAGTTGCTTGTTTCCTGTTTCTTCGGAAAGTTTTATACTTTCATAATATGTATCGAGAGCCTTAAGATAGTTTCCTTTAAAGCTATAAATTTGACCTAAAGAAAAATATGCCATTGCCAAGCCATCCTTATCGTTAACCTCTTTCCATAAGGCAATGGATTTCTGCATCGTGTCTAGCGCTAAATCTGTATTTTCGTAAGTGAGGGCACTCCCAATATTCTCTATACTTTTAGCTTTGAAGACTTTAAAATTAGGAATCGATTGTAGGTGTTTGTTTGGCAATTTTGTTAAGAGGCTTAATGCCGTCGATGCGTATTTTTTTGAGCTATCATTTTCCAGAAGATTCCGATATCTTGTAGAGATTTCTGTGGCCAATCTTATTTTGGTTGTATCTGCAATGCTTACTGTAAATTCATTTTTCAACTTACGGATGTCTTTCTGATTTTGAGAAAAACAGTTTCCGAGTATCAGAATGGATAGGGTTATGGCCAATCCTATAGTTTTAAAATTAATATGATATTTATGAGCAATCATTCAAATAGGCAGTTTAATGATAAATTCTGAACCCTCGTTGTCCTTACTTATAACATCAATTTTTCCACCGTGAGCTTTTACAATGTCATAACTCATACTCAAACCTAGGCCAGTGCCTTTACCCGATGGTTTGGTGGTGAAAAAGGGTTGGAATATCTTTTCCAAAATGTTTTTGGGTACGCCTGGACCGTTGTCTTTCACGCTAATCAAAACAGCGTCTTTTGTTTGTTTTGTGCTGACAATTACAATTGGTTTATGTAAATGATTTGGGTCTTTGAACCGCCCTTCGGGGGGTAAGGTGGCTGCATAAAAAGCATTATTGACCATGTTGAGAATTACCCTTCCGATGTCTTGTGGAATTACTGAAATTTTCCCGATGCTTTCGTCATAATCTGTTTCTAGAGTGGCATTGAAATTTTTATCTTTTGCTCGTAATCCATTATAGGCTAATCGTAAATATTCATCTACAATTTTGTTAATGTCTGTTGGCTCCTTAATGCCACCACTACTTCGGCTGTGTTGTAACATTCCTTTTACAATGGTGTCTGCACGTTTGCCGTGGTACACTATTTTTTCGAGGTTTGATTTGATATCATTTAAAATATCTCCAACCAACTCTTCATTTCTTTCATCTTTTTGTTTTACTCGTTCCTCTTGGATCTCGAGAATTAATTCATTACTGACCTCAGAAAAATTACTAACGAAGTTCAACGGATTTTGAATTTCATGAGCAATGCCAGCGGTTAATTCCCCAAGTGATGCCATTTTTTCAGATTGGATGAGTTGGGTTTGGGTTATTTTTAATTCTTTAAGTGTTTTTTCGACTTTTAATTTTTGGCGTACTAAAAGTAGATTTGCTTTTTGTTTCTGTTTGTTGTTTTTATATAAAATTAAGGCGATAAAGATGCCACAGAGCAGTAAAATGCCTAAACCTAAAATAAGATAGAGCTGACGGTTTTTTGACCGTTCGGCTTGAGCATCTTTTTTGTCTTGAATTGCTTTATTTAAGGACTCTTTTTTCTCAAAATCATAGGTCATACTCAGTTCTGTGGCCTTTTGTATGTTTTCCCTGGCTCGCACCGAATCTTTTATTTTTGCTGATGATTTATAACTGAAAAGCGCCTTATCGTATTTCCCCGTTTTTTCATAACATAAGGATAGATTGGCATAGGTTTCTGCAATATTTATATCGTAATTGTCTAATTCTTCAATGATTTTTACACTTTTTTCTAAATAGGGTATAGCAGCCTTATATCTTTTATCAAAGGTCAAAATTTCCCCTTTGTGACCGTTAGTTTGGTATAGAACCAATGGTTGGCCAGCTTTTTCGGCTATGACTATTGCTTTGGTAGCCAATTCTTCGGCCTCTTCAATCTGGTTTAAATTCAATAGTGCTTTTGCGGCTTTTGCCATACTTGCAGCCTGTATGCCTTCGTCACCCATTTCTTCAGCGAGCTTTGATGCTAAACTGGCATTATCGTAAGACTTTGCCCACTTATTTTGATTGGCATAAAGTGAAGAAAGATTAGAATATCCATAGAGCGCCACATTTTTTATCTGATTTTTATTTGCCAATCCAATGCCTTTTAGAAAATAATTTTCAGATTTTAAATTGTCTTGCATTAGCTGATATGTGACACCCATATTCATTAAAAGATAGGATTGGCTGACTTCATTATTAATAGCTTCTTGAATACCTAATGCTTTTTGCTGATAAATTAAAGTCTGCGGATAGTTGGATTGCATTTGATAACCAATGGCCAAATTGGAGTAGGTACGACCTAGCGAGATGCTATCGCCATTATTTTCGTGTATAGGTACTAATTTTCTGAAATATACATTTGAACTGTCGTATTTACCCTGAGTGCCATATAAAATTCCAAGGCTTGAGTATACCCGCGCTATTTGTCTGTCATTTTTAAGAGTTCGCGCTAGCGAATCTGCTCTTTTAAGCACGCTTTCTGCAGATTGGTAATCTCCCTTAGTCGTGTAAATTCCAGAAAGATTAGTTAGGATATTGAGTTCTCCATTTTGAAACTTTAAATCTCTTGCAGCTTTAAGATTTTCTTCCCCAAGCTTAAGGGCGCTATCTAAATTGACTTCTTTTAAGCGTTCGGTTTTTAAATTTATTAATAGGATTTTTAAGGTATCGGTTTTAGCATCGCGAATCAAAGCGCTAATACTATCCAGATATTGTGTTTGTGCCTTGACCATAAGAGGGCTTAGGCTCAACAAGAATAATAGAACTAACAATCTCAATAGTATAGTTTTCATAATTCTGATTTCAATTTGTTGTCTTTTGGTAATTTTATAGTAAATACTGCGCCCTTACCTATTTCAGTTTTCACGTTCAACTCCCCACCATGCCCTTTGGTTACAATATCATAGCTCATGCTCAAGCCCAAACCTGTTCCTTGACCTGAAGGTTTTGTGGTGAAAAACGGTTGGAATATTTTGTCCAAAATAGTCAGCAGGAATTCCTTGCCGTTGTCGGAAATGAAATTAAAATCCCCCCTTTGTTCCCCCGAAGAGTGGAAATGAGTTTGGTACTTACCTTAACTGTTGGCTTATGAATATAATCTGGATTTTGAACCCTCCTTCTGGGGGCAGGGAGGCTACATAAAACGCATTCGTAATCAAGTTCAAAATAACACGTCCCATATCCTGTGGAATCAGATTAACCAGACCAATAGAGTCATCAAAATCTGTTTCTAAATTGGCATTAAAACTTTTATCTTTTGCTCGCAATCCATGATAAGCAAGCCGTAGATATTCATCTGCCAATTTGTTGATGTCTGTTGGCTCTTTAATACCACCACTGCTTCGGCTGTGTTGCAGCATACCTTTGACGATGGCTTCAGCACGTTTACCGTGATGATTTATCTTTGCTAGGTTTGATTTGATGTCTTTTGCAATAAATTTAGCTTCTTCTAAATCTCCCTTTTCTATTTCCACGCTCATCTCATCGATAAGTTCATTGCTAAGCTCAGAAAAGTTATTTACAAAATTCAATGGGTTTTGGATTTCGTGGGCAATGCCAGCGGTTAATTCTCCAAGACTTGCCATTTTTTCGGATTGGATGAGTTGGGTTTGTGTGGATTTTAATTCGGAATATGCTTTTTCAATTTCTTTTGCTTGCACCAGTTCCCGCTCCATGCTTTTTTGTTTTTCTTTGGCGGTTATGCGTTGGCGCTGATAACGGTCAACGCAAATGATAATGAAGATTGTTAAAAGGCCATAGACCATATAGGCCAACACCGAGCGATACCATGGCGGAAGCACTTTAAAGGTATAACTTACGGGTTTGCTCCAAACACCATCCCCGCTTTGCGCCTTTACCATAAAGGTATGTGTGCCTTGGGGGATGTTTCCAAAGTTTGCGGTGTTTGATTTTGTTATAGGATTCCAAGCTTCATCATAACCCTCTAATTTGTATTGGTAGTTTACCAAGAACGGCCTAGACGTTTCTACACCAATAAAATCAAAACTGATATTATTTTTAGAGTAGGGTAGTACAAGTTGATTAGGGATAGCGTTGCGCTTTCCAACACTTTCAAATTTAACAGTCTTGAACTTTTCAACTATTGAGTCGCGTTGTGAATCAGTAAGTTTTTTTTCGTAAACAAATAATTCGTCGGCTATAAATGGGTCAACACTTATGCTGCTTGTTCGGAATAGATGATTTTTTTTCTCTTGCTTTTTGCAATAAGCGCCAGCTTAGATTTTCATTATTGATTTTAATTTTTTGAATGCTAACCGAAGGTGGTTTTAAGCTTTTACGTACCTCGCTGTAATTAAACTTCACCAGTTTGTCTCCGGTCCCGATCCAAAGCACGTCATCCTTATCCATATACATAGAGTGGTTGTTCGCAAGGTCTTTTATGGGATAACCGGTAGTCTGATTGTAATTTTCAACGCCATCTTTTGCGATGTTTTTCCCAGAGGAATCTAGGCCCCCTTTTAGTACGGTTACGCCCTTGCTTGAACCTATAAATATGTTTCCTTTGCTATCTTCGGCAATGTCATAGACCACGTCATTGGCAAGACCATTGTTCGTATTGAAGGTTATAAAATTAGATGTTGTTGTAGCTGAGTTGCTTTCTGAAGTTAAGTTTTTTATATTTTCACTTAGAACTATGGAAACGCCACTGCCCCAACTGCCTATAATTAAATTGCCCTTGCTATCTTGAAAAATGTTAGATAGTTTGTTTTCAACCAGCCCTTGATCTTTGGTGAAATTAAAAAAGATGTCCCCATCAAATCTACTCAATCCACCCCGCGTCGCAAACCAGAGCATACCGTCTTTATCTTGTATACTGCTCCAAACCGTATTGTGCACTAGGCCTTGGTCTGTTGTGTAACCTGTCATAGTTTTTCCATCAAACTTGTTGAGTCCCGCTTCATAACTGCCTATCCATAAATTTCCCGATGCATCTTCCAGAATGCTGGTGGTGTAATCATACAGTAGGCCTTGTTCTTGAGTATAATACGAAGCCGTATTTTTAGAAAGTTGGATAAGGCCATAAGCAGTGGCCAACCAAATATTATCTTTTTGGTCTTTTATAGCGTCTAAAATGTATTCTGCTTCTAAACCTTGATCTGAACCGTAATTAATAAAATCCTTACCATCGTACAAGGTTAAAGTGCCATCAAAACTCCCAAACCAGATTGATTCATCGTCATTTGGAAAGATGGCGGAAATAACGTTACTTTTCAATCCTTGATCGATAGTACAAGATCGAACCGCTTGGCCTTCATATTTATCCACGCCACCACCGTTTGTTGAAAACCATAAGTTACCATGATCATCTTCGGTAATATCCTTTACAGTAGAGTTGGCAAGGCCTTGTTGGGTCGTAATATTAGTAAATACAATGGTATCTTTTTCTGTGCTTATTAAAGGATGACTGCTTATACCGTTTTCGGTACCAATCCAAATGGTGCCCTGAGCATCTTCGGTAAGACTTAGTATATTATTATTAACTAATCCATTTTCTGTAGTAAAATGCTGCCAATCGTTATCATTTTTCTTTATTTCGCTTGGAGTATTATTATATACTCCATTTTCTGTACCTAACCACAGATTCCCATTTTTGTCTTCTAACAGGTTGCCAATAAAATCCTGATAGGGCGCTTTTAGATAAGATACTATGGCATTTTCGGTTTTGGCGTTTTCATTAAAATATAGAAGCCCTTTATTGGTTGCAAATAGAATGGAATCGTCTCGACGTTGAATGATATCGTAAACCGCAAAATTAGTGTCACCACCAAAGTTGTAGTTTATAATTACCTCATTTTCAATACAACTTATACCTGCGCTGGTGCCTAACCAAACTCTTCCGTTTATATCTGTCAAAACACTGTTGACCTCATTATCGATTAGACCGTTTTCTTTTGTATAGTTCTCGAAGGATGCTCCGTCAAATTTACTAAGACCACCATAAGTGCCTATCCACAGAATGCCATCTTTATCTTCATGGATATCTTGAATAAGATTATGTATCAAGCCGTGAGATGAGTTAAATGTTTTGAACGTAGTCCCGTCATACATATTTAAGCCGTTCCCGGAAGTCCCAAACCAAAGTACACCTTCACTGTCTTTAAAACCGCAGATGATACTGCTCAGCGCCAATCCCTGCTCGGTATTGAAATTTTGCATATCAATATAAAAATCAGCCGATTGTACGAACGACGGTTCTAACTTTTTAGAATTTAGTTCGCCTTTGTTATTAAAAAAAGACAAAGAGGGAATATTAATTTTTTCTGGAGTTTTGCAAGTATCCAAAAGCGTTAGTTTCGGTTTGGTGGCGATTATTTTCACCGGGGGTTTTACAGGTTCTTTTTTTGAGAAACTGATTTTATCGTTTTCAGTTTTAGTATGGTTGCAAGACCAAAGAGCTAGACATAATACGCTAGAAAGAATCGAGAAACAGATATGTGCGAAAGTCGTTTTCATAACTTTTTTGCTGTTTTGTTTGGTGCAATTGGGAGCAGAATCGTGAAAGTTGTACCTTCGTTTTGTTTACTTTCAACTGTTAATTCGCCTTCATGACCATTGGTGACGATGTCATAACTTAAAGACAGCCCTAATCCGGTACCTTCGCCAGTGGGTTTGGTGGTAAAAAAGGGCTGGAAAATTTTTTCTTTTACGGTCTCTGTCATTCCGTTTCCATTATCCTTTATCTTAATTTCTAATTTGTCCATTTTTTGTTTCGTACTAATTCCTACGGTTGGTATGAAATCTATTGGCGCATGTTCTTTTTTCTTGTGAACGGCATAAAAGGCATTGTTCAAAAGATTAAGTATGACCCGTCCAATATCTTGAGGCACTATATTTACCGATGTTATTGATTCGTCAAAATCTGTGATTAACTCAGCATTAAAAGATTTGTCCTTGGCTCGTAAACCATGATAGGCCAATCTTAAATATTCCTCAGCGATGCTATTAATATTGATGTTTTCCTTTTTATTTCCACTAGACCTACTATGTTGCAACATCGCCTTTACTATCCCATCTGCCCGCTTACCGTGATGATTTATTTTTTCTAAATTGTCAATGATATCGACCATTATAAGCTTAGCTTCCTCAAAATCTCCTTTTTTAATTTCTAACAACATTTCGTCTAATAGCTCCTTGCTTAAATCAGAAAAATTATTTACAAAGTTTAAAGGATTTTGAATCTCGTGGGCGATGCCAGCAGTGAGTTCTCCTAGACTGGCCATTTTTTCAGATTGAATTAATTGTTCTTGGGTTTCTTGAAGGTCGGTTAATGTTTTCTCTAGAAGTAATTTTTCTGCTAACAGCGCAGCGGCTTGTTCTTCCTTGATTTGTAAATCCTTAAAACGCTGATAGGCAAAAGTGAAAACCACCCTAAAGCGACCTAGAATATTTTTTTGGTTACTCGTTAAGGTGCCAAAGTTTGAAATACCAACGGCTCCATTTCCAAAGGCATACAATATATAAGTTACGCTGTCTGCTTCCATCAAACGTGGGTCATCTGCCTCACCATTATTGCGTCGCATATTAATAAGGTCTATCAACTGCTGATCTTTTAAAACCATTTCAGAATAACTGTCCGTTGAATTGGCAATATCCTTTACTTGCTCCACAAGCGTAGGATCATCGTCATAAGCCATTAAAGTAATGGTGCCACCCATTTCATGAGAGTAGTCATAATCTAGAAAGGTTTCATCGTCCTCATTGTTTACGTCTATTATTGCATTTCGGATATCGTTAAAGCCCAAATCCAGTAACTGCTCGTACAAGGCTTTTGCTATGTTAAGCAAGTCTGTAGATTCTTCAATACCCAAAGCTTCTGAACGTACTTTCTCTAATGATGCCTCAAGTTTTGCTTCCCTAGCTTGTTCTTCGGCTTTTGCCAAGTCGGTATAGCGTTTATAGGCAAATGTGAAGACGTTTCTAAAGCGTTTTAGGATTGCCTTTTTTTCATCGCTTAAAATCCCAAAGTTGGAAATCCCTATCGCACCGTTTCCAAAGGAATACAAGTTGTAGGTCAAATGGTCAATGGTATGTAGTCTTGGGTCGTCTTTTTCGCCATTGCGTAAACGTGTCTCGATGAGTTCTTTTAATTCGTCACCTTTCAGCTCAATTTCAAAAAAGGCATCATTGCTAGATTCCACTTTTTTAATCTGTTGTTCAATAACATGGTCGCCATAAAAGGAAAAGAGCGTTACAGCGCTAGACATATCGTGTGAATAATCATAATCTAAAAATGTCTCGTCATCATTATGAATATCGATAATGGCGTTGCGCATATCAGTAAACCCTAACACCAACAATTGCTCGTATAGCACCTGGGCAACATCTAACATGTCATCAGATTTTGTGAGGGTAAGTGCGACGGTTCTTACTTTTTCCAATGAGGCTTCAATTTTAGCTTCTTTGGTTTGTTGTTCTGCTTTTTTAAGGTCAAGGAAACGCGTGTAAGTTTGCTCGAAAACATTGGCGAATCGCTTAAAAATATCATGTGCCTCTGGAACTTGTTCTTTTGTGATAAACAACAAGTAACCGTATTTAAAATAGACAACATGGTCTATCTGATAGGTTGGGAAGCCATTGTTGGTTTCCTTTAATTTTAAGAGTACATTACCAATTACAGGAAGCGCACTCATAGTTTCATAATGGGCTAGACATGCTTTTCCTGAAAATTCCTCAATCCAAAGTGTTTCACCTTTTTGACCTTTTTCGTAATATTTTTTAAAAATTCCATTTCTTGGAACCGTGTAAGTTGGCAATGCACCTGCTTCATTTCCAAACCATTCCTTAGATTCGTTTTCTCCGTAAATATTGAAGGCACAACCCCATGTTTTTATGCCTAATGCCCTTACTTGTTGGTCCAATAAATATGATGTTTCTTGGAGCTCATCACTATGTTGCATTGCCATGGTTCGGCTTCGTACTTTTTCAAGGGCAACTTCAATTTCAAGTTCCCGACGTTTAGCTTGCAGTTCTGAAGTTTGATTTTGAATGGTTTTTCTGAGTTGTTTTATGTCCTCATTGGCTTCTAAAATATTAGGATGAGAATAGGGTATTGAGAGATGCTGATAGATAAATTTCCATTCAGTCTTCTTTTTATGTAATATGGAGCTAAAGCGAAATTTTTCGTGGTAGCTATAATCACCGCCATTTAGAAACCAAGCATCGAAAATGTGGGTGATAAAAATTTGGTTGCCGAATTGCTCCAAGGTGTAATGCTCATTTTCCAAAGGTGGCTTAATTACTAACTGATTTGCGTTTTCTTTGAAAAATTTGGTTGTTTCTTCCCGGTTTAGAAACGCTTTGTTACTGGTAGAGCCGATAAAATGATAATACTCGTCAAAATAAGAGTTGTAATCTACGGTATTCCCATTTAAATAGGCATCTAGCCATATTTTATAAAAGGTAAGAATATCGTTTTTTAATTTTTTATCAAGTGGCATTTAGAAAGTTTCAATTTTAATATTGGACTAAAATTTTACGGTACTTATCTTTTTCACTTGCTTAAAACTTCATGGTCGGTAGACATATAAAGACAAGTAAATCGCAACGCGGCAAGATTTTCGTTGCGTTGGAAAACCTTGTGGCAAATTGCTGAATAAAGGTAGGTCGGGTAAAAAAAAGATTGGAGTACGCTAAGTTAGATAAAATATGCTGTGGTTTGATAATTAGTTTTTTAGGGTTCATCACGAAAGTTTTTTTTGTTTTTTAGGGTTTTAATAATGACGAACAATAGGCTAAGGATTGTAATGAAAATTAGGGTGCCAATAATTTCTCGCATCTCAAGATTTGAAAGAAAATAAATAATGATAACAATAGATAAAGATGGAATTATCATACCTCCAGGTACAATAAAGCTATCTATGTCTTTTGACTTTGTTTTTCTTAGTTTAATAAGGGATAATACCACACCAAGATATAGGAGTAAGTATGAGCTGGTCGTTATCACGACCATTTGCTCAAAATTACCGACTGCCGAAATGACAAAGGCAATGCTTCCATAAACCATCAAGGAAGCGTAAGGCGTGGCAAAGCGTGGATGAATTTTCGCCAAAAGTTTACTTGGAATTACTTTGTCCCGTGCCAATGCATAAACAACCCTCGGGCTATTAAGCTGTGAGCCGGTCAAATTACCGAACATAGAGATTGCCGTTCCAATGGTTAATAATGAAAATCCGAAAACACCAAAAGCAACTTTAGCACTTTCTGCCAAAGGTGCAGACTCATAATTTTGTAGGGTACTGCCTAAAATTCCTTGGCAAACCGTTTGAATCAAGATATAAAGAACAACCACAAAAGCAATACTTATAAAAATGGCCTTAGGGATATTCTTTTTCGGGTTGATCACTTCACCGCTGACCATAAGCCCGGTTTCGCAACCAATAAAAGCGAAAAATAAAATAAGGGAACTTTTACCGATGGTTTCTAAACTTGGTACTGCATCGATGGCAAGATTTTCAATTGAAACGGCTTGCCAGCCTAAAACCAAAAATATAAAAAGCGGCAGTAGCTTTGCCAAAGTGTTGAATTTTACTAAACCCATACCTTGCTTTACGCCACGAACGTTTATGCCCATTAGGCCGAAGAAAATTAAAAATAGAACTACCAATCTCATAGAAGGTGTTTGAAATATGGGTAGAACATTTCCGAGAATACCAACAAGTGCGTTTGACACTGCTGCATCTGCAAACAGGCAACAGGCGATTGAAAATATGCCACTAAGAAAGCCTGCATAATCGCCAAAAGCGGTTTCGATATAAGTGTATGGGCCGCCGGTTTTAGTGACCTTACTACCTACTTCAGCAAAACAGAGCATGATGAGCGTAATCAATAATCCGCAGAACAAATATGCGAAAATGCTTGCAGCTCCCATTTTAGAAGCTATTAGGGCTGGTAATGCAAAAATACCCGCACCAATTACGATGTTAATAATATTGGCTGAAAGGCTTATCACGCCGATGCTTCTTTTTAAGTGTTCTTGTGATTGACTCATTCCAAGCTTGTACTTTGAAAGTGTTCTTGAATAGGTGTCTTCTTTAATTTCAGAATTTTTCCGTAGGTCAATTGTCTCCAGAGCCATTCCAACGGGCCATATTTAAAATATCTGAGCCATATTGTGCTAAATAGAACTTCTAGTAAAAAGTAGCCAATGGCAATAAGTGTAATTAAAGTAAAACCCATTTTACCAGCATAACCCAAGCCCAATCCGTAGAAAACGAATATGCCAAATACTGTATGTAAAATATAGTTGGTAAATGCCATTTTGCCTACAGGAGCGAGCCATAAAAATACTCGCGGTTTTTTTCTGAATAATAAGGCAATCAATGCAGCGTATCCCAGAGCTGTCGGTACAGTCCCAAAAGCATAACTTAAGGTATTGAGAAAGCTATTCATTTGATTTTGCGCTCCCATAAATTGCAGGTAGGTTCTAAAAAAACACATGGGTAGACCAATGATTAAGCCAATTAAAGCAATGTGCTTTAGCAGTTTGGTGTTGTTGAGAAGATTGTGATTTAAGATGTGTCGCCCCGCACAGACACCGATAAGAAAAATACCGAAAACCTTGAATATCCGTCCCTCTTCAAGAATCATGGCTAGTCGAACCCACGCATCGCCGCGGTTCATTTTGAAATGTTCAATCCAACTATTATTGCTGAACATAAATGCAAGATCATTCCAAAGCTCACCTCCCCATTCTACTTGCGGGAAACCATGCAATTTCCAGGATTCAATGCTTTTCTCAAAAAATATCGCCGGGTAATCCATACCAAAATATTCAATGATTAACCAGTTCAATATTGGTAGCAAGATTAAGACAAAAGCAAGCCAGAGCAGTTTTTTATCTGAAAGTGTAATGAACGGAATAACCGCAAAGCCCAACAGGGCGTAAAGCGTCAATATATCGCCAATCCAAAAACCTACTAAGTGAATTAGCCCGAATACCAATAACCAAAACATTCGTTTGGCAAAAAAAGGCGCAAAAGGTTTTCCCTGTTTGTTCAATTTATTGAACTGTACGTAACAGCCAATCCCGAACAGTAGGGAAAAAATAGTATAAAATTTCCCGTCGATAAACATGAAGGATAGAAACCCCACAATCATATCCGTTGGAAAAACAAAGGCAGGATTTCTATAGCTATCAGGATAAAAGAAAAGTCCCGAAAAGTACAGGATGTTGGCTACAAAAATACATTGTATGGCAATGCCTCTAAGAACATCCAAAAAATGAATACGCTGGTTTTGTTTTATTGGTGCAATTTGAGGTTGGTTAATTTCAGACATTGAGCTTTTTTTGAGATTTGACAATCAATTCTATAACATCGGTTTTGAATTTATTGAGTCTTTTTACCGTATTTCTGTTTCTACGATAATCTATTTTTAAAATATTTCTCGCAGTGGGGGATTGTAATAATAGAATCAGATTTTTTTTTGCTTCTTCTTTATCTTGATAAGACACCAATGCTTGGTCATAGGTAAACTCATATATTTTTTGCCCATATCTCCAGTAATTATCCTCAATATCCACGGCACGATTGTGGGTGCCTTCAAAGCTCATTATATCAGGAATGGTAATATTATAATATGTTTTATAGTCTTCAATTAGGGACTCGTAGCGCCCAAAATCAGTTATCCCTGAATTTTCGACTTTTTCAAAAGTCGATTTACTGAACACAACTTTAGAATAGAAGGTTTCCAAGCTTTTTTCCAAACTATCAATTGACAAGGTGTTATAATCGTTGTGCGCCAAAAAGGATTTGCTGGTTTCGCTTCGTTCTTTAGCTTGATTTATGGTAATGTTAATATTTAGGGTATCATTTTTTAAATCTTTTATAATTTCTGTGATGTAGATTTTTAGTCTACCTTCATTAATACGTTTTTCATTCCAGGTATTTATGCTTAGTGCAATAAGAATACCTATGACCACTAGAATGATTTCCCCAATGCCGTATCTGAGATACTTGGATGTTTTTCCTTCGAGAATATGGCGTTTTCTAATATGTCTTAAGAAGTTTATCATCTTAAAGTTTTGTTCCCATTCTTATGATATTGACCTTATATTATTGAGTGATAACTATTTTTTTCTATTTAAATATTTGATTTTTTAATTCATAAATCTCATTATTTTTCAAGCTGTATTTCATCTTCTATAGTATTAATTAGTTCCTCAGTTTCCTCACTGATTTGTTTTAAGTAAGTGATACAATCGGAATTAATCCAATAATGTAGTGATGCATTACGTAAATAAATATCCTGCTCGTTCCTTAAATCGTTAGCTAATTTTGCTTCAGACGTTTCAGAAAAAAGAAAAGACGTGAAATTTGTATCAAATTGAAGAGCATTTGTCTCTATAAATAAGGGGGCATCGATTGGTATGGCCCAATCTTTATTGATTTGAAAATTGGATTTAACAACATCATAGGCAGTATAATGCCCCACAATAAGGTCTCGCAGTTCAGTATCTCTAATGAGATTTAAATTACCTGTACTAGACAAATCTCGATAGGTTGAAAGGGAAGGATTGAAGTTTGGATATAATGAACCATATATCATGTATTGGCTTGCGTGTTCTAAAAGTAAACTGTCAGGACACCTTTTGTTTTTCAAAGCTTCACAAAAAACTTTAATTTTTGCATTATAGCTTCCGAGCCTTTCTATTTCCATCTTGAAGCTTAAAACATCCTTTTCATTTTCTTTGATTAAGCGGCTTAGATATTGGAATTCTTGTTTTTCGAACTTTTGATTTTCATTCCAATTATTTATTTGCAGAGCAATTAAAATCCCTATGACCACTAGAATGATTTCCCCAATGCCGTATCTGAGATACTTGGATGTTTTTCCTTCGAGAATATGGCGTTTTCTAATATGTCTTAAGAAGTTTATCATCTTAAATATAGGCGTCCTTTAAATAATGGTATTCCAAATTGATACTTCATTTTTAGGAACTTAAGTGGTGAATTAGAATTGCAAAAAATATCCCCAAGACAACAATTATAACCTCCTCAACAATTCTCATTTTATAGTTGGCTTCATTAGAATTACTGATTGCTTTATCTTTTCGAGATATTTTATTCTTTTCAACATTTATGTTTGATACATTTTCCATTATTAATGCTATTTAATTTAAAGTCTATGCTCTAGTGTACAGATTGTAACGATTTAAAAGGTTTCCTTATCGGATGTTTCTTATTATAACTTAGGTTACGCCAGAGCCATTCTAGCGGGCCAAACTGAAAGTAGCGAAGCCAAATTGGGCTTGCAATCAATTGAAACAGCCAGATTGAAAATACAATGTAAAGGAGTTCGTGTCTCTCAAAATTGCCGAACCATCCAAACCCGGCTCCCGTAAAAAGCACCAAGGCGAAAACAGAATGCATCACATAATTGGTTAACGCCATTTTACCAACTGCGGACAGCGCATTTTTCAACGTAATTAGTATTGGAAGCTTACAGAATATCATAATGAATCCAACATGACCCATCGCTACTGCAAGACGGCCTAGTTCATAGGTGATCCCAGCTTCGGAAAAACTTAAATACGAAAAGTCATTGTTCATAATCAGTTGTATTTCGTAATAATTGATGCCCAAACCAACAGCATAACCAACTATTGACATTGTTAGGTAAAAGCGATACGATTTTACGGCAGATAGAATTTTCAATTTGAAAAATGCAATACCAATAAGCATCATGCTTAAGATGTCCCAGATCCCGTAGCGGTAAACAAGTAATTTCTCGTTATGCATATTGATTGGAGCTAGAAAGGCTACCAAGCTAAAATACCCTTTCTTCATATTTTCATTATAATCCTTTATACCTTCTAGTGAGCGTTCTTGTTGTCTGTTTTCCCATCGTACTTCTGCACTCCTCAATTCTTTTGTGAGTGATTTGCCTTCTTCTCTGTAGTCTTCGGCCAAAGCAACATTTTGTATAAATTCTGTATCAGATTTATACTCGGCATAGTCCCAAACGGTACCCGCCGCTATCAAGACTAAAGCAGCTATAAGTAGTTTTTTGGGGGCTAGGTTTCTGAAAGAATACACTAAAAAGCCCATTACAGCGTAGCTAAATAAAATTTCACCTGTCCAGAGTAGGAGGTAAGCGTGAATTAATCCGAAGAGTAAAAGCCACATCAATCTTCTAAAGTAAATATTGGCTGCTTTTATGCCTGCACCTCGTTTTTCCAAACGGTCTAAGAGAATAAACATACCCGCCCCAAACAGTAAAGAAAATAAGGCCCTCATGGTTCCTTCAAAAAGCAGGTTTGTAGTAATCCAAGTGTAAAGATTGTATCCCGTAGCCCCTCCCGACACTGTTGGGTCGCCGTAAGCGTGCGCCAAAGCCATGCCGTTGATGTTCATCAATAATATCCCAAAAAGCACGATGCCTCTCATAATGTCAATAGAATGAATTCTGTTTGACGCATTTAATGGCGTTAGTGATTTTGCCTGTGCTTTCATCTTAATTGATTTTGATAACGTTGTTTTATTAATGCTCGACTATTTTGAATTGAACATATTAGTTTATCAATGTTTTTTTCAACAATTATATATCCCTCATCATTGACGGCAAAGAGAATTCTTTATCAGGAATATTAAAGCTATCTACCTTAACCCTATGCCTTTCAAAATGTATAAACTTTACGATTATGAGCATCAAAAAGGGAGAAATCGCTATTATAAGAAAAACGATATCCCAGTTAAAATAGGTTTTTAAGTAGCCTAGCATTGCCGAACCCGATGCGCGCCCCATGTTTGAGACTGCCATAAAAAGCGTGAACTGTGTGGCTGCTACGGTTTTCCAGCAAAGATGCATGCCTGAAGCAAAAACAGCTATGGTCAAAAATGTTGAAAGCGTATAGTAAATAAAGATAAAGCCATACATTACTAATAGATTAGACCATAGACCAGACAAAAAGGCAAATAGCACAATTAGAGCTGTTGTTAAAACTAAATAGATGGTTATCATCTTAATTTTTCCGAAGTAGTCCACTAAGTATCCTCCCAAAAACATACCTAAAATGCCGCTAGATAATGTGGCAATTGAAAAGACGTTAGAAAAATTGGAGTTGGTCCAACCCAATTCTTGTACACTAAAAATGGGCATAAGGGTATCGACCAAACCAAGCATCAAACCATTAATGAACATGGCGATAATAAAAATGAGACTAGACTTTAATTTTACAACCCGATAGAGGCTTTTGAAAATTTGTTTCCAACTACGCAATTGGGTTTTTTTTGCGGTGATTGAAGCCTTACCCTTGCTCCAAGGCATAAATTTTTCTCCAGGTCTCTCTCTTACATAAAGTGGAACCAACATAATTATCGCAACCGCAATGGCCAAGGAGGAAATAGCTACTGAAAAGCCAAAAGTATTTATCAATGCTGTACCAATAACCAAAGACAAAGATGTACCTGCTATTTTGGTGCCCCACATCAGACCATTGGCGCGAGCTTGCTCATCAACAGGAATGACATCTACCGCCATACCGTCTGTGGCGACATCTTGAAATGCGCCAAAAAAGCTGATGAAGAAACCAGCCGCCATTAAGCCAAAGCTATTATTTAGGGGGTCAGGAACAAGCCCGATGCATAAGAAACTCAAAATTAACCCAAGTTGGCCTGTAATAATCCAAGGTCGTTTTCTACCCATAGATAAAATTGTAAACCGATCCATTAGTGGGGCTATAATAATTTTAAAGCTCCATGGTATACCGATAATTCCAAGAAATGAAGCGATTTCCATTGGTGTTTTTCCATTGGCTGCCAACCAGGCTGGGATGGCGAAATAGGTTATCCCTTCAGGAATACCTTGGGCGATATACAACGCCGAAAATGAAAAATATCTGGAAAAGGCGCTACTGCTTAAGTTGCGACTAAACTTAACTTTTGATATTGACATAATATTGGTTTTTTAATGGAATAAATAGAACTTTTCTATTGCTTGTATCAGGTTATTCCTCCAAGATGTCTTCAACTTCTGCCTCAGCTAATTCTTGCTCGGCCTTCATCAAATCAGTAGCTATTTCAGCGTTGTTCCAATAGCCGAATTCTTCAGCAATTTTTCCTTCAATAAACCGTGCGGTTACATGGATTGGTATGACGTATTCTTTTTTTGTGGTTTTTAAGGTGCCTTTCCAGATTCCCCAAAAGTTGACCCAAGTTTCATTGTCATCGGTTACCACCATTTCATATTCCTCATTTTCAACAATCCAAGTAAATGTTTCGGCATCTGCCTTATAGGTTTTAATTAATTCTGAAAGCGGTATTGAGTTTTTCCTTAGTGTATTGTTTGCGATTTTAGCAGTATCGGCATAATGAATGGCCATATCTTCCCACTTCATGTTTTTATAATTTTCAATCACTTTTTTAAAAGTGTCAATTTCTGCCGATTGTTGGGTATAGCGCTGCTCTTGTTTTTCACAGGACATAAAAAGGACGGTCGTAAGCAGTAATAATATTGATGTTTTCATAATGTTTATTTATAATTGAAAGAATAAAACAGACGGGTCGGTTGATGTGTAGTACCAATTCAAATCTCCATGTCCTTGGCATCAATAGACCAGCCTGTTTTTTTTAGTTAAATCTTATTATTGCATGCTTAACTCTTCTTCTAGAGTGTAGATGTAGCTCCAGATATCACTATAAGATGCCATGAACTTTTCTCTAATTGCTTGGGTTTTCTTTTCCCCATGAACACTCTCATAAACTTCCCATACACCACTCTCATCTTTGTCAAGTGCTGCAAAATTCTCGTAAGGGCTAGATACAAAGTAATCCATACTTTTACCGCCCATTACGCGATACCAATATCCGCGCTCATCTCCTTCTTTACTTTTAATTGTTGAAGTCACCTCTTCGATAACTTCCATAAATGCCATGTTATTCTTTACTTTAAAGCCAGTGCTCCAAATTAGGCTCATGTTTGGCATATCGGTGCTACGGCTTACTTTAGGCATTGAGCGTGCAATGTTGTTGTCTGCATTTTCAATATGAGGCCTAATTGATTGTATTGCTATTGCACTACAAGCTGCACCAGCTGCATCTTTTTTGTCCATTTCTGCCCAGTTTTCCATACGGCCAGCAACCACATAAACGTTTGAACTTCCCTGTACCCGATGCCACACATTCCATTTGTTTTCTCCATTATTGTCCTGATAGCATTTTTTCCATTTTTTTACGCCATCCACAAACTGTGAATCATGACCGTACTTAATTGTAAATGCTGTAAGGTCAAGAAGAAAAGACTCATCCTCTTGTGCATTTCCTTCTGTTGAAAATAGCATTGCTACAACGGCAGCTAATAAAAGTGTTTTAATAGTTCTCATTTTAAAAAGATTTAAAGATTAATTAATACTGTTAATTTATTGATTAACAGAAGTCAAACCTAACCTCTTAGGACGAAAGGAAGCATAGATTGTCCGAAACCCGTATTCTATTTATCGATATAATTATTAGTAACCCCGTTTTTTTTATGGAAATATGGCTTAGGGAAATTTTTCAATTATCTTGACTTATCATTGAGATTGTTTGATGGAGTATAAAGTGGAAGTGATTAAATGACTAGGTATCTTCCGTTCCCTTTTACGGATAATTACGTTGCTATATATTTGACGTTTTAGGGATTTATTGAGGTGTTTCTCAATCCATGCGTTTTGTACGATTTCGGAATCATTTTGATTCAACTCGCAATAAGATAATTTCGCCAATGGCATATTTGAGATATTTCGAGGTTTTGTTTTCCATGATGCTGTTTTGGCGGATGTTTCTGAAGAGTTTTATCACAATATTTTCCCCACAAGCAGGCGGGGGGTATCTTTAAAATCAATCCTTCGAAATAAACGATGGCGGTCGCGGCGAATCTTTTGACCAAGTCCCTTGCCAGTTTTCATATTTCCAAGCGTCTCCATATTTTACGAATATGGCAGTATAGAAAACCTCGCCCACATAAGTGCCCTCAGAAAAGGCCTGAATCCTACCATTGATGATACCGACACTGCCAAACGCTTTTATTTTTTGGTCATAAAATTTGAAATCCAAAAGTTCTAGCATTTCGAGTCGTTTTTTGTCCGCCAATATTTCTTTTTTGTTTTGAACAATACCATCGGCGTTGATAGTATAGAAATCATCGGAAACATCAGTTTTAAAATAGGCGTCGGCATTTAAAAGTGTGACATTATCCCACATTTTATTGAATACAGATTTCAATTCTTTTTCTGCTACTTCAGAATCATTTCTGTGAGAACAAGAGCTATTAAAAATGATGATGGCTAAGCAAAGTACTATCATTGATTTTTTCATTTGTTTATATTTATTGTTTCTCAAAGGTTCCCGATTCCGACGGTTCGGGACTGGACTGTTAGCCATTAATCATTCCATTGATTTATAAGCTTTTTAACAGCTGTTGCATTTGTTTACTTTTAATTATAACCAATTTGTATGGCTACTAGAATTGCTCCGGCTCCAATACCCAGCATTATTAAGACAGGTTTAATAATAAATGTTAACCAGTTTTTATAGTTGATACCAGCCAATGCAATTATCGCCATTGTAGCCCCATTGGTAGGCACAATTATATCCATCATTATGGCACCGTATTGATAAGCGAGCACGCAAACTTGTCGCGATAAGCCAATTAAATCGGCCAAGGGACTTAGTATAGGCATGGTTAAAATGGCTTGGCCCGAGGTACTTGGCATCGGAAAATGGATTACCGCATGAGATACCATCATCAGCATAGCAGATAAGGTTGGTGGAAGATGTTCTAAAGGCCCGAAAAGTCCGTAAACGATAGAATCAATTACCAGCCCATCCTTTAAAATTACAGTGACACCATTTGCCAAACCAATAATTAATGCAGCAAAAACCATTTCTTTAAAACCATCAAGATAAATTTCAGTGGTTTTATTTAAGCTGAAACCAGCAATAGTGCCACAAACCAAGCCTAAAACGAAAAAGCAGGCAGACATTTCATTAAAATACCAATCCAACACAATCAAACCATAAGTAACACCGGCAAAAGTTAATGCTAATAGGATTAGAATCAATTTATTTCTAAAAGTTAGGCGTTCAGTTTCTACAGTTAAGGTTGATTTTTCGATACGGTTTTTACGGCTATAATGGAGTAGATACAAAATCCAAACGGTAGAAGCAATTGCCAAAACCACCAGCCTAAACTCATAGCCTGATAGCAGTTCTACACCGGCTTCTTTTTGTGCAATCACCACTCCAAAAGGATTAAAAGGACTAAAGGAAGCACCTACAATTGCAGATCCAAGGCTTGCTGCCACAATCGTTTTTGCATTGTAGCCAATACTGCGTCCAAACAGCAATAAGATTGGTGTCATGGCAATAATTTCTTCTTGTAAGGCGATGGTAAAACCAGCCGTTATAAACAGTACAGCTAAAATAACTAAGGCGAGAGACTCTTTTCCTAATAGGATTTTAATGAGTTGATTGAGGCCTTGATTAAGTGCGCCTGTCTTTTCAATAAGATAAAAACAACCTCCCAATAAGAGGATTAGAACTACTAAATCTGCACGCCCTATAATACCTCTTGGAATGGCAAGAATTAAATCGAAAGCTGATAGATATGGTGACGCTTGCTGTTGATACGAATTTGGTACTACAGCAGTAGTCGCAGTGGTTTCGTCAAAAATACGCTCATAACTGCCTTGCGGAATTATAAATGTGAGCAGCCACGCCACTACTATGACTAAAAGAATGATGACGATGGCGTTGGGGAATTTTTTCATATGTAATGCACGTTTAAACGGGTAGCGGTTAGTACACGCGAAAGCGGGAATCTTTTTGTTTGTTAATTTTGTTTTGTCCCTACCCGTTGGCAGGTAGGTCTTACGGAATAGCTTTTAAAAATACCAATTAATTGCTTATACCTTCACCCCATCCCAATCGGTGATTTGAAAGCTTTCTAAAACACTTAGTCTAAAAGGTTCCATAGCATCGTTAATGGCTTGCACGCCAAAGTCCATACCTGCAATGGTTCTTAAAGGCCGTTTGCCAGCAGGTGCATCGATGAGATTTTCAAAAGTTTTAACAACAATCATCGGGTCGGTTGGGGCATTTTCGTCAGCAAAAGCGGCTTGCGTATTGGCACCAAAACCTGCGCTAAATTCATTGACGTGCTGGTAAGCGTTTGCTACTTCTTCACTTTTTGCCAAGACTAATCCCTGAAAAAAATTAGTGGAAAAAGGTCCGGGTTGTACGATGGCGACATCAATTCCTAATGGGCCAAGCTCCAGTCGCATAGATTCGCTCAAAGCTTCCACCGCCCATTTACTGGCGTGGTAAATACCAAAACCGGGTACCGCCAAACGGCCGGCAATGGAACTTAATTGAATGATTAATCCTGATTTTTGGGCACGCATGCCAGGTAAAACCGCCTTGGCCATCCTAATATTGCCTACTACATTTAAATCTAATTGCGCCAAACATTCTTCTGAAGTAAACCCTTCTACTGCGCCACCAAATCCACGACCAGCATTGTTGATGAGTACATGTACAGTAGGGATGTGGCTCATGGCTTGAGTAATACTTTCGTCTGAGGTAACATCTAATTCTATCACTTCAATTTTTACATGTTTTGCTGCGGCAAAATCTTTTAACGTTTTGGCAGCTTCGGCATTTGAGGTGTTTATGTTTCGCATGGTAGCATACACATGGTGTCCTTTTTCTGCCAAGTATTTAGCAGCTTCAAATCCGAATCCGGTACTGCAGCCGGTGATGAGTATTTTTTTCATGTTTAATAATTTTAATTTTAGCTTAAATTGAAGGTTTATTTGAGTTTGATTTTTTGAAAAATTGATAGATGACTATGAATTTAGAACGATAACTATTTGCTACATCGTTAAGGTATGTCCACCGTCAACCGTAAGTGTTGAACCACTAATGTAACTTGATTCATCTGAACATAGAAATAGAATGGCTTTTGCCATTTCTTCCGGAAGTCCAGCCCGTTGTAGGTGTGTTTTGGGGATTAGTCCTTTATCATATAAATCATCTCCAAAAAGGCCCCTGATTCTGTTATGCATTGGGGTAATGGTAATTCCGGGGCATAACAGATTCACTCTTATGCCTTGTGGCGCTAATTCGGCAGAAACACTAGAGGTTAAGCCAACCAGACCATGTTTTGAGGTAGAATAGGCCGATCCAGCAGCAAACCCCAAAAATGAATTTACCGAACCAACATTGACAATCGCACCAGTATGACCTGCCTTGATCATGGCTTTGGCTTGGTACTTCATACTTAAGAAGACACCTTTAAGGTTAATGCTTATTACCTGATCCCAACCGTCTTCCGATAGTTCGGTAATAGGTGCAATTTCTCCTTCAATACCTGCATTATTTACGGCATAATCTAATCGGCCAAAGGTCTTAATAGCATGTGCTACCATTTGCTCGGCATCTTTAATTTTGGACACATCAGTTTGTATGGCCGTAGCTTCTCCACCATTATCTCTAATAAAAGCGACTAAACGGTTCAGTTCTTCCTGTCGTCTTGCTGCCACGACGACTTTTGCGCCGCGAGCTGCAAAAGCTTCTGCAGTTGATTTTCCAATACCGCTGCTTGCTCCCGTGATTAATGCGACTTTGTTTTTCATACTTGTGTATTTTAAAATTATTTTAGGTAATTAGTTTTACAGCATTTATCTCGCATTCATCCCAAAGCCTTGCTCCACCGAAGCGTACCAAAGGTCATCGGTGGTGGCATTCCAATCTACCTATCGTTGATCCGTCATGTTGGCACGCCATGCGATAAATGGTGTTGTGTCTGGCTCAATCAGGGCAACATAATAGCCAATATCTTATCTGCAAAAAGCTGTGCGATAAAAATAGTTGGCAGTGGTTTTATTAATAACAAGAAGAAAGGCCATTAGTCTTTGCAACTTCTGCTTCGTCTCGCGCTTTTTTAGCAGCATGCATTGCTTTCTTTGCATAATACTGTGCATCTTCTAAATTGTCTGTATGGTAGACCTGCTTTGCACTATTATAGGCTTCCTCGGCATATGCTTCAGTATTGTATGCATTTTCTTCGGCATTACTGGCACGGTTCTGACCTTTATCACAGCCACAATTTGCAGCAGCACTATTAGCATTTGAAGCAGCATCCTCGGCATGATCTGCTACTTCTTGAGTTTGTTCAGCGGCATTCATCGCTTTTTTTGCATAATACTTTGCATCCTCTAAAAAGTCTGCATAGTAAGCGTCCTTTGCACTGCTATATGCTTCCTTGGCATATTCTTCGGCATCTTCTGCATGGTCGATAACCTCTTGCATGTGATTTTGATAACTTTCGCATTGAGCAGATAGCTGCATTGTGAATAGTCCAAGAATAATTAAGGTTATTAATTTCTCCATTTTGTTCGTTATTAATTGCTGCCAAAAAAAGGGTTATAAACTTTATCCACAACTTGCTGCATGCCATACATTTTGTACAATGCCTAGACTTGTTTCTGCAATGAGTACTGTTTTCATTGAGGTAATTTTTTTAATTCGCTTCAGCTTCTGCCATCTTCTTAGTATCTAAGTACTGTTGAAAAGCTATTATTTTTCCTTCGGAATTAAGCGACCACAAATGAGCAGCTTGCGCATTATAGGATTTTCCTGTGGCCTTGACCTTGCCGTCATACCTTAGTGTGGCCAAAACCATATTGTCATCCATTGCGTGAGTTTTGATATTCTTAAGCTCGAAGTGATCATGGTTTGCGCCAAGACGTGCAAAAACGCCTTGTAAAATAGCATCAGGACCTTTATAGGGATTGCCATCTGCTAACGCATTGCTTTCGGCTTCGTTCCATAATATTTTTGGGTGCATTAGTCCTAAAACGGTTGGCATATCGGCTGTTGAAAAGGCCTTATACAGTTTATCAATGACTGCTATGTTTTGTTCTGTTTCCATTATTCTAATTTTTAATTATTAAATGATTTTTTTTGAAATACATACCAAACTTTAAAATGTCTCATCCTTTAAGTTTGGTAGCTGTTAGGTTGTAATCTATTGCTTAAAATTACCGACAGCAAAGTTGTCTTTAGTCCTTCTTATTTGCTATTTAGCACTAAGATTCTGCTGTCGTTGCAGAGTTTACCAATTCCCAGAATTCTTTTCGGTTATTGGTGCGCGGAAACTCCGTTTTTGGAATCTCAGCGTTTAAAAATTTGCACAAGGGTTCCCATCCTTCTTTTACCTGATATACCAATAATTGTTCGGGCGGAATTAAATTCTGGACTGCTTTATTATGTGCGTCATATCGTTCTGCTAAACCTTCAAAATCAAGATTTAAAGAAAAACCTGATTTTTCAATAACCTTGATTACCATATCTAGCCATTCTTGAACTGGGGCAGGTGCATTGTCTCGGCCGACAAGCAGTTTGTAAATCGTAGACCCAAAGCTTTCTGCCCAAGACTCTTTGCTTCGGTGGGTTAGAATGAATTTCGCCTTAGGATACCGAGTATATAACTCCTTATAAAATGCAGCAGTAGGCCAGTCAACGGCGCTTCGCATGCCCTCATAAGCTGCTTCAAAATTGGATGGATTATTTAGTAGCTCATTCCAGAGCGGTAGTTGAACAGGCATGTTTTGAGCCACACGCTCCATGTGGTGGCAAGGTCCAAGTTGTAGTTCTTCTAATGCTGTTTTTAAGGAATAGGTTCCGGTTCTGCCCAGTCCTAATCCAATGACTTTTAATTCCATAGTAGTATTGATTTTATTTGTTACTCTATTTGCTTTTTAGCTTAACCCATTTTAACGATTATAGCTTTTGAAACTTTTATTCTGCTTTATACACTTCCATTTCTATCTCTATCATAAATTCTGGGAGTGCCAATTCCTTTACACCAAGCCACGTACCTGTTGGAAAATGATTTTTATAGATTTCTGCTCGATAACCTGCTGCCTCTAACATTTTAGGCATATTAGTGGTGAAAATATCTTCCTTTACCACATCGTCAAAGGTGCAACCGTAGTGCTTTAGTATCTTCTCTAAATCGGCATAACAGTTTTTCATTTGTTGATCTAGATCACCAATTGCGGTTGGGTTGCCTTCATCGTCCATACTTATAGCGCCAGAGATTTTGATGTCGTTCCCAATTTTAACCGCGTGGGAATACCCGTAGGCTTTTTCAACCTCTGGACGTAAGAGGAAGTACTCTGCTGTTTCAGTTTTATGGCTATATTCTAATTGTTGGGTTTTTTCAACAGTAGATTCTTTCTTTTTAGAATTGTTGCAGCATAGAAGTGCTAGGCTTAAAAAGAAGCAGCATATTGATGGTTTTATGGTTTTTAGGGTATTCATATTGAAATACGTTTAGATGTTAATTTGATTAATGTTATCGGGCTATCAACTCTTCTAGCCAGCGGTAATTATCTGTATAATCCACTCCAAAATAGGTGTCAACTACATCTACTTTTTTGGTAGGAGGGTAGTTCCATTGAGCGAATCCTGTTAAACAAAAGAATAGGAGGGACATTGTTAGGATTAATTTTCTCATTGTAATTTTATTTATTGGTCTTTATTTCTATTCTTGTTTTATAGTTTGAACGGGTCTTTTCTATCTTCTTCATCTTCAATAAAGAATATTATCCAATACCTTATCCAGATAGCGTTCTTTCATATCGAATTTTTTATCAGAATGAAATACATCCATCACTTCTTTTTTAATCTCGGAGATTTCTCTAGGCGAGAAGGGATAGCTTCCAATAGCGTCCTCTATTTTTTCAAAACAGTCCGCTTCACTATCCTCACAGAATTCTTTGTACAACTTTTTAAAGGTCTCTAGGTCTGTTTTAGATTTTATAAGTGCGATTTCTTCTTCTGTTTCAACGTTGTCAACCTTTGAACAGAATAGAAGAATATAGATTTTTAACTCGTTTTTTGACCATTGGTTTTTAATGTCTTTCATGATTTTAGATTTTATGTTAGCTTATCTTTTAATTAAACTTTACAGTTCTGAAAAAAATAGAAATCTATTTATTCTCATTTATAAAAAGATGCTTGTATAATTTTTCATATACAAAATACTGATAATGAATGTTTAGTGCCTTTATTTTAGGACGAACCATATTAAATAGTGTCCGAGGCAATTCGTTTATTTATCGGGTATTTTTAAAATTGTGCTGAAGTCCAGCTAATCTGCTAGAATTGTTGCTGCTAAGGTTTTTTCTTTATTTAGTTTTAAATCCTTCCTTGATGTAAACTATTGCTTTGGTATGTGCTGGAGTTTCTGAGCTAACGGATAGCCAGTTTACAACATCGTGATTAACACCTTTGTACATAAAGCTATTGGTCTTCACATTTTGATCTTTTAATTTTTGTATGAATAATTCTTCTTCTGCTCTTGATGTTTCATACTCTCCGTAAATAATGTAGGTTGGTGGCAACCCTGAAAGATTTTCTGCCCAAAGTGGTGAACCGTAATCACTTCTTACATCGGTTAAATTATTGAAATATAAATCTTTACATTCGCTCCAAGAAGACCCACCGCCATCTAGTGCTGCATAAACAAGCATTTGAAATGAAAACTTAGGGGCATTTTTAGTGTCTCTTAGTTTTAATGTGGTTGCTGTTGTAAAATAAGCCCCTGTACTTTCACCAGCAATTGCAAATTTGTTAGGGTCTAATCCAAGTTCCTCAGCGTGATTCCATATCCAATTCGTAGCATCATAAACATCATTGTGCCCTGCAGGAAACTTGTGTTCGGGCGCTAATCGATAATTTATGGCTACAACATTGACATCGCTTTGTGTAGCTAAAAACCTGCAAATCTCATCATGGCTATCCAAACTTCCTGCTACCCAGCAGGCGCCGTGGATATAGATTAAGGTTGGTTTTAAGGCTTTACCTTTTGGTTTATAAATCCGGATGTCTAAATTTCTATCAGTTAATTGAATGGTTTGGTTTAGAACAAATAGGTCAAATCGCGTTGTATCTGGTCTTATGGATTCTACTTGCTTCCTAAATTGATCAATACTTTCTGGTGTGGAGAGCCAAGCATCTTGAGCAAAGGCTATAGCGTTGCTGAAAATTAGCAGGATTACAAAAACTGATAGTTTCATGAGGTGAGGTTTTATTATTTATTAGAGTCATTTATTGGCCAGATACCAGCTTGCGAGGCAAGTTTGTCATGGCCCAAAAGACATTGCTTTTTCACGTATTTGTTTCATGTACGATATTATCAATCGTCTTTTTATCCGAATTGGGTTTATTGATTATATCTGGTCTAAGTAAACTCCCAAGAATCATACTCAAACAGCTTATTATAAAACCGTAGATAGTAGCATCAATTCTCGTGTTAAACATAAAACAGAAGAACCAAGTGAATCCACCAATAATTATGGATGACCATGCACCAATTACAGATGCTTTTTTCCAAAACAAACCAAAAGTGAAAGGGGCGAAAAGGCATACTAGAATAAGGCTAAGCGACGCTTCAACGAGTCCAACAATATCTGCGTCACTAAATGCGAAATAACAAGAAATTAAGGCGACTACAACAACACTTAGTCTTGTGAAACGCAGTAATCGCTTGTCTGAAATGTGCGCAGCGTAAGGTTTAATTAAATTCTCACCGATAACTGTAGCTGGCGCAAGCATAGCACCACTAGACGTACTTAAAATTGCTGAAATCATGGCGCCATAAAAAAGAATTTGTACAGGTTTACCGGTCATGGTGTTTACTAATGTTGGAATGATATTTTGATAATCACCACCATCCAATAATTCGGGAAATAACTGAACGCCTCCCAAACCAATGATTAGAGGAATAGTAGGAAGAACAACTAATAAGATGCCGCCTAAGAAAATTCCGTTGCGGGCAGATGTTTGATTTTTTGCAGAAAATACGCGTTGGTAGATTTCTTGTACAGGGATAGTACCAGCTGTAAAGGCCAATAACAGTGCAATATATTCAGACCACTCATCAAGACCTCCATTTGGAATAAAACTAAAAAACTCAGTAGGTTGTTTTTCAAATATGGGAATAATACCGCCTGTTTGATTGAGTACTTGATACAATAAAACCGAAATACCTATAACAATCATAACGCTTTGAATCATATCGGTATAAGCTACCGCCCACATGCCACCGATATAGGTATAAAAAACGACGATTGTTGCACCCAAAAAAATGCCATAGCTAATAGGGATACCGAGTACGGCATTAAATAGGTAGGCCAAGGCAACAAATTGCGCAGCAATCCAGTGGGGATAAGAAAATATCATTATTATGGAAGAGGCCAGCTCGAGTTTTTTATTATATTTTATTTTAAAAAAATCATTAACCGTAACAATATTTAAACGGTATAATTTTCTCGCATAAAACTGCGCTACAATAAATAGGCAGATACCACTGGTGAGGGTTAAGGTTAAATAGGAAGAAAATCCATTTTTGATGAAATAACCAGGATTACCCATGATTTGACCACTACCAAACCAAGTGGCAAATAATGTGATGCCCACCAAAGCGGTGGACAAACTTTTACCTGCAAGTGTGAAGTCGCCTGAAGTTTTAATCCGTCTCGATGCCCAAAAACCAATACCTAGGGTCAGTAACAAATAGAGTATGATAAAAAAGCTAATCATTATTGTCTTGAATAATTCAGTATGGTTTTTTGTTCGTCCATTTGCTTCAATAGTCAGCCTCAAGGCACTTAAAGGGACTGATCCATTTTGAATGATTCTTGCAGTGTGAAATTCTTTGATGTTGCAAGTGCCTATCCATGGAGCTTAGTGACTTCTTTGTCCAGTAGTCGTATTGTCTTTATTTCTGTAATCAACATTATAAGACGTCAATTGAGCTGGCATAGCCTCATTTTTATAATATTTACAGCTTCCATAAAAAAGTGAATTGTGTCTTCTGTTTGTCATATTTCAGATAGTCTTTATGAATAGGTTCCCTCTTTTAAAAACCGAATCAATAAAGGTGTCTCTCACCAAATAATGATCTCTTAGAAAGCGGACAATCATGGTCGTTGCAAATACAAACAAAAATTTTAGGGTCGATGCAAATGGCCAATCTGCGATTAAAGAAGGAATTATTATCACAATGGAAAGATGTATTAAATAGCTCCACTATGAAGTATAAGAAAACTACCGCAATTTTTCAGAAAGCATGTTTTTAAAAAACAGGCAGAATGACAATTGTTTTTTTTTGTTAATGTTCTGCAAGACTAAATCTGAAAATTAAGTTTTAAACAATTGCCACAATCCCCCTCTAAAAAACTGTCTGCCTGCTATATTTTTGTTCTCTGAAAAATAAAGTTGAATGTTTTTTACAGCCTTATATATTTTATATTATTCTTTAATTATATCTTTTTCGAGTGTGTACGCATAGCCCAAACTTTTTTTCAATTCATGTTCTAAACTATTCACTATTGTTATTGGTTTTTAACTTTCCGTGAACTTTTCCTGAATTTTCAAGAAGCTATCTTCCGCGGTATCCAAATCGGCAAAACCTTTGTAAAGCGAAGATGAAAACTAGCTTATTTCTTCACCTTCCATGACCGGGCACTAAACATCATCGTAATTATTTTTTTGCCTTTATTACTGATGTCAACTCCTTTCATAAAGTCATTGAATGTATGTCATTATTAACCTTTAATACTACTGAAGTATTACACTCAAGTTTAACTTACTTTGTTTTTGGAGGCGTAATCTCGTAGCCCATGGCTTGAACTACAGCTAGATTATCATAATAGATAACCGAACGTTGTATTTTACTGTTTTTGACCTCGGCTGTAAACTGGTATGGTAAAGTGATATCCTTACCTTGTTCTGTGAACATATAAGTTCCCCATATAGAGACCCAATCCCCTTTTAAATCCCCATTAAGTACCCTGAAAGTATTATAGACATACTCGTTTTTTTGATTTGTACGTTTTTTATGACTTTCGGTCCAACTTGTAATAACCTCAGTTTTTGTTGAGATATCCCCATTACTGGGTCCTGTACCTTGATAATCATCTGCTAATAAACTAGAGACTACGTCCATTTTGTTGTTTGTAATGGCGTCAACATAATTGGTAACAACTTTAATGTCTTCTTCATAAGTTGGATTTAGCGCTACGGTTTCTGAATAGCCCATATCTTGCGAAAAAGTGAATTGCGCAAGGCATAGAAATACTACGAGGGCTACTGATTGTAAAGTTTTTTTAGTTTTCATCTTAATACGATTAAATGGTTATTAATTATTTTCATTTAAATTACTGATAATGAAATGATAATCTAGTGGTCTAAGGACGAACTAGGGCAAAGTATGTCCCAAACGTTATATTTATTTACCGATAATTTTTAAGGCAGAATAGAGTATCAAGCAAACCATTTGATTTTTTTTGGAAGTGATACGTCCAAAAATTGTAAACCGTTTTTACAGATATATCCGCCTTTTTAAATTAGGTATTCGTTTAACTCTGTACTCGATCAATGATTTTATGGCAAGACTGTTATCTTCCATAAACTTTCAAGCTTAAAACTTCGGAAATTAGTATCATTGAATTAGGCTGCTTAATCTGAAAGAATCCTTGTATGAATTTCTTTCAAGAGAGTATTTTCAATTTTTTTTAATCAAATTTTCAAAAACCAGATAGTTTTCAATATTAAAGACTATAATTTTCTATAGACCCGTAAAGTAAATTTTGAAGTAAAAAGTATTAGACTTTTAAATGAATTGTTTACGAAATCAGATTCGCTGTGCTGAGCGCACATTATGCTTTATTTGGGCTTTAGAATCATTAGCAAGTCTGGATTGAAAAGAGGAATGATTGTGACTTTTCGGGCATTAAGTTTTAATTGTTGGTTCTGCCTCTGTAGGATTGTAAAACAGCACATAATCACAATCTTTTGTAAAGCTAGATATGGCTGATTTTGATGAGGAGTCCAACTCGCACACATGAAGATTTTCATTGTTCTCCAAATCCATCAAATGATTGAAGTTTGTTTTTATGCCTATATTATTTACCGCTACTTTTACATAGTAATCCGCATATAAAAAAAGCGACACCAAATGGCTCTCAATAAATGCCGTCCCGCCGATAATTCCAATGGTTTTCATATTCGCCTTCCAGAAGTTTAAGTGATTTTAGAATTTGAAGTTCGATAAAATTGATATTTTATGTATTCTAATTTATTGATTTTCAATAATAAATCAACTAGGTTAAGGACGAAACTAAGTATTACCTGTCCTAAACCGCACATTTAATTATCTAATATGGTTTGTGGGATACCAATTATAGTTAAATGGTCTGCAAACGATTCATCAATTCCTCCTTTAACGTTTTGCTTACCGGAATTGCCTTTCGTCCTATAACAATATGGCTAGTGGCAAGTTCATCAATTTGAGAAATATTAACTATAAAAGATCGATGTACTCTTAAAAAATGTTGGCCTGGTAATTTTTCGTCCATTTCTTTAAGAGTAGTTACCAAAAGATACTCCTTTCCCTTAGCATAAATACGGCAGTAGTTCCGCTCTGCTTCAATGTACAGAATATCTTTAATGGACACTTTTACCATTTTATCTAGGTGTCGCACAAAAATGCAATCGTTCAATAAAAAAGGGGAAGTATCTAAAGGTTTTAAGGAATCGCTTTTATCTGTTTTCTGCTCCATAATTTTTCCAATGGTTAATTCAATGGCGCGTTGTAAATCTAATTTTTTGAATGGTTTTGATATAAAGGCGAAAGGTTTAGTCGATTTTGCACGTTCAAAATGATTGTCATCGGCATTGGCAGTTAAGTAAATTATGGGAATGTCAAAATCTTTTTGCATCTCTTCAGCGGTTTCAATACCGTCAAGTTTTCCTTTGAGCTGAATATCGAGCAATACGAGGTCGGGCGGATTTTGTTTGATATGTAATAACGCTTCTTCACCGCGTGGTACAATTCCTGAGACTTCATAGCCCAAAGTACTTAGCTGTAAAGAAATGTTAGCGCCTATAATCATTTCATCTTCTACAATCAAAATTTTAATTGGTGTGTTCATTAAGCGGCTGTTCTAGTTTTAAATTGAAATAGTAGGGTAGTGCCATTATCTTGTTGTTCTTGCATTTGGCCATCCAGTTGCTGGGTCAATAACTGGACGAGCTGTGTGCCAAACCCCGATCCTTTTGGTGCTAATCCGTCCTGCTTACCAATGCCATTATCTGTTACTTTTAAAGTTAGGGTTTCTGGTGTTGATTGGGATAAACTAATTAAAATGTTGCCTTTTGCCTCTTTGGGGAAAGCGTATTTAAGAGCGTTTGTTAATAGTTCATTTACAATGAGCCCAATGGGTACGGCTGTATCCACATCCAATTCTAAATTATCCATGGCACATTCAATTTTTACTTTATCATCTGCATTGAAGGCATCCAGAATACCTTCGCCTAGGTTTACAAAATAATCCTTCATTTCAATACTGCCCAAGTTTTCACCTTGATACAATTTTTGATGAATAATACCCATAGACTGCACTCTATTTTGGCTCGATAACATGGCTTCTTTGCTAGCGGAATCTTCCATTTGCGCCGATTGTAGTGCCAAAAGACTTTTTACCAATTCGAGATTGTTTTTTACGCGATGGTGAATTTCCTTGAGTAGCAATTCATTTTGTTTGTTTTTAGCATCTAGCGCTAAATTCAAATGCTGTAATTCCTGATTCTTTTTTTGTCGTTTTTTGTAATAATAGAACAATCCAAAAAGAATAAACGCCAACAATCCTGAAAGAATCGTATATAAAGTATTTGTTTTTTGCTGCTGACTAATTGTAGCGGTCTGTAAATTGATTTTGGCATCTTTCTTTTCGGTTTCAAACTGGGTCAAAAGCGTTGACATGGTTTTATCACTCTCAATTTTGGCGGTACTATCCCTCATTCTTCGTGCTTTTTTTTGAAATTCCAAAGCAGCAGGATAATTGCCTAATTTTTCATAAATAGTACTTACATGCCCATAATTTTCAGTGAGGTTGGAAACATCGCCCTCGTTTTCTTGCAACTCAACGGTCTGTAATTGGTACTTTAAAGCGGCTTCATAATTTCCCAATAGTAGATTGACTTCGCCAAGATTTCCAATAATGACGTACATGGCGTTACTATAATCGATAGCTTCTGCTTCGGTATAAGCCTTTTCATATTCCTCTAGCGCCTCTTCGTAATTTCCCATTCGCTTTAAGGCATTGGCGCGATTATTTGTAAAATTAATGCGATCAAAAATGGAAAACTCAATGGCTTTCGCCTGTGTAAGTGCTTTATCGTAATAGTCAAAAGATTTTTCGGCCAATCCCATAGCTAAATAAGTATCGCCCGCAGATGTATAGGCATAAGCAAGTTCTACTTCAAGTTTATGTTCTTCAGAAAGTTTTACGGTTTTTAGGGCATAGTCGAGAGCTTCATCATGCCGCCCCTGCTTGTTTAAATCTTCAGAAATTCGCGAGTAGGCACCTGCTATTCCTAATTTGTCATCAATGGATTCCATAAGCTTCAAGGCATCAAGGTCAACCTTAAGTGCCGGTTCAATTTCGCCACGGCGTTTATGTACCCAGCCGATTTTAAAAAGTGTTGTAGCCTGACCTTTTTGATTATCTACTTTTTTATAACCTTTTAAGGCTTTATCAAAATTTAACGAGGCAGAATCTAGTTCAAGGAGATTGGCGTGCATACGGCCTTGCATTTCATGGAATTGGGGAAGCCAAACGTCATTATTGTTTTCCTTCGCCAGTTGAACACCTTGGTTGGCGTAAAATTTTGCCAAATTCAAATCCGATTTAAAGGCCTCATCAACCATATCGTTTAACAGTTGCAATTTGCGTTCTGTGTCCTTTTCATTTTGAAGCAGTGCTGAAAGGCTATCCAAATTTTTATTTTGCGAATTGCATAAGCAGATACTCATCAATAGAAAGAAATAAAAATTGATATTTTTTATCATTTAAGTATATGTTAAGCCGCTTTCCTCATTTTAAATTGAAAACGCATTTTTGTACCATTATCCTGCTCTTCATGCATTTTACCATCCAATTGCTGGGTTAAAAGCTGAATAAGTTGAGAGCCAAATCCTGTACCTTTAGGTAGAACATTCGCAATTTTTCCAACACCATTATCGGTGACGTAAAGTGTAAGTAAATTATCCGAGTTTTTAGAAAGACTAATATTTATTTTCCCCTTGCTGTTCTCTGGAAATGCATATTTAAGCGCATTGGTCAAAAGCTCATTTACTATCAAACCAATTGGAACGGCAGTGTCCACATCGAGTTCTAGATTTTCCATGGCACATTCTATTTTCACTTGATCTTCAGCATTGAAGCTATCTAATACTCCTTCGCTTAAATTTATAAAATAGTCTCTCATTTCTATACTTCCCAAGTTTTCGCCTTGATAAAGTTTTTGGTGAATAATCCCCATGGATTGCACCCGGTTTTGACTTGCAATCATCGCTTCTTTAGCCGAAGAATCTTCTAGTTTGGCAGATTGTAGGGCGATGAGGCTTTTTACCATTTCGAGATTATTCTTTACTCGATGATGAATCTCTTTTAGGAGTAATTCATTTTCGGCGTTTTTTGCTCTAATGATTTTAGTCTTTTTCTTGTTTTTACTAAAAAAGAAAGAAACCGCTAGGAGTAGGGCGCCTAATAGGGCAGCTATTGTAATAATAAGGGTTTGTACCTTACTCTTCTGTTCTAATAAGGAGGCTTGAGCAACGAGTGCTTCATCTTTTTTGCCGGTCTCATACTTTATAATGGCATCGGTTTCGAGATTGGTTATTTTGTCTTCTAAAACCTTTTTTTCGTTGGTAGTGGCTTTTTCCCTATAAAGCAATGCATTTTCAAAATCGCCTAACTCCGCGAATGTTTTAGACAGATTTGTATAAGGTCTGATTATTGTACTTTGTCCTTTTTCTTCGTAAGCCTCAACACCTGCCCATAAATGTGCCATAGCCTTTTGGTAGTTCTTCTGCAAAAAATAGACTTCGCCAATTTCAGTACGAAAAGTGGCGCAACGCTCATCGCCAATATGGCTTTTGCATAATTCCCAAGCTTCGATATAATCATTAAGTGCATTATTGTAATCTTTTTGCTTTAGATAAATATCGCCACGGTACGAAAGCGCTCTAACAGGAACAAAAATTTCTTCGGGCGCCTTAGTGTTTATAAGTTCTAAACAATAATCTGCAGCTTCAAAGGCCTTTTCGCTCGCTCCGAGTTCTCCATAGCCTATGATAAGATTGAACTGTGCGATTGCAACTAAATCCCAGTTTTCGGTTTTTTCTAAAATTTTAACTGCCTTATTGGTATAGTCAACACTTTTTTGAAATTCCTCCATAACTTGGTAAAGCGAGCCAAGCGAGCGATATGCATTGCCCAAACCTGTTTTATTGTCTAAGGATTCGTAAATATCAATGGCTTTGAAAAGCACTTCCTGTGCCTTATCTAACGCTCTAGTGTTTATGTAGTCTATTGAAAGTGTACGATAAGTATCTGCAACTTTTACTTGGTTATCGGCTTTCTTATAATAATCAAGTGCTTTTTCTGAATGGTATACTACCGAGTCTGGTGGAAAAAGGCCATTGTAACCATGCCAACTAGCTATGGCCTCGTGTATTTCGGCTAGTTTTGTTGGAGTTTCAGTTGTTTCTGCTCGTTTAAGTGTCTGTAAACCGATAGCTTGAAAATTTTCAATATCGGTTGTGTAATTTAAGTTCATCCAAGATAGGCACGAATCTATACTTACAGCTTTGAAGTTTTTGGCATTCGCAATCGAAATATTTTTGTCTTGAGAATGGCTTAACAAGCCAATGATTAGGCTTATTGAAAGAATAAAATAATTATGCATAAGTCTTAAATTTGATTGGCAATTAAGACTTTGGGGAGGTCTAAATATAGTTAAAAAATTGAGTACAGATTAACAGATTCTTAACTTTTAAAAAGATTATTCGACAAAATGCCTGTAAATTCTTCTAAATTGTATCTTATTTTCAAGTTTATGCTGCAAATCTCTTGCACGTTACAATTTATAAAATGAAAAAAATCGTCTTTTTTGTAGTTTTTATTTCAGGTATTGAAATGCTTTGGGGGCAAGAGGATAGTGGTTTTTTTTCTGCGGAAAGTACGCCAACCATCATTGGATTAAATATCGATTATGGTTACATACTAAAACACTCTGAAAACCTCCGTGAACTCGATGATGCATACCCCAAGGGCATTGGATTTGAATGGAGCAAAATGCTATTGACCAAAGACGCTTGGGAATTTTGTAATTGTTTTCCTCGCGTCGGTACTGAACTGTCCTATTGGAACTGGGATAATCCTGATATTCTGGGTAGTGGTCTTATTGTGATGGGCTTCGCTGAACCTTATTTCAGAACAAAAAAAAGACTGAATATTTTATTTCGAATGGGTCTTGGTGGCACCTATCTTACTAAGCCTTTTGATGCAGAAATTAACCCTAATAATCTATCATACAGCACCAACGTGAGTTTTGCCTTAATGGCCGGTTTTGGTTTAAATTATCGACTTACCGACCAGTGGAATGTTCGATTTATGGCGAAATATAATCACACTTCAAACGGCGGAATCAAGACACCTAACAAAGGCTTGAATTTTCCATCAATAAGTTTGGGGGTCAACAAAAGTTTGGAGTCCTTGACTTTTCCCCAGTTTGAAAAACTCGATACGCGTGAACCTCCAAGTGAAAAAGTAAGACTCTCAGCAGTGCATTTTTCGGGGTGGAGTAACGCCGCGGTAGGCAATAAGGATAAATTTTATGTCTTTGGTTTTATGGCAAAATACAGTCGATGGATTGGTGGCAGAAGTGCGTTGACTGGAGCAACCGAACTTATTTTTGATTATTCAAGGCGAGAGCAAATAAAATTGGAGGGTCGAAATAATAGTTTTCTTCAGGGTGCAGTTTTATTAGGTCATGAATTTTGGTTAGGAAGGGTGACATTTAGCCAAGAACTAGGTGTTTATTATTATAATGAGTATCGTATAAATGATGATGTTTATCAGCGTTATGGGCTAACCTATAGCTTCAACAGGCATATATTTGCGGGCTTCAACTTAAAGGCGCATCGCCATGTGGCCGATTTTATTGATTTAAGGATCGGTTATAGGTTTTGACTTTTATAAGGCTCATTTAATCTGAAAATTGGCTTATATTTAAAATCTAATATTAATTTTCACTTATGCGGCCTTACCTCAGTCTAATCTTATTGTTTTTTATGTTTTTCAGTTTCTCTCAAACCGACGAGCAGAACCTTAAAACCATCTACTCAAACTCTCTCACTAACGGAAAAAGTTACGATTGGCTAGACCATCTATCTAACCAAATTGGAGGGCGATTATCTGGCTCTCTCAATGCAGAAAAGGCCGTTGAGTACACCAAAGGAGAATTTGAACAACTAGGTCTAGACAAAGTTTGGCTTCAGCCTGTCATGGTACCGAGATGGGTTAGGGGCGCACCAGAATTTGCATATATTGAAACCTCACCTGGAAAAACCACCAGCGTCAATATTTGTGCTTTAGGAGGTTCTATCGCTACACCGGCCGGCGGAGTAAAGGCTAAAGTGATTGAAGTAAAAAGTATCGAGGCGCTTGCCCAGCTCGGTAAAGAAAAATTACAGGGAAAAATTGTGTTCTTTAATAGGCCTATGCAACCCGATTTAATACAAACTTTTGAAGCGTACGGTGGCTGTGTGGATCAGCGTTATGCAGGTGCTATGGAAGCTGCAAAGTATGGCGCGGTTGGCGTAATCGTACGTTCTATGAATTTGAGAATGGATGATTTTCCCCATACCGGAAGCATGTCTTACGGTGATTTGCCAAACAGTCAGCGCATCCCGTCCGCTGCCATTAGCACCAACGATGCAGAATTGTTAAGCGGAATGTTAGCCCTCAATCAAAAATTAAACTTCTTTTTCAGTCAGAATTGTAAACAATTGGAAGATGTGCAATCCTATAATGTGATTGGAGAGATTACAGGGAGTCAATTTCCTAATGAGATTATTGTAGTTGGTGGGCATCTGGATTCTTGGGATTTAGGCGATGGCTCCCATGATGACGGTGCAGGAGTTGTGCAATCCATGGACGTTTTAAGATTACTGAAAGAAAGCGGCATCAAACCAAAGCGAACTATTAGAGCCGTTTTGTTTATGAACGAGGAAAACGGATTGAGAGGCGGTAATAAATACGCCGAGGTCGCTAAAACCAAAAATGAAAAACATGTTTTTGCTCTGGAAAGTGATTCTGGTGGATTTACGCCCAGAGGCTTCAGTTTTGATTGCAGTGACGCTATGTTTGCCAAAATTGAAAGTTGGAAGCCACTCTTCAAACCTTACTTGATTCATTATTTTGAAAAAGGCGGTACTGGTGCAGATATCGGTCCTTTAAAAGATGAAAATATTGTAATGGCGGGTTTGAGACCAGATTCTCAACGCTATTTTGACTATCATCACGCCGCAAATGATACGTTTGATGCGGTCAACAAAAGAGAACTTGAACTAGGGGCAGCCTCTATGACGGCTTTAGTTTATCTTATGGATAAATATGGCACAA
Source organism: uncultured Flavobacteriaceae bacterium (assembly GCA_963803715.1). GTDB lineage: Bacteria > Bacteroidota > Bacteroidia > Flavobacteriales > Flavobacteriaceae > Psychroserpens. The sequence goes on from CAWDOF010000015.1 coordinate 151,042, forward strand.
ATACCATTTCAAATGAAGCGCAAATAAAGGATTAACAGTCTAGACAGTACTGCGGCAATGTTTGTCGTTTGATTCATTTTATCATTTTAACCCCGTTTATTTTCGGGGGGGGAGAAATCGCACAACTAAGGATTAGTTCCTCATAGAGAACAAAAAACTTAATGTGATTCCGCATAACCCAGAATGACAAAATCTACAATTCAAAATAATATGATGAAAACAATAATTTTCTTAACCTTTATTATTTCCATACAATTTTCATATTCACAAAATAAATCTAAAACATCGGAAAACAATTCCGAAGAAAAATTACCCTATTACGAAGTACCAGACTATTCAGAAAACTATACTGCAGGTACAATGGCAGCTAGAATGGTTGATGCTCTAGGGTTTCGCTATTATTGGGCGAGCGAAGGCTTAAGTGAATCTGATTTAGCTTACAAACCCAGTCAAGACGTGCGGTCAACTGCCGAGACTATCGACCATATTTTAGGTTTATCCTACATCATTGTAAATTCTACCTTGAAAAAAGCAAATGTTAAGAACGATACTTCAAAAATGACCTTTTCCGAGAAGCGTGCTCTAACTTTAAATAACCTCAAGATAGCGGCGGATATTCTTCGCGAGAGCGAAGACATCTCTCAATATAAAATCATTTTCGGCGATAATGAAATTCCGTTTTGGAATCAAGTTAATGGTCCAATTGCCGATTCTATTTGGCATTGTGGTCAATTGGCGTCGTTTAGAAGAAGCTCAGGTAACCCAATCAATTCAAATGTTGACCATTTTAATGGAAAGTTGCGCAACTAATACTATTGGTACGATTGCTGCTTTAAACCAGCTATGCGATTAAGTTTTAAAATTCTTTTATTTTTCTTTGTTTTATCATCTTGTAAACAAGTCCAAAATGTTGCTGATGCTATTTCAAATCCTTCTGCTCGAGACGTCTTTGAGCGCGAATTAAAAGCGAACGATAGCCTTTTTGAAATTTATAAAACGCTTTATGATAATTCAAAAAAGAATCAACTTCATCTGGAATTGCCGGCAGTTGTAACTTCAAAATCAGATGTTCTACAGCCAATCATTCTATCCTATGACCTAGAATTAGAAAGAGGGGAGCGATTCAAAATTCAAAGTAACCGCCAAGCTGATAGTTTGCAGTTGTATATGGATATATTCGAGTATGAAAATGATTCCACTGTATCAAAAAAGCAACTAGCGTCAAATACGCCAAAATCAAATAAGCTAGAATTGGATATTAAAAAAAACGGTAAGTATCGGGTTGTTATTTTTTCAGAAACAAAGAATAAGGCCGACTTTGGTTTGGTTTTTTTCACGGAACCCACATTTGGTTTTCCCGTGAGCGGAAAGGATAATGGGGCCATACAAAGTTATTGGGGCGCGTCAAGAAGTGGCGGTAAACGTTCGCATGAAGGTATAGATATTTTTGCAAGCCGGGGCACACCGGTTATTGCAGCTACTAATGGTTATATTTCAAGCACAGGTAATAGAGGTTTAGGAGGCAAACAAGTGTGGTTGCGAGATGGTGTTTTTGGACAATCTTTGTACTATGCACATTTAGACAGTATCTTAGTTTCTGGAGGGAAACGTGTAAAAATTGGAGATACTCTTGGTTTGGTCGGAAATTCTGGCAATGCAAAAACGACGAGTCCGCATTTGCATTTTGGTATTTATACTAGCGCTGGCGCCATAAATCCGTTGCCCTTTGTCGAATTAAAAGATCATCCAAAAATAATGCCTTCTGAAATTGTTTCAAAAGGTATTACAACATTGAGAACCAATGAACTTCGGGTTGGCGCTGGGGTGAAAAATAAAAAAATCATGGATTTAGAACCTAATGTTCAAGTGAGTATTATGGCTAAAACCAACCAGTGGTTTCATTTAAAGGTTAATGACAGCCTAGAAGGTTTTATGCATGAATCCTTAGTGTCTAAGGTGAAATGATAATAATTGCTAAAAACTTGGTTAGTTAAATTGCAATTCCAAACCAAAATATTGAGCTGGTTAATTTTGACAAAAATTTTAAAATTTATTCGCTGGTTTTAAAAGACTAATGCTTTGTTAGTTTATTTAATTTTCAGTTAAAAAATGAAAACATCAAAGCTCAGTAATTAAATCCCATATGCGTAACCGTTTACTATAATCATCTTCATTGATATCTCTTACAAAGCAGTAGGCACTTATTTCTTCTCTATTTACTTTTTCTGAAAGCTGCTCGACGGTAAATGGGCCAAATTCGTTGGATTTTTCAATGTAGTAAAACTCATGTCCGTAAATAAGTTTGGTAACCTTTTGTCGGTATTTTTCTCGCAGAAACTTTTTGACGTCTGCAACGGAATTAACTTCATCTTCGTAGTTACTCTCATTTATAAAGAGCGCAATATCTTTTTTGTCTTGATGGTTGAGCACCAATACGTCATCGTCTTTAAAATAGGCTTTTACAGTAATTAGCCCATCTTCGGTCTCAATAAAAAATACATTTTTCAAATCTATGGACCAGGAAGTTTCGGTTGTAGATTCCTCTTCTGATATTTTGAGAATATTATTTTCCTTAAAAATATAAACCGATTTCTTTTTTTCAATACCATTTACAAGAATCCACTCTTGATTCAACAGAAGTGAATCATGATGGGCATCAAAATCAAAAGGCTTTAAATTAGGAATGGAATCAAGCAGAGAATGTTCCATAAGTAGGAATTTGTAATTAGTTTTCTTTTAAATAGCTCTATTTCAAGTAAGGAAAAACAAATATAATTGAGGGCGATTTCCATTAAATCCTTAAAATATGACTTGAATTTAAGCATTTTACCTCTAATAGTAATCACAAAATTATATTTTTAGTTTAACGGAATTTTTATCGGATTATTTGCGAGACCTATATTTTAATGTCTGAATCCTACCTTAATCTTAAAAAATTTAAAAAAAATCATTCACTAAAATTTTTCCAAAAACCCCAAGACCTCCTTTTTATAGGTGCGACTAATTGGTAGCGCTTTACCACTAATATTTATATGCTCATTGGTGAATGAGGTTATTTGTGAGATAGCAATAATAAAGGAGCGATGAATACGCATAAATTGAAGTTGTGGCAATTTAGCTTCAATGGCAGTAATAGTCTCACGAGTGATTATAGTTTCGGTTTCTAGATGTATTTTTAGATAATCGCCAAAACTTTCAATGATGTTAATAGCTTCAAAATCAATTTTTAACATTTTCCGGTCAGAACGTATAAACATAAATTCAGATGGATTTTCAACTTCTAATTTTTCCGAAGAAAAGGTCTCATACATTTCAAAATAAGCTGATACCGCCTTTTTTAAACGAACAAACGAAATAGGTTTCAATAGATAATCTACCGCCCTAAGTTCAAACCCTTCAACAGCATAGTCGCGATAAGCGGTTGTGAAAATTATCTTTATATTTTTGTTTACAGATTTTGCCATTGAAATTCCCGAAATTTCTGGCATATTGATATCTAGAAAAATCAAGTCCACCTTATTTTTATTGATGTAACTAAAGGCTTCCAACGCATTATTACATTTTGCAACGACATGAATATTATTGAAAACGGCGAGGTGTGACGCTATGATTTCTCTTGCCACAGCTTCGTCATCGACAATTAAACAATTGACATCTTTAGTTGTTATTGACATGATGGGTAAGTGATAATTTGATGTTGAACGTTTCAGCGTTGTCTTGTAGGTCCAATTTATGCCGATTAGGGTAGAGGAGGAGTAATCGCTTTTTGATATTCTCCAAGCCTATTCCTTTCTCGGTAATTGAATTGTTTTTTTTCGAATTTGTTATTTTAAAACAGATGTTCTCAGCATTTGATTTAAGATGAATATCAATTCTCAATTTTCCATTTAATAAGGTGCCGTGCTTAAAACTGTTTTCTATAAAAGGTAATAACAGCATCGGGGGAATAGTTAGGTCGGTATTCTTTAAATCAACCTCTAAACTGATTTCCAAAGTGTCATTGAAGCGCATTTTTTCCAAAGCGATATAATCTTCAATGTGTTTGAGTTCATCAACCAATGGCACTAAAGGTTTATCGGTTTGATATAAAAGGTAATCCAATAAATTTGACAGTTTCAAAATCATCTCTGGTGTCTTGTTCGATTTTTGAAGTGCAAAACCATAAAGTGTATTTAGGGTATTGAACAAAAAATGCGGGTGGATTTGCATTTTTAGATAATTAAGCTGTTGCTTCTTTAGTTGTAGCTCAGTATTTAGGATTTTGGTTTCCAATATTTTGCTCTGTTTGGCAACTGATAAATTCAGCTTCAATAATTTGAATGCGCTCACTATAATAACCACCATATATACCGCAATCGCCACAAAAAGTAAGTTCTTGCTGATAGGAGCCATGTTTTTAGACTCAAAATTAGACAGATATACTAAGCCAAAAAATATGGAAACAACAATAAGATACGCCGAAATAATCAGCACGTAAATTACGTAAAGCCCAAACTGAGCATATTTTTTTTTAATGAGAAAATCAGGAATCAACTTGTAAATAGAGACGTAAGTCGTCGCCATGGTAATAGGCATCAAAAACAAGGAAAAAGACAAGACATAAGAAACATCCTCACTCCCGAAACTAAAAAAATAGGTATAGAAGAACAGTACACCACACCAAAATGCAATATGTAGCAGTAGCTGAATGAATTTGTTTAAAAAGAAACGACCTGTAAACATTGTGTATGGCTCTTACAATAATACCATATTTTTTTATGGGTAATACCCATTTGAGACGAACTACCAAATTAGCAAGGGTTTTGACCTTGTTGTTAAATCCAGTTTTAAAATGGGAGTTGGTCGCATTTAAAATTTTAGCACTCATGATATCCCTAAGTTTGAGCACGTTTAACTAAATTTATAATCATGTTTGCATTTCTTATTTCTTTCAACAGTTTAATGTCTTTTCCCATGATAGTAAACATATTTATGGAGGGTGGTCCGGTTATGATGACCTTAATACTACTTAGCCTACTGGCATCAATTGGTTTTTTAGTCAAGGGTTTTATCAGTGCAAAAAAAGCTCCTCTAGCGGCAAAGAAGATGCTTAAGCTTACTTCAGATGTGAGTTTACTAGGTTTGGTATTAGGTTTTTTTGGCTCAATATTAGGCTTGATAGGCGCCTTTGATGCTATAGAAGCGATGGCTGATGTGAGTTCTGGTATGATGGCAGGCGGACTGAAAGTTTCATTCTTAACCGTGCTTTTTGGCTCATTTGTTTTCTTGGTTTCAAGATTGGGGATAGTTTTTCTAAGACTATCAATAATCAATTATTCTAGTGAGACCAACGATTCTTGAGATTTCTATATTTCGATTAATTTCGAGCTTGAATGGAGAATACTATGTGGCAAAGGAAAATCAAAGGATTTTATAACAACTCATTCAAAACCTTAGCCAATCTAATTCCTGCTTTTTGCATCTGTAAACGTGCAACGTCCAAATATTTAAATGAGTATTCAGATTTTAGATTATCGTTGGGTTTTACATCATTATAAACTTCAACCGTAAGTTGATGTGTTTCTTCAATCCAATCTAAGACATTGCCTTTTTGAATGGCTTTAATCTCTTTATCTGAAAGATATGAGGCGTTATTTGCTAATTCAGAAAAACTCATATTGTAACCGTCTATAATTTGGGAATCCCAAACCTTATGCATATTGGTGTCTCTGTTAAACCATTTGACGTCTATATCGTTACCACCACGGTCTTCCAACAACCCCAAATGCATGGGTTGGTGCAAATCGCCAATGAGATGAATCAAGAATTTTAGGTAAAAGGCTTTGTCTTCCTTACTGCTATTTTTATCGATAATTACTTTTTTGCAGAAGGTAATCCCGGTATATAAGTCGCCTTTGGGGTTTTTTTCTGAAGTTTCGTAATTGGCGTCCAATGGCATATTGAGATAATGCCAAGTTCTGTATTTTTCATATTGGTCATCAAATTTAATCTCATCAGGAAAGGTAGAAACCATCGCTAAAGACTGATGATTTAGTATCTCATTCAGCTTCTCTCTGGTACTTTTATCTAAATGTTTTTCAGCGATTGCACCAACCACCCGATGTCCGGTCTGTCCCCAGATTGGATTTGTATTTGCGTAAGTTTGGGAAATGAATAAAAATAAGACGAGGGTCAATAATTTTTGGGTCATTAATAGGATTTGAGGGCTGCTTATTATTTTGAATTTGCAATATTAGGTGTTTTAAATACGGCTGGATTAGGTCTTATAATTTTATTATGAAAATAAATGTAAAATATAGACCTTTTTTTGGATGGGCTGATGGATTTAGAAATTTGGATTTTGCTTTTTCAAATAAACTTCAGAGTCAACCTTTAATCGTTTACCTTTTGGACATCGCAGATTCAATGAATCCGAAAAGGAAAATATTAATCAGTAATTAAGTGTCCTTAGGACAATAGGGAGCCGCTACCTTTTATTTCTCTTATTGTAATTCTTATCTCCCCGGGTTTTTGGTTTTTTATATTTAGCGGCAATTTTATACTGATAGCTTCCGCCCTTATTTTCTTTTTGGTTCTTATCTTTTTTATCGTGAAACGCTTCGCCGCTATCTTCTTTGTTTGGCTTAATTGGGTTGTTGCGCTCTTTTATTTGCGGTCGTTCTTCTGCAATCAATTCTTCCGAAATTTGAACACCCGATGGTATCTCTAAAATTTCAATTTCCATATCCATATAAGATTGAATTTCCATGATGGATTCCATTTCTTTTTCTGTAGAAAACGTCAACGCATGTCCCTGCTGCTCTGCACGGCCGGTTCTACCGATACGGTGCATATAATTTTCGGCGTATTTTGGCGTGTCAAAATTGATAACGTGGCTTACATTTTCTATATCCAAACCCCGGGCCATCACATCTGTGGCGATTAGCATTCTATTTTCGCCAGCCCGAAATTGCTCAATACTGCGCAATCTGTAATTTTGCGTCTTGTTGGAATGTATAACGCAGGCTTCCGAAGGAAATCGTTCCTCAACAGCTTCAAATAATAAGTCCGCCATTTTTTTAAATGCAACAAAAATGAGCACCTTATGATAGGTGTCTTTATCTTTTAAAAGTTGTTCAAGTAAGTTGACTTTAGTATAAAAATTGGGCACTTCATAACGTTCTTGCTTTATGTTATGTAGTGGTGTCCCAGAAATTGCAATCGTAATCCGCTTTGGTTTAATAAAAAAATCTGTAATTAGCGCATCTACATCCTCGGTCATTGTAGCTGAGAACATGATATTTTGTCTTCGTTCTGGCAACACATCAAAAATATTGAGTAATTGATGCCTAAAGCCCAGGTCAAGCATAACATCCACTTCATCAATAACTAGTTTTTGTATAGATTTCAACTGAAGTACGCGGCTTACTGCCAAATCAAATAATCTTCCAGGGGTGGCAACTATGATATCCTGCCCTTGTGCAACCGCCTGTTTTTGGGTATTGATATTAGTGCCGCCATAAACCCCAAGTACGCGAACATTGATGTAGGCCGCAAGTTTCTCAATCTCATCCACTACCTGCACCACCAATTCTCGGGTTGGTACCAGTATTAGGACTCTAGGATTTTCCTGTGTAGAATACTTTAAATGCCTGAGAATGGGCAGCATGTAAGCAAAAGTCTTGCCCGTTCCCGTTTGGGCAATCCCAACCACATCTTTTCCTGAGGCCACAATATTAAATGCTTCTGCCTGAATAGGCGTGGGGCGCTCAAAGCCTAAATCGCCCAAAGCGTTATGTAAAGGTGTATTGAGATTTAAGTCTTGAAAACTAAGGTTCTGTTCCATGCGGCAAAGATAATTTTTACTTCGGAATAATTGGCTTGTTATTGATGCGTATAATTCGGTTCTTTGTTTTGTAATACAAATCACCATTGAGAAAAATCTTTAATTACCGCTGTTCCGATGCCGAAAAACTGAAACACCAAATGCTGCTTTGGAGTCAGCAATTTTCCGAAGTAGTTTGGCTGGATAGTAACAACTATAATATGGATAATTCCAGTTATGATGCGGTTTTAGCGGTTGACGCGCTTACAGTAATTCAAAGCGATAGTTTTAATGCTTTTGATAAGTTAAAAGAATATCAGACTCTTACAAACGATTGGATTTTTGGATATCTTTCCTACGATTTAAAGAATGATGTAGAACGCTTAACCTCAAAAAATCTCGACGACCTCGATTTTCCTGAACTTTTTTTCTTTCAGCCTAAAAAGCTATTTTTCCTCAAAGGAAATGTTTTAGAGGCACACTATCTTACTATGGTTGAAGAAGAGTGGGAAATGGATATTGAAACTATCATCGCACAACCTGATACTGAAACATATCGGAAGGAAGACACCTCAAATAGTTCAATACAACAGCGCGTACCGCAATTGGATTATCTTCAAAAGGTCAATACATTGCTTGAACATATTCATCGTGGTGATATTTATGAGGCTAATTTTTGTATGGAATTTTTCGCTGAAAACTCTAAAATCAACCCTTTGAGCATCTATCAAAAACTGAATGCTATTTCCAAGCCACCTTTTGCTTCATTTTTTAAGAATTTTGATAATTATGCCATGTCTGCTTCGCCAGAGCGTTACATCAAAAAGCAAGGTCTAAAAGTGATTTCCCAACCTATCAAGGGAACTGCAAAACGCTCAACCGATGCCATTGAGGACGAAAACTTAAAAAAGCAGCTTTCCGAAGATATCAAAGAGCGAAGTGAAAATGTGATGATTGTAGATCTGGTAAGAAACGATTTATCTAGAACGGCGATTAAAGGAAGTGTTGTAGTTGAAAATTTATGTAAAGTACATACATTTAAACAATTACATCAAATGATTTCAACTGTTACTTCACAAGTAGAAAATACAACACATCCCGTTGATATTTTAAAAAGTACTTTTCCTATGGGCAGTATGACTGGAGCGCCAAAAATTTCGGCGATGGAAATTATTGAGGAATTAGAGGTTTCCAAACGCGGGCTTTATTCTGGAGCAATTGGGTATTTCACGCCCGAAAACGATTTTGATTTTAACGTTGTAATCCGCAGTATTCTTTATAATGCTTCAAAGGATTTTGTATCATTTTCTGTTGGTGGCGCAATTACGGCCAAAAGCAATCCCGAAAAGGAATATGAGGAATGTTTGCTGAAGTCTAGAGCTATGCGGGAAGTGTTGGAGTATTAGTTTGAGTGCAGTTAATTCATAAAGTTTCGTTGAGTTTCCCAGAGATACGAGGTGAATAATAGAATGTAAATTCCATAAATTTTTGCTGTTTTCAGTTTAACTCATCTAAAAAAGCGACATTAATTATTTGTAATATATTTGAAAAGTGCAAGACTCCCTCAATAATCATATCTCCCAAAACCTTTCTTTTTTAAAGGAGCGTAAACTGCTCATTGCTATTTCTGGAGGTTTGGACAGTGTTGTTCTAACCCATCTTTGTCGTTCCCTAAAATTGAATATCTCTTTGGCCCATTGTAATTTTAATCTCCGCGGAAAAGAGAGCGATGCTGACGAAGTCTTTGTTTTAGATTTGGCCGACCGATTGGAATTAGAAGTCTTTGTTGAGCATTTTTCTACTGAAGACTATGCCAAAACCCATAAACTATCCATTCAAATGGCAGCTAGAGAGCTGCGCTACAACTGGTTTTTTGATTTAGCTGAAGATTTAGGATTCGATTATATCTTGACCGCACACCACGCCGATGATAATCTCGAAACGTTTTTAATTAATTTAACTAGAGGAACAGGTCTCAACGGACTTACGGGAATCCCAAAATTGAACGGAAACATCGCAAGACCATTGTTACCTTTTTCTAGAGAACAAATAGAAATCTTCGCCAAAGAAAACAACTTCAAGTGGCGGGAAGACAGTAGCAACGCCTCAGACAAATACCTTCGGAATAAAATTCGTCATCATGTAATTCCTGTCTTAAAAGAATCAAACTCGGAGTTGCTCGAAAACTTCAAAAAAACGCTCGAAAATTTAAATGATACCGCAGATATAGTTGAAGAAAGTCTAAATGCCGTCGCAAAGCGAGCCATGGAGACTATTGATGACCATCAAATAAAATTCAAGATTTCAGAATTTAAAAAAGTCAATAATCCAAAAGCATATTTATACGAGATGTTTAAAGATTACGGGTTTACCGAGTGGAATGACCTCGTGAATCTTTTAGATGCGCAATCGGGCAAATTCGTTGTATCCGAAACACATCGATTGTTGAAAGATCGAGAGCATTTGATTTTGACTGAACGTAATCATTCAGAAAATAGCGAAGAATCTAGTCTTGTTAATTTTAATGACAAAAAGGTCAGCGCTCCCTTCGGTATTCTTTTATTTGACGAGATTGATACTGTTTCTGCAATTGATAGAGATTTAATCTATGTCGATAAAAATAAACTAAGTTTCCCGCTCACATTAAGACATTGGAAGGAAGGCGATTATTTTCAACCCTTCGGAATGACCGGAAAAAAGAAACTCAGCAAATATTTTAAGGATGAAAAATTGTCTCTTGTTGAAAAGGAACGGGTTTGGCTACTTTGCTCAAACGATGATATTGTTTGGATTATAGGCAGAAGAGCTGATGAACGGTTTAAAGTTACTTCTGAAACAAAGGCTATTTTGAGAATTGAATTATTGAAAAACTAGAAGCCTTTTTTAAAAATGGAGTTTTAGTAGCTGTTGTAGTCAATGTTCGAGACAATTAAGTGAAGAAAATCCTTGAAAGTCTTGTCAAAAAAATTGATATAATTAAAACATAAATACGTGTCCAAACAAATCAAAGGTCAAATAGTAGATATAATAAACAAGCGCATATTTAAAGGCGAAGTCACGATTTCCAATGGAAAAATTGTATCGATACAAGAAATGCAGCATAACGTTGAAACTTTGATCATGCCAGGTTTTATTGATGCACACATTCATATTGAAAGTTCTATGCTAGTGCCCAGTGAGTTTGCAAGAATTGCAGTAAATCATGGGACTGTCGCTACAGTTTCCGATCCTCATGAAATCGCCAATGTTTTAGGTATTGAAGGGGTGAATTTCATGATTGAAAACGGTAAGAAAACTCCTTTCAAGTTTAATTTTGGCGCTCCTTCTTGTGTTCCTGCAACAGATTTTGAATCGGCAGGAGCTGTGATTGACTCCAACGGAATTAAAACGCTTTTGGAAAACCCAGATATCAAGTATTTGGCTGAAATGATGAATTATCCCGGAGTCTTGTTTGATGATGCCGAAGTTTTAAAGAAAATAGCATGGGCCAAAAAGCTTAATAAACCTGTGGATGGCCACGCACCGGGAGTTATTGGAAATGACATTACAAAATATATAAATACAGGCATCTCAACTGATCACGAATGTTTTACTTACGAGGAAGGTTTAGAGAAACTTGAAAAAGGGATGAAAATCTTAATCAGAGAAGGTAGTGCTGCCAAAAACTTTGAGGCGCTTATCGCTTTGGTTCCAGAACATTTTGAGAATATGATGTTCTGTAGTGATGACAAACATCCTGATGATTTAATTCTTGGGCATATCAATCAGCTTTGTAAACGTGCCGTTACAAAAGGGGTTGACGTGTTTAAGATTTTGCAAATGGCCTGCATCAATCCCGTAAATCATTATAATCTCGATGTCGGGCTTCTAAAAAAAGGTGACGATGCAGATTTCATAGTAGTCGAAGATTTAAAGGATTTTAAAGTCCTTCAAACGTATATCAAGGGCGAGTTGGTAAGCGAAAACGGTCATTCTAAATTGGAATCAATTCCCTTTAAAACACCAAATAATTTTGATGTGGCTAAAAAACAGATTTCAGACTTTGAAATTTCAGTAGAAAAACCTTCCGAAAACTTAAAAATAAGAGTCATTGAAGCTTTGGAAGGCCAATTGGTTACCAATGAACTCATTGAAGATGCCACCGTTGAAAACGGAAACTTAATTTCAAATACTCAAGTCGATATTCTCAAGATAACTGTGGTTAATAGGTATAAGAATGAGAAACCTGCCGTCGCTTTTATAAAAAATTTCGGATTGAAAGAAGGCGCAATTGCATCTTCGGTAGGTCATGACTCTCATAACATTATTGCTGTGGGTGTTTCAGATGAGTTGATTTGCAAAGCAGTCAATTTAATAATTAAAAACAAAGGCGGTATTTGTGCGGTCAATCCTTCCGAAGAAAAAATCCTAGCTTTACCCGTCGCAGGTATTATGAGCGATAAAGACGGTAAATCAGTTGGTAGGCACTATGCAGAACTGGATAAAATAGCAAAGGAAATGGGAAGCCCATTGAAAGCACCGTTTATGACGCTATCATTCATGGCATTATTGGTCATACCGTCCTTGAAATTAAGCGACAAGGGACTTTTTAACGGCACAGATTTTAAATTTACGCCTTTGCAGGTCTGACTTGTTGTTGATAAAAAAAATGGGGCTTGCTCTCATTTCCGAATAAAAAGCATTCTACATTAGTTATATTTAGCCTTTAAAATTTTAACATTAAACAAGTTTGTTCAAAATTGAATCGTCTAAGAAAATGATTTACACAGAAAAGTATTGCTGTCCGCAGCTAGTTGCAGTATGTACTTAAAAAAACAACAAAATAAACACATGAAAAAGTTTTACCTAATTCTATTTCTTTTTGTTTTTGGCCTCAATTCATATACTGCACAGGAAGTTACCAAAGCACCTGCCGAAACATATCAAGTTGAGGATCATTACACGAAGCAGGAAGTAATGATTGCGATGCGTGATGGTATTAAATTACATACCACCATTTATTCACCAAAGGACACCTCGCAAAAATATCCAATGCTGATGATGCGAACGCCTTATAGCTGCAAACCTTACGGCGAAAATCAATTTCGTGAAAAAATTGGGCCAAACAAATATTTGATGGAAGAAGGCAATATTATTGTTTACCAAGATGTTCGCGGGCGTTGGAACAGTGAAGGTGTTTACGATAACATGCGCGCTTTTATCCCGAATAAAACAGGAAAACAATTTGATGAGGCAAGTGATACTTACGATACTATTGAATGGTTGGTAAATAATGTGGAAAACACTAATGGTAACGTGGGGACTTGGGGGATTTCCTACCCTGGTTTTTATGCAACTTATTCTGTTTTATCTGGGCATCCAGCTTTAAAGGCTGCGTCTCCACAAGCCTGTATTGGCGATTTCTTTTTTGATGATTTTATTCATAACGGAGCGTTTTTACTGAGCTATTGGCGAGCGACTTCTGTTTTTGGATATATGAAAGATACGCCTACGAAAGAAGCTTGGTATAATTTCCCAGATATTGGGACAGAAGACCAATACCAATTCTTTTTAGATGCAGGGCCTTTGAGCAATCTGGATAGCTATTACGGTGATGAAAATGTGTTCTGGAAACAAATAAAATCACACCCCAATTACGACGAGTTTTGGCAAAGTAGAGGCATCATTCAGCATTTAAAGGATGTTAAACCAGCAACGATGATAGTTGGTGGATTGTTTGATGCAGAAGATTTATACGGGCCATTTTCTACTTATGAAAGTATAGAACAAAACAGTGAAAATAATAATATTGTGGTATTCGGGCCATGGTCTCACGGTGATTGGGCAAGGTCTAGCGAACGGCAGGTAATTGGAAACGTGTATTTTGGCGATAGCATTTCCGATTATTTTCAGAAAAATATTGAGACTATATTCTTTAATAAATATCTAAAAGGTAAAGCTGAAGTCGATTTAGCGGAAGCTCAAATGTTCGATACGGGTAAAAAAGAATGGGTCAGTTTTAAGACTTGGCCACCTGCAGCTGCCGAAACCCAAAGTTACTTTTTACAGCCCTATCAAAAATTGACGCAACAGGCCAACCGCATGATCGCAACTTCTGATTTTGTAAGCGATCCCAAAAAACCAGTGCCCTATACCGAAGATATTAAAGTGGTCTTCACACCAAGAAAATTTATGACCGACGACCAGCGTTTTGCTGCACGACGTCCTGATGTGCTGGTTTTTGAAACAGAATTTTTAAAGGATGATATCACCTTAGCTGGCGAAATTTTAGCCAATTTAAACGTATCAACTACAGGAACAGCGGCCGATTGGATTGTAAAAGTTGTTGATGTTTTCCCAGCCGATACCGAAAATACAGCCGATGTGCAAGACCATTTGAAACTGAGTAATTACCACATGATGGTAAGAAGCGAAGTGATGCGTGGCCGATTTAGAAACAGTATGAGCAAGCCGGAGCCGTTTGTGCCTAATGAAAAAACAGCAGTGGAGATTAAGTTACAGGATGTCTTTCATACGTTTAAGAAAGGTCATAAAATTCAAGTGCAGGTGCAGAGTACGTTTTTCCCGTATATTGATGCGAATCCGCAAACCTACGTGGATAACATATTTGAAGCCAGCGCCGAAGATTTTAAGACCCAGACGCACAAAGTGTTCAATGATTCATCGATTAAGTTTAGTGTGTTGAAATGAGAGCTATTTCACGGAGATTCACAGAGGAGGCGTAAAGCTGACTCGTGCAGATGTGTCCTTAAATAGAGGTGAATAACTTTTAATTGTTGATATGTTTTTCAGGTCAAGTAATAAATTTGACTGGAATTTTTTAATATTTTATTGCCGACTGAGACTGAAGACTGAAGTGACTGCCGAATGTCGAACACCGAACACAGAAATAAAAAGAATAAAGACTGACAAAACAATAATTAATAACTAAATCAAATTCCCGATTTTCTCCTTTGGGGAAATGTCCGCAGGACAAAGGGGCAAATTATGCCAATCTTAGAACCCACCTACAAACCTCCATTTCAATTTAAAAACGGCTTTATGGCTACCGTGTATTCGGGCTTGGTGCGCAAGGTTAAATTGGAGCAAACACGAGAACGTATAGAAACCCGAGATGCCGATTTTTTGGATCTAGACTGGAGCTATTCCACAGAAAAATCAGATACAGTCATTATTTTGCTTCATGGATTAGAAGGCCACGCGCAACGCCCTTACGTTACTGGTGTTGCCAAATTATTCAACCAAAATGGGATGGATGCGGTTTGTATGAACTTTAGAGGGTGTAGCGGTGAGGATAATCGGTTTTATAAAAGTTACCATTCTGGCGCTACCGATGATTTGGATGAAGTTATTCAGCATTGCATTCAGAATAAAAAATATACCACGATTTATTTGAAAGGCATCAGTCTTGGTGGTAACGTAACGCTCAAATATTTGGGAGAAGACCGTATTGTTCCAAAAGAAATCAAGGCCGGTATCGCTATTTCTGCGCCCATTCATTTAGATGGATCTGCCAACGAATTACATAAAATGAAGAATAGGGCTTTCGCCATTAGGTTTAGACAGCACCTACTTGATAAATTACGTGTGAAGCAAAGGCAATTTCCTGAAAAACTGAAAGATGCAAAGCTCAATAAAATTAAAACTTTAAGACAGTTTGATGATTTTTATACCTCAAAGGCACACGGTTTTAAGGATGCTGCAGATTATTATGAACAATCGAGTAGCTTACAATTTCTGAAAAACATAACCGTACCTACTCTTATTATCAATGCTCTTAACGACTCATTTTTATCTTCGGAATGTTATCCTGTAAAAGCGGCAAAACATAATGAAAATCTATATTTAGAAATGCCTAAATATGGGGGACACGTTGGGTTTATTCAACGGGATGGTATTTATTATAATGAAAAGAGGGCTTTACAATTTGTAAATACCCATAAAACTGTTTCTTAGCAAAATAGAAAATTTTGTCTATAAAAAATTTGTACGTTGCGCTTGTTTTAGTTTACAATTTGGCTTCAATATGAATGAGTTTGAGGATAAACGAAAATTTAAACTCAAAAAATATATACCTAAAAATATACCTTTCAAGATTATATTTTGATTGCGTTTTAAATCTTGAGGTTTTAGTCAGTAAACAAAACATTTTTAGTGATGAATTTTATGCTTTTAAGTTCTTTAAAATTTAAAAAAGATAATTTGTTACATTTGCCAAAATCTTGAAATATTATGAAACAAATTTTTATCTTAACCTTGTGCATTTTATTTGCGCAAAATTCTATAAGTCAGAATATTATATTTCCTGATTCTAATTTTAAAACTAAATTAATTACTCAGACAAATCCTACAATTGATACCAATAATGATGACGAGATATCGATTTCTGAAGCTGCTGCGGTTACTGGTATATTAAAAATACGAGGTAGCGGAGGAAGTACAGGTAGAATATCCGATCTAACTGGTATAGAATATTTTATTAACGCTACCGAGATAGATGCTGAAGATAATGAACTCACAACAGTAGATTTATCTAGCAATACAGCTCTAATTTGGGTAGATTTAAATAGTAATGATTTAACTGAGGTTGATTTTTCTAACAATACGAATTTAGAAACACTAATTATTGGAAGTAATAACCTTTCGGCATTAGACCTTTCTAACCTCAGTAACCTGAAAGTTTTGAATTGTGGAAATATGTCAATGAACGGATTGAACATAACTAATTGTTCACAGCTTGAAGAATTAAACTGTTCTATTAATCAGTTGACCAACTTAGACCTAAGCACAAACACTGAATTAAAAAACATTCAGGCTCATTCGCTTCCACAACTAACAGCTTTCGATATATCTAATAATTTATTGTTAGAAACTTTAGAATGTTCTAGTGGTGGTTTTTCAACTTTAGATGTTTCAAATAATTCTTTGTTAACCACATTACGTTGTTCATACGGGCAAGTTTCCAACCTCATTTTCGGATCTAATAATACACTGCTATATTCGGTTCACTGTGAGCAATCTCCGCTAGCTTCAATTAACGTTTCAATGTTATCTGGCTTAACAGACTTAACACTAAATGATGACCAACTTTCATCTATTGATGTTTCTCAAAATTTGAACTTGGAAGTTTTAGACTTAGACAATAATCAACTAACAACTATCGATCTTGAAAGTAATCCCAATTTAGATGACGTAAAGATTGAAAACAATCAGCTGCAAACGGTTTACCTTCGCAATGGAAACAACAATCAGCTAGGTACGCTGAGATTGAGACAAAATCCTTATTTGTACTGTTTGTTTGTTGACGATGCCAGTATCAATTATGGCAATTGGTTTAGAGGTGGTGCTGTAACTTTAGTTGAAACGGAAGAACAATGTATTGCCGCATCACAAGTTACCCTAATTCCAGATATAAATTTTGAAAAAGAGTTGATTGTTCAGGGTTATGATACATCACCTACAAATGGAGAAACTCCAACGTCAAAAATTGAAGTAATTATTGACCTGGACATAACATTAGAAAACATATCGGACTTAACAGGTTTAGAGGATTTTACAGCCTTAGAAACTTTAGATTGTAGCTATAATCCCATTACAAATATAGATATTTCGGCAAATCAAGCACTAAGAACACTCTCCGGAAGATTTATGGATTTAGAGACTATAAACCTTGGATCAAGTCCCAACTTTATAGGTACGAGTTTAGGCCACAATGAATTAAATTCTATTGATGTGTCACAGTTACCAAATCTTGGTGTACTTCGGGTTGAGGATAACAACTTAACAACCGTAGATGTCACAAATAATTTAATGCTCTCTATTTTAGATGTTTACGACAATCCGATGACAAGCCTAGATATACGTAACAATAACATTCGTAAAATGAATGCTACAAATACGCTTATTGAGACTTTGGACTTTAGTAATTCAGATAATATTAATATCCTTTATATTAATAACAATCCAAACTTAACGTACGTAAACTTTAAGAGTGGTGACAATGACGAAATCCAACAGCTATTGTCTATGACTTTTAGTAATTTACCAAATCTTCAAAATGCTTGTGTAGATAATGTTAATAGTGATTTAGCAATTAGGATTCAAACTTATACAGATCAAGTGGTAAATATTACTGAAGACTGTTTAAATGAAATTTCGGGCAATGTGTTATATGATATCAACAACAATGGTTGTAATTCTTCAGATATTATGGTGCGAAATTTAATGATAGAGTCTGCTAGTGTTGTGGACACAACTGCTACTTTTACCAATCTCAGTGGCACGTATGTAAATTATGTTTCTGCTAATACTTATGTATCTTCAATAGAATCTGCATTACCAGATTATTTTACAGTATCGCCATTAGCAACAGAAACCACATTCACTGAATTTAATGAAGGCGATACTGTTGATTTTTGCATTGAAGCAAATCAAACCATTAATGATGTTAATGTTACTTTGATACCAGTTGGTTTTGCTAGACCAGGTTTTAATGTTTCGTATCAACTTGTATATAATAATATTGGGACAACACAACTAGATGGCTCTATTACGTTAACATTTGATGATAGCATGATGAGTTTTCTAAATGCTACAGAGACCGTGGCATCACAAACGGCCAATACCATAACCTTTGATTATCTCAACTTTAATCCTTTTGATACACGCTCTATAAATTTAGAGTTTAATGTTCTACCTCCACCTACAGTTAATGATGGTGATGTTTTAAATTTTATTACTGAGATATTTCCTGAAACAGGAGATAATACTCCAGATGATAACACTTATAGTTTTGAACAAACTGTGGTGAACTCATATGATCCTAATGATAAACAAGTGCTTCAAGGAGCTTCTATTTTTGGAGAGGATATAGAAGACTATTTGGATTATATAGTACGTTTTCAGAATACAGGTTCTGCAAGTGCCATAAATGTAAGAATTGAAGATATACTAGATGATAAATTAGAATGGACAACACTTCAACCTTTGTCTTCAAGTCACGATTATCGTGTTGAGATTTCTAACGATAATTTCGTGGAATTTATTTTTGATGATATTAATTTACCATCACAGTCTGAAAGTGATGAGTTGTCACAGGGTTATATTGCTTTTAGAATTAAACCAAAAATTAATGTCATGATTGGCGATATTATTAGTGGTACAGCAGATATATTCTTCGATTTCAATCTGCCAATTACAACTAATACCGTATCAACCGAAATCGTAGAAACCTTATCTGTAGCTCACATAAATACTCCTAGTTTTAATGTCTTTCCAAATCCAACCAATTCAAATCTGACCGTAAACGGTAAGTTTGGAATTGAAAAATTAACTGTCATTGACATAAACGGAAGGGTTTTAAATACCACATTAAATAATCCCTCAGATAATAATATGGAGATCAGCGTTAAAGACTTAACCAATGGTATTTATTTTCTAAAAGTAGAAGCCCCCAACAAACAAGAAACAATTAAGTTTGTAAAAAACTAATGTCCACCCTAAAAACCGCTATCATATCAAACGCCAACGGAATGGAACTTCACGTTTCAAATTTTGGTGCGACGATTTTAAGTTTAAAAGTACCCAATAAACAGGGTGATTTAACTGATGTTACGGTCGGATTGTCCTCGCCTTTGGATTATCTCAAAGATGATTACTTAGAGAAAAACCGATGTCTAGGAAGTTCCATTGGGCGATATGCCGGTCGAATTTCAAATGGTGGCTATACCATAGATGACCATTTTTACGAACTCACGCAACGTAACGGCCAACATTTGCACGGCGGCTTTCAGGGATTTGATAAACAGTATTGGAACTTTGATAACGTCATTAGAGACGAAAATCCCATAATGACCTTGTCTTATAAAAGTACGTCAATGGAAGAAGGCCATCCCGGAAATCTCAACGTGACGGTGACCTACCAACTCACGCAAGACAACGCCTTGATTATAGTTTACAAAGCACAAACAGATGCGCCAACCCACGTCAACCTGACCAACCATTCTTATTTTAACCTTAACGGAAAGGGCTCGGTTATAGATCAAAAGCTACAAATCAAAAGCAATCGATTTTTGGAGGTGGATGCGTATACTATTCCTTCTGGAAAAATTTTGTACTCAAAAGAAACAGGTCTAGATCGACAGCAACTTTCAAAAATAGGACGAGAAGATTTTAAGGGCTTGGACGATACGTTTATCTTAACTGCAGAAGATGATTGTGCTACATTAATCTGTGATGAAACAGGGATTGAAATGCGTGTTTCTACAAATCAACCGGCTTGTGTGGTTTTTACGCCAAAAAACTTTAATGATCTATCATTTAAGGAAGGCTTAAAATATGGCGATTATCCAGCAATCTGCTTTGAGACCCAAAATTATCCCGATGCGCCAAACCAAATCCATTTTCCATCGACGTTATTATTGCCAAGTGAAGATTATGAAAATCGAACGAGCTTTAAGTTTTCAGTTCAAGGATGAGTTTAAATAATAAAATTTTTTTAAATTCCAATCCCCAATCCCCAATCCCTAATCCCTAATTCCTGTTTTTCAACCCCTCAGGAAACCCTTCAATTGCAATTCCCCATAATTCAGGTAATACATAATAAACGAATAAGGTCAAGACGATAATAGAAATCACGTTCATTACAATGCCTTTGCTTACCATATCTGGAATCCTCAAATAACCAGACCCAAAAACCACAGCATTAGGAGGTGTGGCTACTGGCAACATAAAAGCACAAGATGCAGCAACCGCAGCGCCAACCATTAATATAAATGGATGGAGTTCTACTGTTACCGCCATGGGTGCCAAAACAGGCAAGAGCATTGCAGTTGTTGCGAGATTGGAAGTAATTTCAGTTAAAAAATTAACCGCAGCAATGAGTAAGAAAACTAATAAAATAGTGGTAACGCCTGCAAAAGTGGTCATTTGTCCGCCAATCCATGCCGCCAATCCACTCGTCTCAAAACCCTGTGCCAAAGCCATACCGCCGCCAAATAGCAAGATGATGCCCCAAGGTAATTTCACGGCCTCTTCCCAATTGATGAGTTTGTCCTTTCGGTCTTTTGAAGGGATTAGAAAAAGCACCACCGCAAAAAACAAAGCAATGATGGTATCATCAAGTGCGGGCAATAGACCTTGTAATAAAAAAGACCGTGTTATCCAACAAAAAGCTGTGGTAGCAAAAACTATAGAGACCAATTTTTCTTCATAGCTGATTTTTCCTAAAGTACTTAGTAATCGTTTGATTTCTTTTTTTCCGCCGGGAAATTCGTTCTGCTCAAATTTGAATGCGAAGCGGGTGAGGTATTTCCAACAGATAAAAAGCAAAAGGACCGAAATGGGAAATCCAAACATAAACCATTGTAGAAAGGTAATTTCATAATTATAAATATCTGAAACTACTCCCGCCAAGACCAAATTGGGAGGTGTGCCAATCAAAGTGGCAACGCCACCAATGGATGCTGAATAAGCAATGCCCAGCATAAGTGCTTTTGCGAAAATTTGATTTTCATTTGCCAGGGTTTTCGGATTATCTTTTAATTGCTTAATAATAGCTATACCAATGGGCAGCATCATGACCGAAGTGGCGGTGTTTGAAATCCACATTGATAAAAACGCCGTTGCCACCATAAAACCTAAAATAATTTTACGAACGTCGCTACCTATTATATTAATGATATTAAGCGCAATACGCCTATGGAGATTCCATTTTTCTATGGATATAGCGATGATAAATCCGCCCAAATATAAAAACACGTATTTATGGCCAAAGGCACTTGTTGTAGTTGATAGGTCAAGCCCGCCAGAAAGCGGAAACAAAACAATGGGTAAAAGCGCCGTAATGGCAATGGGTATAGCCTCGGTAATCCACCACACGGCAATCCAAGCTGTTGATGCTAAAACCGAAACGCCTGCTTGGGAAAGACCTTCAGGCTTAAAAAAAAATAGGATGATTACAAATAAAATCGGTCCTAAAAGAAGACCGATGCGCTGTGTGATGCTCATTGTTTGAGATTCTAAAGATGTACGCAATTTAGCGGTTTCCGTTTTAATTTGAAAGCTAGTCTTTTACATTGATTTTTTTTATAACTTACAGTCCTAAACCTCTAGTTATGATAGTGTTATTGGATAATGGTCACGGCGGACTCATCAATGGTGAGTACCAGACCCCAGGAAAAAGAAAAGATTGGGCAGATAAGGGCGTCATCTATGAAGGCGAATTCAACCGCGCTATTGTAAATGGAATTATTGAACAGCTCACGTTTTTAAAAATTCCTTATGTCAACATAGCGCCCGAATATTGGGACGTAAGTCTAAAAACCCGCGTTAATCGTGCTAATAAATATCCAGCAAATAAAAGTGTTTATATAAGCATTCATGCCAATGCTGGTGGTGGCAGGGGCGGTGAGATTTTTACATCGCCAAACCCCACACGTAGTGATTTGGTGGCAACAATATTTGGGGAAGAGTACCAAAAAGAATTTCCAAATATCCCGTTGAGAACCGATTTTTTATCTGATGGCGATTTAGATAAGGAACAGCGTTTTTATGTTTTGGTCAATACCAGAATGCCCGCTATTTTGACCGAAAATTTCTTTATGGATAATTTTGACGAGTTTAATGATATTCTCAATATTCAGGAAGGCCGTCAAAAAATAATAGCTTATCACGTTAAGGCAATACTGCGTACTCAAGTTGAAATCTTTGGAGAGGCTCCGCCATTCAATTTTTTGCCCTAAAGGATTCTGAAGTTATGATCAAGACTAAATTTAGAAAAAACTATACTGTTATCTATAATAGTGTCCTTGTGAACTGAAAATAAAATTCCTTTTGAAAATATAGAAATTTAAATTAACAGTTTAAGCGGCTATGTTTTTACTCCGAATATCCCTACATTTAAGCAAACCAACAGATTATGCTTAGAAAAGTCTTCGGAAGTGCCGTATTTGGCGTCGATGCCACAACAATAACCGTCGAGGTTAATGTGGATAATGGAGTGGGCTATCATCTTGTTGGACTTCCAGATAACGCTATTAAAGAAAGTAATTTTCGTATTGCAGCGGCACTTCAAAATAATGGATATAAAATCCCCGGTAAGAAAATCATTATCAATATGTCGCCTGCCGATTTACGAAAGGAAGGTTCGGCTTATGACCTCACTTTAGCTATAGGCGTTTTAGTGGCGACCGACCAAATTAAGGCCGAAAATCTCGAGAAGTACTTAATTATGGGCGAATTGGCGCTCGACGGAAATCTACAACCTATAAGAGGTGCGCTTCCTATAGCGGTTAAAGCTAGGGAAGAAGGTTTTAAAGGCTTTATACTGCCCAAGCAAAATGCAAAAGAAGCCGCTATTGTTGACGGTCTAGAAGTTTATGGCGTAGAGAACATCTCTGAGGTTATCGATTTTTTTGATCAGGGTAAAGTTCTAGAACAAACCATAATAAACACAAGGGAAGAATTTCAGAAAAATCTCAATTTCCCAGAATTTGATTTTAGCGACGTCAAAGGTCAGGAAAGCATCAAACGCTGCATGGAAATCGCCGCTGCGGGAGGTCATAATATTATTTTGATTGGTCCGCCCGGTGCAGGAAAAACAATGCTCGCCAAACGTTTACCAAGTATTTTGCCCCCGATGACCTTACACGAAGCTTTGGAAACCACAAAGATTCACTCAGTAGTAGGTCGGGTGCAGGCAAATACTGGGTTAATGGCACAGCGACCTTTTAGAAGCCCACACCATACGATATCTAATGTGGCTTTGGTTGGCGGTGGAAGCTATCCACAACCTGGTGAAATCTCACTATCACACAACGGTGTTTTGTTTTTGGATGAATTGCCAGAGTTTAAAAGGGAAGTTTTGGAAGTGATGCGTCAACCCTTGGAAGACCGGGAAGTGACCATTTCACGAGCAAAATTTACAGTGACGTATCCATCATCATTTATGTTGGTGGCAAGTATGAATCCCAGCCCCGGTGGCTATTTCAATGACCCAAGTGCTCCGGTAACGTCTTCCCCTGCCGAAATGCAACGGTATCTAAGTAAGATTTCAGGCCCGTTGTTGGACCGTATTGATATTCATATTGAAGTAACGCCAGTGCCTTTTGAAAAATTATCTGATGAACGCAAAAGCGAATCTTCCGTTGACATTAGAAAACGTGTCACCGCTGCAAGGGAAATACAGACCAAACGTTTTGAGGATTCCGAAAAAGTACATTACAACGCACAGATGAACGTCAAGCAAATAAGGAAACACTGTAAACTTGACGATGCTTCCATGGAACTTCTAAAAACGGCGATGGAACGTTTAAACCTTTCCGCTAGAGCCTACGATAGAATATTAAAAGTATCCAGAACAATTGCCGATTTAGAAGCTGCGGAAGATATCAACGGCGCTCATATTTCTGAAGCGATACAATATAGAAGTATGGATAGAGAGGGTTGGTTGGGGTAAAATTCTTTTTAAAATACAATCTCGTACTTGGAAAAAAAATTCATTTTTAAGAATAATGCGAAAGCATAATTTAGCTTGAGAAAATTCAGAAGCAAGAAAATAATAATATCAATCTTTGGATTTGAACGTTAAAATACCTCACAGTTTTTAAAAACTTGTGAGGTTGAAATTATTTTAGAGGAATTAAAATTAAAGTCAAATCCTCTCATCGGATATAGTGGCTTCAGATTCTTTAGACATAATCTTCATCAATAGGGAGATATTACCTAAATTTAAATTCTATAATTCCAGGCCAATAGCAAATGAAAAAACTTACCCTTTTAATTCTAACCTTACTCTTTTTTACCTGCAATTCTTCCGAAGAAAATAAATCTGAATCTATTAAACAAAACGATAAAGTGGAGCAGTTTAAATCCCCAGTAATCAATCTGGAACAAGCTAACCGATTAGCTCAACTCCCCATAGATTGCGTCCAAACCGAATACCCAAATAAGTTAGGTCAAACCATAGGCTCTGCAACCGATTTAAAAGCGCCTCAAAATCTCCATCCTGCCTTTTACGGCTGTTTCGATTGGCATTCTGCCGTGCACGGACATTGGAGTTTGGTAAGTTTGTTAAAGCAATTTCCAGATTTGGAAAAACGTCAGGAAATAGAACAAATGTTGTTGCAGAATATCTCTGAAGAACATATTAAAATTGAAGTTAACTACTTTGATGGGAAATATAATTCGAGCTACGAGCGCACTTACGGCTGGGCATGGCTTTTAAAATTAGCAGAAGAACTTCATACTTGGGATACAGAAACGGCCAGAACATTAGAGCAGAATTTACAACCGTTAACCGATTTAATAATCAACAAATACTTAGAGTTCCTTCCGAAGTTAAATTATCCAATTCGGGTTGGTGAGCATCCAAATACAGCTTTCGGACTCTCATTTGCGTACGATTATGCTGAAACAGTTGGTCACAATGGGTTGAAGTCCCTTATCGAGAAACGCGCCATGGATTTTTTTATGGACGATCAAAATTGTCCGTTGTCATGGGAACCGAGCGGTTTCGATTTTTTGTCGCCATGCTTTGAAGAGGCGGCCTTGATGAAACGGGTGTTGCCAAAAGAAGAGTTTAAAAAATGGCTGACTGAATTTCTTCCGCAATTAAAGGATAAGGATTTTCAAATTGACACAGGGGAGGTGAGCGATAGAAGCGATGGCAAATTGGTGCATCTCGATGGTGTGAATTTCTCTCGAGCATGGAGCTTGAATGAAATTGCTAAAGACTTACCCGAATATCAGCACCTAAAGAATATCGCCAATCAGCATATTAATTATTCGTTGCCCAATATTGTGGGAGATAGCTATGAAGGTGGCCATTGGTTGGGCAGTTTTGCGATTTACGCTTTAAATTCTTCGTCAACTGAGTAGGGGGTTTTTAAATAATATTGGGCCTGGGCCTTTGGTAGCCGCCGCTTTTATAGGTCCCGGCACGGTGACGGTCTGCACACTTGCTGGTGTTCAAGATGGTTTTACCTTACTTTGGGCAATGTTGCTCTCAATTATTGCAACTATTGTTCTGCAGGAAATGTCAGCCAGGTTAGGTATAGTCACCCAAAAAGGGTTGTCTGAGGTGATCCGTGGGCAAATCAAAAATCCTTTGATGCGGATTCTCATGGTTTTGCTACTGCTTTCAGCTATTTTTATAGGTAATGCGGCTTATGAAGCGGGCAATATTAGCGGTGGCGTTTTAGGTTTGGAGACTCTTTTGGGAAACGCTTTAATAAATACAGGAAATTTTCAAATTAATATTCTTAGCGTTCTCATTGGCGTTATAGCATTTATTCTTTTATTTCTAGGGAATTATAAACTACTGGAAAAAGCTTTGATTGCTTTAGTCATTTTGATGAGTTTGGCATTTTTGACTTCTGCCGTTTTAACGCATCCCAATATTCTTGAAGTGTTAAAAGGAATTTTTATTCCGAAATATACAGATTCCAATATTTTGACTGTCATTGCCTTAGTAGGGACAACCGTAGTGCCTTATAATTTATTTTTACACGCCTCTTTGGTTAAGGAAAAATGGAACAGTCCCAAAGACTTAAAATACGCAAAGCGGGACACCGTTATCTCTGTGGTTTTGGGAGGTATAGTCTCCATGTGCATTATAATTTCCGCAGCTGCCATAGAGACTACCGAGATTAAAAACGCGGCAGATTTGGCTAAAGGTCTAGAGCCGTTATTCGGCAGTTTCGCAAAATACGTAATGTCAATCGGGTTGTTTGCTGCAGGAATTACTAGCGCCATTACCGCACCTCTAGCAGCGGCTTATGTAACCACCGGCTGTTTGGGCTGGAGCGATGATCTGAAATCGAGACGTTTTAGGACCGTCTGGATGTTTATTTTAGGATTGGGTGTTCTATTTTCTTCCATTGGGTTTAAATCCATCGAAATCATCAAATTCGCACAGGTGGCCAATGGTTTGTTGCTGCCCATTATTGCGGGGTTTCTGATTTGGATTATGAACAAATCCTCGGTTTTAGGAAAACATGTCAATTCAAAAGTTCAGAATATCACAGGTTTTGTTATTTTAGGAGTGGCGGTGCTTTTAGGTATGAAGAGTTTGTTAAGGGTTTTCCTCCCTTAATCCCTCCTAAGGAGGGAAACAATTGCTTGAGTACTCTAGTGGATAAAAGATTTTGGATATTACATCCTCCCTTAATCCCTCCCAAGGAGAGAAACAATTGTGTGAGTAGTGTTGTAAATAAAAGTTATTGGATATTACATTTTATGGTCTCTCTTGAGCTTGATAAGGTTTTCCTCCCTTAATCCCTCCTAAGGAGGGAAACAATTGCTTGAGTACTCTAGTGGATAAAAGATTTTGGATATTACATCCTCCCTTAATCCCTCCCTAGGAGGGAAACAATTATGTGCATACTGTTATGGGTAAAAGTTATTGGATATTACATTTTATGGTCTCTCTTGAGCTTTATAAGGTTTTCCTCATATTAATCCTCCCTGAGAAGGGAAACAATTTCGTGTGAGTACTTTTATGGATAATATAACAATCGACCTTAATTGCGACCTTGGCGAGGGCTTAAATAACGAAGCCCAGCTCATGCCATATCTATCTTCCTGCAATATCGCTTGTGGTGGCCATGCAGGCGATAAATCAACGATGCAGCAGGTAGTGAGACTTGCAAAGCAACATAACCTGAAAATTGGCGCTCATCCTTCATTTCCAGATAAAATTAACTTCGGAAGGAAGATAGTACAGATGACACCTAACAATTTGAAATCAACACTCATAGAGCAAATCGAGAACCTCCTTAAAATAACCAGTTCTGAAAGCGTTAGGTTAAGCCACATCAAGCCCCACGGCGCACTTTACAACTTAGCGGCAAAGGAAAGTAAGGCTGCCAATGTAATCGCCGAAGTATTAAAACATTTTGATATGAATTTGAAACTTTATGCGCCATATGATTCTGTGATGGCAGAAGTGGCAGAGCAGCAAAAAATCGAAATTGTTTACGAAGCCTTTGCCGATAGAAATTATAATTCAGACCTCAGTTTGGTCTCAAGGTCAAATCCTGAAGCGCTAATTACCGATTCAAATTTGGTTTTTGAACATGTAAAGCGAATTATTAATACTGGAAAAGTGAAAGCCATAAACGGAGTAGAAGTGCGGTTAAAAGTAGATACATTTTGTGTACATGGCGACCAACAAAATGCCTTAGAAGTATTACGTAATTTAAGTACAAATCTAAAGGCAATTGGTGTCTCAATAGCTTAACCATAATGACCGATTTCAAACTCACATATCATCGCTTTTCAGAACGTTCTATTTTGGTGCAATGGCCTCAAAAAATCGATAAATCCATCCTTGATGATGTGCTTATTTTCAAAAGGCATCTTCAAAATTTAGATACTAAACAAATACTTCAAATAAATAATGCATATAACTCGATACTAATAATTTACCTTACCACTATTGAAAACATCAATGATAGCTTTTTGATGCTTAAAAAGGAATATTCAGTTAGACAAAAACTTCTAAATAGCGAAAATCGTCATTGGAAGATTCCAGTGTGTTATGACCAAGAATTTGGCTTGGATTTAATTGAAATTTCCGAAGAAAAAGACATATCAATCTCACAGTTAATTCAGCTACATTCAGAAGCAATTTATACGGTTTATTTCATCGGCTTTTTACCGGGATTTTTATACTTGGGCGGGTTGGATGAACTACTCTATTTTCCGAGGAAAAAAAGTCCGAGACAGCGTATCGAAAAAGGAGCGGTTGCAATTGGTGGATCACAAACGGGAATTTATCCGAATGCGAGTCCGGCGGGATGGAATGTTATCGGTAATTCTCCGTTAGAATTTTTCAATATCAAAAGTGAACAGCCTTGTTTTGCTCAAGCCGGTGATACTGTTCAATTTATAAAGATTGAAATAAAGGAACACGCGAAAATTTCAGAGTCCATAAAGAAAGGAGATTTTAAGATGGAAAATAGCAGCGCTCATGGTTGAAATTATAAAAACGGGCCTATACGATAGCGTTCAGGATTTAGGGCGATGGGGCGTCCAAGAGTTTGGTGTGCCTTTGTCTGGTGCAATGGATTGTTATTCGGCGAAACTTGCCAATGCTATTTTAGGAAATTCTGAGAACGCAGCCGTAATGGAGTTTACCATGATGGGGCCCAGATTGAAATTTCATAAAGAGACATTGATTTGTATAACTGGCGGAGACTTTACCCCAAAACTCAACGGCAAAAAAGTTAAGAATAATAAGGTTTTAAAAGTTCAAGCGGACGATGAGTTATCATTTGGTACCTGCGTTAATGGTTGCCGAGGATATCTGGGGATTATAGGAGGTTTACAATCCGAAACTGTTATGGGGAGCAGAAGTATGTACAAAAACGTTACCAGTAAGTACTGTTTAAAAAAGGGTGACACACTCCCTTTTAAAACATTTGAGATTTCAGGGAAATTAAACCAAGTTTCGGTAAACACTCCAAAATTACACTTTGAAACAGAATTTATTGAGGTCATTGAAGGCTCGGAGTTTAATAAGCTGACCGAAAACCAGAAAGGTGAGATACATTCAAAGTTATTTAGCATTGCCAATACAAGTAATAGAATGGCATACCAACTCAATGAACCTATACCGAACTCATTAAGCAATTGCATCACCTCTTTGGTTTTGCCTGGCACGGTGCAATTGACACCATCGGGTCAGTTGATAATTTTAATGCGAGATTGCCAGACCACGGGTGGTTATCCTAGGGTCTTACAAGTCACAGAGCAAGGGATTGATAGATTGTCCCAAAAGAAAATAGGGGATAATTTTCGGTTGAGGCGCAAGACTTAGTAAGAAAAGAATTCATTTTCTTAGCATTATGTTAAAATTATAGATATTTTAGCTAGTAATTTAAAACCAACCAATCATGAAAAATTTCGGATTACTTGTTCTAGGAATAATTTTAGGCGCATTGGCCATGTATTTTTTCTGCCAGAATTTTGGAACCGATGACGAGCCTCTAGAGCCTCTTGCCCCAAAAGGCATCATTAACCCATCTGAAATCAAAACTTTGACCCAAGCTTACAACCCGCGCTACGACACCATAACCAAAATATTTTTTAGAGGAATTGATGGTGGTGATAACCGTTCGTCTTGGTATTCCTTGGAAGATTTGAGAGGTTATTTGGATTTTGCTGAAAATGAAGCTAAAAATAATAAACAAACTATGGATGGTGTTAGACTTTATTTAGGGGCGCATCCTACTGAAGATAATAGACCTGGATTTACGACCTTAATTTTCGTGCCCACCGGTATAACAAATACTTCTAAAGGTACTATGCTTAATTTAAATTTTCAGGGCGGGGGAAGTCCAGATTTGAATGGTGGTAGTGGGTTGAATGCAGGAGGTCATGGAAATCCCCCTGGAATTAATTATCCGCAATAAGCAAAGCCCTTGCAAGAATTTTTATTAAAGTATAATCCTTTTATAACCAATCTTGTTGAGTTGTTTTCGGCATGTTGCGGTAGTTGGTATTTGCACAAAACAGGGAATCAGAAACTAAAGACTTTTGTTTACTATTTATGGCTTACGGTTTTAGTTGAAAATTTGGGAACCTATACATATCTATTGCAAAATAATTATGATTTCGAATGGTTCAGAGTAATTAAAAATAGTGTGTTTTGTAACAATACATGGTTATACAATATTTACTTTTTTTTATCAGTAGGTTTATTAGGTATTTTTTATTCTGGGTTATTGGATGCTAAAAAAAATAAACTTTTTATTAGAGTTTTATTTTTAATCTACTGCTTCTTCTCGTTATTTTATTTTGTTTTTACAGATGCATTTTTCGTAATGGGACTGCCCTATGATTCGATAATTGTAGCTACAATAATTACTCTGTATTTTATTGTATATTTTTTAGAATTAATAAACAGCGAAGTCATTCTTAAGTTTTATAAACTGCCATCGTTTTATATAAGTATTGGACTTTTGATGTGGCATTTGTGCGTAACTCCACTTTTTATATTCAATGGATATTATAAAGCAATTAACGTTGATTTTATTCAATTTAGAACCTTACTTTTATTATTCATAAATATTTTTACTTACTCATGCTTTTCATTCGGTTTTTTATATTCGCTCTACAAAAAAACGTGATCAAAGAGGAAGAAATTGCTCTCATTGGTTACATGACCCTTGTGGTTGTCCTACTATCAGCGATGGTCATTATATTTTTTGTCGCATTTCAAAAACGAAAAAATAAACTTCTTTTAGACCAAATAAAACAACAACAGATTTACGATGCCGAGATTGCACGAACCCAGTCTGAAATACAGGAAGAGACTTTAAAATTTGTGGGGCGTGAATTGCACGATAACGTTGGTCAAATGCTTATTTATGCAAAAATGCAATTGGGGTTGTTAAACTCTAAAGTTGAAGATTCAGTTAAGGATAATTTAAAGGAAACTACCAAAATTGTGTCCGATAGTTTGCAGGAAGTCCGTGCCTTATCCCAGTCCCTAAATAGCGAGGTTATTTTAAACATGGGTTTTGTTGAGAGTGTTCAAAATGAATTGGGCCGTTTAAAACGTTTATCTTTTGAAACCGCGAAACTTGAAATTATTGGAAAACCGCATGAACTTTCCAACAGACCCCACGAACTGGTTCTTTTTCGGATTTTACAAGAGTTTTTTTCCAATTCCTTAAAACATGCTGAAGCCGACGCCATTAATGTTACTATGGATTTTCAAACGGAACAACTTATAATAACAGTTAAAGATAATGGGGTTGGATTTGATGTGTCTTCCGTGGAAAAAAATTCAGGTCTTATAAACATGGAAAATCGGGCGAAGCTCATTGGAGCAAGTTTTGATTTGCAGTCTAAATATGATGATGGGACCAAACTGAATCTTTGTTACGCGTTAAGTGAAAATAGGTAGTAGGGAGTAGGGAGTAGGGAGTAGGGAGTAGGGAAATTCGAAAATTTAATTTAGTGATTGTAAAACTTCTGAATTTTGAATCAAAACTTAAAAGTAATAAATTAGAGCCAAGAGCTAGAGGGCTTGTACCAAACAGCTAAACACAAAAAAATGAGCAACTATCACATTAAGCACTTAGAGGAATATTATCAAGTTTATCGGAAATCGGTAAGAAATCCCGAGATATTTTGGGAGGAAATCGCCGAGGAGCATTTTCTATGGCGTAAAAAATGGGACAATGTCTTGAGTTGGGATTTTACAAAACCTGAGGTAAAATGGTTTGAAGGCGCAAAACTGAATATCACCGAAAATTGTATTGACAGGCATTTGGCAACCCGAGGTGATAAGACTGCAATTTTGTTTGAGCCAAATAACCCTGATGAGGCTGCACAGCATATTACCTATCAACAACTTTACGAGCGTGTCAATAAAATGGCGAACGTGCTCAAATCTAAAGGCATTAAGAAGGGGGATAGGGTCTGTATCTATTTACCTATGATTCCTGAATTGGCGGTTTCCGTTTTGGCATGCGCGAGAATCGGAGCAATCCATTCTGTAGTATTTGCGGGGTTTTCTGCAAACGCTTTGGCATCACGTATCAATGATTCAGATTGTAAAATGGTGATTACTAGCGACGGGTCCTTCAGAGGGGCGAAAACAATTAACCTGAAAGGTATTGTAGATGAGGCACTTACCCAGTGTGAGGGCGTGGAAACGGTTTTGGTGGTCAAAAGAACTTCCGAAGAGATAACCATGCAAAACGGTCGTGATTTTTGGTTGCATCCGCTTTTGGAAAATTCTTCCGATGAATTAAAAGCAGAAGTTATGGATGCCGAAGACCCACTTTTTATTCTCTACACCTCTGGCTCTACCGGAAAACCCAAAGGTATGGTTCATACTACGGCAGGATATATGGTATATACGGCCTACACGTTTAAGAATGTGTTTCAATATAAAGAGGACGATGTCTATTGGTGCACGGCCGATATTGGTTGGATTACTGGGCACAGTTATATTATTTATGGCCCATTATGCAATGGCGCAACTACGATAATGTTTGAAGGTGTACCAAGCTATCCTGATTTTGGGCGGTTTTGGGCAATCGTAGAAAAGCACAAGGTGAACCAGTTTTACACGGCACCTACGGCCATACGCGCGTTAGCAAAAGAGGGTCTTGGGCATTTAGAAAACCACGATTTAAGTACTTTAAAAGTTTTGGGCACAGTTGGAGAGCCTATCAACGAGGAGGCCTGGCATTGGTATGATGATAATGTGGGCAAAAGAAAATCTCCAATTGTTGATACGTGGTGGCAAACCGAAACAGGAGGTATTATGATTACACCCATCCCATTTGCAACCCCAACAAAACCCACTTATGCGACGCTTCCGTTTATTGGTATCCAGCCTACTTTGATGGATCTTGAGGGGGAAGAGATAAAGGGCAATCAAGTGGACGGGCGCTTATGTATCAAATTTCCGTGGCCAAGTATTGCGCGAACCATTTGGGGCAATCACGAACGGTATCGAGAGACTTATTTTTCAGCTTTTAAGAATATGTATTTTACAGGTGATGGCGCACTACGTGATGAAGTTGGCTATTATAGAATTACTGGTCGGGTAGATGATGTCATTATTGTTTCTGGCCATAATTTAGGAACCGCACCAATTGAAGATGCCATAAACGAGCATCCTGCTGTCTCCGAAAGTGCAATTGTAGGGTTTCCGCATGATATCAAAGGAAATGCCTTATATGGTTTTGTAACGCTCAAGGATACAGGTGAAACTAGAAACCAAGACAATCTGCGTAAGGAAATCAATCAAATTATCACCGAACAAGTTGGTCCGATTGCCAAGTTGGATAAAATTCAATTTACTAACGGACTACCAAAAACAAGAAGTGGTAAGATTATGAGAAGAATCCTTAGAAAAATAGCATATGGCGAAACTGAAAATCTTGGGGATATTAGTACGCTACTTAATCCAGAGGTGGTTGAGCAAATTATAAATAGGTCATTATAAATAAATTTTATTACTTCTTGATTTTTATGCTTCGACAAAGAATTTAACGCCAATTTAATAAAGCTCCTAGGATAACAACTTAACTTTAAGAAATTAATCAAACCAACATAAATTGTAATCATATGAAAGTAAAAGCATACGCAGCTAAAGAGGCTAAAGCAAAATTAGAGTCATTCGAATATGAACTCAAGGACCTAGGAAGCGAACAGGTTGACATAAAAGTCCATTATTGTGGTTTGTGCCATAGTGATCTCAGCATGATTAACAATGATTGGGGGAATTCACAATTTCCAATAGTCCCAGGTCATGAGATTGTTGGGGAGATTACAGAAATCGGCTCAGAAGTAAAAGGTTTAAAAGTGGGTGATAAGGTTGGTATGGGGTGGTACTCATCATCTTGTATGCACTGTAACCAGTGTATGGATGGTAAACAACATTTATGCAGCGAGGCCGAAGGTACGATAATTGGACGCCACGGTGGATTCGGGGATTACGTTCGCGGGCATTGGTCTTGGGCTACAAAACTGCCAGATGGTATTGATATGTCCAAAGCTGGCCCTTTATTCTGTGCGGGTATCACGGTTTTTAATCCCATAGTTTTGTCTGGGGTTCAGCCTACAGATAAAGTTGGGGTTATTGGTATTGGAGGTTTGGGGCATTTAGCTCTAAAGTTTTTGAACGCGTGGGGCTGCGAGGTAACAGCGTTTACTTCTAATAAAGATAAAACCGATGCGCTTAAAAAGATGGGTGCGCACAATGTGGTGGATTCTACAGACTCTGAAGATTTGAAATCCATTTCTGGCACGCTCGATTTTATTTTAAACACCACAAACGTTAAGTTAGATTGGAATGCCTTTTTAACCACATTGGCGCCACAGGGAAAATTACATACCGTGGGTGCTGTTTTAGAACCTATGGAAATTCCTGCATTTAGTATGATTGCTGGTGAAAAATCAGTTGGCGGGAGTCCTTTGGGAAGTATCGCGTTAACCAGAAAAATGTTGGAGTTTTGTGTGAGACATAATATTTATCCTACGGTTGAAGAGTTTGCTATGGCAGATGTCAATGATGCCATAAAACATTTACATGATGGCAAAGCTCGTTTTCGGGTGGTTTTAAAAGCTTAAACTAATTGCGTTAAACTTCAAATTGATAACAGTAATGTATGCTAATCATAAAAAGTATCTTTAAGTATTATTAACTTTTAAAAACAATATATTATGAATAGCGATCAATTTGAAGGAAAATGGAAACAAATAAAAGGTGATTTCAAAAAGAAATATGGAAAAATCACTGATGATGAATATGCCGAGGCCGAAGGAAACATGGACAAACTTGCAGGAAAAATGCAAGAGAAGTACGGAAAATCCAAGGAAGAAGTCAAAAAAGAAATTGACAACTGGTAGAATTCATTAGAATTAATTGGAAGAGCGCTCAATTTAAATTGAGCGCTTTTTTTTGTGGTAGAAGTGAAATGGTTAACTATTTTCCCATTAAGGTCAACCACGTTTTTTTTGTATTCGGCCACACCTACCGCGGGTTTCTTGTTGAATTGTAAAAGGCTGAGGCACTTCGGGATTATGTGAACTAATTAACGAGTATTTAGGATGTCAACGGTATTTATATTGCTTATAAAAGTTTACTGATTGTATGCCATCCTCATTCCTCATTCCTCAGTCTAATATATCATTCCCCAATCTTCAATTCATCTTGGAATATTAACAATTCAGTAGTCTTTAATTTTAAATTCCGCAGTTGTGGTTGATATTTGGTTCATCAATCAATTCATTTTCGCTAAAGCCAAGATGGATTTATAACGAACAATCAAAAATCAATCCTATGCGACCCGTTTTATCTTTTATCTTTTGTTTATTCTCTTATTTCCTTTTCTCACAAACCACAATTAGCGGAAAGGTTTTCGATTCTAAAAATAAACCAATCTTAGGAGCTAACGTTTATCTTGATGGAACTTATGACGGCGCAACCTCAGACGAAGCGGGTAATTTCAGCTTTACTTCAGAAGAAACCGGCTCACAAGTGCTCACTATATCATACATGTCTTATGAAACAAAAACCATTGTAGGAGACGTTTCAACACTTAAAAACCTTCAGATAAAACTCAAAGAGGATATGGGCGCTTTGGATACGGTTATTATTTCGGCAGGAACGTTTGAGGCGAATGATAACAGTAAAGTATCAGTCTTAAAACCACTGGATGTAGTAACCACGGCTAGTGCTCTGGGTGATTTTGTTGGTGCCTTGCAGACCTTGCCAGGTACTTCAACAGTAGCTGAGGACGGAAGGCTTTTTGTGCGTGGAGGAGATGCTAACGAAACCCAAATTTTTATTGACGGAATTCGTGTATTTACGCCTTATACGCCAACAGCTAACAATGTGCCGACCCGTGGAAGATATTCCCCCTTTTTGTTTGATGGTATTACTTTTTCAACTGGAGGTTATTCTGCTGAATATGGTAATGCCCTTTCTAGTGTATTGCTTTTAAACACAGTTGATGAACCTGATCAAGAAAAAACAGAAATAGGAATCTTAAGTGTTGGAGCCGCTCTTGGTCATACCGAAAAATGGGGCAAGACATCTTTGAGTGTAAATACGTCCTACCTAAATCTAGCGCCATACATCGCCTTGTTTCCAAATAGAAACGAATGGGAAAAACCCTTTGAGAGTGCTTCAGGTGAGGCCGTGTTTCGTCAGAAACTAAATTCAGGAATGCTCAAATTTTACGCGGCCTTTGATACCTCAAATTTTGACCTTACCCAAGAAGATATCAATAACCCTGAAGGAGTTCGGATTAATTTGAACAACAGAAATTTTTATACAAACGCCTCTTATCAAGGTAGTTTAGGCAAAGGTTGGTCTTTAAGTACCGGTTTGAGTTATACCAAAGCGAAAAATGATTTTGGAATCAATTCGGATGATATTGAAAGCAATGAAAATTCAGCGCATTTAAAATTAAAACTCAAAAAAAGATTTAATAGCAGGATTAAATTAAGTTTTGGTGCAGAACATTTTACTACTGACTTTGATGAAACTTTTGCTGCGGAAACGTTTGCACAATCCTATGGTTTTAATAACAATAATACGGCGGTCTTTGCGGAGTCGGATATTATTTTCAGTAAAAAAATGGCAGTCAAGATTGGTGTTCGGGCTGATAATTATGAACTTTCTGAAACGTTAAAGATTGCACCACGGGCATCCTTGGCTTATAAGACTTCAAAAAACGGACAACTTTCCGTGGCTTACGGTAATTTTTTCCAAAATGTAAATAACGATGTCTTGAAGTTTGCAAATAACGTTAATCCAGAAAATGCACAGCATTACATTATGAATTACCAGTTTGTCAACGACGGACGATTATTTCGTGCGGAACTCTATCGAAAAGATTATAATGACCTAGTCAAATTCAACGATGATTTTGCAGGTTTTGATTCCGATTACAATAACAACGGTAGTGCTTATGCACAAGGCCTGGATATTTTTTGGCGTGATAATAAGAGTATCAAAAATATGGATTACTGGATTAGTTATTCGTTTTTGGATACTGAGCGTGATTATAGAAACTTTCCGCAGGCAGCCCAGCCTAATTTTGCCAACACCCATAATTTTTCCGCTGTTGGGAAATATTGGATCGAAGATTGGAAAAGTCAAGTGGGCTTTGTCTATTCATTCGCCTCAGGCCGTCCCTATACCAATCCAAATACCGATCAGTTTTTAAGTGAAAAGACAAAAAGTTTTAATAGCGTTAGTTTAAATTGGGCGTATTTAATTGACCAACAGAAAATTTTATATCTCTCAGTAAATAATGTATTAGGGTTTAAAAATGTAAATGGTTATCAATATGCCAATACGCCCAGTGCCGACGGTAATTTTGCAAGACGCAGTTTACAACCTGCTTGGGATTCATTTTTCTTTGTTGGGTTCTTTTGGACCATTAGCGAAGATGGTAACGATAATCAGTTGGATAACTTGTAAAACGTTCCATCATTTCGAAAATAGGATAAATCCAATAAAAAAAGCCTTACGATAAATAGTCCATGCGCTCACTTCCATTTTATATTACAGCCAATACTTGGTTTTTGGTTTTTGTCAACTTCCTTATTTTCCAACATGGCATTGAGCGCAGCTCTTAAGTCCTTTCCGGTTACGGGAATTCCATTTCCAGGTCTAGAATCGTCCAACTGCCCACGATACACTAATTTTAAATCTTTATCGAATACGAAAAAATCTGGCGTGCAAGCCGCATCGTAAGCTTTTGCTACTTCTTGGTTTTGATCGTATAGATAAGGAAATATAAAATCTTGGTCAATGGCATTCTGCTTCATTTTTTCGGGCCCATCCTCGGGATATTTTTCGGCATCGTTACTGGAGATAGCGATGCACTCTATTCCTTTTGGAGTATAATCCTTAGCTAATTTTGACAGTTGGTTATTGACGTGTTTTACAAACGGACAGTGGTTACAAATAAACATGATGATCGTACCTTTAACACCCTTTAGCATGTTAAGCGATGGATGGGTATCATCGATGGTATTTAAGAGTTTAAAGTCTGGAGCGGTTGTTCCCAACGCCATCATTTTAGATTCTGTTCTTGCCATTTTTAGTTTTATTTTTGGTGATAATTTTTAGTTAATGGATAAGATAATAACTTTCGAAGACTTTACAAAAATCGATTTAAGGGTCGGCACTATAATTGAGGTTAAGGACTTCCCGAACGCTAGAAATCCAGCCTATAAAATAACGATAGATTTTGGTGTTTTAGGCGTCAAAAAAACATCGGCTCAGTTAACTAAAAAATACACAAAAGCTGAACTAGTTAACCACCAGGTTATTGCCGTTGTCAACTTTCCTAAAAAACAAATTTCCAACTTTATGAGCGACTGTTTAATTCTTGGAGCAGTAGATGATAACATTGTGACGTTGCTTTGCACAAATCAAAAAATCAAAAATGGGAGTTCAGTATTTTAAAGGTCATTTTTTAGAAAATGCTCATGAAACATATTTTTCAAATTTTGCCACAGCAAATTTTGTAAAATGATACCGATATCAAATAGTATTCAACCTTTTAAATTTAGTTAATGAGATTAACAGAATACAATTTTTTTAAAATTCTAAAGAAAGACTTATCAGAATGCCGACTGAATTAGAAGTATTCCCAAAGAACAGCATTTGTTAAAAAATTGGAAAGTTTTGTTTTGTACCATTACGCTAAAAAATCGAGTAAAATCGTACTTACAAAGCGTTTCATAAATGCGTATTCGATAAATTTATTTTCGTGTCAAGTAAAAAAAAACCGTTACTATAAAGTAACGGTTTAGTTTATTTTAAAGCCTAGACTATTAAATATCGTCAAAACTTATATCTGTAAATTTTTTAGCTGAAGAAGAGTCGCCAATGGACTCTCCGCCTTCTGCCAAATCATCGCTTACGGTATCATCATCTTTTTTGAAATCCTTTTGATGACGTTCGCTAATCACTTCATCACCTTTTTCATCAATGATATAATTGGTCATTTCGTTTAGGGTTTCACTAAACTCAGCAAAATCTTCCTTGTACAAATAGATTTTATGTTTTTTGTAATGAAAGGAACCATCATCATTAGTAAATTTTTTACTTTCTGTGATGGTCAAATAGTAATCGTCTGCCTTGGTAGCCCTTACATCAAAAAAGTAGGTACGTCTTCCCGCCCTTTGTACTTTTGAGAATATTTCCTCTTGCTGCATCATTCCTTTATCACTCATGTTATTTCATATTAAATTGATTGTTAGTGGCTCAAAAATCCAAAAAAAAAGTAAAGTAAGCAACAAATCAGTCTATTTCTTTCGCAGTAAGCTGCTTTTGGTAAAGTTCTTTGTAGTAGCCTTCGGTGTTTACCAGTTCTTCATGAGTGCCGGTTTGAACAATTTTCCCATCGTCCAAGACAATTATTTTATCGGCATTTTTAGCAGAAGAAACCCTATGGCTCACTATAACGGTTGTTTTACCGCTCGATACTCTTTTAAGATTTTCGAGAATTTTCTCTTCGGTTTCTGTGTCAACTGCAGAAAGGCAATCGTCAAACAACATGATCTCGGGAGATTTTATCAATGCCCGTGCAATTGAGATTCGTTGTTTTTGACCACCTGACAAAGTGATGCCACGTTCTCCCAATTTGGTTTGATAACCTTTAGAAAAGCCAATGATGTTTTTATGGACATCGGCATTTTTGGCGGCGGCAATTACTTCATCTTGGGTAGCATCTTCCTTTCCAAACATAATGTTCTGTTCAATCGTGTCTGAAAACAAAAAGGCATCTTGCGGCACATAGCCAATGCTGTCCCTAAGGTTAATAAGGTTAATTTGATCAATTTGCTTACCGTCAATTTTAACACTTCCGCCTTGAACATCGTACAACCGACCAATCAAATCCAAAATAGTGGATTTGCCCGAACCGGTTTTACCTAAAATAGCCAAGGTCTCGCCTGCTTCCAATGAAAAACTTAGATTGGTTAAGGCTTGAATATTGGTATCGGGATAAATAAAGGTCACATTATCAAAAACAA
The DNA here is from genome assembly GCA_963803715.1 of uncultured Flavobacteriaceae bacterium. Classification (GTDB taxonomy): domain Bacteria; phylum Bacteroidota; class Bacteroidia; order Flavobacteriales; family Flavobacteriaceae; genus Psychroserpens. The sequence goes on from CAWDOF010000015.1 coordinate 191,375, forward strand.
TACGCCCATCAATCTCTATTTTTTCGGAAACGTGATTTACTATTTCTGGCTTTTCTTCCAAAAATTCATTAATTCGTTTTTGGGAGGCTTCAGCTTGTTGAACCAAATTTGTAACCCAACCAACGGTAGCTACTGGCCAAGTAAGCATATTCACATAAATTAGAAATTCGGCAATCGTGCCAAGATCTTCAATTTCACCATTAATATATTGCATACCGCCAATATAAGCGACCAAAATATTACTAATACCGATTAATAAAATCATTGATGGAAAAAACAAGGCCTGTACCTTTGCGAGGTCTATCTGTTTTTCCTTGCTCTCTTCAGAAAGCGCATTGAACGCATTGTAATTGGCAGTTTCGATACCGTATGATTTAATAACGGATATTCCACTGAAAGATTCTTGGGTATAGGCAGATAACGTAGATAAGTACTCCTGTACAATCCTACTACGCTTATTTATGACTTTACTTAGCTTATAAACTATGAGCGACAGAACCGGTAAAGGTAAAATGGTGTAGAGGGTTAATTTTGGAGCGGTGCTGAACATATATATCAAAGCCACTACAAAAAGTGTAATCATGTTAATAGTGTACATAATTGCTGGCCCAGCGTACATCCTTACCTTACCGACATCTTCGCTAATACGGTTCATTAAATCTCCGGTTCGGTTTGATTTGTAAAAACTTAGGGAAAGATTTTGGTATTGCTGATAAATTTCATTCTTAAGATCAAACTCTATAAAGCGCGAAACATTTATAATGGTCTGTCGCATCAAAAAGGTTAAGATTCCTGCAATAACAGCGGCGCCGATAAGATATAGAACCTGTAAAGTAATTTCTTGTTTAAATGTTTCCGAGGAAATAGTGCCTTTTACTGCTTTAGAGATTGTAGTGATGGATTGCCCTATAAGTCTTGGCGTAAAGAGTGCGAAAACTTTGGCACCAATGGTTATAAAGATTCCTAAAAAAAGGCGGTAGCGGTATTTATAGAAGTATTTATTTATATGTTGTAAGGCCTTCATTTAAATGTTTTAGAGCTTAGTGGGTTGAAGTAGTTTATGGTACATTATTTTGTTACTCGTTTTCAATTGGTTTACTTTTGCACGCCTGCATGCCTCCTAAAATAACTGCGCTTTAATCATATATTCAATGAAATTTGATGAAACCGGACAATCTGTAAACCTTTCAAATTCAAAACTTGTATTTGGGCAAAGTGCCTTTGACCATCATGAAAAAGTGATTTTTTTCAGCGACAAAGATACTGGTTTAAAAGCAATAATCGGGATTCATAACACAGTTTTGGGACCTGCTTTGGGAGGCGTCAGAATGTGGGATTACCCCAACGAGCAGGCGGCCCTAAATGATGTACTTCGCCTTTCTCGTGGCATGACATTTAAATCTGCCATAACCGGATTAAATCTAGGCGGTGGCAAAGCGGTAATTTTAGGAAACGCTAATACCCAAAAAACTCCAGAATTGCTAACACGTTTTGCGGAGTGTGTACACAGTCTTGGAGGTCATTATATAACCACCGAAGATGTTGGTACTGGCCCCAAGGATATGGATTTAATAAGAGAGACCACACCTTACGTTACAGGTATCTCAGAAGTAAATGGTGGCTCAGGGAATCCTGCACCAATTTCTGCCTTTGGAATTTTTATGGGAATGAAGGCTGCGGCAAAATTTAAATACGGTAATGATGTATTGGAAGATAAAGTGGTTCTTGTACACGGAATTGGACAGGTTGGAGAAGCCTTGATTGAAAACCTACTCAACGAGGGCGCGATTATCAAGATTTCAGATATTAATGAAGAACGTCTAGAAACCGTCGCCGCTAAATACGATGTATCTATTTATAGAGGAGATGACCTCTACAGCGAACCGATGGATATCTATTCGCCCTGTGCCTTGGGTGCCACACTCAATAATATCACCATACCCAAACTGAAAGCAGAAATTGTAGCAGGAGGGGCAAACAATCAATTGGAAAATGAAGAACGTGACGGGAAGCTTTTACTAGATAAAGGTATTTTATACGCACCAGATTTTGTGATTAACGCTGGCGGTCTCATAAATGTTTACGGCGAATTGGAGAATTTTGATAGAGGAGACATTATGCGCAAAACAGAAAACATCTATAATACCACACTTCAAATCTTGGAGCTAGCTAAAAATGAAGGTATAAGTACTAACGCTGCAGCCATCAATTTTGCAAGAGAGCGAATTGAATTAAGGCGTCTGGATAAGATTCCATAAAATCTGTTTATTTATTTGAAAATCTATTTAGATGAAACTTATTTTATGGAATTACAGGTTTTTCTAGAACAGTATTAAAATAGTTCTATTTTTGCACTGCGAAATTATTAGGTATATTTTCGGTATAACTTCAAAAGTTCTTTGTTAGATGTTAAATAGACGCCACATACGTATTAAGGTAATGCAAGTGCTTTATGCTTCCAAAGGAGCGGAAAGTGAAAATTTAAAACCAAACGAGAACTTTCTTATAAAAAGTCTTGAGAGCATGTATGATTTATACTTGGCTCAATTATCCCTATTGCTGGAAATCCATAAAAAGGCAGAAGATCATCTAGCAAAAACTCAAAACAAATTTCTTGCAACCCCAGAGGAGAAAAATCCCAATCTCAAATTTGTAAACAATGAGGTGTTGCAACTTTTGAAAAATAACACAACTTTAAATGAGAAGTTGGAATCCCAAAAGGTAAATCTTTGGTATCTGGATTTCGAGTATGTTGATGTGATATTCAAATCTATAATTGAGAGCGATCTCTACAAGTCATATATGTCTACTAGCACAACGACTTTTAAAGAAGATAAATTTTTTGTAATCGATATGTTTTCTGAAATTATAGCGCCTAATGATAAGCTCTATGATTTCTTTGAAGACTCCAAGCTAACTTGGCTAGATGACTTACCGGTCGTGAATACCGCAATTGTCAAATTACTGAAAAAGACAAAACCAAATTCTTCGGAAACTTTATATACTCCAAAACTATTTAAGGATAATGACGATAAAGAGTATGGGCTAGACCTTCTTAAAAAAACAATTTTGAACCAATCTGCTTTTAATGAAGAAATAGCAAAAAAGACAAAAAACTGGGATGCTGAACGGATTACCAAGATTGATACCATTTTATTACAATTGGCAATTTGCGAATTTCAAAAATTTCCATCCATTCCCGTGAAAGTTACTATTAACGAATACCTAGAAATAGCTAAAGAATATAGCACTCCCAAAAGCAGTAATTTTGTAAACGGAATTTTAGACAAGGTCGTGCGGGAGTATAAAGCCAACGATACCTTGAACAAAGTTGGGCGAGGGTTAATGTGATTGCAGGGCTAAATCTATGTTAATCTTTTGCATCAAAACAGGGTTAAAGTTTTAATTATTTAATATTATTGTTACTTTTGCCCACTTAAATTGAAATTAACTAAATAAAACAATAGGAATGAAAAAAGCAATTTTAGGACTTAGCGCACTTTGTATGGTCGCATTTACTTCATGTAAAGAAGATGCTACAAGTAAAATCAATTCTGATAACGTCGCTGCTGCTGCTGAAAGAGATGCAACTGCGGGAGATTTTGCAGTAATTACCTTTGATGAAAAGGAGCATGATTTTGGAACTATCGTAAATGGAACTTCAGTTGAGACAACATTTAAATATACCAACACTGGTAATGCACCTTTAGTAGTAAGTAACATTAAGAGTACTTGTGGTTGTACGATACCTTCAGATTGGAGTAGAGAGCCATTAGCTCCTGGCCAATCTTCTGAATTTACCGTGAAATTTAACGGTAAAGGTTCAAACCAAGTTCAAAAGACAGTAACTTTGACTACCAATACTGAAAAAGGTTCTGAGACGGTTAAGATAAAAGCATTTGTTGAGCCAGATCCTAATGCACCTGCTAGAAAAGCTGGTTCTGCCGCAATTAAACCTGTTCAATAACACTAGATGGGATTAGTTGATATTTTACCTTTCGTGGCAATGTTTGCTGTAGTGTATTTCTTTATGATTGCACCCCAGATGAAACGTGCCAAGCAAGAAAAAAAGTTTGCGTCAGAGTTAACAAGAGGTGCTCGGGTAGTTACAAAAAGCGGTCTTCACGGTAAGATTGTTGATTTAAACGATAAAGACAGCTCTTGCGTTATCGAGACACTTGCAGGAAAAATAAAATTTGAGCGCTCAGCCATTTCTATGGAAATGAGTAACAAATTGAATTCGCCTCCAGCAACCAAAAAATAAATAATATTAGATTAAATTAGAAACTCCGAAAGTTAGCTTTCGGAGTTTTTTTATACCCTATAAATTGATTACTGCCTGTTCCTACTTTGGCATTTGTGAAAGCGGTAAAACGATCTAATTTTTTAAGCTTGTTTCAGCAGTTAGCTCTGCAATTTTACAGATTACTGTTGTTGCCTTTATCATGCTCTCAACTGGTACATATTCATATCTACCGTGAAAATTGTGTCCACCAGCGAAAATATTAGGGCAGGGCAATCCCATGTAGCTCAATTGAGAACCATCAGTACCCCCGCGTATTGGTTTAATAATAGGTTTGATATTCAATGCTTTTAGGGCTTTCTCGGCAATATCCACAATATGCATTACCGGCTCAATTTTTTCCCTCATATTGAAATATTGGTCTTTTATTTCGATGGTTAGGACTTCACGACCATATTCCTGATTGACATCTTCCGTTAGTTTCAGCATCATATTTTTACGAGCCTCGAAATGGTTTTTATCATGGTCTCGGATAATATATTGTAAAACGGTTTCATCAACTGAGCCATCAATATCATGGAGGTGGAAAAAACCTTGATACCCTTCGGTATGTTCTGGGGTTTCCATTCTTGGGAGTGCATTTATAAACTCAGTAGCGATGTACATGGAATTTATCATCTTACCCTTAGCATATCCGGGATGCACTATTTTACCTTTTACAGTGATCTTCGCACTTGCAGCATTAAAATTTTCATATTCCAGTTCCCCAATTTGGCTTCCATCCATGGTGTAGGCATAATCGGCACCAAATTTTTTGACATCAAACTTATGCGCACCTCTGCCAATCTCTTCATCTGGAGTAAATCCGACTTTTATTTCGCCATGTTTAACGCCGGGATTGTTGATAAGGTACTCCATCGCAGAAATAATTTCGGTGACACCAGCTTTGTCATCTGCCCCCAAAAGGGTTGTACCATCGGTAACGATTAAGGTTTGACCTTTATATTGCAACAAGTCCTCAAAATAAGAAGGCGAGAGAATAATATCTTGCTCAGCATTGAGTATAATATCCTTGCCATCGTAACTTTCAATAACACGGGGATTGACATTTGCGCCTGTAAAATCTGGTGACGTATCAAAATGTGAAATAAACCCAATGGTCGGCACCTTGTGTTCTACGTTACTGGGAAGTGTGGCCATAATATAGGCGTTCTCGTCTATAGTGACATCTTTCATACCAATAGAAATCAATTCTTTGGCAAGAGCATTAGCTAAGTCCCATTGTTTTGAAGTACTTGGCGTTGTATCGCTCTCTGGGTCAGATTCGGTATCAACGGTGACATAACTGATAAATCTTTTGATAATATGTTCTTTTGAAATCATAACAGAAATTTTTGGAGTGGAGAGATTTGGTATAGAATTCAAATTTACCAATTATTTATAAAATGATTTAATCAATCGGTATGCAAATGAATAGTATTTTTGCAGTATAAATGTGTAGGATGTATAAATCAGTAGTTAGACCCTTATTATTTCAGTTTGATCCGGAGAAAGTGCATCATTTCACCTTTTCGGCGGTAAAAATGATGAGTAAGATACCTGGCGTACAAAATTTGTTCAGAAATTTATATGAGATAAATGATCCAAAACTAGAGCGCGAAGTCTTTGGCCTGAAATTTAAAAACCCTGTTGGCTTAGCTGCAGGTTTCGACAAGAATGCGGAGCTCTATAATGAACTGGCAAATTTTGGTTTTGGTTTTATTGAAATTGGAACGGTTACACCAAAGGGTCAGTTGGGCAATCCAAAACAACGCTTATTTCGTTTAAAGGAAGATAAAGGCATCATAAACAGAATGGGCTTTAACAACGAGGGTCTGGAAGCTGCCATTTCTCAATTGAAAAAAAATAAAGGCAAATTACTCATCGGCGGAAACATCGGAAAAAATACCGAAACCAAACCCGAAGATTATACTAAGGATTATTTAGAATGTTTTAATCAATTACATCCCTATGTTGATTATTTTGTACTTAACGTGAGCTGCCCAAATGTAGGAAGCCACGCCAAACTGAACGACAAGGATTACCTTTTGGAACTCATTTCTGAAGTAAAAAAAGCCAATCTAAATTTTAAAAAACAAAAGCCTATTTTGCTAAAAATCGCACCAGATCTGAATGATTTGCAACTGGATGAAATCATAGAAATTGTAAAAGAATCTAATTTGGACGGCGTAATTGCCAGTAATACCTCAATTTCACGTAAAGATTTGAAAACCTCTAGTGCCCAATTGAAAACCATTGGAAATGGAGGCTTGAGTGGCCAGCCAATAAAGAAAAATTCTACAAGGGTCATCAAGTATTTGGCAGAAATGAGCAATAGAGCATTTCCTATTATTGGAGTAGGGGGCATCCATTCTGCCGAAGATGCTTTGGAAAAATTAGATGCTGGTGCAACTCTAATACAAATATATACGGGCTTTGTCTATGAAGGTCCCGGACTTATCAAACGCATCAATAAAGCAATCTTGAACCAGTAAGTTTAAACTTATTGGATTTGCGTAATTCATAAAGACTGTTGAAAAATTAGAAGCATATTGTTTTTATAAGTGCTTTGTTCAATCACTAAACTTTAATTTTCTGCGCGTTGTGGTTGTTAGTAGTTGGTTTCATTCCAAAAAAAGAGCGAACCAAAATAATTTGGTTCGCTCCTCTTCAAAAGTAGGTTAGGTAGATATTACTGTTTAATTCTTTAAAAAGGGGATTGCTAAAAAGGCATTATCTTTTTTAAGTCTGATAATGTACATGCCATCCTTTAGGGAGGATATATTAATCTTCAGATCGGAAGGTGAATTGATCTCTCGCTTTCCGAGGTTTTGTCCTAATATGCTGTAAATTTCATAAGCCTCTGGTAATTTGGATCTATCGGTAAGTGTGATAGATATTTCTGATGAAGCAGGGTTAGGTATCAACGCGATGTTATCTTTAGTCAGGAACGATTCCGCAGAGAGCGTTTCGGGTGCCATGAATGTTTCTTCGCTAGATTCAAAATCGCTACCAGATACAATAAGATTATTGTTGCCGTCCCTCAGCTCATAACTTCCTATGATATTTGAGCTAGATAAACCGTTATTGCCGCTATCATATATTTCAAAACTGAAACAACTATCACTAGGATTTACTGTAAACGTTTCTGTGATTGTAACCTCATCTTGAGAACCTTCAGTATAGGGGCCACCAGAATGGAGCGTATTGCCGTCTGAGTCTATTACAGCCCAAGTAGTTTGAGAAGGACGATTATCTGTGTTTAAGGTCAGTGTCAATTCTGATGTTGAAACTGTTCGCACGCCAATATTGATAAAATCCTCTACCATTGAACCGATGGTCAAATCGTCACTATCTGTAATTTTAAGAGAAACATCATATTTTGCTGCCTGTGCGTAAGTATGCGTTGGGTTTTGAGTAGTATAGTCAACAATACCATCGGCATCAACATCCCATTCCCATGAGGTGGCGCCAACACTATTGTCTGTAAAACTAACGGTCATTGAATTATCACAATCATTGGTGTAACTAGATTCAAAGGCTACATTTAAATCTGGACAAGTAAGATTGCCTCTTGCTGCTTGAAGTACCGCATTGATTCTTGCGTATTGTTGAGCTGAAAATGAAGATCTACATGTTTTACGTGAATAGGACATCAAATTTTCCTCATCAGGCACATAAGTGTCTTCATTAGCGTCTGTCGCGTCACCGGTATAACTACATTCCCAATTGACATTACTATAGCTCAGTTTTGGATCTGCTGGAGTATCACAAATATAATCGCCGTTGGTATCACAATTAGAACCATTTACCAGTTCTGTAGTGGCACCAAAATTTCCATGTGTGTGGGACAATGCAAAAAAGTGGCCCATCTCATGAGATAGTGTGCTACCATTTGTTGCACAGGTATTTTTCATAATTATGGTCTCTGGTCCACCAGGAAAATAGGCATACCCACAAAGCGAAGATCCGGTTGAGGAAGATACTGTATTGGCGAAATATATATTTATAGTATCGTCAATATTGTTGCTATTGGTTAATGCATACTCATCATTTTCACTGAAATTATAGTAATCAGTATCATCAATGTAATTAATACCACCACAAATAAAGAATTCAATCGATGCGTTTGCGTAGATGACATTCATTTCTGTGATAGCGTCATTCAGTTGGGATTGGCTTAATCCGCCTGTACCATCATCTTGTCTTAACACGTGGGCCTTAATAGGCAGGTAATTCATAAAATCACCGCTACGCGATAAAGATCGCGGTTGGAAATTTTTCTCGATTTTTTCAAGTTCGGGGAGCATTTCAAAAAAATTTGATTCTGCTTCCGGAGAAAATCTAGTTCCACATTCTTGTTCGATTTGAGCATTTGTGATTGCACATAACGCAAACAGAAATAGAAAAACGCTCATTTTTGGGGCTGAGTGTAGTAATTTTTTAGACATGTTATATAGGTTAAGTTTGGTTTGTCAAACCTATAAATAATATCGTTTAAAAACCAAATTTTTCGACGAAATGCATTAATAATTTTGTAAAAAAATTATAAAACACTGATAAACAATATTCTATAAATTTTTACAAAATAATATAAAAATATTTGTAAGAAAAATTCTGTTAAACGTTAAATTATAAAATTTTATTCAATGTTTAAAAGGCTTACGGAGCATTTAATCATAGGATTGATAAGAGAAAAATTATCTTCTTTAGTTCAAAATATTAATCTTATGTTTACTAAAACTTAAAATATTTGGATTTCAATCTGCTATTATCATTTGTTTTGGCGACGGCAATTTTGGCTCTTTCCCCAGGTCCAGATAATATTTATGTGATGATGCAAAGTATTGCCCATGGTAAATCATCGGGTATGGCTACTGTGGCAGGATTGATTACAGGATGCTTAGTGCATACTACTTTAGTAGCGTTTGGAGTATCGGCCGTAATAAAAGCAAATGACTCACTGTTTTTCCTTATAAAATTATTAGGGGCATGTTATCTGCTATATCTGGCATTTAAGGTATATACATCTGATAGCGCATTGAGTATTGGTTCTGAGCAAATTCCGAAGAAAAGTACACCGCAACTCTTCAAACAGGGATTTATCATGAATGTGCTCAACCCAAAAGTATCTATTTTCTTTTTGGCATTTTTCCCCGGTTTTTTATTTTCTGAGACTCTAACCACCGTTGTACAATTTTATATACTCGGCCTTGGTTTTATGCTGGTTTCTGGAATAATTTTTTCCATTTTGGCTATTTTAGCAGGTAGTATTTCAGACTACATAAAACAGAATAATAAAGTGGGGTTCTATTTAAAATGGATGCAGATTATAGTGTTTGTGGCCATAGCAATCCTAATTGTTACTTCGGAAAAATAGACCGTTCAAACCATTTGAATTCCTATCTTTGAACTAATGATCACACCACTTAAAATTATCGAATGTCCTCGGGATGCCATGCAGGGTATCAGGAAATTTATTCCTACGGAAAAAAAAGTGCAATATATCCAGTCTCTGCTAAGGGTTGGTTTTGATACTATTGATTTTGGGAGTTTTGTTTCTCCAAAAGCGATTCCGCAGATGGTCGATACCGCTGAAGTCTTGGCTAAGCTTGATTTAAGTAGGACTCAAAGTAAGCTGCTTGCCATTATTGCAAATACCAGAGGTGCGAAAGATGCTTGTCAACATCCAGAAATTGATTATTTAGGTTTTCCTTTTTCAATTTCTGAAAACTTCCAAATGCGAAATACCCACAAAACTATCGACGAATCGGTTGTTACCCTATCTGAAATTTTGGAGCTGGCAAATGTCAACAATAAAAAAGTAGTGGTGTATATCTCTATGGGATTCGGCAATCCTTACGGTGACCCTTGGAACGTTGATATTGTGGGGGAATGGACCGAAAGATTAAGCAAAATGGGCGTGAAAATACTGTCGCTGAGTGATACCGTTGGCACTTCAGACCCAGAAACTATTGATTATTTATTTTCTAACTTAATTCCTCGTTATCCTAAAATTGAATTTGGTGCGCATCTTCATACCACGCCAGCTACTTGGTTTGAAAAAATTGATGCGGCATTTAAGGCGGGCTGCATGCGTTATGATGGCGCAATACAGGGTTTTGGCGGATGCCCAATGGCAAAGGATGAACTTACTGGTAATATGCCAACAGAAAAGATGCTTTCTTATTTTACTACTAAAAAGAAGAATAACCTAAACGCCACCAGTTTTGAGAGTTCCTATAATGAGGCGACAAAGATTTTTAGCGAGTATCACTAAAAAAAAGAAAGCCCCCATAAATAATGAGGGCTTTATGTAAAAGAAAAACTTAACTAGTTGAAAGTCGTAACACCTTGATTTGGTTGATACACATAGTTAAAGGTGTAATACCTGGCAGCATCTTCAAAACCGTCAGGATTTGCTGGTGCATTTTCATAATAACTCAAAATTTCAACTTTAGCAAAGCGTCCATCTGTGGTTCTAAAGACTAATATTCTCCCAGCCAGAGGGGTAATTAAATTATCTTGAGTTGGGTCGGGATTTCCAAAACCACTATAATTGTACCAGCCATTTCCGCTACCGGCAGGTATTGCTAATTCAGATACAGAATCTTGAACAAATAAATCAGTATCAACAGACGTGACATTTGCAAAAGTGTTCAAGGCTATATAGGCTGCTGCATCCCCATTTCTTTCAGGTTCTCCAGTGGTGCCTTGGGAAACGCCGCCATTGACTAAAATTTTCGTACCCCTTATAGCAATATCCCAATCTGTTTCGCTTGTAGTGGTTGTTCCTGTTGCAAAACTGAATTTTACAAAATCTCCGGAAACAGGATCTCCAGGTCCTTGACCGCCAGACTGTGGCGCAAATAAATTTGAGACTCTCTCTGTTTCCACTTCTAATAATTGTGGTGTGTCATCATCATCGCTACAAGATGTAAAGGCTAAAAGTAAAATTGCTAATACGGGTAATAATTTGATAGTTTTCATGGTAAAATATTTAGATTAAAAATTAATATTAAGTGTTGCATAAAATAGGCGGCCTGGTACGTTAGTAATTTGTGTATCCTTATAGTCGAATAGATTATCTATTCCAAAGCCTAGTTTATAATTTTCAAAAAGTGTTTTATTTATGGCAAAGTCCCAAATGGTATTCGCGGCAACAAAGGTGTCAAAACGATCTAAATAGGTATTGCCGTTGCTATCAAAGAGTCCAAATTTACTTCGGTAAACACCTCTTATATTTGTATCTAATCCTAATTTGGAGATGTCATAAAAAATTTTGAAGTTGGCATTATGGCGTGAGCGATTAAAAAGTCCGAAATAATCTGTTTCATCAAGACTAAAGCTAATTTGGGTACTAGGGTCCCTTGCAAATACACGACCATCTTCAAATTGTTGTTTTGCTTCCTCGTCAAAAGCATAAAGCAATTGGTAACCTCCAGAAATTGTTAGTTCTTTATTTACTTTCCAACGTGTATTCAGTTCAACACCTTGGGTATAAACTTGAGCTAGATTAGTGTAGCTAAAAACATTTTGCCCATTTCTTCTTTGGGCTATGGCTTGAGTTTCAATTAAGTTGCTTATATTATTTCTAAAACCATTGACGTTAATCTTTAAGCTGTTGGTAGGGTTTACATCTAAGCCCAAATTAAAACTTACAGAGCTTTCAGCTTGTAAATTATCGTCATACCGCTCAATAATTGAATTTACAAAGTCTTGTTGATCGGTTTGTGTTGGATATATGCTGGTATCTATATTAAGCTGGTCTTGATCAAATAACTGCTGCAAACGTTTTGGCACTTCATTATAGCCAATAACCGTATAGCCAACTGTAGAATTTGTGAAATCTAAGAAAAGCTGTCTAAAATCTGGTGCTTTAAAACCGTAACCAACAGAGCCTTTAGCAGAAATCTTATCGCTAATTTTATATCTGAGTGCTGCTTTAGGGCTAAATTGAGATTCATACTCACTATGAGCATCAAAACGAGCACCGAGGATAATATTTAGTTTATTATTAATGGTACCGTCATACTGTGCATAAACGTAAGGCGAGTTAAATTGTGGGGTAGAGGCGAAAAGGGAGCGATCTAATCGCTCATTCGTTAAACCAATACCTCCAATAAATTCGTTGGTGTTATTTATAGAGTAGGTGGTTCTAAATTCTGGTCTTAAAAAACGTTGGTTAAAATCGCTTTGAGTGTTTTCATCTGAAATATCACTACTAAAAAATTCTTCGGCTTTATATTGCGTACCGTAGAGTTCTAAATAACTTTTCCAGTTTTCGTTAAACTCATGTTCTAATTTGAAGTTGATATTCCACTCGTTGATTTCACTTTCGCCAGATAAATCTTCAGATAATGTATTTTTTTGCACTTGGTTGTAATAGCGCATTGATGTTATTAATGTGGTGTTTTCTGAGAATCCATAATTTAAATTAACGCTCGCTGTATAATTTATAAAAGGGTCAACCGTATTGGTGGCGTTTCCTTTTACCAAATCGTAACCATCGCTACTGTTTCTATTTAAAAAACTGGTGACTCCAAAATCTTTATGCTTGTAATTTATGTTGGCACCAATATCTTGAGTATTTAAAGAACCTCCTCTATAATTTACATCTCCATTAAATCCATTTTTTGGTTTTTCTGAGATGATATTTATGACTCCGCCCAAAGCTTCATTTCCATAAAGGCTAGACGATGCACCTTTAATGATTTCTATCTGTTTAATATTGCCAACACTTATTCTATTGAGATCTAAGGTACCAGCAGAACGTCCTATTAGCGGTACGCCGTCAATAAGAATCAAAGTATATTGGGAGTCTAAACCCTGTAGCTGGATGCCTTCGCCCCCGCCAAAATCTGATACAGATACTAAGCCAGTCTGCTCCTCTAAAATATCTGAAAGACGTAACGAGTTTACTGCTTTAATTTCTTTTTTGGTAACGATCTGTGCCGGCAGTGGTAGTGATGACAATTGCCTAACGGTACGAGTGGCGGTTATGATAACTTCATTTAAGTTTTCGATATCGGTCGAATCTGTTTCGGTGTTTTTTTTTTGCTGCGGAAACATTTGACTTGCAAAAAAAAATATAAAATAAAACCAGATTTTATTTTTAATTAGACTCATTCTTAATAAATTTGCTGCAAATATAAAACCTTATTTTTATTCAATCCAAATAAGAATAGAAATCTTTTTAAAATTTAATTTTATTAATACCATGAAAAAAGCAGCACTACTTACTATCGTATTTTTCGCATTATTTTGCGGTCTAAATGCTCAGGAAAAAAAGGAAAAAGATCAAAACGCCATCAAGGATATGTGTGGTTGTTTTGAAGTTTCCTTCAATTTTGCAGAAACATTTTCCTTTAGTCAAGATTCACTTTACAAGCCCTCTGAGAATAAAACAGATCAGGGATTAGAGTGGGCACAATTAGTAACAGATGAAGATGATAAAATCGTAATTCAACACATATTGCAAGTAGGAAATCCATCCAACCCCCATATCGTAAAGCACTGGAGACAGGATTGGCTTTTTGAAAATAGAGATTTTTACATGTACAATGGTGACAATCTTTGGGATTATGAAACAAAACCAAAAGCAGATGTAGAAGGGCAGTGGACTCAAAAAGTATATCAGGTTGACGATAGTCCGCGGTACGAAGGCTCAGCCACTTGGGTACACGTAGATGGTAAAAGTTTTTGGGAAAATACAACCCCTGCGCCTTTACCAAGACGGGAATATACCAAACGGAGCGATTACAATATTACCATGAGAAGTAATCGCCAAGAAATTACTTCTAATGGCTGGGTACACGACCAAGACAATGATAAAATTGTTCGTGAAACTGGAAAGGAAGACTTAATTTTGGCCAAAGAAAAAGGCTATAACATTTATAAAAAAGTAGACGATAGCAAATGCAAGGCAGCTAGTGATTGGTGGGTCGAAAACCAAGAAAAATGGGCAACCGTAAGACGTAAATGGAGCGCTGTTTATGCTAGAAATAAAGATTTAAATCTAGAGACTAAAGTAGACAACAAGGCTCTTTACAAACACTTATTTGCTGAAGAAATTACAGAGGAAAAAGATATTAACGCGGTTATTGAATCGTTTGTAATCAAATAAAAATGAAATTATCAAAACAAATAATGGCGATACTTTTCGCCATATTCACAACTCCTTTCTTTGCCCAAACTAATAACGTTCTTTTGGATAGGGAATTCTGGAAAAGTAACCCTAATGTGGAGACCTTGACCCAGAAAATTTCTGAAGGAAACAATCCATCGGAATCAAACGCTAATGCTTTTGATGCTGTGACTCTTGCGCTTCTTGCTAAAGCAGATAATGAAACAGTAAAATTTCTATTAAGCCAGCCTGGAAACGAAGTGAACAAATTGACCCACGATGGACGCACCTACATTTTTTGGTCAGCTTATAAAGGCAATCTCAAAATGATGGAGTTTCTTTTGGAAAATGGCGCAAAAACTGATGTTATAGACAGTCATGGCAATACGGTCATGACTTTTGCCGCATCAGCAGGAGTAACCGATGAAGCTATTTATGAGTTATTAATTGAGCATGGAGCAAATATTTCTGATGAGAAAAACAAATCGGGCGCCAATGCTATGTTATTGCTCGCACCATCTATGCAAGACTCAAAAATGGTCGATTATTTTTTATCCAAAGGTGCAGACCTAAACACAATGGATGAGTATGGCAACGGACTATTTAATTACGCGGCAAAAGGTGGAAACATTAAGTTTTTAAAACTTTTGATAGATAAAGGCCTTTCTTATAAGGCGCTTAATCAAGAGGGTGGAAATGCTATGTTAATGGCAAGCCAAGGCACTCGCAGTCATGAAAATTCGTTGGAATTTTACAATTTTTTGAAAGATTTGGGAATTGATGTTAATGTTACTGGAGAAAACGGAAAAAACCCATTACACAACATCAGTTATAAAAGTACGAAATTGCCGATTTATGAGTTTTTTATAAATCATGGTGTCGATGTGAACCAAGCTGATAATAATGGTAATTCCCCTTTTATGAATGCTGCAAGCCGAAATGATCTCACTGTCGTTGAGTACCTTCTGCCGCATGTTAAAAATATTAATTTACAAAATGGAGACGGTCGCTCAGCATTGATGATGGCAGTTAATAGGAATTCTCCGGATGTGGTTGAAGTTCTTTTAAAAAATAAAGCCGACATTAATGTAAAGGATAATGATGGCAACACGTTGGCTTATTACCTGCTACCAAATTTCAATTCGAAGGAAAACGTCAAATTTGAATCTAAATTAAAAATCTTAAACGCAAATGGTTTTGATATAACTCAGACACAGGGAAATGGAAATACCATTTTGCACCTTGCGTCACAGGAAAATAATCTGGCCATGCTAAAACGTTTCGAAAATTTTAATATTGAGGTTAATGCCAAAAACAATGATGGTATGACTGCATTGCAGCTAGCGGCAATGAAAGCTGAAAATACCGAGCTGTTAAAGTATTTAATTTCAAAGGGTGCAGATAAAACTGTTAAAACTGACTTTGACGAAACCGTCTATGACTTAGCAATCGAAAATGAGCTTTTACAATCCCAAAACAGTGATATAAATTTTTTAAAGTAAAAATATGATGCGACTATTTAAAATATTGAGCCTGTCTATAATTATGGCAGTTGTGCTGTTCGGTTTTAAAAAAAATCCCGAAAGTTCCAACTACAAGTGCATGATACAAATGAAAAATTACAAGGGTGAGGGTGCTTACATCGTAATTTCTCTGTTGGACCCAGATGGCAAATACGAAAAAACGCTATATGTTCAAGGTGATGATGACGAGTGGTATTCTGATATATATGAATGGTGGAATTTCCAAGGGAAAGTTCGTACCGATATTGATGCGATAACTGGAGCTACAATTTCAGGTGGAGAACGCACCATTAACGTTATTGAAATTGAAAACAGTAAGATTGATGCAGGTTATAAAATAAGATTTGAATCTGCCGTTGAAGATCAGGAATATTATAAGGATGACCTTCAGTTTGATTTGACTTCAGAAAACCTAAAAGCTAAGATGGAAGGCAATGGGTTTATACGTTACGTGCGGATGATGCCCCAATAAAAAAGCACATTATGATTATTTCCTTATGGAGGTTCAGTCATCTTATGTTGGCTGTTATATCTTCCATTTTTATTTTCTTAGCCGCTGTTACAGGAATTGTATTGGCTGTTGAGCCTATTTCAAATCAGATTAGACCTTATGCGGTCAATGATTTGTCCAATACTAGTTTAACGGCCGTTATTGAAAACTTATCTGAGGAATACGAGGAGATATTAAGCATCGAAATTGATGACAATAACTTTGTTGTCGCTTCGGTTTTTACTCAAGAAGGAACTAACGAAATCTTTTACGTCAATGCTAAAACCGGTGAGAAATTAGGAAATCTGATTGAAAGACCCAGCATCTATCAGTTTGCCACTAATTTGCACAGGTCACTTTTTCTAAAGTCAACCGGAAGATGCATCGTCGGCATCATCTCTTTCTTTTTAATTTTAATGACCCTTACTGGTGCGGTACTAATAGCCAAACGGCAAGGCGGAATAAAGCGCTGGTTTTCAAAAGTTGTAAAGGAGGATGCCAATCAATATTATCATGTGGTCCTTGGGCGCTATATGCTTATTCCTATTTTGATTATTGCGTTTACAGGGGTGTATTTATCTTTGGAAAAATTCGGACTATTGCCCGAGGATAATATTTCACACAGCTTTCCAGAAGAAGAAATTGAGCCAGTTTTTAAAAGGCCTATTTCAGAATTTGAAATATTTGAGACTTCCAATTTATCCCAGCTTAAAAGTTTGGAGTTTCCATTTTCTGACGCCATTGAAGATTATTTCTATCTAAAACTTACCGACAGGGAGCTGTATATAAATCAGTTTAATGGAGCTATTGTTAGTGAGCATCGCTACCCGATTTCAAAAAAGACATCATACTATAGTCTGTTTCTACATACTGGGCGTGGTAGCATTTTATGGTCCATTGTTTTGGGTTTGGCATGTTTGGCTCTAGTCTATTTTATCTACTCTGGTTTCGCGATGTTCTTAAAACGATTGCGGCATAGTGAAAAGGCAGTCAATTTATTTAAAAAAGAGGAAGCAGAATTCATCATTCTAGTGGGGTCAGAAACCGGGAGTACTTTCTCATTTGCTAGTATGCTATACAAAGCATTAATTGCGAAAGGCAAGAAGGTGCTTATTTCAGAACTCAATCAATACGAAACCTATGAAAACGCAAAGCAGCTTATTGTTTTTACTGCAACCTACGGTGAAGGCGAAGCACCAAACAATGCTAAACGGTTCGAAACCTTGTTCAAAAATACAGTACAAAATAACACTATTGAATACGCTGTGCTAGGATTTGGTTCTTTGCTATATCCCGATTATTGCAAATTTGCCATTCAGGTAGATGCATTATTACAAGTCAGAACTAATTTTCAACCGAAATTGCCTTTATATAAAATCAATAATCAATCGTTTCAAGCTTTTGGGGATTGGGTAAAACTTTTTGGAGAGCGTGTCAATATTCCTTTGGAAATTAAACCAGGTTCAAAATTTAAGCAAACGCATAATGAAATTTTTAAGGTTATCAATAAATCTGAACTAAACCCTGACAATACTTTCTTGCTTCGCCTTAGACCAAGAAAAAGTTTAAAATTTCAATCGGGTGATTTGCTTTCGATTAAAATAAATGATGACGAAGCTGAACGGCTTTATTCCATAGGAAAAATTGATGGGGATATTCTGTTAAGCATTAAAAAACACGAAATTGGCGTGTGCTCTAATTATTTATTCGGTCTTGAAAAAAGCAAAAATTTTAAAGCGACTATTAAACCCAACCCTGATTTTCATCTTTTAAAAAATAATGAAAATGTAGTCATGATAGCAAACGGCACGGGTGTTGCTCCATTTCTGGGAATGTTAGATGAAAATAAGAGTAAACATCAAATCGATTTGTTTTGGGGCTTACGCACAAAGAGTTCAGTGAAAATATATCAAGATATAATAGACGAGGCTAGGTCGCAGAAAAAGCTTTCAAGCTTGAATATTGCCTATTCCCAAGAGAAAATTGAAAAAAAATATGTTCAACACCTTTTAGAGGATAAAGCGGAATATATCGCCTCACACCTTAAAAATAATGGGTTAATAATGATTTGCGGCTCAATTGCCATGCAGAAAGAAGTATTAAAAACGCTAAACGTTATAACCACTACAAACTTAAATTTACCATTGAGTGAATTTGAAACCAACAATCAATTGAAAATGGATTGCTATTAAAAATAATTTTAAAACAGTCTAAATATAAATAATTGTTTTTCAGCTATTTATATTTGTTCTTTGTACCTCTTGATGTATTTTGAAGTATTATTAATTTAAAACTAAAATTATGTCAATTAGAATAGGAAATAGTTGTGTTAATTGTGAAAATTTAAGCGCAAACGAGATATGCAAAGTACATGGCGTCAAGGTATCAACGAGTTACACCTGTGATAGTTTTGAAATGAAAGCCGCCTTAAAAGATGACCCGAGTTGCGTTAGCTGTGCGAGATACGAAACTGAAACCTGTGCAAATCCACAAAAAGCAGCTCCCGAAATGCTGTGCTCCCATTGGGCACCTCAAAATGCACAAGCATAATCGTTAAGGATGAACTGTTAATATGACATCAAGGTCGGCGCAAGCTGGCCTTTTTTTTTGATTTCAATTTTTTTGAGTTCTTTAGTTATTTGTCTTTAAATTTCTCTACCCAATACCCAATACCCAATACCCAAACCCATCAATGCCCAATGCCTAATACCTATATTAATTTAAAACTAAAATCGAATTTGGCGCTCATCTTCATACGACGCCTAGCAATTGGTTTGAAAACATGGATGGGCAACATGCCTACCGAAAAATCATTTTCTTACTTTACTTCAAAAAAAAATAAATATTTAAACGTAATATCATTATAAAACACCTATAATGAGACGACTAAATTTTATGATAGTTATTATCAAAAAAAGTAATTAGTTTTTTTATGACTATTGCAAAATTGCACTTGATTATTAAAACCTCAGTTCTAATCCGCCATAAGCGCCAAATGGATGTCCTGGTCTTACGCCAGATGGTACTCTAGATACGGCATAAACTTCATCCAAAAGGTTTATAACATTTCCCGTTAGGCTCAAATATTTGGTAAGATGATATTTGGCTGAGGCATCCAAAATAAAGTTAGAGGTCACACCATTTAAGTTGGTAATTTCCTCTGTGCCTGCAACCGTTCTAAATGCACCATTGTATCGTCCATTAATGTGCAATTCATAAGTTTTATGTTCTAGAGACGCACTTACATTGAACTGATGTTTTGCAATGTAAGGAAGTTCATCACCATTAGTAACATTACCCCATAGGCCATCGTCACTAGCAAAGCTATTTTGAAATTCAGTATCCGTATAGGTATATCCAAAGGTAATTGGCAAAGACAATTTGTTATTTTGGCTTAGGATATCATAGTTTAAAAGAAATTCAACACCTTTAATATCTACTTCTCCAGCATTGAACTGCTCTAAAGAACCCGTGCCACCAGTAGCTGCTAAATCACTTCCTAGTAAATTGCTATAATCATTATAAAAACCAACGAGCTCACCTCTTAATCCAGAGAAGTAGAATCTGGTTCCCAGTTCGTAATTGATACTTTCTTCAGAATTTTGACCAACTTGATTACTCGGAGGGGAAAATCCTTTGTGAACGCCTCCAAAGACAGTCAAATCTGATTTTAATTTGTAATTAAAACCCATACCTGGAATCCAGATATCCACGGTATTTTCTCGATAGGCTACATTTGTACCTTGCCTGTTTGGATCGCTCTTTCCAAAATCTTCCCTATTTAAAACGATGTTCTCGTATCTCAATCCAGGAGTTATGGTGAGGTTTTTATATTTTAATTTATACAGTATAAAAGAGGCAAAGGCATTGGCGCTACTGATTCTGTTGGCATCCGTACCCGGTGTGCCTGCTGAAGTTCGACGCATGATAGCAGAATCCATTTGGTAACCATCAACCCACTGAAATCGATCTTCCTCATCATAATGATAGCGCAACCCAAATTCCAAATCATGGGATAATTGATTGGCAAACCAATGATAGTCTAATTTTGTCTGAATTCCCTTAGACCTGTAATCTCTATTATTGGCTTTAACGAGAAGGGCATTAGAATTAGAATTTGAAGAGCCGGTAACAATATCTAAATAATCTGAATATTCGGTCGGGTTTTCTAGTATAGTAGCAATACCAACTTGTGTATCGTTGAAGACCACATCGTTGAGTTTATACCAATTTCTGGAAAATCCATTGTAATAGGCATTCGTCGTGATTCTAAATTGTTTTGAAAGATCTAGCTGATGGGTAACCATGAATTGGATGTGATCATTTGTCATTTCGTCAACTTGAGAACCCGCATAGCGATCAAACGGTCGATTTTCAAAATCAGATTGTGTGAGACCTAAATACGTTTCGTTTGAGATTTCATCAGCATACTGAAACTTAACTTCCAATGCTTGCTGTAATTTAGCTCCAGCTTTACTATTTACTCTAAATTTAGCAACAACATCATTTTTATCAAATCCCGTATTACTACCATCGGGAAGATTTTTAAATCCATCAGAACTAAGATTTAGGTACTCAACAGAATATCCAAATAAGGGTTTGGAATCTCCGATTTTTGCGTGTATTTGATTGCTGTTGAAACTTCCGGTCGAAGCTCTCAATTGACCTCTAAAACTAATCGGAATTTGACTCGATACCAGATTTATGGCGCCACCGGTGGTAAATGGCCCAAATTGTATCTGGCTGCTACCTTTTAAAATTTCTACAGCCTCCATTCGTGCTACAGAAGGAAAATAATAAGCAGCCGGAGCACTATAAGGAGCAGGGGCAATGAGTACGCCGTCTTCCATAATTGAGATTTTCGCACTGCGCTCGGGAGAGGTACCTCTCAAACTAATGTTTGGTCTCAAACCAAAGCCATCCTCCTCATAGATATTTACACCAGGAACGGTTCTTAAAAGTCGATTAATATCGGAATAATTGTGTTTTGCGATGTCCTCAGGCGAAATGTAATACGAGGATCCCGTTCTATTTCTAGCTTGATATTTATTACCAAATATTACATTAGATTTGAGGAGTATTTCATTTAAGGTTTGAACCTCATCTGTTTTTGTACTGTCAGTCACTGTTTGAGCACTGACTTTTAAGTACGAAAGTATAATTATTAGGGCGATTTTGATCTTCACTTTATTTAGACTTATTTAATATAATTTATTTGATCGCAAAACTAGGTATCCATATGATTTTTACAAAGCTTATTTAGAATAAATAAATATACTTTAACATTGAATGACCAAAACAATAAGATTCAGGCCGAATATCTCTAAGCACTTTTTTTAAATTGTAAAGTTTTGAAATGATAATGGCCAGACTGAAGTGATAAAAAAA
The DNA here is from genome assembly GCA_963803715.1 of uncultured Flavobacteriaceae bacterium. Classification (GTDB taxonomy): domain Bacteria; phylum Bacteroidota; class Bacteroidia; order Flavobacteriales; family Flavobacteriaceae; genus Psychroserpens. The sequence goes on from CAWDOF010000015.1 coordinate 213,184, forward strand.
GCGTATTTTTGCACGCAATTATAACTGTAATTGCATCATGACAGCACACGAAAGCAAAATTGTTGGAGAAGGTCTTACTTATGACGACGTACTCTTAGTTCCGGCATTTTCTGAAGTCCTCCCAAGAGAGGTCAATATCCAAACAAAATTTACAAGAAATATTACAATCAATACTCCGGTTGTTTCCGCAGCAATGGATACCGTAACCGAAAGTAAAATGGCGATTGCCATGGCGCAGGAAGGTGGCATTGGTGTACTCCACAAAAATATGACCATTGAGCAACAGGCCGAAAAAGTGCGACGTGTCAAACGTGCCGAAAGTGGAATGATCATTGATCCAGTAACCCTTCCAATGTCAGCAATTGTTGCCGATGCCAAACAGAATATGGCTGAGCACGGTATTGGTGGTATTCCTATTATTGACGAAAATGGTACTTTAAAAGGTATTGTTACCAATCGTGATTTGCGTTTTGAACATGCTAATAATAGACCAATCGTAGAAGTGATGACTTCAGAAAATTTAGTCACTGCTGCCGTTGGCACATCTCTTAAAGATGCCGAAAAAATCTTACAACAGAATAAGATTGAAAAGTTGTTGATTGTTGATGATAATTACAAACTCGTGGGACTTATTACCTTTCGGGATATTACCAAAGTGACCCAAAAGCCAAATGCCAATAAAGATACTTACGGTAGATTACGTGTTGCCGCCGCAATTGGCGTTACGGCAGACGCCGTAGATAGGGCAGAGGCTTTGGTTAAGGCCGGAGTTGACGCTGTTGTTATTGATACGGCGCATGGGCACACGAGAGGCGTTGTTACGGTTTTAAAAGCTATTAAGCAGCAATTCCCAAAACTCGAGGTCATTGTCGGAAACATTGCCACAGGTGATGCTGCTAAATATTTAGTCGAAGCTGGCGCTGATGCAGTCAAAGTAGGGATTGGACCAGGATCTATTTGTACAACGAGAATTGTTGCAGGGGTTGGATTCCCACAATTTTCTGCAGTTTTGGAAGTTGCTGCGGCCATCAAAGGTTCGGGGGTTCCGGTAATTGCTGATGGCGGAATTCGTTATACTGGCGATATTCCAAAGGCCATTGCCGCCGGTGCAGATTGTGTAATGCTCGGTTCGCTTTTGGCAGGAACAAAAGAAAGCCCTGGGGAAACCATTATCTACGAAGGAAGAAAATTTAAGTCATACCGAGGAATGGGTTCTGTAGAAGCTATGAAACAAGGAAGCAAGGATCGTTATTTTCAGGATGTTGAAGACGATATCAAAAAACTCGTGCCAGAAGGCATCGTTGGCCGTGTTCCTTATAAAGGCGATTTGGTTGAAAGCATTCACCAGTTTGTTGGCGGTCTCCGGGCTGGAATGGGTTATTGCGGTGCCAAAGACATTGAAACCCTAAAAGAAACCGGACGGTTCGTAAAAATTACTAGCTCTGGTATCAATGAAAGTCATCCACATGATGTCACGATTACCAAAGAATCACCTAATTATTCAAGGTAGGTTTTTAGTCGCCTTTTGTTTAGATATAGATGCTCAAGATTCTATGAATTAATTGTTATATGTTATCACAAAATAATAAAGGATACAATTCTTACAATAAATCAATGGTAGTATAAAATAAAATAAAGTGTCAAGAATACCTGTTAATATTAAATTCATGGTGTATGGATTTTCTGCCCTTATTTTTATTCTATTCATTCTTGGCATTATTAATCTATCCGACATAAAATTAATTTTTTATAATCTCACTGGCTATTTCTTAAATTTCTCATTTAGTGATTTAGATTGTTTACTAATTTCAATTATTCCCATATTCGGAATGTACTTTAATTCAAAGCTTAATTATTATAAGACTTCCAAATTGATTAAGGATGTTCTAATTATTTCCTTTTTCCCAATAGTCTCAACGGTAATCGGTCTTTGTATTTTGCTTTTTGTAGGAAAGCCATCAAATCCGTTAGTACCTCAAAATTTATTGACTCAGCCATTTCCGTATTATTCAACATTTTTATTGTCCATAGGAATAATCACTCCTTTTTTATTTAGAAAGCATAATGTTTTAACAGATGAAATAAATGAAATTGGAGTTAAAAACTAACAATATCTAAAAAAAATTATAGACCCTAAGAAAATTATAGCAACAACTAGAAAGCGTTCCTCTACTAAAAGGAGCGTTTTTTTGTTGATATTTGTAACATGGTTAGAATGTTATTGACACTATCTATTTCGGCTATTATGCTGAGTAGTTGCGCTTCCAAAAAATTTAAGGACATCGCTTATCTTAAGCCAGATTTTGCAAACGATTCTTTAAGGCTCAATGTCTTTGAGCCCAGAAATTCAAACAACGTAAAACCTGTAGTGTTATTTGTTCACGGCGGAAACTGGAACGCTGGCAATAAGAACACTTACGGATTCTTAGGTAGGAATTTCGCTAAAAAAGATATCGTAACCGTAATTCCATCTTATACATTGAGTCCAATGGCGAATTTTGATACCATGGCAGAGCAAATCGTGGAGGCTTTAAAGTGGACAAAGACTAATATTTCAAAATACGGTGGAGATTCTAGTCAGATTTATTTGATGGGTCATTCCGCAGGGGGGCATTTAATTGCATTAATTAGCACCAATCCGAAATATTTGGATACTACAGAAAACATACAAGGTGTTATCTTAAATGATGCAGCTGGGCTGGACATGTATTCATACCTACAAAACTTTCCACCGACAACTGAAAACAATTACAAAACGACTTGGACAACAGATGAAAATAAATGGAAACAGGCCTCTCCGGTTTATTTTCTTTCGGAAGCTTCGCCAGAATTTTTAATATATGTGGGTACAAAAACCTACCCGAGTATCACCAGACAAAATGCTACTTTTTTAGATACCCTTAAAGAGTTTCAGCCAAACGTGACTCCTATTTATTTGAACAAAAAACACGTACCGATGATGACTCAGTACTTTTGGCCTTGGAGTGATAGATATGATGAAATTGTGAATTTTATTGAATCAGATTAGCATTAATCTGAACACTGAACACTGAAGACTGAAAACTGAAAACTGAACACTGATACTCACGTATTGACTCTAAACTAACAAACTTCATTCTTAAGCTTTAAACCTCTTTCAAAGGCATTAAAATTCTCAATGGTGATTGTGGTAATTTCGTGCATGGCCTCTTTGGTGAAGTAAGCTTGGTGCGAAGTTATTAGTACGTTAGGAAAGCCATTCAATCTCAAAATATGGTCATCTTGAATAATACTTTCAGATAAATCCTTAAAGAATAAATTTTCCTCTTGCTCATAAACATCAATGCCTAGATAGCCAATTTTCTTATCTGAAAGTGCCATTATTACTTCTGAAGTATTTATCAGTGCTCCCCTGCTAGTATTTATAATCATAACACCTTCTTTCATGCTTTTGATTGAATCTGCATTGATTATATGTTTTGTCTCTTTAGTTAAGGGGCAGTGTAAGGAAATTATATCAGCATTTTTAAAAACGGCTTCTAAGGGTTTATAGGTAACTCCCATTTTTACTAATTTCTCAGATTCCTTGATATCAAAAGCAATGACTTCGCAGCCAAAGCCTATCATAATTTTACAGAATGTAGCACCAATAACTCCAGTTCCAATGACGCCTACCGTTTTTTTGTATAGATTGAAGCCCATCAAATTATTCAACGAAAAATTTCCCTCGCGAACTCTGTTATAGGCCTTATGCGTTTTTCTATTGAGCGTTTGAATGAGTGCAACAGCATGTTCTGCAACAGCTTCGGGAGAATAGGCTGGAACACGGACCACCTTGATTTGATGTATTTTTGCAGCATCTATATCTACATTATTATAGCCCGCACATCTCAAGGCTATCAATTTTATCCCGTTATCGGAAAGTATTTCTAAGGTTTCCTTATCTACCACATCATTTACAAATACACAGATTCCGTCGAATCCCTCTGTAAGATTTGCGGTACTGCTATTTAAGACTGTCTCAAAAAATGTAAATTCATGGTTATGGCTGTCCTGGTATTTTTCAAAATAGTTTTGGTCATAAGGTTTTGTACTGAATACTGCTATTTTCATAGTAATGTTGTGTTATGCTAATTATCACTTAAAATAAACCAAATCCTAGAGTGTTGTATTCAAATCAAACTTGATGCTTTTTACCTTTGAACTTTTTACCAAGTTATAAAGAAATCCTCCGTTTCAGATATTTATATCGAAGATTTTTTTATTGCTTAATTGGTCTAGATGTTCTATTAGGATTAATTGTGGTTTTATTCTGAACAAATCTGAATTTTTAGTTCATTAACATTCTTAAACACTAACTATCAATAATTTAAAATTTAAAAAAATAAATCAACCTAATTACCGAATCGATATTTTTTGTATATTGAATTTGATTTAGCAATAAATCATTCCTTTCCTAAAGATACATTTTGACTTTCTATTTCGCTGAACCCCCATTTGCAGCAAAACCTAATAGAGCTTTTAAATAGCTTTACAATAATTTAGTGTTGATAAATTTTATTACTCATATATAGAAAGGATTATGACAAAAAAAGCAAAATTATACGGTAGCGTTATTGAACAAGAACGAACCGAGACCGTCCTGCCAGAATCACTCAGCTCCAAATTCGAGCTAAAAACAAGTATTGAGGTGTCTGCAACACGCTCTGAAAACAAACCGATTGTTGTTGAGTTTGATGATAGTGATCTTTTATCCATTCAGTTTACCGACAATACAGAATGGATAGGTCACCCAGAGGATATCCAAGAGCTTTACGATAACAAAACGTTGTCCAAACGCTCCAATAGCGATGAGGATTACGTTTTTGAAACCCAAATTTCTTCACAAGACCAAAGCCGCGGATTTATAAGTAGAGCAGTAATTAAGGTTTTTAATGTTCTGAAATCTAAAGATGTGGCCAAAACATCCATGATGAAGCTGGGCTTGTACTATGACGATAAAATTCAGCCACATCCCAACCTGTATCACTTAAATTCAGATTTCAAATTGAAACCGTTTAAGGGAACAGAAAAGTCTCATTATCTATTGTTTTTACATGGTACATTATCAACCACCATTGATGCTTTTGGAAGTCTTAAAAACACCGATGTTTGGCAAGAAATGACCACAACATACGCTGAGAACATCATGGCTCTGGAACATTATACCTTAACCGATAGCCCTTTAAAAAATGTTCTAGATTTTCTAAAAAAGTGTCCAGATGATTGCACTCTGGATATTTTGAGCCATTCCCGTGGGGGATTGGTAGCAGATATCATTGCTAAATGCGATTATCGAAATTACAACTCAAAAGTAGGCTTTAGCGATAATGAACTGAGCATCATAAAACCTGACGACAAAGTATCGTATGATTTAATGTTGGCCATAAATGATGAGGCATCGCGAAAACGGATAAAGGTTGGAAAAGTCATTAGGGTTGCCGCACCTTCAAGCGGTACGACCATTTTATCTAGACGGGTAGATCATTTTTTCAACCTTTTATTAAATGCAGTTTCATTGGCATTTGGGGTTCGAAATCCTATGTACATGGTCATAAAATCTTTTCTTTTAGAGATTGTGAGTCAAAAAGAGGATCCAACGGCCTTACCAGGTCTTAATAGTATGATGCCAGAATCTGCCTTTCAAAAGATGTTGAATGCAGCCGATACCGTTGTGGTTAGTGATCTTTATAATATATCTGGAGATTCTGATGCTTCGGGTATTAATTTTAACTCACTTAAGGTTATTCTGGCCAACCTTTTTTACCGAACCGCTAATGATCTTGTGGTTGATACCAAGCGGATGTTGCACGGCGTACAGCGTAAAAATGGTATCTATTCCTTTAAATCCCAGGGTAGCGAAACCAATCATTTTAAATATTTTATAAACCCGAAATCAGTGCAGGCCATTTTACAAGCTCTAAAGGCAAAAGAAACAGAACCCGCATTTGCATTTGAGAAGCTGATTCATTCTGATGTAGAAAGAGGCGTTGTTCTCAATCTATTTTCTATGGAAGGGTTTTCTATAAAACCAAAAACGGTTACGCGCGATGTGGTTATCATGATTCCAGGGATTATGGGCTCCACGCTAGCAGCAGATGGCGAAGACCAATGGGTAAGCATCGGGAATATGAATAAAGGTGCCATTGCTGATAAATTGAATATAAGCGCCACAGATGTAAAAGCTTCTGGTATCATTAAAAAATTCTACTCGGGAATGGGCGATCATTTTGCCGAACGTTATGATGTGATTACTTTAGAATTTGACTGGCGTAAATCAGTTAAAATCGCGGCTCAAGAGCTTAAAGATATACTTAAGCCTTTAGTTGCAGCAAACACTAACATTACAATAATAGCCCATTCCATGGGAGGTTTGGTAGGGAGACAGTGTATGATGGACCATAGGGAAACATGGGACGAATTTTCTGCAATTAAAGGGAACAAATACATTATGTTGGGTACACCTTGGATGGGTTCTTACCTTATAATGGAAGTCTTGACCGGTCATAGCAAACGTGTTAAACAACTGGCAGCCATAGATTTTAGGAACAACAAAAAAGACCTCTTACGGATTTTCTGGAAATACCCTGGTGTTCTAGAACTACTTCCTATTGAAAAACACAGTAAGCGGCCTTTTTGGGAAACAGAATTTTGGAATGATTTGGACAAGAAGTCAAACCTTAGATCAATGCCTTCCGCAGAAAAAAATACACGCTCCTTAAAAGATTTTGAGACTTTTAGAAACGGAGTTATCGATTTTCTTGATGATTTGGATAGCGAGGAAGCCAATGCAGATCTCTTCAATAACGTCTATTATATTTGCGGAAAAGCTGATGAAACTGTATTTGATTATACCTTTAAGAGCCGTTTTCTATCCAAGTACGAAAACTTAGTTTATAAGGCCACCTCTTATGGTGATGGAAGCGTTACTTGGCAAACGGGAATACCAAAACAATTAAAGGGAAGTAAAAACCTGTATTACTCAACAACCACCCACGGCGATTTGGCCAATGAAACTTATATTTTTGAGGGGATTGAGGATATAATCAAAACGGGCAGTACAAATAGGCTAAGTTCCCAACAGCCCATATCGCGCAGCGGTGAAATCATTACTGAAGTTCATGAGTTTGCAGAGCCGCTTGCCGATAATGATACGGTTATAAAAGCACTTTTTGGAACTGAAAAAGTTTCTCAGCTCGAGCCAGACCTCATTAATGCAACCGTAGTTAATGGCGATTTAAAAGTAGCTTCTTACCCAGTCATGGTTGGACATTTTTATATGGATTTGATTTTAAGTGCTGAAAAAGCTTTGGATGGCTATCTCAACAACCGCTTGTCTCAACGTATGGATATTGGATATTACCCTGGCAAGATCGGAGAAAGTGAAGTGTTCTTTAATCTCAAGACTCAACCTAAAGGTGCCATTGTTTGTGGCCTCGGAAGTACCGACAAGCTTACCGTTTTTTTATTGTCAAAAACCGTAAAGTTAGCAACTCTCAAGTATGCTATGTTTATGAGGGACAATTATACCTTACCGGAAGCTAAGCGCTACGCAACGGGGATATCGGTCATTTTAATGGGTATTGGTTATGGTAAATTACCAATTGAAGATTCACTAAAAGGAATTTTACTTGGAATTTCTGAAGCCAATAATTATATAAAAGATAGGGGAGAGGGCCTTAAGCTTATTAAAGACCTTGAAATCATTAATTATTATGAATCGGTGGCGAGTCAGGCCTATTTTAGTCTCAACAGAATAAAGGATAATGACGATCGCATATTAATTCATGTTAATAAAGGGATTCTTAGTCGTGCCGGCGCTAAAAAGAAACAGTTGTTTAGTGACGATAAGTATAATTGGTGGTATAATTTGCATATAACAAGTTTATCTGATATAGAAAATCAGGTTATTGGTTTTAAATATTTTTCATCCAATAATCTGGCTCGGGTAGAGCAAGAAATGATTGGTATTGGCATGGATAAAGTCACACATCTCTTAGAGAATAAGTCCTACCAATCGCTTTGGGATAAACGCCTGAGCAAAACGTTGTTTGAGTTACTCATACCTAATGATTTCAAGAATATATTTAGAAATCAAACCAATATGATTGTTAAATTAGATACCAAGGCTGCGCAATTACCTTGGGAATTATTACACGATTATCAAACCGACGAAACCCCAGCTTCTGTAACCTCTGGATTTATAAGACAATTGGTTACAGAAGATGCTGAATCATTTACTCAGGTTGCCCTTAATAATAATGATGTTTTTATTGTCGGAGACCCCAACTACAATACGGAAAGATTGCCTCAATTACCAGCAGCAAAGGCCGAGGCAGAATGGCTTACCGTACAGTTGAGGCTTTCAGGTTTTAAACCCAATACACTTATATACGCTGAGGCCGCTTTAATAATGATGGAGCTATTTAACCGACCTTATAAAATACTACATTTTTCAGGCCACGGACTTTATGCGCCAGAAAAAAACGAAGTAGGTATTGCCATTGGTAACGGGATTTGCATAGATCCTGCGATGATCAAGCAACTGGGTTATGTGCCTGAATTTGTGTTTATAAATTGTTGTTATTCTGGAACCATCGATGCCGAAGACGATAAGTATCATAAAAATCGTAACAAATTAGCAGCCAATGTTGGCACTCAGCTCATAGAAATGGGAGTAAAGGCTATTGTAATATCAGGTTGGGCTGTTGATGATGCTGCGGCAAAGACTTTTTCCGAAGCATTTTACAATAAGATGTTTGAGGGTTATGATTTTGGTACGGCGGTTCAAAAGGCAAGGCTAAGTTGCTATCAAAAGCACAGAAATACAAGTACTTGGGGTGCTTACCAATGTTATGGTAATCAGTTTTATAAATTCAATAATCGCAAAAAACCTAAAGGTGATGACTTGGAATACGTGATTTCTTCACAGGTTTACACAGATTTAGATAATCTACTTATAGCCATTAGAGATCAAAAATATAATACACCAACTGCGCTTAAAAAACTGGAACGTTACCTAGAAAAGGTGGATGAAGCCAACCTTTTGGATGCAACAGTGTTAGAGAAAGAGGCCATGGTTTATAACGAGTTGGGTAAATCTGAAATCGCCCTGCAAAAATTCAAGGATTTGTTTCTTTATACAAGCGGAAATTTCTCAATTGAAGCACTTGAGCAATACTGCATCATTAAGACTAATTATATTCAGCAAGACACGCTATTAGAAGATTTAAAGGAGATTGAATTTTTGATTCTTATAGGAAAAAATCCTAGTCGATTAAATATCGTGGCCAATGCCTACAAGTTGGCTTCAACAATTTTAAATACTAATAAACAACGCATCGAATACTTGAATAAATCATTTTCAATTTATGAGGAATCCTATAAGGCATCGAATGATAGATATGATGGTCATTCTTTGGATGCTATGTCCAATCTAATTTTTATAGGGCATATTCTCGAACTGTTGGGCGATGGTAAATTATTGAGCCGAATTAACGCTAGTTCGGCCTTTGAAAATGTGGTGGATGTGAAGACCTATTTACAGGATTTTCATCAAGAACTTGAAGACTATGATACCACTGATCTTGATATTTCGGTGCTTATTGGTATGGCCGAGGCCAAATATGGGCTTATGCTTCTGAACAGTAAATTTAAACCGAATCTTGAGCTACATATTATTGATAGGTTTAAGAATGTGTTCCGCTTGCTCTACAGTCCTAGATATATCAATTACGAAATTGTTCAAATTGATTTTCTGTTATTTTATATTAAGGATGAGGTTATAAAAGAACAGCTGAAAAAAATTAGGAATGAAATTAAAAAACTACTGATTTAAAGTCAGCTTCAGCCAGTTTATTATTAAAGATCATTGGCGTTAGGACAATTAATATTATATGCAACTTAAACGAAACTTATTATGAATTTTAAACGCACCACCATTATTCCTTTGGATGATAAGGAATTGGCAAAATCAATATTCGATGCTTTTATCAATAAAGAATTTATGATACTCATGATTATTTTAGGCGATAACGAAAGTATAAGGGAGTCTTTACCAAGAGCAGATAACCTTGCTACCCAAACTTACTTTAATATGGAACGCTGGGTGTTATGGGTTCGAGACTATGATATTTTAGCAGATTCATTAAAAAACCAATTAGAGAAAAAAGACGAGAGTGGCGAGGAAGAGGTAAACTATAATGATGTAAAATGTTTTTGCTTTTCGCCCATTTTAGACGAGGCTGCAGGTGTAATACTTAAAAACGGAAGGTTGAGCTATTTAACACTTCAAAATTCATTTTTTAGAGCTCAGAACCATGATTTAGGAGCAATCAGCCTATAAATAAGTAATAGATGAAAACTTTAAATTTAGGAATTACCTGTACTATCTTTTTATTGAATTTCAATATTGTCAAAGCCCAAATCATGAGTGTTGATGAATTGGACAGGGGCAACGTTCGAACTATTTTACTTTCGCAAAAACAAATTATTGATATCAATGCTTCTCTGGAAATTAAGCTGTCAAAAACTGAATTATTAAAGGCCATCCAGAATCAATTTCCGCAATATCAACCGCAGGTCGAAATGCAATCTAACATCGATGCGATTCGTAACGTTCTGATAAATCAAGAGGCTATTTTAAATAGTTTGGAGGCTGGAGTAGAAAATGCTGAAAGTCAACAGGAATTTTTTGGCTTGATGGAAGTATTATTACAAACCATTCAAAACAATACTTATCTGAACAAGAGGTACGAAGAGTTGGCAGAAGAATTTTTCACAATACCCAATCCAGAGGCTATCAGTCTTGAAGCCTTTATTTTTTCGCGATTTAATAAAGAGGTATCAAAATTGAATTCGGCTTTGGACACTATTGAAAGTGCACCTTATTTCATAAGCTTAGTGGCATCTACAAAAAATAAACAAGGCGGCAACCCTAAAGTTCACGTTAGAAATTTCGATAACCATACCGAGCGTGATTACGTAACTATAGATCGCTGGGTAACTTCATTGAGCGAAACCCAACAGGAGGAACTAAAAGAGATAGCAAAACTGGCTAAAGAGAATGATAAAAAAGCAGTTTTTATTTTTGAAAACCTTAAGCTAAAATTAAAAGATTTTCTTCCCGATACGGCTTGTCTTATTGAGCAGAAAAACGAGTTAATCGCGCTTCTGAGTAATTCTGAAATTCAAAATCAAATCTCAGAAGCCTTTACCGCCCAAACCACAGATTTCATTGATTTTCTAAGTTCTATTATTAATTCTGTCAAAAGTTTGGATACAAATATTGCTTTATGGAGCATTTCAACCCCTTTTGAAATTCAGAAAGATTTAAAATCCGTTTTAAATTCCACTCAAAACTTAAGCTTAAAATTTGATGGATTACAATCACTGGCCACTACTGTAAACGCATTAAAACCGATAATGGATAATTTAGAAAATGACATAACGGTTTGCCTTGATGATTTTGAAATGAAATTTAGAAATCTTAAAAAAACCATTACATTATTAAAATTTCAGCAATCCAATTATACCTTAAATAAAAAAGTTGGGGACGAGGTAAAGACCTTTACGCTGGACAATTTACCAGATGTAGGTTTTATAAATCTCAAAGGTACAGGAAACCGCGCTAATGGTGATGAATTGGTTTTGGAAATGGTCTTGCGAATTCCCTCGGAAAAAGAAGGATTGCCTGAGCAGAAATTTGTTCTAGAGCAACGTTCATTTTATATGCAACTTATTGGAGCGCGCTCTGAGGTTGTGATTGGGATGATTCTTGCCAATCCTTGGAATTTTGAAAACCAATCTTCTAATACTGACCGAGAGTTTTTTTATGCACCAACGGCCTCCTTAGTGATTAAATTTGGCTCCAAATCCTCATATTTTTATAATGAATTTATTGACTTTGGTATTGGTTTAAATTTCGCTTCTCCAGATTTTAATACCGATGGCACGCCAGAATTTGGAACAGGACTAATTGTGACTGGGTTTCGGGATATCTTAAGTTTTGGTATCAACTATAATGTCACTTTGGATGAACCCTACTGGTTTTTTGGGATAAACCTACCTTTTGCATTGCCAGGTTTGCCTGTAAATGCCATTCAGAATTAGGCCTTGTATTATATCACAATTAATTTTCGAAAGGTGCTCTCGGGTTCAATCTTCTAAAAATTTAATCTTCTTCGATACCGTTTCAAAAGCAATAAAGTAATAAGTGAAAGTACTCCAAAAACTGAAAACCCAATAAATAAGGGTAACACCGAAGTTTTTACAAAGCTCCCTATAAAATTGGCAATTGGCACAGCCATTACTGTTGACACGAAACCGTTGATAGCAGCTCCTATCCCAGCTATGTGTCCTAATGGCTCCATAGCTAAAGAGCGTAAATTTCCGAAGAGAAACCCCACGCAGAAAAACTGTATTAAAAAGAATACTATTAAAATTTCAATACTAGGATTACTACCAGAATAAAAAAGCAAGACGTAAAGTAGCGAGATGGCAGCATACCCAATAGTAGCAAAATAAGCAATATTAAAAGAGCCAAAACGCATCACCAGTTGGCTATTGGCAAATGTTGCAAACCCTACCGAGAAAGCTGTACTCGCAAAAATATAAGGAAACCATTCGCCCAAATCATATTGCACTTGAAAAATTTGTTGCGAGGTACTTAAATACACTAAAAATGACCCTGTAATAAATCCACTCATCAATGTAAAGGCCACAGCATCTTTATGGCGCATAAATTCCTTGGTGCCGGTAATGAAAATTCTTGGCCTAAATTTAATACGTTTGGCCTTCACCAAAGTTTCGGGCTGTCTCAAATAAAACCAAATTATAATAAGTGTCCCAATGATGAGATTGACATTAAAAATGGCCTGCCAACTAAACGTGTTCATTAAGAATTGACCGTAGGTAGGCGCTACAATCGGCACTAAAATAAAGAACATAACAATGATCGAAATAATTTTTGCCATAAAATCACCACTGTAAGTATCTCGAGTCATGGCAATTGCCATTGTTCTTGGGGAAGATAAACCAATACCTTGAAACACACGTGCCACAATCATGACTTCAAAATTTCTCGTAACTACGCAGACTACGCTTGAAAATATAAAAAGCGTGAACCCAAAATAAACCATGGGTTTTCTTCCAAAACTGTCCGACAGGGGCCCAAAAACCAATTGTCCAAAGCCAATTCCTAAAAAAATCATGGTTATTAGCAGTTGCTGGTCATTGGCATCGGTTACGCCCAAATCGTTTCCTATTTGAGGCAAAGCTGGTAATAATGCATCTATTGACAATGCCACTATTGACATCAAAGACGCCATTAGCGCGACAAATTCATATTTGAATTCTGGTTTTTTCTGCATGCTGCAAAAGTATTTTAATTACAGGGACTATAACTGCGAACCACGGTTTAATTTTGTAATTTATTTTCGATGAGGGCAATATATTTCCCCAATATTTATAAATAAATCCAGTTTTGTTTTAATTTTCATTCATATCAAATTTTCTGGTGGTCTAAATCACTTTTTAAACGATCTTTTATCTAGATTTATCCTATCAATTAAATTTTAAAAATGGAAAAATTATTAAGATTCATCGGCGCATTTTGGGGCGCTAAAAAAATTGGGGGCGGTAAATGCGGTTGCTTCGGTACTATTTTTGTTTTCCTGATCTTATATTGGCTTCTTGGTTACGTATTTGAGCTGTTTTGAGTATTAATAATTGCTGTAATCCTGATGTCTTTTTACCTAACTTTACGCCCTAAATTTTAGGGTACATAAATGAAAAAGTATTATCTACTGTTGTTCTATGTCGCGTTTCTTTTTTTTACGGAAAGTAAGGCGCAATCACTAAAAGACACCCAAATAAAATCACTTATTGACGGTTTTAAGACCGACGTTCGCGGGCCTTACAAAGATATTCGTTGGTTTTGTACCGATGGAAGCTTGCGCCAGCCCAAAGACCCTTGTCCCGAAAATATCGGGCCAGGTGTGCAACATGCAAGATATAAAGATGCGGTTGTTCAGTTGGGGATGACCAATCATTTGTATTTAGGTCAGATTTTAGCGGCTACCGATTATGCTGAGTTTTGGGATATTGACCAGAACCATTCCCGTCTAAAACAATACCAACTCGATAAATACCTGCGTACAGTCGATAACGGTTGGATTAATCAAAAAAGTCAGTTTTATAGAGGTGCCATTCAATCGGAAGACGAAGAAGCTTGGGGTATTGCGTTTTACAAATGGTTGTTGGATAAGGACGCAAACGTCGCCCAAAACTATTTTTTGATTCGGCAATCGTTAAAGGATATTCCGCATAGTGGCGATGATAATGTTGCACAATTAATGCGTAGTCAAAGTAAGGTTATTTCTGATGAGTTTACTGAATTTATGGACCTTCGGGTTAAGATTCATAGTCTGCCAGAAGCCAATGATATAGAAAAGGTAAGCGATTTTAAACAGAAATATGCCAGCCGATTATCACAATCACAAAGCAAGAAGTTAGACGAGTTGGTGGTCACAATGACGCGTTTTTTTAAGCCCGTTGATATTTCTGCGTTAAAAAATTACAATACATTAACTAAAGATTCTCAAATAGGAAAATCAATTTCAGCTTACATTAATTCGAATAGTGAAACACCCGAGCCAACACAACTCATTAGTGAAACCGCTCAACTGTTGCTGGATTTAAGAATGGCGATTTTGGAAGAGAAAAATCCGAAAGTGCGTTTACAGCTATTAGATTTGTCCTTAAAGTTAGAAGATATTGTTTATAAAAACGCCCAAAAATGGGAATCCACAACCGTAGATGACTTGATGAATAAAATATGCTATTTAGGCATGGCGGCAACCGGTGCGGGTTACGTGGAATTGGCCGAATGGGAACAATTAGATTTGAGCCTCAAGCCAACCGAAGCCAACAGTATGACCTTGGGCGAATTAACCGCTTTTTTAGAAAGTGCAAGACGCCAGGTGGAGTGGAGCTCGTCAATGGTCAAAGCCAATTACCAAAATATTGTTGACGAATACGCTGAGTTTGAGCCTTTGGCATATGGCTTTATTGATGACAAGATACGTGGGTCAATCGCACTGCATTTAGGAAAAAGCGTAAGTGACCTTGGCGATTTTATCGCAGAGGCTTCGTCATTGACCAACAAAGTGCTGGATATCCCTAACCAAAGCGGATTTAGGGGCTTGAATCCTGGTTATGCTTTTGGCGAATTGGTCGTGGTTTCAGGAAGTCCAGATGCTATTGAAGTGTCGTCAAATAATATTTATGTGTTTCAACGTCCGCCATCAGATTTAAAACCCGTCGCAGGGATTGCAACGGTTTCTGAAGGGAACATGGTGTCACACGTGCAATTATTGGCGCGAAATTTAGGC
Organism: uncultured Flavobacteriaceae bacterium; assembly: GCA_963803715.1. Lineage (GTDB taxonomy): Bacteria > Bacteroidota > Bacteroidia > Flavobacteriales > Flavobacteriaceae > Psychroserpens. The sequence goes on from CAWDOF010000015.1 coordinate 228,594, forward strand.
ATCCCTAACGCGGCACTTTCTGATGATAATTTACAAAACCTTATAAAGTACGACGGTCAAAAAGTGTTTTATGCAGTTTCCAATAAAGGCAATGTAATTCTGAAACTGGAAAATGATATGACCGATGAGGAACGTGCTTTGTTTGTCAGAAAAGAGCGAAAAGCCGAAAAAATAGAAGTGCCTATTGAAAAGATTCGTTTAGCCGAAAATAAGATTCTGAATTTACGAAGCGTTGATGCCAGCGATTCCGGACAATCATGCGGTCCGAAAGCCGCTAATTTAGGGCAGCTTAAAAAAATGTTTCCAGAAAAAGTTGTGGAAGGATTGGTGATTCCCTTTGGAATTTTTAAAAGCCACATGGACCAGCAAATGCCGAATGAAAATGTCAGTTACTGGGAATTTTTAAATACAATGTTCGCTAAAGCGGAAACCATGTATGACCAAGGCTCCGAAGCGTTGGAGGTTGAGAAGTACCAATTATCTCAATTAGAGATTTTGCGTAACGCCATAAAGCTGATGCCAATGCAACCCGAGTTTATTTCGGCATTGGAAACAGATTTCAAGGACATTTTAGGAAAAGAACTTGGTGATATCCCTGTGTTTTTACGTAGCGACACTAACATGGAAGACCTTAAGGATTTTACCGGTGCAGGTCTTAATTTAACCTTATTTAATGTGGCCGATAAATCAAAAATAATAGAAGGCATCAAAGACGTTTGGGCATCGCCTTACACCGAGCGTAGTTTTAAATGGCGTCAAAAATACTTGCTAAATCCTGAAAATGTGTTTCCGTCTATTTTGGTCATTCCGAGCGTGGATGTGGATTATTCGGGAGTTTTAATAACAAAAGGCATCAGCAATGGAAACGAAGAGGATTTAACGGTGGCGTTTAGCCGTGGCGCAGGCGGCGCGGTTGATGGGCAATCTGCAGAATCCTATCTCATAAAAAACGATGGCGGATTCCAATTTTTAGCACCAGCTAGAGAATCTTATTTTAACCGATTACCCATTACAGGCGGTACAGAAAAACAAACTGCAAGCTTTGACCAATTTATTTTAAACACTAAAAACATTAATGAAATCAGGGAACTAGCAAGAATCATCCGAAGAACCTTACCAAAGGAAACTAAATCTGATTATGAAGGCGCTTACGATGTGGAGCTCGGGTTTCAAGATGATAAATTATGGTTGTTTCAAATTCGACCCTTTGTTGAAAACAAGAAAGCTTTGAGCTCAGGTTATTTGGAATCGATTACGCCGATGATTGATAAGGAGAAGGTTGTAATGTTATCGGGGGGGGGGCTGAAGTGATTGTTCGTTTTTTGAGCTTAGTTACCGATTTAGTTGTATATATTTTATTATAAACTAAATGTCTAAAGAGAGGAAATTTAATATAGATTATAAGGATAAAGTGCTCGTTGCTTTTAAACCTTCTGATGGTTTTGTAGAATATGAAGTTGTTCTTGATGAAAACAATGATACTCTTTGGGCGACTGAACTTCAGATTGCAGATTTATTTGGTAGGGATAGAACTGTAATCAATAGGCACATTAAAAATACTTTTACTGAGAAAGAACTTGATGAAATTTCAACTAGTGCAAAAATTGCACTAGTTCGAAAAGAAGGTGAAAGAGAAATAGAAAGAGAAGTTACGCATTATAATCTTGATGTTATAATATCTGTCGGTTATAGGGTAAAATCCCCATTAGCAACTGAATTTCGAATTTGGGCTACAAGTAAATTAAAGGAATACTTATTAAAAGGTTATTCTGTAAACCAAGAATTACTTAAACAGAATAAAACTCAAATACAAAGATTAAGGACTGAAATAAATCTGTTACAAGAAATTTCATTTAAAAATCAAACTCAGATAACAGATGGTTTCTTATCAATAATAACACATTACTCTAAATCATTTGAACTTTTAAATAAGTATGATACAGAAGAACTCACATTAGATAATCTTAAAGATGAAATAATATACACTATTAATTATAGTGATGTAAAAAACGCTATAAGTGAACTTAAAAGGAATCTTAAAAATAAAGGTGAGGCTAGTGAATTATTCGGTAATGAAAAGGATAAGTCATTCGAAGGAATATTGGGAAGTATTTCTCAGACAGTATTTGGAGAACTAGCTTACCCAACAGTTGAACAGCAAGCTGCGCAATTATTATATTCAATAATTAAAGGTCACGCATTCACCGATGGAAATAAGAGAATAGGTTCTTTTGTTTTTGTTTGGTTTCTTGAACAGAATAATATTCATCTCACAAAAGATGGATATAGAAAAGTAAATGAAAATACATTAGTAGCATTGGCTTTGGCCGTAGCTCAGAGTTTGCCTGAACAAAGGGATATAATAATCAAACTAATAATAAATTTGATAAATGACTAATTAGTTGTTTTAAATTAGAGAGGACAAAAGTATTTCAAAAAAAAAATAGAAAATAAAATGAAAAAACTAACAATCATGGCTCTACTAAGCCTAGTTTGCATGGGTTTCACAGCGTTGAATTATTACCCGATTGACGGTTTTGCACATACGGGTATCAAGCGACTTAAACGTTTAGAACTCATAAAAAGTGGCGAAATCAAGGATGCTAGTGCTTTGCCCGCTGGTGCTATGAAATCGTATATGGACATTCAGTTGAATTTAACTGACCAGAAATCGGATAGCCTTGGCCAATTTTTAGAGGTGGATGAATCGTTTCAAAATGAGATAAGTGCTCTGTTCAGGGGCTTGGATAAAAGTTATTCGTTAGCAGTTTTGGATATTTCTGATGATGCCAATACACGATATGCCAAACGAAATGAAACCGCAGGTTATCAGCCGGGAAGCGTAGGTAAGTTAGCGGTGTTGACCGGACTTTTCACACAACTCTCAAAAATCTACCCCGACGATTTTGAAAAGCGTTTGGAGCTTTTACGAAACAAATCAGTAAAGGCTGGTGTTTGGGGTTTGACCGATGAGCATACGATTCCGATTTATAATATTGAGACCCAAAAGTTGGTTAAGCGTCAAGTGATTGCGAGTGATGTTTTTACATTGTTTGAATGGGCAGACCACATGCTATCTGTCAGTAATAACGGCGCAGCAAGTATCGTTTGGCGAGAAGTATTGTTGATGCAAGCGTTTGGTGATGCTTATCCGGAATTGACCCAAGAAGAAGCCGATACTTATTTTAAAACGACACCAAAAAAAGAACTAACAGATTTAGGCAACGATGTTGTGAACTTACCCTTACGTGATTTAGGTATTACCCCAGAAGAGTGGCGCTTGGGAAGTTTCTTTACCAGAGGTGCAAACACCTATGTTGGCGATAAAGGCGGTAGTATTGGCTCGCCATTAGGTTTGATGAAATTTTTGATTCAGTTGGAGCAGGGGAATGTTGTCGATGAAGTATCAAGTTTGGAAATGAAACGCCTGATGTACATGACCGATAGAAGAATCCGTTACGCACAATCCCCGGCATTAAAAGAAGCAGCTGTGTATTTTAAATCGGGGAGCCTCTACAAATGCGACCGTAGCAACGGAGAAGCCTGCGGAAAATATATGGGTAACGTTCAGAACTTTATGAATTCGGTCGCTATAGTTGAGCATCCTGACAATTGCAAATACATCGTGGTGTTGATGACCAATGTACTTAGAAAAAATTCTGCCACCGACCATATGAACTTGGCGACGAGTCTTGATAAGATTTTAGTGAAACCGTAAGGTTAAACAGTATTAAGTGCAGAGTATTGGGTATTAAGAACCGGCAAATTGATTTTTTGGTGTTTTAAAATTGATTTGTTTTTTAATTGAATTAATGCTTTTTTTAAAAATTACGTTAATTAGATTTTGCCATTATTACTTCATATGCTGCCATGGCAAACGTCTTCACTTTAATATCGGGATGTGTTGTTAGACTTTCCACTAGAGGTAAGTATTTTACATCGTTTTGCTGGGTAATTAGATAGAGTACGGCCAGTTTTATTTTAAGGTCGTTACCGTTGAGGAGTAATTTGAAACACTCCAGTTCGGTGGGGATTTTATGTTGGATTTTCTGGATGATATCTTCCGAAGTTACGTCCATAACTGAATTTTCAATCAAAGGCAAAAGGGTATGTTTTAAATTGCCAGACATGAGATTATCCAAAAACTCAATAGCATTTTGTTGTGCTTCCTGTTTTTCGCTGAGCAATCCTGTGTAAACAATGTCAATATCCTGTTGTTGGTAGCGCAATCCTAAAAGTTTAAAAATACGTTCAAGACCGCAATCCAATCTACGTTCTAAAAGGTCTAAAAGAGAGGAACGTGCCTCGCGTTCTTCCGAAGAAATGAGTTCCTTTGATTTTTTTCTATTCCGATATGAAATAATAATCTGCGTATGCATGGCAGATAAAGTCTGATGATAAAGTTTACATTCTTCCAAAATAATGGCGACCACTTTGTGCGCATTAAATTTTAAATGTGGACCAATTTCCCTTAAATAACTGAGCGCATTTATAATTTCGAGACGTACAGAGAAGTCTTGGTCTTTAAGCAAGCCCATCAAGGACCTTACTGATTCTTGAGAATGGAACTGCCTAAAAACCAAGGGTAAGTATTTATGAAATGCTAGGGTAGTATCTCGCTTAATCAGGTTTTCAGAAAGTACAGGGAGAATTTGTCTTCCGAAATGGTGCAACGCTTCCACTGCAGTTTGACGATGGGATTTTTCTGAAAGTTTTTTCAGAATTTCAGGGATAAAATCTTCATTTATCGTCCATCCCGAAGCCTCAATTGCCGTATGGACTAATTGTTTTTTATCACTATTAAAATACTTGAGGATAAAGGGATGAAATTGTTTTAAATTAGAATGACCAATTACTTTTAAAATAACGATAACATTATAATCGGTTGGGGTATCAATTTTGAGCGCGTCAATCTTGGTCTGAATACGTTGCGTTAGATTATAATTGGTTTTAAGCGTATAATTATCTCGAGATTCTTTTGCCAAGCAAATCAGTGCCGAATTGGCAATAATGGGATTCTCATTATCTAAATAGTAATCATAAACAATGCTAGTGTTTTTATTGGAATGTAGTAAGAGATATTCCAAAGCAGCCACGATCAGCTCTTCGTTGTCACTGTTTAAAAGTTCAGTTACTTCTGTGGCTATTGTAGTGGTATTCAAGAAATATAGATTTTGAATGGCGGCTAATTTGACCTTATCGGAAGTATGTTTCAGTAGTTTTTGCACATCGCTTTCAAAACGCTTGTCATTAATTTCCTGAAGCTTTTTTAGCATGAAAAGGATTTGGGGTTCTGTCCCATCATCAAAAACCGTTTTCATGCCCTTGAGAATTGACGCTTTAGAAGGTTCAACCCGCTTTTCTTTATCGTTGGTATGGGTTACAATCTGTAGATTATTTCTGAACGTTCTGAAATATTCGGTTCTTACTTTTGTAACGAAATAAATCCAAATCCCGACTAAAATCACAATAATTCCGGTGATGTAAATGGCGTCGAGTTCCAATCCTTCAATCACAAAAATCAGGATAAAGCCTGCAATTCCGGTCGCAATGCTATCGACCACAACATCAATGAAGGATTTAGTTTTGTTTTTCAGCTCAAAGGGGAGCGGTAAGGATAACAGCTCAATAGCACTTTTATTTAAAGACTGTTTTAGAGAGCCATCCATGGCTTTGATGACAATGATGAGGGCTAATTCTGGAAACACAAAAAATACGGAGCTTGCCAACAAAATACCAACCGGTAAAATCAATAAGGACATGCCAACCCCCCAAACTCCAACCATTCTTTTCGTGATAAATAATTGGACGATAAGCGATAATAGATTGAAGGTTGAAAACCAAAACGCAAAAAATGAGGCCAACTCATCGGGGTCGGAAATGGCAGAAGAGGCAAAAGCACTAAAAAGATAATCGACCAGTTTAGCCACGACAACACTCACGGCGACGATACAGGAAATATATAACAAATGTTTCGACCTTTTGATGAGTGCAAAGGGACGTTCTGTTTTGAATATTGTGCGTTTTTTCTGTTTAAACGGATTTAGTTTTTCAACCCGTTTGATCCATATTTTACGCAGTAAAGGAATGCAAAGCAACAGAAAAAAAGCCGCTATAAAAACAAGGGCTTCAACACCAATTATAGGCGCCAAAATAGAGGCAAGGTAACCACCGAAAATTCCGCCTAAAATAGCGCCAGAACCAATAAATCCGAAGAGTCGTTTCGCTTCCCTTACATTAAAGACCAAATTGGCAAGCACCCAAAATTGCGACGCTGAAAGGACAGCATAAATAGCCACCCAAACGTAAAAAAAGTAAAGAATGTAAACGTTAATGATGTTCAAACTCAATAAAACGCCGAGGCCCACTAATAAGATAATAGAAATTAATAACGTGCTTTCAATGACTTTTTGTAATGAAAAGCGCTGCAAGGCTTTGGAGTAAAAATGGGAGCTGAGAATGGCGACAGCCGCCACCATGAGAAAGGCAAACGGTAAACTTTCAATACCCAATTCGGAAAGAAAAAGGGCATTGACCGTGGGTTTGACGATTAGTAGCGTGCTAATAATCAAGAAGATGTAAGTGAGCATCCAAAGGGATACCTTGAACTCGCCTTGTCTTATATCAAATACGCGCTTAAAAAATTGTGGGAGCATACCTTTTCTCGAAATCGCTAATTATTTGCGAATTCAAAATTAGGTGTTTTCAAAATTTTCTCAATTGGTTTCACGAGATTTCTGATGATTTGTTCGCCATTTGGATCATCAATAAGAGCGACGAGAATATAGCGTCTGTTTGGGTCTTTACCCCAAACCAAAATAGAATCTGAATGATACGTTCTCCAAGAACCTGATTTTCTAAATAATTCTGCCTGCGGTGCGATTTGGTCTAAAGAATTCACGAATTTATGGTGTAGTTCAGGATTGCCCATGATTTTAAGCATTTCCTTTGATTTTTGTCTATTGACCAACTTACCATTGGCAAGTAGATAGTAATATCGACAGACTTGATTTGCCGTTGCTGCATGACTTAAGTTTTTCAAAGGTTCACGATTGGTATCGCCACCACCACCGTAGCGTTTACCTACCCAGAGTCCGCCACCAAGCCCTTCATCGTAAAACATATATTTGGGGTCGGTCATAACAGCTTCAATTTTATCATAGCCCAAACGGTCAATCATTCGGGTTGACGCTTGATTGTTCGATTTGCTAATCATTAAACGCATATCACGTTTAATATCTAGTGTTTCTTTCAATTCCCCTTTTTCTATGGCATCCATGGCAGATAATAGAATGGCAATTTTAGGTAAGCTCGCCGCATACATCATGTTATTACCGTTTAGGTTAGCAAATCGCGCATGATTGGGGTTAGCTAAGTCAACAACACCAATAGCCATTTTCTTTTTGGCAACGAGAGCTTTCCATTCTGGATTTTTATCGATTTCGCGTTGTAGTTGGGTTTGCAAAGCTAAGTTTTGAAGCTGCATTAGGGGCTTAATGTTCGCATCTGCCACTTGCAGAGGAAGTGTGTTTTGCCCATTTAAAATTGTGAAACATCCTAAAATAAAAGTAACAACTAGCGTTTTGTAAGTCATCGATTTAGAATAAATTTATTAGCCAAAAATATTTAATAAATAGATATGCCGACTGTTAAATTTTAAAAGTAATCATAAATAGTTTTTGTAGTATTTATGAGCTTTTACTAGTTATATCGCTTTTATATTGTTAAAAAATTAGATGTTGACAATTTAAATATGCCTTTGTCAGAGAATTATTTATTGTGAAATACTTAATAAATAGAGAAAGACAAAAACAAAATTTAATAAAAGTCTAAATCATAAACTAAAGATTTTACAGATTAAAATAGAAATGCTGAAATAAGTTAGGAAAACTCTATTTTGGATGGATTTAGATGGAATTTACAATATCTAATTCCTAATATCTGACCTACATCAAAGTGGTATATTCCCATGCTTCCGCTCTGGTCTCAATACCTTCTTGTCTTCCAACATGGCAAAAGCTTTAATCAGTTTTCGTCTAGTATCTTTTGGCAGAATAACTTCATCGATAAATCCGCGCTCTGCTGCGCTGTAAGGATTAGCGAAAAGTTCTGCGTACTCGGCTTCTTTTTCTTTCCATTTGGCTTCTTTGTCTTCGGCAGCATTAATTTCTTTTTTAAAGATGATTTCCGCAGCACCTTTTGCACCCATTACCGCAATTTCGGCAGATGGCCAAGCAAAATTCATATCACTACCAATGTGTTTGGAATTCATTACATCATACGCGCCACCATAAGCTTTTCTAGTAATAACGGTAACTCTTGGAACTGTTGCCTCACTAAACGCGTAAAGCAATTTTGCGCCGTGTACAATAATACCGTTCCATTCTTGGTCGGTACCGGGTAAAAACCCAGGAACATCCTCAAGCACTAATAGTGGAATATTAAACGCATCACAAAACCTGACGAAACGTGCCGCTTTTTTGGAACTGTTTACGTCTAGTACGCCGGCCAAGTACATTGGTTGATTGGCAACAATTCCAATACTTTTACCAGCTAATCTCGCGAAACCAACAACAATGTTTTCAGCATGATTCTTATGGATTTCATAAAATGAATCCTGATCAATAATCCCCTTGATAACCGAGTGCATATCGTAAGGTTTATTGGCATTATCTGGTATAATGTCTGAAAGGGCTTGTCTCAACTCATCTCCAAGTTCAAAAGGAAGGACTTTGGTTTTTTCTTTATTATTTTGGGGAAGATAACTTAAAAGGGACTTTAAATCTTCTAAACAGATTACATCGTTTGCCGATGTTTTATGTGCCACACCAGATTTTGTAGAGTGGGTGGAGGCGCCTCCTAATTCTTCGGAAGTCACAGTTTCATTGGTTACTGTTTTTACCACATTTGGTCCAGTAACAAACATATAGCTTGAATTTTCTACCATCAAAGTGAAATCTGTCATAGCTGGTGAATACACAGCTCCACCGGCACAAGGCCCCATAATTGCCGATAATTGGGGAATTACCCCAGACGCCTGTACATTTCTAAAAAAAATGTCGGCATAACCGCCAAGAGAACGAACACCTTCTTGAATTCGTGCTCCGCCAGAATCATTTAGACCAATAATTGGTGCACCAACCTTAACCGCCAAATCCATGACCTTGCAGATTTTCTCGGCATGGGTTTCAGAAAGTGATCCGCCAAATACCGTAAAATCTTGTGCAAAAATATAAATCAATCTACCATCTATGGTTCCATAACCTGTAACAACACCATCGCCGTAAAACACTTGTTTATCCATCCCAAAACTTTTGGTTCGGTGTGTAACTAATGCGCCAATCTCCTCAAAAGAACCGTCATCCAAAAGATAAAGCACGCGTTCTCTTGCTGTCAATTTCTTTTTCTCATGTTGTTTTTGTATCCGTTCTTGACCTCCGCCAAGTTTTGCTTGCGCTAACTTTTCGTTGAGACTTTTTATTTTTTGCTCCATATTTTTTTTAAGTAAGAATAAACATCTGCTAAAATGATTGATTACTTCGGGTTACTTTCTTCATCAATGTCAGAAGCTTTTTTCTTTTTCTTTTTTTCTTCTTGTTCTTTTTGAAATCTTTTAGCCTCTTTATCAGCTAATTGTTGTTTACTAAAGTGTACACCGTCACCATGCATATCTGCTGGTGTTTTTTTTGACCAAAATTTTCCGTCAGTTGCCATATCTTAAATTTTTAAACAAGATACAATTTTGAATATTTTTTTTTGTTAACAAAGCCTTAAGACCAGTAAAATTCAATTATAGTTAAAAGAAAAGTAATAACGAAATGATTTGCAAGTTGTCTAGATCATCAAAGGAATAACTTATTATAGACGGTTTTATTTTTTGGGATTTGATAGGTGTAAATTCTTCCAAAAACTTTTAGCCATTAGTAATGGTCACAATCAAATTTAGAAATATGGTTTCTGATTTTTTTTTCTGAGTCTAAAATTTGCGCCAGTGTATTTTTTGAACGCTACTTGGAGTATTATCCTCAATTTGCTTTATCGGCAAAAGTTAAAAGGTTGAAAAGTGGTAAGTTGTTGTTGTTGTTGTTGTTGTTGTTGTTGTTGTTGTTGTTTGAATTATGTAAAGATGATGAAGAATAGATACTAATTTTATTACGAAAACCTAAAGACGTTCTTCCTCGGGATTAAAATTCCCCTTGCCGTATTCATCTTTGTAAATTCTAACAACGGCCATAAAAAGGCTGATGAGAAGTGGGCCGAAAATCAAACCGATAAATCCGAAGAGCGGTACACCTACAATTACCCCTATGAGAGTTACTAATGGGTGTACATTGTCCAGTTTTTTCAGCACATAAAGTCTAATGATATTATCGGTAGAACCGACAACAACAACACCGTAAATCAAAATACCCCAAGCCTGAAAATTTTGACCTGCAGATAATGTAAGAATAAATACAGGTAGAATACCCACAAATGTTCCAACAAACGGAATCATAGATCCAATGGTTACAATCACAAACCAAAAGAAGGGGTCTTGGATACCGAAAATAAGAAAACCAATAAGAGAGATTATTCCTTGCGCTAAAGCTACCAAAGGAATACCAATGGCATTGCTCTTGACCATGGCTTGAATCTCTACCCCAATCTGATTGATGTTTTCTGTATTCATAGGAATATATTCCCGCAATGACTGTCTCAATTTCTTACGATTGGTCAACATGAAATATAGCATGAAATACATAAGGCCAACTGCTATGAACAAATCAAAAGTTCCACCTGCCATATTTTGAAGGTTTTCTGATAACCAAGACGTTATGGATTTAGTGTCAATGGATGAGTTAACGTCCATACCAGAGCTGCTCTCCAGTTTGCCGATTTGTATCTTAAATGCCTCAACAACTTTTTCGCTATTTTTTACTGCCTTAGAAATCTTATTACCGAGCATAAGTCCTACACCTGTTAAGGGTATCAAGATGACAAAAAATGACATAATCATAAGAAAAATAGCGGCAAGTGCGGGCTTCCACTTAAAGCGTTTTACAAGTGCAACCATGAATTTACGCAACAAAATATAAAACGTAATCGCACCTAAAACACCACTTAAGTAAGGTAGCATTTCTGTAAATATCAAACTACCCATCAGCAAAATGAGTAGGAGAATAAATATTTGACGAATAATCTTAGGTGCTATTTGAGTCATGATGATATTAAATTCGTGTTCGAAATTACATTTATTTAATAAATATCACAGTATTCAAATCCACAATATATTGATCCAAATAGGGATCGTAATTAAATTGCAATTTCAATTTGATTGCTCAAAATATCATCAAATGTTTCTCTTTTTCTTATAAGATGTGCTTCTCCCTTTAGCCATAAGACTTCAGCGGGACGGTAGCGCGAATTATAGTTACTTGCCATAGAGTAACAGTAAGCACCTGCGTTTTTGAAGGCAAGAATATCATCTTCGTTAATTTCACTAATACGGCGGTTGTTGGCAAAAGTATCGGTCTCACAAATGTATCCTACTACAGAATAGAAACGTTGCCTACCGTCAGGATTGGAAATATTGATGATTTCGTGCTGTGATCCATAAAGCATTGGTCTCAACAAATGATTGAAGCCAGAATCCACTTGGGCAAAAACAGTTGATGTGGTCTGCTTGACTACATTTACTTTAGTCAAGAAAAAGCCGGCCTCACTTACCAAAAATTTTCCGGGCTCAAAGGCAAGGGTTAGTTGCTTACCGTATGATTTACAAAATTCGTTAAACTTAGCTGATAATTTCTCTCCCAATTCTTCAATATCGGTTTCAATATCGCCTTCTTTATAGGGAACTTTAAACCCTGAGCCAAAATCAATAAATTCTAGATTATTGAAATTTTTTGCCGTTTCAAATAAAATCTCACTGGCGTACAAAAACACGTCAATATCCAGAATATCACTTCCTGTATGCATGTGAATCCCGTTAATATTCATATTTGTGTTTTCCACAATTCTCAATAATAATGGAATCTGGTGAATCGAAATCCCAAACTTACTATCTATATGACCTACCGAGATATTGGTATTACCCCCCGCCATTACGTGCGGGTTTATACGAATGCAGACCGGGGTTTTAGGGTGTTTGGTACCAAACTGCTCTAATATGGAAAGATTATCAATATTGATTTGTACGCCAAGATTGGCAGCTTTTTCAATTTCAGCAAGAGATACACCATTTGGTGTAAAAATAATCTGTTCAGGCTTAAAACCGGCTTTAAGTCCTAGCTGCACTTCCTGAATAGAAACCGTGTCTAGCCCAGACCCCAATTGATTAAAGAGTTTTAGAACGGAAATATTTGAAAGCGCCTTAACGGCATAATTAAGTTTCAAATGTTTCACCTTATTAAATGCAGAGGTTAATCGTTTATACTGAAATTCAATTCTTTCAGCATCATAAACATAAACTGGACTTCCAAAGTCTTGCGCAATCTGTAATAAGGTATTTTGTTCCATTTTTAATAAATTAAGAATAAGACACAAAATTAAGCGGTTTTGTTGATGAAAATGGTAAAAAATGCATAAAAAATGTGATTGATAAAATGATAATACCTCATACGAAAATAAGTCAGCCAAAAATTATTGGTTAAAACTATAAGTATGTCTATTTTTGTTAACTATTCAATGCTTCGGAATATTTAGCGGGGCAAAACCATTAATCTTAGACACAAATGAATCTACACGAATATCAAGGTAAAGACATATTGGCAAGTTTTGGCGTTCGCATTCAACGCGGTATAGTTGCCCAAAATGCTAATGAAGCTGTAACTGCAGCCAAACAATTAACTGCCGAAACAGGAACAGGTTGGCACGTCATTAAAGCACAGGTTCACGCAGGTGGACGTGGCAAGGGTGGCGGCGTTAAATTGGCCAAGAACTTGAAAGAAGTAGAGCAGATTGCAGGAGAAATTATAGGGATGAACCTAATAACACCCCAAACTTCTGCCGAAGGTAAAAAAGTACATCAAGTACTTATTGCTGAAGATGTTTATTATCCTGGCGACAATGAGCCCGATGAATATTACATGTCTGTATTGTTGAATCGTGCCACTGGAAGAAATATGATTATGTATTCTACCGAAGGTGGAATAGATATAGAAACTGTTGCAGAGGAAACTCCACATTTAATCTTTAATGAAGAGATTGATCCAGCAGTGGGACTTATGCCGTTTCAAGCAAGACGAATAGCTTTTAATTTAGGATTATCAGGCGGCGCTTTTAAAGAAATGACAAAATTTGTACAGGCACTTTATAAGGCATACGTTGAGTCAGATTCGTCTATGTTCGAGATTAATCCTGTTTTAAAAACAAGTGATGATAAGATTTTGGCGGTTGATGCCAAGGTAACAATTGACGATAATGCATTGTTCCGACATAAGGATTATACCAATTTACGTGATTTACGTGAAGAAAATCCTATTGAAGTTGAAGCAAAGGAAGTTGGATTAAACTACGTTGATTTGGACGGTAATGTGGGCTGTATGGTGAATGGCGCAGGACTCGCCATGGCAACAATGGATTTAATAAAACAGGCAGGAGGGGAGCCGGCTAACTTTTTAGATGTTGGCGGTACGGCCGATGCGGCAAGAGTAGAGGCTGCATTTAAGATTATTTTAAAAGATCCTGCTGTAAAAGCAATTTTGATAAATATTTTTGGGGGTATTGTTCGTTGTGATCGTGTGGCGCAAGGCGTAATTGATGCTTACACAAATATGGGCAATATTGAAGTACCGATTATTGTGCGTTTGCAAGGTACTAACGCAGATATCGCTAAGGAGCTGATTGATAATTCTGGCTTGGATGTAATGAGCGCAACTCAATTTCAAGAAGCTGCAGACAAAGTACAGGAAGTTTTAGAAGCTAGTAAGTAAGAAGATTTTTTAAGAATTTTAAGACCCTTAGGTTTCGATTCAATTCGAAAGTTGAGGGTTTTTTAATACCTCGTATTTAAAATATTTTATTTTAAAAAAGTAGTTCAATGTCAAGTCATAGCACTTTTACGAGGATTAAAAATAGTCTTTCTGCTTTCTCATTTCTCATGACTTTAATTAAATTAATAAAATTAGTTAACTTTACTACGCAACCTTTTTGACTTTCAGCCATCTATGAAAAAACCACTACCATGAAACCAATCGCACTTATTCTATTCGGACTTTTATTCTTTTCATGTTCAGAAGATAATACTGATCTAAATCCAGAGGTCCAAGACTCAAAAGTCCTTTTACTCAAAGTTGATTTTACTACGGAAGCTTTTGAAGGCGGTCTAGAAATTGATATTGAAGAACCTGTTCAGGACTTTAACATCATCTCATCTTACCAGCCACCTGGAGATTTTGGAGGGATTCAACTATACTCAGCAAATTCAAATACCCTGCTATTTGATGGCACCATTTATTGGTCTGGTTTGGGAGCGATGCAATATCCTGAATTCTTTAATACGGTCGATAATTTTGAGACCATAGAAAATATTATTGAGCTACCAAATGGAGATTTATTTAAAAAGGTGATTTATTCTGAATTTGAAACCTATCCAGAAACTATGGAAATTTCAAATATCTGGAGTGCAGTGAATAACTTGGCAATCGTAAAATCGTATCGTAACTCTAATCCAGAGTCTTCCATACAACTTTTTCTTTATACCCCAAGTGTAGGAATCGGAAATCCCGAAGATTGGGATTGGATAGTTTTTATGAAAAATTAAAGGCTTAAATTGAATTTCCTTTTTTCAACAACTAAAAAGTTATGAAGGCTATATTACAAATGTAGTCCACACTCTGTTTTCGGGCTATTATTCCAACGGCCGCTTCTGTCTTCGCCAGGTACCGTGCAATGCTTGCAACCAATTGAATTATAGCCTTTTGCCACTAGCGGATGAAACGGTAAATCATGCTCGGCAATATAGGCATCACGTTGTGCTTTGGTAATATCTAACAAAGGATAAAACTTTAAGATTTCTCCCCGCAATTCAAAAATATCCAAAGTAGATCGGTGGTCACTTTGCCATTCCATTAAGCCAGAAACCCAAACCTTGTAGCGGTTCTTAATAACATCCAACGGACGCACCTTATTGATTGAACAACATAAATTCGGATTTTTCTTCCAAGTTTCATCTTTATTAGTGAATTCATGTTCTTCCTTAATAGCACTTATCGATTTCACATTAAGACCATAACTTTTGGTGAGTTGCTTCTTGTATTTTAAGGTATCCTCGAAATGATAACCCGTATCAATAAAAAATACCGTCTGTTTTTTATTTACCTCAGAAAATAATTTTAGAAGAAAAGCTGAAGTCGCTGCGAATGAACTGGTGAGCATTATCTCGCTGACATCAAAGTCAATGTAAAGTTGTTTGATGCGCTGGGTAGCTGAAAGCGATTTGTATTTTTGATTAAGCGCCTTTATTTCAGATTTTGAAATATTGGGTATTACTTTGTTTACAGAAGTGGTTTCGAACATAGGGATTTTCAAAATCGGTTTGCAAGTTACATTCTAATTTTCTAACGAGAATATTTACTGTACCTTTTTTAAGAATTGATAATTTAAGTCTTCTTTTTTTGTTTTTTTGGCAATGGGCCACGTAAATGGATAACTAATCCGTTAAGAAAATTTCTCAATATCTGATCACCACACTCCATATAATTAGGATGGTCCTCTCTTTGGAACAAGGCATTAAGCTCACTTTTTGAAACTCTAAAATCTACGAGTTCCAAAATCTTAATAATATCATCATCACGAAATTTATGAGCTACTCTTAGTTTTTTGAAGATGTCGTTATTTGTCATGTTAAAAAAATTATTCTAGTCTCGGTGACAAATTTAGTTAAAAGCAACGAGAATGCTTTCCCAACGCTAAGCCTTCCGCAGAAAAATTAAAGTTAAATTAAATAAGCAATCCCAATACCTAATATAATGACCACCAATTTTGACAGATTGAATTTATGGCCTTCCCCAGCTTCAAATAGAATGGTCGTGGATATATGCAGAAAAATACCGATAACCAATGCGTTGATTATGCTCGATACATTAACCGATAAACTTAAAAGATTACTAAGGTAAGTTCCAAGTGGAGTCATTAGCGCAAATACGATCAGGAACCCACCAATTTGATAGTTGCGAAAATTAGATTGCAGCAGAAAAGCTGTCACCAATGCCGCAATGGGAATCTTGTGAACCAATACACCAAATACCATATCGTTATGGCCATGAATGGGAAATCCTTCTAAAAAACTATGGATGCAAAGACTTATAAATAACAACCACGGAAAATTTGTATTGTTCTCGTCGATATGTACGTGGCCGTGCTCAGCACCCTTTGAAAACAGCTCCAAAATTATTTGCAATAGGATACCGCACATAATAAATACACCAGTTTTTTTGGGTTCTAAATGCTCGTAAACTTCAGGAAATAAATCGAAAAGTGTGAGCGCCAATAAAAAAGCCCCACTAAAGGATAATAATAATTTTGTTGGTTTCGTTCTGGTACTTTTCGTAAATATCGCCAAAACGATACCAATGCCAACGGCCAATATGGGTAAGAGATAGGATAGCATTATTTAAATATCATAATAAGACGTTCTGATTGGCTCTTCTGAAATTTACGAAGTTTATAATCTCCAAATACATCTAGCAGATGAACGCCTGCCGCCTCAAATAGTTTTTCAAAATCAGCTAGGGTCAAGGCTTTAACCTTTTCTTGAAATTTGAAGGTTTCGCCTTCCGTAGTAAATGAAATATCCTTAATGATATAACCGTCTTCTAAAGAACGTGCCTGATGAAAATCAATGCTCTCCACTGTTTTTACGTCTTCTGTAACTAGGTTTTCTAATATATAATGAGTGTTCATAAAGTCGATAACTCCAAAACCAAATTCGGTCAGATTTGCTTGGATTGCCTCAATGGTTTTAAGATTGTCACTGTCTTTTTCAAAATAACCAAAACTTGTAAAAAGATTAAAAACAGCATCAAATTGTTGGTGATAAGGTTTGCACATGTCATGAACCTCAAAATGCAAAGTCTCATTTTCAAATTGTTTGGCGTAAGCAATGCTGTTTTCTGAAAGATCTACCCCAGTAACCTTATATCCCTTGGAGTTCAAATAGAGCGAGTGACGACCTTTTCCACAGGCCAAGTCTAGAATAGTGCCATTTTCCGGAAGGTTGAGATAGTTGGTGAGATTGTCCATAAACAATTGCGCTTCTTCATGGTCTCTATCTTTATATAGAATGTGATAATACGGGGTATCAAACCATGAGCTGTACCATTGTTTAGTTTCTTTGAACATGTTTTTTTAAAGAGAATTAGTTTTAGAATCAGTGCTTTCTTAATGCAACTTATTTCGTGCCACAAAAATACTTTATTTTTGCAATCAATTAGATTAAGACGATGGAGAATAATTTTACAATGGTGGCCAAGACTTTATTTGGCTTTGAAGATTTACTGGAACGCGAATTATTGCAGTTGGGCGCAATGAATATAAAAAAAGGCGTGCGCAATGTCAGCTTTGAAGGTGATACAGGGTTTATGTATAAATCCAATCTCGCTTTACGAACTGCAATAAAGGTTTTAAAGCCTATTAAAACTTTTAGAGTTGCTGATGAAGACGAACTTTACAAAGAAGTCTATAAGATATCTTGGGAAAAATACATGAAATCTTCAGGTACGTTAGCTGTTGATGCTACGGTACATTCTGAAAAATTTACCCATTCCAAATACGTCGCATTAAAGACCAAAGACGCGATAGTTGATAGGTTTCGTGACAACACAGGAGAGCGTCCTAATGTAGATTTACGATTTCCAGACCTTAAAATAAATGTGCATATCGACCGAAAGGTCTGTACCATTTCTTTGGATTCTTCTGGTGAATCGTTACACCGACGGGGTTACAAGACAGCGGTCAACATTGCGCCAATAAACGAGGTGCTTGCTGCAGGATTAGTCATGCTATCGGGTTGGGATGGTCAAAGCGATTTTTTGGATCCTATGTGCGGTAGTGGTACTATTTTAGCCGAGGCCGCTATGATTGCCTGTAATATTCCACCAAACTTGATGCGAAAGGAATTTGCTTTTGAACGCTGGCAAGATTGGGATGTTGACCTTTTTGAAAAAATCGAAGAATCCTTACTCAATAAAACCCGAGACTTTCATTATAAGATAATTGGCTATGATACGGCTCCAAGTGCGGTTTCTAAAGCAAAGGATAATATAAGCAATGCCCATCTGGAAGAATTTATTTCCATTGAACGCCGTGATTTTTTTGAATCTGAAAAAAGTGGTGACAAAAAGCTTCATATTCTATTCAATCCACCTTATGGTGAACGTCTGGATATAGAAATGGAGTCTTTCTATTCGAAAATAGGGGATACCTTAAAACAAGGATATCCTGGTACCGATGCTTGGTTTATCACTTCAAATTTAGAGGCTTTGAAACACGTAGGATTGAGACCTTCTCGAAAAATCCATCTTGTCAACGCAAAGCTAGAAGCAAGGCTTGTAAAGTACGTGATGTATGAAGGGAGTAAGAAAGCGAAATATCAGGACTAGTTTCTTTGGTGTTTCGTTTTACTGTAATATCTTTAGAAGAACGATGGCCTACATCAAAATGGCTGCCGTCATTCCGCCAAGAATTGAATAGATTTTATTTGAAAACGTAATTTCTAAAAATGTCATGGTATTGAATTTGAATTAGAAATAATTAGTTTTTTTCTTTTTCAACAATAACCTCCTTGTCCTTTTTATAAATAGGAATCAAATAAGAAAGCGTGTATGCAAAACCAATCCCTATACTTCCACTATCATAGGTACGGTTATAACCTGGTACGTAAAGATTCTCAAATTCAACGGGTTGATTTTGACTTATGAGACTTTTTATTTGCATGTTTACACCCATAAACAAATTGGAAAACAATTCTGCTTTTATACCAATAATCAGTTCTGCCCAAATAGCCGAAAGCCCTTCAAATTTTTCATTAGGTGTTTCAGAGTAGGGCTGGTTAAAAAAAGCCTGATTGGTATCGTAAATAGTAAAGCTATTTAAGGTTTGGCTAAAGGAGCTTACGCCAACTCTACCGCCGATAAAAATCATGTTTTGCATATCTAGCCAATTGGTATAGGAATTTAAGTCTACGCCCGCCTTAAAGTAACTTCCCGTTGACGTCACATCGAG
Source organism: uncultured Flavobacteriaceae bacterium (assembly GCA_963803715.1). GTDB lineage: Bacteria > Bacteroidota > Bacteroidia > Flavobacteriales > Flavobacteriaceae > Psychroserpens. Next base: position 247,797 of record CAWDOF010000015.1, read on the forward strand.
AAAATCTGTGGTGATGGTTTTTTCCTCAGTTCCAAGTTCACCAGCTAAATAGAGTTTTTTAGAAATTCTATAATCGCCATTGATTTCAAAACCTTTATAGTCTTTATCAACGAATGAGCGAATTATGCGCCCCATATCCCCACCAAGTCTTAAACCATACTTCTGCTTATAAATAAGCGTATCGGTTGTAGCTTCCTTTTCTTCAGTCTGTCCATAAGTTGTTATTGAAAATAACAGGATGAGAAGACTACTAATGATAAATATATACCTGCGCTTCATTCTCATTATCAATTAACTCATTTACTATTTCGGCATTTATAGCCCAATCTTCATTATCATCTGAAAGTATCAAAGCACCAGTCTGCGGAATAAGTTGAAAGATACTCTTATAACCACAAGCCCTAGAAACGTAAACAAATTCTGAATTATAGGTTATTTCCAAAATGTCAATTATTGAAGTTGTTGTATCATCATCATTATCAACAAAATCTGAATTTTTTTCAAGCTTATAACTTGTCGTGATTATGTTTTCTGGATTATCCTCCTCAATACGAAGTGGCAATAACATCGAACTGGGATTAGCACTATCTAATAAAAGCGTATCTACATCATTGCCCATATCATCAATTGCAATGACTCTTAGCTCTCGCACTGCTTTTAGCTCGTCATTATTATCAATATCGCGAAATTCGACAAACAGGGCGGGAGTTGTAACAGTTGCCTCTGCGCAGATGTCATCACGCTCACAACTTGAGGTAATGCTAAGGGCGATAATGCAAAACATCGCTACAAGGTAATTATGGATTTTTTTTAGTTTCAAATTCTATGTGTTCAGTGTTCAATGCTCTTTTATCTGTTTTCTATTAACTAACTTTTCGCCTTTATTTTTTCTCCAATAAAACCACATTTTCGACATGATGTGTCTGCGGAAACATATCAACCGCCTGTGTTTTTAAAATTGTATAATCCTCTTTCATTAATGCTAAATCCCTTGCCTGAGTTGCACTATTACAACTGACGTAAACAATTTTTTCGGGAGAAATATTCAAAATCTGTTGCACCACGTCCTTGTGCATTCCATCTCTCGGCGGGTCTGTAATTATAATGTTGGGTTTACCATGTTCTGCAATAAATTCAGTATTAAACACATTTTTCATGTCGCCTACATAAAAGGCAACGTTATCTATTTTATTTAATTGTGCATTTTCCTTTGCTGCTAAAATTGCATCTGGAACAGATTCAATACCAATAACCTTTTTTGCATTTCTGGCTATAAATTGGGCAATCGTTCCAGTCCCGGTGTAGAGGTCATAAACCAATTCGTCTCCTTTTAAATCAGCAAATTCTCTTGTAATTTTATAAAGGTTATAAGCCTGTTCAGAATTGGTCTGGTAAAAAGATTTAGCATTGATCTTAAATTTCAAACCTTCCATTTCCTCAAATATATGGTCTTCACCTTTGTAGCAAACCACTTCTTGATCATAAATAGTATCGTTGGCTTTTTGATTGATGATGTATTGTAAGGAGGTGATCTGCGGAAATTTCTCAGATACAAAATCAAGCAATAATTCCCTTTTGGTTTTATCGTCCTTAAAAAATTGTACCACCACCATGATATCTCCAGTTGAAGAGGTCCTAATCATTAAGGTTCGCAAAAGACCGGTCTGGTTCCGGGTATTAAAAAATTCTAAATCATTTGCTATTGAAAATTCTTTGATTTCATTCCTAATAGCATTGGATGGGTCTTCCTGCAGCCAGCATTTTTCGATATCGAGAATCTTGTCCCACATTCCTGGAATATGAAAGCCCAAAGCGTTTCTATCACCTAAATTCTCATCAGATTGAATTTCCTCTTGGGTCAGCCAACGGCTATCACTAAAAGAAAATTCCATTTTGTTACGGTAGAAATACGGATCGGCAGCACCTAGAATCGGTGTAATTTCAGGAAGCTCCAAATGCCCAATACGAACTAGATTGTTGGTCACCTCGTTTTGCTTGTATTCCAATTGATATCTATATTCCATATCCTGCCACTTACAACCGCCACAAACACCAAAATGCTGACAATTAGGGGTGGTTCTTTTTTCAGAATAATTATGGAATTTTATGGCCTTTCCTTCAAAATAGGATTTACGTTTTTTAAAGGTTTGTACATCTACAACATCACCAGGTACAGTATTAGACAAAAAAATGACCCTACCATCTGGAGCCTTGGCAATAGTCTTACCTTTTGCACCAGCATCTATAACCTCAATATTTTCAAAAATCTGTCGCTTGTTCTTTCGTCTTGCCATCTGGCAAAAATAGTTTCTTTTTGGGTTTTGCCATGAATTCACTAATGATTTATTATAGTTTTAACTGAAAGAATCAAGGCGATTTTAAAATACAAATTTCATTACTTTCAAAAAAGTTTTCATTGTTACAAAAAAACTTGAACCTTTTTAAAGGTTTTACGTCTTTAAGATGTAAACCAACAAAACCACAATGCACAGCGACGATGCTATTTTAGTCACAAAATTTAAGACAGGCGATAAGAACGCCTTAAATGATTTAGTCAAAAAGTGGCACATTGTATTCTGTAAAAAAGCGTATTGGATAGTTAAGGATGCCTGTTTATCTAAAGATATTGCCCAAGAGAGCTGGCAGGTTATCATCAGTAAAATCGACACGTTAAAAGATGATAACAGCTTTGGAAGTTGGGCCTTACGAATAGTTTACACGAAATCTTTTGATGCACTACGAAAACAGACTAAGGAGCGTTTAAAAAATCAAACTTTATCAAAGGAACAAATTTTTGAAGATAAACCTTATGATGAAAACCTAGAACTTAAAGTTAAATTGTTGGAAGCCATTAAAAACTTATCCGAGCAACAACAGATGGTCATAAGGTTATTTTATACCCAAAACTACTCTTTAAAGGAAATTAGCAAGATGTTGAACATATCCTTAGGAACCGTGAAATCAAGACTGTTCCACGCTAGGGAACATTTAAAAAAAGTATTAAAAGAAACAAGATCCAATTAATAATAAATTTTTAATCCTGCTTACTAGAAGCTAGGTTCATTCAAAAAAAAACGAATTATGAAAACTAAAATGGAAGACATCGATCAATTAATCAAGGATACTTTAACTGCCGAAGAAAGAAAATTTTACGACTCTCTAGAAGAGCAAAATCTATTTGGCGAGATTGCAGGTTTGTACAAGGGCAAAAACGCATGGCTTGTCATCATCATGCATATCATGAATATTGCCGCTTTTGGGCTGCTTATTTATTGCCTGATGCAAACGTTCGATGAGGAAAACACCAACAATCTTTTGCTATGGGTTGCAGGATTCTTCTTTTGCTTTATTACAATGAGTATGTTTAAGATATTCTCATGGATGAAAATGCACCGAAATGCTGTAATTAGGGAAATGAAACGTTTAGAACTCCAGATTTCAGCACTTTCAGGAAAAATGTAATCTTTAGATTTTCAATCCGTTCAGAAATTGAGTATTTTTGCAAACCCTCAGGGATGATTTCTCTCCCACGCTGCTTTTTCGAAAATTTACAAGATTTACTACTGTAAGTTGACATCGGAAGAATAAAGGTACAGAAGGAATGGACATTTTAACGATCCATTTTCACGATGGGTCTTCATTTAAAAATTTTATTAAAATGGCTGTTTTAGAACAATTAACATCGCAACAAGCGATAGATTTAGAAAGCAAGTACGGTGCACACAATTATCATCCGCTGCCCGTTGTATTAAATAGGGGCGAAGGCGTCTATGTTTGGGATGTAGAAGGTAAGAAGTATTATGATTTTCTTTCGGCGTATTCTGCCGTAAACCAAGGGCATTCCCATCCAAAAATTGTAAATGCCATGACCAATCAGGCACAGACCTTGAGTTTGACTTCGCGTGCATTTTACAATGACATACTTGGGCAATATGAAAAATACGCTACGGAATATTTTCATTTTGATAAATTGTTACCAATGAATACTGGTGCAGAAGCTGTAGAAACGGCACTTAAGATGTGCCGAAAATGGGCTTACGAAGTAAAAGGTATCGCAGAAAACGAAGCTGAAATCATTGTATGCGAAAATAATTTCCACGGAAGAACAACCACTATTATCTCTTTTAGTAATGATGCGGTAGCCAGAAAAAACTTTGGCCCCTACACCGATGGCTTTATAAAAGTTGAATATGATAATTTGAAGGCTTTAGAAGGCGCTCTAAATTCAAGTAAAAATATTGCTGGATTTTTAGTGGAACCCATTCAAGGGGAAGCTGGGGTTTACGTGCCGAGCGAAAATTATTTAAGAGAAGCAAAAGCACTTTGCGAAAAACACAACGTGTTATTTATCGCAGATGAAGTTCAAACAGGAATCGCAAGAACTGGCCGTTTGTTGGCAACTTGTGGTAATTGCAGCTGTCCGAACAAAAATTGCTCTGGCACACCTGAGGTAAAACCAGATATTTTGATTCTTGGGAAGGCACTTTCTGGAGGTGCGTATCCAGTATCGGCGGTTTTGGCGAACGACCCGATTATGAATGTCATTGGACCTGGTAATCACGGGAGTACATTTGGTGGAAATCCGATTGCCGCAGCCGTTGGTATGGCAGCACTTCAAGTAGTTCGTGATGAAGATTTAGCAGAAAATGCTTTTCAGTTGGGCGAATTGTTCCGAAGTGAATTGAACAAATATATCGAGACCAGCTCAATCGTTAAGTTAGTAAGAGGTAAAGGTTTGCTAAATGCTATTGTTATAAATGACCATGAAGAAAGCGAAACCGCTTGGAACATCTGTTTGGCACTGCGTGACAACGGACTCTTAGCTAAACCAACCCACGGAAACATCATCCGTTTTGCACCGCCTTTGGTCATGACAAAAGATGAGCTTTTGGACTGTGTTCATATTATAACCAAGACGCTTAAAGGTTTCGAAAAGAATTAATACCTAAAAAATCTATAATAAAAAGCCTCAATGCAAATTGCATTGAGGCTTTTTTAATACTACATTTTTTAAAATGTTTTATTGTTGTTGCTCCATCATTTCCTGGAGTCTTTGTTGCATCAATTCTTGATCTTGTATAGTATCCCAACCGAAAGTCATCACTAACCAAACCATTAGCAAAATATACAGAATGCTTAGTATAAGACCAATAATGGCAAGAATACGGCCAATTTTCACATTTTGAAAACCCGTGTACATTTCGGGATTAGCTGCGTAAATCTCTGTGGCCTTTTTTGCCAAGATTATGGTAACGATTCCTAGAATTAGGCCTACTACCCCATAGCAACAACAAGTTAATATTGATAGAATTCCTAAAACTAGAATTAGCGTTGAATTTTGCAACGGCTCTTGTATCTGGTTATTTTGATTTACTTGCTCTTGTTCCATGTTTTTCTTGTTTAGTTGATTTAGTTGAAAAATAGTTTATAAATGAAGTTTCCTAAAATTAGGATACCATTAATAAATGCCAAAATAACAATTAATTTGAAAGCATGTTTAAAATTCAGGAAGTAATTTACACCAATAATTGTGAGTAAAGCAATCATGCTATAAATAGCAGGATACATATAGAACGCCCCGATAAACTCACCATTTAAAATCAATGCCAAGGAACGCTGCATACCGCAGCCCATGCAATCTATGCCAAAAAACTTTTTGTTCAAACAGGGCAGCATGTAATCTTCAGGGGAAATCATTATTGAAGCTTTAAGATGCACAAATGTAATAAAATCGTTGAATTACTGCTTTATGATTAGCTTTTTCGAAACAGATTTGTTGTTGATATTTGTGATTTTAGCAACGTAAAATCCGTCGCTTAATGCTTCCGAAGAAAAATTGTAAACAGACTTTAGATCTAAAATGTGATGTTTGAAGATTTGTTTGCCATTGATGTCATAAAGACTGACCGACTCTAATTCCTGAAGTTTTGGATTTAGGATTGTCAATTCAGACGTTTTATAACTGGCGAAAACATCAAGGTCTCTTTCTGAAAAGACATCGTCGGATAGGGTGTTTTGTTCAAATACAATTTCAAAACGAGAAGGGTAGGTACCTGCATCAATATTGATATCATAGCTTTGAGTGATTAAATCAACGTATATATCAGTTTCAGTATCGTGAAGATAAATAGATTGGGACTCGTCAAAATTTTGGACATCAAAAATACTGAAACTTAGAGGTTGATTGTTTTCAGCAGAAATCTTTACTGGAATAGTTAAACTGGTTTCAAAAGCGTGAGCTTGGATTACGTAAGGGATATCGTCCAAAATCCAGCTTGCTTCGGTTGAAGAACTACTTGCCATTTTGGCCTCGAGCCCATAGTCAAAGGCATCGGTTGCGGTATCGTGAAAATTTTGAACCAGCTGACGGGTAAATTCATCATTAAAGATCACGTTAAGTCGAAACCGCTTGTGGTCATCTGGGATAATGTTGAGTCCATATTCGTTGTATTGCACGGTTTCGTTAATATTTGCATTTGGTTCAACGTTGGATGTTCTAAAAAAAGCGCTACTGCCATCTGATATTTTTTCAAAAACACGATGCTCGTTCTTTAGGTAAACCAATTGATTGGCAGGAGGGGCCGCTGCGCCTTCGACCATAAAACCTTGCCCGACTGGAATATATCTTTTAGCTATATTATCACCTTCAGTTCCAAATCCAGGAGGAATAGGGATGGGATTTCCAAATCCATCATATGATTGAAATGTGGCAGGAGCAAACGTCGGCATGCCTGTATCAGAAATAGTATAAGTAGCATAGCCTCCAATATAATCAGTCAAGACATGTGAGGTAGGCTGCTGTTCCCAAAAATATAAAGCACCAGTCATTACAGGAGATAATTCCGAAGCACTATTGATATTGGTGTTATCGGCATCATGAATAAATAACATTGCATCAATAGCAGAGGGATAAGGATTTCCAATTAAAGTAAATTGGTTGGCAGCAATGGCGTTAGTAATTTCCCCATTATTGGGTTTACCTCTAAAGTCGTATAATTGATTTCCTCCCACAACGCCTTTCATGGTAAAGCCCAGACCTGTCAAAATGGGAGAGGTTTCATTTACGGCATTCCATTCAGAATAGTCGTCTGAAGTAACGTAAGTATAAAGCCAACGGCTAGAAATGGTTAATGGTGCGGTTGTACCATCGTAAGCAGTTGTGAAACTGGCGTCGATGCTTGAAGTTAATCCTGTTGGGTCATCCATCGTACTTGCATTGGTAGCCTCATCAATCAAGTTTACTTGGCTTGGTGAGTTTCCATTTACCTCAGAAGGAACGCCAACTGGTGAGCACCAATAATTATAAGCAAAATTATTGGAGTTTCCTGTTTGATAGACGCTCAATTCCCCATTTCCTCTATTTGCTGAAATTTCGTTGCCTTGAATAAGTTGCGCTTCGTTTCTAAGATAAATTTTTGAATTCTCTTCAGAAAGATTAATCTCATTCTCAACGAAGACAACTTCATTTGAAACAAATAGAAAACCATCATTTACAACGTTGAGTTGGGCAAAAGATAAGCTAATGAAAAAACTGAATACGAGGGAGATTATGATTTTTTTCATTTGTCTAATTCAATTGTTTTTATTTGTTATTCTTCGGCTTCTTTTGTTACAGGCTTGCTTTTCGCTATTAATCCTTACTTTGGTTAATGAAATTTTTAAAATGCTTATTTCACCTAAGTCAATTAATATTCTGTCAATATATTAATTATTATGAATGTTATTTTTTAGATTCTCTCAATTATATAGTACTTTCGATAAAGCGTTTAAAATTTCCGTCGAAAAATATGAATATCTCAAAAGCAATTAGCTATTTCTTAATTTTTATCGGTGCCATCGTTGCTATTTATGCCGAGGCACAAGCCGAGCAAAATCAATATATTTTAATTGGTGGGATTGTAATATTAATGATGGGTATTTACAGAGTTTCAAGAAACATACCTAGCAAACAGGACGCTGAAAACAATAATGAACATGACACGGACACTAAATTATGAGCGATTTTAAAATTGGGGATTACGTTTCCGTATTGGATGACGATATTCAAGGCCATATCACAAAAATTCAAGATGATCAAGTCACTATAGAAACTTCAGATGGTTTTGACATGGAGTTTTCTGTTCAGGAAATAATTAAAGAACAATCCTTGAGCCGAAACATATTTGATCACGATGATCTTGCCTCTGTGATTGAAGAAAAAGAGCAAAACCAAAAACGCAACTCAATCCGCACAAAACCAAAGGAGCGCAACCTTCCAGCTATGGAAGTTGATCTACACATCCACCAGATCACAACCTCCAACAAGCGCATGAGCAACCATGATATGCTCACTTTGCAACTGGACACTGCCCGTCATAAATTGGAATATGCAATTAAAAACCGAATCCAAAAGGTGGTTTTTATACACGGCGTGGGAGAGGGGGTTTTGAAAATGGAGTTAGATTATCTATTTGGACGTTATGAGGATATAAAATCCTATGCAGCAGATTATCAAAAATACGGACTAGGCGCTACCGAAGTCTATATTTATCAGAATGCGAAACGGGTTTAGTTTTCTAAAAGTTCTAGCTCTTCAGTATTAGGATTAAACCTGAAGGTAAGCGTTGGAGCTTCATAAATACCCATAATAATCTCATCAACATTTAAAATTTCAATATCTGCATTATTGATAACCACTCCCACAGTTACTTGTCTTGAAAACTCGGTAAGTCGTAAGCTGTCCTGTGGAAATGGCATGTCAGCATCAATATTTAAATATCGTGGTATAGCAAATGTTATTTCTTGCAACTCATCGAAATCATTAGTTAAAATGAGATCGCCATTTTCATCTTCATCTTTGGTGAGCACGCCATCGCCGTCGTCATCGTTATCTAAATAATTGGGAACGGTATTGCCGTCTGTGTCTAAAGCTATTAATAGACCATTCTCGTCAATTTCAACATCCTCGTTAATTGTTAATACATTATCGCCATCATCGTCTGCATCCAAATAATCTGGTAATCCATCACCATCAGTATCTTGTGCATCGGGATAGGAGCCATCTTCAGCTTGAAGACCTATGCCCTCAAGAAGTGATGGGATTCCATCATTATCATCATCTACAAAAGTAGAAGTAAAAATAGCTTCTGCTCCCGCAGCGGCTTCATAATCGTTAATTATTGTAACATTATCAGGCACGGGTACACAAATCAAAGCGTCTGGATCGCCATTGTAAGTTCTGTAGTTAAATCTTGTACCACTTTGCCCTACAGTTAATATTTTTATAGCACCGTTAGATTCCGGATTAAAAATATCCCTATTACTAGAAACGCGAAACAGTAGGGATAATGATTCATTAGGGTTGGTTTTTGTATCATATAATAAATAGAATTCCTCTCCAGAGGAATTACTTGTGACGCATCTATCCAAATCTTGATTAAATTCAAGACTCACATCAATGATGTTTCCATCATCACAGGAAACCATTATAAGAGACAGCATAAAAAAGCTTAAAAAATATCGCATTCAATAAAGTATTTGAAACAAAAATAACAGATTTACCCAATGGCAATGGCGTCATTAACAATTTATTTAGGAGATATGTTTTGGGTTTCAAATCCGAAACTAAAATTGCATCTTTGTAGCCATAAAGTAGAGTGTATGAAACGAGCGTGCTGAAATTTTTATCATCTAAAGGAATGATGAATGGCGAACAGCATGTGACCAACAAAAAATATAAATATAAACACATGAAATCGGTTTATTTAGATAGCGCAGCAACAACAGAAATGCGAGATGAAGTCATTGAACGCATGACAGAAGTTATGAAAAATAATTTCGGTAATGCCTCGTCAACACACAGTTATGGTCGGCAATCAAAATCATTGATTGAAGCTGCTAGAAAACGTATCGCCTCGTATTTTAATGTATCAGGGTCAGAAATAGTATTTACCTCTGGAGGAACTGAAGCCGATAATTTAGTTTTGAGAAGTGCGGTTAAAGATTTAGGCGTCACCGAAATAATTAGTTCTAAAATTGAGCACCACGCTATTTTACATACCATAGAGCAACTTAAAAGTGAATTTAATATTTCTGTAAGTCACGTCGAGGTAGAGAATAATGGCCATATCAACTATGCACATTTAGAAAAACTCCTGCAATCGCCAAATAAAAAGCTGGTGTCTCTTATGCACATCAATAATGAAATCGGAAATAAACTTGATATAAAGCGTGTGGCAGAGTTGTGCAAAGCGAATAATACGCTCTTTCATAGTGATACCGTACAATCTGTTGGACATTATAAAATGGATTTACAGGAAATCCCATTGGACTATTTGGCCGCAAGTGCCCATAAGTTCCATGGGCCCAAAGGCGTAGGATTTGCATTTCTTCGGAAGGGTACTGGACTTAAAGCCTCTATTTTTGGTGGCACTCAAGAGCGAGGGTTAAGAGCTGGCACTGAGTGTGTTCATAATATTGTTGGGATGGACGAGGCTTTGCATATTTCATACGAAAATTTGGAAGAAGAGCGCGCTTACATCCAAGAGTTGAAAGATTATTTTGCCAAACAGTTGAAGGAAACATTTTCAGAAATTCATTTCAACGGAATGTGTGCAGATAACAATGAGAGTACCTATACATTATTGAATGTATGTTTACCCTTACCGCCAGAAAAAAACGCATTACTTCAATTTCAATTGGATTTAAAAGGTATAGCGTGCTCAAAAGGAAGTGCCTGCCAAAGCGGAAGTGAAAAAGGGTCCCATGTGCTCGCCGAGATTTTAGATGAAACCAGAATGTCGCGTCCTTCGGTTCGGTTTTCGTTCAGCAGCTTTAATACTAAAGAAGACATCGATTATGTGATTGATGTACTAAGAGAGTTTGGAATGGCACAGGCAAAAACTCAATTTTCATCTAAAGAAAATTGAATGTAAATAACGGCCGGGGAAAAAGGTAAAACCTCCAGCAATAATAATCGCTCCAAAATACAGAATTATCATTTTGCGCTTATGGCTTTTTACATTGCCGTTTTTGATAGCGATGTAGGCAGTAGGAACAGTCCAAAGGGTTAAAAAGCTAAAAAGATGTATCCATCCAAAATGGTTAAAAAGCGTCGGGCCAACTTCGGCAGACATGAATAGGGTTACACTGGCCGTAAATAACATCAGAACCATATAGATACGCCCAATGATTTTATGAAATTGTGTTCCTTTTTTCATCAATAAGCTTATTGTACCTAAAACAAAAGCAGGCACAACGGTATAAAGATGAATGAACATTAGGGTTCGGTAGTCCAAAATATGTATTTGTAGAAATTATATTCTTAAAATGTAGAATAATTTATTTTCCTCTCTTCGCTAAACTCAAAAGCTTTTTTAGAACCGCGTACTCAACCTCACATTAAAAACTCGTGGCGTTAAAAAATTAGGAATCGCAAATTGGCGTTTGCTATAAACATCACGCACCCAAGTATTACTTATGGTATTCTGTGCATCGAACATGTTGTAAATTTCTACACCTAAAGTGAGTTCTTTGAAAAATTGTTTCCAATTTTGAGCGTAAGTTTTGTTGGGGTCAACCAATACATAAGAAACTCCTAAATCTGCACGTTTATAATCACGCAGTCTGGTTTGGTAGTCATAAGGATCAGCATAGCTGGGCGAGCCTCCCGGAACACCTGTATTATAGACTAAATTTAAATACATCTTAAGGTCTGGAATTTTCGGTACATAATCTTGAAATAAGATTCCAAACTTCAGCCGTTGATCGGTTGGTCTTGAGATATAACCTCGGTTTTCAATGTTTTCTTCGGTTTTTAGATAGCCGAAACTGAACCAACTTTCTGTGCCTGGCACAAACTCACCGTTGAGTCTTAAATCTAAACCATAGGCGTAGGCTTTTGCATTGTTTTTGGCCCGATAACGAATCCTAACATTTTCTAAAGTATAAGGGTTGACATCGGTAAGATTTTTATAATAGGCTTCGGAAACCAATTTAAATGGACGATCCCAAAGTTTGAAACTGTACTCATTGCCAACTACCAAATGCACCGATTTCTGTGCTTTCACATCTGGCTGCACGATTCCTGAAGAATCCCGTAACTCTCTATAAAATGGCGGTTGGTAGTAAAGTCCGCCAGCAATACGAAACAGCATATCTTTCTCCCAATTAGGCTTTATGGCAAATTGGGCTCTCGGGCTAATCACTATTTGATTGCTACTTGTAACACCATTTTCGTTGGGTATGTCGCTATTTACATTCCAGCTATGTGCTCTAGCTCCAACATTATAAAACACTTCATTTTCACCTAGCATACTACGTTTGCTCCATTGTGCGTAAGCCTGAAGTCTATCAATCTGAACACCGTTGGTTGCCCTAACGTTTTGAAAAGCTACCAGCGGTCCTTCAAAAGGCTCGTAAGGTTGATTATTAGGGCTATCAAATATTGGAGGGCGCACCGAAAAACCTGCACTATCGATTACTTCCCATTCTACCAGACGATCACGAATATCCTCGTGCGTATATTTTAGTGACCATTCCAATCTGCTATCATCCTTTAATTTGTAGTCACCTTTATGTTCAACATTAAAAATCAAAGCATCCAAATCGTTTCTAGCGTGTGTAAATTGTGAGCCAATACCTTCGGAAAATTCAACCTCACCTAAATTATCATCTCCAATATTACTGTTGACCTCGCCCAAACGGTACTGGGCCAAAATATCAAAATATTCCTGTTCTGTGGTGTGGTAGGTTGATGCTATTAATTTCAGGGTCAAATCTTCAGACGCAAAATAATTCGCTTTAAAAGCGCCAAAACTGGTAAAATATTGGTCTTTTTCTTGGCCATCATAAAACACCAAAAGCGCTACAGGTTCATCTAGTGTACCAAAATTGGTTTGGCGGTTTTGAGGGGTGAAATCATATTTATTAAGAGAAATGTTTCCGAGAAAATTCAAATGAAACTTATCACTGAATTTATACGTCAAATAAGTTTGGGCATCTGCAAAAACAGGCACCACGTTGGTTTCGGTCTCCAAGGAGTTTAGAAACAAACTATTGTCACGATACCTAAGACCAACAATTCCAGAAAACTTAGAATCCTTGCTTACCGTTTCCGCAGCGATACTTCCACCTAAAAGGCTAGCATCTGCACGAATCCCAAAATTAATGGGTGTACGGTAGGTAATATCCAATACCGAGGATAATTTATCGCCATATTTTGCTTGAAATCCACCTGCGGAAAAATCTACATTTTGAACCAAATCAGTATTCACAAAGCTCAAACCTTCCTGCTGTCCAGACCGAATCAAGAATGGCCTATAGACTTCAATTTCATTTACATAAACCAAATTCTCGTCAAAATTTCCCCCACGAACCGAGTATTGAGTACTCAATTCGTTTGATATATTTACACCAGGTAGGGTTTTCAGAATATTTTCAACACCTGGTTGTGCTCCTTTTATAGTTCTTAGAACTTCGGGCGAAATTGAAGTGACCCCATCCACATTTTGCCTTGTATTGGTGTTAATGACCACCGTAGCAATCTGCTCAATATTAGTATTCATTACGGGATTGAACTCTACGGTCTGTCCACTTTTTAAATTAAAACTGGTTTCTACAAGCTTATGTGAAATATGGGTGAAACTGACAGTCACTAATTGGTCTGTCGGGATTTTAAGTTCGTAAAAGCCATTCTCATTGGAGGTAGTGCCATCCAAACCTGCAAGAATGCTGACATTGGCAAGGGGCTCTTGGTTTTCGTCTAGTATAACGCCCTTAATGGTTGCGGTTTGTGAATTTCCGAAGAAATAAAAACAAAAAAATAGTACAGATAGATTAAGATAGTTTTTCAATGTTGTCAGGTTTTCTTTCTGAAGAAAGTGGTTTCAAATGTAGAACTATTTCCTACATTATCGGTAACGATCAGTTTGAAATTGTTTTCGGTTTCGTTACTAATATTATCCTCAAAATTATAGGTCAACGTATTTTTTTTATATTCATATTCCATGAGAATCCATTTTCCGTTTAGGGTTGCACGATAATCACTAATCCCTGAAAGGTCATCGCTAATCTTTACTTTGAGTTCATTAAAGTTGCTAAGCCATTGCCCATCTCGGAAATTCGATGCCGCTACATTGGGGCTAATGGAATCTGTTGCCAAGGTAAACGTACCTAAAGTTTTGGTGCTTGCTGATAGCTTGTCTCCCAAACGTTTTGTTCTCAAATAACTAGGGCGTTGATAATACCCGTAGAGTTGTGCAATGAACAGTTTATCCTTATCTTCATTGGCGTAATTACTAATATCAAATTGCACTGAAAAACTTTTCATTAAAGGAATAACGTCCTGATGTAACCGCAGCGTATCATTTCTAACGCTAAAATCTATATAAAAGTCTTCGTAAAATGTATCGGGGTAAAAAACAACAGAGACATCACCTTCCTTAAGATTGGTTGTTTCTTTTGATTTTATGTATTGGTCTGGCTTAAGATCGTAGCCTTCAAGTATTTCTTTAGCACTTTTGCCCTTAATCGGAATATTTAACCAACTTTCATTCCCCTTAAAATCACGTATACGAACACGATACACGGTGTCTGTACTGTCCTCAACCTTGACGTAACCTTCGTTGTAAACATCCTTGAACATGCTTAGATTATTACCGGTCTGGACAAATAATTTTTGGACACGTTCATATTTGTCCTTATAAATTTCGTAGTCAATATACCGGTTGAGGTGCTTGGTTTCAGAAAAGCTAAAACGCTTAAAGTCTATTTCGAAATTTTTGTTACCATTGAAAAAAGTCTGGATGTTGCTGACGCCATTTTTGTTGTAGGCATAATCCAGTTGGTCAACACTCTCAACACCAAACCCGATTTCACCGTGAGCCTCAATAGGTTCTACTGAATAATCTCCATTTCCTTGAGGAATCAACCTGAGCTCAGTTCTTGATTTTTTCTCGTTGACGTGAGAACTTCGATTTTTTGGATAGGCATAAACCGAGGAAATAATAGGCGTTTTGGAATCTGAAACGTCATATCCGAAAAGTAAAGGATTGATGGGGCGTTCTGCATTATCACGAATTTCAAAATGAAGGTGTGGCCCACCAGAGCTACCTGTGTTTCCTGATATGGCAATTAAATCACTTTTTGATAACGGAAGTTCTTCAGGTGATGGAAACATCTCCACCTCATAACTTTCTTTTTGATATTGGCAATTCTTTATGTAGTCCTGAATGGTTGGGCCAAATTTTTCTAGATGGGCATAAACGCTCACATAACCGTTAGGATGGGTGATGTAAAGTGCCTTTCCATAACCATAATGCGAAACCTTGATTCTGCTAACGTAGCCATCTGCGACAGCAAAAACATTCAAGCCTGTTCTCTGTTGTGTTTTAATATCCACTCCAGAGTGAAAATGGTTAGAGCGCAATTCCCCAAAAGTACCTGCCAAGACCAAATCAATATCCAACGGACTTCTAAAATAATCCTGTGGATATTGAGCAAGTGCAATAGTCAGCTTAAAGCAGAAAAATAAGAAAAAGCAAAATTTCATAAGTACTTAAGTATAATGCTAAAATATTAATAAGTCTATAATACCCAAAAGGAAGTTTGACTAAATAACGCTTTAACAAAGTAAATATTGAAAGAGGATGATTTTTTATAATTAAAACTTTTAGATAATTTCAACAGTATTTTCTCTATTACAGAATCGCCTTCAAAATATTTTAAATTTCCGTAATAAATTCTTTGAACACTATTTAGCTAGTTGACTTGATTGCAATGAAAATACTTATGGAAAATCAAAGTCATGAATTTTCAATTTAAAATTTATGACAAAACAATTGTTGTTTTTGGTTAGGTATGTTAACTTTGTTTTTGCAGTATTGAAATTTGTACATGAGTAACATCGAAGAAATTGTTGATTCCTTAGAGAATAAAATCAGCAAAATGCTACATAAGATGGAAGTCTTAAAGCAAGCTAATAATAAGTTGTCTAAAGATTTAGTAGAACAACAGAATCAAATTGTTGAGCAGCAGAATCGATTAGATGATTGGGTTGAAAAATATGATGCACTCAAGGTTGCAAATTCGTTACTTGGCAGTAATGAAAACAATAGAGAAACAAAACTCAAAATAAACACGTTAATCAGGGATATAGACCATTGTATTGCTCAATTATCCGAATAATTTAAAGTGTGCCAATGGCCGAATCATTAAAAATTAAGTTATCCATAGCAAACCGGGTCTATCCATTAACTATCGCTCCGGGTCAAGAAGAGGGATTACGAATAGCAGCAAAAAAGATAGAGGCTATGATTGGGCAATTTGAACAAAGTTACTCTGTAAGAGATAAGCAGGATGTACTTGCCATGTGCGCATTGCAATTTGCATCACAAGTAGAACAAAAAACAATAGATAAAGCCAATGTGAGTGAAGGCGTTGAACAAAAACTAGAGTCTTTGAATCAACTATTGCACGAGCATTTAAGTGCTTAACGTTCTTTAAAATAAAATAAGGTTACTGCCTACATTAGTTATTTATATTTGATAAACTCAACGTTAATTCTTTAAAAAGGGTGAGTTTAAGTTGTAAAACCGTGCTACCGTTATTGCCCCGACTACTCGGGAGTTTCAATTTCTTAGGTAGATTTTTGATCAGCTTGTTAGCCCTAAACTTGTTTTTAAGGAGTTTATGCAAAATTCTCAACTGGTGTAGGCTTTTTTATACAATATTGCCAATCTTTAAAATTAACAATACTAACTAAATTATCATGGATATAAGTACGATTGGATTTATAATTGCTGGGCTTGTGCTTGGCGGCATATTAGGATATATAATAGCCAAGGCATTGGAAAGAAAAAATGCATCCAAGGTTATAATAGATGCAAAGAAAGAAGCAGATTCAATAATAAAACAGGCTAAAGCTGAAGGTGACTCATTAAAAAAAGATAAAATATTTCAGGCGAAGGAAAAATTCATTGAATTAAAATCTGAGCATGAAAAAGTCATACAGTCTCGTGACAAAAAAATTGCGGATGCAGAGAAGCGTACTCGTGATAAAGAGTCTCAATTATCTAGTGAATTAGCCAAATCGAAAAAATCGAACCAAAGCCTTGAGGATAAAATCAAGGATTACAATTTTAGGTTAGAATTCATCGAAAAGAAAAAAGAAGAACTTGACAAGGCACATAAGGGACAAATCAAACAATTAGAAGTTATCTCAAGTCTTTCTGCCGAAGACGCTAAAAACCAACTCATTGAATCACTTAAAAGTGAAGCTAAGACGGACGCAATGGGCTTTATCCAAAATTCAATGGAAGAGGCAAAGCTTACCGCCCAACAAGATGCTAGAAAAATAATTATCAATACCATACAACGCATTGGTACTGAAGAAGCCATTGACAACTGCGTCTCTGTATTCAACATAGAATCAGATGATGTTAAAGGTCGTATTATTGGACGAGAGGGTAGAAATATTAGGGCCATTGAAGCTGCAACTGGAGTAGAGATTATTGTGGATGATACCCCAGAAGCTATTATACTATCTTGTTTTGATTCTGTGCGCCGGGAAGTGGCAAGACTATCTTTGCATAAGCTAGTAACAGATGGACGGATACACCCTGCCCGAATAGAGGAAATTGTTGGTAAGACCCAAAAACAGATTGAGCAGGAAATCGTAGAAGTCGGGAAACGTACCGTTATCGATTTAGGTATTCATGGATTGCATCCCGAACTCATCAAAATGATCGGTAGAATGAAATACCGTTCTTCTTACGGACAAAATTTACTCCAACACTCCAGAGAAGTGGCTAAACTTTGCGGCGTTATGGCTGCGGAGTTAGGACTCAATCCTAAACTAGCAAAACGTGCCGGACTATTACACGATATTGGTAAGGTGCCATCTTCGGAAGCAGATATGGAAACACCACATGCTATTTTAGGAATGCAATGGGCAGAAAAGCACGGTGAAAAAGCCGAAGTATGCAATGCTATTGGAGCACACCATGATGAAATTGAAATGACTACTTTATTATCGCCAATTGTACAGGTCTGTGATGCCATTTCAGGTGCAAGGCCTGGAGCAAGACGACAAGTGCTTGATAGTTACATTCAGCGTTTAAAGGATTTGGAAGAAGTTGCCTTTGGGTTTAGCGGCGTAAATAAAGCTTATGCTATCCAAGCAGGACGAGAATTGCGCGTTATGGTAGAGAGCGAAAAGGTTTCAGATGAAAAGGCCGCTAGTCTTTCTTTTGAGATTTCGCAAAAAATTCAAACGGACATGACCTATCCCGGTCAAGTTAAAGTAACAGTGATCAGGGAAACGAGAGCAGTCAATATTGCGAAATAGTAAGTATTAACTATATTAAGATAAATTAGAATCCGGTTTTAAACCGGATTTTTTTATGCTGTATTTTAAAATTCGCTCTTTCAAAACAAACGGTCAAACAGCTTCAATACTTTTTTTAGAATTTTTAAATTTTTTTTGATGACCTTTTTAATAAGCTACGATGTAAAAGAAAATTAACGTCCAATTTTCATTTTAACAGTAACTATTAACTAAAAGATCATGAAAAAATTAAACCTGTTCCTATTTGCAATGCTTGCAATTCAATTAAACTTTTTTTTAAGTTGTAGCAATGAAGACACTGATGAAATTATTGAAGAACAAAACGAAGGGTTAGAGTTCGCATTGGGGTATAGCGGTAACGACAATTTGGAAACTATACCTACATCAACTAATTTTAGTTTTGGGAATACAAATTTGCCTTCTTCGGTAGATTTGGTTCCTAAGTTTCCGCCAATCGGGGATCAAGGTCAATACGGTACATGTGTATCTTGGGCGGTGGGTTACAATATTAAGACAGCCCTAAATGGTATGAGCAAGGGGTATTCTACCTCGCAATTATCATCTACGTCAAATCAGTTTAGCCCTAAAGATTTATTCGTAGCCATTCCTGATAATAAAAAAGGTCCAAATTGCGAAGGCACAAATTTTTCCGAAGCTTTAACAATTCTGCAAGAAAGAGGAGTTGCTACCATGCAAACAGCACCCTATAGTAATTTGGGCAATTGTTCTAGCAATGACCTTCAATCTAGTTGGACTACGGAAGCTAGTCAAAACAAAATTAAGTACTGGAGAAAAATTGAGGCCAGCATTCAAAGTATAAAACAAAATCTGGCAAATAACATTCCCGTCATTCTTGGGGCAAAATTGGCAGATAACTTTATGAGTTGGAATAGCGATGTTGTGTTGTCTTCAGGAACATCTTATAATAATGTAGGGCAGCATGCGTATCACGCTATGGTAATAGGAGGTTATGATGATACCAAAGGACCAGGTGGAGCGTTTAAGGTTATCAACTCTTGGGGAGATTTATGGGGAGACAATGGATATGTTTGGATTGATTACAACTATATGATTAATGAATTTTGTACTAGTAGTGATGGGGACAAACCATTGTTTATAGCATCGGATCAGGATAGTGGTGGCGATAACAACCCACCAGATAATACGGATCCAGTCACTACAGGTGTCGACTTGGCACCGTGGGTATTTGCCGATTATTCAGCATTTCAGTTTACAGGCATGCCAAACGAACGCATCATTGATTTTAACATTTACAATATTGGAAACCAAACAGCATCTCCAAATAGCGACTGGTCTATTTACTACATCTACTTCAATGCTTTTAATGCCAATGATTATGGCGTAGTCTATTATGACGAATTCAATACTTCCGTTGCATCCAACACCTTCAATTGTGAGGCAGGCAACTGTGCGTTTAACTTATCCATTCCATCGGGTTCTAGTTTTACCCAAGAAGCCTTTGGTCTTGAGAGCCAAACGAGATCCTATTTCATGCCAAATTTATCGGGATACTATTATTTAGTTTTAATTGCCGATGCCGGCGATAAATTTGATGAACAAGATGAAATGAACAATCTGTATTACACGACGATCAATCCAAAATATTTTGAATCTGGGTACAGTTCAAGATCATCAGGAGATACTAATAAAAATGATGTGAGCCAATTTAATTTTATCAATAATGATTTACCAAACGCGGAAACTCTAAAAGTAAATAAGCACAATAGTATTATAACTGATGACTTTAGAAATGCTTACACCCAAAAGGAAATTTTGGAATTCATTAAAATAGAAAATAAAAACGGAAACATTGACTCTAAATTAAATAAGTACATCCAAAGTACTAAAGATAACTACTACGGCAATTAGTCTAATATAATTCCTAATGTTTCAATGCCTATGCAGTGCAGTAACCGCATGGGTGTTGAGACATTTTTATTTAAAATATAACTATGAAACATTTTGCTTTGGTATTGGTTGCTTTACTTCAAATGTCTTGCGCGACCCAGAACTCTTCCACCAACGACGATAACAGTATGAAAAGTCTTATTAAAAATAAACAATCGGTGTATATTGAAAATAAGACCTTTAATGAAATTATCGATTTCACGTCGTTTTTAGAATCAAACCTCATCAGTGAAGGGATATATCAAACTCAGATAAATTCAAGTATAACTTTTAAAAACTGTATTTTCAATAAGCCGGTAACCGCTTTGGGAAAGACACAAAACGGAAATATCGTCTTCACGTTTTTTGAAAGTAACGTTACTTTTATTGATTGTATCTTTCAAGAAGACGTCAATTTTAGAGGATGCAGCATTTACGGGAGAACAGATTTCACAGGGTCAAGCTTTAATGCAAATGCTAACTTTGAAGAAATCAATTTCCATGAAAATGCCTATTTCAACAAAACTGTATTTGAAGGAAAACTCCGGTTTCAAAATGCAGTATTTAGCCAAAAGGCGAATTTTTTAAACGCTGAGTTTAATGATGATGTGAGTTTTCAAAATAGCCTTTTTAATTCTGAATTTCAATGTAGTACGGGTAGGTTTTTTAAGTATGCCGATTTTACTTTAATCGATTGTAGGGGTAAGGTTTTTTTTAATTATGCTGAATTTAAAGACAAGGCCGATTTCAGTTATGCTGTTTTTATGCAAGATTTTGACTTTATAAACACCAAGAACTACACGACGAACTTTAATAATTCTAGATTTTTTGGAACGGCACGTTTTAATAAAATTGAGGTAATCTCATCTTTGAGCCTAAAGGATAGTTACTTCTTATTGGGAAATCCAGTTCTAGAAGTAGCTTCAGAAAAGCTTATTTACTCTAAATAGCTTATAACTATTTCATCACTACTATTTGTTTTCAGTCTTTTCTGGGATGAAACTGCATCAAGGTCTCCTTTAAGTACGAACGGTCTAAATGCATATAGATTTCGGTAGTTGTAATGCTTTCATGGCCGAGCATCAATTGGATTGATCTTAAATCGGCACCGTTTTCAAGCAGATGAGTAGCGAAGGAATGTCTAAAGGTATGTGGTGAAATGGTTTTATTGAGATTAATGGATTTTGCGAGATCTTTTATGATGGTAAACACCATGGCTCTGGTTAATTGTTTTCCTCTATTATTTAGAAAAAGGGTATCGGAAAATTCTGGACTGATTTTGATATGATTCCTAATATCTATCCAAATTAAAATATAGTTTTGAGTACGTTTATCTATGGGGACAAAACGTTGTTTATCACCCTTTCCTGTAACCTTAATAAACCCTTCCTCAAAGAACAAATCAGATAGCTTTAAATTGATAAGTTCGCTTACCCTCAATCCGCAGCTATAAAGTGTTTCCAATATAGTCCGGTTACGTTCTCCAATATTAACACTGTTATAAGTTCGACTAAGGTCAATGGCCGAAATTAACTTATCAATTTCGGCAAGACTCAATGTATCTGGAAGTTTTCTCCCAATTTTTGGTGACTCAATTAAATCCAAAGGATTGGTTTTCCTGTAATCTTCAAATATTAGATAGTCAAAAAAACTACGTAGACCAGAGATAAGCCTAGCCCTAGAGCGCTCATTCAAAGTCTTTGATACTTCATAAATAAAAGACTGAATTTCAGACTGTTCTATTTTATTTGGCTGAATCTTGATGACATTTTTGTTTAAATACGATATTAACTTGAGTACATCAAACTCATAATTGCTAATAGAGTTTTTAGATAGGCCTCTTTCGATTTTTAGATAGTATTTATAATCATTGAGTGCCTGTGACCAAAGCATTGTTGAGGAGTTTACTAATTAAATTGAGTCTATTAATCACAAATATAAATTTTTAAAAACGTACAAAATGAAAAAAGTAAATGTATTAGTCATCACAGTATTTTTATTATCCGTAATGGGCTTCGCTCAAAACGACATTAGATTCGGGATTAAATCTGGAGTCAACTTTTCAAAATTTGGTGGCGATGCCACTCTTGATGGTCGAACAAGTCTTCATGTAGGGGTTTTGGCAGATATTCCTATAAGTAATGACTTTCATATTCAGCCAGAATTACAATACTCCGGGGAGGGCTCGGAAGATGCTAACGCAAACTACATAAGAGCCTTGGGTGTAGCAAAGTATTATGTCGTAGAGGGTTTTAGTCTGGAAGGTGGTCCCCAATTGGGATTTCGTATTTCAGAAGATGAGGGTGTTGATATTGCTGCTAAAGGTTTTGATTTTGGCCTAGCTTTAGGCGGAGGCTATGAACTGGCTGATATTGGAATACTTTTTGGCATAAGGTATAATATTGGTATTGCAAACTTAGGTAAGCCAGATAATTTTGATACCAGTTTGGGAACTTTACAAATTAGCGTTGGCTATATGTTCTAAAAAGACCTGACTTAAAAATAAAAAAGCGAAATGGAGACATTTCGCTTTTTTATTTTTGCCCTTTTTAACAAAGTTAAATTTCAATAAGTTGAAAATCAGTTAATTAATTTACTTTTGTTTATTAAATTGTTAATAACTCTTAATTTTATCTTTTATATGTGATTTATTTGTCTTTAGTTTGTAGTTATTAATCAATTTAAAAAACTCTTTTATTATGAAAAAAACAATTTTATGTGCTGCAATTGCACTATTCTCATTGGCCAATGTTAATGCGCAAGAATTTAACCTTGGTATAAGTGCCGGATTACCAATAGGTGATTTTAGTGACTTATTTTCCTTTAGTGCTATTGCTGATGTAAATTATTTATTCGACGTTTCTGAGGAATTTCAGGTAGGTCCAATGGCAGGATTATCTTATTCTTTTGGCGAGGAATTTGAAGCAGATTTTGGTGATTTCGAAGTTGAAGGTAGTGTTGAAGATGCAATTTTCTTGCCAATTGGCGGAGCTGCAAGATTTAATATCTCCGAAAATTTTACTTTAGGAGCTGACCTTGGTTATGCCTTGGGTATATCTGATGGACTTGATGGTGGTTTTTATTATGCCCCTAAAGTGCAGTACGGTGTATCCCAATCTTTAGATATTGTGGCTGCATATCGTGGTGTGTCTGTAGATGGAGGTTCTTTTAATATCGTTTCTTTAGGTGTTGAGTTTGGTTTATAGCAAATACATTATTACCATAACAGAAGGAGGCTTTTAAAAAAGCCTCCTTTTTTTATACGATAATTTTAATGCTAACGCCTTTTAGGTTTTAATATTAAAACCATAAGGATGTAATTCAAGTTATTGTGCTTGATTCTTTTGATTAAGAAGACTGAAATAGTATAAAATTAGAATTTAATGACCAACATGGCTACTAGCATTATTGGTTTTTTTATCTCCAAAATGTTTAAATCATCTCAAAACTAATTTTGCTATAACGTTCTTTCCTACAGATTCATTTAACATATCAATAATTTTCTGTTTGCCGTAGCTTAATTCTTCGCGTAATACGCTGGAACTTAAAGAGACATAAAGCGTATCCTTATCCAATTGCACATCGGTGGTATAATTATTAACACCATTGCCCATCATATTCTGCCACGCCTCGCGTACATCAACTTTATCAAGACCTCCCTGCAACCTGTTAGCTTCTACAAATTCTTTGAGGATGTCGCTAATTGGTAAATTATCATTGTGTCGTTTGGCCATAACTAATTCAATTCGTTAATATTAATGGATTGGTAGCGTTTATAAAGATACACATCATTATTGGTGTTACTGATGCGTAAATGATTTTCATCTGCACTGATTATGGTTTCTTTCCATTGAGAATAAGGCGTAGAATAATATACGTTTAGACTATCCTTATCTATTTTTAGTTGAAAGGTCTCTACACTTTTCGAAGTTTCAAACGTGCCGATAAAATTCGGTTTCAATTTTTTTCTAAAACCCTTTAGACTATCCGTTACTTCAAAGTAGTCCACGGTATTACTGAAATTATATTCTTTTTGAGTTCCGTCAGATTTTATAACTTCCTCAATTTGCCAGTATCCTTCAATATGCGGTATAAACTGTTCTGGGTTATTTTCTTTGCACCCGCTTACGATAATGAATAAAATAATAAAGTATGGAAATTTAGACGTCATGGTTCAATTTCAGATAAAATTATAAGATATATTAAACAAAGTTACATTTAAAAGTACAGAATTCATCGAAGGAAAACCCGTCGATATAAATAGATTGATTAATGAAAAACTCTCATTAGTTAAATTTGAAGATGCATTTCTTGAAACTATTTTATTTTCCAATAATTCATTTATGTTATTTGAACGAGATATGCGCATTGGCAGGGATAAATGAGAAAGTCCCGTAAGGTGCTTTATGCATACAACTTACAGGACAATCTACTAACCAACCAAAAAAATCTTATATTTATATTAGCGTGATCTTGTATTAGAAGACCTACTGCTTTTCGTGTTTGTAGCTCTAGAGCTAGGGCTTCTCGTAGCACGCTTACTATCTGCTCTATTTGATGAGCTTGATCTTACAGTTTTCTTATTTACTGAATTGGCTCTACTAGATATACGAGGTTTTGTTACGTTTGGTTTTCTAACCGAATTTTGGTTGGATGTTACAATCCTTGATGACGTATTTCTAGGTTCAGTTGAACGGGTAACATTTCTAATATTTCGTTCTCTGTCAGATGTATTGACGCTTGTACTTCTTACATTACGATTTGCTCTTGAGACTGTTTCCGTTCTTGACCTTGTGGGTGTTGTTGTAGCAACGGTGCTTCGACTAGATCTGTTTGTGGCGCTTTGATTGTACCTATTGCTAATCGATGCGTTTCTTCTCCCAGAACTTACTACCGCACCTCGTCGGCTATTTACCCTAACAGGTTGTCTAAAGTTATCTCTGTATGGTCTGTAATATGTGTGTCTAACTGGAGTATAATGACGTCTATAAGGTCTAGAGTTGACTATGCAATACTGGTTCGCTGGTACCACATAGTAATTATGCCAAGGTCTATAAACGTACGCTCTATTGTAAATATTTATAAAACCAGTATAGTGTGAAAAATTTCTATTTCTATTATAATGTACATATAATCCACCAACGCGGTTAATACGTCCAAAATTGTTGTAGCGAATATTAACGTTACCAACTTGTGTTACACGACCGTAATAATCGTAAAATACAGGGACATTTTCTATTTGAATAATGGCACCAAAATCGTCATATTGTACATAAGGATTGTAATTATAACCAGAATTGAAACTTATAGAAACGTTCCCAGCGTTAAAACCGGCGTTGACATTTGGTCCATAGCTCTGCATGTAAAAATCAAATTGTCCGTCGGGGAATACTGAGAATTCAACCCCGCCTTCAACAAAAATGAAAGAATTGCCATATCCCCTTACAAAATTGCTCGTTAGGTTTGAATCTTCGTTGTTTGTGTTTGTCGCGTTTACAGATACTCCTGTAAGAAGTAAGACTGCAAATAATGTGGCTATTGTTTTCATAATCATTAGGTTTTAATTGTTACAACATTAGAAAATCAATTAGCGTGCCAAGAATACAAAACACCTATTAAGTTGTTTGATATCAACATATTAAAGTTTAAAAATGAAATAAAAATTGAAGATTATTAAATTAAGATATTTTTGAATGTCAATAAATCATTAAGTTATTGTTAATATAAAAAGTCTATGAAGTCTAAAATAATTGCTGAAAACTGTACTTTCGCCACACCTAAATTAATTAGAATGACAGTGACGGAGTTCGCACCAATTATACAAGTGATTGAAGAAGCTTACGAAATTCCACATCTCGATGCTACTCGAAAGATTTCGGCAGTTTTGCCGTACGATTATTTCCAAACAGATAAGCGCTATCCGGTGTTATACTTGCAAGATGGACAAAATCTATTTAACCCATCCGCACCTTATGGGGATTGGGCGATTGACAAATCCATGGAAAAATTGGCAGAGGAAGGCCTTAGCGATTTAATCATCATAGCCATAGACCACGGGGAGGAGGAGCGCATCAATGAATATCTTCCGTATTACCATCCGCGATTTGGTGAGGGTAAGGGAAACTTTTACATTCAGTTTATGATTGATAGACTAATTCCTTATATCAATGAGAATTTTAGAACCTTAGGCGATTTCGAAAATACCGGTATCGGTGGTAGCTCTATGGGAGGACTCATAAGTCTTCATGCAGGTTTATCAAATCCAAGAGTATTTGGTAAATTGATGATTTTCTCGCCTAGCCTTTGGATATCCAAAACAATTTTTAACAACACAAAATCTTTCCGGCCCTTAGAGGAGTCAAAAATATATCTTTACGCTGGCGGAAAGGAGAGCATTGAGCATTTACCCAACGCCCAAAAATTAGGCGGAATTATTAACGAGAAAATGGTTAAAGGCCATAATATCGATTTCCATTTTTCTATAAATGAAATGGGAAGTCACGCTGAAATATATTGGCGTGAAGAATTTCCCAAAGCCGTAAAATGGCTTTTTTTTAACTCATAAATATGACCTATCAACACCAGCAGGAATTAGACACTAAGGCAGATTTTATTTTACCTTGCCGTACTTCGGAAATTGAAAGCCTTAAAGCCTTTATTCCTATTCAAACTCCCGATTTTGACGGTAGTTTTGGAAACTTTCAACTACTCTACGGAACTTCAGGCAATAGAATTTATTTACTAGGTCTTGGCGAAGAAAAGCACACACCCAAACTTGAGGATGCATTTAGAAAACTAGCCTTTAAGACCCAAAAATATTGGGAAAAAGATTTACAGGTTTACGCAGAAGAACTCAGCACGCATGATATCAAAAAAGCTGCACTTGGTCTGCAAATGGCGCAGTATCAAATCGGGGCTTTAAAGGGTGAAAAGACATCAACTAAGAACACGACAATTTTCTTTATTTCTAATTCTAAAAATGTTTCTTCTATTTTAAAGGAAGGGCAGTACATCGGGCAGACCATCAATCGTATTAAAGCGTTAGTCGATGCGCCGCCAAATGTCAAAACTCCAGAGTATTTAGGGGATTGGGCGATAGATTCCGCAGAAAAATCCAACTACAAGTGTACCGTAATTAAGGGAGATGCACTTAAAGAGCAAAATTTTGAGGCAGTAATTTCAGTAGGAAAGGGGAGCATTAACAAACCGGTGGTTATCGTAACAGAATATTACGGGAAAAAGACCGATACCATCGATATTGCTTTGGTAGGCAAGGGGATTACTTTTGATTCTGGTGGATTGTCCATCAAACCATCCACTAATCTCCACTATATGAAAAGCGATATGGGTGGCGCAGCCGTAGTTTTAGGTGTGGTAGAACTTATCGCAAAATTGCAACTGAAAATAAATATCGTAGGTGTTGTGGCTTCCGCAGAAAATGCAGTCGATGCCAATAGTTACCGACCTGGAGATGTTATAAATTCTCATTCTGGTAAAACCATCGAGATTATAGATACAGATGCTGAGGGCCGATTGGTTTTGGCAGATGCCTTAAGCTATGTTATAAAGACATTTAAGCCTGAATACCTTATAGATTTGGCAACGCTTACTGGCGGTGTTGTTCGTGCCTTGGGGTATTCTGCAGCAGGAATGTTCACCAAAAATCAAGACATGGCTTCTGAAATGAGTAGCATTGGTAACCTTTTAAATGAAAGGGTTTGGCAATTGCCGCTCTATGAGGATTTTGAAAGTGATTTACATTCTGATATTGCAGATATTAGAAACTTTAGTGGAAAACCGATTGCTGGGGCAATAAACGCCGCCAAGTTTTTAGAGGCTTTTACAGAAAACCATAAAAATTGGATGCATTTAGACATTGCGGGTGTTTCCTTTGGAGATTCCGATTACGCAAAAATGAAAAGCGCCTCAGGTTACGGTATCCAACTGATAACTGAGTTTGTAAAATCAAAAGTTTCCAATTAATAGTTGTTTTTTGTATGTTTAAGACCTACTAGACAATAAGAGCAATTTCTTTATAGAAAAATCTTCAAAATCTGAACAAACTAATTTTAAAAACACTATGCCATGTCCAAGCAACCTCTAAATTTTCTCTGTATATCTACCTATTTTAAAGGTGTTGATTTTTTAAGAAGCTGCAAAGCCGATGGGAATAACGTCTATTTATTGACAAAAAAGAATTTAGAAAATGAGCCTTGGCCATGGGAAGCTATTGACGATGTATTTTATATAGATACTTGGAATCAAAATGATGTAATTAAAGGGATTGCTTATCAATTCAGAACTTTAAGGTTTGACCGTTTTGTGGCAATGGACGATTTTGATGTCGAAAAAGTCGCGCTTCTCCGAGAACATTTCAGAATGCCAGGTATGGGACTTACAACTGCTCATTACTTTAGGGATAAATTGGCAATGCGCATGAAGGCGAAGGAAGAGGGTGTAAACGTACCAGAGTTTACCGCCTTGTTTCATAATGATGCTATTAACAGCTACATTGATAGGGTAGAGGCACCTTGGTTGCTAAAACCTAGAATGGAAGCTTCGGCAACAGGAATTAAAAAAATACATAGTAAGGATGAGTTATGGCAAATTATCGATGTCATGGCTGATGAGCGCGATAATTATTTGATTGAAAAATTTGCGCCCGGAGATGTATATCACGTTGATGGTTTAAATGTTGACGGTAAAGTGGTATTTTCTAGAGTTAGTAAATATTTAGATACACCGTTGGAAGTCGCCCATGGCGGAGGTATTTTTAGATCGGCCACATCTGAGATAGGTTCAAAAATTGAAAAAGATTTAAAGAAGATGAATGCTGATGTGATGAAAGCATTTGGAATGCAGTTTGGTGCATCACATACCGAATTTATTCAATCGAAAGCAACTGGAGAATTATTTTTCCTCGAGACTTCCTCACGTGTTGGTGGTGCAAATTTAGCTGAAATGGTTGAGGCTGCATCTTGTATAAACCTTTGGGCAGAATGGGCTAAAATAGAATCTGCAAACTTAAGGGGGGTGGCTTATAAGCTTCCGAAGCAAAAAAATAAATATGCTGGTATCGTTGTGTCTCTCAGCCGGTCTGAGCATCCTGATACTTCAAGTTTTACAGATTCTGAGATAGTTTGGCGCATGAAAAAGTCTTGGCACATCGGCTTGATAGTAGCCTCAGATTCTAGTGAACGGGTGCTTGAATTGTTGAATAATTATTCTAAAAGAATCGCTGATGAGTTCCACGCTAGTTTACCCGCGCCTGATAAATCGCTATAGATAGCATTTTCTATATAAAAATGTGTTGAAAACTCCCTAAGCAATAAACTAAAAACTATCATAGTTAACTCGTTTTATTTTGTAAATTTGCCTGCGTTTAACAACGCAACATGACAACCACAAAATATATTTTTGTAACTGGTGGAGTAACCTCTTCATTAGGTAAAGGCATAATTGCCGCATCCTTGGCAAAACTGCTTCAGGCCCAAGGTTACAGAACCACTATCCAAAAACTTGATCCCTATATAAATGTTGATCCAGGCACTCTAAATCCTTACGAACATGGTGAATGTTATGTAACGGAGGATGGTGCCGAAACCGATTTGGACCTTGGTCATTACGAACGTTTCTTAAACGTGCCTACCAGCCAGTCTAATAACGTGACAACCGGAAGAATTTACCAAAGTGTAATTCAAAAAGAACGCAGGGGAGAATTTCTTGGAAAAACGGTTCAGGTAATTCCACACATTACCGACGAAATTAAAAGACGTATCCAGATTTTAGGTAAATCGAAAGAATACGATATTGTTATCACCGAAATTGGCGGCACCGTTGGAGACATAGAGTCCTTACCGTATATCGAAGCGGTGAGACAGTTGAAATGGGATTTAGGCGAAAATAACGCTATCGTTATCCATCTTACTTTAGTGCCCTATCTATCTGCGGCAGGAGAATTAAAGACCAAGCCAACCCAACATAGTGTCAAAACACTTATGGAAAGCGGGGTTATGGCAGATGTTTTAGTTTGCCGAACCGAACACGAACTGCCCGAAGATTTACGTGAGAAACTTGCAAAATTCTGCAACGTGAGAAGGGAAGCGGTTATTCAATCTATAGATGCATCCACAATTTATGATGTCCCTAATTTGATGTTAGATCAAGGACTTGATAAAGTCGTACTAAAAAAATTAGATTTAGAGAGCAGCGTTCCAGACCTAACCCAATGGAATCAATTTTTAAGCCGTCTTAAGAATCCACCTATGGAAATTACGGTTGGTCTTATTGGAAAATATGTCGAATTACAGGATTCTTATAAATCTATCTTGGAATCTTTTATTCATGCAGGTGCAGAGAACGAGGTTAAGGTCAATGTTGAAAGCATCCATTCAGAATATATTACCGAAAAGAATGCCCAGAAAAAGTTAGGACATCTACACGGTGTTCTGGTAGCACCAGGTTTTGGAGAACGCGGTATTGAGGGAAAAATTGAAGCCGTGAAGTTTGTTCGAGAAAGTAACATTCCTTTTTTAGGTATTTGTTTGGGCATGCAAATGGCAGTGATTGAATTTGCCCGTAACGTTTTGGGTATTAAAGATGCTAACTCTACCGAAATGGATGAACGCACCAAAAATCCCGTTATCGATTTAATGGAATCTCAAAAAACAGTCATAGATAAAGGCGGCACTATGCGTCTTGGTGCTTGGGATTGTGACCTGAAGGAAAATAGCATTGCACGCAATCTTTACGGTAAGCCGAGTATTAAGGAACGCCACAGACACCGTTACGAATTCAACAATAACTTTAAAGAACAAATAGAGTCTGCGGGAATGATTGCAACTGGAACAAATCCTGAAACTGGTCTGATTGAAATTGTAGAAATACCAGATCGCAATTGGTTCGTTGGAGTGCAATATCACCCTGAATACAAAAGTACGGTTGCCAATCCACATCCAATTTTTGTGTCTTTTGTTAAAGCGGCTTTAAATTTTAAAACCAATGCCAAATAGTGCCAGTATGGCACAAAATCAATAGTTGGATAGTTTTTTGGTTAGCTAAAATAATCTCAAAACCTTTCAATGCAAATCCTCGATAAACTGCTTGAGGTTTTTTTAATGAATTACTTATGGAAGAAAAAAAGTTTGACTCAAAATCCATCATCGGATTTGTATTGATATTTGCAATCTTGATTTTTATGATGTGGAAAAACCAGCCCACACCAGAAGAATTGGCAGAACAGGAGAAACAAGAACAAATTGATGCCGAAAAGAAAGAGAGCAGAGCTAAAAGCTCAGATAATACCGAAGAACGTGTTGTTGATAATTTTTCTGTCGAAAATGCTCAAGATTCAGTTCAGCTGGAAGGATTAAAAAATAAACTAGGTTCTTTTGCATACTCATCTACATTGCCATCTGCAAAAGCAAACGAAACGGTTGTTGAAACCGATGTGCTTTCACTTAAATTCAGCAATAAGGGCGGATTTCTTTCCGAAGTAAAACTGAAGAGTTTTGTAGATTATGATTCTGTTCCCATTTATATTATTCAGAATGGTAACGAATTTTTTAATATCAATTTTGGCACTTCAGATAATCGTATCCTTAATTCTAAAGATCTTTATTTCGAACCCACGGTGACTAAAAATGGAGAGAACACCGTAGTTTCCATGAAACTAAAAGCGTCTGCAAATCAGTTTTTAGAATACAGGTATGAGTTGAGCCCCGATGACTATATGATGGATTTTTCTATCAGGTCAGAAGGATTGAATTCTGTAATCAACAGTTCTCAGGCCATCAATTTAGATTGGAAATTAAAAACCTATCGCCATGATCAAAGTATAAGTTACGAAAATCGCTACACGCGCCTTACTTATATGCATGAGGGCGATAAAATTAGTAAGCTCAACCAAACAGGCTTTGAAGAAGAAACAGTTGAAGACGCGAGATGGCTATCCTACCGTCAGCATTTTTTTAGCACAATTTTGGTTGCCGAAAAACCTTTTAGTACTGCCAAAATTTCGACGGAAGATTTGGTAGAGGATGAAGAAGTGGATTCGGTTTTTACCAAGCAGTACGCTTCTAAATTACCCTTGACCTTTACCAATGGTGAAGCTGACAATAATTTCAAATTGTATTTCGGCCCTACCGATAGTAAAATTTTAAAACAATATGATTACCAGTTGGATGAAAGTATTCCATTTGGATGGGGAATTTTCGGTTGGATAAACAAAGCCTTGTTTATTCCTTTATTTAGCTTTTTGAGTGGTTTTTTACCTTACGGTATCGCAATTATTGTAATGACCATTCTTATTAAGTTGATGATGTCATTTGTGCAGTACAAACAATTTTTGTCGCAAGCTAAAATGAAAGTACTCAAACCAGAGCTGGATGAAATTAGAGCGAAACACAAAGACAATAAAATGAAGGCACAGCAAGAAACTATGGCTTTGCAGAACAAAGCAGGTGCGAGTCCTTTGGCAGGTTGTTTACCAGGGTTGATTCAGCTGCCTGTGTTTTATGCCTTATTTATGTTTTTCCCAACGGCTTTTGACTTACGTCAAAAAAGCTTTCTTTGGGCAGACGATTTATCGTCTTATGACGTGATAGCTCAGTTACCTTTTACAATTCCTTTTTATGGTAGTCACGTGAGTTTGTTCCCCATATTGGCAGCAATTGCTATTTTCTTTTACATGAAAATGACAACGGGACAACAAGCCATGTCTCAACCCACTCAAGAAGGGATGCCAGATATGGCGAAAATGATGAAATATATGATTTATTTCTCCCCGCTATTGATGCTCGTATTTTTTAATAAATATGCTTCTGGACTAAGTTTGTACTACTTTATCTCAAACCTTATTAGTATCGGGATTATGTTGGTGATTAAGAACTTTATTTTAGATGAGGATAAGATTCATGCCCAGATTCAGGTCAATAAGAAGAAACCGAAAAAGCAGAATAAGTTTCAGAAGAAAATGGCCGAAATGATGGAGCAAGCGGAGCAGCAGAAGAACTCGCAAGCGAAGCGCAAGAAATAATTAGAAATTAAATACAATTAGTAAAAACCTCAATATTTAAAATGTTGGGGTTTTTATTTTGAAAATAGGCTTTAAACATCATTGAGTGTATTGCTATTTAATTATATTTTGAACTTTCATTAAAGCCTAGAATTTATTCGATATTGCTTATCATTGAAATAGAAAACGTATTACAATATATCAGGTAATGGATGATATGAAGACTCATTTGAATTATTCGGGCTGCTAACCTACTTTTTCACTGAAGCTAATGGAACGTAAATCTCGATAACGTTAGCATAAATAGCATCACCTATACCCGCAGTTAATTAAAGTACATCTGGTAAGGCGTATTATATGTAATAAATTAGATTATCCATAAGTCTAAAATAAGTTGTGTTAGCCATTTTTATTGATTTGGAAACACAAGAGTCAATGACGTTATAAAACTTTGTTTTGTGAAAATTCAAGCAGTTGTATAGTACTGAATGTTTAGAAAACGAAAAGTTGAGCGTTGAGTTGATTCAGCTGCCAATCCTATAATTTTTAGTTCTTTGACCTAGAGATTATCTCGTATAATTAAATGTCTATTCTATCGAGCAACTTTAGACTGTTTAAATTAAAAATGCCCCCTAAATTGGAGGCATTTTAAAATTATATATGAAATAATTAATCTTGTTGAAGAGGTAATAAAACCTGATCAATAGCATGTACTACACCATTCATTGCTTGAATATCCACAAGTCCGGCATCAGCTAAAATATTACTTACTCTTTCATTAGCATCAGTTACTGTTAGGGCGGTTGCATCAATATCGATATCTCCACCTAAAGAAGGGAAAGTTCCATTTAATCCTGCCAATCCAGTAGATTGTACATTACCAGCATTTGTTATATGTAAAGTTAAAATGTCATCTGCAGTTGCAGCATTCACTTCATCTAATCCACCTAAACCTAATTCAGCAAGTAAGTCTGCGAAAGCCGCATCAGTTGGAGCCAGAACCGTAAAAGGTCCAGCATCAACATCTGAAACAGTATTTATGTAAGGTACTGTTGGAGTTCCCGTATCTGCCAATTGCAATGTAGCTACCAAATTTGAAAGAGCAGGATTGCTAGTTGCGAATGTTGCAATTGTAGGTCTAGTAATAACCTCATCTACTATATGAACAACACCATTTGTAGCTGTAACATCAGCAGTTACAACTGTTGAAATCCCATTAAATTGAACGCCAGAACTGGTGTCAAAATAAATGCTTAGAGCATTTCCACCAGGCCCATTAGCACTAGTATTTGTGTAGCCACTCCCTAAAGCCAATAAATCTGATGAAGTTAAAGTTCCGGAGATTACATGATTTTTTAATACTTCTGCTAAAACGTCGGTAGGGACAGCTGATAAATCAGCATCTCCGTTAGCATCAACAAAGTTATTATCTTCTAAAAAGCTTACGAAGGCTTCGTTATTTGGAGCCAAAACTGTAAATGGTCCGGTACCTTGAAGTAAGCCTACTAAGTCTCCGTCCGCAGCCTGTAATGCAGCTACTAAATTGGTCAACTCTACTGAACCTTGGGCTGTAGCAACAATATCCACTGTTGTGGGTGCTGGTATCGGATTATCATCATCATCGCTACACGCTTGAAATGCAAATACCACAAATAATAGTGGTAATAATTTTAAAGTTTTTGAAATAATTTTCATTTTTTTCGTTTTTTTGTTAAAAATTAATATTAATAATAATTAGTCTGTCTAATAAAAATACGAAATGGTTAAACACTTAGACGTCATGTCCCTCATTTTTATATTTACTTTAACATTGACGTCCTTTGCCCAAAAATCAGTTAACCAGTTTGATTTAAACGGCAAACGACATGGAGTTTGGGTAAAAAACTTCGATAGCACCAAACAGCCACGGTATGAAGGACAGTTTGAGCACGGAAAGGAAGTAGGTCTTTTCAATTTTTACACGTTAAACAAAGGGAAAAGTGTGCTTAGTGCAACCAAGCAATTCAATGCAGAAAATGATAATGCCGATGTCAAGTTTTTTTCGTCGAAAGGAAAACTAATCAGCGAGGGTAAAATGGATGGACGGCTCAACCAAGGATTATGGACATTTTATCACAAAGATAATAATGCCGTAATGTCCAAAGAGATTTATAATACAAATGGTAAACTGGAAGGTGAGAAATCTATTTTTTATCCAAACGGAAAAACTGCGGAAACAAGCCAATACAAAAATGGAAAATTAGACGGGCAGACATTGTTATATTCAGAAAAAGGCATCCTTTTAAAATCTTTCAATTATAAAAATGACGAACTACACGGTGAAGCCAAATATTATGACACCGATGGTAATTTGATAGGTGAAGGCGTTTACCAACACGACCGCAAACACGGTATCTGGACCTATTACGAAAATGGAAAAATCAAAGAAACCATTGACCACACAAGACGCTCAAAAAATCCTAAATCGAATTAATTTATAAGGTTTTTCAACTTTCCAACAAATGCTATTTTGGACTCATCACCACAAAGGGGATAATCATTTCTTCTAGAGATACTCCGCCGTGCTGATAGGTGTTCCGATAATAACCAACATAATGGTTATAATTGTTGGGGTAAGCTAAGAAATAATCACTTTTTGCAAATATAAATGAGCTGCTCATATTAATTGTTGGCAGTTGTATGGTCTTCGGATCTTTTGCAACCAAAACATCTTTTTCATCGTAGGTCAAACTTCGTCCTGTTTTATAACGTAGATTTAAACTGGTCTCCCTATCACCAATTACTTTGGAAGGGTTCTTGACATTTATCGTTCCATGGTCTGTTGTTAAAATCAATTTAAAGCCTAGATTTTGAGCTTGTTGAATCATTTCAAGCAGCGGCGAATTTTTAAACCAACTTACCGTAAGAGATCTATACGCTTTATCATTGGATGCCAATTCCTTAACCACATCCATTTCGGTTTTTGAGTGGGATAGCATATCCACAAAATTATAGACAATAACCGATAGGTCATTGTCCTTTAGACTTTTGAAATTTTCCGCTAGTTTTTTTCCCGCCCTAAGGTTAGTAATTTTATGATATTCGGTTTTTAAGTTCCTAAGTCCCAATCTTTTGAGCTGTGCTTGTAAAAAATCGTTTTCATGAAGGTTCTTTCCACCTTCATCGGTATCGTTTTTCCAGTAATTTGGATGTAGTTTTTCCATATCACTTGGCATTAGCCCAGAGAAAATGGCATTTCTGGCATATTGGGTTGCAGTTGGTAGAATACTATAAAAAGGTACTTCAGACGTTTTTTTATAGTAGTTATTTACTATGGGTTCAAATGCCCGCCATTGATCATAGCGCAAATTATCAATTACGACCAACAGTGTAGGTTGGTTATCGCTTAATTCTGGTACTACTTTTTCCTTAAATAGCGTATGGGAAAGAACCGGGGCATCTGCATTTTTATCAAACCAAGATGGATAATTCTTATCTATAAATTTTCCGAATTGAAGGTTGGCTTCAGTTTTTTGGGATTCTAAAATTTCGGTCATGCCAACATCTTCAATATCCTCCAATTGTAGTTCCCAATAAATAAGTTTTTGGTAAAGATCGCTCCATTCCTCATAGCTATTTACCATGGAAAGGTCCATTGCAATTTTTCTGAATTCCTGTTGGTAGTTTGAGGTTGTTTTTTCAGAAACCAACCGCGAGTGATCGAGGTTTTTCTTTAAACTTAACAGAATTTGGTTTGGGTTGACTGGTTTAATTAAATAATCGGCTATCTTATTACCAATAGCTTCTTCCATGATATATTCCTCTTCACTCTTGGTAATCATCACAACAGGAAGATTTGCGCGTTTTGCCTTGATTTCATTTAGAGTTTCCAAACCAGTTAAGCCTGGCATATTTTCATCTAAAAAAACGATATCAAAATTAGTGTCGTCTATAATTTCTATGGCTTCGGTGCCGCTATTGCACGTTGTTACTTTATAATCTTTCTTTTCAAGAAAAAGGATATGCGGCTTTAAAAGGTCAATTTCATCATCAACCCAGAGTATATTTATGCTGTTCATGTATATTTGTTTTAAATAAAATTAAAAAGCGTTTGAAGGCAAGCAACAAACTCAAAATCTTTAACGACCCAATTTACGGTTTTATTACCATTCCCAATTCGCTCATTTTCGATTTGATTGAGCATCGTTACTTTCAGCGTCTTCGTAGAATTTCGCAAATGGGGCTTTCATATTTGGTTTATCCTGGGGCGCATCACACCAGATTTCACCATGCCATTGGCTGCATGCATTTAATGAAGAAAGCGGTTGATGTACTTCGTTTTAAGAGTGTTACCATTTCAGAAGAAGAAGAAAACGCACTTTATGTTGCTATTTTGCTTCACGATATTGGTCATGGGCCGTTCTCTCATGCCATGGAGCATAGTGTTGTTAATAATATTTCGCATGAGCAAGTTTCCACTCTTTTTATGGAGAAACTCAATACCGAGTTTAACGGAAGTTTAACGCTGGCCATCAAAATATTTAAAGGAGATTATCACCGTCCCTTTTTATGTGAGCTCATCTCAAGCCAGTTTGATATGGATCGTGCCGATTATCTCAAACGTGACAGCTTTTATACTGGTGTTGCCGAAGGTAATATTAATAGCGAACGTCTCATTACGATGTTGAACGTTCGTGATGGTCATATCGTGGTAGAAGAGAAAGGGATTTATAGCGTTGAGAAATTCTTGGTGGCACGTCGTTTTATGTACTGGCAAGTTTACCTGCATAAAACAGGAATTGTAGCCGAGCAGTTATTGACCAGGGTCTTAAAAAGAGCAAAGGAATTGACCGGGCAGGGTATTACATTGGAGGCGAGCAAACCATTACGTTTTTTTCTAACTACGGAAATTTCTAAAGCCTCATTCACCACCGAGGTTCTGGATATTTTCTCTAAACTTGATGATACGGATATTCTATCGGCAATGAAGGCCTGGCAGTATTCTGATGATTTTGTGCTAAGGCATTTATGCAGTATGATCATTAACCGGGATTTATTGAAAATTAAACTAAAAAATAAACCAGTAAAGCCTGAGGTGATTGAAAAACATATCCTAAAATTTATGGAAGCCTATAATGTTTCTCAACATGAGGCTAGTTATTTTGTTTTTTCAGATTCCATTTCCAATCAAGCTTATCATTCAGAGAAACAGCGTATTCAAATTCTTCAAAAAAGCGGTAGGGTAGTTGATATTTCTAAAGCATCAGATCAATTTAATATTAAGGCTCTTTCAAAACCTATTGTCAAATATTATTTGTGCTATCCAAAGGGGGCAAAGGTCAGTTCTCATTTATCAGAATTCAGTTAGCGGCATTTATTAAAACTAGACCAAATCATCAACTGTTCATGGTCAAGAACTATTCTTGTTTATATCACTTTTTCAAATAGAACATATCTAATACATTTTTCATATTTTTGCGTTGATGAAATTTACAGCACAACAGATCGCTGGAATTTTGGAAGGCGATATCGTTGGCGATCCAGAGGTAGAGGTTTCTAAACTTTCAAAAATTGAAGAAGGCACAAAAGGCTCTTTAACCTTTTTGGCAAATCCAAAATACAAATCCTATATTTATTCTACCGAGGCCTCGATTGCCATTGTAAATAAATCTTTTGAACCTGAGCATAAGTTATCTACAACATTAATAAAAGTAGATGATGCCTATAAATCGTTCTCAAAGTTATTAGAATATTACAATCAGATTAAACTGAACAAGAGTGGCATTGAACAGCCTTCATTTATTAGCGATACTGCAAGATTTGGCGATGCTGTTTATATTGGTGCATTTACTTATCTAGGGGATAATGTGGTTATTGGAGATAATGTAAAGATTTTTCCAAACAGCTATATTGGAGATAACGTAACTGTGGGTGATAATACTATAATCTTTGCAGGGTCTAAAATTTATTCGGAATGTACGGTAGGTTCTAATTGCGTGATTAATTCAGGAGCAATTATTGGTGCTGATGGATTTGGGTTTGCACCAAATGATGTAGGCGAATACAACAAAATCCCACAAATAGGAAATGTTATTATTGAAGATTATGTTGATATTGGTGCGGCTACTACTATAGATCGTGCAACATTAGGGTCAACTATAATAAGACGCGGTGTCAAATTAGATAATCAAATACAAATTGCCCACAATGTGGAAATCGGTAAAAACACAGTTATCGCAGCTCAAACAGGTGTTGCCGGTTCAACCAAGATAGGTGAGAATTGCCAAATTGGTGGACAGGTTGGAATTGTGGGACATATTTCTATAGGTAATAATGTGAAAATTCAAGCACAATCGGGGATAGGTAGAAACGTTAAAGACAATGAGGTCATCCAAGGATCGCCAGCATTGAATTACGGCGATTTCAATAAATCCTATGTACATTTTAAAAATTTACCAAAAACCATTAAGCGGTTAAACGAAATTGAAAAAAAACTCAATGGCAATAGTTAAAACAGACATCAAACAAAAAACGATAGGTAAAGAGGTTTCTCTTACCGGTGTAGGTTTGCATACCGGTAAAAATGTAACATTAACTTTTTGCCCAGCAGAATCAAATAGCGGATTTCGTTTTAAAAGAATTGATTTAGAAGGTAGCCCAACCATAGATGCAGATGCTAACAGTGTTACAAATACCCAACGTGGTACTTGTTTAGAAAAAAATGGGGTCATAATTCAAACCTCAGAACATGTTTTGGCCTCTTTGATCGGTCTTGATATCGACAATGTTACCATAGAGCTTGACGCTTCAGAACCACCAATAATGGATGGTTCAGCAAAATATTTTATTGAAGCTCTCGAGAAAGCAGGAGTAGTGGAGCAGGATGCGTTTAGAGAAGAATACGTGGTTTCAGATGTAATTTCTTATTTGGATGAAGATTCTGGTAGTGAAATTATCGTAATGCCCGCAAAAAATTATCAGGTTACCACAATGGTTGATTTTGGTACTAAAGTTTTAGGCACACAAAATGCAACCATGAACCATGTTTCAGAATTTAAATCTGAAATTTCAGATTCTAGGACTTTCAGTTTTTTACATGAATTGGAAACGCTTTTAGAACATGGACTTATTAAAGGCGGAGATTTAAACAATGCCATTGTTTACGTTGACAAGGAATTGTCCCAAGCCACAATGGAAAAGTTAAAAGTGGCTTTCAAAAAAGATTCTATTGCAATCAAACCAAATGGTATTCTTGATAATTTGACACTACACTACCCTAACGAGGCGGCCAGACATAAGCTATTGGATGTTGTTGGTGATTTGGCTTTGGTAGGAACTAAAATTAGAGGAAAGGTTATAGCTAATAAACCGGGCCACCATATCAATACCCAATTTGCAAAAAAACTTTCAAAGATTATTAAAAACGAAAGGCGTAATAATGTCCCTTTTGTAGACCTTAGTCAAGAGCCACTCATGGATATAATGAAGATTATGGACATGTTGCCACATAGACAGCCTTTCTTATTATTAGATAAGGTTTTTGAGTTATCAGACTCCCACGTGGTAGGTATGAAAAACGTGACCATGAACGAAGAGTTTTTTAAAGGTCATTTTCCTGGAGCTCCAGTCATGCCAGGTGTACTTATCGTAGAAGCTATGGCGCAGACTGGTGGTATCTTAGTTTTAAGTACAGTACCAGATCCTGAGAATTATCTTACCTTTTTCATGAAAATCGACAAGGTGAAATTCAAACAGAAAGTAGTGCCTGGGGACACCTTGATTTTTAAGTGTACTTTAATTACACCAATTCGAAGAGGAATTTGTCACATGCAAGGATATGCCTATGCTAACGGAAAATTATGTGCTGAGGCAGAATTAATGGCACAAATTTCAAAAGTAAAATAATCAATTAATCAAAGGTATTTCAATTTAAAATTATCGAAACTAGACCTTCAGATAAAAAATATTTTAAAAAGCACAACATGAACCAACCTTTAGCTTACGTCCACCCCGGTGCAAAAATCGCAAAAAATGTAGTGATAGAGCCATTTACTACAATATACAGTAATGTAACTATTGGCGAGGGTACTTGGATTGGGAGTAATGTGACCATCATGGAAGGCGCAAGAATAGGGAAAAATTGTAATATTTTCCCTGGCACTGTAATTTCTGCGATTCCCCAGGATTTAAAGTACAATGATGAAGATACGCTAACTGTAATCGGCGATAATGTGACTTTAAGAGAGTGTGTGACCATTAATAGGGGCACTACCGATAAAATGAAAACTGTTATCGGTGATAATTGTTTAATTATGGCCTATTGCCATGTTGCCCATGATTGTATCGTTGGCAGCAATTGCATTTTTTCAAATAACAGTACACTGGCAGGTCACATCTCAATTGGAGATTATGTGGTTTTAGCCGGTATGACGGCCGTGCACCAATTTTGTTCCATCGGTAATCATGCATTTGTAACAGGAGGATCTTTGGTAAGAAAAGATGTACCGCCATTTGTAAAAGCTGGTAGAGAACCATTATCCTATGTGGGGATTAATTCGGTAGGTTTGCGCCGTCGGGGTTTTTCAACAGATAAAATCAGGGAAGTTCAAGATATATACCGAATACTCTACCAAAAAAATTACAATAATACCCAGGCCTCTGAACTTATTGAGGCCGAAATGGAAGCCACTCCAGAACGAGACGAGATACTTCAGTTTATCAAAAATTCACATCGAGGTATCATGAAAGGATACTTCAAATCGAATTCTTAAAATATAATATTAACTATTAAAAAAAACACCCACTTTCGTGGGCAATAATATGGCCAGTACATCAGATATAAGAAACGGATTGTGCATTAGATACAATCACGATATTTTTAAAATCATTGAATTTTTACACGTTAAACCAGGAAAAGGTCCTGCTTTTGTGAGAACAAAAATGAAAAGTGTTACAACAGGTAAAGTTCTAGATAATACTTTTTCCGCAGGCCATAAGATAGAAGACGTTCGTGTTGAGACTCATAAATTTCAATACTTATATGCAGATGGAGAGTTTTATCATTTTATGAACCAAGAGGATTATACCCAGATTCGATTATTGGAGGCCGCACTAGACCGTCCCGATTTACTGAAGGAAGGTGAAGTGGTAACCGTTTTGATCAATACTGAGGATAATATGCCCCTTTCAGTTGACATGCCTGCGAGTGTGATCTTAGAAGTGACCCATACCGAACCTGGTGTTAAAGGAAACACTGCTACCAACGCGACAAAACCAGCTACGGTTGAAACGGGCGCTGAGGTTAACGTACCACTATTTATCAACGAGGGCGATAAAATAAAAATTGAAACAGATAAGGGTACTTATAAAGAGAGGGTAAAAGAGTAGAAACTCAATTCATCAATATCTTAAGATTTAAAATACATCTTCGAGATATTGATTTTTGATTCACTTCAGCATAGCATCATTTTTACGATATTTTCTAATTATTAATCGACACATGAAATTTCCAAAACCGCACTCCCTTGAACAAATAGCAGAACTAATTTCTACGGAATTTATCGGTGACGCTGCTTTTGAGGTTTTAGGTATGAATGAAATTCACGTGGTTGAGCCTGGAGACATCGTTTTTGTTGATCATCCTAAATATTATGATAAGGCATTAAATTCCGCAGCAACTGTTATTCTCATCAATAAAAAAGTAGAATGTCCTGATGGTAAAGCACTTTTGATAAGTGAAGATCCGTTTAGGGATTTTAATAAACTTACCAATCATTTTAAGCCATTTAGTCCTTCGAGTGTAGCAATTTCAGAATCTGCAAAAATAGGAGAGAATACGATTTTGCAACCCAACTGCTTTATTGGAAATAACGTAAGTATTGGTGAGCATTGTATTATCCATTCCAACGTTGTTATTTATGATGATACTATTATTGGAGACCACGTAACCATCCATGCTGGAACTATTTTGGGAGCCAGTGCTTTTTATTACAAAAACCGCCCCGAAGGTTTTGACCAACTCAAATCGGGTGGTCGCGTTATTATTAAAGATTACGTTGATATTGGAGCGCTCTGCACTATAGATAGAGGCGTAACGGGAGATACAACTATTGGTGAAGGTTCAAAATTGGATAACCAAATCCAAGTTGGTCATGATACTGTTATCGGTAAAAAATGTTTAATTGCTTCACAAACAGGTATTGCTGGCTGTGTGGTTATAGAGGACGACGTAACTATTTGGGGACAAGTCGGTATAAAAAGCGGGATT
Organism: uncultured Flavobacteriaceae bacterium; assembly: GCA_963803715.1. Lineage (GTDB taxonomy): Bacteria > Bacteroidota > Bacteroidia > Flavobacteriales > Flavobacteriaceae > Psychroserpens. The sequence continues at coordinate 291,291 of CAWDOF010000015.1, forward strand.
ACCTTAGCAAAAGGCACTATTATTTACGCCCAATCTGGTTTAGGACAATCTACCGAACCAAACACGTCCTATTTTGGATCCCCTGCAATAGAGGCGAGAAGTAAGTATAAAGAGATGGCATACATTAAGAAACTTCCAGAGCTCATTCAGAAATTAAAAGATTAAATCATGTCAGTAAAGAAAATTGCCGAAAAATTATATGCTTTAGATTTAGCGAAAGATGAAAATGCCATGGATTATTTTCATAAGAATTGTGAATTAAACTGGCATAGCAGCAAAGGTTTTACAATTTTAGATTATGATGCTATAAGTAAGATGCTCTCAGAAATAAGACGCTCTTACGAATCTTTCAGTTATCAAATAAGTCATTTATTGGAAGACAAAGAAACCATAACGGCACGATATACAATTTATGCAAGCTCAATTGAACGACCTACAAAAAATGAGCCGATAGCACATTTTATTTCCATCTGGGAAATTAAGGACGGCAAATTATTTAAAGGCCACGAAATAAGCCAACTGGCAGATAACAGCAAAGAAAGCTTAAATTCGTATGTAGAAATAAAAGTCTAATAATCCCTTTATATATACTCACCAAACCTTTACTTTTGTTTTTAAGGTTTGAAGCAGCTTCAATGCCTTTATTAGACAATACAATCAACAAAAATCAAAAAATTAAAAACCATGAGTGTTTTAGTAAATAAAAATTCAAAAATAATTGTACAAGGATTTACAGGTAGTGAAGGCACATTTCACGCTGAACAAATGATTGAATATGGCACTAATGTCGTTGGTGGAGTTACTCCAGGAAAAGGGGGGCAGAAACATTTGGATAGGCCAGTTTTCAATACCGTTGAAGAGGCTGTAAAGGAAGTTGGTGCTGACACCACAATTATTTTTGTGCCACCTGCATTTGCCGCAGATGCCATTATGGAAGCTGCCGATGCGGGTATCAAGGTTATAATTACAATTACTGAAGGTATTCCGGTTGGCGATATGATAAAAACGGCTGCTTATATCAAAAACAAGGAGTGCCGATTAATTGGTCCAAATTGTCCAGGTGTTATTACCCCTGGTGAAGCAAAGGTTGGTATTATGCCAGGTTTCGTTTTCAAAAAAGGCAAAGTGGGCATTGTTTCAAAATCTGGGACTTTGACATACGAGGCAGCAGATCAAGTTGTAAAACAAGGTTTAGGAATCACTACTGCCATTGGTATTGGTGGTGATCCAATTATCGGAACAACAACAAAAGAAGCTGTTGAACTATTGATTAACGACCCAGAAACAGAATGTGTGGTCATGATCGGTGAGATTGGCGGTCAACTGGAAGCAGATGCCGCAAAATGGTATCAAGCTAGTGGAAGTAAAAAACCTGTGGTAGGATTTATTGCTGGTGAAACTGCACCTGCCGGACGTACCATGGGACATGCTGGAGCGATTGTTGGTGGAAGTGACGATACCGCCCAAGCAAAAAAAGCAATTATGAAAGAATGCGGTATCCACGTGGTGGAATCACCCGCAGAAATTGGGAAGAAAGTGGCTGAGGTCATGGGATAATTTTCAATCTTTCTTAAACAATATATAACCTCACAATTTCCATTTGATTTTGTGAGGTTTTTAGCATCTACGCAGACTGTAAGTATTATATTTGGAAGAATGTTCAAGGATGAACTTTCAATTACAACTGTCAATTTAAAGGTGTAAAATAAGGTATAGAAAAAACAAATCAGTGAGTTTCATTTGAAACCATCCAATTAGAATTAAAATTGATTATGATGAAATTATTAGAAGGTAAAACAGCAATAATTACAGGAGCGAGTAGAGGTATTGGTAAGGGTATTGCAGAAGTATTCGCAAAACATGGCGCTAACATAGCTTTCACCTATAGTTCTTCTGTAGAAGCAGCGGATGAATTGGAGAAAGAATTAAATGCTGAAGGAATCAAAGCCAAAGGGTACCAAAGTAATGCCGCTAATTTTGATGAATCACAGAAATTAGCTGAAGCTGTATTGACCGAATTTGGTAGTATTGACATATTGGTCAACAATGCCGGGATAACCAAAGACAATCTTTTAATGAGAATGGGTGAGGATGATTTTGATAAAGTTATTGAGGTTAATCTAAAATCGGTTTTTAACATGACCAAAGCCGTACAGCGCACTATGTTAAAACAGCGCAAAGGGTCTATTATTAATATGAGCTCTGTTGTTGGTGTAAAGGGTAACGCTGGGCAAACTAATTATGCCGCATCCAAAGCTGGGATTATTGGTTTTTCAAAATCTGTTGCCCTAGAGTTGGGTTCCAGAAATATAAGAAGTAACGTCATTGCTCCTGGCTTTATTGAAACTGAGATGACCGCTAAGTTAGATGAAGAAACTGTAAAAAGTTGGCGTAATGCAATACCGTTAAAACGAGGTGGCACTCCAGAGGACATTGCTAATGTTTGCGTGTTCTTAGCGAGTGATATGAGTGCTTACATCACAGGACAAACCTTAAACGTTGATGGGGGAATGTTGACTTAATCTCAATAAAATTTATGGTCTTAGAAAACTCCTATTGAAATTTATAAAACGCTCTTTAAGAAACTAACGGCGTCAATAATTAAATGCAAACTACAATTATATTATATCTTGTTATTGCGGGAATTTCAGCGCTAGCCATAGCGCTTTTTCAGTATATCTATAAGTCAAAAAAAACCACCAAAATATACTGGTTACTTGCAGGACTGCGATTTCTGACCATATTTGCTATACTGATATTACTCATAAACCCAAAGTTTGACAGCATCACCTATTATAACGAAAAGCCTAATTTAGTTGTCGCAGTAGATAATTCTGAATCTGTAGCATATCTTAAACAAAGTGAAAACGTTCGGCAATTAATTACTTCATTAAAATCCAATAAAGAACTAAACGAAGATTTCAATCTTCAGTTTTATAACTTCGGAAAAGAAGTAAAATCTTCAGATTCCCTAACGTTTGATGAAAAACAATCCAACATGTCCTTGGCGTTTGAGCGTTTTTCTGAGGTTTATAGCAATACGATATCTCCAACTATTTTAATTACTGATGGCAATCAGACTTATGGCAGGGATTACAGCTATATGATGAAATCTTACGGGCAAAATGTATTTCCCATAATTTTAGGAGACACCACAACTTTTACAGATATTAAGATTTCTCAACTTAACGTCAACCGCTATGCCTACCTAAAAAATAAGTTCCCAGTTGAATTGATCGCGACTTATGAAGGAAATTCTGATGTTAATACCCAACTAAAAATCACTTCTGGAAATAGCACGGTATTTTCAAAACCAATCAACTTCAGCAAAGAAAACACTTCGGAAATTCTCAACTTCACTTTACCGGCCAATAGAGTTGGTATTAAAAGTTACAAGGCCGAGTTGATTCCTTTAGATAACGAAAAAAACGTCATCAATAATAGTAAGGATTTTGCCGTTGAAATCATTGACCAAAAAACCAATGTAGCCATAATTTCAGAAATTGTCCATCCAGATTTGGGGGCGTTTAAAAAATCAATTGAAAGTAACGAACAACGCCAGGCTACAATTTTAAATATTGAAGAATTTTTAAAGCAACCTAATGATTTTCAAATGGTTGTTATATATCAGCCAACTAATAACTTTAAGACTGTTTTTAGTAAAATAAAAGAACTAAAACTAAATAAATTTGTGGTGGCAGGTTTAGAAACAAACTGGGCAACACTCAATTCATTACAAAATAATTATAAGCAACAAATAACAAATCAAGAAGAAACCTTCCAACCAAGATTAAATAAAAATTATGGAGCGTTTATTATTGATGATTTGAGTTTTGAAGAATTTCCGCCATTATCTGCTGAATTCGGTGAGATATCATTTTCGGTGCCTTTTGAGACTATTCTATATAAAAGTATAAATGGTAATCAACTCGATGAACCTTTGTTGGCTACATTTGAGGTTAATGGCCAGCGCGAAGCCCTATTATTGGGTCAAGGTTTTTGGCGTTGGCGCAGCCAGGCTTATTTGGAAGAAGGTTCTTTTAATGGTTTTGACGATTTTACGGGAAAGCTTGTGCAGTACCTAAGCTCTAATCAGCGAAAAACAAGATTAAACGTCAACTTTGAGTCGTTTTATAATGGCAATGATAACATCTTGATAACCGCTCAATTTTTTAATAAAAACTATGAGTTTGATGCCAATTCTAAACTAAAAATTAATTTAAAGAATAAAGCTTCCAACCAAGAAATGACATTGCCTTTTGTATTATCCAACACAAACTATCAGGTCGATTTGAGCAGAATAGATGCTGGGGATTATTCGTTCACGGTTTCTGTAGATAATGAAAATATCTCAAAATCAGGCGAATTCAAGATTTTGGATTATAATGTGGAGCAGCAGTTTTTAAATGCAAATGTTTCAAAATTACAATCTGTCGCAAATTCTACGGATGGGGTTTCATATTTTATTGATAATTCAGATGCCGTAATTAACGATTTAATTAATGATTCCCGGTTTGCAACCATTCAAAAAAGCAGTAAAAAAGTCGTATCTTTGATTGACTTTAAATATCTTCTTGCTTTAATCGCTTTTTGCTTGTCTGCGGAATGGTTTATTAGAAAATATAATGGTTTAATTTAATTTATATATGGAAAGATTACCAAAAATTGCATTGCCAGTAATAATAGGAGTAGTTCTATTACTTATTTTATTGGCGAAATCTGCTGTCACTATTGATTCTGGTGAAGCAGGCGTACTTTACAAAACATTTGATGACGGTGTAGTTACAGACGCACCACCTCTAGGCGAAGGTTTTCATATCATCGCCCCGTGGAACAAGGTTTTTATCTATGAAGTGCGTCAGCAAGAATTATACGAAAAGATGCGAGTACTATCTTCTAACGGACTAGAGATTCAAATTGAAGCATCGGTTTGGTACGAGCCCGTCTATAAGGATTTAGGGAATTTACACCAATCACTTGGTGAAAATTATTTACAGCGTGTTATTCAACCGGCAATTAGAAGTGCTGCGAGATCTGTTGTAGGTCGTTACACACCAGAACAATTATATTCCAGTAAAAGAGATGCTATTCAGGATGAGATTTTTGAGGAAACAAAAATAATATTAGAAAGACAATATGTTCAGCTCAATGAGGTTTTAGTTCGCGATGTTACATTACCACCCACAATAAAAGAGGCCATCGAGCGTAAATTGAAGCAAGAGCAGGAATCCTTAGAGTATGAGTTTAGATTGGTAACAGCTTCAAAAGAAGCTGAAAAAGTAATCATTGAAGCCGAAGGTAAAGCAGAATCCAACCGTATTTTAAGTGCTTCTTTAACTGATAAAATTTTACAGGATAAAGGAATTGATGCTACCATGAGACTAGCAGAATCACCAAATAGCAAAGTTATTGTTATTGGTTCTGGAGATAGTGGGCTACCAATTATATTAGGAAATCAATAGGATTAACAGAAAATTAAGCAACAAGGATTAGGATTTATAAAATTTTATTTACAATCTTTGTTAAGAACAATTACACTATGACAATTATTCAATTACATCATCATTTTCATTCTGGCCATCAAGCGAGGTGAAAATGTATTGAATAATTTCAATTTATATTTAAAACCCGTTTGAGCTAATCAAACGGGTTTTTGTATTCTCGATAAAGCGGGAATCTCAGGATTAAAAATCTTAACGTTCAATAAACAAATAGCATTCTGCTTTTCCTAATATAATATATAACTAAATAAAGATAACACGCCAATAGCGTGAATTAAAGATGACAAAACTAAAAATAGCAGTACAAAAATCTGGAAGGCTTCACGACGACTCGATGAAAATCCTCAAGGAAATAGGCATATCGATAAATAATGGTAAAGATCAATTAAAGACTACCGCTAAAAATTTTCCATTGGAAATTTTCTACCTTAGAAATGGAGACATTCCACAATATCTAAAAGACGGCGTGGTTGATGTTGCCATAATTGGAGAAAATGTATTGATTGAAAAGGGAGAATCTATTTCCATCCTAGAAAAATTGGGGTTTTCCTCATGTAAAGTATCCATAGCTATACCAAAATCATCCAGCTACAAGAGTGTCAAGGATTTGGAAGGGAAGCGTATTGCAACCTCGTATCCAAATACCGTTAATAAGTTTTTAGAAAAAAAAGGTGTAAACGCCAAACTTCATATTATTAACGGTTCTGTAGAAATCGCACCAAATATTGGTTTAGCAGATGCTATTGTTGATATAGTTTCAAGCGGAAGCACCTTGTTTAAAAACGGACTAAAAGAAGTAGAAGTATTGTTAAAGTCTGAGGCTGTCTTGGCAGTTTCACCTTTAATTTCCTCAGAAAACAAAGAGATTTTAGACAAACTACATTTTAGATTAAAATCGGTTCTAAGAGGAAGACAAAGTAAATATGTCCTATTAAATGCTCCAAACGATAAACTAGACGTCATTACAAACATTTTACCTGGGATGAATAGTCCTACAATTTTACCATTAGCCAAAAAAGGATGGAGTTCCTTACATTCGGTCATCAATAAGAACGATTTTTGGGAGGTTATAGATGAACTAAAACAAAATGGGGCAGAAGGTATATTAGTTTGTCCAATAGAGAATATGGTATATTAAAGTAATTATAAAAGGTGTCAAAAAGATATAGATTTTAATGAACACAATCAGTATAAAAAGCGTCCATTGAGAATCAGCTAAAATTAGCCAGTCAAAATTGTTAGCGTAAAATACCTCAATTCGCATTAAATTAAAACCATGAACATCATATCAAATCCAGACAAATCCACTTGGTCAGAGCTTTTAAAAAGACCTACCCAAACTGTTGAGAATATTGAGAACACAGTCAACGAAATATTTAGCGATGTTCAGCGACAAGGCGATAAATCGGTTGCGAAATATACCGAAATGTTCGACGCTATAAAATTAGACACGTTTTTAGTTTCTGAAAAAGAACTAAATGAAGCTGATTCTAAAGTTTCTGACGAGTTAAAAAAAGCTATTCAACAGGCAAAAAATAATATAGAGAAATTCCATAATGCTCAAAAAACTGAGGTAGTTCGGGTTGAAACAACAAAAGGTGTTGATTGTTGGCAGGAAAAACGACCGATTCAAAATGTCGGACTTTACATCCCGGGAGGAACGGCACCCTTATTTTCTACGGTTTTGATGTTGGCGATTCCTGCCACTATTGCTGGTTGCAAAGAAATTGTATTATGTTCTCCACCTAACAAAGAGGGGAAAATTGCCGATGCTATTTTGTACGCTGCTAATTTGTGTGGCGTCACGACAATTATTAAGGCAGGAGGAATTCAAGCGATTGCCGGAATGACATTTGGGACAGAATCGATTCCTAAAGTCTATAAAATATTCGGTCCAGGAAATCAATACGTGACCGTAGCGAAACAATTGGCTACTAAGTTTGGTGTGGCAATTGACATGCCCGCGGGTCCAAGCGAGCTTTTGGTGGTTGCAGATGATTCGGCAAAAGCCAGCTATGTGGCTGCAGATCTGTTGAGCCAAGCCGAACATGGCGCTGATAGCCAAGTGATTTTAATATCAACGTCTATGCAGCTTATTGAGGCAGTTTCAAAAGAATTAGAAGTGCAAGTCAAAAAATTACCAAGATTGGATATGACACAGAAAGCTATCAAAAATTCCAAACTAATTTTTGTAGAATCTGACGAGACAGCACTCGATATAATAAACGAATATGCTCCCGAGCATTTTATAATCTGCACAAAAAATGAAGGTTTTTATGTCGATAACGTAATCAATGCAGGTTCTGTGTTTATTGGTAATTTTACTCCAGAAAGTGCAGGCGATTATGCTTCTGGTACCAACCATACATTGCCAACCAACGGATTTAGCAGAGCGTATTCGGGTGTGAATTTGGATAGTTTCAATAAGAGTATCACGTTTCAGAAAATTAGTGAGCAAGGGATTATAAATATTGGCAATACCATAGAGTTGATGGCTGAGGCCGAAGGATTGCAGGCGCATAAAAACGCGGTGACCTTAAGATTAAACGATTTAAAAAATAAATAAATTAAAGTACTTGAGGTAAAAATTTTGAATTGATACCTGCAAGATATAAAGCCAGCTTACTTCAACGAAAATAAAATGACGAAATCATTCAATATAAAAAATTTCATTAGACCAAATATTATGGCGATGAAGTCGTATTCCTCAGCACGGGATGAATACAAGGAGACGGCTGGCGATATGGTGTTTTTGGATGCTAATGAAAATCCATTTAATAATGGCGTCAATCGTTATCCGGATCCTCAACAAATAAAGCTGAAATCGAAAATTTCAGAAGTAAGAGGAATTGCGACAAAACATATTTTATTAGGCAATGGAAGCGATGAAGTTCTGGATTTAATTTACAGGGCCTTTTGCGAACCAAACCAAGACAACGTGATTACCTTACCGCCAACCTATGGAATGTATGATGTTCTTGCTAGTTTAAATGCAATCGAAAATATAGAAATCCCGTTGCAATCTAATTTTCAGCCCAACGTTGATGAGATTTTAAAGTCTGCCAATACAAACACAAAACTTCTTTTTATTTGTTCGCCTAATAATCCAACGAGTAATAGTTTTGAGACTAAAACAATCGAGAAATTAATAACCGAATTCAATGGGATTGTAATTATTGATGAAGCCTACATCGATTTTTCCAATCAAGAAAGCTGGACAAAGCAACTGTTGAAATTTCCAAACCTTATTGTTACCCAGACGCTTTCAAAAGCTTACGGAATGGCGGGCATCCGATTGGGAGTCTGTTTTGCCTCCGCTGAAATTATAGCAATTCTCAACAGGATTAAACCACCTTACAATATCAATGAGTTAACCCAAAAACGTGCTTTGGAGCGTTTATCAATGCCCGAGGCGGTTTCCGAAGAAATACAGAACATTTTAAAACAGAGAGAATGGATGAGTTCAGAATTGAAAAACATTCCATTTATCAAGACTGTTTACGTTTCAGATGCCAACTTTATATTGGCTCGAGTAGATGATGCCAATAAACGTTATCAACAGCTGATTGATAAAAGCATTGTGGTTAGAAACAGAACTAATCAGCATCTATGTGAAAACTGTTTAAGGTTCACGATTGGCACCATACAAGAAAATATTAAATTGATCAAAGCTTTAAAAACGTTAAAATAGTTTAATCCATAAAAATTGACCACTACAGTTCCCTTTGTAGTCTGCGCTCAGCGCAGTTTAAGTAGAGAGGACCAGGGATAGGAATGAAACGAGTATTATTTATAGACAGAGACGGTACGCTCATCAAAGAGCCCGCAGATGAACAAATCGACGCTTTTGAGAAATTGGAATTTTATCCAAAGGTGTTTCAATATTTGAGTAGAATCGCCAAAGAGTTGGATTTTGAAATTGTAATGATTACCAATCAAGATGGCTTGGGCACTGAGGTATATCCCGAAAACACTTTTTGGCCAGTCCACAATTTTGTGATAAAAACGTTTGAAGCAGAAGGTATTGTTTTCAAGGAACAATTTATTGATAGAACCTTTGCCAAGGAAAATGCTCCTACCCGAAAACCGAACACAGGGTTATTGGAAAAATACTTTTCTCCAGAATATGATTTGATAAATTCTTTCGTAATCGGCGACAGATTGACCGATATCGAACTCGCCAAAAATTTAGGTTCTAAAGGAATTTTTATAAACGATTACACCCATTTAGGTACTGATGAAATTACAGTTCAACGTGATACGTTAGAAGAGTTTATTGCTTTAGAGTCTAACGACTGGGAAGCGATATACAAATTTCTAAAATCAGACGCTAGAACAGGAAGTTTGGAGCGTAACACCAACGAAACTAAAATCAAAATCAATCTAAATCTCGATGGTACCGGTAAGAGCAACATTAGTACCGGTCTTGCTTTCTTTGACCACATGTTAGACCAAATTGCGCGTCATGGCCAGTTGGATTTAGACATAGAGGTCAAAGGTGATTTGGAAGTTGATGAACATCACACCATTGAAGACACCGCAATCGCATTAGGTGAAGTATTTGCTAAAACTCTGGGAAACAAACTCGGTATAGAGCGCTATGGTTTTGCTTTACCAATGGATGATTGCCTAGCACAAGCCACCATTGATTTTGGGGGTAGAAATTGGCTCGTTTGGGAGGCAGAATTTAAACGCGAGATGGTAGGTAAAATGCCTACAGAAATGTTTTACCATTTCTTCAAATCGTTTACTGATGGCGCCAAATGCAACCTAAACATTAAAGCAGAAGGTCAAAACGAACATCATAAAATTGAAGCAATTTTTAAAGCTTTCGCCAAAGCTATTAAAATGGCCGTAAAACGGGATGTTGAGAAGATGGTGTTACCAAGCACAAAAGGAATGTTGTAGCCCATGCTAACCTTCCCGAAGGGAATGAACAAAGGCGGATGAAAGGTTTCCTTGAAAATTTATTACTTTATGAGCAAAGACATTAAAACTTACATCCATCCGGATAAGCGGCCCTCCTCCCTTGGAAGAGTTGGAGGAGGCCCCCTTGTAATTATTGATTATGGCGCGGGCAATATCAAAAGCCTCCAATTTGCGTTTCAGCGTTTGGGAGTTGATGCTATTCTGACCAATAATCCTGAAATAATAAGAAATGCAGATAAGGTTATTTTTCCTGGTGTTGGCGAAGCGAGTTCAGCGATGGCGATGTTAAAGTCTAGTGGCTTGGATGAGTTAATTCCAAAGCTAAAACAACCGGTTTTGGGTATTTGTCTGGGCATGCAATTGATGTGCAATCATAGTGAGGAAGGTGATACAGAAGGGTTGGGTATATTTGATGTTTCAGTTAAAAAGTTTTCAAAAAAGGTCAAAGTCCCACAAATGGGCTGGAACACCATTTCAAATTTAAAATCTAAATTGTTCAGCGGAATCAAAGACCAAGAATTCATGTACCTTGTCCATAGTTTTTATGCCGAAAATTGCGCTCAAAGTACTGCTACTACAGATTATGAATTGGAGTATGCTTCGGGATTAAAAAAAGATAATTTTTATGGAGTGCAATTTCATCCTGAAAAAAGTAGTTTGGCCGGGGAGCAGGTTTTGAGAAATTTCTTAAAACTATAATACATTTAATAATTTAAAGAAAACCTCCACTTTTGTGGGAAACTGATATGAGAATAATTCCAGCAATAGACATTATAGATGGTAAATGCGTCAGGCTTACCAAAGGTGATTATGATACCAAAAAAGTTTACGATGAGAACCCGGTAGAGGTTGCCAAGAGATTTGAAGCTGCAGGCATTGAATATTTGCATGTTGTTGATTTAGATGGTGCAAAAGCAAAACACATTGTTAATTATAAAGTTCTAGAACAAATTGCCGCTAAAACCGCTTTAAAGATTGATTTTGGTGGTGGACTAAAAACCAACGAGGATTTACATATTGCGTTTAATTCTGGTGCCAAACAGATAACAGGTGGCAGTATTGCGGTCAAGAACTCAAAGACTTTTGAAGGTTGGTTGTCTAAATACGGCGGTACAAAAATAGTTCTTGGAGCAGATTGCAATCCTCATGAAGCTGGAGCAAAAATCGCGATTAGTGGCTGGCAGGAGGAAAGTGATTTAGAAGTCATTCCTTTCGTGAAAGGTTATATGGGCAAAGGCGTGCAGTATGTAATTTGTACCGATATTTCAAAAGATGGAATGCTTGAAGGGCCTTCCTTCGATTTATATAAAAAACTCATAGAAAACACAAGGGATATTAAACTGATTGCCTCTGGAGGGATAAGTTCAATCGATGACCTAAATAAACTCGAAGATTTAGGATGTGAAGGAGCTATAATAGGCAAAGCGCTTTATGAAGGACATATTCGATTAAAAGATTTAGAAATTTATAGCTAACATATCCAGAACTCTGAACCCTCCCAAATGCTCACAAAACGAATCATACCCTGCTTAGATATCAAAAACGGAAGAACCGTTAAAGGCATTAACTTTATAGATTTACGAGACGCAGGCGACCCTGTAGAGCTTGCCAAACAATACGCTCAACTAGGTGCAGATGAATTGGTATTCTTAGATATTTCGGCGACGCTCGAAGGTCGTAAAACCATGATTGATATGGTGCTTAAAGTAGCAGAACAGGTAAATATTCCGTTTACCGTGGGTGGTGGGATTTCTAGCATTGAAGACGTTGCGGTATTACTCAATTGTGGTGCCGATAAGGTTTCGGTAAATTCTTCGGCTGTAAAACGCCCTGAATTGATTAACGAACTGTCCAAAAAATTTGGTAGCCAATGCGTGGTCGTCGCCATAGATGCTAAAGAAATTGAAGGCGAATGGATGGTTCATCTTGCAGGTGGCACGATTCCAACAGATTTAAAGCTCTTTGATTGGGCAAAGGAAGTCGAGCAAAGAGGTGCTGGCGAAATCTTATTCACCTCAATGAATAATGACGGAACAAAAGCAGGGTTTGCAAATACCGCATTGGCAAAACTTTCTGAGCTAGTAAATATTCCCATAATAGCTTCGGGCGGAGCAGGAACGGTGCAACATTTTATTGATACTTTTAAAATTGGAAAAGCCGATGCTGCACTGGCAGCAAGCGTGTTTCATTTCGGGGAAATCGAAATTCAGGATTTGAAGAAAGCATTGAAGGCCAATGGCGTGGCGATGCGAATTTAAAAATATTGTGCCACAAAACGTAACGACGGTTAGATGCATTCACCAGTCCTTATTCAATACATTCGTGAATCTGTGACAAAAAATTGACCGTCGGAGTAAATTAATACGGTTTCGTAATAGATGCGGAATGACGACAATAAGTAAATATGAGATTTCTGTTTTACGGAAACAAAATAAATATTGATGACTATAGATTACTCAAAAAATAACGGTCTCGTACCAGCAATCATACAAGACGCTACTACAAAAAACGTTTTGATGCTGGGTTACATGAACGAAGAAGCCTTAAAAAAAACTGAAGAAACAAAACTGGTCACCTTCTTTAGCCGCAGCAAAAAACGCTTATGGACAAAAGGAGAAGAGAGTGGAAATGTATTACATCTAGTCGATATTAAACTAGACTGTGATAATGATACGCTTTTGATAAGTGCAAATCCAAAAGGCCCAACCTGTCATAAAGGCTCAGATACCTGTTGGGATGAAAAAAATAAGCAACATTACGGATTTATTTCAGAATTGGAAACTGTTATTGCCGATAGAAAGGAAAACGCTTCAGAAGACATTTCTTATGTGGCTTCTCTTTTCGCAAAAGGCATTAATAAAATTGCCCAAAAAGTAGGCGAGGAGGCTGTTGAAGTCATCATAGAAGCTAAGGACAATGACGACAAATTATTCTTGGATGAGAGTGCTGATTTGCTATTTCATTATTTGATACTACTCAAGGCAAAAGGTTTTGAATTGGATGATATTGTGAATGTCTTGAAAAGTCGAGACAAAAAATAAGCCACCGTTTATAACGATGGCCCTTGGATTTAAAAATAATCTGAGAACGTTTAATCATTCATAAAAACCAATTTTAAATTAGGATAGTTTTGCTTGAGTTCTTTTTCTAATCCAATCACGTGAGCAGCGCCAACGACTACTATGTTTTTCTCTAAGCCAGATTCTATAACTTGTTTTGCGATATTTTCTGCCATTCGGTGGTTACGTTCATTCCAATATTTTGTTCCTTCGGAACAACCAGGTGTTTCTACTTGTACATAATTAAAAGAAGACATATCGTGCAATTGCTGCAGAGATTTACGCTTGTTGGTGTGTTTTCCTAGTCCTCTAAATACAGCTGGCAAAATAGAGTTATTGTAACTTTTCTTATTGAGCTTTGAGTTAATTTCATTGTTACCGTTTGATTGGCCCTCTTTAGAGCATTTACGCCATGCATCGTGGTATTTACCGTTTGTACGTTGGTCATCCATTGCCGTCAATAATTTTATATTTTGGTGAATCGCCAATTTGTAGGTCAAGTCACCATCCTCATTGCGCGTTGGTTTTTTAGAACCGTCTCTTCCATAAATTTTTATATAATTGTAAAAATCATAATTGGCATTATCTCGATTATAAGCAAAGGTTTTGATAAGGTGGTCTAAATCACTATCAGTCATTTGATTAAATTCTTTTTCTATTATTGAATTAAATTTAGTTTCATTGGGTGTAAATACCTTCTGAATAGAATCTGATAAATAATAAAAATTTTTATAATTCTGAGACCAACCATCTTTTAAATACGTCCAACTGAGGGAGTCATTTGCCATAGGGCTTTCCACGTATATTGCATCGGGTTGGTATTTTTTGGCATTTTTAAGCATAGGTTTGTAACTATGCTTTACAATTTTAGGCACGGTATGCATGGTGCCAATAATATAGATTTCTTGTTGGGTGCTATCTTGTGAGTTTGAAGATAAAATTCCGAAAAGGATAGCGATAATAAATGTGCAAATAGTTTTCATAATGTTTGTTTTTGGTTAAACGTTCTGAAAACAAATGTATATCGCTATTGCTATATAATTCAATAATAGTGGGGGTTTGGGGCGAAATGCCCTTATGATGTGGCGGAATTAAACTGTAATTTCACAGCCTTGAGGTAGGTTTTAGAAATGGGGACTTCAACCGACTGTGATAACCTTAAAAAATGCTTTCCGTTTTCGGTTTTCCAAGATTGAAAATGATAGGGATTGATTATAAATCCACGATGCGTTCTTAATAATTCGGGGAACGTTTCCGCAATTACGGAAAGCTTGTTTCTGATCAGTGTTTTTTTCAAATGGCTTCCGTCAAGGAAAAATACTTCTACATAATTATCTGAGGATTGAATGCTAATCAAATCAGTTATTAATAATCTTAGGCTTTCATATTGACCTTCGCCTTTAATTTCAATCTTTTTTGCTTCTAGTTTCTTTTCCTTGAATTTTCCAAAACTAAAACGACCGATTAGGATTATTGGTAAAATAGTTAACAACGCAGGAAAAATAATGGCTCTAATATAATACCATAAAGAGTAAGCGTTTGGATGCCAGTCCATAACTACATGTAAGTAGAATAGGCGTAGTATGACAATAGATATACAGATAAAGACAATTAAAAAAAGTATTTCTTGGGTCAAATTCCACTTTAGGCTATTTTTTTTATAAAGCCATTTTTGAAACGGTAGCATCATGATATAAAGAAAAGCTCCTAATAATCCATAGAGTGGTAGGTAAATAAGTTGCTCAGAATCAGTAAACTCATGAACATCTAATGGCTCAGTAAAATATAGAAACACGAAAATCCATACTGCCAGCCCGCCAGCAATAAAGAAATGATGTTTTATGGAAGGGTCAAATGGGTATTTGATATTCAAGATAGAAATTGACTAATATTAAAATTTAAAAATAAGGGTTCTACCGAAACTTTTGTACAACAAAGCCTCTTAATATTTTTAAAAGCGTTGCAAAATGGCGTACTTGTAGCCATGTTCACTAAGCGTTACTATTATCTTATAAAAATTCAATACCTCGGTTATAGGTTTCACGGTTGGCAAAAACAGCCCAATTTGAAAACCATTCACTTTATGATTGACCGTACGCTCAATTATATTCTCGAAGGGAAAAAATTTAAAACCCTGGGCTCGGGAAGAACGGATGCCATGGTATCTGCCAATGCATCGGCTTTTGAACTGTTTGTTTATGAGAAAATAGAGGATGAAGCATCCTTTCTGGAGCTGTTCAATAAAAATCTTCCACAAGATTTAAGAGCTTTAAACATTAAAGAGGTTGACGAAAAATTCAACATTATCCAAGATTCGAAAATCAAGGAATATCTTTATCTTTTCACCTACGCGGAAAAGTGCCATCCGTTTTGCGCGCCATTAATGACTACCTTCTTAGATGATTTGGATATCGACCTAATGAAGCAAGGTGCTAAATTATTTGAAGGTACACACAATTTTAAACCCTACTGTTTTAGGGCAAACGATAAGGGTATTTATAATAGAGAGATTACGCACTGTCAGTTAGTTGAAAACAATGTGTTTACTGCCAATTTTTTTCCGAAGAAAAGTTATGTGCTCGAAGTTAGAGGTGCAGGTTTTGGTAGAAATCAAATTCGTCTCATGATGGGTACTCTAGTTAATTTGGGTAGGGGCGATGTGACTTTAGAATACATTGAAAATTCCTTAAAGCCAGAAAGTACCGAAATCATGGAGTTTATTGCACCTGCTTCGGGATTGATTTTGAACTGGGTGGCGTTTGAATGAGCTATTTACTAAAGTCTCAAAAAGCAGAACACAGGAATTCGCAGAGGGGATTTTATAGTTTACATCAAGTTTGTAACAAGATTATTATGAGATTACTATATTTCTTTGTGCGCGATAAGGTTGGCAATAGAGAGAATCTAAACGGACACTTTGATTGAAAATCAAAATCATATCTTCAACCTTGCTGCTGCCATTACTCGCTCTTCAGCATAATCGCCTTCTAAATATTTAAGGTAACCTACAATACCTATCATTGCGGCATTATCTGTAGTATATTCAAATTTTGGGATGTAAGCCGTCCATCCAAATTTTTGCTCACCATTCTTTACGGCTTCCCGAATTCCTGAATTAGCAGAAACCCCACCTCCAATGGCGATATGCTTGATACCTGTTTGCTTACTGGCCAGTTTCAACTTGTCAATTAGTATTCCAACAATAGTGTACTGTATTGATGCGCAGATATCATTAAGATGCTTCTCAATAAAGTTAGGGTCGGCTTTTACCTGTTTTTGAATAAAATAAAGAATAGCGGTCTTCAATCCTGAAAAACTAAAATTAAGTCCATCTACTTTGGGTTTCGGGAACACAAAGGCCTTTGGATTTCCTAAGTTAGCAAGTTTATCAATTTCAGGTCCGGCGGGATATCCCAAACCTAGAATTTTTCCACTTTTGTCAAACGCTTCACCAACGGCATCATCCATGGTTTCTCCAATGACCTCCATCTTTAAATAATCGCTTACCTTAACAATTTGGGTATGCCCACCAGAAATGGTCATAGCTAAAAAGGGAAATGGTGGTTTTTTATAACCGTCTTCAGAAATAAAATGCGCCAATATATGGGCTTGCATGTGATTAACGTCTATTAACGGAATATTTAACCCCATAGCAAGTGACTTTGCAAAAGAGGTGCCAACCAATAACGATCCCATTAAACCTGGCCCTCTTGTAAAGGCAACCGCGTGCAATTGTGATTTATCAATATTAGCCTTTTTCAAAGCTTGGTGCACAACGGGTACAATATTTTTTTGATGGGCCCTTGACGCCAATTCGGGTACAACACCGCCGTACTCTCGATGAATTTCTTGATTTGCCACAACATTACTTAAAATAATATCGTTACAAAGCACAGCGGCAGCAGTGTCATCACAGGATGACTCAATACCAAGGATGTATTTTTTTTCTGAAGCCATTTAAAGAGTATTAGGCACAATAATTGTTAATTTTGACATCAAAGTTATAACTTTCAATTCGCATCAAAAAATTTCTAAAAATAGTATCTAAGATTGTAGCGATCATCTTGCTACTGTTCATCATTTTGGTGCTGTTTTTCTCTATTCCCTCGGTACAAACTTATTTGGGTAAACATGCTACAGATCGCATAAATAATGAGTTTGGAACAAATATTAATATAAAAAGAGTAAGTCTTCAATTTAATGGAGATGTAGAATTGAAAAATATTCTTATTTCAGATTTTAAGAAAGACACCCTGATAGGGATCAAAGAATTAAACACTTCAATACTTAGCTTTAAAAACCTTTACAACGGTATATTAAACTTTGGCGATATTGATATTCAAGAGCTTACCTTTAACGTTAAATCATATAAAGGGGAAACCGATACCAACCTCGATATCTTTGTGGATAAATTTCAGACTGACAATCCAGATGCGAAACGCGGTAAGTTTCTTCTCAGTTCAAGTGATATTTCTATCATAGATGGCACGTTTAGGCTCATCGATGAAAATCGGGAAGCTAAAACTATGCTTGAGTTTTATGACCTTAATATCAACGCTACTAATTTTGTAATCAATGATAGTGATGTAAATGCCAGGATAAACACCTTGGCTTTTAAGGATACTCGTGGCGCGTACGTTAAAAATTTGGTTACTGATTTTGAATACACTTTAAATCACATGAGCTTTGACAATTTGAGCATTAGAACAGATAAATCAAATCTTCAAGGTAGCCTTCGTTTTGACTATGACCGTGAGGATTTTAAGGAATTTGAGGATAAAGTATTGGTTACTGCAAAACTTAGAGATTCTGAACTTTCCCTAAATGATCTCAACACGTTTTACAACGAATTTGGAACAAATCAAATGGCTGAAATAGATGTTGATTTTCTTGGCACTCTTAATGATCTTCAGGCCAATAATCTTAAGGTAAAAACGAGCTCGAGAACACGTATTTACGGAGACCTTAATTTTAAAAATTTATTCAAGTCTGAAAAAAATTCTTTTGCAGTAGATGGTCGTTTTGATAATCTATCCTCTAATTATTATGATTTAAGAGCGCTATTGCCAAATCTTTTGGGCGAATCTATTCCTTCCTTATTTTCTAAAGTGGGGAGTTTTTCAATTTCAGGCATAACACGCATTACAAAAAGCACTATTAATGCAGATCTAAAGATCAAAACAGATTTGGGAAATATTGTATCAGACCTAAGAATGACGCGTGTTGATGATATAGATAATGCAAGCTATGTTGGTGACATCGCATTTGATAAATTTAATATTGGCGCATTGCTTAACAACCCAAAAATAAAAAAAACATCGCTTGATCTTAAAGTTGATGGGCAGGGCTTCAAACTAGAAAATTTAAGTAGTAGGATTGAAGGAAAAATTTTCCAAATAGAATATAATGATTATAACTACAAGAACATTGAGATTACAGGAAGATTGGGTAATAACATTTTTAATGGTTTTATGGAAGCCGATGATGAAAATTTCAAATTTAAGTTTGATGGACTCGCAGATTTATCAGAAGAATTAAATACCTTAAATTTTGTTGCTAACGTAGAATATGCGAACCTAAGGGCTTTAAACTTTATTAGTAAAGACAGCATTTCTGAATTCAGCGGGATGGTAACCACCTCAATAAAAGGAACAACTATAGATAATGCCTACGGATCCCTGAATTTCAAAAACACAACCTATATAAATGAGTATGATCAATATTATTTTAAGGATTTTAAAATAGTATCACAATTTGAGGATTTAAAAAGAATAATTACCATTGACTCCCCCGACATTATGGAGGGCACTCTCAGCGGAAATTTCAAATTTGAGGATATCGGTAAACTGGTAGAGAATTCTGTAGGTAGCATTTACACCAATTACGTACCCAATAAAATTGAGACCGACCAGTATTTGGAGTTTGATTTCAATATCTACAATAAAATTGTGGAAGTTTTTTATCACGAACTTGAACTTGGAGCAAACACTAAAATCAAGGGTAGGATGGAAACGGATGAGAAACAATTTAACCTAACCTTTAAATCCCCACAAATTAAACTCTTCGATTATTTTGCCAATGATATTTCAATTTTAATTGATAATAGCAACCCATTGTTCAACACCTATATTGAGATGGATACGCTTTACACAAAATATTATGATGTTTCTAAGTTTAGTTTGATAAATGTAACCCAACGGGATACGCTATTTATAAAATCTGAATTTCAGGGTGGGAATAGAAACACAGATAACTTTGACCTGAGTCTTTACTATACAATTGATGAGGATAACAAATCTGTAGTTGGTTTTGGAAAATCGAATGTAATATTTAAAGGAAATAACTGGGTCATAAACGAGGAGCGCAACAAATTGAATAAAGTAGTTTTTGATCGAGACTTTCAAAACTTTGACATTAAGCAAATGGTTATGAGTCATTTTGAAGAACAAATTGAACTCTCCGGAATAGTCAAGGGAAAAGACTATAAGGATATAAATTTAAATTTCACGGATGTTGATTTGGTAAAAATAACACCAAGGTTGGATAATTTATTTTTGAGCGGAAAGGTTAATGGCATGCTGGATATTCAGCAAGAGGCAGGCACATATCTCCCTAGTTCCACGTTATCAATCACAGATTTAAAGGCCAATAATTACGAACTGGGCGATTTAAAGGCCTCTATCATTGGTAATCAATCCCTAACAGATTACAACGTAGATATAACCTTGAAAAACGACAATTTAAAATCTCTCGATGCCAAAGGAAGTTTAGATGTTGAAACAAACACGGTTGACTTAAATGTTAGTTTTGAGGAATTTCTACTCGATCCCTTTTCAAAATTAGGGGGTGAGGTCATACAGGATATTAGGGGTTTGGTCACAGGAAGGGCAAAAGTAACCGGCAACCTTCAAAATCCAGACATAAATGGCGAACTGTTATTGGATAATGCAGGTTTGAGCATCCCTTATCTTAACGTAGATTATAGTTTTGATTTTGATAGTAAAGTGAGTTTAGAATCACAAAAATTTATTTTTGAAAATGTTGAACTTACCGATTCTGAATATTTCTCCAATGCAACACTTAACGGATTTATTGGTCATAAAGCATTTTCAGATTGGAAACTCGGACTCGAGATTGAAACAGATAGGCTCTTAGTACTTAATACCAGCTACTCAGAAGAACAGTTATATTATGGAACAGCTTTTATTGAGGGTACAGCAACTATTAGTGGCCCTACGGAGCAATTAATAATTGCAGTTGATGGGACTACAGCTCAGGGGACTGTTTTTAAAATTCCATTAAGTGATTTAGAGACCTACGGAGATAATTCATACATTCATTTCTTGAGCCCAGAAGAGAAAAAAGCACGTTTATCTGGAGAGATTATTAGAAATACCCAGGTTAAGGGACTTGAACTACAATTCGATTTAATTGTTAATCCGTATGCCGATATTGAAATAGTTATTGATAAGAATTCAGGAAGCACCATTCAGGGCAAAGGGAATGGAAATTTATTGTTTGATATTAATACCAACGGTAAATTTCAAATGATTGGGGATTTTCAAATCGTAGAAGGTAAATATAACTTTGCTTACGGCGGTCTAATTCAAAAGAAACTTACCGTTGTTCCAGGTGGATATATTCGTTGGGAGGGCGATCCACTCAAAGCGCAAATTGGTTTGACCGCCATTTATAAAACGCAAGCCAATCCTTCGGTTTTACTAGATAATCCTATTAATAGAAGCATCGACGTAGAAGTAGAGGTTAATCTTGCCGGTCAATTGGAGCAACCCGAACCTAATTTTACCTTCAATTTTCCAAACGTAAATTCTACGGTTAAATCTGAGTTAGAATACCGTCTTGAAACCAAGGAAGCAAGAACAAACCAAGCTCTGTTCTTACTTTCAACTGGGTCCTTTGCAAGTGAGATTAGTTTGGGTCAGCAAGCCTATGGCACGATTTCAGATCGTGTAAATGCCTTTTTCAATAGTTTTTTGACCAATGCAGATGGCAAATTACAGGTTGGCGTTAATTATCAAGTAGGGGAGCAGACAACAGATTATGAAACCGATGATCGATTGGGATTGACTCTGAGTACAAAAATCAGTGACCGCGTCCTTATTAATGGAAAGGTTGGCGTACCCATTGGAGGGGTAAGTCAAACAGTTATAGCAGGAGATGTTCAAATAGATGTGCTTTTAAATGAAGAAGGTACCCTTACAGCAAAGTTTTTTAATAGAGAGAACAGCATTCGAAATTTTGGCGAAAAAATAGGATATACCCAAGGAGCGGGAATTGCATATAACGTTGAATTTGATACCTTCAAAGAACTTTTCGAAATTCTTTTTGATGGTAAAAACAAAAACAAGATTAATATTACTACCAAAGACAATGAGGAAAATGAAAATACCGAGGAAAAACTAACCCCAGATTTCATAAATATCAAGTCTAAAAATCAATAATTATCGTTTTCAAACCGTGCATTTCTAATAAAATAGGTTTTTTTATTAACGAAAACGTTTGATATTTTCAAGGCTTCCCAAAAAATCCCCAATTACATAAATATTGTAGTATTTCTTTGTTAAGTTTACTTGTTGAAAGTAATAGATAATGTCAAAAACGATTAAAAAAATAGGGGTAATGACCTCAGGAGGCGATTCTCCAGGTATGAATGCCGCAATACGTTCCGTTGTTAGGACCTGTGCATATCACCATATTGAATGTATGGGAATATACCGGGGTTTTGAAGGTATGATTGAAGGCGATTTTATTCCAATGGATGCCCGAAGTGTAAAGGACATCATAAACAAAGGTGGTACAATTTTAAAATCTGCCCGTTCACAAGAATTTAGAACAGAAGCAGGACGTAAGAAAGCTTTCGAGAAATTATCAGAAGCAGGAATAGATGCATTAGTGACCATTGGTGGTGACGGTACATTTACCGGTGCTATGATTTTTGGCAAAGAATACAATATGCCGGTCATGGGTATTCCAGGAACAATTGATAATGATATTATAGGCACCTCACATACCCTTGGTTATGATACAGCTTTAAATACCGTGGTAGAGGTAATTGATAAAATTAGAGATACCGCAAGTTCTCACAACCGCTTATTCTTTATTGAAGTAATGGGACGTGATGTAGGTCATATTGCACTTAATGTAGGCATTGGTGCAGGCGCTGAGGAAATATTGATTCCTGAGGAAGATTTAGGTCTCGACCGTTTGTTAGAATCTTTGAGACGAAGCAAGCGCTCTGGCAAATCATCAAGTATAGTTGTTGTGGCTGAAGGTGACAAGATTGGAAAAAACGTTTTTCAATTAAAAGATTACGTAGAAGCTAACATGACGGAGTATGAGGTAAGGGTTTCAGTACTTGGCCACATGCAGCGCGGAGGTTCACCATCCTGTTTTGATCGCGTACTCGCCAGTAGAATGGGAGTTAGGGCAGTTGAAGAATTACTAGATGGTAAAACGGCTTATATGGTTGGTTTGCTAGATGATAAAATAGCATTGACGCCTTTTGAAAAAGCATTAAAAGGACAATCAAAAATAAATATGGAATTATTACGTGTGTCAGAAATTATGTCCACGTAATATATTTCAGTATAAATTTAATAATAACATTAATTAAACAATCAAATACAATGGCAAATTTAAAATTAGGAATTAACGGTTTTGGTAGAATAGGTAGAATCGTATTTAGAGCAACCGTGAATCGTCCAGATGTAGATGTAGTAGCTATAAATGACTTGCTTGATGTTGACCATCTAGCATACTTATTAAAATATGACTCTGTACATGGAAATTTCGATGGTACTGTAGAAGTAAAGGACGGACATTTAGTAGTTGACGGAAAAACCGTGAGAGTAACCGCTGAACGTGATCCAAAAAACTTAAAATGGGATGAAGTAGGAGCAGACGTCGTTGCAGAATGTACAGGTATTTTCAAAACTATGGAATCTGCACATTACCACATTGAAGCAGGAGCAAAAAAGGTAGTTATTTCTGCACCAAGTAGTGATATACCAATGTTTGTTATGGGCGTTAATGATAAAGATTTAACTGCAGACCATAATATAGTTTCAAACGCATCTTGTACCACAAATTGTTTAGCACCATTAGCTAAGGTAATTGAGGATAATTTTGGTTTGGAAGAAGGTTTAATGACCACAATCCATGCAACAACAGCAACTCAACTTACAGTTGATGGACCTTCAGCAAAAGATTTTAGGGGAGGTAGAAGTGCCCTATTAAATATTATACCGGCTTCAACCGGAGCTGCTAAAGCGGTAGGGAAAGTGTTTCCTAAGGTTGATGGTAAACTAACGGGGATGGCTTTTAGAGTTCCTACTGCAGATGTTTCTGTAGTGGACTTAACGTTTAGAACCAAAAAAGAAACTAGCTTAGATGAAATTAAGGCAGCTTTCAAGAAAGCTTCTGAAGGTGAAATGAAAGACATTTTGGGCTATACTGAAGATTTGGTAGTTTCTCAGGATTTTGTAAGCGATCCAAGAACAAGTATCTTTGATGCAGATGCGGCTATTGAGTTGAATTCAAAATTCTTTAAGGTTGTATCTTGGTATGACAACGAGTTTGGATACTCAAACAAATTGGTTGATTTAGCACAGAAAGTAAATTCTCTATAATAATAGTTCACATAAATCCGTAGAGAATAAGATGCTTTATCGTATCTTAAATTCTACGGATTTTTATATTTAAAATGATATGATTTTAATTGTTGATAGTGGCTCGACCAAGTGTGATTGGATTGCCGTAGATACGAACGGGAAACAACTTCAGGAGAAAATCCGTACCCAAGGTTTAAATCCCGCAATTCTAAAGGAAAACAAGCTCAAGAAAATCATTAGGGAAAGTAACGAACTAATGACCATAAAGGATGAAGTTACACATCTCTTTTTTTATGGTGCTGGTTGTGGTACAGAAAAGCCAAAAACTATGTTGGCGCATGTGCTTCAATCTATATTCGTGAATGCGGTCGTTGAAGTTCAAGAGGATACCATGGCAGCGGTTCGTGCCACGTTAAACAATGATGATGAAGCCGCAGTAGTCTGCATAATGGGTACAGGCTCAAATTGTAGTTATTACGATGGTAAAATATTGCATCAACGCGTAAAATCATTAGGTTATACTCTAATGGATGATGCTTCCGGTAATTATTTCGGAAAGGAACTTATTAGGGATTACTACTTCAATAACATGCCCGAAGATATAAAAGTAGCCTTCGAGCATAAATATAATCTCGAAGCCGATTCTATAAAATACAATCTTTACAAACAACCTAACCCTAACGCATATCTTGCAAAATTTGCTGAGTTTATGTTTCTTAATAAGGATTCATCCTATATGAAGGCACTTATAAAGTCAGGAATAAAAAGATTTGCAAATAATATGATAATGCAATTTAAGAAAGAGCTTGAAACCGTTCCTGTCCATTTTGCGGGTTCGATTGCTTTCTTTGCTGAGGCCGAAATACGAGAGGTTGGTGAGGAAATGGGTTTTAAAGTTGGTAATTTTGCTAGAAGGCCAATTGAAGGTTTGTTGGTTTACCACACTAAGGATTTGTAATTTTTAAGATTTTGAAAAACTGAAATAGTCAGGTGTTCTGCACCTAAAATCATATTCTATTTACCAAATGAATAAAGTTCGTGATCGTTAGATTTTAATATGTGTTCATACCTATGTCGCAAATTCACTAATGAGTTGTAGTACCTTCTTCAAACTACTCCATCCATGAAAGATATAAAAAAATAAAGAGTCAAAAAATAGAATATTATGAATAAAATGACCTTGATAATATTTATAATTATCTTCATATTAACAAGTTGCACTCAAGACAAAACAAGGATTGATTGGGCAATAAGTTCGCCAAATGCTGATTTTGAAAAGAAAGAAATTGAAGTGGTTTCTGAAGAAGAAATAGCAGATTTTATTTCAATTTATCCAGATAGAGAACAGCAAATAATTGATGGGTTTGGTGGATGTTTTAATGAGCTTGGTTGGGAAGCCATAAATAGTTTACCAAAGAGCTCCCAAAATGAAATATATGAAGCTCTCTTTGATATCAAAAAAGGTTGTGATTTCAATATTTTTAGGATGCCAATTGGCGCCAATGATTATGCTGTTGACTGGTATAGTCACAATGAAACAATTGATGATTTTGAAATGACTAGCTTTTCAATTGATAGAGACAAGAAACGATTAATTCCTTATATTAATAAAGCCAAAACATATAATCCAAACATAAAAATTTGGGCCTCTCCATGGTGTCCACCTTCATGGATGAAGACAAATAATAACTATGCGTGTAAGCCCGATGTTGTAAACGATTTAAAAGAAGATGGTAGAGGAGTAGAAATGCAAACACAATTTAGAATGGAGGAAGAGTATCTTTCTGCATATGCATTGTATTTTTCTAAATTTATACAAGCTTATCAAAAAGAAGGAATTGATATTTATGCTGTTCATGTTCAGAATGAGCCTAATTCCTGTCAAAACTTTCCTTCATCTATTTGGAAACCTTCTGATTTAGCAATACTTATTGGTGATTATTTAGGGCCAAAATTCGATGCAGATTTTCTTGAAACAGAGATATGGCTGGGTACAATCGAACGCCCACAAATTGAAAGGGTGGACAGTGTATTATCTAATGTTAAAGCAGTTAAATACATTAAGGGTGTAGGTTTTCAATGGGCAGGAAAAGGCGTAATTCCTGAGGTGAACAAAAAGTATCCTGACTTTAAATTAATGCAAACAGAGACGGAATGTGGTGATGGCTCTAATGATTGGTCAGCAGCAGAACATACTTTTGAATTAATGAAACATTATTTCAACAATGGGGCAAATTCATATATGTATTGGAATATGGTATTAAATGAAACTGGTAAAAGTCAGTGGGGATGGAAGCAGAATTCAATGATTACTGTTGATACTAAGAATAACAAAATTGCATACAATCCTGAATTTTACCTGATGAAGCATTTTAGCAATTATATAGAAGAAGGAGCGTACAAAATAGAAGATTCAGATGAGAATTGCCTTGCTTTCAAAAATGCAAATTCAATAGTGTTAATCTATTATAATGAAGGTAAGGCTTCAAAGAAGAGCTTTAAAATTAAAAATCAGCAATTTAGTTTCGAACTATCTGAGAAGTCCTTTAACACAATCAAAATATATATTTAACGTACTACAATAAAGTATAAAAGCAATAGCCGCTTGGGTATTATTTTAAACTTTATTGCGTTTAAAAAAATGCCTTTTTATTGGGTAAATAAGCGCATAAAATTCGCTATTGCTCTAATACAAAACGTTGGTTACGGAATCTATTAAACTACTAGTCCTGCAACTACTCAATTAAATCACGGGAGACTATGCCGTAGCTTTTAAGGATTTAATTATTAATAGCCCACAAACAATGACTACTGCACAAAGAGCAAGCGCCAGTTCTGTTTTTCCATAAATAAAATTGCCGATGGCAAATAAGGTGCAATAAACGCCTATCACTCCAGAAAAAAAGCCCAAAATTTTCATTCCGAAGCCTTTGAATTTTGATTCATTGCCAAATATCAAGCTGTGGAATGATGCCAACGTTTCATCATCAGAAGGTTTTGTCAAAAAGGTAACAATAATCCAACCCACGTGGTCACAATAACCCCAAATACCAATTGCCAATGACTCGCCAAATCAAAAAGGCGGTGTTTCTAATTTTCCGTTGATAAAAAAGAAAAGTGCAATTCGCAAAGGATATCGCCATTGCTGCAATTTCTGAATACGGATTGATACGATGCCAAAACCATCGCAGTATAAAAAGTAAACCTGTGCCCGCACCAATTTGAAGCATAAGGTCAAAAGCATCTCTCGCTTCTTCAAGGACTAAAGCGAGTAAGGCCGAGCAAAGCATCATCACAACAGTAGAAATTCTTCCAACTAAAACCTGCTCTTTATCTGAAGCCTCTTTTCTTATAAATCGGGCATAAAAATCGTTTACCACATAGGAGCTTCCCCAATTGAGGTGTGTGGAAATTGTACTCATAAAGGCAGCAATCAATGAGGTAATAACGATTCCCAACAATCCTGCTGGTAAAAAAGTAAGCATAGCAGGATAAGAAAGATCATTTTTCACAAAGGACGTTTCTAAATCTGGGAATGCTGCTTGAAGACTTTCCAAATTTGGAAATATAATAATAGATGCTAATCCGATAATAATCCAAGGCCAAGGTCGGAGTGCATAATGTGCGAAATTAAAAAACAGTACGGCCCAAGTGGCATGTTTTTCGTCTTTTGCTGCGAGCATTCGTTGGGCAATATAACCGCCACCACCAGGCTCTGCCCCAGGATACCAAACACTCCACCATTGTACGGCAAGGGGAATTATTAGCAACGGAATCAATAATTCAGGTTTTGAAAAATCGGGGAGCATGGCTGTTTTTTCAGCAACACTTGGTGTGGACAGTAATTTTTGTATCCCTCCGATCTGTGGCATGTTCACAATATGGATGGTTGCCCAAACACTTCCGACCATAGCGATTATAAACTGAATGAAGTCAGTTAACAAAACGCCTTTAAGCCCACCAAGCGCAGAATAGATAACGGTAACTATTGAGGCAATAAACAAGGTTTGAAAGGTGGTAAAACCGAACATGACGTGACCGATTTTTATTGCAGCTAGGCATACGTTAGCCATAATAACAATATTAAAAAACACCCCTAAATAAATAGCCCTAAAACCTCTCAGGAAAGCCGCACTTTTTCCGCTGTAGCGTAGTTCGTAAAATTCGAGGTCCGTGGTAATGCCACTTCGTCGCCAAAGTTTTGCGTAAAAGAATACGGTTAACATTCCCGTTAGGAGAAAGCTCCACCAAATCCAGTTTCCAAAGACACCATCTTCACGAATAACACCCGCAACAAAATTTGGGGTATCTGCTGCAAAGGTGGTTGCAACCATACTAACTCCCAAAAGCCACCAAGGCATATTTCGCCCTGAAAGAAAAAAGGCCTTAGAATTTTTACCGGCTTGTTTAGAAACATAAACGCCAACAGCAGCAAAAACTGCCAAGAAAAAAATAATAATGACCCAATCTAGCGTAGAAATAACCATAATGACCTATAATATAATTGAAAGACAAATCTAATGTTATTATTGAAATTATGGCTGTTCTGCCAAAGTAACAAATCGGCAAAAAAAATCGATTTGTCGGTAAATGTTTTACCAAAAAATCGATTTCAATTAAATGTATAAGGTTTTTTTTATTCTTTCATGACGTGCAATACAGGATTTTTATCCAAAAACTTTCCGTTTTTTGATTCCCCGAGAATAAGAACATCTTTAGATTGTTCATACTCTTTGATAGTTCTCATCATTTGCTCTTTAGTGTCTCTGTGTAACTTAATACCTGAATTTTTCCCTTTATTTCTAATTTCGAGATAAAACCCATCTCTAAATTTTATTGGTCTTGTTGGAGGTCTTCCCATGAATGTAATTTTGTATATTTTATTTTGGCATATTAATAAAATTTGCAAGAATACACAAGTCCATTTGCAATTAATTGTAATGTATTTCAGTATAATTTAATAAGAACAGTATTTATGCCAAAAAAAGTCACTACCAAAGGGAAAAAATAATACTTTTAATTTAATTAAGAAATTATGAGATTCAGACATAAAAAAAAGAAGAAAAATTACACGGCAAAGAACCTGCCTCCAGGTACAATGTCGTATCAGGGTAAAAAAGAAGTTACAGCAACACAAATTGATATCATCAATTACAACGAAGAATTTTATAAAAGTGATACTTCTAACAGTATGACCGATGCGTTCGATTTTGAGGATACAAGTCATACGACTTGGATTAATATCAATGGACTTAACAATGTTGAGGATATTGAAGTTGTGGGTCAACATTACAATATTCATCCTTTAACCTTAGAGGATATTGTTAATACCAACCAAAGGCCAAAAATCGATGAATTTGACAACTACCTTTTTATTGTTTTTAAAATGCTCTATTTTAAAGATGACGATGTGTTAAGGTATGAGCATCTAAGCATGATTGCTGGTAAAGATTACATATTAACATTTCAAGAGGCCGATGGTGATGTTTTTAATGATCTTAGAGAACGTATCTCAAATGCTAAGGGTAGGATTAGGGCGAGAGGTGCGGATTATTTGATGTACGCAATTTTAGATGCCATTGTAGATAATTACTTTTCGGTTATAGAAGCTTATGGGGATAAAATTGAAGATTTGGAGACCTCAATATTTATAACCAAAGAAAGCAGCGAGGATACCCCGGCCGAAATACAGAAATTAAAACAGGATATTTTAAAGATTCGCCGTGCCATTCTTCCACTAAGGGAAGTGATTAACCGATTAGAAAAAACCGATGCTAACTACATCAAAGAAACGACCCAGAGTTTCTTACGCGATTTGTACGACCATATTATACAAGTTAGCGAATCTATCGATTTGCAGCGTGAAATGGTATGGAGTTTAATGGATATGTACATGACGATTATAAGTAATAAAATGAATGAAATCATGAAAGTGCTTACCATTATCGCCACCATATTTATTCCATTGACCTTTGTAGCTGGGATTTACGGTATGAATTTCAAGAATATGCCCGAACTCGATAGTGAAAATGGTTATTTTATTCTACTCGGGGTAATGGCTGTTCTTTTTCTTTTTATGTTAAACTACTTTAGAAGGAAGAAGTGGCTTTGAAGACTATTCTTATTCTGTAGTATGTTGTTAGTGCCAAGGCATTTATAACAATTAAACTCAATTTTTTTTATTTGTTTAATGGTGTTTGCCCTTTAAAATTTTAGTTATACATTTAACACCTTAAAACAACTAACTATTAAACACAATTAAAATGAAAAAATTAGCATTTGCATTGGTATTTATGTTCAGTCTTGCAACGGTTTTTACCAGTTGTAGAGATGAAAAATCAACCGAAGAAAAAGTGGAGGATACAGTAGATGATATTGGAGACGACATTGAAGATGCCGCAGAAGATGTTGAAGATGCTGCCGAAGACGCAGGTGAGGACATTGAGGACGCTGCTGAAGATATGGACGATGAAAACTAAGTTTTCGTGACATAAAAAAAAACGTAAAAGTCTCAGTAATACTGAGGCTTTTTTTATTTTTATCACCTAAGGTCTTAAAGGTATTATGAAGCAGATTACAAAAAAATGTTTAGACTTTTTAAGTCGGTTGGAGAAGAACAACGACAGAGATTGGTTCGAAGCTCACAAAGCTGAATTCAAAACATATCAGAAAGAGGCAAAAGGAGTTTTTGAAGATATTTTTACTGCTTTGAGCAAATTCGATAATACCGATACCTTTAAAATGTTCCGTATTTATAGGGATGTTCGCTTTTCTAAAAATAAATTACCCTATAAAACTCATTTTGCGGCTTCTTTTCATCGGCAAAAACCAGAACTGAGAGGTGGATATTATATACAGATCAAACCTGGGAACAAATCTTTTATTGCTTGCGGTTTCTGGGCTCCAGAGAAAGATGACCTATTGAGAATTAGAAAGGAATTTGAATACGATGATACCGAAATACGACAGATAATCGAAAACTAAAACGTTTCACTCCGTTTGGGGTGAGTTACGAGGTGATGAGCTTAAAACCGCACCACGTAATTTTGATAAAGACCACCAAGCCATTGATTTAATTAGGAAAAAGCAGTTTACGTTTACTCATCAGTTTTCAGACGAAGAGGTTTTAGAAAAGGATTTTGTAGAAACGGTCCATACTAAATTTAAAGCAATCAGACCTTTTTTTGATTATATGAGCAATGTGCTAACCACTAACTTAAATGGAGAATCCACTATTTAATCTCTATGATTTCATAATGGGCATCATTGAACGTTATTTTATCTCCCACCTTTTTATTGAGCATTAATTGACCAACCGGGGCATGTTTTGAAATTACAAAATAAGATTCATCATGCAGTTGAATTTTACCAAGACTTACAGCAATAAAAAAACTAATGGTTTTAGTTTTAACTAAACTCCCCAATACCACGTAATCATTTTGAATTTTCGGATTGATTAGTTTGAGCGTATCCAACATTTTTCTGGCGTCGCTTAAGTAATGGGCATTTTTTTCAAGGTCGTTCAGGAGTTTACCGTTTCCAGAATCGTCATCTGCATCGGTACTTTTATCATTACTTTCGATAGAATCCTTAATCACCTCAATTTCATCAGTATAACTAGAGATGCGCTTATTGACATGCTCAAAGCAAAGATTGAGCAATTCAGATTTTAAACTCATATCGCTTCAGCATAAGCTCCAGAGAAAATCTGGATGTTACTCACCAATCGTTCTTTGGTAATATTCATCATACGTTTGTTTAGTGCAGACGAATTTTTAATGTAAGTAGCATATTCTTCCGTAGTAAATTGTCCAATCACCATACCCTTTAATGAATTTCTAAATTTCATATCCTTGTTAATGGCATTTTCAATATATAACAATTGCTTAGGCAGAGTAAGCTCGTAAAACACATTTTTACGCTTGGTAATGTAATTTTTAAAAACCGCGATAAATAAATCGTTTTGCATCTTGACAATTGGTCTAAGTGTGGCGTTTTGAAATTGCTCATCGCTAGTCATATCATCATTAACCAACGCTGTTGCAATTGATGGTCTAATAGATTTGAGATTATTGCTTCTATCTGTCATAACATGGATTTTGAATAAATGTAAAAAGAATACTACTAATTAATGGGGCATTGGTGGTATGTTGTTAACTAGTTTATCAACAAAGATGGTATTGTTTTTAATTTTAAGCGACTTGATTAGTAGGGGTGAAAAAATTCAATCGTATTTATTTAGCTTACTCAATTTAAAATCACCTTCTTAAACGACGGTCGTAATTTTCATTAAATTGCGGAAACATTTATACAAAATTTAAAAATTCAATTATAATGAGATTCCACACCAGAAAATGGGTCAAGCCCGAAGATTTAAATCCTAATCAAACCTTATTTGGAGGTCAATTATTAGCTTGGATTGATGAGGAAGCTGCGCTCTATACCATCATTCAGCTAGAAAATTCCAAAATTGTTACCAAGTATATGTCTGAGATTAATTTCACGGCGTCTGCAAAACAGGGTGATATTGTTGAAATAGGTATTGAAGTTATAAAGTTTGGCAAAAGCTCCTTGACTCTTAAAAGCGAGGTAAGAAATAAAATGGATAGAAAAACAATTTTAACGGTCGATAAAATCATCATGGTCAATTTAGGCGATGATGGAAAGCCTACACCTCACGGAAAAACACAAGTCGAATTTGTCAAAGACCGGTTAGACGGACAATAGTTAAGAGTCTTGAACCGATAAAACCGTAGAAAGTTCAAAAACCTCTAAATCAAAATACGGTACAGCAGCCAGAGCGTGATCAAAAATATCTGACATCACGTACTCGTAATTTTCCCACCGTTTATCACTACTAAAACAATAAATTTCTAAAGGAAGTCCTTGCGGGGTAGGCGCCATTTGTCTTACCATTATAAACATATCTTTATTTACTGCGGAATGGTTCTCGATATAGGTTTGCAGGTATTTTCTAAAAACGCCAAGGTTGGTTAAATTTCTACCATTAATCAAAACCGACTTATCGGCTTTCGTTTTCTTATTATGACTGTCAATATCTTTTTTACGCGCATCTAGATATTTGGTAATAAGTTGAATGTCTCTTAACGATTCGATACGGTCTTCGGTCAAATATTTAATACTTTTTGCCTTTAGCAAGATGGAACGCTTTATACGGCGACCACCAGAAGATTGCATGCCTCGCCAGTTTTTAAAAGAATCTGATATCAATGCATAGGTTGGAATATTTGTAATCGTCATATCGAAATTCTGAACCTGTACAGTTGAGAGATTAATTTCTACAACGTCACCATCGGCACCGTATTTTTCCATCGTAATCCAATCCCCAATCCGAACGCTATCATTGATTGCCACTTGAATACTCGCTACAAATCCTAGAATGGTATCCTTAAAAATCAATAGCAAAATGGCAGACGCCGCACCCAATGTTGTAAAAAACTTGAGAAATGACAAATTAATCAGAACCGCCAGTACAGATGCAATACCAATAATCCAAATAAACAGCATAACAACTTGAATGTAGCTGTCAATAGGCTTGTCTTTTAAAGTAGGTAAGGTTTTGAAGTAGCTTTCAAAAGTACGTAGCACACTACGAATAATTCTTATGAAAATAATAATTGCGACAACCTTCAGCAGAATAACTGCGTAAGTATCAAAAACCGGAAAATCAAAAAATACAATTGGAAATAGCTTGATGGCCACAATCAACGGAACAATATGAGCAATTTTTCTAGGTGCTCTATGATCCACCAACAAATCATCAAAATTGGTATTTGTACGCTGCGAAATATTTCCGAATACATTTAGAAGCAATAAGCGCGTAATACGATCGGTAATAAAAATAATTACAATCAGGCAAAACAAAAGGGTAAGCATGTTGAAGTATTCGGCAGATCTCTCTGAAACTCCAATACTCAAAAAATAGTCGTAAAAAAAACATTGAATTTCCTGCATCATGACTGCGACGATTTTAAATATTTATACTCTACATAAAAAGTCCCAAAAGGAATGACTGATGCCAATAAAATAATAAATAAGGTTTTTCTATTCCAGTTCATTTTTGAGGCCATGTAAATAGCCAAAATAATATAGGCCACAAATAAAACCCCATGTGGCATACCCAGTAGTTTTACATACTGTGGGTCGTTGTTAAGATACTTTATGGGAACCGCTATAAATAAGAGTGCTATATAAGATAGGCCCTCTAACAACGCAATGATTCTGAACACATTAATAAACGAAAACATACACTGTCAAATTTTGTGCAAAAGTACCTTTAGTTATTTTCTTAATAATAGAATTTAACATGTTTTTACTTATCTCCAAAATCATTTTATAAAAGCATTTTTATAATTGCAATAGTTGCTTTTCTGAGTATAAATCTAATTACGGTTCTTCAATGAAAAAATCATAAAAGGATAAAGCCACAAACCTCAAATTTTCAAAATTTCAGATAAAAAAAAGACCGCCAAACTGGCGGTCTTCAATTGGGTAAAATAACCCGTTATTACTTTAAAACTTTTATTGGTTATCTTTATTCATCAACGCAAAAAACTTATCAATGTTTGGAAGAATCACCACACGCGTTCTTCTATTGGTTGCACGGTTCTCCTTAGAATCGTTTTCTACCAAGGGTTGATAAAAAGCACGTCCGGCAGCAATTAGCTTTTCAGGTGCTACGTTATGATCGTTTTGTAGTTTCTTAACTACAGCAGTAGCTCTCAAAACACTCAAATCCCAGTTATCCTTGATGGATGAAGATTTTACAAATGTTTGATTATCGGTATGCCCTTCAATCATAACATCTAAACTTTCTTCAGAATTCACGATACTCGCAATTTTTGAAAGTATTTCATCAGCTTTATCACTAATTCTGTAGCTTCCTGACTTAAATAACATTTTATCTGAAATGGATATCATCACTACAGTTTCCTCGATATTAATGTTGATGTCCTCGTCCTCCTCAATGTCTCCCATGGATTTTTTAAGGTTGAACTGAACCGCTAAATTCATGCTATCCTTTAGAGTTTTGGCAGTTGCCATATAAGCTGGAGGAACATTTTTCAAGGTTTCTCTCATGGCATTTTTCTGGTCTTCTGAAATAACCATACCATCCACACTAACTAACTTAGCGTTGTTTTCATCGGTAAGCGAATTTATTTTAGCGTTGTAACTATCAACCCGAGCTTGGATTTCAGCAAATTTTGCTTCTAAATCTTCTTTTTCAACTTTTGTTTTAGTAAGCTCGCTTTTTAACTCACCGTTATCTTGCTCTAGAGCAACATATTTTTTCTTTGATACACAAGATGTGATTAAAAATGCAAGAGCAATTACTGTTGTAATTCGTTTCATAAAAAATTAGTTTTGTTTTGATTACTTATTTTTATTTACGGGCGCCTTTATTAAATAGACGTTCAAAACCGATACTTTCACAATTTTTTAAGATTTGGGAAAATATCGGTTTTGAAGTATAAATACTTAATACGACTTCATTTTAGCCTGTCGTTTTTCTAGCTGGCGTAAAAGCTCTCTTACTGTTTCTGTAACAGATTCCTGAAACGTATCGTGAGAACTTTCTGCAAATAATCGCGGACCAGGTGCGCTTAAACGGATGCCGCACTTCATCCCAGTTTCATCACTAGAAGTATTTTCGGTTTTAAAAAAGACATCGGCTCTTGTTACAAACTCATATCTTTTAAATACGGGTTTAAGTTTATCTTCTGTAAAAGCTTCCAATGTTTCGCTTGCAGTTACGTCGTGGTATTCAAAATTAGTAGTCATAGTTATTTTTTTTATTTTATCTGCCAAAAGAGGCTTCTAAAGATTAATTTCTAATAAAAGTAATTTAGAGATTAACTTTTAGACGAGATACCTTCATTCTTATATTTTTTGACGTAATCGATAGTATTTGCTTTTAATATTTCTATTTCGAGATTAAATGAAAATATAAATTTCAGAGTCCAACTTATTTACTTTTAAAGTAAAATAAATGTGTCGTAATTTAATACCTTCGAAAACGCAAATTGGTTAAATGGATTTACAGATTATTTTAATGTTCGCCATTATTGGTGTTTCGGTGCTTTTATTTGTAACCGAGATTATGCCTATTGATAAAATCGCTTTTTTTATCATTGTGGCCTTAGTTCTACTGAACATAACTTCGCCAGAAGAGGCAATTAGCGGATTTTCAAATCCCGCCACCATAACCGTACTGATGTTAATGATTATTGCTATCGGTCTAGAAGATAACGGTGTGATTCATTTATTCAGCGAATCCATAAAGCGACTAAGTTTTTTGCCTCTCATAGTTATGGTTCCTGTTTTTATGTTGCTTACGGCGAGTATCTCTTCATTTATAAGTACAACTGCTGTTATTGTGATTTTTCTAAAGATAATTCCGCAGTTATCCAAAAAGTATAATTTTTCTGTACCTAAACTATTAATGCCCATTTCATTTGCAGGAATATTGGGCGGTAGTTGCACGCTAATGGGAACATCTACAAACCTCCTGGTCAACTCAGTTGCCACACAATACGGAATGGAGAAATTCAGTTTTTTTGAGTTTTCAATGTATGGATTGGTTTTATTGGGCGTGGGTATTGTTTTTATGACCATTGCCAACAGATGGTTGCCTAAAGGGAAGGATCCTAAAATGAGAGATTATAATGAACAGTCCAATTTCCTTTTTACCTTAACCCTAAAACCAGAATCTAAATATGTAGGCCAGGCTTTTTCTACCATACCCTTTTATGAAAACCCCAACATAAAGGTATTAAAACTTATTAGGGATGAGAACGTCAATACAACTCCAGGTAAAAACACAACGCTTCATGCCGAAGATGAGTTAGTCGTTATGAGCGATATTCAAGATTTTTCTTTAATATCTACAGACGACTTTATACTTTCATTAAACAAGGAAGACATAACCAACAATGTATTTGAGGAGAATATAGACACCACTTTTGTTGAAGTGCTAGTGCTTCCCGGTTCTGAATTTATCGACAAATCATTGAAAGAATTGATGCAGATTTTGCGCCATATCGGAAGACCACTGGGTATTCAAAAAAAGAAAATGATTAAATTGGAAGAACCTCTTTTCCTAAGAAAAATCATCAAGAAATTGGTCGTAAAAGCAGGAGATCGACTGATTATTAAAATTGATAAAAACCAACTAGATACTTTTTACGAATATAATAATATAGTTGTCTTGCGCCAGCACGAAAATGATTTTACCATAAACACCTATAAACAAGTTTGGAGTGTTTTAGTTTTGTTATCGGTTGTTGGTCTTGCAGCATCTGGAGTACTCACTATATTGGCGAGTACTATTGCAGGTGTAGGCGCTTTATTGTTAGGCAATTGCATTAATCTGAACAAGATTTACAAACGGGTCAATTGGCAGATTGTTTTCTTATTGGCAGGTATGATTCCACTGGGAATTGCAATGGGAAATACGGGTGCAGACCTTTGGATTTCAGGAAAACTATTATATTTGCTATCGGGTCAAGAACCCGTAATTGTTTTGGGGGCACTGTTTGCACTCACAATGCTCATGAGTGGTTTTATTTCAAACAATGCCACCGCGGTTATTGTAACACCAATAGCCATTGCACTGGCCACAGGATTAAATTTACCGTTGAAACCTTTTGTTATTGCGGTAATGTTTGGAGCTAATTTTAGTTTCTTTACGCCAATGGGATATCAAACCAATGCACTTATTTACGGTACAGGTGCTTATAAGTTTAAGCACTTTTTGATTATTGGAGGCTTGCTCTCCGTTATTTTATTAATTGTCGGGACGCTTTTGTTATCGACTATGTTAAAAAATTAAATTTAAAGAATGATACATTTTTTGGAAATTGGAAATTACGTTGAAAAAATTATTAGCAAATTAGAAGATTGGCTCAATGCCATTGTTTTAAAATTGCCAAATTTTCTTTTGGCAATCCTTGTTGTTATTGTCTTTTATTATGTCGCAAAAGTCATCTCCAACTTTATTTTAAAGTTGCTTAAAAAGAAGATGGACAATATCTCGGTACGCAGAATCATAAAGAAGATGATCTTTGCAATCATCTTTTTGGTCGGGTTCTTTATTGCGTTAAGCGTACTACAACTTGATAAAGCACTTACAAGTATTCTAGCTGGTGCAGGTGTTGTAGCTTTGGCTTTAGGTCTAGCTTTACAGAGTACGTTAAACAATGTGTTTTCTGGAGTATTGCTGTCTTTTTTACCGAGAATTAGAGTAAACGACTATATAGAAACTGCCAACTACAAAGGTTTTGTTGAAGAAATTTCCTTAAGAAATTTTGTATTACGCCAGCCCGATAATCACATTGTCGTTATGCCCAACAGTACCATTATTGATGAACCATTCACTAACTATTCCTTAACCGAACGAGGCAGGATCAGTGTTTATTGCGGGGTTGGCTACAGTTCAAAACTAAGGGAGGTAAAAAACATGGTTACCAAAGTTATCGAAAATAATTTCCCCCAGAATGATGGTGAATCCGTTGAATTCCATTGGTTAGAGTTTGGAGATAGCTCAATCAATTTTATGACGCGATTCTATATCGATTATACCAAACCAGGTCAATTCTTCAACAAACAAAGTGAAGCCATTATGCTCATTAAAGAAGAATTTGATAATAACGGCATAAATATTCCATTCCCAATACGCACCTTGCAAATGGACGGAAAGGTTGAAATTGCCCAGCAGAATAAAACAGAATGATAACTTAATTATTTTTGTAAATTGACGACGTCTAATCTTCAAGACGTCGTTTTTTTATGAAATTTTTTAACAAACAACGATACGGTATGTTCAAGGGAAATCGTTTTGCCAAGTATATTACTTATGCTCTAGGCGAAATCATCTTGGTGGTTATTGGTATTCTCATTGCTTTGGGAATTAATAACTGGAACGAACAGAGAAAAGAAAATGACCGATTATTATCTCTGAAGAACCGCGTATTAGAACAGGTAGATTATGATCTTAAGGAAATTGAAAACTACCGCTCTTATTTAGACACCCTTCAACAAGATTTCTTGGCAGTACTAGACAAGCCCTACGATACTACAATGGTAAAATTTGGTGCCAGGCGCGCCTCAATTTTATTACAGGTTGATATACTCGAAGTTGATAATAGTGTTATCAGCATGATCGATAATCTAGAATTAGGAGAAAATGCAGTCTCACGTGAACTTATTGACATGGCTGGCCTTTACAAATTATATCTAAAGGATATCGAGGATATGGAGGATATTGTTTTAAGATTAATGGAACAAAATCTAAAAGAAATTGAAGCAAGTGAACCGTGGTATTTAGATTTGGTAACAGATTTTATTTGTAAAAAAGGCTGCATTGAATTTTTATCAACCAACGCCGCTCACAAAGCAAGGCTGGCATCATTGCGCTATATTTATATAGATGGATACGGCGGCAGTATCAGTGATTTTCAAAGCGACCTTAAAACCTCAAGACAAGAACTTCAAGAAGCAAGACTAGAATAAAAAAAATATATTATTTATGAAAGTACCTATCTATTTATGTATGATTATGGCCTTTTTATTATTCCCAATCTCAAATTCTGCACAAACCAAGCGCCAAAAGAAAAAAGAAAAGGAAAAAATGGAGTCTGCCTCAAAAGATGATTCTAAAGATAATCCAAAGAAAAAAGAAGGTAAAATAAAACCATATGATAAAGTTATTACCAAAGAAGCAATTTCTGACGAAGGCTTATTTACGGTCCATAAAGTAGATGATAGTTACTTTTTTGAAATACCAAATCAATATCTGGACAAGGATATGCTTTTGGTAAGCCGTATTGCCAAATTACCTTCTAATTTAGGCGGTGGTTTTTACAATTCGGGTACCAAGACCAACACGAGTTTAATCAATTGGACCCGCTTTGAGGATAAAATCCTGATTAAGGAAAAATCATCAAACGCGGTAGCAGATGCTGAGCTGCCTATTAGTATCTCAGTAGAGAACAACAATTATGCTCCAACAATTTATGCCTTTGATATTGCTGCCTTCTCCAAGGATTCTTCCACTGTAGTCGTGGATGTGACGAAATTTTATAATAGCGATATCAAGTCCATCAGTGGTCTTTCATCAAGATTGAGAAAAGCTTATAAAGTCAAGAATTTAGACGACTCTAGAAGTTTTATCAACGGAATAAAGAGCTTTCCGCAGAATATTGAAGTCATACAGGACATGACCTATAATGCTTCCGAACCGCCATCAACCGAATCTGCCGAAACCATTAGCCTTCAAATGAACCAAAGCATGATTCTTTTACCAGAAGAGCCCATGCAACCAAGATTCGCCGATGAACGTGTGGGTTGGTTTACGTTTAGTCAAGTGGATTATGGAAGTGAGAAATTAAAGGCAGATGAAAAAACCTACATTCGCCGATGGAAATTAGAGCCAAAAGACCCTGAAGCGTATGCAAAAGGGGAGTTGGTGGAACCTATAAAACCCATTGTTTATTATTTAGACCCTGCAACTCCCACAAAGCTACGCAAATACATGAAGGAAGGAATTGAGCTGTGGCAGAAACCATTTGAAACGGCTGGTTTTAAAAATGCCATCATTGCGAAAGACCCACCAACAAAAGAAGAAGATCCAGAATTTAGTCCAGAAGATATACGTTATTCTGTAGTACGTTATGTGGCGAGTGAAACAAGAAATGCGGTTGGTCCGAGTGTTTCCGACCCAAGAAGTGGTGAAATTATTGAGAGTGATATCATTTGGTACCATAATCACCTTCGATCCTATAGAAACAGATATTTGCTAGAAACAGGAGCAGCAAACCCATCAGCAAGAACATTGGATACACCAGACGAGGAAATTGGAGAAATGATGAAAATGGTCATCGCACACGAGGTTGGCCATGCCTTAGGATTGCCACATAACATGAGTGCCAGCAAGGCCTATGATGTTGAGAGCTACCGCAATGGTGCCTTTACCCAAGAGTTTGGGATTGCCTCAACAATCATGGATTATGCTCGGTATAATTACATTGCCCAACCCGGCGATGAGAATATTCGGTTTATTAGACAGATTGGGCCATACGACCATTATGCTATCAACTGGGGGTATCGACAAATTCCTGACGCCTATTCCGCTGAAGCTGAAAAACCTATTTTGAATTCGTGGATTCTTGAAAAAGCAGGCGACCCAAAGTATTCTTTTGGCAAGCAAAGCAGTCGGTTTGACCCTACCTCACAGACCGAAGATATTGGTGATGATGCTATAAAGGCATCAAACTATGCGTTAAAAAACTTGAAATATGTGGCTAAGAACTTACCAAGTTGGACCAGCGACAA
Source organism: uncultured Flavobacteriaceae bacterium (assembly GCA_963803715.1). Lineage (GTDB taxonomy): Bacteria > Bacteroidota > Bacteroidia > Flavobacteriales > Flavobacteriaceae > Psychroserpens. Next base: position 332,763 of record CAWDOF010000015.1, read on the forward strand.
AACTAATGATTATGATGATTTAGAGGAATTGTACGGCGAACTTCAAACCTGTTACTACCGCTACGTCAATCATGTTTTAAATTACGTTGGTGGTGTAAAAGAGAATCTTATTACACCAGAGCAGGAGGGAAGTTACTATCAACCAGTGTTAAAAACTAAACAGCAGGAAAGCATGCGATGGTTGCAGGACAATGCTTTTGCGACTCCAGATTGGTTAATCGAAAAGTCTCTGCTTCAAAACATTGATCATGCTGGCTATACTGAAAGCCTAAGGCGTTGGCAAGCACGGTTTGTAAATAATTTACTCAGTTTTGAACGCTTGGGAAGATTAATTGACCATCATGCTTTAGACAGCGCCAATTACTCTGCACTTAGCATGTTAGAGGATTTACGAAAGGGAGTTTTTAGCGAAGTAAATGTTACAAAGAATGTGGGTGTTTTCCGAAGAAATCTTCAGCGAGCATACGTGGAACGAATGATTTATTTAATGACCGAAGATTTAGACCAAGATAGAAGCAGCAACTATTTTAATGTAAATCAAAGCGATATCAGGGCACTTGTACGTGGTGAGTTGAATAGTTTACAAGGTCAGGTTAAAAATGCTGCAAATCGGCAAGTTGATACCGAAACAAAATATCATTATCGCGATATTGCTGAGCGTATTAAATTGGTTCTAAATCCAAGATAAAATAGTTATAACCCAAAACATGAAAAAGTTAATTATTCCTCTATTAGTTATTGTATCGTTTTCAAACGCACAAGAGATAGATGCGGTTGATCTTAATTGGAAGGTAAATGATACCATTTTCTATAAGACCGTAATGCGAAATTTACCAATTGAGAAAAAGGATAGCATCCAAGCTGCGGATACTATATCAAACGGATTTACTGATATGTTAGAAAAAATGTCTAGTGAATTGTCAAATTTAAAGTACGAGACTCTCCTGTACCCTGATAAAAATAACAATGTAGATATTGAAATGCGATTGAAAAGTAAGACTTCTGATTCTTCTGAATCTATATTTTCATCAATGGCAAAATTAAAGGGAAATACCGTTTTACGTGGAAAAGTTAGTCGAGCCGGGGAAATCATGAGTTTTTTTTATAAAAGAGACCAAGTAAATATGATTTCAATGTTGTTTGAACTTCCAACTCAACCCGTGAAAGTAGGGGATGAGTGGCGTATAAATGTCAATCTAATTACGATAGATCAAAATTTTAAGTCTGATACTATCTATAAACATAATGTGGTAAGATTGAAAGACCTTATTGTTAGAAATGGCGAACAGATTGCATTAATTGAATATGATTTAAAGGAATACGTTTCTGGAGAATTCGGAAAAGCTGTAAACGCATTGATGTCAATGGGAAATAATTCCGAAAAGAGTACATTTATGTCAATGGCCCATAAAGCAATTGCCGAGTTTAATGTAACCAAAGGTGTTTTACTAAAATATGATGGAACTACGTATTTAGATTCTAATTTTCAGCTGTTTGGAATGGGAGCTGGCAGGCAAACCAAATATGAATTAAATCTTATTGAATAAGAATTAAAATAGATGCCATTTTTTAATAAAAAACGAAAATTATCAATTAGCGGTAGGCGAATATCCCGCTATCTACTCTATGCCATTGGTGAGATTTTACTCGTGGTAATAGGCATTTTAATTGCGATTTCTATCAATGACTGGAGGGAGCGAATAAAGGAAAGAGAACTTTTGTCAACCTACTTGAAGGATTATCGCAATGATTTATTGACTGACTCAATCATGGTAATTAAAAATTTAGAGTTGCTCAACAAAAAGAAAACCTATTTTGATATGGTGTTATCAGATAGTCTTTCTGAAGACAAGCTTCTGAAAAACCCTATGGTTTTTAATTTGATAACAACTTTTAATCCTATCCAATTACAAAGTAAGGGCTATAATGAGATTTCTAATTATGCGAATAAGACTGAAATGGAAAAGGACACCCTTATCCAAAATATAATCTCCAATCACAATTATTTCAAAAAATTGATAGATGTAACCATGAATAACATTGCTAATGATATTTCTGACAACATGCAATTTTACAAAACAAACAAACCATGGATTGGAGATTTAATGACGCAAAAATTGACCAGTGAAATTAAAAGCTATTTTGTAAGTAAGGATTATTATAATCGTGTTGCAGTACATGAAATTTTGGTGTATTCTAACCTTTATAATTTCTTAGAAAATTATCAAGTATACATTAGGGAGACAATTCCTCAAATTGAAAAGCGTTTAGACGAAATTTCTAAAAATTAGCTTAAAGTTTAAGACAAAAGCATTGAGAAGATTGATTTCAATTACATTTTTTCATAAATTTAGAAATAATGATTTAACTAACTAATTCAAAATATGGAATACGTTTACATTGCATTAAAACTAATTGTAGGGATAAGTATGATTAACGTCTGGCTCATCCAAAAAGACAAACCGACCCGATGGCGTGGCGGAAATGCCCAAAATATTAAACAGGAATTTGAAGTTTATGGGCTACCAGCGTGGAGTTGTTACTTAATCGGATTTCTTAAAGTAGGGTTGGGGCTTTGCCTAATTATTTCAATTTGGTTCCCTGTTTTGGCTCAACCAGCTGCAATTGGGTTAGCGCTATTATTAACTGGATCTATTATAATGCACTTCAAGATAAATGATCCATTATTCAAATCCTTACCGGCATTTATATTCTTGTTAATGTGCCTTTTTATAGCGTTTGGTGCTGACCTAGTATAAGTTTTAATGCCATCGATTAAATTATAACAATCGCATCTTAAATTATTTGCTTCAACACTTTAAAATTTGTAAACTATATTATTATTAACTAAAAAATATAGGATTATGGCAATTATGAAAGTGATAGAGGTAATGGCAAATTCAACCGAAAGTTGGGAAGATGCTACAAGAAATGCAATAACACATGCTTCAAAAACGGTAAAGAACATTAAATCTGCTTACGTTAATGAGCAAAGTGTAGTTGTAAATGATAATAATGTATCTGAATTTCGAGTGAATCTAAAAATTAGTTTCGCTGTGAGTTAAATTCAGACTCTAAAATAAATAAAAGCACTCTTTAAAGGGTGCTTTTTTTGTGACTGATGGTGAATTGTTTTACTGAGATGAGTAAAGATGTCACTGAAATTTGTAGCGTTTAAATATGAAATATTTCGCTATAATCCGCAACCCTATTTCTTAACCCAACTAATTGGAAGAATGCAACTTACAATACCTCAAAAAACCTTAAACCCAAGTAAAGGTTCAAAAACGCGTACATAAGTGCAGGCGCAGATGCAATCACAGAATCCTTAATTTTGAGACGTACAATAAAACCCATAAACATTAGAAGCGCCAAGCCGAATGCACTTATCGAAGCCAGAGTAGGGGAAATATAATAGCCGATTCCCAATCCCAAACCACCAATCAGTTGAAAAACTCCGGTAAGATTTCGCTGTTTATCCAAACCAAAGCGTTTAAATTCTAAAGCCATTCGTTCAGAGGTTAAGCAACTCAAGCCATAGAACACAAACGATAAGGCGGAAAATAATACAACTATGGTAACAGCACTAGGCATTGTAAAAAGTTTTTGCGAAGATAAGGCTTTTGAAAAAAAATTGACTTCAGAAGTTTGTGAAAACAATAGTTTAGATGAAATAAAATGGAGTGGAAGACTTCAATTTTTAAGCACGTTGATAGTCTGATATTGGATGTTCAAATTTAATTATGTAAAATAAAAAGTCAGCTCTTAAAATTACTAAAACAAAAGGATGGACTGCGGTTTGAAATCCAATCGGAATTTGGGAAACACAGCCTTTCTTGTTAAATCCAATTTAAAGCCATCCGAAAACAACGTTGAAATACGTAAATTAGGAATTCATTAAAATAGATACTATGTCAGAAGATAAAAATAAAGAACAGGCCAGTTGGCAAGAAAACGCCGCCAGACCTTCAAATTTTAATAAAAAAGATAACAATCTTGAAAAAGATGGAAAGGGAAATTTGAAAGTTAAGGACGATGATAAAATTTCAAAGGAAGATAACGAAATGATACAGGAAACCCTGGACTCGTTGAGCGTAGATGATGAAGATGAAAAGGATTCGTAGTGTTGGCTTAGGTAATAATAGGTTGTAGGGATTAGGGATTAGGGATTAGGTGGTTGGTGGTAGGGGTTAGAAATTTATAATACGAGATTACTATTGAATACTCACAACCGAGAACAGACAACATAGAACTGAGAACAGACAACCGATAACAGACAACCAAGAACTGAAAAAATGTGCTATTCAACCGCCTTACGAAAACCAAAAAAAGTCATTGAGCGCAGGCTTAATGTGGAGCTTAGGTACTGATTTTAAAGTGGCCGATGATTATAAACCATATTATCATCTCAACGGATTTTCCCACGGAGATCTTCAAATCATTACCACAGACGCTTTGGAACGCAGCCAAACTGCCAGTTGGGGTTTGGTGCCAGATTGGGCGGCAGACGATATGGGAAATTTTAGAAAAAAAACCAATACGCTCAATGCACGCTCAGAGAGTATATTTGAAAAATCGACCTTTCGGGAGTCTGCCTTAAACCAGCGCTGTTTAATTCTGGCAGATGGTTTTTTTGAGCCACACCATGAAAATAACCAAGCCATCCCGTATTTTTGTTATCAGCCGTCAAGTGATGAGCCTGCGGGCGATTTATTTTTATTTGCCGGTCTCTACAATAGATTAGACAGCGAAACCATAACCGCCAGTATTTTAACCACAACGGCAAATCCGTTTTTCGCTGAAATCCATAACAAGAAAAAACGCATGCCATTGGTTTTAGACCAAAATTATTATTTGGATTGGCTTGACGACGGACTTTCACAACAAAGTCTCAACGAACTTATGGCCACAGGATTTACAACCAAAGCATTTAAAGCACATCCGGTAAGCCGTGATTTGTATAAACGAAATGTAGATACTAATAAACCGTTTATTGTCGAGGAAGTTGAAACGGGGAGGTTGTTTTAGAATACAGGAGTATGAATAAATTACAAAGCTTCTTTTATTTCTATTTTACATAATATAAATTATAGGACAAATGCTATTGTTTGTTATTTGTTTAGAATATACCATTAGTCAACTATAATGATATTATGTAAAATACCCAGAAACATACGTTTTCATTATAATAAACAGAATTTGGGTCATTAAACTTTATGCTTTTATAATATTTTACAATTTAGGAAACTTAGAACATTAGATCCTATAATTTGACGTTATGTAAAATGTCCGCTGTCAAACGCTCGATTGTTTATATAAATCAAATTGTTATTACAATTTATTTATAACTCAATTTACAGCCGCTTGCCAGCCGCACATAAAAGCTACGTTTTAGTAATCATTAAAATTTTGAGGTATTTGGATATTTGTACTACATATTTTTTTCTACGCGATTCTCGTGGCATTACATAAGAGCTAAAATTTTTGAAATCGAGTTTTTTACGAGATTCACGAACTCAATTAAAGTTTATGCAAATAATTAACTACGTGAGTAAAATAAAAATTCTTAGCACTTATTATATTCTTAGTTCCAATTTGTCTTTACTAATCGTAACTACTAATATTATGTAAAACACAATTTGAAACTTTAGAACTCACCAAGTTTTAATAATATATCTTTTGTCTTGAAACAAAAGAAACAAAAATTCAAGACTGCATATAATTTTGGAAACAATTTACGGCTCAGTCGCTATATTTTAGGATTCATTGTAACTCTTAAGACTGCTGTTAGGTAAAAGCATCTTTTCAATTGTTAAGAAAAATAGTAACCAGCCCCCTAAAATATGGCCGCTCCCCTCGCCTATTGTTTGGCTAAAATTCTCTTAGGCCAAGTTCAATTAATATTTTATACTTAAGATAAAATAACTAAAGTCATTTTTAAACCAATTGACCAATAAAAGGTATTTAAAATATTGTACATAAAATTTTATTGACTATTAACAATAATTCTAATGAATTCTTTTGGTAAAAATCCAATAGGACCAGTAAATTCTCCTTCATTGTCATGCATTTTATAAGCAGACGACCACTTTGAAGCTTGAATGATTTTATTTAGCCTTTTATCTTCTAAAGTTTCATTACTTTTTTTATCATTATAGATTATAAGTGTTTTTGAAAGTAATTCGTTTTTTTTAAGTATTATGTCTATTTCTTGTTCAAGTCCTTCTCCTAACTTTAGATTATGACTTCCATCACGCTCTAATGTGTTCACTAATATCAAATTTGCTCTATCAGCAAGCTCATTGAAAACATTTTTCCAAATAGAGTTTTTACAAAATAATAATTTTATAGGTTTAATTTCTCTTTCTAAACCTATGTGTCCAAGTCCAATTAGTTCATAATTTGTTTCATGAATTATGTCCTCTAACTCGTGAGGGATATATGAGAAACTATACAATTTATCCATTTCAGCTGCTACAGCATTATTTACCCCTAACCAATAGTATTTATCGAACAAATTTTCAGACCAACTGCCATTTCTATTTCCTAAATCTCTTTCTTCTTGAAAACCTCTTGCGTATAAAATGAACGGTTCTCTTTCTAAAACTATTTGTAAAACGTTTTTACTAAAATCAACATAGATTTTTTTTATTTGTTCAATTTTGCTCAATATAACGTCCCTATAAACTATAAAGAACATACCTGAAACCAGTAAACTAAGAGGTAATAATAAATAGTCTAATATTAGGTTAGTATCATCTAAGTTAGACAGCAAAAAATAGAGTGCTAAAAAAGGAAATATATAGGTAATATGCCCTAAATAAAATAGTACTTTCAAAATGTTTAATTTATTACCATACAATTTAGTGAACGCCTTTTCAGACTCCACAATATTATTTTTTAAGAATTCATCTTTTTCGATCATTTTAGTATATACTAATATTTTGTAATTCTGGTTCTCTATTTTGATTTAACCAATAATCAAATAGTACATACTTTTTGGCCTCTTCAATTACAAATAACTTCTCTCCTAACCCCTCTGTTGGCATTTTTTTTATAAATGCATAGAGCGATAAATATTCCAAACCGACATAAGATTTTTGAGCGTATTCACTTTTTGCTATTGGTATTATGCCACATTTATTTGTATTACCATCAACATATCCTAATTCCCAAGGCATCCATTTTGAAATTGAAGCATTAACAGAAATTGCTAGAAGTAAAGTTTTCGATGATTTAAGCCTGTTTCGTATTAAAGCTGCTGTTGTTTTTGTCACATTTCCCCTATCTAAATGTGGATCGATAATCCAATCAACGTATACAGAATAGCCTTGTAAGGTAAGTTCAATATATAAACCTTCAACTACGGCTTTATCAAGGAAGCTATGTGAAAGAAAAATGTCAAAACTAATATGAGTTTTTTTACTTTCATTAAGAATCTGTCTGCTGAATTGTATAGTTTTTCGCTCTGATAAATTCTTCAAATAACTATTTGTATATATTGGCATACTTCTATTTTAATCCCTTAATATGATTAACCCAACTTAGAATTAATTGTTCCAATTCTGGAGTAAGGGTCTTTTGTAATTTCTCTAATTCAAATTCAAAAACAAAAGAATCACTTATTTGAGGGTCCAATATACCTTCGCTATAAACTTTTCGGTCTTTCAATATTAATATTGGTAAATCTGCTTGATACGCCATTCCAGCTTCTATTTGAATCCAAGGCGAGGAACTATATTTATGAATCAATTCTTTTGAGTTCTCAGAATGTTCTTTTTCATACCCGATATAACTATGATGCCTTTCCAACCCAATTACAATGGCAGCGACACAGGTATCCATTATTTCCTTAATGGGTTTTAGAGGGCTTCTAAAGTTCCAATTATTTTTTCCCAAATTGGTTGGGTTAAGCTCATGTTTTTTCAATTCAAGTTCAATCAAAGCTAAAAACTTTGCTTGTTCTTTGTTATAAGGAGTTGGATGTGAAATAAAAACGTTGGTCATATTTGTTATTCTGTTCTAGACTATTATACCATTAACGGCAAAAGATGGTATTTGATCATGAGAATCATCTCCAAAACCTTTAATTTGAACTTCTTCTAACTTTAATACCGATGGTTTGATATTCGTATGACGATCAATGGCATCTTGAAACTTTAATTTTGTTAGTTCCTCAATTAATGAAACAGGTACTTGATAATTTTCGTCCTCCTTAAATTCAAGAAATGGTTTTACAGAAGACTTTTCATCTTCCATTCCAAATCCTTTTAAGGTAATCTCATTAATTAATTTATCCTCTCTTAAAGGATTCATTTGCCCCATTAAAAAACCTGCTTTATATAGCTTGCCATCTTCCTTAACATAGAAAATGACCTTCCAAAATAGAACAGAAATCTTGAATGTTGTTTGGTCGCCCAACTTCACTTTATACTCAGGGTCAATATCATCTAATACGGGCCTGTAAAAACTGAAACTTTTGCAGGTTCGGGTACCCTGCCTTTAATAATAATTGAATTTTCTAAATGTTTCCATGGCCCATTATTTAATCGGGCATGTTGAGGTGCAGCATTAGGGTAAAAGAATGTGCTTTTTGCAGCTTCTAGTGAATTATTTTCAATCCCATTCATATCCCATTGAACATCTTCTCTTTTAGTCATATGCCCCTTATGAATGGCGGCCTTTACAATTGTATTAAATTTTGTATAGTCTTTTGATGTTAGTTGCTCGTCGTCATTTATTCTTTTATCAGGTTTAAAAATACCTTCTCTAGGAATTTTATTGAATTTTATTCTATAAATATTACTTGCGCTAATAATGGGAACCCTTCTTGCACTACTTTGAATTACGCTATAGTAAGTATAGTCTAATACATGGTCATCTGTTTCTTTATTCAGAGCAACATCATTAATGAACTCTTTATAATCTGGTATATCGACTCTAGCATTCCCTCCCAAAAACAAATCATCATATCCTTCCATAAAAATTATTTATATTCTTCCCTCACGAACTAATCTCCAATAATGATGACCCAAAGCGGTAAGCTTACATGTTTTTGAGTTCATAGCTGCATAATACATATGTTCTTCGTCAACTGGAATTACTAACCCTACACCTTCCAATTTTTGAAGATTTTTAAAAATTGATACATTTTTTTTTCAGCAAAAGGCTCAACCACTTTATGTGCAATATCATCGGTATTGGTATCCTCAAACGAAGGGTCTAGTTGAAACTCTTTGGAAGGTTCATCGAAGTATTCAAGTAATTTTTCTAATAGTTCCAGAGGAACTTGTGGCACTACACTTCTCAGTTCTACAAATGAGTAACATTTGTTTTAAAAACAGGTCTTGCTCGTGAGCAGTTAAAGCCTGATCGATAAAAGCATATAGCCCTCCTGGGGAAATATGACCTCTCACATCTGCCGCACCCCCCTTTAATCCTTCAATTAAAAGATTGGTAAAAACTCCATGTCCATTAACTTCTTTAGAAGGTTCATTTTTCCTAGAAGATGTTAGTATAGTAGTTCCTGTTTCAATAGGTGTAATACCTCCAATTTCAGGTTGGTTGCCAAAAAAACCTGATTTACAACAATCAAGCACTATTACTTTATTTCGTCACTTCGATTTGTTAGCCAGACCTAAGATAGTGTTCATTTCAATTCCTTCATTATAATCTTCATGATCAGGAGTAACTATAAAACCTCCTAATTCATTGACATATCCATGTCCGGAAAGAGTATAAAAGACCCATCTCAGCTCCAATATCTGGGTCAAAAAAATCTACAATAAGTCTCATTAACTCTCCTCTTGTTTTAATATCAGAATGAAAGTTAACTTCAAAATGTTTATTGTCATTTCCTTTAACTTTTAAGAGTTCTGAAATACTTTGAGCGTCGTTAACTGCTCCTTTTAATGGATGAGTAGGATATTCATTTATTCCAATTACTAGTGCCTTTTTCATATTAAAAGATGGTTAAAGAGTATCTATAAAATTACTAATGTTTGGATCTGACCAAACTTTTGTCTTAACACCAACAATATTTGTACGGTCATGGGAGTATGCCCAAATACCTAAAATTTTTTTTCCTTCCTCCTTTGCGCATGCTATTTCCCATTTTTGACCACTAGATGAAAGAGAGTTTTTACTTACTAGTACAATTACTCCATCAGAACGTCGAATTCTGGTTCTAACTCTTGCCTTCCATTCAGAATCATATGCTTCCTTTACCGACATATCAATAAATTCATATGGTGATCTAGGACTAAGAGATTGCCCTTTAAGAAAATCCCTTTGTGTTTTATCCTCGATAGCGAATGCAATGAAAACAACTTTTTTGTTTGCCATAATATTTTTTTTAATTAGTTAATGTTATTTATTTAGTGCTTCAACCAACCACAAAGGCTTCTCATTAAATGAAATCCAATCGGCTTCTAAAGCCTTATATAGATTGTTAATTTCGGTAAAGTCTTTTACACCGTGTTCATCATTGGCTTTGAGTCTTAAAATGTAGTCCATAAGTTCGTAACAAATGGTAAACTCCCCACAAGCAATTAGAGTTTCCATACGATTTTTAGCAACATCGGTTTTATCCCACCATAAGGTTGTGGGTGTTTCAGAAGCTGTTAAACAAATACTTTCTAAATTTTTACTCGGCATAGGCTTTATCTCCTGATTGTAACCTGTTCCTTTGTTATACGGCGACTTTTTACCATTTAATTTATAAACCGTTGCCGTTATGCGTTTGTATTTCAATTCATCTTTTGAGTAGAACAAGTCGTAGTTTAATCGTCGCATTTGTTTTAAAAAAACATCATTTATCATCGTCATCGAGTAGTTAAGCGATCTGTTAACATACGTTGAATCAAACTAATATCTAGCTTCTGAAAGGTTAAAATATCATCCAATAGGGGTTCTGGTACGTTCTTTTTGAAGATCGATTTTAATTTAGATAGTACCGAAGCTTTTATGACTGAAGCTACTAAACCAAAAACTGTTAACAGCAAACCCATTCCCAAAATAATGCTTCCAAAAATATAAAGACCGGTGTAGGGATA
>CAWDOF010000016.1:0-7581 GCA_963803715.1 uncultured Flavobacteriaceae bacterium
AGTCTGTTGGTTTACACTAGTAAAGGGAGCTGCACCCGCACGGGTTCTAATGGCATTTAAATAAGGTAATGGATCTCCAGAGGTCATCATTATGGCTTCGGCTGCAATGAGATAGGTTTCCGCTAATCTATAGATGGTAATGTTACTTCTATTTAAATACGAATTAGGATTATCATCCTCTTGCGCAAATTTTATACATGATGGGTGCAATCTTCTATAATATAATTGATAGGTATCACTTGGATTATCCAGATCTGTGATTGGTTGATAAATATCAATTTCTTCCCCAACACTATCGCCCTCGGTGTAAAAATACTTTAATCTGAAATAGGTGTCGTCGTCCCGGGTATCGTTAGGGTCCTCAGCCAGTAAGCCCAACAAATACAAATTAGGCAGTACCCGCGAGAAACCTCGCCCACCTTGTGCGATGTTTGCATCTATTCCCGATATCTGAAAATATTGGGTCACATAATTTGCATTTATCATTGTTTCATCCCCGCCGCCTTGAAGGCCGTCTTCAGATTGGATAACGAAAAGTGATTCAGGATTGTTTCTGTTCCCTGAAAACACGTCGGCTGTAGTTGCCACTAGGCTGTGAGGACCTTCTTCTATCAATGAGACGGCCTGATTCTTTGCTTCTGTAAAATTCCCCTGCCACATGGCCACTTTGGCTTTAACATGTTTTGCCGTTCCTTTTGTCACTCTCCCAAAAGTATCGGTCCATTCTAAATTTTCTATTGCGAAGTTCAAATCCCTATTTATCAAGTCGAAAATTTCAGCTTCGCTAGATCTATCCTCTATCACATCAAATGCATTGCCAACTGTAACCGTTTCTTCGGAAACGTAAATGTTATTGAACATGCGGTACAAATAAAAGTAAGCGTGTGCCCTAAAAAATTTGGCCTCTGCTATAATCTGGGCCCTTGTATCATCATCGATGTCATCAAAAACCTCGGCGGCATTTATTATCGTGGTTGCATTATTAGCAATATTGTAATAATTCTGCCAGAATAAACTAGACACAAAATTTGCACCTTGGTCTACTGGCGAAACCCCTCTTTGATATCGACCCATCAAACCCGTATATCCTGACCTACTAAAGGTAAGATCACTTCTTGAGGACATCAAGACTGAGCCCATAAAATCCTCTGTACGCTGATCATATCTGTCACGTTCAAATTTATAAAGTGCCACCACACCAGATTTTAATCCTTCCTCAGTTTCGTAAACGTAATCGGCATCTATTGTTGTTCTTGGATTCTCATCTAAAAAATCCTCACATGAACTTATTACAAATATTAAACTCAAAGGCAGAACTAAATACCAATTGATTTTAAAGTTCAAATTGTTAGTTTTCATAATTTTCTTTTTTAAAATTTAACTCTTACTCCAAAAGTGTAACTTGTTGCATCTGGATAACCAGTATCTGCATTTGAAAAGGTATCTCTTATATTTACTTCAGGGCTGTAACCAATGTAGTCTGTATTTGTAAAGAGATTATTGCCCGTAACGTAAAATCTTAATTGGTCTAGACCAATTTGCGCCAAAGCTTTTTTACCCAAAGAGTATCCTAAACTTACCGTTCTCAATCTTACGTAAGAGGCATCTCTCACCGCTAAAGCATTTAAATATTGTGGCGTTACGTCAAAACTTGGTCTCGGGAAACTATTTGACGGATTCTCTGGAGTATAATAATTAACCTTAACACCGTTTAATCTGCCAGTTAAAGTAGCTCCGTTATTAAAACTCGACAAAAATGGATTTACTTTTGTGGCCCCCTCCACAGCATAAAAATCTAAAAATAAATCGAAGTTTCTATAAGCAAAAGTCGTTGATAATGAGCCGAACCAATCTGGGTTAGGGTCTGTAAAAACACGATCATCTTGGGTAATAATTCCATCTCCATTTACATCTGATATTCTAATATCACCTGGCCTAAGGTTTTCCTGGGGATTAATGGATTCAGGATTGGCCTGAGGGGCATTTTCGAAATCATCGCCTTCTTGCCAAATGCCATCAAATTGATACTGATAGATTACTCCTATTGGTTGACCTTCATAATAATTAAAGGCATCATCGGCAGTTACCGGATTGCCTTCACCATCATTATAAAGTTCCAGAATTTTATTGGTATTGTTAGACCAAATGCCGGTGACAGACCATCTAAAGTCTTCAGTATTTATAATATTAGCGGTCAAATTTAATTCGATGCCCTCATTTTGAAGCTCTCCGGCATTGAAATAAGTAAACTCATAACCAGTAATCGAAGGTACAGGACGGCGTAGTAATAAATTGGTCGTTCGTTTATCATAGTAGTTAATACTACCTGAGAGCAGATTGTCAAAAATTAAGAAATCTAGTCCAAAATTCAAGGTAGTGATGGTCTCAAATTCTAAATCTGGATTGGGTAAAGCCGTTGAGGGTGCAAAACCAGAAGCAGATTCACCATCGAAAATATAACGTTGGCCTTCTGCCAAAAATAAAGAACGCCTAGAAAGGGATAAATCATTGATCAATGAGCCGTAAGCAATACGTAATTTTAATTGCCTTATGGCCTTTACATTCTCTAAAAAAGTCTCTTTATGCGCATTCCATGCAAAAGAACCACCAGCGTTATTGCTGTACCTATTGTCTTCACCGTTTCGTGAGCTACCATCTCTTCGTATTGTAGCTTCAAATAAATATTTATCCATATAACTATATCGCGCTCTGGCCATCAACCCCAATCTTTGAACTGGATTACCGTCACTACGCTCAACAAAAACATTACCAATAGCCTCTGTAATTCCATTAAAACCTAAACTTTCACTCGTAAAACCCTCACCCTGTGTGAACGTTCTTGAAAATTCATCCTTTTGGGCAGATTGCAATAATAAAAGATTGACTTTGTGAGCTTCTCCGAAGAGCTTATCGTAAGTTAAGATGTTTTCAACAAGAAACGATTCACTAAGCCTATTTTCAATTCTCGCAATACCGTTCACATCATCACCAGCCGAACTCAAGGAACTTTGATATTGACCACGTTCTGATGTTCTTCTTGTAAAGTTGGTTTTTAATTGATACTGAAAATCATCGTTGATTTGCCAAATTGGGGTAATGTTCACAACGTAGTCGTTACCCTTTTCTTCGTTATTCTGTTCACGTAAATTCCAGATTGGGTTTACTGGAGACAGCTCTTCCCCACTTGGAAATTGGGTCAAATTACCCTCGTCGTCGAAAGCTCTTCCTAAAGGAGAAAATGTAATCACATTAACGTTCGCTGCTCGTTCTGTAAAGTCATTTAAAACATTCAAATCAAAATTAACGGAAATTTTATTGTTGATTTTCTGATCAAGATTCAATCTAAATGAATTTCTATTGTAACTAGAGGTTGGGATGATACCTTCTTCATTAAAATAATTGATACTCCCAAAAATCTTAGTAGATTCTGTACCACCGCTTAAACTAATATTTTGGCTATTCACCATACCGTTGGTCACCAATGCGTCTTCCCAATCCACAAATTCGTTTCTGGAAAGAGATTCCAGCTCAAGTTCAGAGAATATATCTTCATCATTTGGATACACATCACCATCAGTATTAGCTCTAACTGCTTCGCGACGTAATTGAGCTAGCTCTTGCCCACTATAAACATCAAAGTTTCGTTCAATTGATTTTGTAGTTAAGAAACCGTGATAACTTATGGTAATTTCATCTGCGCTACCTCTTTTGGTTGTAATCAAAACCACACCGTTTGCCCCTCGGGAACCATAGATGGCCTGTGCAGATGCATCTTTCAAAAACTCGATGGACTCAATATCATCTGAGTCTAAATCCTCAATACCACCCTCTCTTATGATACCGTCAACAACATAAATAGCACCAACATTACCCTCAATTGAGCTTAGTCCTCTAAAAATTATATCGGAAGTTCCCCCCGGACGCAACGTACCGCCACCAACATCTACTTGCAAACCAGCAATTCTACCCCTTAGTTGCTCATTAACATCAGATGTTGGGGTTAAAATAGCCTTTTCCATATCTGTACTAGCTACTGCGTTTACAATATCGCTCCTTTTTTGAGTACCATAACCAACCACGACAACCTCGTCTAATGCACCTGCATCTTCTGCCAATAGAATGGTCATTTTGGTCGTGGAAGCTACAACTTCCTTAGTTTTGTATCCTAAATACGAAATGACCAAAACACTATTGGGATCACTTACCGTTAATGTAAAGTTTCCATCAAAATCTGTCGAAGCGCCGTTTACCGTACCTTTCTCAAGAACTGAAGCACCTGCCAATGGCATTTGATCTGCCACTGAAAGCACAACGCCCTCTATTGATGTTTGCGCCATTAAAGAAAAGGAACTGCAAACTAAAAGCAGACCAAAGAGAATTTGGGTTCTCAATTTGTTGTTTTTTTGTTTCATTGATTAATGAATTTTTATTGTTTTACAAAATTAGATGCATATCCCTTTCGGTTTTTGAATCTATATTAGGTTTCTGTAAAACTAAACCCATTATGATATTAAATTCTTAATAACCACCTCGATAAAAAACGAACAAGGTAAAATATAAACGTAAATTAACAGGATTATGGCTTACAATGCCCTTGTAATTAGTAATAAGTCCTTGCAATGTTAAATTTAGGTAAAGTGATTAAAAATAAGATATTAGGAAGAGTTGTAGTGGTAAAGTCGTGGTAGTTTTGGAGATAGTCGTGGTGCTAAAATTTTAAGATATAGTCAACAAGGCTATCGTCATGCTCCAATTTCAATCTTTTTCTCAAACGGTAGCGCTTTGTCTCGACGCTTTTTGTTGAAATGTTAAGTAAAGGTGCTATTTCCTTAGACGATAAATTGAGTCTCAAAAAAGCACAAAATTTTAAATCGTTAGGGGTCAAGTCAGGATGTGCCATTTTCATTTTGTCCAAAAAATCCTTATCGGCATTATTGAATGCCTGCTTAAAGAATTTCCAATCTTTTTTATTATTTATATTGTCATCTATCAAATCTATGGCACTCTGTATATGCTTTTTTTCAAGGTTCTTTTTAATTTCTTTCTTTATTTTACCCAATACCTCATTTTTCTTGATGATGCTCATTGTGGAGATGGCCAACTCCCTGTTTTTGCTCTCAATGTCTTGATTGAGCTTTTCGTTTTGGATTTGTATTATGGCTTTTTCATTTTGGATTTGCTCGTGCTTTAATATTCTGTGATAATAGAACTTATATGCCTTATGCACCAAAAAACCAATCAATACAGCCATAACAAAATAAACAACTAAAGCTGTATTCGAACTATACCAAGGTCTATTGATCTTAAAGTAATAGGATGCAATATTTTTGGTCACGGTATTACCAACTTTTGCCTTTACGCTAAAATCATAAGATCCAAAAGACAAATTCTCAAATTGAACACTAGCGCTTTCAGACCATTGGCTCCATCGATTAGATTGTCCTGCCAACATATAAGAAAACATTACATCTTGAAATTTATCATATTCGGGCACCGAATATCTAAACGCGATTGTACCCTTCTTATAAGGAAACTCAACCAGTTCCCCTAATGTAACGTGCTTTGTATCTTCATTTAAGCCTGTAATTGAAACCTGATTCAAAAAAACTTGATTGGTTTTATCTGAATCGAGTTTGGATAAATCCATTTTCAAATACCCATTTGATGTACCTATGATATACGATTCATCATTTAATTGCTCAAGGTTCTCAAAACCTAGAACTCCTTTTCTGAGGTGTGCGGGAATTGGGATGTTTACAACGTGCAACTGATTTGTTAAATCATTATTATCAACATAACTAATATTGTTCTTTGAAAACACCCATAACTTTCCGGTTTTATCAACGCTCATCCTTCCTGAAGTGTAGGTTTTCTTTGGAAAAAAATCACTTAAAGTTGAATCCCTTGAAAATTCCCTCAACCTCTCATTATATTTGAATATTCCATTTTCCGAAGCATATAAAATGTTGTCGCGAAAGGCCGTTAAACTCGACGTTTTTCCTAATGCTAACTCCTCGTGCTTCTTTACGCCTGTTGCATTTTGCAAGTTTGCATCCAATTTAAAGCTAAAAACACCTTTATATTCATTATTGACCCAAATTGTATTTGAGGTGTCCATCTCAAAAAAGCGTGTAGAATTTTTGAATCCCTTAATCTCGTTGCGCTCTTTCCATTGTCCATTGATTTTTTCAAGAATATGGAGACCACCGTAATTTCCCTGTAACAACAAATCCTGTCGATGGGAAAACATTTTGAAATCCCATGCCCCTAAAAAAGAGCTGATTTGTTTTGAGCTACCTTTCTCTATTAAAAAAGTACCTAAATGATGACCACAAAGCAATTGTTCATCGTTGTTATTATACAAACTCCAAACTTGACCCGCTGTACCATTCACAAATATAAACTTTTGATTTATCGCGTTAAGAGGTCTGTGGAATAGGCCTTGATTAGTACCAACATATAGATCATTTTTAAAGATTTTTGTAGTATAGACGGTCCCTAATTCACCATAATAATCGATGAATGTTTTAATGGGAGAATCCGTATTGATGCAAGTTATCCCATTGTCCAAACCAGCCCATACGTTATTATCCTGGTCTTCAAAAAGTGACAATACCGTGTTGTTCCCCAAACCGTTTTTTTGATCAATCGTAAAATCAATCGTACCATCAGACGCAACATTAACGATCCCATTAGAAATACTACCCAACACGAAATCGCCATTTTTTAATTGAATTGCCGCAAAAATATTCAGTTCCCGCATTGCCGCATTAGCTTCAACGGACCACTCGGAAAGTCCATCCATATATTTATAGAAACCGGAATTTCTTGTCACCAAAATCCATTCGTTGTCTTCCTCAAAAATGTTTATAACCCGATCTTTTAATACAACTTCGTCACTAATAATCAATTGTGGATCGCCATCCTTAATTTGATAAATACCCTCATTGGCGACATGGAAGAGCATTTGATTCCCCACTTTAAAGACCTTATAGATAATATTTTCTGAAGAGATGATTTTAAATGTGTCTTCAGCCGAATTGTAAAAAAAAAGTTTGTGGGCCGACTGGAATAAAACCCATCCTTGGTAGTCTAATATATTCCAAATTTGATTATCCTCAAATTCAACATCCCTCAATTTGGGGATTAGTGAGTTGTATTGTAAAGTACCATACTCATTTTTCTGCCAAAACCCAAAATCCGCGTAACAGCCTGTATAGATTTTATCACCGACGACATTTACAGCTCGAAGCACGGAATTATTCGGTGTAACATAGCTGTTCCAAACCGAGCCATCAAATTGCAACAAACCTCTGTTATTTGCAATGTAGATAAAACGGTTTGACCCTTGCGAAATCATCCAATTTTGATTGTCGGCGCCATAATCTGAAGGTGTGTAATTTTGAATTGGCGGTAACTCTTGGCCGGAAGCGTCAAAAATAAAAGTGCTAGAAACAAAGTAGAAACTGCTCTCATTTATAGCTGAGGTTTGTAAAAATTGCGAATTATGATTAAACAAAATTACACTTTAAATTGAACTTAAAATTTGAATGTCAATTAAAAACAAGAATACTCAATTAA
>CAWDOF010000017.1:0-19513 GCA_963803715.1 uncultured Flavobacteriaceae bacterium
ACAACGCTTTCTGTCTAAAGACCAAAACTTTTTTCGAGATATTTTTAGGGAAGTTTTCAGTTTGTATGTGAAGGGTTATTTTTCAAAAGGTTAGACCCAAATTTTTTTTAGAGAACCTATCCTTTTTAATCGTATCTGAATAATTTCAGTAAAAAAACCATAGCTCTAGCAAGACTTAAAGCCGCATAACTCGCTCCATCAAAAAAAACCTACCACTACGTGCAATGAAGTTCAAACAACATCATATATACCATATATTATTGTATTACATTTTTTATACTACTATCTTTGCCACGGAATTAAAAGAACACGAACATGATACATGTTACACTACCAAATGGTGATGTAAAAGCGTTTAAAAAACGCACTACTCCAATGGAAGTTGCCAAGAGTATAAGTGAAGGCTTAGCCCGAAACGTTATTTCTGCCAATTACAATGGTACAATTATAGAAACCGAAACTGTTTTGGAAGAAGACGGTGCACTCATACTATATACATGGAATGATGATGAAGGTAAAGAAGCATTCTGGCATTCTTCGGCTCACATTTTGGCTCAAGCATTAGAAGAACTATATCCTGGAATAAAACTATCAATTGGTCCTGCAATAGAAAATGGATTTTACTACGATGTTGATCCGGGAGAACATTCTATTTCAGAAAATGATTTCAAGACCATTGAAAACAAATTTATCGAGATTGCTAGGGGTAAACACGAGTTCAACATGCGATCTGTAACAAAAGCAGAAGCGCTAAACTTGTATGAATCACAAAATAATGAATATAAAGTTGAGCTTATTCAAAATTTAGAGGATGGCACAATTACCTTTTGTGATCATTCTACCTTTACTGATTTATGTCGTGGAGGCCACATCCCTAATACTGGAATCGTTAAGGCGGTAAAATTACTTTCAGTTGCTGGAGCTTATTGGAGAGGAGACGAAAATAATAAGCAATTAACGCGAATCTATGGTATCTCTTTTCCGAAGCAAAAGGAATTGACCGAGTATTTACATCTTTTGGAGGAAGCCAAGAAACGGGACCATAGAAAATTGGGCAGAGAGCTTGAGCTGTTCACCTTTTCACAAAAAGTTGGACAAGGTTTACCACTTTGGTTACCAAAAGGCGCAGCACTTAGAGAACGCTTAGAAAACTTTTTAAAACAGGCCCAGAAGAAGGCCGGCTATGAAATGGTCATGACACCACATATTGGTCAAAAAGAGCTTTATGTCACCTCTGGACATTATGCCAAATATGGCGCAGATAGTTTTCAACCTATTACCACACCAGCCGAAGGTGAAGAGTTCTTATTAAAACCCATGAACTGCCCGCACCATTGTGAAATTTATAATGCGCGTCCGTTTTCATACAAAGAATTACCTAAACGCTACGCTGAATTTGGAACGGTATATAGATATGAACAAAGTGGTGAACTTCATGGGCTTACCCGGGTAAGAGGATTTACTCAAGATGATGCTCATATTTTCTGTACACCAGACCAATTAGATAGGGAATTTAAGGAGGTTATCGATTTGGTTCTTTATGTGTTTGGTTCTTTGGGATTTGAGAACTTTAAGGTTCAGGTGTCTTTAAGAGATCCTGAAACCCCAGAAAAATACATTGGTAGTGATGTTAACTGGAAAAAAGCCGAGGATGCCATTTTAAGTGCCGCTATTGATAAAGGACTCGATTATGTTGTTGTAAAAGGTGAAGCAGCATTTTATGGGCCAAAATTGGATTTTATGGTGAAGGATGCGCTTGGTAGAAACTGGCAATTAGGGACGATTCAAGTAGATTATAATCTTCCCGAACGATTTGATTTGACCTATAAGGGAAGTGATAATGAGTTGCACAGACCCGTTATGATTCATCGTGCACCCTTTGGTAGCATGGAGCGTTTTGTTGCTATTTTATTAGAACATACTGGTGGAAATTTCCCGCTCTGGCTCATGCCGACCCAAGTGATCGTACTATCAATAAGTGAGAAATTTGAAAAATACGCGGAAAAAGTTTTAATTTCGCTAGAAAATCACGAAATTCGCGCCCTCGCAGATCACCGTAATGAGACAATTGGGAAAAAAATTAGGGAAGCCGAAATGAACAAAATCCCATATATGGTTATCGTTGGGGAAAATGAGGAAAACGATGATAAAATCTCAGTACGCCAACATGGTGGTGAGGATTTAGGCATGATAAGTGTAGAAGCGTTTTCTGAAATAGTTGAAAATGAGGTCAAAAAAACCTTAAAGACATTTAGATAAAGTAGCACAAATTAGTTTAACTAAAATAATATAAGTCATAGCAATACGTAGAAGAAATTACTCTAAGCGAGTAGTGAGAGAAGACCAGCATAAAATCAATACCAAGATTAGAGCCGAAAAAGTACGAGTGGTTGGCGATAATGTTGAAGTTGGTATTTATACCATTAAGGAAGCCATGGGATTCGCTGAAGAACAAGGCTTGGACTTAGTTGAGATATCACCAAAGGCTGATCCTCCCGTGTGCAAGGTTATGGATTATAAGAAGTTTCTTTACGAACAGAAGAAACGTGAAAAAGCCCTAAAAGCCAAAGCAAGCAAAGTGACGGTTAAGGAAATTAGGTTTGGACCTCAAACAGATGACCATGATTATGAATTTAAAAAGAAGCATGCCGAGAAATTTTTGAAGGATGGTTCTAAATTAAAAGCATTTGTGTTTTTCAAAGGACGATCAATTGTTTTTAAAGAACAGGGACAAATATTGTTGCTAAGGTTAGCCCAAGATCTCGAAGAAATCGGCAAAGTAGAACAAATGCCAAGATTGGAAGGGAAACGAATGACGATGTTTATAGCTCCAAAGAAAACAAAATAGCTTCTGCTTCGCTCAGGTGTCCAGATCCAATTGTAGCTTAACAAATAATTCAGAAAATACATAATTTGCAAAAACCCAATTTTTGGGGCGGCAAAAAAAAAAAAAACTAAACGAGACTAAAACAAGGAATAATGCCAAAAATGAAAACAAAATCTAGTGCCAAGAAACGTTTTAAACTTACGGGTACAGGTAAAATCAAAAGAAAGCACGCTTTTAAGAGTCACATCTTAACAAAGAAGTCCAAAAAGCGTAAGCTAGCTTTGACTCATGATACTTTGGTGCACAAAGCAGATGAGCCTAATGTCAAATTAATGCTTCGTTTGAAGTGATTAACTAGGACGGTTAAACAAATTATAAACCATGGAGTTAGGCTAAATTAATTTATGATTGCAGATTGATGATTTTAGATTTTTGATTTGTGAAGTAAAAAATTCAAAAGTGTTCGCCTAAAGCGAACCGCCTACTACAAAAACAATTAAAGAACATGCCAAGATCAGTAAATTCAGTAGCAAAAAGAGCCAGAAGAAAAAAGGTTCTTAAGCAAGCAAAAGGTTATTTCGGGAGACGTAAGAACGTTTGGACGGTAGCAAAAAATGCGGTTGATAAAGCGATGCAATATTCGTACAGAGACCGAAAGACTAAAAAGAGAAATTTTCGTTCACTCTGGATCATGCGTATTAACGCTGGTGCAAGACAGCACGGGATGAGCTATTCAAAGTTTATGGGTGCCATTAAAGCTAATAATATTGAATTGAACCGAAAAGTTCTTGCAGATTTAGCGATGAATAATCCATTAGCCTTTGAAGCTATAGTTAACAAAATCAAATAGGGCTTAGCCTAAAAAACATTATCGTTTCGTTTAAACATCCGATTCTCAATTGAATCGGATTTTTTTTATAACTATTTTGACATAAGTTCGTCGAATTATAGCGACTCTTCTATTTTTTTATTGCAAATATTTTAATCTCTTCTGTCTTTCCCGCTAAAATTTTGTTCCCTAAAAGAACGGATTTGTATCTCTCTTTTAGTTTTAGCTGCGATAATAAATCTTCTGAAATCAACAAGGATTCATTATAGTCATTACATTTTTCTTGTATTCTCGAAGTGGTGTTAATAACATCTCCGTGGTAAGCCAATTCTTTTTTAATAGTTCCAACCTCAGTAATAATAATAGAACCTGAATGTAATCCCGCCTTGAATTCTGGAACCACGCCATATTTTTTTAAATAATAATCTGAATGCCTAAATAACCTCTTCTCATACTCAAAAAATAATTTGATGCAATTCAAGTTTTTGATCCCTTTGCCCAAGGTCCAGGTTAAAACAGCCTCATCCCCTACGTATTGATAAATTTCAGCATCATATTTACTAACAACCCGATTGAGATAATAAAAACAGTCTTGAATAAATCGGCTATATTTTAGGTGTCCAAGTTCTTCAGCTATTGTCGTTGAAGATTTTAAATCGATAAACATCAATATGCGCTGAACTTCCTGAGGCTTTCTATAGCTACCAAGCAACATTTTTACAATAACACCTTTTCCAAACTTATCGTTCGAAAGCCTAATAAAGGAAAATAGCAAGGAGCAAATAATAAAGTATGCCGTGACCATCCAGAATATTTTGTTATTCATCCACCAACCCCTTTCATTTGGAAAATCAACATTGATGTAGGCTTCGGCCATATAGGCAATGAAGGTCAAGGAAAATATCAAGAAAACGAGATAGATAGAGGATTTGATGAGCAGTATAAAACCGAGGTGAAGTATTTTTGAAAAAAACTTATCAAATATGAATTCAATGATGGCGTAAACGATTGCCACCATAATACCTAAAACAACACCAAATATCAAATATTGAGAGACGGTGACAACTTCACTTATACGTGCAGTTTCAACACTTTCATGATTTCTACCATAGTATCGAATGAGAATAAAAAAACAGAATGCGATTGACCAAAAGACAATCGAATTGAAAAAAAGCCTAAAAAACTGTTTTACGGCGTAAATCAAAATATTGAATTTAAATTAACTGAATTTCGAACTGTTTATAATTAATTGTTTCCAATAGACGCTGTTATCATACTATAAAAGTTAATCCCTATAGCAGTATAGGTTAACGACATCGATCTGAAAAAAAATTTTTCTACCTCAATATGTATTGTAACCTCATCGACTGAATGTTTATTTTTAATTATTAGTGTCCGATAAAAATAAATAAGCCTCCTAATAAATCATATTTTAAGGCGAATTCAAGACTTTATAAAAATTTGCCCTGGCTTTCTATAAATTGAAAAAATATAAAAACAGTTAATTTCACAAATCCATTATCATTGTTTATCAGTTAGTTACCGACCAATCTTTATTCTTTGTTCTAACAGCGCAGCGGTCTTATATCTTTATCGGACAACGGTGAATTTTAATATTAAACTATCCAGCTAAATTTAGTTTTCCCATTATGATTATTATGTTTTTTGCTTTTTCTTCTTTGCTGCAGGAAACAATACATTGTTTAAAATAAGCCTATAGCCCGGCGATGTAGGATGTAATTCCAGCTCAGTTTTGGGATCACCTACCTTATGGGTATAATCTTCTGGATCATGACCTCCATAAAACGTAAAAAATCCCTTACCCTTTATGCCGTGAATATACTTCGCTTCATCATTGGTTCTATTTTCACCCATAACCAACACATTAGATTTAATTTCTTCCCTTGTAAAAGATGTCGTTTGCCCCATAAAACCTTTGACCAATGCTGTATGGTTTTGTGTTAGCATCGTAGGAATAGGATCCCATTTTGCCGAAAAGTCCATTAGCGTAAAATAATCGGTTGTTTTAGGAATTGATCTTTTTCTGGTCATATCGATTGAAGAAAATTCATAAACATTTGGGTCACGCTCCAATAAAAAATCTTTAAATGCAAATGTATTTCTGAAATTCATCTTACTTTGATAATCGGGATCACTGCCGTCGCCATCAAACATTGGTTCGGCTATGTCAACACCTTCTGCCGCAAGCGCGATGTCAAAACTATCTGTAGCACTGCACATGGCGAACATAAAGCCACCACCAACAACATAATCCCGTATTTTTAGGGCAACTGCAAGCTTTTCTTCCGAAACTTTAGCGTATCCTAGTTTTGCAGCCAATGCTTCAGCCTCCTTTTTATCTTGGATATACCATGCAGCCGTGCGATATGCTCTATAAAATTTTCCATATTGACCGGTAAAATCCTCGTGATGCAAATGCAACCAATCATATAGCAATAAAGCGTCGTTCAATACGTCTTCATCATAAATGGTTTCATAAGGAATTTCGGCATAAGTAAGTACCATGGTGACCGCATCGTCCCATGGTTTTTGACCTTTTGGAGTATATACGGCTATTCTAGGCGCTTTCTCCAATACAATCGCTTCCATGTTTTCGGAAGGGCTGCTTATGAGATTCAAGATTTCTTCAGCCTTTGCATTTGAAACCACTTCATATGTTACCCCACGTATTTGACATTCACGTTGAATTTCTTCGGAATCGGGCATCAAAAAAGAACCGCCTCTGTAATTGAGCAGCCACTTAACTTTAAGCTGTTTTTCTAAAGTCCAATAGGTAACTCCATAAGCCTTCAAGTGATTTTTTTGGCTCTCGGCATTCATTGGAACAAGAATATAGGACGCATAAGAGGAAAAACAAGACAGCAAAAACAATATTATTAGACTAAACTTTTTCATTGGGAGAACTTTTATTTTTTTGAATATAATTAAAAATTGATTATCGATTCAATACTTTATGATAGTTTTGTTAGCACTAGACCGTAACTATCTTATTTTATGATAACGCTAATTCGCTCAAACGATTGTAATAAGGACGGCATTGATTTAGAAGGGACTTTAAATGCTCGGGGAAAGCTTCAGTTTTTGGATTGTACTTTTCAAAGCCCGATGACCTATGCACCTCTTTATACCAATAATTTGCCCAAGCACCGTCTTCCTTGCGCTTAGAAGGATTACATCCCAACATACTTTCGTAACAGGAAATTTTTGCAACATCGCACAATTTCATGAGAACAGATTCTGGATCAAGTAGCACCTTCTTGGCATCCAACACTACATAAGGTATTCCCTTATGGTCAAACTCATCTACCAGTTCCGATTGCAATTGATAACCTACATCATCTAAATTTGCATTTTTTATTACCTGATCAAAAGAAGGTAGCATGTCCACTGGATAAAAATATTATAAGGTATACATTGTGATAGGCAAGTAAGATTTAGATGAAGTCGTCAATGCGAAATTCAATAATATTCGCAGTAAATCTAGGGGTTCTAGTGGGTAATTTTCAGATGCGCCAATTTTGTTTCTAGGAAATATTTTAATTGTGTTTAGGAAAAGAAATCTAAATTTTCAGTTTACAACGCCCTTTTTTTAAGTGGTTTCAATTTCCTATCTGTACCAGAGAGCAAAGATGCCACCACCTGGGTTCCGGGAAATTGTTCTAAAATAATTTTTATGAACACGGTAATTGGTATAGCCATTATCAAACCAGGGATCCCCCAAATAAATCCCCAAAGCATCAACATAATCAAAACGGCTATCACATTTATTGAAAACGACTTACCCATAAAAATAGGTTCTAAAATTGCACCAAATAACACTTGAACACCAGTAATGGATAGAAAAAAGAAGAAAAGCGCACTCGATGATTCCATTTCTACAAAAGCAAAAATAGTCAATAAGATTACAGATATAAATGAACCTACCATTTGAATAAAATTAATAAGAAACGCAAATAGCCCCCAGAATATTGGGAAACTAACATCAAAAAATACACAAGCCAAACCAGTAAAAAGTCCTGTAAGCAAACTGACTGCAAACTTGACTTTGATGAACGTTATTAAATCCTTCTCAATACGAAGAAATGCCTTTAAAGATGTATGTCTTTGCTTTAATATAGTGTCATTCAATACGTTGTGCATATTAATGGATTCTGCCAACCACAATACCGTAAAAAATACGATCATTAATATGGTGGTTAAAAATTTTCGAAGAAAATCAACGGTTGAACCTATATTTTCTTTTTGTAAAAATTGTGCCAAAATATTTTCATCATTGTTATAATCCAAACCAAATTTATCTTGTAAAAACTGGGTTAACTCATCAATTTTCAACTCGGCTTTCACGAAAAAATCAGAATCACTTGCCATAATTTGCTTACTAGATAAATTGACCAATTCAACCCCAATAAAAATGGCGAGGACAATAATGGCCATTACAATCACGATACTTAAAAACCGAGGCACCTTACGCTTACCCAACCATCGCATTAATGGCAAGAATAACAGGGCAATAAACATAGCGCTTATCAGCGGTATAAAAATAAATGACAGAATATTGAGCAGGTAAAATATAAAGGGAATTACGATAAACAATAGTAAGATATTGGTGGTACGTCTTTGTTCTAACATGAGGAAATTTCATTATAATAGCAGCAGCAAATTTAATCCAAAATGTTATGGTTTTTCAATAAATGATAAAAAGGATTTGGTCAGATTTTAGGCAACTCATAATTTGTTGGGAATACATTTATTGAAGTCTAATAAACGAAGGCAAATTAAATTAAATAATCTATTAAAAAACGTGGCTCTATATTGATTTTAGTGGGTTTTCTCTTAACGTTTATTTTTTTTACAATGTGCTTACTATTTGGGTGACCTTAGAAGGTTTTACAGCCTTTGTTCCTTTTCGACCTAAATAAAATCGATAAAATGTAGGCTCAAACAAAAATCATTACAGTTAAATAGTGTGTTAATAATTGAATATATAATGTATCAAATGATTCAAAAAAATAAAATCTTTCAGATTTTGTGGTGTAGCAAAAGAAATTTTTAGTGAAAGGTCTTTAAATCTTGATTTTTCCTAGCCACCCGTTTAGGTATCTTCGTTTGTTTTTATACCAAACAAAAAATATGCAAATGCACTTTACACACTGTAAATAGCATAATATCTAAAAATTCACTATCAATATGTTTACCCGTAGTGATACTGGCATGAGATCATTGAGATTTGATCACATGAAATCTATAAACGAATCTATCTTTCAAAGTAATGCGTTGTAACCAAAAACCAGCTAAATCGCTTTTTAATCTCTCGGGTTTACCAATGCATCTGTGAGGCGCACGCGCTAAACTAAGCAGAATTTTGTCGATTCGAATGTATTATGTTCTTATCAACTTTCTACCAATCGAGATAATTATTCCACGATATTGGCGGCCAAATTACATTCATACAATTAAATCATGTTTTTTTCATAGACCAGTTTTCAACCTCGTGATAGATTGCACTAAGTTGTCCCTGCCTTTCCTTGAAAGTAGATGGATTTTTTTTCTAGAATTATATAAATCTAAGAGCATAAGAACAAGATTTCTGCTCCCATTTGACGAGTAACAAGCTCATTAACATTATAGATGATTTTATCTAAGCAAAGTTTTAAGTTTGATTTAAAATTTACATAATTCGCTGTTTCCATGTCTTGAACATACAAAATGTATTAAAAAATACATTTTTATAATCACTTGATCATCTCATCATAGAGGTTATGGGAACGAATAAATAATTTTGAATGAAATTAGAGGCATTTAAATTTGTAGACCAAATGATTAATTCAATTAAAATGGTACGTCATTATCTTCATCATCGATACCAAAAGCATCAGAGGCCGATGGAAAATTGTCAGGTTTAAACGTATCATCATTTGCGGCCGCGTTCATTTTGGAATGAAACTCCCCAAATGGCGTATCAAAATCATCAAGATTATCAAATTTACCCAAATGACCAATGAACTTCAGTCTTATATTATCCAGCCCACCATTTCGATGTTTTGCCACAATAAATTCACCTTGTCCCTCGGTTGGAGACCTTTCATCATCGTCCCACTCCTCAATTTTATAATATTCTGGTCTATATATAAAACTTACAATATCGGCATCTTGTTCAATAGCACCAGATTCTCGGAGATCAGATAGTAATGGCCGCTTACTGCCACCCCGGGTCTCAACGGCACGAGATAATTGAGACAATGCAATTACTGGTAAACTCAATTCTTTAGCAAGAGCCTTTAAGTTTCGGGAGATGGTAGAGATTTCCTGCTCACGATTGCCGCCTTTTTGGCTACCTCCTGCGGTCATCAACTGTAAATAATCAATTACAATCATTTTTATTCCATATTGGGACGCCAATCGTCTAGCCTTTGCACGAAGGTCAAATATAGAAAGTGAGGGTGTATCATCAATAAATAATGGTGCTTTTTCAAGCGTTTTCACCTTAACGTTGAGTTGTTCCCATTCGTGTTTTTCGAGCTTTCCTGTTCTTAGTTTTTCGGAGCTTAAGCCAGTTTCCGAAGAAATAAGACGGGTAATTAATTGTACCGATGACATTTCCAAAGAGAAGAACGCCACGGGAATATTACTGTTAACGGCAATATTTCGAGCCATTGTTAGGGTCAATGCGGTCTTGCCCATACCAGGACGTGCGGCGACGATTATTAAATCACTGGGCTGCCAGCCCGAGGTCAATTTATCCAATTTGGTAAAGCCTGATGGAATACCGCTCAAGCCCTCCTTATTTGAAATTTCCTCAATTTTCTTTTTCGCTTGAATAACTAAGCTTTGTGCAGTTTCGGTGGATTTTTTGACGTTGCCTTGTGTGACCTCATATAATTTAGCCTCGGCATTATCCAATAAATCAAAAACATCTTTAGTTTCATCGTAGGCCTCCTCAATAATCTCATTAGAAATTTTGATGAGACTTCGTTGAATAAACTTTTGGAGAATAATTCGGGCATGAAACTCGATATGAGCAGAAGAAGACACTCGTTGGGTCAACGAAATCAAGTAAAAATCACCACCAACGCTATCCAGTTTAGCATCTTTTTTTAACTGGCTAGAAACGGTTAATAAATCCACCGGTTCGCTGTTTTCAAATAATTTGAAAATAGCCTCGAAAATGTTTTTGTGAGCATCCTTGTAAAATGCATCAGGACTTAGAATGTCTATTACTTCATCGACCCCTTTCTTGTCAATCATCATAGCGCCTAAAACAACCTCCTCTAAATCAATAGCTTGTGGGGGTATTTTTCCTTTTTCTAAACTGATAATGGTGCTTTTATCAACTTTATAGCCTTGCATGGGGTTGGTCTGCTTCATAACTGCGAATGTAAATAAATTGTTAAGTAAATGGCGAATTAAACATGTTGCAATCTTAACAGGTCTTCAACAACCCAAGTGTTGATAAGTCCGAAATATTGTTAATAGCCATAAAAAAACCAGAACTTCAAAGCTCTGGTTTTTTTAAAGCGTCGTATTATAAGGATTACCCTTTAAAGACACCCATAGCCAAATATTTTTCCATGCGTTTTTCTACTAGATCCTTTTTTGATAAGTTTTTTAGCGTAGCATAATTTTGCTCAATCGCTTCCTTTACAGATTTGAAAGTAACTTCCCTATCGGTATGTGCTCCACCCAGTGGCTCCTTAATAATTAAATCAACGAGCTTGAGTTTATTCATATCTGTCGCAGTAAGTTTTAATGCATCTGCTGCTCTTTCCTTAAACTCCCAACTACGCCATAAAATAGACGAGCAAGATTCTGGAGAGATCACTGAGTACCAGGTATTTTCAAGCATCAAAACCCTGTCCCCTACGCCAATTCCCAAGGCGCCTCCTGAGGCGCCTTCACCTATAATTATTGTGATAATCGGTACTTTGAGTCGGGTCATTTCCAAAATATTCCTAGCAATTGCCTCGCCTTGTCCGCGCTCCTCGGCTTCAAGACCAGGATAAGCGCCCGGTGTATCTATGAGTGTAACCACAGGAATCCCGAATTTTTCAGCAGACTTCATTAAACGTAGTGCCTTGCGATACCCTTCTGGATTGGACATGCCAAAGTTACGGTACTGCCTTGTTTTTGTATTAAAACCTTTTTGCTGACCTATAAACATGAAAGACTGGTCGCCAATTTTGCCCAAACCGCCAATCATGGCCTTATCGTCCTTTACATTACGATCACCGTGGAGCTCTAAAAACGATTCCCCGCAAAGTGCTTTAATATAGTCTAAGGTATAAGGTCTATTTGGGTGCCTTGACAACTGCACACGCTGCCAAGCAGTCAAATTTTTATAAATATCCTTCTTGGTCTCGGTTAACTTCTTTTCAATTTTTTTACAGGTCTGAGTGACATCAACATCGCTCTCCTCGCCTATGACCTGACATTTTTCCAATTGGTCTTGTAATTCCTTTATGGGTAGTTCAAAATCTAAATATTCCATTGAAATCTTGATTTAGTTTGCTATTAATTTAGGTTGGATTTAACATGCAAATATAAAATTTTTAATTGGCTTTGGGGTTTATGGTGATTTGCTTTTTCTTGTTTAAACGCTTTCTCAAAAACCCCTCACCCAAGACTGTTGCCAAGACCAAAAAAGCACCGTAATAAAATCGGGAACTCATGATTTCGGTTTTTGGAAATAGAATGATGGCTAGTATAATTCCATATAGCGGTTCTAAATTATAGGTAAGGATCACCGTATACGGACTGATGTAGCGCATTACCATTACAGAACCGATAAACGCGTAAGCGGTGCAGACAGAAGCTAATATTAATAAATACAACCAATCCTGAATTGAGAGCGTGAAAAATTCAGAAGAAAATCCGCCCTTGAAAACTAATATGAAGACGGTAATAAATAAGACCCCGCTAATAAATTCATAAAAGGAAATGACCGTGGCATCATGCTGCTTTATCAATTGACCATTTATAACTGCAAAAAGCGTTGATAGTAGTGCTGATAAAATTCCCAATAAAATCCCGTAAATGTATCTAATCTCACTTTGGGTAATCAAATACACACCAATGATTACGATGACTCCAAAAACAACTTCATACCACAGCAAACGGCGTTTAAAAAAAAGGGGCTCAATAAAGGAAGCGAAAAACGCACCGGTTGAAAACATGGCCAAAGTTATCGAAACGTTAGACTGCCTAATGGCCTCAAAAAAAGTGATCCAATGTAAGGCGATAATGATACCAGCGAGAAGAAATTTGAATTTGCTCTTAACACCAACATTGATATTGATACGTCGAAATTTAATAAAAATGAGCATTAGTAGACTTGCAAAAAACATGCGAAACCAAACCAAGGCCACAGCGTTAATGGAAATGAGCTCTCCCAAGATGGCGGTAAAACCCGCAATAAAGACCAGAAAGTGAAGATGCAAATAATTTTTTGCCTTAGCGTTTGGCATTGTTCAATAGATAAGCAGCCAAAATACCAAAAATTATATTAGGAAACCATACGGCAATAATCGGGTTAAAGCTCGATTGCTCTGCCATGACCCCAAATACCTTATCGAAAAATACAAATATCATTGCTATTGTGATCCCAAATGCCAAATTGATGCCCATGCCACCTCTTCTTTTTATGGAAGACACGGCCACGGCAATTATGGTCAAGATATAAACGGATACAGGAAGACTCCATTTTTTATATTTTACCACTTCGTAACGACCAATATTTGAGGATCCCCGTTTTTTTTCCTTTTCAATAAAATCGATAAGCTCGGTGTAAGGCAATGTTTCTGCAATATATTCCTCAGGAGTCAAATCTTCTGGGTCAAATGGAAAAACGGTATCTTTTTGCCTTTCGATTTCAAGCAGCTCTTTATTTTCAAAAAATTTGCGTTTCGTGTAATTTGACATTTTATAGGTAGAATCCTCATCCACAAATCGAATACTCACAGCATTTATTTTATAGAGCAGCTTGTTATCAACGATGTGCTCTAGACTAAAATTACGGCCAACTTTGGTTTCAGGATTAAAATTACTAACGTAGATAAAGTCATTGTCATTAACCTGTCTATAAATATTAGTGGTCTCAACAGCCTGTTTATTTCCCTTTAAATATTCATATTTAAATTGGTTAAATCCCTTGCTCGCTTTAGGAGCAAGATACAGGCCCAATAAAAGCGCAAACGCAGCTACGATTGTAGCTCCAATTATGTAAGGACGCAAAAATCTCCAAAACGAAACTCCTGAACTCAGGAAGGCAACGATCTCAGTATTATTAGCCAATTTGGAAGTAAACCAAATCACCGATAAAAATAAAAATATAGGGAATAATAAATTGGCAAAGTAAATTGTAAAATCAAGATAATATTGCGCCACGGCGGGGAACGGAACTTCGGCCTCTAATATTTTACCGATTTTCTCAGCAAGATTGACCGTTATCCCTATTGGGATGAAAAGAAGCAACATCATCAAAAATGTGAAGAGATAGCGCTTTAGTATGTACCAATCAAGAATTTTCATGAAATAGAGGCCTCCCCAACCCCTCCGAAGGAGGGGCTTTTAGCTCGTTTATTATTTGTTGTTTCCTTGTTTCCTTGTTTCCTTGTTTCTAAACTCTATAAATTCCTTGCATAAAAAATATGGTGTTGCTTAAAGCCTTTTGTCCATTTGCCTGACCATTTTATCTTTCCAAGTTCTAAATGTTCCTGCAATGATTTGTCGTCGTGCCTCCCTGGTTAACCATAGATAAAACCCTAAATTATGGATGGTTGCTATTTGTTTTCCAAGAAGCTCGTTCACCGTAAATAAATGCCTTAAATAGGCTTTAGAATATTCGGTATCAACGAACGTTATTCCCATCTCATCAACAGGTGAGAAATCATTGGCCCATTTTAAATTCTTGATATTTATAGTGCCATTTGCGGTGAATAGCATACCATTTCTGGCATTTCTTGTGGGCATGACACAGTCAAACATATCGACGCCCAGAGCGATATTTTCAAGAATATTTATAGGGGTTCCCACGCCCATCAAGTATCTCGGTTTTTCCTCAGGAAGTATGTCGCACACAATCTCTGTCATACCGTACATCTCTTCCGCTGGTTCCCCGACAGATAATCCTCCAATCGCATTGCCTTCCGCGCCAGCGTTAGCGATATATTCCGCAGATTGTTGCCTTAAATCCTTATAGGTACTGCCCTGCACTATTGGAAAAAACGTCTGGGAATAATCGTATTTAAATGGTGTCTTTTTAAGATGGGTCAAACAACGTTCTAACCACCGGTGGGTCATGTGCATAGACCGTTTAGCGTAATTATAATCGCATGGGTATGGCGTACACTCGTCAAAAGCCATAATAATATCGGCACCGATACTGCGCTGAATTTCCATCACATTCTCGGGGGTGAACACATGGTAACTTCCATCAATATGCGACTTAAACTTAACCCCT
Organism: uncultured Flavobacteriaceae bacterium; assembly: GCA_963803715.1. Taxonomy (GTDB): domain Bacteria; phylum Bacteroidota; class Bacteroidia; order Flavobacteriales; family Flavobacteriaceae; genus Psychroserpens. The sequence continues at coordinate 15,133 of CAWDOF010000017.1, forward strand.
TCTTCCTTAATTTTTCTATTTGCTGAAAGTGAGTACACTTGATACCCACCAGAATCGGTAAGTATGTTACGATCCCAATTCATAAATTTATGCAACCCGCCAGCCTGTTCTAATATGGGTGTTTGGGGTCTTAAAAAAAGATGATAGGTATTGCCCAGAATAACATCTGGATTAATATCATTTTTTAATTCGCGCTGGTGCACTCCCTTAACGGAGGCAACTGTACCAACTGGCATAAAAATGGGCGTTTCAATAGTACCGTGGTCTGTAGTTATGCTTCCAGCCCTGGCTTTGCTTTTGGAATCTTTTGCCTTTAGTTCGAAGTTCATAAATTGTGAAGGTCTGGGCGCAAATATAAATAACTCCTGTGTTTCTGCTCTTAAACATTTGGTAAAATTAAGCTTTGTAAATTGAGTTCAAAAATTGACTTTCTTATATAGAAAGTTCGAGATCTAAGCCACTATTGTCAACTAAAATAAACTTCTAAATCGTTTGGTATACCTTTAAACTGGTGCCTTTTCTAAAATTGTTTATTGCCGTACCCACTTAGATCTTGCTTTTGCTGAGATTAAATGCCAATCTTAATACATCCTTCTTTTCTTATTTTATCAATTATCAAGTCTTTATCACAACATTTTAAGATTGTTATAACGGTTTTATGATATTGCTGTAGACCACTTAAATGTTAAAAATTGGAATCACATCCATTCAATAAAAATAATTTTGGTTTGGCAGCGTTTTTGATATTCAAATCAAAATCTAAAAAAATTAAAATTATGAAGTACTGGAAATTTTTGGGTAACCCTCAACAGATGACACCGCTAACTATATTAAAAGGCAGTATGGCCGTCATGATTTTATTGGCGTTTTGCACCAACATCAATGCACAAGAAGGTAGCGCTTTTGGTATCAAAGGTGGGCTGAATTACAACGCGAATGGCGATTATTTTGAATCGATCAGCAGTAGCGCAAAAAATCCAGACCGCAGCGTTGGATACCACGTTGGTATTTTCGGCAAAATTGGGAACGATTTTTATTTTAGACCTGAACTTATGTACACTAGCACCAAAAGCGATTACGATAGTGACGACTTTACAATGCAAAAAATCGATGCGCCCCTACTTTTTGGCATCAAGATCATTGGACCATTGAGTGTTTTTGGCGGTCCATCCCTTCAATACATTTTGGACACTAAGTTTGATGGCATCCAAATAGATAATGTAGAAGATGATTTTTCGGTTGGCTTAAATTTTGGAATAGGTCTCAGCTTGGGCAGATTAGGAATCGATTTGAGGTACGAGCGCGGGTTTAGCGAAAACGAGGCTACTTTTATCGGTAATAATATTGGTACTGATGCCCTAAGCAGAATTGACACTAGACCAGATCAATTGATTTTGAGTTTTGCGCTTGCATTATAACGATGTGAATTTTAACTAAGCATCTTCAAAACAACAAAGCTGCATCCGTGTTGGATGCAGCTTTTATAATTATCAAATTATGTTATCTGATTATCTAAGTTTGATTTGATTGCGTAGAATCTGCATCTAAATAATTGGGAACGCCATCACCATCGGTATCATCATTGGTAGGATCGCCATCCATATTAATATCTTCAAAGAGCGTAAATACACCGTCACCGTCGTCATCTTGATCGACAAAATTTGCTGATCCGTCGCCGTCGGTATTATCATCAAAAACATCAAGATTACCGTTAATATCTTCTAAATGGGAAAAAACGCCATCACCATCCTGATCGGCAAAAGTTGAAGCATACAATTCAAATTTAAATATCAAATTGGAATACACAGAAATGCCTGACGGTGGCGAGTTGAAGTATGCTAGACCCGAAGGAATAAACATAACACCAAGTCCATAATTATTAAAGGAAACAGTCCCATCATCATCTACAACACCATTACCTTCAGCGGTACCAAAATTTGGAATCACACGTCTCCACGCTGGAATTAAGTTTATCAAACTTAGAGGAATATCCGCATTAACCGTATTGTCAAAAACTTCTTCGTCTAGCGTGTTCCCAGAATAATTGATTCTAATATCATCAGTGAACTTGGGATTATCACCACCGCCTTGATTTAACTTTAAAATGTAATATTCATAATCTACATCTAAGAAGGTGGTTGGTATGGTTTCAACAGCATCAATTAAAAGTGTGGTTTCTTCAGGATTTTCTAATTCATTATAATTACCATCACTATCTTTCGATAATTCCTCAATTATAATTTGATCATAGCTGTAATTACCAGGAATCTCAAATGTAGCTGAGTTATAAAAATGAGTTTGCAAGTAGCCAATCAAAGAGTCACGATCAACTATCTGCTGCTCTGCACGATCTCTTGGCGGTACGATAATAATGTTGTCATCATCATCCTTTTTGCAGGAGAAAAGAATACAAATGATAACAAATGAAAGAATATGTAATTTGTTGAATGTCATGTTTCAGTTTTTCATGGAATTTTTACTCAGATATTTACGCATCTGAAGTCATTGTTATTGCTTAATTTTGTGGCGCAAGATACACTTTTTTAATATCTTCAGTTTAAAGAATTAACGTCAATTTCACACAAAATAATATGCGCATAGACAAGTTTCTTTGGTGCGTGCGATACTTTAAAACTAGAAGCATCGCGACAAATGCTTGCAAGAAAGGACATATCAAGGTTAATGGCAGTGCGGTAAAACCTAGTCGAGATGTCTATGCGACGGACAAAATCGAGGTGCGAAAAAATCAAATCAATTATCAATTGACTGTCACAGATCTACCCTCTAGTAGGGTTGGCGCAAAATTGGTAGATATTTATAGAACAGACACCACGCCAAAAGAAGCTTTTGAAGCCCAAGAACTTTTGAAGTTCTCAAAAGACTACTACCGAAAAAAAGGAGCCGGGCGACCTACAAAAAAAGACCGTCGCGATATTGATGACTTTTATGAAGATACCGAATAAAAAAATCATCAATACGCTTAGTTAGTTTATCATCTTTAATCTCGAAATGCCATAACATGGAAAATATTATACTTCAACCAATTGAAATTAAAAGCAAGTTAAGGCGGATCGCTTATCAAATTTATGAGAGTAATGCTGATGAAACCGAAATTATACTTGCGGGGGTAGAAAGCAACGGTTATCAACTCGCCAAACAAATCAAGTCACATCTCGATGAGATTTCAAACATTAAATCGGTGTTGTGCAGTGTAGCTATAGATAAGAAAAATCCATTGAATTCGGTTAAGACCTCTATTGAGCCTGAGGCTTACAAAAACAAATCGATTGTACTCATTGATGATGTTCTAAATTCAGGAAGCACCTTGATTTACGGTGTGAAACATTTTTTGGACGTCCCACTAAAGCAATTTAAAACGGCTGTACTGGTAAATAGAAATCATAAAAAATTCCCTATTAAAGCAGATTTCAAAGGCATCTCACTAAGCACCTCGTTGAACGAGCACGTAGAAGTAATTCTTGAAGGCAAAAACCCAAGAGCTTTTCTAAAGTAATGTTGACTTTATAAGTTCGGCAATTTCAAGATCTGTCTGATTATCGGTGGTGATAGTATGTTGGGCTTGAAGATAAAATGGGGAGCGTTCAAAGAGATGTTTTCCTATAAATTCCTGCAATTCTTCCCTATTTTTGATATGGGCGATCAAAGGCCGTTTATTTCGCTCGTTAAATAGTCGTGACACCAATGTAGAAATGCTCGTCTTTAAATAGAAAGACTTTGAAAAACTTGCCGCGCTAATGACTTTGATATTGTCACCATAACAAGGTGTACCGCCACCTAGGGCTATAATACTATTTTTGATATCAAGAGCTTTCTTGAGGTATTTGGATTCTAATTTTCTAAAATAAACCTCACCGTTTCTTTCAAAAATTGAGGCTATTGACATCCCTTCCTTCGCTTCCAAATATGCATCAAAATCGACAAACTCGTAAGATAATCGTGAAGCAAGTTGTTTCCCAACAGTTGATTTTCCCGATCCCATATATCCCATCAAAATAATCGTCATAAACAGCTTAATAATGATAATTAAAATACTACACATTTATACCTACAAAAAAAACAAAAAATTATATAATAATAGGTTTGTATTTTTAATTAATCGTATTATATTTGCACCCTCGTTAGAGAAATATAATGACCAGTTAGCTCAGTTGGTAGAGCATCTCCCTTTTAAGGAGATGGCTAGTGGGTTCGAGCCCCAGACTGGTCACTAAAATTACTTCAATAGTATTCAAAAAGCCTGAAACAATTTGTTTTCAGGCTTTTCCATTTTATTTACTTTCAATTCACATCAATTAAAGGCATCTAATAAAATAAAAGCGTTTAGAGCGCAGTTCAGAAGCGTCTGGAACATGGAATTCTT
>CAWDOF010000018.1:0-43105 GCA_963803715.1 uncultured Flavobacteriaceae bacterium
AGTGTTCACCACGCAGTTTATATTTTCTGATGCCGCGTTTCCAAGATTTTTGCGATTTATCCAAAGATAAAAACAAATAGACAATATTGGGATTTTCTTTTTGTATTGCTTTTAATTTAGGGAAACCTTCAATACAATCCCTGCACCAACTTGCCCATACATCTATTAAAATGGTTTTTCCTTTATGGGATTCTAGAATAGATTCAAATTTGACTTTTTTTTCTTCGGAATTGATAAAGATGTCGTTCAAGGCTGCTTCGGAAAATTGGGTCGGTTCTGGTTGGGCTTGGCAAGATAAAATGCTGAAAGTAGTTATTACGATATAAATGATGCGTTTCATTTTTGGCTTGATTTTTAGTTATATATTCTTTAAAGTGCGTTTTTATTTTATAAATCACATGTTAACAAGAGCTTTGGCTAAGTGGGGTCTCCCATTTCTATTTGAAAGAAATCTGTTCCCAACTCTAAGGTTATTGCACATTCCTTTGAAGTTCATGCTTTCTTATGAACTTTATTCTAGTTTCACTTTCGGGTCTAACCATCCATAAATGACATCGACCAATATATTAATCATAATAAATAATAAGGCAATTACCAATACAGCACCCATAATAACTGGCAAATCCAAAGTATTAAGAGCATTGACAATTTCTTTGCCTAGACCGTTCCACCCGAAAATATACTCTACAAAAACGGCGCCCGCCAACATGGAGGCAAACCATCCCGAAATTGCAGTGACCACAGGATTCAATGCATTTTTTATGGCATGTTTTCTAATAACCTGAACTTCACTCAATCCTTTTGCCCTTGCTGTTCTAATATAATCTTGATTCATAACTTCCAAAAGAGAATTGCGCATCAATTGAATGACCACTGCCAAAGGACGAATACCTAGAACAATGGCGGGCAATATTAAATTTTTCCATTGTATGTGCATCTTTTCGCCAAAATCGTCCAACTCATAAAGACTACCGGTCATTTCTAGGTTTGTGTATTCATGAAGCACATAGCCAAAAAACCAAGCGAATAAAATGGAACTGAAGAAAGATGGCACGCTCATCCCTAAAGTGCTTAATACCTGAATGGCCTTGTCTAGCCAATGGTCCTTAAATAACGCAGATACAATTCCGAAGAAAATACCTAAAATAATGGCAATCGTAATCGCTGAAATTGCTAATACCGCTGTATTTGGAAGCGTTTCCCCAATAATCTGTGATACTTTTTTACCTTGTTTGGTAAAGGATTCCCTTAAATAAGGCCATTTAAGAACTGTCGTAGTCTGACCCAATGTAAATAATTTAGCTGCTGAATATTTTCCATCTTTTAAAAACGTGTAATCTTCTTGATTCGAAGAGTGAAATGAAACTGGAGACAAGTCGTTTAAGTAATATAGGTATTGGGTGGAGATGGGTTTGTCGAATCCATATTTGGCCTTAACCGCTGCAATTTGTTCGCTGTCCTCATTTTGTCCCAACATCATCTGGGCTGGGTCGCCTGGCAATACATTGAACAAAAAGAAAATGACAGTAACGACACCAAAAATGGTAAGCAGCGCGTAAAAAGTTTTATTTAAAAAGTAGTTCAGCATTTATTTCTCATAGAAGAGCAAAGGCACAAATAATAACAGAAATTTATATTGATTTTTTGGAATTCAGTTCCTAAAGCTTTTTGGCGAAAAAAATCGGAAGGGTGGGCTTAGAACTCTAAATCCTCAGCATCATTCCAATGTACTTTCTGGGTAACCGTTCCTCTTTTTAAGGTTATAATTCCTGGGTTTGAGCGAACTATAGTTTTTAAGACTTTCTCGTCACAGAGATAAAAATTAAAATCCAATTCGTAGGTATTCTTAACCTCCATTTTTTTAGATAGACCAGAAGCCGTCAAACCAATGACTTTGTAGCCCTTATTCTCTGCTCTAGCAGCGACTGCTTTCAATTTATCCATACCATCTGCCTCAGCTTTTTCAAGGCTATAGGCAACAATCATTACCAATTTATCTTCCTCCAAAAATTGTTGGGTCAGATCTTCATCTTCAGACTCTATTGAAAAGTCCTGAATTTTAGGGACGTCGCCTTCCTTTATGATTTCAGTATCGACGCTTATGATTTCATTATAGGTTTTAGGACCACGGCCGTCATCGGTCAATGTTTTTTCCTCACCACTTTCTGTAGTGTAAGTCCAAACGTACTCTGTAACTGGTTTTTGAGCATCTGCTGGTAACTTCATATTCTCTTGGAGATTGTCGCCAATTTTATAGGGTCTAAAATCGAAGGTTGGCAAATGCATAAGCACATGATAGCCAAACCAAAGGCACACCATAAAACTTAGCAAAGCCGTTATGGTCAAAGGAAATTTACCAAATATGGGTTTGATATGTCGTTTTCCAAGGAATAAAATCAGTATCAACACCAATAGAACAACGTCTTTCCAAAAGGATTCCCAAGGGTCTAATTTTAGAAAGTCGCCAAAACAGCCGCAATCTTTTACTTTTTCAAAATAGGCGGCATAAAAGGTTAGAAATGTAAAAAATACAATCATGGCCAACAGGCTCCAGACCGTAAATTTAGGTTTGTAGCCAATAAGTAAAAAGACGCCCAAAACAACTTCTAAAACCACCACTATGACTGAAATTCCCAGGGCATAGGGCATCAAAAATGGGATGTCCAGTACGTCATAGCTAAAATATTCCTGTAATTTATATGAAAATCCAATAGGGTCATTGAGCTTTATAAATCCAGAAAAGATGAACAGGGCACCAACTAGGATGCGGCTTATGTTTACGAGTTGTTTCATATATGTTTATTTGACTCTTCAGGCGTCTAATCTGTATATTTGCCCGGCACTTTAAACTTTTATTTTAATATCTATCTTTCAATTTGATTATAAGCCTTTTGGAATTTAGTTTTTGGAATTTGGAATTTCACTACCCAAATGTATAAGCGCAAATACAGCATAATTTATCATATCCTGATAATTAGCATCAATACCTTCACTTACTAAGGTCTTCCCGGCATTATCTTCAATTTGCTTAACGCGCAGTAGTTTTTGTAAAATCAAATCGGTTAGGCTACTAACGCGCATATCACGCCAAGCCTCGCCGTAATCGTGATTTTTGTCCATCATGAGTTGCTTGGTCGTCGCAATTTTTTCGTCATAAAGTTTGGTGGCTTCGGTTTCGGAAAGGTCGGGCTGCTCCACAACACCTTTTTCCAATTGAATGAGGGCCATCGTACAGTAGTTGATAATGCCAATAAATTCTGAGGCTTGACCTTCATTTACCTTCTGCACTTTGTTTTGTTGTAAACCTCGAATGCGTTGTGCTTTTATAAAAATCTGATCGGTCAATGACGGTAATCTTAAAATACGCCAAGCACTTCCGTAATCGGACATTTTTTTTCGGAATAAATTCCGACATTCTTCAATAATATCATCGTACTGTTGAGAGGTGTTTTGCATCAAAATCAATTATATTGCTGTAAATTTCGCTTAAATTGTTCAGAGTTCAAAGTTAGGAGTTCCATATTCACATTTTTTTACGGATTTTTGCACCAATAAAATTCTGTCATTAAACTGTCTAAAAAATCACAGTAGTGTTTGTTAATTTAAGCTTATTGTGGTAAATCTAATGTATTGAATTTTATTTCGCCCATGTCTCCCGAAAATTTGGGAGTAAAAAAACAATTATCAACTTCGATAAGGAGCTTATCGCAAAACAAAATAGTTGTTTCAGAAAACTTGAGGCAAAACGTTTCACATTATAAATTGTAATAAATTGACCACACAGCAACTTACCGAACAGATATTCAAAAAAAAATCATTTCTCTGCATTGGTTTGGATACCGATTATTATAAAATCCCACAGCATTTGATGGATGACGAAGACCCTATTTTCTCATTTAACAAAGCTATTATTGACGCGACCCATCATCTCTGCGTAGCCTATAAACCAAACATTGCGTTTTATGAGGCGCGCGGTTTAGATGGCTGGAAAGCACTCGAAAAGACTATGATGTACCTTAATGTAAAACATCCTGAAATCTTTACAATCGCTGATGCTAAACGTGGCGATATCGGAAATACGAGTGCCATGTACGCTAGAGCGTTTTTCAAAAATCTCGATTTTGATAGTATCACCGTTGCTCCTTATATGGGCCGGGATTCTGTAGAACCGTATTTAGAATATGAAGATAAACATACCATCTTGCTGGCGTTGACTTCTAATGCCGGTGCCTTTGATTTTCAGATTCATAAAGGAAAGGGTAAAAGCCTATATAAACGCGTTATTAAACGGTCAAAGGCTTGGAAAAACTCTAAAAACCTGATGTATGTTGTCGGTGCGACTAAGGCTAAATATTTTTCGGGTGTTCGTAAAATTGTTCCCAATTCGTTTTTGTTGGTGCCTGGAATTGGCGCTCAAGGTGGAAATTTAAAAGCGGTTTGCAAATACGGCATGAATGACCAAGTGGGTTTACTTATTAATTCATCTAGAGGAATCATTTATGCCTCTAACCGAAATGATTTTGCCCAAGCTGCAGCTAATAAAGCATCTGAACTACAACAGGAAATGGCAGGAATCTTGAATGCTAAAAAGAAGTAATTCGGTAATATCAAATCCCTAATCCCTAATCCCTAATCCCTAAACTTAAAAATTGAAGTACCAAGTCTATCGTGCCCTTTAAAATAATTTAAGCTGAAACGTACTCCGAAGTCTCTAAATCGGTTTTCTTTATGGCTCCGAAACCTCCGGCAACGTCAACTAGATTACGAAATCCCCTTGCTTTTAAAATCGATGCGGCAATAACACTTCTATAGCCTCCGGCACAGTGAATATGATACGCCTTTTCTTTTGAAATTTCATTCATATTGGTGTTAATGCGATCCAATGCGAAATGCTCGGCTGTTCTTAAATGTTTGGTTTCGTACTCGGCATCTCTACGAACGTCCAAAATGTTGAGTTCTTGATTTTTCAATCGGGTTGCAAATTCTTCCGCAGATATAGATTCCAAGGTATCCACCTCCCTACCCGATGCTATCCAACCAGCCATACCATCTTTGAGATATCCCAATGTATTGTCATACCCCACTCTGGATAATCGCGTAATGGCTTCTTCTTCCATACCATCTGGAACCACCAGAAGCAAAGGTTGCTTCAAATCGGAAATCAATGCGCCTACCCAGGGAGCAAACTGCCCGTTGAGTCCTATAAATATAGAATTGGGAATGTGTCCCTTTAAAAACTCACTTTGTGGCCTCACATCCAATACCAAAGCGCGTTCATTATTTGCAATGGCTTCAAAATCTTCTGAAGACAATGGTACGTTTCCTGTTTTTAAAACAGTTTCAAAACTGTCATATCCTGTTTTATTGAGCATAGCATTTTTCTGAAAGTACTGAGGTGGCGGTGCCATGCCGTCTAGAACTTCTTTTATAAATTCAGTTTTGGTCATATCCTCCCGCAGTGCATAATTAGTTTTTTTCTGCTTCCCAATAGTGCCGACAGTTTCCTTGCTCATACTTTTTCCGCAGGCAGAACCTGCACCATGGGCCGGATATACAATCACATCATCTGCTAAGACCATAATCTTAGTCCTCAATGAATCATAGAGCATTCCAGCCAAATCCTTTTTAGTCAGGTTGGAGTTTATGGCCAAATCTGGTCTGCCAACATCTCCTAAAAATAAAGTATCACCAGAAAAAATGGCGTGGTCCTTTCCGTTTTCATCTATAAGTAGATAGGTTGTGGATTCTAGAGTATGCCCTGGCGTATGCAACGCTTTAATACTAATCTTACCAATAGAGAATTCCTCTTTATCTTCTGCGCAATGTATTTTGTAATCTGTTTCGGCACTTGGTCCATAAACAATTTTAGCTCCAGTCTGCTTAGCCAAATCAAGATGTCCTGAGACGAAATCAGCATGAAAGTGCGTTTCAAATACATACTTAATTTTAGAATTATTCGCTTTGGCAATATCGATGAAAGGTTGGGTTTCGCGCAAAGGATCAATAATGGCAGCTTCTCCATTTGATTCTATATAGTATGCACCTTGTGCTAGGCAACTTGTATAAACTTGTTTGATTATCATGGTTTCTTTGTGCTATTAATATTGGGCTATTCTGGCTGCAAAGATACGAAGTCAAACGCAAATTGGTAACGATAAGTAGGCTTAGGTATAGCATCTAATTTTGAAGCACTGGCCCAGAATTCTATGTATAAAAAGAACTGTTTTTGACTGCATAAGGTTTTTTTTCTTTTTTATGAGCAATGGTATTCATCGAGATGTTCAATCATAATAGTAGTAATGGCATTATTGAAGTGTTGGCTTTGGATTAACGACTATGTGCAGCTGTGTTATGTATGAGTAATGATGTGGTTTAAATACCTAATTTAGCAAATACAAACTGAATGGATAATCCATTAGGATTTTCGAAAGATTGCAAGAACAAGCAATTACTTATAACAATTGTTGTAATCAGTACTTTTTAGCTCAATTTTAATTTATCAAACAGAATTTTATTCCTCTGTTTTGCGTCTCTAATTATTTTTTTGAAAGGTAGAACCTCAATATATGCTCTTGAAGTTTTTGTTTCGTAAAACCTAAAATAACCTAGCCCGTCTGGTGTAAGATCAAAACTTTCAAAATCCAAAATATTAGAAAGTGTAGGAGTAATATCAGCGACAACATAACAATAAAAAGGTGTTCGGATATTTGCCTCTATTCTTTTACCTTTGATTTTTACCTTTCCATTAATTATTTCTTCAATATAAGTACGTACCTGCTTGATTGGGTCATCTTTGTAAATTCCGTGTACGTAATTATCTCTTTCTGGCTTTTTAAATTCGACAATTGTAAAAGATTCAAAAGGATACTTATCTTCAGAGTATAACGTTGCATTTTCAAAAACCTCTTCTTTTTTTATCATTAAATCCATTCTTTTCGTTGCCTCAGAATTTAATGGTTCAATTTGTTTAAACAATTTATCAGATGATAAAAGAGAATTATAAGTCAGTCTCTCGTCTAGCAACCATAAATTTTGTTTTTCAGTTAAGACAGAATCTCCCGTTTCTCTGATAGGGAAAAATAAACTGTGTACTAAATCTTCGTTTTCAAATTTATCGCTTTGGTTTAATTCAATAAGCTTATCTAATAAGTCAATAACTGCCCGTCTGTGAACTATATATCTAGCTAAATCCGATTGTCCAATTTCATTGAATTCTGTCAAGAATTTAGCATAATGTTCTTTATATTCTTGAAGTTCAGTTATGTCTTTTTTCTTATCGATTAGTTCAATGCCTTCAGACTTAACTTTAATTCTCCATTCACTTTCAATTTCGTACAGTTTTAAATCAAGTTCGTGTTTTGAAAGACCTACCGGTAGTTTTTTTACTTTTTCCATATTATAGTTTATAACACCTCTATAATTTGGAAAATCTTCTTCAATTATTGGAAAATACTTGTCTAATTTTTCCTTTCTCAATTTTTGTAAAAAAACGCTTAAAAGTTCTTCTACACAATTAACCGTTCCTTTCCTGATTTTAGATAAAGTAATTTCTTCAAAGTCTAATTCTTCATTATCTTCTTCTAAAGAAAAATTAAAACTTGTACGAGCTTCGTTTACGTTCTTGTTAAGAAATTCTCCGACAACAAAAACTTGGAAGTAAAATCCTTCTTCATCCTCATTTTCAATTTGAAATCTTAAATCTTCTAGATATTTAGAAAGTCCTTCATCACGCACAGTTCTTTCGTGTGCGCAATAATGAATTTTATGACTTTGAGCTTTATAAGATTTAGAAATGAATATTTTGAATTCTTGATTTGAAATTTCAAACGGCTTTTCTAAAATTTCTTTTTGAAATTCTCTGTTAAATAGTGAAGTCAGATTTAGTTCGACTTCATCTTGGTTCTTTATAATTATTTCAGGTTCAATTTTTTGAATAAAATATAATTGAAAATGAGTTATTATTTGTCTTCCTATATCAATGATTTGTCTAGGAACATGTTTCTCATATTTAGTTTCGTAATTAGATAACGTTGCACTTGTTCCAGTACTTTTTTTATTGGTGATTATGTCATCTTGGTATTTATCAAATCCCTCTTTTGACTTTCTGTAATGAAACGTTCTTAACTTATGTGCATTATCCTCAAAGTAAATACTTTCAATAATTATTTTTTGGAAAGCTTTTAGGCATATCAATCTACCTACCCCTTTTCCTCCGATTTCGGCTTTTTTCTCTGAATCGAATTCCGCAAAAGATTTTATATTTTCTTCATTCAATCCGATTCCGTTGTCAATAATTTGAAACGAGTTTATTGGATATTCTTCAATATTACTAACTTGTTTCAATGCTTCAACATTTCCATTTCTTATTGCTTTAATAATTATTTTCCCTTGAAGCTTCTTATCTATTTCTTTTTTTCGTTCTTGAATTGCGTGAATAGAATTGCTAATAATCTCGAATAATGGATAAAGAGCCTTTGTCTTAGGTAGGTAAAGTTTGTTGACCCTATTTCGAAGATTAGTTGAATTATGTGGAAACATTTAATTTTATCTATTTAGTTTTTTTATTGGCTACAACTAATTACACCCCCTCGAATAGTTACACCCCCTCAAAAAATATCACTTTACACCTAAAATTGAGAGAGTAAAAATCTCTCGCAGTAGGGAAAACCTTCAATGCCCAGTAGCTTCACCTGCACCACTAGGAATCCTGATATTTTCCACAATTTCCTGTACATGCTCTGGAGGTGCCGGGGTGACCCTTGAGATGGCGATGGAGACTATAAAATTCAAAATCATGGCAACGGTTCCAAAACCTTCGGGAGAGACTCCAAACCACCAATCGGCCTCTGTACCTCCTCCAAACCAATCAAACTTAAACTTGAGCATGTAAAACAACATGAGCAAGATGCCTATCACCATGCCTGCAATGGCGCCTTCTTTGTTCATACGCTTTGAAAATATCCCGAGAATAATGGCCGGGAAAAATGATGCTGCGGCCAGCCCAAAGGCGAGTGCCACGGTTGCTGCCACAAAATCTGGTGGATTGATACCAAAATAACCCGCCACACACACGGCCACTACTGCAGCTAAACGTGCGGCAATCAATTCGCCTTTTTCTGAAATATCTGGTTTTATCATTTTCTTGATCAAATCGTGTGAGACCGAAGCCGAGATTACCAATAATAAACCGGCAGCTGTAGAGAGCGCGGCTGCAAGTGCACCGGCTGCCACCAAAGCAATGACCCAATTGGGCAGGTTGGCGATTTCGGGGTTTGCCAGTACCATAATGTCTTTATCTACTTCCAATTCATTGTTAGCAGGGTCTGCCAAATATTGTACTCTGCCATCATTGTTTTTATCATTAAATACAATGAGTCCTGTTTTTTCCCAATTGGTAAACCATTCTGGCAACTCTTCATACTTTTTGTTGCTCACTGTTTCTATCATGTTGGTTCTTGCAAATACGGCAATTGCAGGGGCAGTGGTAAATAATATGGCTATAAATAATAAGGCCCAGCCAGCAGATTTACGGGCATCGCTCACTTTCTTAACCGTAAAAAACCGAACAATCACATGCGGAAGCCCTGCGGTACCCACCATTAAAGCCGCAGTTATAAAGAACATATCTATTGTAGATTTACTGCCCGAGGTATATTCATTAAACCCCAATTCTCTATGTAAACCATCTAATTTATCTAATAAATAAGTGCCACTTTCAACTTTTCCGCCGAAACCAATTTGTGGAATTGGGTTTCCCGTCATTTGTATGGAAATAAAAATTGCAGGAACCATGAATGCAAAAATGAGCACACAATATTGAGCCACTTGTGTATAGGTGATGCCCTTCATACCGCCCAAAACGGCGTAGAATAAAACGATAATCATCCCAATTATAACCCCAGTGTTGATGTCCACCTCTAAAAAACGTGAGAACACCAAACCCACACCGCGCATTTGACCCGCAACATAAGTAAAGGAAATTAATAGGGCGCAAATCACTGCAACGGTTCTGGCTACGTTAGAATAATAGCGATCACCAATAAAATCGGGAACCGTAAACTTACCAAATTTTCTAAGATAGGGTGCGAGTAGTAACGCCAACAGGACATAACCGCCAGTCCAGCCCATAAGATACACCGAGCCGTCGTAACCACTAAATGAAATGAGACCAGCCACTGAAATAAAAGAGGCGGCACTCATCCAGTCTGCTGCGGTAGCCAATCCGTTAGCAAGTGGAGATACACCACCGCCCGCTACATAGAAATCGCTTGTAGAGCCTGCCCTAGACCAAATTGCAATGCCAATATAAAGTGAAAATGTAATGCCTACGAGAATCCAGGTCCAAAGTTGTATATCCATAATTTAGCTATCGAGATTGTATTTTTTATCTAATTTGTTCATCAAACGGATGTACACAAAGATCAAAATCACAAATACGTAGATGGCCCCTTGTTGGGCAAACCAAAACCCAAGCTTAAATCCTCCAAAGCGAATGTGGTTAAGTTCGTCTACAAACAAGATTCCGAAAACGAAAGACACTAAGAACCAAATGGACAAGAGTATGGCCAGGTAACGTAGATTCTCTTTCCAATATTTTTTGAGTTGGTTATTCATAATATTAAATGACAAGCTGTTTATAGAAAAGTGAGATTTAAAAAAATAATCGCAATGAGTTAGACTATTTATTTCGACAAAATTAATTTTTTACAGGTTTTTGACAATATAATTCACAATATAGCATATATCTTTAATGGATTGTAAATTTTGGAAATAAAACTATAGGGAAATATATTTAGAAAGAGGAATTCTATAATCTAGACTCTTTTGGAATTCTATATATAACAACCTAAATTTTGAAACGTACTTCGGAAGATTATTTATTCAAATAAAATGACAACAGAACATGACCTTAATTTTTAATAACATAACCTCTCAAAGCCAATGCAGGGACAAAACGGTTGAAGCTTCTCGTATCCACATATCTGTCATTTTTGAAATGGCTTGAATCAAGGGATTATCACTAAACTTAAACTACCCAACAACAAAAAGACTAATATTTATGTGCTAACGGATAAAGGCTTGTCCTTTGCGCCAGTGATATTTGAATTATTAGTTTGAAGTGCAACCAATTTGAGAGAAATCCATCCAATCATGTATGATTATGGTGTTAACTCCTACCTGGAAAATACTTTAAAAAGCAATTTTCGGGTAAAAGTCTGGTACAGCAAAATCATCAATTAGAGTCGTTTTAAATCCTACAAAATCAAATCCTGGCCTGATACGTAAACAGATTATAGTACCTTCCTTCAGCAGCAATAAGTTCTTCGTGTGTCCCTTGTTCCGCAATGCGACCGTTTTCTATGACCAAAATTTGGTCTGCTTTTCTAATCGTACTCAAACGGTGTGCAATGACGAACGTTGTTCTTCCTTTGGTCAAAGTTGCTAAACTTTTTTGAATTAAGGCTTCACTTTCTGTGTCAAGGTTTGAGGTGGCTTCGTCTAAAATCAAAATTTTCGGGTTTGCTAATACCGCTCGGGCAATGGCAATTCGTTGGCGTTGCCCACCAGATAATTTTACGCCACGCTCGCCAATCAATGTATCGAGGCCGTCTTCAAATCGGTCTGTAAATTCGTTTACGTAAGCTGCCTTAACAGCCGCTTCCAATTCGTTTTCCGTTGCATTTGGCCTAGGAAACAAAATGTTCTCGCGTATGGTGCCTTCAAAAAGAAATTCATCCTGTAAAACGACTCCCAAATGTTTTCTGAAACTGTTTAGATTGACCTTCGCAATATCTTGTCCATCAACGGTAATGGTTCCTGATTGCGGATTTAAAAATGTTGCCGCCAATCCTGCAATGGTACTTTTACCAGAACCCGAGCTGCCAACCAAGGCTATGACCTCGCCAGACTTCGCCTCAAAGTTGATACTGTGCAAGACTTCTTTATTTTCTTCATAAGCAAAGGACACCTCATTAAAAACGATATGGCCTTCAAAATTCTCTAAATGTTCGGTTCGGTTTTCCTCGTCAGATTCAGGAGTCATATTCATTAATTCCTCCGTTCTATCAAGACCTGCAAGCGCTTCCGTCAATTGACTGCCAATGTTGCTCATCTGCACAATTGGAGCAATCATCAATCCAAGTAAAAAAGTGAAGGTTAAAAAATCACCAATGGTCAATTGATCCATCATAATTTTATAACCACCTATTCCCATTATCCCAGTGGTAGCCAATCCTAATAAAAAGGTTGACGAGCTGGTCATGAGTGCAGTAGCTGTTAAACTCTTTTTTACGTTTTGAAACAAACGTTCAACACCTTCCTCGAATATTTTATTTTCCTGCGCTTCTGCGTTGAACCCTTTTATGACCCTTACGCCCCCCAATGTTTCGGTTAACCTTCCCGTTACTTCTGCATTAATGACACCGCGATTCCTGAAGATTGGTCGTATAATTTTGAATGCTTTCAAAGCAATCAGGGCGAAAATAGCCAAAGGAATTAAAGTAAAAACCGTCATGGTCCAGCTAATTCGCAATAGCAATATCAAAGAGACCACAGCTGTTATCGTGCCGCCAACCAATTGAACTAAGCCTGTTCCTATTAAGTTACGAACGCCTTCAACATCGGTCATAATTCGGGAAACCAAAGCACCCGATTTGGTATTGTCAAAAAAACGAATTGGTAAGGACAATACCTTTTTTTGAACCTGTGCCCTTAATTCAGATATCATATATTGGGCTTGTACGCTCAATATTTTTGTCAATAGAAACGACGTTACTGCTTGAACCAAAATGGCAGCACCTACCACAGCAACCAAAATTTTTAGAAAATCGACGTTTTTGTTTGGAATAATATCGTCCATTAAATATTTAAGAGACAACGGTGCCACAAAACTTGCGGCTTTACTGATAACGATCAAAATCAAACCAATAAACACCAATTTTCTCCTGGGCCAAATGATTGTTTTGAATGCGCTTAATATGGTTACTTTTTTTTCTGACATTGACCGAAATTTTACCTTAAATAATGTGTTATCATTAATTATCCAAAATTACGCTATTGTCGCCGCATAATACTTCTTATGACCACCTTAATCGTTAACTTACAAATTTACCGCGCAACCAAATTTCATCGGCATTATCGTTGTTTGTGACACCTTTAAATCCTTGACTTAAAAATAAAGGCATACTTATGTTTATAATTTCCTATTTTCTTGTGTTTTGTAAGTAAAAGATTTTTGGAAATTCATGTTTTAAATACTGGCTTTGTCTTTAGATTAAAGAACCTTTGGACAACTTTAAATCAACCGTACGCATTCAAATCTGTTATTTTTTCAAAGTGTCTTCTCCAGCATACATTTAAGTTGAAATAGCATCAAATTAAATGATTTCCTAAAAACCAAAAAACCACCCAAATCATAATGATTGAATGGTTTTTAGTAAAAAAAAATCTTTTCAGCGACCTCGATTAGGTTGCTGCGCATCCTCTAAGATTCAGCTTTGATAATCCTACAACAAAGAAGAAATATAAGTTTGTAGGTATTCATTCTGTTTTTGTTCCAATTAAAAGCATTAGCATTCTAAACTTAGATAAATTCAAAATTGCTTCACCCAAAATGTGTTTTTGTCTTACTTAAAACGCTATGATAAATAAATATATAGACCTATGACCATTGCCACGACTGAATAACCTACCGGCTTTAAGTATTTCCAATTTGCAATGTCCACTTGTCCGGTATATTCTTGTTTAAAATCAGTTTCACGTGGATAAAACTTACTTACAATAAACATTATTAAAATAGTCAACACAAATAATATGCCCATAAGATGTAAGAAACTCAAGTCGGGCTTGATAACGTACAAGGTTATTAAATACGTAACAACACTAAATAAAATAGCAATGTTCGCAGCTTTTCCAGACACACGTTTTGAAAAGATTCCAACAATCACAATAGCCAGTATAGGGACACTATGCGTTCCATTTAACTGCTGAAGATAAGTGAAAATCCCACCTTCTACACCATACAGTAAAGGTGCTATCCCCATAGAGAATAAAGCGAGAACAATTCCGAAAATTTTTCCAGCCCTTACAACATGCATTTCCGACGCTGATTTATTGATGTATTCTTTATAGAAATCCAGTCCAAATAAGGTCACAGAACTATTCAAGGCACTGTTAAATGAACTTAAAATGGCACCAAACAATACCGCCGCAAAAAATCCAATAAATGCCACCGGCAAGACTGCCTTAACCACCATGGGATAGGCTTCATCTGCATTTTCCAGATTACCATTAAATAAATAGAATGCAATAATACCCGGAAGCACGACTATAAAAGGTCCTAAAATTTTAACGAATGCTGCCAATAACAATCCTTTTTGACCTTCCTTTAAATTTTTTGCACCAAGCGCTCTTTGAATTATAGCTTGATTGGTACCCCAATAGTAAAAGTTCACGATAATCATTCCTGTGAAAAGTGTCCAGAACGGTACATCTGAATCCGGTCCTCCAATGATGTCAAACTTTTCAGGGAGTGCTGTGGTTAATTTATTTAATCCTGTAAGCACATTGCCATCACCAATTTTCATCAAACCAAAAATTGGAATCAAAGACCCCCCTATTATTAAGCCAATCGCATTAATAGAATCTGATACCGCAACTGCTTTTAAGCCTCCAAAGATGGCATAAATACTTCCAATAATGCCGATGGTCCAAACCGTAACCCAAAGGGCGGCTTCAGGCTCCATTCCCAACATTTCAGGAATATCAAACATTGTATTAATGGCCAAGGCACCAGAATATAAAACCGTTGGCAACATGGAAATAGCATATCCCAAAAGAAACAATAACGATACAATTGTCTTGGTCGATTTACCATATCTATTTTGTAAAAACTGCGGAATGGTAGCAATTCCACTTTTAAGATATTTTGGCAACAATACAAATGCCGTAAATACCATCGCAATAGCAGCAACTACTTCGTAAGCCATAATTGGAATTCCATCCCTGAAAGAGACACCGTTCATGCCTACAATTTGTTCAGTGGATAGATTAGTTAACAGTAAAGACCCCGCAATTACGGGTCCTGTTAAACTTCTACCTGCCAAAAAATAACCATCAGATGACTTTTCATCCGTTTTTCTAGTTGACCACCAAGCAATGATAGCAACCAATACTGTGAAGCCTATAAAAGAAATCATTCCCATAATAAAAAATTAATTAGTTCACATTTTTAAACAAACCACTACAACTCTACTTTATTTTAAAGAAAATTTGAATATAGTTTTTGTGGCGTAAGTATTGCCAGGTTCTATAACTGTCGATGGAAATGCGTTCTGATTAGGCGCATCTGGATAGTGCTGTGTTTCTAAACAAAAACCTGTTCTGTGAGCATACATCCCTCCATCAGGCATCGGTAAAGTACCATCTAAAAAATTACCTGTATAGAATTGAATTGCAGGCTCTTCGGTATAGATTTCCATAAAGCGTCCAGTAGTATCATCATAAGCTGATGCCGCAAATCGCATCGTACCCGATTCTCCAGTTAAAACCCAGCAATGGTCATATCCCTGTCCTCTTTTTAACTGCTCATTATCTGCATTAATCTCCTTACCAACTTGCTTTGCAGATGTAAAATCGAAAGGTGTCCCTTGAACTTTTCTAATTTCTCCCGTGGGAATCAGTGTTTCGTCAACTGGTAAAAAAGCATCTGCATCAATCACCACGTTGTGCTCCAAAATATCTTTTGAAAAATCTCCAGTCAAATTAAAATAAGCATGTTGGGTTAAATTAATTACTGTTGCTTTATCTGTTGTGGCTTCATAAGAGACCTCAAGTGCATTATCGTTTGTTAATGTATAAATGACTGTAACATTCAAGTTTCCAGGATAGCCTTCTTCTCCATCTTTACTAAGGTATGTTAGTTTTAAGGATGAATTTTCTGTGCCTTCCATAGGTTCCGCAGTCCAAACCACTCTATCAAAACCATTGACGCCACCGTGTAAATGATTAGAACCGTCATTGGTCGCCAATGTATATTCCTTTCCTTCCAAAGTAAATTTACCTTTTGCAATCCGGTTTCCAAAACGACCAATCAAAGCTCCAAAAAATGGATTGTCTTTTTCATAGTCTTCAATGTTATCAAAACCTAAGACAACGTTGTCAAATTCCCCATCTTTATTAGGTACTTTTAAGGATGTAATTCTTCCTCCATAAGTAATCACTTTAAGTTCCATGCCGTTGACATTTTTTAAAGTGTACTCATCTATCATGGTGCCATCTTGTGATTTACCAAAATCTGACTTTATGATGTTTTGTGCTTCCTCACTCATGGTTTCTGGTTTCTCGCTTATTTCTTCTTTTTTAGTTTCTTTACATTGAAAAATAACGCTTGCGAATAAAGCAAACACCATTAATTGTCTGACTGGCTTTAAAATTTTCATCTCTCTAGTTTTAGTTATAAACGATGTTGGAACATATTGTAATAAGCTTCATTGGCGTTCATTGTATCTTTAAAGTGTCTCACTTTCGTGTCCTCATCAATGACCAATAATTCAATACCTGTAATATCCGCAAAATCTTCCATGTATTCCGTAGTCAGCGCTTGGGAATAAACGGTATGGTGTGCGCCACCGGCTAAAATCCAAGTAGTTGCCGCTATATCTAGACTGGGTTTGGCATCCCAAAGCACGCGTGCAACTGGTAATTTTGGTAAATCGCCCATTGGTTTTACCGCTTCAACTTCATTTACAATCAATCTAAAACGATTGCCCATATCTACCAAAGATGCATTGATTGCAGGTCCGGATGGTGAGTTAAATACCAGTCGAACGGGGTCTTCTTTTCCGCCAATCCCCAAAGGATGGACTTCACAACTTGGTTTAGCATCTGCAATGGTTGGGCATATTTCTAACATATGAGAACCTAAAACATAGGATTTTTTTGGTGTGAAATGATAGGTGTAATCTTCCATAAATGAAGTTCCGCCTTCTAATCCATGTGCCATCACTTTCATAACACGGACCATTGCAGCCGTTTTCCAATCTCCTTCACCACCAAAGCCATAACCATCGGCCATTAAACGTTGTACTGGTAAACCGGGTAATTGTTTTAAATCTCCTAAATTTTCGAAGGTATCGGTAAATGCTTTAAAACCACCTTCCTCTAAAAATGCACGCAGTCCTAATTCTATTTTTGCCGCTTCAACTAAAGATGCTCTCATGCTACCGCCTGCCTTTAAATTATCGGACAGATTGTACTCGTTTTCATATACTTTGATCAAGTCTGAAATTTGCTGTTCAGTAACCTTTTCGATTTTTGAAGTTACATCTGAAGAATCATATCCATTTACCGACATCCCAAAACGGATTTGCGCTTCCACTTTATCGCCATCGGTAACTGCTACTTCACGCATATTATCTCCTATACGCGCCAATTTAAGATGTCTCATTTCGTCCCAGCCCAATGCGACTCTTGACCAAATTCCGATTTTTTTATGAACGCGTTCTTCTTGCCAATGCCCAACAACTACTTTACGCTTGATGCGCATGCGAGACATGATGTAACCAAACTCTCTGTCTCCGTGGGCAGACTGGTTTAGGTTCATAAAATCCATATCAATGTCTTTCCAAGGAATTTCAGCATTGAACTGTGTATGTAAATGACAGAGCGGCTTATTCAAGATGCTCAATCCTGCAATCCACATTTTAGCAGGTGAAAAAGTATGCATCCAAGTAATAATCCCAATACATTCTTTGGAAGCATTCGCAGCTTCACAAATGGCTGTAATTTCTGAAGGTGTTTTTACCGTTGGTTTGAAAACGACATTTACAGGAATATGAGTTGAGGCATCTAAACCTTTGGAAATTTCCTGTGAATTTTTTGCAACTTGGTTTAACGTTTCTTCACCATACAAGTGTTGACTACCTGTAACGAACCAAATTTCTTTATTTGTAATATCAATCATTTTATTTGTGTTTATTATTGTCCGTAATAGGCATCCTTACCATGCTTACGGTTGTAATGTTTTTTAATTAATGCCTCCTTTAAGCGTGGTGCATTCGGATTAATTTGGAGTGTGAGATAGGCCATTTCTGCCACAACCTCTAATACTTTACTGTTGTAAACAGCTTTTGCCGCATCTTTTCCCCAAGTAAATGGACCGTGATTTCCTATTAAAATCATTTCGACTTCTTTGTGGGAAAGATTCTTATCCTTAAAACAATCCAAAATTTGAATCCCTGTATTATGCTCATAATTGCCTTTAATCAAAGTATCACTCATAGGAGGTGCACAAGGGATATCTGCAGTTAAATGGTCTGCATGCGTCGTTCCGAAAATCGGAACATCTTTTTGGGCCTGCGCCCATGCACAGGAAAATTTGGCATGTGTATGGGAAATGCCCCCAATATCATTCCAATTCTTGTACAAAAAAGAATGTGTCTTCGTATCTGATGATGGACGCATTGTTCCTTCAACAACCGTGTTCTCAAAATCAAGAATCACTATGTCTTCAGGCTTTAATGACTCGTAAGGCACACCGCTTGGCTTAATGGCAAAAACACCATTAGCTCTATCTACGGCACTTACATTTCCAAAGGTATAAACCACCAAGCCTAATGCATTTAATTGCATATTCGCCTCGTAGCATTCTTCCTTTAATGATTTATACTTGGTACTCATGTTTCTTTTCTTTAATAGTAGTTTCAATAAATTCCCCTAATACTTTATAGGATTTCATTCTATCTTCATATACCTTAATACGATCTGCCTGCGGAAGATATTCAGCCTCAAAATCACTTCCTATTTTTTTACTGGCCTCTATCACATTTGGATAGATGCCAGCGGCAACCGATGCATAAATTGCTGCTCCCAAAGCGGGTGCTTGGTCAGATTCGGCAACTTTCACTGGCATGTTTAATACATTGGCCAAGGTTTGCATGATGAAAGGTGATTTTCTTGCGACGCCTCCAATTCCAATAACAGATTCAATTTTAACACCTTCACTTTCAAAACGGTCCACAATCATTTTGGCGCCAAAACAGATGGAATTCACTAAAGCCTTGAACATATGCGGGGCTTTGGTACCGAGTGACAAATTACTGATAGCACTTTTTAATTCTTGATTCGCATCTGGCGTTCTGCGACCATTTATCCAATCTAAAGCCGTTGGGATACTTTCTGATAAGGGGATTTGCTCCGCTTGTTCGGCCAAGGTTTGAATAAATTTGTTATCAATTTCTTCTTGAAGTTGTTTCTTAATATCGTCTGAGAGTAAATCAGACGTCATGACTAGATTCTCAATTGGCCAATTAAGTATGTCCTTGAACCAAGCTAATACGTCACCAAATGCGGACTGACCAGCTTCTAATCCTATAAACCCTGGAATCACAGAGCCATCCACTTGTCCACAAATACCGCGAACGGTTTTGGTTCCTATCACGTCGTTTTGAGATATCATGATATCGCAAGTAGACGTTCCCATGACCCGTACCAAAGTATTTTCATCAATTTTGGCACCAACCGCTCCTGCATGAGCATCAAAGGTTCCAACCGCAATAATGGTATCAGTGTTTAGCCCGAATTTTTTTGCCCATTCCTCATTAAGAGTTCCTGCTACCTTATCAGAAGTGAATGTTTCGGTGTATAAATGGTCTCGTAATTCGGATAAGTAAGGGTCTAACTGGCCTAAAAATTCTTTTGGTGGCAGACCATTCCAGCTTTCGTGCCACATGGCTTTGTGTCCGGCAGCACATCGGCTTCTTTTGAAAGCCTTCAAATCTTTATTGTCAATCAATAGATAGGTCATTATATCGCAATGTTCCATCCAAGTATAAGCCGCTTTTTTTACCGCCTCATCTTCTCTGATGACGTGGAGTATTTTTGCCCAAAACCATTCTGATGAATAGATGCCACCTTCATATTTTGTAAAATCCTCTCCACCCCAATTATTGGCCAGTTCATTGATTTCGTTAGCTTCTGAAATTGCGGTATGGTCCTTCCAGAGCACCATCATAGCATTTGGATTATGTTCAAAACCATCTACCATTGCTAATGGAATCCCATCTTTGCTTACGGGAACAGGCGAAGACCCAGTGGTATCGATACAAATGCCTTTAATATCTTTAGCATTCAACTCACTTTTTTTGACAACCGCTCTAACTGTATTTTCAAGACCCTCAATATGGTCTAAGGGATGTTGGCGAAATTGATTAATTGACGGATTGCAATACTTGTTATTTTTCCATCTTCGGTAATAATGAACTTTTGATGCCAATTCTACTCCTGTTGATGTATCTAATAAGACAGCTCTCACAGAATCTGAACCGTAATCCACTCCAATAACATAATTACTCATCTAAATCTATTGATTTAATACTTTTAAAACTCATTTATTTTGCTTCCAAAACAATTACAGAAAATGGTGGGAGCGTTACTTGAAGCATTCCCTTTTTCAATTTGAAATCTTTGTAATTGGTGGGTTGTATATTGGTCGGATTATCAAATGAATTGAAATCCTGTAAATTTTTAGAACTTAAAATAGATGCTGTGACATTTTTCAATCCCAATGCATTTAAATCAAGTTCAACTGTGTTTTCTTCATGAGCATCGACGTTCACCATTGAAATATGAACCGTTTGAGTACTGTCTTTTGAAGCAGAAACTGAAATCGCGGGAAGTGTTTTTCCTTCATGCGTGTATTTAGGCGATTCAAACTCCAAAGGAATCAATGTCGCATCTTGATGAACGCTGTACATGTGCATAACATGATAGGTAGGCGTCAAAATCATCTTGGCCTTATCGGTAAGAATTACGGCTTGCAATACGTTGACGCACTGCGCAAGGTTTGCCATACGAACTCTCTCTGCATGGTTATTAAAAATGTTGAGCGTTGCGCCTGCCAACACAGCATCACGCATCGTGTTTTGTTGATACAAAAACCCTGGATTAGTTCCTTCTAGTACGTCATACCATCCTCCCCATTCATCTACGACCAAATCAATCTTTTTATCTGGGTCGTATTTATCCATAATGGCAGAATGCTTTGTTACAAATTCCTCCATTTTTAAGGCTTCTGTCATGGTAGCAAAATATTGATTTTCGGTAAAATCTACAGAAGGTCCTTTATTTTCCCAATCTATTACAGAATAGTGATGTAAGGCCAAACCGCCCAGCATTTTGTTGGGTACATTTTTCATTAAGGTTTCGGTCCAATTGTAATCGTCGCCACTGGCGCCAGAAGCGATACGAACCAAACCTCCAGAATTTGTCCAGTCTGATATAAACGTGGCGAAGGTTCTATAAATATTCGCGTAGTAATCAGCAGTCATATTTCCACCACAACCCCAAGCCTCATTACCTATTCCCCAATATTTTACATTCCATGGTTTTTCCCTGCCATTTTCCTTTCTCAAGTCACTCATGGGACTTTTACCATCAAAATTGGTGTATTGTACCCAATCCGCAAACTCTTGAACGGTACCACTTCCCACATTTCCAGAGAGATAGGGTTCAGCGTCAAGGACTTCGCATAAATTCAAAAAATCATGAGTACCAAAACTATTATCTTCGGTAACCCCACCCCACCATTGATTGACAATCGTCGGACGATTTTCCTTTGGTCCAATGCCATCTTTCCAGTGATACGTATCGGCAAAGCACCCCCCTGGCCATCTTAAATTAGGGATTTTCAAATCTTTTAAGGCCTTAATAATATCATTTCTAACCCCGTTAGTGTTAGCTATTTTAGAGGTATCTCCAACAAAAAATCCATCATAAATAGATCTTCCTAAATGTTCTGCAAAGTGCCCGTAAATGTGTTTATTAATTTTTGGAGCGTCTTCTTGATTCCCGATTTTTACTACTGTCGCTGTATTCTGGGAGTATCCTAATGTAGTTGTAAATATGAAAATAGCCGGTAGTAAAAACGTGCAGAATTTTGTTTTCATTAAATAAAACTTTAAAAATGTAGTGGTTAGTAGTTTCTCAAATAAATGGCTCTATATGATTAGCTGAAAACACGATGACCAATTAAGGCCAAAATAACAGCTAAACTACATATAAGTGTATTTGAGACACTTCAAAGTAATTAAAAACTATTTTCAAAACCTAACGTTTTAAAAAATAAATGTAATTTTAACACTTAAAAGATTTTAGCCCATATTTAATAAAAAGTTTATTTTATTTTTGCCAAAATTTTAGATATGTATAAAGGTTACATGCCAGATGACAAGCTGTTTTTAGCTGTAGATTGTATCATTTTTGGTTTTGATGATGAAGATTTAAAAGTGCTTTTGGTTCAGAGAGATTTTGAACCCGAAAAAGGAAAATGGTCTTTAATGGGCGGATTCTTAAAAAAAGATGAAACTTTGGATGACGCTGCAGCTCGTATCCTTTTTAGGCTAACAGGAATGCATGATATTTATCTCGAGCAATTATATGCGTGGAGCGAAGTGAATCGTGACCCTGTCGCAAGAACTATTTCTACATCGTACTTTGCCATTGTAAATATTGAAAAGCATCATGAAAAATCAAAAGATAATTTTAAAGCGAAATGGTTTAGCTTAAGCAAAGTGCCCAATTTAATATTTGACCATGATGAAATGCTTGCGAAAGCAGTTAGACGGTTAAGACGTCGTACTTCCATTAATCCGATTGGTTTTGAGCTATTACCTGAAAAATTCACGATGCGTCAGCTGCAAAAGTTATACGAAACGATTTTGGACAAGGAATTAGATAAGAGAAATTTTATCAATAAAATCAAATCCATGGATATCTTGATTAAACTAAAAGAAAAAGATATGACCTCTTCTACAAAGGGATCATATCTTTATCAGTTTGATCAAGCGAAATACGATGAAAAACAAACGAACGACTTCTATCTGAAGCTGTAGTCTGCTTTAGTTATTTCCTTTTTTATAATCTTCTAAAAATTTAGCGAGACCTATATCTGTTAAAGGATGTTTCAATAAACCTGTAATGGATGACAATGGCCCAGTCATCACGTCACTACGTAATTTTGCGCAGTCAATAACGTGCATGGTGTGACGAATGGATGCTGCCAATATTTGAGTTTCGAATCCGTAGTTATCATAAATCAAACGAATTTCGGCAATCAGATTTAATCCGTCAGTAGAAATATCATCTAATCTTCCTAAGAAAGGCGACACATAAGTGGCTCCTGCTTTCGCAGCCAATAATGCTTGCCCAGCAGAAAACACTAAAGTCACGTTAGTTCTTACTCCTTTATCTGAAAAATGTTTACAGGCTTTTATTCCTGCTGCAATCATCGGTAATTTTACTACGATTTGTGGATGCAGAGCGGCTAACGCCTCCCCTTCTTCCACCATTCCGTCGAAGTCCGTTGAGATAACTTCGGCACTCACATCACCATCTACGATATCGCAGATTTTCTTGTAGTGCGCCAAAATATTATCTTTTCCGGTAATACCTTCTTTTGCCATTAACGAAGGATTTGTAGTAACCCCGTCTAAAACTCCCAAAGCTTGTGCTTCGGCTATTTCATCAAGGTTTGCTGTATCTATAAAGAATTTCATAATCTTATTTTTTAGTTGTTTTTAAATACTCCAATACTTGTTTGCTGACTTTTTCTCCAGTGAAACCAAATTTTTCATCGAGCACAGTCGCTGGTGCAGAATAACCGAAATGGTCTAATCCGAACACTGTTCCGTTATCTCCAACCAAACCTTCCAGATTTACTGGTAAACCTGCTGTTAAACCAAATAAAGGTTTGTTTTTAGGAATCACGCTGTCCTGATAATCTTTAGATTGCAATCTGAATAATCCTTCTGAAATCACAGAAGCGATATTCACTTTTAATCCGTTTTGGGACTCTAAAATCTCGGCTGCTTCAAACAAAGTTGCTACTTCAGAACCATTTGCGATTAAAACCACATCTGGATTTTCAACTTCTTTAACGAGATAACCACCTTTTTCAGCCGCTAATGCATCCTTATATCTTGAACCATTAACCGATAAAATATCTGTGATACCTTGTCTTGATAGAATCAATCCGGTAGGCGTTGAGTTATTTTCCAAAGCCATTTTCCAAGCAACACTTGTTTCTGCTGAATCTGCAGGACGCAAGGCTAAAAAGCTTGGTTTACCGCTGTGATTTTTCAATTTTTCCAGTAATCTTATTTGAGCTTCTTGCTCCACCGGTTGGTGGGTTGGTCCATCTTCTCCTACTCTGAACGCATCATGTGTCCAAACATATTTCACTGGTAATTCTTGAATTCCGCTTAAACGAATGGCTGGTTTCATATAATCTGAAAACACAAAGAATGTGGCTACGACTGGAATAATTCCGCCGTGCAATGCCAATCCGTTGGCAATACAAGCCATGGTTAATTCAGCTACACCTGCTTGTAAAAACGAGCCTGAAAAATCTCCTTTTTTAAGCGCGTGTGTTTTCTTTAAGAATCCGTCGGTTTTATCATAGTTGGATAAATCTGCTGAAGACACAATCATGTTTTCAACCTTACCAGCTAAATAGCCTAAAACGCCAGAAGATGCTGCTCTAGAGGCTAACCCTTCTTTATGTACGATGGATTCAAAATCCAATTCTGGCAACTTTCCTGATAAGAAGAAATCTAATTTTTCTGAAAGCTCCGCATTATCCTTTTTCCAAGCAGCGATGTCTTTTTTCTTTTTAGCCGCTTCTTCTTCTTTTTTCTTCAAAACATCCTTGTAATACGATTGAACATCTTCAAAAATATCAAACGGACTTTCAACTTTCGCTCCTAGATTAAGTAAGGTTTTCTCGTAATCTGCTCCAGAGTTCCCAATAGGTTGACCGTGCAATTCACAGTGCCCTTCAAACATACTTCCGTCAGCAGCCACTGCACCTTTGCCCATAATCGTTTTACCGATAATTAGGGTTGGTCGTTCTGTTTCATTATTGGCATCTGTCAGCGCTTTTCTAATCTCGTCATGGTTATGTGCGTCAATCGTCATGACATTCCAGCCCCATGCTTTGTATTTCATTTCAGTATCTTCACTGGTCACTTCATCAGTGGCAGTAGATAACTGAATGTCGTTGGAATCGAAGAACATAATGAAATTGCTCAAGCCCAAATGGCCAGCAATTCTACCTGCGCCTTGAGAGATTTCCTCTTGAATTCCACCGTCTGAAATAAATCCGTAGATTTTATGGTTCATCCAATCTCCAAAACGCGCTTGTAAAAATTTGGCGGCTATCGCTGCGCCAACTCCCATAGTATGCCCTTGACCCAATGGTCCAGAGGTGTTTTCAATGCCTCGTTTAACGTCAACTTCGGGATGACCGGGAGTTATTGATTTCCATTGTCTAAAGTTAGCCACGTCGTCCTTTTCGTAATTGCCCAACAAATAATATTGTGCATACATCAAGGTGGACAAATGGCCCGCATCCATAAAGAAACGGTCTCGGAATGGCCAAGTCATGTCGGTAGGGTCAAACTTGAAGAATTCCGAGTATAGAATGTGCATAAAATCTGCTCCACCCATCGGCCCTCCGGGATGTCCTGAATTAGCTTTTTCGACCATGGCAACTGCCAAAGCCCTAATATTATCTGCTGCTTGTTTGTCTATCTTTGTGTTCATTTTAGATATATTGATTTATGATGTTTTCAAACAATTCTTGCTTGCCACTTTGTAATTTTAATTCGCCATTCTCATGAGCGATTTTATATAAGTCATTTAAATCTAACTTTCCAGCTTCAAACTCTTTTCCTTTTCCAGAATCAAAAGAACTGTATCTTTCTGTTCTCAATTTTTCGTACGGCGAAGAACTGATGATTTTATCTGCAATTAACAACGCTCTTGCAAAGGTATCTGCACCACCAATATGAGCGTGAAAAACATCTTCTAAATCGGTTGAATTTCTTCTGATTTTAGCATCAAAATTGACACCTCCACCTTGTAAACCACCTGCTTTCAAGAATACCAACATCGCTTCGGTTGTTTCTTGAATGTTGTTTGGAAATTGGTCGGTATCCCATCCATTTTGGTAGTCGCCTCTGTTGGCATCCAAACTACCCAACATCCCAGCTTTTGCAGCGGTTTCGATTTCATGTTGAAAGGTGTGTTGTGCCAAAGTAGCGTGGTTGACTTCAATATTAATTTTAAAATCCTTGTCTAGACCATATTCTTTTAAGAACCCAATCGCGGTTGCAGTATCAAAATCATACTGATGTTTTGATGGTTCCATTGGTTTTGGTTCGATAAAGAAATTTCCTTTAAAGCCTTGTGAACGTGCGTAATCTCTGCACATCGTTAAAAATTGTCCCATGTGGTCCAATTCTCGACCCATATCTGTATTCAGCAAGCTCATATAACCTTCACGACCACCCCAAAATACATAATTTTCTCCATCAAGTGCCATTGTAGCATCCAATGCCAATTTTATTTGACCCCCAGCTCTCGCCACAACATTAAAATCTGGATTGGTAGCTGCGCCATTCATATAACGAGGATTTGAAAAACAGTTCGCCGTTCCCCACAGTAATTTAACTCCTGATGCTTTTTGTTTTTCCTTGAGATATTCAGTAATCGTTGCCAATCTAGTTTCAGATTCTTCAAAAGAAGCGCCTTCTCTAATTAAATCAAAATCATGGAAACAATAATATCCGAAGCCCATTTTGGTAATAAATTCGAAAGCTGCATCTGCTTTTTCTTTGGCTGCTTCAATGGCATCAGTTGGTTTATCCCACTCAAAACTTTGGGTTCCTGGACCAAACGGGTCGCTTCCTTGTCCGCAGAAGGTATGCCAGTAAGCGATGGCAAATTTAAAATGCTCGCGCATTGTTTTGCCGGCCACCACTTGGTCTGGATTGTAATATTTAAACGCTAATGGATTGTCTGATTCTTTTCCTTCAAACTTAATGTCTCCGATACCTTTGTAGTATTCTTTGTTTCCTATAATTGCCATAATTAAAAAATGTTTATATGTTTATTCTGTGTTTTATTCGTTTTTAAAATTTCATTTTGAGTTGCTAGTTGCGTTAGGGATTGCAATGAAAATCCTTTTGCTTTTTTGCAAAAGATTGCAATGGAAAGCCCGACCCTTGTGGTAACGCCCAAATAGTTATTATTTATTGTTTAATATAATTTCTAGTTCTTTTTTCCAATTGTTGTAAGCCTGTAAATAAGGCGTCTTATCTTTGAAAGGCATGAAGGTCATGACGTGGTCATTATCGATGATGCCCTGCCCAAAACTTTCAAAATTACCTTTGTGCAAATCGGCAGCACGCGCGGCACCGATGGCTCCCGTGGTGTTGTAAATTTCGATTTCCTGTTCTATCAACGTAGCGACCGTATTTGCAAATATCTCTGAACGGAATAAATTGTCGTTACCAGCCCTAATGACACTTGGTTTAATACCATCTGATTTTAAAATTTCCATTCCGTAAACGAATGAAAACGCGATGCCCTCTAAAGCAGCTCTGCAAATATGACCTTTATGATGATTGTTTAGATTAAGATTTGCGATTCGCGTACCAATTTCTTGATTGTTCAGCATGCGTTCGGCGCCATTTCCAAATGGAATTAGGCAAACACCATCAGAGCCAATTTTGACGTCGGCCGCCAAATTATTCATCTCTTCATAAGAACTGACATCAAGGTTGTTTAGCAACCAACGATACTGAATTCCAGCGCCATTAATATTGAGCAATTTTCCTATTCTTGGATGTGATTTTGTGTGATTCACATGAACAAAATTATTAACTCGTGTACTTTCCTTTCCTGATAAATTGTCGGTTACCGCATAGACAACGCCTGATGTTCCACCTGTCGCGGCCACTTCGCCAGGATTAAAGACGTTCAATGATAAGGCATTATTTGGTTGGTCGCCGGCTCTGTAATAGATTGGCGTTCCGGCAGCGATGCCGCTTTCTGCTTCGCCTTTTTCATCCACAACAGATTGTAATCCGAACGTATCCACAATATCTGGGACTAAATTTTTATCGATGCCATAATATTCCAAGAGAAAATCAGCAACCGATTCATTTTTGAAATCCCAAAAGATACCTTCTGAAAGTCCTGAAATGGTCGTATTAATAACGTTAGAAAATTTATAAGCGATGAAATCACCTGGCAGCATAAATTTGTAAATCTTGTTGTAAATGTCTGGCTCGTTATCTTTGACCCATTTCAATTTTGAAGCGGTAAAATTCGCAGGAGAATTCAATAAGTGATTGGCACATTTTTCTTCGCCAAGAGCTTCTAAAGCTTCGTTGCCTATCTCCACTGCCCTACTATCGCACCAAATGATACTTTTTCGAAGTGGATTCCCAGCTTCGTCAACAATCACTAATCCGTGCATTTGGTAAGAAATCCCAATGCCTTTAATCTGGGTTGCGAGAAATATTATGCTGCTTCTTTAAGCGTGTAATGGCGTTGCAAGCGTGCTTCCACCAATCTTCTGGTTTTTGTTCTGCCCATCCATTTTTTTGTGCAAACATGGACATTTCTTGCTCCGGTTCTTGAGCAACACCTATACTTCGCCCGGTAGCTATTTCAACTAAAGCTACTTTAATTGACGAACTCCCAATGTCTAATCCTAAATAGTACATAGTTTATAATGAATCTCTTAATATTAATGTTGTTGGTATATATTCTTGTAATGGTTTGTCATGTTTGATGAACTCCGCAGCTTGGGCTCCCATTTCTTTAAAATCGGTCGAGATTACTGAAATGCCTTTATAGATGAATTTTTTCATGGGAGTTTCATTGTAAGACAGAAATCCTACATCCGTTCCTGGTTCAAATCCTTTGGCTTTACATTGCTCTAAAAATCCACCGAGTATTCTGTCACTTACACTAATATAAGCTTCGTTTTTTATGACTGTAAAATCATCTGGATTAGTAACAACCCTGTATTTTAAAAAATTCGTTTCACAGAATTTCTTGAAATAAGTTATTGTTTCAGAAGGATGACTGGTGTATGTTGGATACACAAAAACCACTTTTTTATATTTTTTAAACGGAACAATGGCATCATTTAAGGCTTTATAAAAAGATTTTCCAAAATCTTGAAACACATAGTTGTTTGAAGTTTTTGAGTTAATATTCCAATCAATGAGTAAGAGTTTATCATTATCAAACTCTGATAAAATTGAAGCTACTTCTTTATGATTGAAAGTCATCGCCACATACTTATAATATTTCCCCTTACTATTGTTTAAAATTGTTCTAAAATTATTGATGTTATAATGATGAAACTGCACATCTACAATCACATTTTTGGGTAAATTATTTACAAAAGAATGATACAAAACTTCCTTATAAGCCTTAAAGGTGTCTAGAACCAAAAGCACTTTACGAGTATCATTGGCGACATAATATCCTTTATTGGGCACTGACTCCACTACTCCATTTTCCTTTAAAACCGTGTATGCTTTAAAAACAGTATCTCTTGAAAGCTTATAGTCCTTACAAATACTATTAACCGAAGGCAGCGAATCTCCGCTTGAAATCATGCTACTCGAAAGTGCATCATTAATAGTATTAACCAATTGCTGGTATTTTGGAATGTCACTATTAAAATTAATTTCAAAATTCATTAAACCGTTCTGTTCTGTTCTGGTATGTAAAAATAAATAATATATTTATATTTACAGAAAAATTTTAGAATTTATTTCTGATGGACATAATTGTGAAATGATTGATTCAAAAAATATAACATCCTAATTTTTATTTGAATAACATCTTAAATTACTTAAAAATGAATCGAACCCTACTTAAACTCCTTCCACTTTATTGTGTTTTCCTTATTACTGGCTGTGAAGAACAGAAGAAAGCTTCAAATTCTAAAAATGAAACTTCAAACACTACGTTGAAGGGTACTTTTAAGGAGGATTTCTTAATCGGGAATGCCTTAAATGAAGCTATGGCATCTGGGCGAGGATTCATATTTCTAGAACGATTATCTTGGAACAATTCAACGCGATTACCCCAGAAAATGTCATGAAAGCCGAGCGCATCAATCCTGAACCAGGCGTTTATAATTTTAAGCCTGCAGATGATTTTGTCGCCTTTGGCAAACAACACGATATGTTTATTATTGGGCATACGTTAATTTGGCATAATCAAACGCCAGATTGGTTTTTTCAAGATGACGAAGGACAACCAAAAACTAAAGAGGCGCAAATAGAACAGATGCGCAAACATATTGAAACTATTGCCGGCAGATACGCTGGTAAAGTAGATGCATGGGATGTTGTCAATGAAGTTATAGATAATGATGGCTCTTACCGACCAACCACTTGGGTCAATGGTATTGGCAATGGTGATACTTTAGTGAAAAATGCTTTTAAATTTACTGAAAAATATGCACCAGATACGGAATTATATTACAACGACTTTAATGCCTGGAGACCTTCAAAAAGAGATGGCATTATGCGAATGATTCGAATGCTACAAAAAGAAGGGGTGAGAGTGGATGGTGTCGGCATTCAAGGACATTGGGGACTGAATTACCCAAAAACCGAGTACATTGAGGCTGCCATAGATTCCTTCGCTTCATTAGGTGTAAAAGTAATGATTACGGAATTGGATATCGATGTATTGCCACTAACTAAAGAAGGTCAAATCATAGGAACAGGATTATTGCACCCGCAATACGATTTGGAAGAGTTCAAAACATTTTTAGACCCTTATCAAAATGGTTTGCCAGAAGCTATGCAACAGCAATTAGCTAATAGATATGCTGAACTATTTAAAATATTTTATAACAAACGAGATAAGATAAGCCGAGTCACTTTTTGGGGATTACATGATGGCATGTCGTGGAAAAATGACTACCCAATAGCCAATAGAACCAATTACCCATTACTGTACGACCGCAATAAACAACCTAAAAAGGCATTGGAGGCAATACTTTCCACTAAAGAAGATTAATTAGAGCGAAGGTTATATGTATCAATTTTATATATTGAAACCTTCGCTTAAATAAATACCCTCTAAATATCGGCTTAATTGAGTTTGAAAATCGCGAACGGCCTATCGTTATTTGCGATAAATACATATGGGTTGTTTTGTATGGTAACCAATTCCATATGCTTCGCATTTAAATCATTGTAAAAACTGATATCCTTGTAAGGAGTCATGCCGCCTTTGGAATCTCCTAATAAGATATAGCCCACATTTGAATCATATCGAACGGTTTCAACCTCGGACTCATGTATGGCTCCAGAACCAATCACATCTAAATGTCCGTCTTTATTTACATCTGCAAACACAAAGGACATGGTAGGACCCAATTGAGCGGTGGTTGGCAAATGCTTGATGACAAATTCACCATTTCCCTTGTTTTCTAAATAGACCGATTCAAATTCAGTGACCTTTTTGTGATAGGAATTCGCGATGACGTCCGCTCCATAAATATCTGTCAAGGTTGAATTGGCAAATTCTTTATAGGATTTAATTTTTTGGCTAACAAACGGATTTTGACTTGTGGAACATTCTTTGCCTCTTACTGGCACCAAGTTTCCATGATATAGTTTGCTCATAATCATATCGTAGTTCCCATCAGCATCGAAGTTATTTCCGTAAATATGTAGTGGTTTTTCTTTGGAAGGATGAAATTTGTTATTGCCACCAATGTTACCCACAAAATAATCCATATCGCCATCCTTATCAAAATCTATTTCTGAAATGGTGTTCCACCAACCTTCCGTATCGGCTAACGATGGAATCGCTCTTTTTTCAAATTTTCCTTTCATCGTTATCAAAAATAGTGATGGGCATCCATTCTCCAACAACAATCAAATCGAGGTCATTATCACCATCATAATCAGACAAAATGATATCGTTTACCATACCTACTTCCTCAAAGTCTGGTGCTATTTCTTTGGTAACATCCGTAAATTTCCCATTTGAATTGTTAAGGATATACGATTTTGGAGATACCGGATATTTCCCTGGAATCACTCTACCCGCCACAATCAAATCCAAATCACCATCATTATCATAATCAAATGATACAACTGCTTTTGTGCTGGTTAGCATTTTCGGTAAGTTATTGGTCTTCGTAAAATTCCCTTTCCCATCATTCAAATACAGTCTATCTTGTAACAAAGCGTCATTTTCATTGAGCTCATAACCACCACTTGCCACGAACAAATCTAAATCACCATCGCCATCCGCATCAAAAAAGTGGGCGCCATTATCTTCATAGCTTTTATCTGTTTCAAAAATAGTCTGTTGGGTTTTATCAAAAGTTCCTTTACTATTTTGAAGATAGATTTCAGCGGGTTGATTTAGTGCACCTCCTACAAAAAAGTCCGTCAAGCCATCCCTATTGATATCCGCTTGAGCAAATGCTGGGCCTTGTTGCGATTGTTTTTGAGGTAATAGTACTTGTTTTGAGAAGTCATTAAAGGTATTCTCCTCATGTTTGAAGGTGATGCCTAACGATTCAGGAGCCAATCTTTGGAAATTAGTTGGTCGTTCATACATCGTTTCAGCACCTGATTTCGATGTATCCTTCTCAAATGTTAGTGTTTGATTGGCTTTGACATTTTCCATAGTAGAGATTTTACCATCATTCCAAACGACTTCAATTCTATTTATCATTTCTTCATCACCAACTCCAAAATTTAAAATTGGAGACACGGAAGATTGATAGCCTCTTGATAAAAATAGTTCTTGATATTGTTGGGTGCTATCAGTGTACACTTTTATTTTTGAGCCAATTGCATTGCTGTTTTTACGATCACCAACGAGTTTGATATTTACAAAATTATAGGTTGCATTATTTTGATAGATACTGGCTTCATCTTCAAGATTATTCATGACTAAATCCAAATCACCGTCGTTATCCAAATCGGCATAAGCGACACCATTAGAATTAACTGCTTGATTTAAACCCCAATCTTCCATTACGCGTTTAAAAGTTAAATCTTTATTGTTTTTGAAGGCATAATTCTGAAGTTTTTCAGAAGGCATGTTATCCAAGATTTTGTCAATAGGCATGTATTGCAATGAATCTTGTTTTGAGTCCAAATAATTTCCAAAATCCTGATTTGCAATTTCCCTTTTAATACCGTTGGTAATAAATATATCCTTAAATCCGTCGCCATCAAAATCTGCTATCAATGGTGCCCAACTCCAATCGGTTTTAGAGACACCAGCTACTTGGGCAACATCGCTAAAATAACCGTTACCATTATTTAAATTTAAACCATTGGACATGTAAGGGTAATGAAATCCTGCTTCCACAATCCACCAAAAACCTTCTGTATTCATACTGGCCATATTTTGTTTGCCTCGGCTATGGTCTTCTGCAGACATATCCAAAACCATCAAATCTGGTAAAAAATCATTGTTAATATCGGCAAAATCAGAACCCATACTACTGTATGTGATATGTTTCAGGTTCGTATTTATTTGATTGGAAAATGTGCCATTTTTATTATTGATGTATAATTTATCTGGAGTAATAAAATCATTGGCTACAAATACATCCAACCAACCATCATTGTTATAATCGCCAATGGAAGCGCTCAAACTAAACTCTTTATTGACAATCCCACTATTCATTGTGACATCTGTGAATTTAGTGCCATCATTACGGTACAAGTGGTCAGAGGTTTGAGGATAAAGCTCTTTGTCTTCTATGATTGTTTTCAGGTTTACGGAATTAAGGAAGTCGCTTCTATGATTGATTAAATACATATCCAAATCACCATCTCTGTCATAATCAAAAAAGTATGCTTGAATCGAAAATCCGTCATCATCAAGACCCCATTGTGCAGCTTCATCTTTAAAAGTGCCGTCTTTTTGATTTACAAAGAGTTTGTTCCTGCGAAGTACATTGTCATCCAATGATGCTGATTTACAAACATACATATCCATCCAACCATCATTATTGATGTCAATCATGGTGACACCTGTGGTCCAACCTCTAGCATCAGCAACATTGGCTTTTGTGGTGATATCCTCAAATTTAAAATCGCCTTTATTCAAATAGAGCTTATTCGATTCTTGGTTCGCTGTAAAATAGATGTCCTGTAGGCCGTCATTGTTGATATCTGCAATAGCAACGCCGCCGCCGTTGTATGCATAATAATATTTTAAAACGTTGAATTCTGACGTTTCCTCAACCGTATTAACGAAATGCACACTACTATGTTCACTTGAAATTTCAGTAAAAAGAGTTTCTGCCGTTGCTTGCTTTTTAATTATAGCGTCATCCTTACAAGAATAATTAAGGATAAATACAAAAAAAGCAAGCGTCTTAATTCTTGATAAATACATAAAATTAGGATTCGAGAATGAGGATTTACGAAAATTCGCAACCGTTTGTTTCAAAAATAAATAATGAAAAGCTATTTATTCAAAAAATCACGGTATTTTATTGCTAAGAATTTCATATTTTAATTCTCAATGAAGCGTCTCAAACCAAAGTCCATTTCACGATGCTTTACCTGAGAATTCTTTTGATATATAATTTATGAAAAAGACAAATCAATTTTTCAGACCATAATAACCCAATGTATTAAATTGCAATAAAACGGTCTCCGCAGTCTTAACTGGCATTTTACAGGTATTATCTTGGCACATGTAGATATAAGTTTCTCCATCTACATAACGATTTTGAAGCAAGGGCATCTCACTTTCAACGGTAGAGCCAATAAGCAAAGTATTTGGAATATAGTAAGTGTTCAATTGAGCAATCAATGCATTTGCATTAGTTCCCGTAACTACAATTTCAAAATACGGATAAGAAGTATTCAACATCAAAACCCCCCAATTTCCAAAATTCTGAGGATATTCTTCAAAATAAGTGCTTACCAATGAAAGCATCTCTTTGGATTTTTTCAGTAAGGTTTTATCATAATTGATATGGCCGAGTTCTAATAAATTCTGTGCCATGATTGAATTTCCAGATGGTAAAACCCCATCATCGGTTTTAATTATTTTTGTAATCAATTCATCCGTAGGGCTAAAGGTGAATAGGTCTGAACTATCGGAAAAATCAGCAATGACTTTTTGGTTCAATTCCTTAGCGATATTTAAATAATTTAAATCGAACGTTACTTTATATAAGGCCAGTGCACTTTGAATCAAAAATGCATAATCCTCTAAAAACGCATCCTTTACCCTACTATCTTCCTTAAAGCTATGAACCAGCTTTTTATTCCTGTAATTATTCTGAATTAAAAAATCAAAAGTGCTTTTTGCATTTTGTAGATTTTCGTCATCACCTAACGCCATGTAGGCATCTATAAAGCCTTTTACCAAAAGTGCATTCCACGAGGTTATGATTTTGTCGTCTTTCTCTGGCTGTGATCTCTGTCTGCGATTCTTTAACAGGCTCTTCTTCCACTTCGAGATTTTATTTTGTAATTCGGAAACAGATAAACTATTGGAATTGGCAAAATCACTTAGAGCTATCGGACTATTGGGAAGGTATTTGCCATCTTTTAAAGTCTCCTTATTAATTGAATAAAACTTTGAAAATAATGTAAAATCTGTTCCTAAAACCTTTTTCAATTGAGCACTTGTCCAAAGATAATAATCACCTTCTTTTCCATTGACATCTGCATCTATCGCACTAACGTAACCCCCTTCCTGATCCTTCATGTCTGCACTCAAAAACGCCAGGGTTGACTCAATAACCTGTTTGTAAGCAGGGTCTTTAAATACGCGATAAGCCTTAGAATATAGACTTAATAGTTGCGCATTGTCATAAAGCATTTTCTCAAAATGAGGGTATGTCCATCGATTATCTGTACTATATCTAAAAAAACCACCGCCTATATGGTCATGAATACCTCCCAAAATAATCTTATCCAATGTGTTTTTGATATGGTCTCTTACTTCTGGGTTATCTGTTATGGTAGCATAATCCAATAAAAAATTCAGTTGACTCGGCATTACAAACTTTTGATCACCAAGATTACCACCCCATTTTTCATCCCACTGCTTTGACATTTTCAAAACGCTCGATGTCACTAATTCCTTATTTGTGAATACATTTTGATTATTTGTAACATTGTTATAAACCTCTTGTACACCTTTAGTTAGAAGCTCTGCATATTGCTCTAATTGCTGTGGATTGCTATCGTACTCTGAACTAAATTTTGCCAATATCGCTAACCAGCTTTCTTTATCATGATAGGTCCCTAAATACACTGGCTTTCCATTGGGTAACAAGATGGCGTTAAGCGGCCAACCTCCTGATCCATTAACCAATTCTAACGCAGTTTGATAAATAATATCTACATCTGGTCGTTCTTCTCTATCGACTTTGATGCTTACAAAATTATTGTTCATCAATTTGGCTACTTGAGTATCTTCAAAAGATTCTTCCTCCATGACATGGCACCAATGACAAGACGAATACCCAACGCTTAAAACAACAAGTTGATTCTCGGCTTTCGCAATCTCAAAAGCTTTATTGCCCCAAGGTTTCCAGTTTACGGGATTATGAGCATGTTGCAATAAGTAGGGACTCGTTTCAGCCACTAACTCGTTTGTATATTTAAATTGTTCTTCATTATGAACATTGGTTACAGGAAGCTCATCCGTTTTTTGATTTGCGTCTTTACAAGTCAATAAGACATTACAAATCACCAAAAACTGAATCAATTTTAAATAGCGC
The DNA here is from genome assembly GCA_963803715.1 of uncultured Flavobacteriaceae bacterium. Lineage (GTDB taxonomy): Bacteria > Bacteroidota > Bacteroidia > Flavobacteriales > Flavobacteriaceae > Psychroserpens. The sequence continues at coordinate 36,608 of CAWDOF010000018.1, forward strand.
ATTATTGAGTTTTAAAACTTGTCTTTAAGTACAATACAAACATAACAATTAATTTGACGCTCTTGCTTTCTCTAAATTCAAATGAATACTAGAAAAATTAGATTGCCGGTTAATTCGGAAAAGTATAGCTTTAGTCCGTTTATTTGATTTAACCCTTTACAATGGCACCTGTTGAAATGTTTCAATCTTACAGAACCATAAAAAAAAATGTATCTTTGAAATTACTAACTAATTCCACATGAAGATTAACCATGAAGTTACAATTTATGATATTGCAAAAAAATTAAATTTAGCAACTTCAACTATTTCCAGAGGTCTAAAAGACCATCATACTATTAGTAAAAAAACCGCTCAGAGGATTAAAAAAACAGCGGCAGAAATGGGGTATCGGCCCAATAATTTAGCAGCTAGTCTTCGTGGTAATAAAATGAAAACCATAGGCGTTTTATTGCCTACTGTGACACAACCATTCCTTTCTTCATTAATTAGCGGTATTGAGGTTGCGGCACAAAAAGCGGGCTATACAGTATTAATTATGCAAAGTCATGACTCTTACCAAGAAGAGGTTAATTTGACGCAATCATTATATGATAATCGTGTGAGCGGTGTGATTTGTTCTTTAGCTATGGAAACAAAGAATACCGACCATTTCAAGAGATTTATTGATAATGATACTGCATTGGTCTTTGTGGATAGAGTCCCTAAGAATTTTGATACATTTCACGTTGTTATAGATAATTTTGACGCAGGATACAAAGCCACTAAACACCTCATCTCTCAAGGCTGTAAGCGTATTGCGCATATTACCGCAGGTTTGGAATTCAGCATTTATTACGAACGAAAAGAAGGCTATTTAGCGGCGCTTAAAGAATATAACCTACCCATAGAGGAAGAACTCATTGTTAAGGCGGATTCCATAACATTTGAAGATGCTAAAAAAGCTTGCAAGAAATTATTACAGTTAAAAAACCCACCAGATGGCATTTTTGCCCCTGGAGATATATTAGGAGTAAGTGCCATACAAACTGCAAAAAAACTAGGCATAAAAATCCCAGAACAACTAGCGGTAATTGGATTTAACAATGACCCCATTTCAAACATCATAGAACCGAATTTATCAACCATTACACATCCTGCATTCAAAATGGGAGAAACCTCTGCTGAAATTATTCTCAAAAACCTGAAAAGCAAGAAAAAGAAAACTGACATTGTAAAACAAATTACATTCTTAAACACCGAAGTTTTGGTTCGTGAGTCTTCAAAAAAAATATAGTTTTTACACACCCTTTATTTTGGTAGAACCGTCACAATGATTCGTTTATAACTCGTTAAGGCCGGAGTACCTTTATCGGTTACTTTGAGAATAAAATGAAGTGTTTCTTTCCTCTCAACTTTTGGTGCCGTTACATAAATTGCATGTGCGTTTTCTGGTTGAAATTTTATCTCTTCTTCATAAGTTCCTGCTTCTGGATACTGAAACCACAAAAATGAAATGCTGTCACCATCAGGGTCTGTTGATTCGCTCGCATCTACACCAAAACCTTCTCCAGATTTCACAGTGATGTAATTTGAATTTTTCAATTCGATTAAAGGTGCATGATTTGCATCTTCATATGAACTTACACACCAATCCATTCTGGCCCTAAAATCATTCTGAAAGTCTTCTCGCCAACGGGCTAACGTTATTTTATAATCATTGAATGTTACGGTATCTTTCTTAACCGCTCTTCCATATTGATTGTAAATGTATGGCGTGTAAGAATCAACAGCATTCGTCCAAATTTCTCTAGTTTCTGGAGCCAATTCTACAATGGAACCACCTTTTGTTGTTTTAGAAAAATCAGGTTTATACAATTCGTAGCGACCTCCCCAACCACCATATTCTGGGTGTTCAGGGTTGTTTAATCCGTTAGGGATTAAGGACAAAAAAGCAGGTGTATCACCTTCAACGCCCCAAGCAGTATCAGGATAGGCTGCTCCTAGTGCACCATGGTTTTGCTGCAGATTTTCAGCAATCCATTTATTGCTAATGACTTCGTTATTAATGCCTTTAAAAAATGTATTGATTCCGCTCCAGGTTGCTGTAGCGTAATGGTCGCCAGGACTTACAATATAAAACAGTTCAGGAAAATTATTTCGAATCCAAATACCACTATCATCTTGGTCAGAAATGGTATAAACCCTTAATTTTGAAATCATTTTTTTTGCAACTGCTAGAGATTTCGTTTCTTTTATTTTGTAAAGTGATTGCGCCAAAGTATTCACGCCGCCCCAAACCGAAATCCATAATGGGCGTTCATCATCTTCCTCTAGAATTTTTATAATCCAATCAGAACCTTCCGAATCCTTTCCTTTTCCAACGCCCAACATACCATACTTTGGCAAACCACTTTTTACAAGTGAAAGTAATTCTGTTTCATTAGGAAAATCAGCTTCGTGTTTTTCGAGATTTATTCGCACTTTACCATACGCCTGAATGATGTTTTCAATGGATTGTGGCTCCACACTATTTCTGTGCCAACAAGACGTTGTGGCAATCATACCTTCTATATCTATTTGATTTGAATATAATAGTAAGCGAACAAATGATTGTGTATCGTCTGGGTCTGCTTCAATATCAGATAATATAATGACTCTGTTTCTCTCATTGTTTTGAGCAACGACGTTTTGTGTACATGTTAAGCAATACATCACAATCAATATAAAAAGTGATTTCATATTTTTCAATTTTTATTCTTTAGTTCTAAAAGGAGAAGCAGGCAATCCTTCTTTGTTATATAAATTCGGATTATCAGGATTATCGGCCCAAGCGTAGCGAACGTATTTTGGATTTGGCACCGCTTCATTCCAAACAATGACCTTATCGCCTTCTATTTTCGCCTTTGCCCATACAAACTTTTTATCATCTCCTGCGATAGCAAATTCGCTTAATGCTTCACCATCATCAGTTGTTAATCCGCTTCCAACATGTTTAAATGAAATGATGACTTTACTGTCTTCTATTTTATAACTATCATAAATAGGACCTGAATAGACAATACCCTCATTATAAGCCAGCTTCAATCCAGCCAAAGCCATTCGTTCTCCAACATCTTTTTTATTGTCGGGATGAATATCGTTCCATTCTCCCAATTCAATATTAACGGTCATTGCCGTGTTTGGAACGGATGATGCTTTTAATTGTGCTTCCCTTAATTCTGCCCAATTACTTTCTGAAGGCAGATAAGCTACATCCATAAAATTTGGAAGTTGTGCATAAATAAATGGCAGATTGGGTTGATTAAAAACGGTTCTCAATCCTGAAATCAAAGTGCGTTGATACCCTTCATAAGCTTTTGGATTACCAGTATTACTTTCGCCTTGGTACCAAAGTATGCCTTTTAAAGGGATTTGGCGAAATGGAGCGACCATGCCGTTGTATAAGGAAGTGGGTTCATTTTGCGGATTTATACGTCTAGGTCTTGGCGTCTCTGAGATTTCCGTTTGAAACTGTTGAAAAATCAAATGGTTTAAAAACATCTCCAACTTTATAATCCCAATAGCCTTTTAAATCCACTGTATCCTTTTCAGTAAACACATAGTAGGGTTTATCGGGAACAAAGCCACCCTTCCCATAGTTGTTGGTAACACGAACCACGAACACATTCTTACCTGCTTTTAAAAGATGGTCTGGCACATCATAGCGTCTTTGAGGATATTGGTAGGTTTTGTTCCCTACTTTGACGCCGTTGATATACAATTCATCAGCATCGACGATTCTTCCTAAAAAAACGCGTGCTTTCTCACCAACCATCGATGCTGGTATGTCGATGTCCCTTCTGTACCAAACAACCCCATTTAAATCCTTCACCCCTTGGTCTTCCCAATATCCAGGAATATTGATTCGTCTCCAGTTTTTTGGCTTAAAGTTAATATCATACCAAGGCAATTCTCCAATGAGACCTTTATCTGTTTCCTCATCCACCTCTTTAGGAACTGACGGCTGGTTTTTCTTCAGATTGTTTACAAACGTGCTGTCTTGATTTTCTTCTATAATTTTTAAAATGTCAGGGAAGTTTTTATAGCCTTCTTTGGGTATCCAAGCTTCTATTGGGGTACCGCCTACACTGGCATTTATCAATCCGATTGGGATTTGATTTTTCTCATAAATCTTCTTTGCAAAAAAATAAGCTACTGCTGAAAAGGGTCTGACCTCCTCGCCGATTGCCTTTTGCCATTCTCCGCCATCCAAATCGTCTTGAGGCCCAGCAATACTTGTGGTGGTTGGAACTTTAAAATGGCGAATGTTTGGATTGTTCGCAGTTGCAATTTCTTCAGCATAAAGCACATCATGAATATCCAATTGATGTACCATATTGGATTGCCCTGTACACAACCAGACATCTCCAATTAAAATATCTTTTATGTCTACTTTATTTTTTCCGGAAACAGTCATGGTATAAGGACCGCCAGATTTCATTTTACGCAGATTCACCTTCCATTCGCCTGAGGCAGATGCGGTAGTCTTATACGTTTTTCCGTTAAAGCGAACGACAATCTTTTCATTGGCACTCGCCCAGCCCCAAATCGGGATTTCGACATCGCGTTGTAATACCATGCCATCACTAATCAATTTAGGTAATTTTATTTGGGCATTTAAAGTGGAATTAAATACACTAAAAAGTAAGATGATGAGTAACGTTGTAGAGGCTTATTCATTTGATAAGGATTATTAATTTACAGTGAGTTCCAATTCGGCCATTTTAGCCGCTCCCAGTTCTGCACTTCGTTTCATGGGACTGGAGCCACCAATATAGATTTTAAATTTTCCAGATTCAATAGTTCTAGAACCATCTTCTTTTACAATTTCGAAATCGTCTGGTGTCAATTCAAATTCCACGTTTTTAGATGTATTTGGTTCCAAAGTAATTCTTTTGGTTGCAATTAATTGAGAATTTGGAACTCGAACGGAAGCTTCAATATCTGAAATATATAGTTGGACCACGTCGTCCGACTTTACATTCCCTGTATTTTTAATGGTGACATTGACCTTAATCTTATCATTTTTTGAAATAGATGCTGTTTCGGTTTTAATGTCTGAATAAGTAAAAGTAGTATAACTCAAGCCAAAACCAAAAGGATACATGGGGTCTACATCCATGTATTTATAGGTTCTTCCTTTCATTGAATAATCTTCATAAGCAGGTAATTGGTCTAATGATTTCGGAAAGGTAATGGGCAATCTACCAGATGGAGATACCTTCCCAAATAGCACATCAGCAACAGCCGTCCCTCCTTCTTCTCCTGGATACCAAACATATAAAACGGCATCTGCCAGTTCTTGAACTTCGGAAAGGTTGACTGGGCTTCCTCCTGTAATCACAGCCACAATTGGTTTTTTATCTTCCGGATTTTTATCAGCGGCTGTTCTCAAATCCCGAAGATAATTGAGTTGGTTTTCTGGCAAATCATAATCCAATCTATCGCCGGCTGTGTCGGAATCTATAGAATCGCCCTCTTCACCTTGCAAGGTACTTGAGAGCCCCAAGACCACGATGGTGACGTCGCTATTTCCAGCATTACCAGTGGCATAGTTTATAGGATTTAAAGATTCTTGGTTGAGCATAGCTCCCAATCGATATTGCAACTGACTCGCAGGATCTATGGCAGCACTGATACCTTCTAAAATAGTGACCATATTAGAATTGACCCCATAATAATTCCCCAATAGAATTTCTACACTTGTGGCATTGGGTCCGGTCACAAAATATTTTGGAAGGTCTGTTTTTAAAGGTAAAATCCCATTGTTTTTCAAAAGAACAATACTTTTTTGAGCGGCTTCTCTTGCCAAGGCTCTATTGCTTTCCGAATTCACGACATCAAAAGAAATAGCATCGTAAGGATTACTCCCTTTTTTATCAAACAAGCCTAATTTAAAACGTGTTTTTAAGAGAACTGCCAATTGTGCATCAATCTCTTTTTCTGTTATCAATCCGTTTTTTACCGCTTCTGGTAATGCTTCATAAGAATCGCCACAATTCAAACTAACACCACTTTTTACTGCTAAAGCCGCTGCCTCCGCCTGTGTGGTCACCGTACCGTGGCCTCCCTTTCCTTTTGCAACATATAAATCCAGTATGGCCCAACAATCACTCAATACATGACCTTTAAAATTCCATTGATTGCGGAGCACATCGGTAAGCAAATAATTATTGGCACAGCAAGGTTCACCGTTCGTACTATTGTAAGCGCACATCACCGCTTCTACTTTTGCATCCACCAAGACTTTGAACGCTGGTAAATACGTTTCCCATAAATCTTTTTGGCTGACCTCTGCATTGAATTCGTGCCTTGCCTGCTCCGGTCCGCTATGTACAGCAAAATGTTTGGCACAAGCGGCTGTTTTCAAATATTCAGGATTATCACCTTGCAACCCTTTTACAAAGGATGCTCCCAAAATTGACGTTAAATAAGGGTCTTCACCATAGGTTTCTTGACCACGTCCCCAACGAGGGTCTC
>CAWDOF010000019.1:0-178123 GCA_963803715.1 uncultured Flavobacteriaceae bacterium
ACATAGAGCAAACCAATTGGAACGAAGAATGGGAAAAGAATTTTCACCCAATTATAGTGGATAAATTGGTGTCAGTTCGTGCGCCTTTCCACAAAAAACCAAATACTAAATTTGATATCATCATCGAGCCAAAAATGAGTTTCGGCACAGGGCATCACGAAACCACGCACATGATGATTCAACATATTCTAGAAAATGATTTCAACAGGAAAAAGGTTTTGGATATGGGCTGCGGCACTGGCGTTTTAGCCATTCTAGCCGAAATGAAAGGCGCCAAACCTATTGATGCGATTGATTACGACAATTGGTGTTATCTCAATAGTTTGGAAAACATAGAACGAAATAACTGCAAACACATTACTGCCTTGGAAGGCGATGCTAGATTACTCAAAAACAAAACCTACGATATCATCATCGCTAATATCAACAGGAACATACTACTTCAGGATATGTCGATTTATTCGAGTTCCCTTAACCCTGGCGGTTCTTTATTTTTAAGCGGATTTTATGAAGAAGACATCCCGTTAATTACCGCAGAATGTAATACGTATGATTTGAACCAAGTTAAAACTTTAATAAGAAATAATTGGGTCGCTTTAAAATTTAAAAAATAATCTTTAACTTTAAAGGTATAGTATAAAAAATACATTATGAAAACTGAATATATTTTTTCGAATATCGTTAGTGTATCTGAAAACCAAACGAAGACCAAGGAAAAACCAAAAGAGGAATCTTTAGTCGATGTTTTGGAACAGCCCTTAAACGAAATTGTTTTATTCAATGATGAAGTCAACACCTTTGACCACGTTATTGATACCTTGATGTATGCTTGCGAACATACACCAGAACAAGCGGAGCAATGTTCGCTTATAGTGCATTATAAAGGTAAGTGTACTGTTAAAACGGGTAGTTATGATGATTTAGAACCAAGATGTTCTAAGTTGTTAGAAGCAGGCCTGAGCGCAGAGATTGTTTGATTAATTTGAAAACATGAAGTTATTGGGAGTGTTTATTATAAAGGTGTCAAGAATGATTTGAGTATGCCTAACTCCATATAAATTAAGGACATAAAAAGACCCTGTCAAATTTTAAATCTGACAGGGTTTTATAATTTATAGGTTTATTTTTCTATTTCAAATGTTCTGCATAGAAACCCATCATAGCTTCATACAAATCCAATCGATTCTCTTCTTTTCCAAAACCGTGCCCCTCGTCATATTTTACCATATAAGGTACCTCAACATCTCTTGCCCTTAAACTTTCTACAATTTGATCGGCTTCATTAATATTTACACGTGGATCATTTGCTCCTTGAACAACGAATAACGGATTCTTGATTTTATCGACGTGTAGTGCTGGTGAAATCTCATCCATTATAGCTTTTTCCTCAGGGATTTCTGGGTTATACCATATCTTATAAAGCAGTTGTCGGTATTTTTCCCAATACGGTGGAATAGTTCCCATAAACGTGTGTAGGTTACTTACGCCAACATAATCTACACCACAAGCATATAGGTCTGGCGTTTTAGTCATGCCTCTCAAAACAGCATAACCGCCATGGCTACCGCCATAAATAGCTACTTTATCTTTGTCTACCCAGCCTTGCTCAATGACATAAGCGAGACCGTCTTCAACATCGTCCATCGCCTTTCTGCCAATTTGGCCAAAGCCTGCCTTTAAAAATGCCTTACCGTAACCACCAGAAATTCTAAAATTAACGTGTAAGGTCGCATAACCACGACTTGCAAATAATTGTGCTTCAGGATTAAAGCCCCAACTGTCTCGAATGCCTTGTGGTCCGCCGTGGGGATTTACTATTAGTGGTAGTTTTTGTCCTTTCTTATAATCTTGCGGTAACGTAATATAGCCGTGTATGGTAAGTCCGTCTCTACTTTTGAAGGATATGGGCTTCATTGATGCCATATCCTCAGCTTTTAACTGGGGTAGTATTTTATAAAGAAGTGTTACTTCATCCTTTTCAACATCATAGATATGGTATTCCCCAACAATTTTGTCGCTTGTGATGGCAACCATATACTTAGATTCATCATCGGTTTTACCCACGGTAAAAAATTGCTTGTCCCCGAATTCCTTCTTTAATCTGGCGTGGATTTTTTTATAGGTTTTGCTTACGGGAATAATAACAGATTTCTCGCCTTCGTAAGAATAGTAATCCACTTCGTAATTGCGCTTTCTAGATAGTGAAATCCCAGAAACGTCAAAGTCTTTATTTGCGTAGACTGTTTTGATTTTCTTGTTCTTTTTTAAATCATACAGCTGTATTTCAACCTTATCATTTTCTAAGTTGGAAATCACGTAGGCATCATCGGGATTTTCCGAATTGGCATTAAATTCATTAATACCAAAAGAATCTCCAAATTCAGTGACCATTAATTGTTTGAATTCACCGTCAATCTTATAAAGCATTTCGGTATTTACACCATCTATAATTCTTGCTATGGATCGTAGCTCACCTTTATGGTCAAAACTGTACCCTGCAACTGGAGGTTCACCCTCTTTAACTGTGTATAATTTTTTAGACTCCCCAGTATTGATATTCAGCAAATAGGGTTCTTCTTGCTGAAGATTATCTTTATTCATTTGGACAATGACGTTATCCTCATCATCCTTAAGCGTCTCAAGAACATTAACCTTAACACCTTCAAATGGTGTTAGTTCCTTTTTGTTTTCACCATTGATATCAATTCCGAATAAATGGTAGTTTTCGTTACCACCCTTATCTTGTAGGTATAGAATTCTATTGTTGTTCGCCCAAAAATAACCACGTATCAAATCTTCCTCTTGTTTAATTAACAAGGTTTCCTTTTGGGTAGCGGTTTCTTTTAAATAAACATCACGTTCACCGGTTTCGCGTCTTTTCATGTAGCTGATAAACGTTCCGTCTGGCGAAAGTTTAAATGAATAAGCTTCGGGTGTTCTAAAGTAGTCTGCTACCGTATATTTATAATCGCCCTTGGCCTTAGCTGCTAGTTTGGCCAAATCTTCATCCGAAGATGGTAAATCTGTATTTCCAGGTTTTGTTATGACAGTCTTCGTAAGTTTCAGCGGTAATTTTTGTCCCATTTGTTCGTAAGTTCCTTGTATTGTTCCATCTTCTGAAAGCATACCCACATAGGTAATGTTCAATTTGGCAGAGGTAATTGTTACTTCATTTTCCTGCAATATTACAGAATCCAATTCAATCCCCGAAGCACCTTGGGCAGGAACATCTAAAGTCGCCGAATATCCTTCTTCAGTAGGAGTAATGTTTATAATAAGTTCCATTTGCATCCCTTGGACATCTAAGGTTCCAGTGTAAGGGCCGTTTAGTTCTTGCGCATTGATTCCTGCCGAAGTTATCAGCAAGCATAGCACAGTAGCGTATTTTAGAATTTTTTTCATGATAATTATATATGGTTTTAAGGGTTAGTAGTTATAGTTTCTGAATTGTTACAAATAGGCATATTCTTTTTTTTATAAAAAGACTTATAGAAAAGTCATAAAAAAAGCAGGAATATTTATAAAAAATTCCTGCTTATTATTTGTTGATTAAGTAAACTTAAACTTCAATGGTTTCTCGATTTTTACTTAAGGTTAAAGCTAGATTACCTAGTAGAACACCATAAACAACTTTAGAGCAAACATCTGCAATTGTATAAACGAGTTGTCTGGCCATCACGCCATCTTCACTGTAGAAAAATCCATCTATTCCTCCTAAATATGGCATCAAATACGCCCCTGGATATAAAAACCAGGATACTAAGAATAACACCCAAATGTTGCTCAATATTTTTTTTCCTTTTTCTGAAATTCTTTCCTTACCCTCATCAATGACCTTTTTCATAAGCCATAAGACATGAAAGAAAAATACGGTTGAAATTGCGCCCCAAACAAAAAATAAAGTGAGATTAGTAACTTCGTAAAATTGACCAATATATCCAGTAATAATCATACCCGCTCCAGAAAACCAAAATTGATTTCTAACGCTTGAAAATTTTGACTTTGTTAACGTGACCACAAATAAAATCTGAAATAGAAGCATGGGTACATCAATTAACCAATTAAGATAACGATACCTATTATTGAAAAGATCTCCGTCGGGATTTAGAAAATATTTTCCTCTTTCTATATCGAAAGAAAAACTATTTGTCCAATTATTTGCCTGCGCATAGAGCAGTGAAAAAGCCGATACCATAACAACGACAGACAGAATATTGGACATCTGGAATCGTTTATCCACCTTTTTTATAGTAAGTATAAAGTACAGCAAACCTGCGAGCATCACAGCATGTTCAGGGTAAGAATGTGTGATGTCAACTGATAGGCTATCTCAGAATACCCTTCTGTGGCTCCGATGTAATTTTCGAAATTGGAATTTCCTAAATTTTGCATAAAAAGAAATTTTAATTAGTGTTGATGACTTATCAAATAATTCCTTTAAAATAATTTACCAATTACAATTTAATTAACGTTTTTGCAGATAGTTTAAACGCTTTAATTAAGAATTCGAACCATTAACAATATTTAAGTGCTATTTTAAATTCTTTATTATTTCGATTTATTCTATTTTTCCGGTTATAGAATCGCGACATTATATCTAAATACGCAAAAAAGGGCGTTGGATTTTTTAATGATTTAAAAAACTAATAATTAAAAATATAGCGTATTTTAAAGTTTAAAATAGTAATTTTTAAATCTCCCTATTCACATCCCAAGCTTCTAGATAATCTTTAACAGCTTTTACAAATTGGCCTCCAAGAGCTCCGTTGACCACACGATGATCATAAGAGTGAGAAAGGAACATGCGGTATCGGATGCCTATAAAATCACCTTCTGGAGTTTCAACTACGGCAGGAACTTTTCTTATAGCACCCAATGCCAATATTGCTACCTGTGGCTGATTAATTATTGGCGTGCCCATAATGCTGCCAAACGTTCCAACGTTGGTTACCGTGTAAGTACCTCCTTGAATATCGTCTGGTTTCAATTTGTTTTCCCTAGCGCGTAATGCTAAATCATTTACCTTTTTGGTCATGCCTACCAAATTTAATTGGTCTGCATCCTTAATGACTGGTACTATTAGATTGCCGTTGGGTAGGGCAGCAGCCATCCCTAAATTAATATGCTTTTTCTTAATAATCTTATCACCCTGAAATTGAATATTTATCATCGGAAAATCTCGGATAGCTTTCGCCACGGCTTCCATAAAAATAGGGGTAAAGGTCAAGTTTTCACCTTCCTTTTTCGCAAATTCTGCTTTAACCTTTTTGCGCCAGTTCCAGATATTGGTCACATCGGCTTCTATAAAACTCTGTACGTGAGCCGAGGTCTGAACCGACTCGACCATATGGTGGGCAACGAGTTTGCCCATTCTGGTCATTTCAATAATTTCGTCATCACCCGAGGCGACAATGGGTGCGTTCTCTTTTTTGGGTAAATCTTGTTTTTTCTGGCTATTCTTTTCTGGTTTTGATTGAACCGATTCTTCTTTTGTGGCAGATTTTGACGGTCTAGTTTCTATATAATCTAAAATATCATTTTTGGTGACGCGATTATCTTTTCCAGAGCCAGGAATACCATCTAGTTCTTCTTGATTAATTCCTTCTTTCTGCGCAATGTTTTTTACCAGGGGTGAGTAAAATCGTCCTTCAGTACTTGAAACAGACGCTGTTGTTTCCTTGGCAGCAGTCATTGATTTTGAAAGCTCTACCGAGGCTAAGGACTCAGTAGTTTGAGTTTTAGTATCAGTTTCAGCTTCGTCCTCGACTTCATCTTCAGTTTCAGTGCCGTTTCCATCTTCAAGGCTACCTTCAATTTCTATAATGGCAATAGTTTCTCCCACTTGAACAACATCATCAACATTATAACATTTTTCAATTAAAACACCATCAACTTCACTGGGTACTTCGCTATCCACTTTATCGGTAGCAATTTCGAAAACGGCTTCATCAGCTTCTATTGTGTCGCCAACTTCTTTAAGCCACGAGGTAATAGTTGCCTCGGCAACGCTTTCGCCCATTTTGGGTAGTTTAAGTTCGAATTTTGCCATATCTATAATCTAAAGCCTGATTTTTATTTAATGTTTGCAAAATTAATTAAAAAAGCATAAAAATTTTGCGTTTTCATCAACTATTTGCGACTAGAATTTTATCACCAAACCTTGGTGTTTTGAACTATCGCTTCCAAGGATAAAGTTAGAGTTTTTTGGAAGAATCTTAAATGTTGCACTACAATTTTCTGGTGCACCTTGCAGAATATCTATAATATGCTTAAAACTAAGGTGATTATTATCTAATATAAATTCGGTTTGATTTTGGTAAGCTGTAAAAGTGGGATGTGTAATTAATTGATTATCAAATTTAGCTTCTAAAGCAGGGTAGCCCGATTTAGAAATAAGTATTGTATGTTTCGTTTTAATTCTTGAAATAGGACTGGATTGATGTTTCCTTTTGGCAAGGTTTACCCAAAGCCAAACCATCACATTAAAGAATAGATTTGATTTAAAATGCTTCTTGTAAAATATCTGCATTGCCCCGTAAAAACGCTTTGAGTATTCCTTATCCTTTAAAGTGCTTTCTCCTTTAAAATGTATGACAGACGTTGTGCCATTATAAAAATTTTGATACCCTTTTTTTAAAATTCTGTAGGATAGATCAATATCTTCACCGTACATAAAATAATCCTCGTCAAAACCACTGACCTCATCGTAAACCTTCTTTTTTAACAACATAAAGGCGCCGACCAAAATCTCAACTTTACCGGTACCATTGTTATTTAGTTCAGGCACATAATAACTATCTGTTTGACCCAACATTTTTTTTGCTGAAACTATTGGCGTTGGAACATGCCTTTTGCTTTCTGGTAAAAATCGTCCTTGACCATCAATCAGTTTACAGCCAATACTCCCAAGTTTTGATTGCTTTTCAGCAAAGTTCAATAAATTGATAAATGTATCTTCTGCAACAACCGTATCTGGATTTAGAATGCAAATAAAGTTTCCATTTGCCTTTTTGACGCCTTGATTGTTGCCTTTTGAGAACCCAAGGTTTTCTTTGTTTTCAAGGAGAATTACATTTGGAAATGAAGTTTTTACCATCGCACAACTATCATCTGCGGAAGCGTTATCTACCACAATTATTTCTGCGGAAATATCCTCCAAAGCTGCCTCTACACTTTTTAGGCAAAGCTCTAAAAAGTAGCGTACATTGTAATTTAATATGACAACGGAAAGTTTCAAGACTCCATCATGATTTTAGTGAACCTTCAAACGGAATCCGATTTATAATACTTCTTCCCAAGGTTACTTCATCTGTATATTCAAGCTCATTACCCACAGAAATGCCACGCGCAATGGTTGAGGTTTTTACCTCGTAATCCTGTATTTGCCGATAGATATAAAAATTGGTAGTATCACCCTCCATGGTTGAGCCTAATGCAAAAATGAGTTCCTTTATAGTGCCTGCCTTTACTTTTTCAACAAGCGGTTGAATGTTGAGGTCGTTTGGTCCAATACCATCCATTGGGGATATTTTTCCTCCAAGAACATGGTATAAACCTCTGAAAGAACTGGTATTTTCAATGGCCATGACGTCTCTTATATCTTCAACAACACAAACAATATCCTCTAAACGATGCGGGTTTGCACAGATATCGCACAGGTCATTATCGCTCACATTATTGCATTTTTTACAGAGCTTAATTTCAGTGCGCATGGTACTTAGCGCCTTTGCAAAATCTAAGGTCTGTTCTTTGGGTTGGCGAAGAAGATGCAGTACCAAACGTAAAGCAGATCTCTTGCCTATGCCAGGTAGCTGGGACATTTCGTTAACTGCATTTTCCAATAATTTTGAAGAGAATTCCATAGCTGCGAAATTACTGAAAAATATGGCGTTTGGCTTGGGATAATTTGAGAGGCCCGAAAATTGCCGCTTGTATAATTGGGGCTTTTGTGTTTGCTGCGTTGGGATACACCAAAACGGCTAATGTATTTTATTTTCCACTTTTCTTTTTCAAGACTTTGTTTCCGGTTTTATCAATTTCGTTTTTGTCTTTGGTTTCTTTTAATTGTTTTTTGAAAAGTCCCATTGCGTGTTGAATAACAAAATTTAAGGATTTGCTATGTTCTCCATCAACCATTTCTAAAATATCGACAAAATTCCCATATTTATCTGCTCCTGATCCCATCATGCCAATTTCTTTTCCATAATAAAGACGAATAATTACTTGTCCATCAATTGGTGATATAACAAAATATGGGTTTTCATTAGAGCCATCTCCGGTTTTCAAAATTGATTCTACCAAAAGATTAAATCTCTGCTTAAATTTTTCAGCATTTTTTTTATCGTTGTCCTTTTCATAAGTTTTCCAAAGTCCATAATTAAGTGATAAGCTTATTGGATTAATACCCATATAATATTTAGCATATTTATAAGTCGTATCTGCAGGAAATCTCACCGCATTTTGATATGAACGTTCATTATTTAAATGTCCGTAAGCATCATAGTATTTGGAAGCCGTTTGTCCAGCCATTAATGCTATAACTTTTTCAGTGGTAAAATTCTCTCCTGTTTTTATAAATTGAGCTTTAAGTAATTCGTAATTATTCAAACTTTTACTATCCTTTGATTGTTCTACTAACATTTCAAAGTCGGTTTGGTAATCGAAACTTTGTGCTGAAATAGAGGTTATAGAAATAAATGCGATTATTAGAAAATAATTTTGTTTCATTAGTTTACTTAATTTTATTTTTAAGTAATCTTACTCTACAATTACCTTTTTTGTCACACTACCCTTTACCGTATTCACCTTTATAAAATATAATCCCGATGCAAAACTTGAAATATCAATGCTCAAATCATTTTGAAGATCTTGATTTTTATTGTAATACATAACCTTTCCAAGAGCATTGAAAATTTTAATGGATACCTCTTCGCCCTTATCCCATTTTAGGGAGATAACATCATTGGCAGGGTTTGGAAAGACAACTAAAGAGTTCAGCTCAAAATTTTCGGTACTTAACGTCTCATCATAAACATTAGACACCCACAGACCACGACCATAAGTGGCAGCATAAATTTTGTTGTTTACATAATTGATTTCCAACTCGCTGATAATTACATTGGGCAAGTTATTACTAAACGGCTGCCATTCTGTATTCTCGTTATCTATGTAATAGACGCCATAATTCATCCCTAAATACAATCCGTCGAGACCATTGTCTTCCCAAACCAAGGCCTGAGCACTAAAATTTGGTAGATTGAGTTGATAGGAAGTCCATGAATTACCGGCATCATCAGAGACATAAACTTTTTGGTTTCCTGTAGTGGCAATAGCGATTTTGTTGGGATTCGAAGGATGTATAGCTATAGAATTTACAGAGCCGCTAAAACCAGTCAATTGTGTCCAATTGCTAATTGCACCTACAAACGTGTTTTTGTAGAGTGCATTCCCCCTTGCGGCATATTGGAAATTTCCATTGGAAGGTGCGAGTTTTAAGTGATTCAGGTTTCCGCCGAAGTTTTGCGAAACCGAGACCCAATTAAAGCCTCCATCAGAAGATTTATAAACTTGGTCATAGCCCGTATAAATGGTATTTGGAATATTTGGGTCTTGCTCGAATGGCGTAATCCAATTTCCCGATTTATTTTCGGGTGAACCTATTCCAAAATATCCCACACCGCTATTTAAAGATTT
Source organism: uncultured Flavobacteriaceae bacterium (assembly GCA_963803715.1). Classification (GTDB taxonomy): domain Bacteria; phylum Bacteroidota; class Bacteroidia; order Flavobacteriales; family Flavobacteriaceae; genus Psychroserpens. Next base: position 9,694 of record CAWDOF010000019.1, read on the forward strand.
GTACAGACTACCATTTTGAGAGGTTCCAAATAGAATATCACTATTATTTTTATCCACAAAAGATTCCATTCCATCTGCTCCAAGCCAATCTCTCCAAATACCGTCAGTACCGTAAACTGATGTACCATTATCTTGAGATCCTCCTGTAACAATAACCGGGTCGGTCTGACTGATACCAATTTTATAAAATTGTCTTATGCCAAGACCTGTGGTCAAATCTGTATAATATTCTGTGTTGACCTCGGTAGGATTTTCTGCAACAAAAATTCCACCATCACTGCCAACATATAATTTATCTTCGATGAATTGAAGCATATCAATATCTGCATGGCAGTATCCAATATTCTCAATATTTGCTCCGTAAGGTGTCCATTGCGAGGTAATGTTAAAAGAAGTGCCCCCGTCTGTACTGCGCCAAGTATTGATACCTGCGATATGTACATCATTAATATCGTTGGGATGAATAGCGATATCCATATCCCTTGGAGCTTGACCTCTATTGGAATCGTCGGGGTCTTGGGAATCTGAGCTGTATCCAAAATAATTACGCCCAGAATGATTGATTCTTTCAAAATTGTTTCCGCCATCAACAGACTTAAATAATCCAGAGAACGAACCATTAGCCGCTTCAAGTACATAAACGGTTTCTGGATCTGCCGGAGAGACGCCTACCATTTTTGGTCCATTGCCAAAGCCATTGGTTGCGTTTTCAAAACCGTCTTCAAAAATAATGCCTGCTGTAACATCTTCTACTAAAACATCATCAAGGGTCAAGCCACGCCCATAATTTGCTGTAGCCTCAAAAGCGATATAATAGGTTGAAGTAGGGTTTGGTAGGTTTATAGTGACATCATTCCAAAATGAATTTTCAGTAGTGTAGTTTTCTAGCTCCAACCATTCGCCACTGGCGGAAGTTTTGTATAAAACACGAAGGGTATCTAAGTCGCCCCCCCAATTGACATTGGTGAAAGAAAACTGTAATTGCGGATTTGAACTAGATGAAAGATCTAGGACAGGACTAATTAATTGTGTAATTGGCGAAGAAAAATCGCCAATATAAAAGATGCCCATCGCCTCTCCTGTTTTTGGAGTAACGGTGTTATTTTGATTTGAAGATGCCACACTCCAATTGTTTGCGCCTACAATGTAATTTTCACTCCAAGGCCCTAAGCCTGCTTCTAAAATAGAGAACGAATCACCACCGTCTGTAGAGATATAATAGTTTTCTCCAGAAGCAAATATTGTATTGGTGTCGTTGGCCTTAAATTCTATATCATACCCATTTGTTACCGAATTTTCAATCAATGACCATGATGTACCACCATCTACGGACTTAAAAATACCACCAAACTCAACGCTACAATACATTTTTGAGACATTGGTGGGATCTACTAGAATTTTATTGACAAAACCAGCACCAACATCAGCTAAAAGATTCCAAGTTGCACCCGCGTCTTCAGATTTAAAAATAATACCCGAATTTGCGCCCCAATAATAAACTGAAGCATCGGTCGGGTCGATAGTCAGCGCATAAACGTTTAGATTTGAAAGGTTATCTGTAAGAGCAGTCCAAGTGCCACCGCCATCGAGAGATTTCCAAACGCCTCCTGTATTTGCACCTATTATAATATGGTCAGGGTTGCCAGTTTCTGTAGCAATTGAGGTTACACGTCCTACTCCCGGGTTCCACCCACTGGTTTGATTCCACTCCAACGGACCGAGTTGCTCCCAAGTGCCAACGGTGGTTCTTGATAAGGAAGCGTTGTTGTTGAGGTAGCTATTGTAATTTTCCAATTCATTGAGATAAAATTCCGGACTTTTAAGCATTCCTGTTTCGTCCATACTTCTAAGTGCTTGGTATTCCCAACGTTTATAAGGCTTATAGCCTGTGCCGCGTCCTGTGCCAATTTGCTCAAAATGAACCTCCGCCGCAGCTTGAATGGCCGCTACGGTATGGGTACCTTCTGAAATCATGCGCTTGTAGTCTTGCGAATACCCTAAATTAAAAATAAATAAAATAAAAATGGAGATGTAGAACTTTTTCATATTATGAATGGAAATTTGTTGCAATTTTTGCTAAAAATACTACTTTTCGGCAATATAATCCAAAACCATAATTATGTCGGCAACACTTATCATTTTATTGATTGCTTCCTATTTTGGGGTGTTAATCTTGATTTCAATCTTGACAGGTAAAAAATCAGGGAACGATACATTTTTCAAAGGGAACAAACAGTCGCCTTGGTTTGTAGTGGCTTTTGGAATGATAGGCGCCTCTCTCTCTGGCGTCACCTTTATATCTGTACCGGGATGGATAGAGGCTTCTTCCTTTAGTTATATGCAAGTGGTTCTTGGATATATTGTAGGTTATTTGGTTATTGGGACAGTGCTTTTACCGTTGTATTATAAGTTGAACCTTACCTCAATCTACACCTATTTGGAAGGGCGCTTCGGGAGGTATTCTTATAAAACGGGAGCTTCGTTTTTCTTAATTTCTCGAGTTGTGGGCGCGAGTTTTCGTTTGTTTCTCGTTGCAAATGTGCTTCAAATTATACTGTTTGATGATTTGGGAATTTCCTTTTGGCAAACCGTAACTATAACCGTTTTACTTATTTGGCTTTATACATTTAAGTCTGGTATTAAAACTATCGTTTGGACCGATACCTTGCAAACCTTGTTTATGTTGATTGCTGTAGGCGTTACCATCTATTTTGTTAGTGATGAACTGGGTCTCGCAGGAAATGAGATTCTTGGTTTTGTCTTGGATAACGACATGTCAAAAACGTTCTTTTTCGACGATTATAAATCGGGTGATTATTTTTGGAAACAATTTATTTCAGGAGCGTTTATCGCCATTGTTATGACAGGTTTAGATCAGGATATGATGCAGAAAAATTTGACCTGTAGAAGTTTGAAAGACGCCCAGAAAAATATGTTTTGGTTCACCATTGTATTGACTATTGTAAACTTTATTTTTCTTGGTCTAGGTTTGTTATTAACAGTTTATGCTCAGACCAATGGAATTGATGCCCAAAAAGATGATCTGTTTCCTATTTTGGCAAAAAACCATTTGGGCATTGGCGTATTCGTGTTTTTTCTTTTAGGGTTGATTGCAGCAGCATACAGTAGTGCTGATAGTGCCTTAACATCTTTGACCACATCTTTTAGTATTGATATTTTGGATATCGAGAAAAAATATTCAGAAGAAAAACAGGTTAAGGTTAGAAAACAAATTCATATTGCCATTTCGCTTTTACTCATTTTGGTTATTGTGGCCTTTAAATATATTATTAAGGATGAAAGCGTTATCGCCAAACTTTTTGTTTTTGCCGGCTACACCTATGGCCCACTTTTGGGGCTCTATGCTTTTGGGCTATTTACAAACTGGCAGGTAAGGGATAAACTTGTTCCGGTAATCGCAATAGCCTCACCGATTTTATCTTACATAATCAGCGTCAACAGTTTAAAATGGTTCGGATTCGAATTTAATTTCTTCATTTTGATTCTAAACGGATTCTTAACCTTTTTAGGATTAATACTGGTTCGTAGAAAGTAAGACTAACGTACAAGACTCTTCAAAATTAATTTTTTCCTGTTTGAGAATGTTCTGAAATTCGCTATTCTCAGTACCGGGATTAAATATCACTCGATTTGGTTTGAGCCCGATGATATAGTCGTAATATGATTGTTGGCGTTTCGGGTTCAAATAAAGCGTCACCGTATCAATATCCTTATAAGGCATTAGATTGGTGTCAATGGCGACACCTGCAATATTACCTTCTTTTAAGCCGAGAGCTAAGGTTTCATTATTGTGCTGTACTAATTTATTAATAGCAATATTTGAATACCGACTAGGGTTTGTCGAAGCTCCAATGACCAATGTTTTCTTTTGCATGATTTTATTTTTTATTTGAAATTTTAAGATACAAACAAATGCACCTTCACTATTGTTAAAAAGCTGTTAAGCCTAAAAAAACGCTGTAACAGAGTCAAAAATTTATCGTCTGTATTAAAGTTTAGGTAAGGAATATGATAAGAAATAAATTAAGGATTTTTAATTTAATGACCTACATAATAGTTGATGGTTAGTGTTAAGTTTGGTCATTAAATAAAAAAAGAGGTCGTCTGTAAAGATGGCCTCTTTTGGTTTATATATCAAGAATTAAAATTGTGTAAACCTTATTGGCTTACCATTTTATAATCACACTCCCCCAAGTAAATCCACTTCCAAAGGCTGCTAATACTACTGTATCACCTTCCTTAATTTTACCCGCTTCCCAAGCTTCGGTCAAAGCAATGGGAATAGAAGCTGCGGTGGTGTTCCCATACTTTTGTATGTTGTTGAATACCTGATCATCGGATAACCCGAACTTTTTCTGAATAAACTGAGAAATACGCAAGTTAGCTTGATGCGGAATCAGCATATCAATAGCATCGACCTGTAAATTATTTTTGGTCAAGCCTTCCATAATCACTTCACTAAATCGAACTACTGCATTTTTAAAAACAAACTGGCCATTCATATAGGGGAAATAGCTTTCGTCTTCGGGATTGTTTTCCTCTAAAATATCGGTCACCCAGCGTGTGCCCATTCCTGGTGCTTTGACCACCAATTCTTCGGCGTGTTCTCCCTGGCTATGCAAATGTGTGGATAGTATCCCTTTTGTGTTATCTTCTTCTCGAGTTAATACAGCGGCACCGGCACCATCACCAAAAATTACTGAAACGCTTCGGCCTCTTGTGGTCTTGTCCAATCCGTGGGAATGAAGTTCACTCCCAATAACAAGCACGTTTTTGTACATGCCAGATTTTATAAAATTATCAGCTACCGAAATGGCATATACAAAACCTGAACATTGATTCCGCACATCAAGTGCTCCAACGGTTTTAATATCCAACGCATGTTGCACCTGCACGCCTGGCCCAGGAAAATACATATCTGGGCTTAAGGTGGCAAATACGATAAAATCGATTTCGTCTTTATCGATACCTGCGCGCTCAATGGCAATTTTTGCTGCTTTTACGCCCATAGTTGCGGTAGTGTCTCCATCATCTTTCTTGGCCCATCGGCGCTCTTTAATGCCTGTGCGCTCCTGGATCCACTCATCGCTGGTGTCCATCATTTTAGATAGCTCAGCATTGGTCACTACGTTTTCTGGCACATAATGCCCCAGACCTATTATTTTAGAATTGTACATTGAAATTTATTTTTATCCCCCCGCAACGACGGGGATATCTTCGTTAACTTAATATCCTTAAAAAACTCCCTTCAAATGTAATTTTGAAAGAAGTTTAAAACTTAAACAAAATTAACTATTTCGGCTATTAAATATTTTAAACCGAATTGCAATCGTTATGCGTGCATAGTAGTCTGTGAGGTTTCAAAACTTGAAATGAATTTTAACAAAGAATTACTTATTAGCGATTTTTATTTGTACTATCTTTTTGAACTAATTAATTAATCAAAATAAAATGAAACAGTTCCTATCAATTATGGCATTTGTTGCCACGATTTTTACTCACGCCCAACAGGGTTTAGAATATCAGAAACCTTCCGAAAAAATTTTAGAACTTGCCGATGTAGATTTAGCTCCTGCAGTAGATATAGATAGCAAAGGTGAGAATATGGTGTTGCTATATCGCGACCAATACAAATCGATTTCTGAACTTTCTGAAACCGAGATGAGGTTGGCAGGATTGCGTATCAACCCCGTAACCAATATCGGGAGCAGAACTAATTATTATACTAACATAAAAGTCAAAAAAACAAGCAATACAGAGGCGAAGCAAGTTCAAGGATTACCAGAAAATGCAAGACTTTCGGGGTTCAGTTGGTCGCCAGACGAGACCATGATTGCTTGCCTTAATACAACGCAAAAAGGTGTAGAGGTCTGGGTGTTGAATATTCCCAATGCTAAAGTTTCAAAATTAACCGATGCTACCGTTAACGCCAATATGGGCAGTGCTATTGATTGGTTTAAGGACAACAAGAATCTATTAGTTAAAATGTTACCAAAGGATAGGAAGGAATTGATCAATGCTGATGAAGCCGTTCCGACCGGACCAACCGTTTCGGTAAGCGATGGTGAAAAAGCCCAAAACAGAACTTATCAGGATTTATTAAAAACACCCAACGATATATTCAATTTTGAACAATTAGCGCGTTCTTCAATTCAAAAAATTTCTGTAGACGGTGATTCAAAATCCTTTCTTCAACCTGCGATGTTCGAGTCTATAAGTTTTTCTCCAGATGGTAATTATATAATGGTAACCGAAGTTCAAAAGCCCTTTTCTTATTTGGTAACTTACGGAAGATTTCCCAGTAAAACCTCAATCTATGATGACAAGGGTAATTTTCTGAAAGTTGTGAATGATGTTCCTTTAGACGAAGTTAGGCCCAAAGGTTTTATGTCCACAAGAACTGGAAAACGTAACATGAGCTGGCGAGATGACAAGCCTGCCACTTTGGTCTGGGCTTCTGCCTTGGATGGTGGCGACCCAGAAATGGAAGTCCCTTTTAGAGATGCAGTTTATCAACAAACGGCACCATTTGACGGAGCTCCAGAATTATTACTAAAAACAAAACAACGATTTGCCGGTATCGATTGGGCGGATGATAACCACGCCATTGCTTACGATTATTGGTGGAATACCAGAAATACGAAAACTTATATTTTCAATCCTTCGGAAGGAACTGGGGAGACAAAGGTGATTTCAGATAGAAGTTATCAAGATGTTTACAGTGATCCTGGCAATTTTGTTAGTACGAAAAACAAATATGGTAGAAGCACATTGGCCATGAATAATGGCAATCTTTACCTTATGGGCGACGGTTACACCAAAGACGGCCAGTTTCCATTTGTAGATGCCTATAATATTGAAAATGACAAAACAGAACGTTTATACCAATCTGAATATACCGATAAAATAGAAAGTCTGAATTCTGCCATTGATATGAAAAAAGGGGAAATTTTAGTGCGTTTAGAATCCCCTACCGAATACCCCAACTATTACATTAGAAATATTAAGAAGAAAAACGAATTAAAGGCCATAACCGATTTTGAGAACCCTTTTAAAAGTTTGGCAGATGTTGATAAGCGAGTTATTAGCTACAAACGGGATGATGGCTTAGATTTAGAAGGTACGCTTTATCTTCCTTTAAATTATGAAGAAGGAAAAAAATACCCCATGATTCTGTGGGCGTATCCGCGCGAATTTAAGGATAAGTCAAGTGCGTCTCAAAGTACTTCCAATCCCAATGAATTTGTGTATCCGTACTGGGGTTCACCTATTTATTGGGTCACCAAGGGTTATGTAGTTTTAGATGATGCCGCGTTCCCCATAGTAGGTGAGGGTGATGAAGAACCAAATGACTCTTTTAGAAGTCAACTAGTTGGTAATGCGAAGGCTGCCATAGACGCCGTGGATGATTTAGGCTATATTGACAGGTCTAAGGTTGCTGTTGGTGGACATAGTTATGGCGCGTTTATGACCGCCAATTTATTATCTCATTCCGACCTTTTTGCAGCGGGTATTGCCAGAAGCGGAGCTTATAATAGAACTTTGACCCCATTCGGATTTCAGAGCGAGGAACGTAGCTATTGGGATTCTCCCGAGACTTACAATACTATGTCTCCCTTTATGCACGCCGATAAGATGAAAACACCATTGTTACTTATTCATGGCGTGGCAGATAATAATTCAGGCACCTATCCACTTCAAAGTGAGCGCTATTTTAATGCCCTAAAAGGTCTTGGTGCTCCTGTACGATTGGTTATGCTGCCAAAGGAAAGCCACGGTTACCGAGCAAAGGAATCCATAATGCACATGCTTTGGGAACAAGAGCAATGGTTGGATGAACATTTGAAAGGTGAGAAAGCGCAAGACGTTATGAATACTGAAGAACCTGCCATGAAGAATTAAATATTTAATTCCAATCCCAAAGTTTCTGGGCTAAATTCCAAATTCTAAATTGAAAAGGCGAACTTAAATCTAGGCTTTATTTAGAATTTGGATTTTTTTTTGAATATAGTTCTGTTTCAAATTTCTACTTCAATTTCAGCCTATATTGAACAATTCATAAATGTTCAGTAGAATAGGCTTTAGGGTCTAGTTTTTAAAATTCAGCTTTCAGGTTTCACTTTTTGCAATTTTTTAATTTTTCTGAATCGCCATGTCAGTTTGTCATTTTCTCCCAATTGGTACTTTTTTTGACCTTTCCGATTAGAATAAATAATAAGTTAAACAGTTTCGCTTAAATTCTTCAATCGGAAAATTAATTCGGAACAATCAAATAAAGAAAAATCATGAGTAAAGGCAACATTAATGTATCGGTCGATAATATTTTTCCGCTGATAAAAAAGTTTTTATACAGTGACCACGAAATCTTTTTACGTGAGCTGATCAGTAATGCTACAGATGCGACTTTAAAGTTAAAGCATCTTACTAGTATTGGCGAATCTGATGTAGAATACGGTAATCCAAAAATTGAGGTCAAGATTGATAAGGAAGGAAAAAAACTTCATATCTCTGATCAAGGTGTCGGGATGACGGCAGAAGAGGTTGAGAAATACATCAATCAAATTGCATTTTCAGGAGCTGAGGAGTTTTTGGATAAATATAAGGAAACAGGAAAAGATGCAGGAATCATTGGTCATTTTGGTCTCGGATTTTACTCAGCATTTATGGTGGCTGAAAAAGTTGAGATTATCACGAAATCTTATAAGGATGAGCCGGCCGCGCATTGGAGCTGTGATGGATCACCAGAATTTACTTTAGTAGAATCGGATAGGACAGAGAGAGGTTCTGAGATTATTCTTCACATTGCTGAGGATTCCACAGAATTTTTAGAGGAAAGTAAAATCCGTGAATTGTTGACCAAGTACAACAAATTCATGCCCATCCCAATTAAGTTTGGAACAAAAGAGGTAAATGACCCAGATTTCAAACCTAAAAAAATTAAGGATAAAGATGGTAAGGAAACTACCGAGCCACATAAAAAGATTACGGTTGATAACATTATCAACAATCCTAACCCGGCTTGGACAAAGCAGCCTACCGAATTAGAGGATGATGCTTATAATAGTTTTTATAGAGAATTGTACCCAATGCAATTTGAAGAGCCGTTGTTCCACATTCACTTAAATGTGGACTATCCGTTCAATCTAACGGGGATTTTATATTTCCCAAAGATGACCAACGAGCTAAATATCCAAAAAGATAAGATTCAATTGTATCAAAACCAGGTGTTCGTAACGGATAACGTGGAAGGTATTGTTCCAGAATTTTTGACCATGTTGCGTGGTGTGATTGATTCGCCTGATATTCCTTTAAATGTCTCTAGATCTTATTTACAAGCCGATGGTGCGGTTAAGAAAATTTCATCTTACATCACACGGAAAGTTGCTGATAAGTTGAAATCACTGTTTAATAGTAACCGTGAAGACTTTGAGAAAAAATGGGATGATATCAAAATAGTGATTGAGTACGGGATGCTTTCCGAAGATAAATTCTTTGAAAAGGCAGATGCTTTCGCTTTATATCCAACGGTAGATGGTAAGTATTACACCTATCAAGAGTTGCATGACAAAATAAAGGCAAATCAAACCGATAAGGATGATAAATTGGTTATTCTTTACGCTTCAAATAAAGATGAACAACACTCTTACATTGAAAGTGCCAAAGCAAAAGGTTATGAAGTTCTTTTATTGGATTCGCCAATTGTATCTCATTTAATCCAAAAATTGGAAACCAGTAAAGAGAATATTTCATTTGCACGTGTTGATGGCGACCATGTTGATAACCTTATCAAAAAAGAAGATACGGCCATTTCAAAATTAACTGAAGATGAGGAAAAAGCATTAGAAGATGTCTTGAAAGCAGTTATACCATCGGAAAAATTCCAAGTACAATTAGAGGCGATGGATAGTGATGCTTCTCCGTTTATAATTACCCAACCTGAGTTTATGCGTCGAATGAAAGAGATGCAGAAAACCGGTGGTGGCGGTGGTATGTTCGGCATGGGCAATATGCCAGAAATGTACAATTTGATCGTGAACACTAATTCTGAATTGGTTGGTGAGATATTGAACACCAAAACGAAGAAAAAGCAAGAGCGTTTGATAACCCAAAGTTTAGACTTGGCAAGATTGTCTCAAGGCTTACTAAAAGGTAAGGAATTAACCGATTTTGTAAAACGTAGCTACGAAATGATCAAGTAAATTTCTGTATTGCTGGTTAAAGCAGCTTAAATAAAAACAGAGATTACTAATTATAAATCAGAACCACTTCGTGAAAACGAGGTGGTTTTTTTGTTTGTTAAATATTTAAGGTAGAATGTTTAATTTAGCCCAACTGCTATATAACCATCTTCTATGCGCAACAATTATCGTTCAAAAAAGTTTAAAACCTGGCTTGACAATCTCCAACAGGAAAGTTGGCAGTTGGAATTGCTTATTTCAGGTTTTGCCATTTATGGGTTATTTCAAGCGATTGGTCCGTTAGAAATAAAATATGAAATCGCTAAAAATTCAGATGAAAATTTTTTTTCAATAGCCTACGTGGTAGCTTTGATTTCCTGCTATATACTTACGTTTACGCTATTGTTGCATATTTTACTTCGCGGTCTGTGGATAGGCGCGTTGGGTCTGAGATATGTTTCTGGGGATATAGATTTTAAAAAGCTCAACTATACGCCAAAATTTGACTGGTATCTCAGGAGAAAAATTGGTTCTTTTGATCGATATATTTCTAGACTTGAAGACTATTGTAGCGTACTTTTTGCGCTCTCCTTTCTTCTTATTTTTTACGTAGTGTCTTTCTTCTTATTTGTTGGTTGCCTCACGGGGCTCACATATGTTTTCCTCGTGCAAGAAGGCGAGTATAGTTCCACTTTGGGTGCTATAGGAGGTGTTCTCATCCTTATTTTAATTTTTGGTATGCTACTGGTATTTATTGATTTTTTGACCCAGGGCTTCCTTAAAAAGAAAAAATGGCTCGCATTTTTCTATTTTCCTTTCTATTGGGTGTTCAGCTTTATCACTTTATCGTTTCTGTACCGCCCTTTGGTCTATAATTTTTTGGATAATCGTTTTGGTCGTAAGATAAGTTTGATACTTGTGCCCATTTATTTTGGAGTAATATTTTTGTCATCTATGACCAATACAGGTCAAATTATTTGCTTACAAGTCAAGATTCAGATTCATACTACGCCAAGCCCAGTAAATTACGATACTGTTTTAACCAAGGAGGGGGTTTTTGTAGAAAATGCCTCAATTCCGAATAAGATTATTACCACAAATTACCTTCCCATTTTTATTGAATATAAAGAAAAGATTGAAGACCGTGTTTTTGAATTCAATAAGGATTTGAAGCCGGATGATGATTTACGTGGCTTTAAAAGTGAAATCAGTTTTTCAGATCAAATAAGACCTAAGGGCTGGAATGATAGTCTCAGAAAAGTTTATATGGAAACTATCAAGGAAATACATATCATAAAAATTGATAGTATTACCTTTAATTTTTTGGATTATGTATTTACTCAAAACAAAAATAATCAATTAGGTTTTGAGACCGTTATATCATTAGATTCAATAACTCAAGGCAAACATACCCTGAAAGTTTTTCAAAAATCTAAAAAAGAAAAAAATGAAAAAGGTACATACGATGCATTTGAGGTAGCAAGTATACCATTTTGGTACTTTAGCGAATAGATTACACTTTTGCGGTCCCTGATCTAATACTCTCTGATTGCGATTCTTCCATATAAACAATCGGTACGGCATAAATTATTGGAAGTTGTTTATCGTATTTCAATTCTAATAATTCAACAATAGTTTTGAACAAAAGTGCTTTTGTAGTACCAACGATAAGTACTTCATCAACGCTGGATAAACTGCCTTTGTCATTAGGTAATCGCCCAACTACCTCTTTCAGAATATATTCATTCATGACCAGTTTTTCTTCAAACAGTAAGGTGGTGATTTCGTTAGCTTGCTCAATATTTTTTGAGATGATATTAATTTGAATCATGATTTCTTTTTTTTTAAAGATAATTAATTCTCTAATTTGTTAAGAGCTTTTTTTGAAGACCCACAGTTTGCCATAAATTCAAATTTCATCTGGGTTAAGACATCGTTTTAAATTATTGAAAGTTGTAACTTAGAATTGTATTTGTCGTCAAATAACCAACTCATAAAACATAAACCATAAACATTCCAAAAATGAAAGCCAGACTAACTCCTTTAAATTATATAATTCTTATTTGTTTTCTATCAATTTCAAATTTTGGGTTTCCACAAAATATCGAACAGCAAATAGATACTTATCTAGAAAAGAATATCGAATCAAATACGCCCGGTGCTGCGATATTAGTCGCTAAGGATGGCAATACAATTTATTCAAAAGCTTTTGGGATGGCAGATTTAGAACTCAATGTAAAAGCAGAACCAAAAAATGTTTTTGAAATAGGCTCTATCACAAAACAGTTTACAGCCGTTGCCATCCTCATGCTTGAGGAACGAGGCGAGCTAAGTTTGGAAGATAACATAATCAAATACATTCCAGATTATCCAACTCATGGGCAAACAATCACAATCCACAATTTGTTGAATCATACTTCAGGGATTAAAAGCTACACCAATATGCCTAATTTTATTGAAAACTCCAGAATAGATATGACTCCGACAGAGCTCATAGATGTTTTCAAAAACGAGCCGATGGAGTTTGAGTCAGGTACTGCATTCAATTATAACAATTCGGGTTATATTCTTTTGGGCCATATTATCGAAGTGGTTTCTGGCAATAGCTACGCTGAATTTTTACAAGCCAATATCTTTGATAAATTAGAGATGGAAAACTCTTATTATGGGAGTATGGTCAATATTATTCCCAACCGTGCCAGCGGTTATTCTGAAACAGAAAGCGGCTACGCCAATGCTGCCTATCTCAGCTTAACTTTGCCCTATGCCGCTGGGTCAATTATGTCCACCACAGCCGATTTACTCAAATGGCAAAATGCAATGTCTGCAAATACCTTAATAAAAAAAAGTAGTTGGGACAAAGCCACTAATGGCTCAAAATTACTAAATGGCGATGTGATTTCTTATGGTTACGGATGGGATTCTGGTAATATAAATGGCTCAAAAACCATTGAGCATTCTGGAGGTATTTTTGGCTTCACATCCAACGGCATATTTCTGCCTGAAGAGAATGTGTATGTCATTGGCCTAAGTAATTGTGACTGCGGAAGTATTGGTGCCTTAACCAGCAATGTCGCAGCAATGGCAATTGGCAAACCGTTTCAGCAAATTGAGGACGCGATTTCTTTGAGTGAGGCAGAACTTGAAAAATGGGTCGGTGCTTATAAATATGAAGGAGACGTAATTCGCCATATCACAAGAAAAGATAATAAGTTGTTTAGCCAAAGGGAGGGAAGTACCAATTTAGAAATCTACCCAATGAGTAAAACCAATTTTATATTTGATGGTGGTGCTACTTCCTATGTGTTTTATATGGAAAATGATAAACGAATGGCCAAATTTACCAGCAATGGAAATACAATAATCGGCACTGGAATTGATAAGTCACCTCCAGCTGAGCAAAAATCCATTAATCTTCCTCAAGAAACGTTAATGCAATATGTTGGGAAATATCAATTAGCACCAACATTTCATATCGTTATTGATGTACGTGATGGAAAGGTTTTTACCACTGCAACAGGACAACAGGAAATAGAAATTTATGCCTCAGAGAAAGATGAATTTTTCTTGAAAGTCGTCCCTGCCAAAATTGTCTTCAATAGAAATTCTGATGACGTGATTGAAAGCTTGACCCTATTTCAAAGCGGACAGGAACTACTTGGCAAAAAAGTGGAATAAATGACTTCAGTCGGTTTTTTTGTGTTTAAAGAAATTGCTCTCAACACCTTTTACTTGGAGCGCAACCTTAAAAATTGAGCCAGCTAGAGGAAATAGTTTTTGCTCTTCGGCAGACATGTCCAAACTTGCCGTTGTAATATAAAGCACATTCAAATTATCACCACCAAAAGCACAGGAGGTGACGTTGTGGGCAGGTACTTCTACTTTAGAAAGCACTTTACCCGTTTTAGGGTCAAATTGAATTACAGCGTTTCCATTCCACATCCCGACCCAGAGATTATCATTTTCGTCAATGGTCATACCATCAGGATATCCCAACGAATCGTTGACCTTTACAGCAATGCGCTCATTGGAAATATGGCCCGTGGCGTCATCATAATCGTAAGCTTTGATTTCGGCAGTGGGTGTGTCAATATAGTACATGATGGTTTTGTCCTTGGTCCAAACAATTCCGTTAGAAATCGTAACACTGTCCTTTTTTAGTTTCGCTTGGCCCTTTTCCTCAAGCATATATAGATTAGCCCCATATTGCTCTTGGTTGAAAGGCATAGAACCTACCCAGAATCTGCCCGCTGGGTCGCATTTTCCGTCGTTGAAACGATTTTCAGGCTTATCGGCTTCGATATCTGAAAGTAATTCCAATTCATTGTTTTGGGTGTTTATCAGATAAATACCATCGACTAAGGCCACAATGGCTTCATCTTTTTCTTCTGAAGGTACAACTGTTCCAATTTGTGAAGGTGTTTGTAAACTGCGATTAATTTTGGTTTTGGGGTTATAGATGTTTAATGCGCGGCCTTCAATATCTATCCAGTAGAATTCCTGGGTTTTATGATTCCAAATGGCACCTTCACCTAGTAAGGCTTTTATTTCAAATTCTAAGGTGGCGTTTGCAGTTTTCACATCTTGGGCGTAGCTGTTGGAAAATAATAAAACTGTTATTATCCATACGATACAAAATACTATTTGTTTCATAAAATTCATGGTGTTTGTTAATAATGTTAGGTCTTCCTCATAAAAAACTATAAATCCGAAGAACTGACTTTACGGTATCTGGTAAATTTACCATTCTTAAATTATTTTTTTAGTTTAAAATAGCTTTTAAGTTTTAGTGCTTTAAATATTTTACCATCTACAAAAGCTTTTGACTTTGTGTTAATATGATTTAATTTTAAATAAAAACGGTAAACCTTTTTAATAGCTCAGAGTATCAGCGTATTTTTATAGACTTATGGGATTACATTTTAAAGAGATCATGTATGTATCTCGCCCTAGATTTTGGATGTATGTTTTCGGTACCTTTCTTGTAGGGATGATGGCTTCTGGTAACATATTTCTTTATGATCTTTACACTGTACTGATACTAATAGGTTTTGGACTCTTTTTTTCATTTCCGGCCAATGTACTAATCTATGGCGTGAATGATATTTATGACTATCAAACAGATATCCATAATGAAAAGAAAGTCGCTTATGAAACGGTGTTAGAACCTAAAAAACATTCAGCGCTATGGCTCATTATAGGCGTTTCCGTTTTTCCTTTTTTGCCGCTTTTCTTTATGGTAAATACGCCAACAAAATGTGCGTTGGGAGTTTTTCTATTCACAGGTATTTTTTATTCGGCAGCACCCTTGCGCGCTAAAAGTAAACCGCCTTTGGATGTTCTGTTTTCTGCTATTATTTATGTGTCTCCTGCATTGGTTGGTTTCTTTGCTACTGGAAACACAAACGTAGAATGGTTAGCAGTTTTAGGAGGTTTGATTTGGGCATTTGGTATGCAAACTTATTCGGCTGTGCCAGATATTAAAGCCGATAGTAAAGCTGGTGTAGCCACATTAGCAACGCTACTTGGAGAGAAAAAAGCACTCTGGTTCTGTATTGTTTGCTATCTTTTATCTGCCTCCATTGGCTACTTGTATGTTGGTGTGTTGGCTGTAGTATTTGGCTCTTTTTACGGGCTGATGGTTCTACTGAGTATTAAGAATCGCAAGAAGCTATTTAAATACTACACCTACTTTCCTCTAATTAATGTGATTACGGGTGCGGTATTGTTTTTCTATCTTTTTGCTAAGGAAGTATTTTAAAGTAATTCAAAGTGAGGTTAATGGTCGCGATTCTTTTATATTTTGAATTCGTTTGTAGACCAGTTCTGCCGAAATTAAGCAAATGGGCATCCCGATACCTGGACTTGTACCAGCGCCAACATAGTACAAGTTTTTGACTTTTTTGCTATAATTTAAAGGACGTCTTAGTGTTTGCTTTAAAGTATGTGCCAATCCTAAGGCAGTACCTTTATAAGCGTTGTAATCGTTTTTAAAATCATCACCCCAATACGATTTTTCATAGACAATATAATCTTCAATTTCAGGTAGCTTCAAATCGTCTTTTATTAGGTTTAGAACCTTTTGTCGATAATGGCTCATATCAGCATCAGATAATTTTAATCCTGGAGGAATGGGCACCAATACAAACAAATTATCGGTTCCTGGCGGGGACAATTCGGGATCTGTTGCTGTAGGCTTACAGATATAATAACTGGGGTCTTCGGGGAGTTGTGGTGTGTCAAATAATTCCTTGAAATTCTGTTTCCAATCTTCACCAAAGCGTAAATTGTGATGGCTCAGAATGTCTAATTTTCGATCAAGTCCAAGATACATTATAAAAGCACTTGGACTTAAAACTGCCTTTTCCCAATAGCGCTCGGGATAGGTCTGATAGCGTTTTTCCAATAGATGGGTTTCCGTAAACCATAAATCAGCATTAGAGATAATGATATCTGCCGTGTGGGTATCGCCATTGTCAAGCACAACACCATTCGCTTTTTTGTTTTTAACACTTATTTTAGATACCGGGGCGTTGGTTATAAATTGCGTACCATGCTTTTTATTGATATCTACCAAAGCCTTGATAATCTCATAAATGCCACCTTTTGGGTAGTACACGCCCATATTAAAATCTATGGCATTCATGATGTTGTACATGGCAGGGGTCTTGGCAGGATCACTACCTAAGAACACTAAAGTGTATTCTAGTATTTTTTTAAGTCTATCACTCTCAAACCACTTATTTAAATAGGATTCCATGGTTTGAAAGGGGTTGAGTTCTATACCTTTTTTAATCACTTTCCATTTTAAGAAATCGAGGGAAAACCCTAAATTTCTATACATAAATGTGTTTTTTGCCATCTCGTACTGTTCTCCAGAACGCTTAAGATAGGCGCGTATTTTGGGAGTCACCCCTGGTTCTAACTTTTCAAAAAGCGCAAGATCCTTTTCAAGATCAGAATGGATGTCAACAATTGGTAGTTCTGTATCATTTGAGAAAAATACACGGTAAGAGGGCGAGAGTTTAACAAGGTCTAAATGTGCGGAAATATCTTCATCCAATAATTTAAAATAATGTTCAAACACATCGGGCATGAGGTACCAAGAAGGACCCATATCAAATTTATAGCCCTCTGCTTCAAAAAGATTTGCGCGACCGCCAAGTGTGTTGTTTTTTTCTATAACAGTAACCTCATAGCCAGTCTTGGCTAGCAATGCTGCTGCGCCTAATCCTCCAATGCCCGATCCGATAATTATGACTTTCTTTTTCACTAATGTAAAAATAAGGAAGCTTTGAGCGGTTCAGGATAATTTTATCAGAATTATGGGAAAGTTTTAAAATGTTTAGTCCTCGCAGGGGAAACCGTAGTATTTTTTTACTCTAATATCATTAAGGTGTTATAAACTATAGAAGTAAAAATTATAAGCAAATTGCATATAATTGTTAGGAAGGCCACTTGTAGGCTCAAAGTATCTAAAGGTCAGAGTTTATAAAAATTAAAAGTCCCGACAGTAGAACTATCGGGACTTTTAATAATTGGATTTATATTAGTAAAATATGATTAAACTATTTTAATTTAGTCTTCAATTAAAACCCATTCTCCTTTAGTAATCAAGGGTTCAGCTTGTTTGTATTTTACGGTTTTGTTTTCACCGCTCATTACGTGCTTAATGGTAACACGATCGTTACGACCAATTTTTGGCTTATCGCGAACAATGGTTTCTACCACTTCGGGCGTGCGACGTTGATTACTGGCACTTTGACCCGCAGCTCTGCTTTGGGCAGCTCGTTCGTCCATATTTTGGATTTCTTCTTTTTGGGTCTCTAGTTTTTCCTGTTTTCTAGCTTTCGCCTCTTGAATGGTGTTTTGTGTTTCGGTAGGTAACTCGCCTTTAAAAAGGAAGGAAATCACGTCTTTATTGACTTCATCAATCATCTGCTTGAATAATTCAAAAGCTTCAAACTTATAAATCAGTAAGGGATCTTTTTGCTCGTGAACGGCCAATTGAACCGATTGTTTCAACTCGTCCATTTTGCGTAGATGAGTTTTCCAAGCATCATCAACAATAGCAAGAGTAATATTTTTTTCAAAATCGTTAATCAACTGTTTTCCTTTGGTTTCGTAAGCTTTTTCCAAATCGGTAACAACTTGAAGGTTTTTTACACCATCGGTAAATGGAACAACGATTCGTTTAAACTTTTCACGTTGATTTAGATATACGTTCTCAATAACCGGGAATGCTAAATCGGCGTTACGTTGCATTTTTTCACGATAGTGCTTAAAAGCCGCTTTATAAACCTTGCCCGCAATATCTTGAACCGTTCCTTTCTCAAATTCCGCTTCGGAAATCGGAGCGCTCATCGAGAAATATCGAATTAGTTCAAACTCGAAATTTTTATAATCGTTGGCTACTTTGTTGGTTTCAGTAATGCCTTCCGAAGTATCGTAAATCATGTTTGCTAAATCCACACGAAGACGTTCGCCGAAAAGTGCATGATGACGACGTTTGTAAACCACCTCACGTTGGGCGTTCATTACATCATCATATTCTAAAAGTCGTTTACGAACCCCAAATTGGTTTTCTTCGACTTTTTTCTGAGCACGTTCAATTGACTTTGAAATCATAGAATGCTGAATAACCTCACCTTCTTTCAAGCCCATTTTATCCATCATCTTGGCGATACGTTCGCTACCGAACAAGCGCATCAAGTTATCTTCTAAAGACACATAAAATTGTGAACTTCCAGGATCTCCTTGACGACCAGCACGACCACGTAACTGTCTATCCACACGTCGTGAATCATGACGCTCGGTTCCCACAATGGCGAGCCCACCAGCTTTTTTAACCGCTTCAGATAATTTAATATCGGTACCACGGCCAGCCATGTTGGTAGCAATGGTTACTTGCCCGGGTTGACCAGCTTCGGCAACAATATCGGCCTCTTTTTTATGGAGTTTTGCGTTTAATACATTATGTGGCACCTTACGTTGTGCCAAAATTTTGCCCAGCAACTCAGAAATATCAACCGAAGTTGTACCAATAAGAACAGGTCGTCCTGATTGTGATAGACGCGTCACTTCATCTACAACGGCATTATACTTTTCGCGTTTGGTTTTATACACCAAATCTTCCTTGTCATCTCTAGCGATTGGTTTATTGGTAGGAATTTCAACCACATCCAACTTATAGATTTCCCAAAATTCCCCAGCTTCGGTAACCGCAGTACCCGTCATACCCGAAAGTTTACGGTACATTCTAAAATAATTTTGAAGGGTTACGGTCGCAAAGGTTTGGGTGGCATCCTCGATTTTCACATTTTCCTTGGCCTCAATCGCTTGGTGCAATCCGTCACTGTAACGACGACCATCCATAATACGTCCGGTCTGCTCATCAACAATCATGACCTTATTTTCCATCACGACGTATTGAATGTCTTTTTCAAATAACGCGTAGGCTTTTAGTAATTGGTTGAGTGTGTGGATTCGTTCTGACTTTATACCAAATTCTCTAAATAACTCTTCTTTTTCAGCAGCTTCCTCTTCTTTGGAAAGTCCTTTAGATTCAATTTTGGAAACTTCCATACCGATTTCCGGCATCACGAAAAAGTCGGGATTATCTGCTCCCGAAAGATATTCAACACCCTTATCGGTCAACTCGACTTGATTATTTTTTTCTTCTATTACGTAGTACAACTCGGCATCAACCTTGGGCATTTCGCGGTTGTTATCCTGCATGTAAAAGTTTTCGGTTTTTTGGAGCAGCAGTTTAATACCATCTTCACTCAAATATTTAATCAAGGCTTTATTCTTCGGAATACCACGAAACGCTCTCAATAACAAAACGCCACCTTCTTTAGTATCGCCATTGGCAATCATTTTTTTTGCTTCCGCTAATACACCGGTCAAATATTTTCTCTGAACGCTAACAATATCATCTACCTTAGGTTTTAGCTCAGTAAATTCATGGCGATCTCCCTGCGGAATTGGGCCAGAAATAATCAACGGTGTTCTGGCATCATCCACCAAAACGGAATCTACCTCATCCACTATTGCAAAATGGTGCGGACGCTGCACGAGGTCATCTGGTGAGTTGGCCATGTTATCACGGAGGTAATCAAAACCAAATTCGTTATTGGTGCCGTAAGTAATATCAGCACGGTAAGCTTTTCGACGTGCCTCACTGTTTGGTCTGTGGTAGTCTATACAGTCAACGCTCATGCCGTGGAACTCAAAAATAGGGGCCATCCAAGCACTATCACGTTTTGCCAAATAATCGTTTACGGTAACTAAATGCACACCTTTGCCAGCAAGGGCGTTTAGGTACATTGGTAGCGTGGCGACAAGCGTTTTACCTTCTCCAGTTTGCATCTCTGCAATTTTGCCTTGGTGCATGGCGACACCACCAATAAGTTGCACATCGTAATGAACCATATCCCAGGTTATGGGCTTACCGGCAGCATCCCAGGAATTTGCCCAAGTTGCTTGATCGTTATTGAGCGTTACATAATCTTTATCTCCTGAAATCATGCGGTCAAATTCATTGGCCTGAACACTGATTTCGGTATTGTTAACAAAACGTTTGGCAGTTTCCTTAATTACGGCGAAAGCTTCGGGCATAATTTCATTGAGAACACCTTCAGTTACTTCGTAGATATCGTCTTGAATCTTATCGGCCTCGAGATAGAATTCTTCCCGTTCGTCAATATCTTCGGTAGCTTCCGCATCCAATAATAATTTATCGATTTGCTCTTGGAGTGGTTTTCTAGCTTCGGCAATTTTTGACTTAAACTCATCGGTCTTTGCCCTGAGCGCATCGTGCGATAATTGCTCTAGGTCACTTTCAAAAGCTTTAACTTGTCCTATTATTGGAGAAAGGGCTTTGACATCCTGTTTGGATTTATCGCCCACAAATACTTTTATTACGGAATCTAAAAAACTCATTTCTGTATATTATTTATAACGCTTTTTTAGCGTCTTGTTTTTATTTTGATAATCTGTCGTTTCGAGGATAGAAAATATCAGATAATTGCACCCCCTATTATTTCACCTTTCAAATATAAGGTTTGCATCTCTTTTGATAAAGCAGATGGGTGTTCATTTTTGAAGCCAAAACGCTAAAGTTCCCTTAAAATTTCGGAAGGAAAAAGCATAAAAAAAGTCTCACGAAGAGACTTTTAATTTTACTTAATATTTATAAATAACTTGAATTGTCAAGTTTTTAATATTCATCCTCGTTCCAAAGATAGTCTTCATCTGTTGGGTAGTCTGACCAGATTTCTTCGATAGAATCGTAAGAATCGCCTTCATCCTCTATTGCTTGTAAGTTTTCAACGACCTCTAAAGGTGCGCCTGTTCTTATAGCGTAATCAATCAATTCGTCTTTAGTAGCCGGCCAAGGTGCATCACTTAAATAAGATGCTAATTCTAATGTCCAATACATTTGTTGTGTGTTTAATTTTTGCAAAAATAAAATTATAGTTCAGAACGTCAAGAAAAAAACGAATTAATTCACAATTATTTGAAAGAACTTATAATTTTAATGCGAAAAAGCAATGAACTGAGCTTATTTTCAACTTCAAATAAACGTTAGGATTCTTTTTTCGGAATCCATTTTACCTCTGCTGCTTTCAAATCATGGGTCAACTTTCGTGCCAACACAAATAGATAGTCAGAAAGGCGGTTGAGGTATATTAAGCTTTCTGGCTGAAATGGTTCTAAATCATTGAGTGCTGCTGCCAAACGCTCAGCACGTCTGCAAACACAACGAGCAATGTGACAGAATGACACGGTTTGATGACCGCCCGGTAAGACGAAATGAGTCATCTCAGGCAGAGATTCGTTCATCGTGTCCATTTCATCTTCCAGTACTTTAATATCTTCTTCAGAAATTTTAGGAATGTTGAGCCGTTCTTTTCCATTTTTGAGCTTTGACTTTTCGGGGTCTGTCGCTAGGATTGCACCAACTGTGAACAGTTTATCCTGAATACCAATCAAAATATCTTTATAATGTTTATTGATGTTTTGATCGCGGATTAATCCTAAGTAGGAATTAAGTTCATCGACCGTACCGTAACTATCAATGCGAATATGATGTTTAGGAACACGAGTACCACCGAATAATGCAGTTTTCCCTTTGTCTCCTGTTTTTGTGTAAATTTTCATGGTCGCAATTTAAAAGAATTTTAGGTTATTTTAGTCAGGATTTAACGAATTGAATTTTAAGAAGACACTAATTTTTCAAATGGCAATCGATTATTAGTTTGTTGAAGATTCTTTGCTTTCTGATTACTTTTCGTCATAAGAGGAAGAGAATTTTTATGCAATTACTTTCATACTTAGCAACCTAGAGTTTTTTTTGGCATTTGATGAGAATGATAACTAAATTATAATTCATCATTGATTCGAAAGTCAATAACTCGGTATTTCCTCCAAGAAATTATAACACTTCTTTTCAAAATCCATTTCGCAGTAATAATGGGTCAAACCGTTGGTTACCATTAAATAATCTGCATTTAGTGCTAAGTTATAGCGTGCGATTTGATCAAAGGTGCTCTGGTCAATTTTTATTTTTGGTGCTTTGCATTCCACAACAAGATGGATACTACCATCGGTATTGAATATTATGATATCGTAGCGTTTTGTTAGGCCGTTGACTTCTAGTTTTTTCTCAACATTGATTAATGATTTTGGGAAATTTTTATATTCGATAAGATATTGTACGCAATTTTGACGCACCCATTCTTCAGGCTGAAGAACGACGAATTTTTTACGGATGGTATCAAAAACAGATACTTTATTTTCGCTATTTTTGAACCGAAAGCTAAACTTCGGAAAGTTCAATTCTTGCATCGCGCTTTTTTGTTTTTTCAAAGATAAGAGACGATTTCTGAAATATAAATAATTAAAGATTTTTTAGGTTTAGGCATTAGGATTTAGCTTTGGTGGTATTTGTATTGGGATTTAGTTTTTATCATTTGCCACGCGCCCGTAGGTAAGAAATTTTATAAGAATTGGAAGACGTAAAACGTATTGTAGCAGACATCAAAAAAGGTAACATCAGTCCTATTTATTTTTTAATGGGGGAGGAGCCTTATTATATCGATGCCATCTCAGATTATATTGAGCGCAATATACTTTCCGAAGAAGAGAAGGGCTTCAACCAAATGATTTTGTACGGTCGCGATGTTTCTGTAGATGATATTGTAAGTAATGCCAAACGTTATCCTATGATGGCAGAGCGTCAGGTCGTGATTGTTAAAGAGGCTCAGGATTTATCGCGAACCATTGATAAATTAGAGGGTTATGCTAAAAATCCGCAGCCAACAACGGTGTTGGTTATCAATTATAAATACAAAAAGCTGGATAAACGTAAAACTGTTTATAAGACTTTAAAAAAGGCGGGCGTTGTTTTTGAAAGTAAAAAATTATACGATAATCAAGTTCCAGATTGGATCCGCAGGGTGCTTTCTGGTCAAAATTATACTATAACGCCAAAGGCATCTCAAATGCTGGTTGAGTTTTTGGGAACTAATTTGAGTAAAATTACCAATGAACTGAACAAATTGAAAATTGTACTTCCTGAAGGCACACAAATTACCCCAGATCATATTGAAAAAAATATAGGCATTAGTAAGGATTACAACAATTTCGAATTACGCAAGGCCATAGGGTATCGAGATACAGTAAAAGCTTTTAAGATTATCAATTATTTTGGAGAAAACCCAAAGGATAATCCCATGGTGGTTACCGTTGCCTTGTTATTTAATTTCTTCTCTCAATTACTACATTTGCATGGATTACACGATAAGAGTCCGCGTAGTGTTGCCTCTGCTTTAAAGGTAAACCCCTATTTTGTTCAAGAATATATTGATGCGGCAAAAAATTTTCCCATGCGAAAGGTTAGCGGTGTCATCGCAACATTAAGGGAGTTTGATGTTAAAAGTAAAGGGGTCAACTCTAATGCAGTGCCCCAGAGTGATTTGCTCAGGGAATTGATGGTGAGGATTTTAAATTGAGATTTGAATAAAAGTTCAAAACTAGATTATTTTCAATTTAAGATTTCTCAAAAACATATACTAAATCTTGAACATGCGTTACCTCAAGAGTGTCAACATCTTTAATGACGAAACCGTTTGGTATTTCCAGAAGTAGGGTAGTGCCATTTTTTATTACATCATAAATAACCCCATTAAAATCTATTGTGATATTGGTTGCTGTCTCGTTGTAGGTAAACTGTTGAGCATCCAAATCTGCATTGATGGTGCAGGTGGTCGCATAAACAGTTTTACCGTTTTCAAGAAATGTATTGTAAGACACAAAAGATGTATATAATAAACTTCCAGAGCTATTGTTGGAGAAGATTATTTCTGAATTATTCAAGCAACCTGGGTCAAATTCCGTAGAAGAAAAACCATCGTTATTGAGGTCTATTGGCGTATCAACAGACCAAGAGGTTAAGGTGTAGTTTCCAAGTAATGGATTCTGGGTTTCCATTTCATCTTTTGAGCAGGATGAAATAATCAAAAATAATAAACAAAGGAAAAATGTAGGTTTAAGCGAAATCATAAGATTTGGTTTGGGATTCCAAATATATGTTTGTGCGTTTTCGCTAAAGAATAAACTAGTTGAAACTAAACAAAAGGCAGTTAAAGCGTTAAATTGATAAACTTTCGTGCGTCAAATAACCATTTCTTGCTCAAATTCAAAACGTACCAAACCATCTTCATCAATCTCGGTAAGTTCAACATTATGAAGAGTATTTACCAATTCTGGATGCCAAGGTGTTTTTACCTTAATGTAGTTTTCGGTAAAACCGTGAATGTAACCTTGCTTGTTCTCGCCTTCAAAAAGAACGGTTTTTTCGGTACCTAATTGACTTTCATAAAATGCACGTCTTTTTTTTGTTGAAAGGCCACGCAACATTTTACTGCGCTTTGTTCTTACCTGTTTAGGAACTGCATTTTTCAACGATGCTGCTACGGTGTTTTTGCGTTCGGAATAACTAAATACGTGCAAATACGAAATATCCAATGCATTCAGAAAGTTATAGGTTTCCAAAAAAAGGTCTTCGGTTTCGCCAGGAAAGCCAACAATTACATCTACACCGATACATGCATGCGGCATGACTGTTTTTATTTTTTCAATTCGGTCTATGTATAATTCTTTCAGATAGCGGCGACGCATCAATTTTAATATATCGTTGCTACCGCTCTGTAGTGGAATATGAAAATGAGGAACAAAAGAGTCGCTCTTGGCTACGAAATCAATCGTTTCATTTTTAAGTAAATTAGGCTCGATGCTCGAGATACGCAATCGTTCAATACCTTCAACGGTATCCAAGGCTTTTACTAGCTCGTAAAAAGTGTGTTGATGTTTTTTGTTGCCAAATTCGCCTTTTCCATAATCCCCGATATTTACGCCGGTCAAAACGATTTCCTTGATGCCTTTTTTGGAAATTTCTGCAGCATTATGTAATACATTATTTAAAGTGTCACTTCTTGAAATACCTCTTGCCAAAGGAATAGTGCAATACGTACATTTGTAATCGCAACCATCCTGAACTTTTAAAAAGGCGCGGGTACGATCGCCAAACGAATAACTGCCCACGTAGAAATCGGCATCGTTAATATCGCAACTGTGGATTTCGCCAGAGGGATTTCGCTCGGGATTATTGATTAACTCGTTAATATAACTTGTAATATTGAATTTCTCGGTAGCACCCAAAACCAAATCCACACCATTAACATCGGCCAATTCCTGAGGTTTTAATTGGGCGTAACAACCAATGGCAGCAACAAAGGCCTCGGGATTTTTTTTTTGGGCTTGCTTAACAATGGTCTTAAAACGCTTATCTGCATTTTCGGTGACCGAGCAGGTGTTGATGACGTAGATGTCTGCTTGTTCCTTAAAATCCACACGTTGGAACCCTTCCGAAGAAAAGTTTCTTGCAATTGTGGAGGTTTCAGAAAAATTAAGTTTACAGCCCAAGGTGTAAAACGCCACTTTTTTATTCATATTACTATTACTTTCACCCAACGCAGGGAAATATTTTTATATTTACTCATTTCAAAAAAATGTGGGGCAAAGTTACAAATTTGTCTTGCGCTATGCAATGTTGTAGTTGCGCCTAAATATAATCCATATGAGCTCAAAGGCTGAAAAGCGAATACAAGAGGTAAAGACATTTTTTAATAATAACGATACGGTCTTGGGCTTTAGAAAATTGATGGATTGTGCAATGGATACTCAAGATTTGAGTATCTACAATGAAGTCATTGAGCTTACCGATTGGAAGGAATCGCATCCCGATAAAACGGATGAATTGACTGAAAAGTGTTTTACTGTTATTGAACGCATTTCTAAAATTCCAATTCCAGAATATGACCGAAGTAATCCTGTGGTTAAAGCCCAAAAGTTAATGAAGAGTTACGGGGAACATCGGTTTACGCTTGGTCCTGTTTCGGTAGATATTAAAAAAGGTCAGGTCTATGGTTTAGTTGGCGAAAATGGAAATGGTAAAACCACCTTGTTACGTATTTTGTCGAAAGAGCTCACTGCCAATTCTGGAAGTTTGGAGTTCAGATTTGATGACGGTTACAGTAGCGAATATGGTTTACGCACCAGTTTGGTCTATATCCCGCAGCGCACTCAAAAGTGGTACGGTAGCCTAAAGGATAATCTTAAGTTTGTGCTGAGTAGCTACGGAATTCCACCGGCGGAAAACGAAACCCGTGTGCTGATGATGATTGCACGTTTTGGACTTTGGAATTATAAACATCTTAAATGGAACGAGCTTTCCTCAGGCTATAAAATGCGTTTTGAATTGGCAAGAACGATGTTGAGGCAGCCAGAATTATTATTACTGGATGAACCCTTGGCAAACCTAGATGTTTTGGCCCAACAGGTTATTCTGGAAGACTTGAAATCGATTTGTAACTCATTAAATCATCCAGTAGCCTTGATATTGAGTTCGCAGCAACTTTACGAGGTTGAGAAAATTTCTGATAAGGTCATTTATTTGAAGGATGGAAAATATACCAATAATAATGAGGAAGCCTCCCAAAAATTTTACCAGCTTATAGTAGAGATAGATTGCGATTTGGAACGCGAAAAATTGACCCAGACTTTTAAAGGCCTGCAATTGGAAAAATTAAATTATAACGGGGGCATTTATGTAGCCTATTTTAACGAGCAAACTAGTTTCTCTCAAATTTTGACGACTTTGGGAGCCAACGGTGTTAATCTTACCTACATTAGAAATATTACCAAATCTACCCGACGATTTTTTATTTCTTAACCAAACCAACCATGAAAACGTTCATATATAAAATTAATCAATATCTAATTGAGCGCTACCCAAATGTCTGGAACACTAGACTTGTCTGGATGCTTGGCAGTGCCATTATTTTACATGCTTTATTTTTCCTTTTTGGCCTACTCACTTTGACCGATCCAAAAACCCTTCAGCAAAGGGCTGTAGATACTTTATTTTTTACAAACGGGATGATTTATCTTTCGGTGATTATTTCAATATTATTGTCGGTAGTTTGGGTAATACACCTATTTAAAAATAATGCCTTCAAGAATTTTTATCCGACGACAAGAAAGAGATTGTTTCTTCAGTTTTGGTATTATTTACTTATTATATTTAGTTGTTCTACATTTTATCTCTCCTATAATTATGGGATGAAGACGTATATTTCCGCAGTATATAAGGATGCCCAATTAGCAAAGGAAATTAATATTGCCAACGATGCTGCACTTTTTTTATCTGAAAAAATCAGTGATTACACCTTAGATAAAAGACTTTATCCCCAGTCATTCCAAAAATTATACTGTGAAACCAATGAGCAGTTAATTGATGAATCAGAGCCTTATCTAAGTTTTTTAGATGAGGACTACCAATTTTATTCGCTTTATACAAAAGAGACATCCAATGATGGTACTTATCGTCATCAGGGTTTTGCGGGCTATGTTTACACCAAAACAACCGATTCTATCATCACCTATTTTTATAAGGATAGTGTTGTTCATGCACCGATGCAGGTCAAGACTTCTGCACCCAGTTATTATAATTATTCAGCAACATTTTATCAATCTCGGAAGGATACGCTAAATGAAGAACGCTTCGAATACAATTATAGTTTAGATGGAAACGAGTATTATGATGACTATTATTACGATTGGAATCAACGTTTTTCTCTACGGCACATTCTAAGAAATAAGCGTGTAAACGAGCTCTTGGAGCGAAATGATAAAAATGAAATTAAAACCCTGCTTTCAAATTTTATTGCAGTTGCCGACACCTATTACATAAAGCATAATCTCAATGCCGAAGATTGGTTTAGCTTTGTGTATCATCCCCGTGATTTTGAAGTGAAGTCATTTATTAGGAATTATAAAAAAACCAGTTATGAGTATGCTGAGTCGATATCTTCAAATAATACCAAGTTTCATAATTTCTATAAGAATAACACAACTGACTATTATTTTGAAAATAATGAACTCCACAACGTATTTGAGAATATTGAGGACATAAAGGCGAGTAGTCCGTTTATGGATAGCATTCACTTTTTTATGTGGTTTTCGTTCCTTTTTGCAATGCTCATTTTTATATTTAGAGTAACAGGTTTAAAGCCGTTACTTTTTACTATTGTGACGGTTGGTGTATTGGCATTGTTAATTACGTTACTAACAGCACTGATTTTTTATGCGGGCGGTAATAGTGATGAAGCCGTAGGTTATTTCGTGGCTTACTTTATATTAATTTTGGGAACCTGTGTTTTGATGATACCCATATTTTTTTCAGAACAAATCAGAAAAAATGTGGTGGCAATTTGTGTCAATATATCCTTGAGCGGATTTGTATTTTATTTATTATTAATTTTGGTAGTAATATCCATGCATCAAAGAGATCATTGTGATTCTGGGTTTAAAAATCACAACGCCTGCGACACCGTATTTGATTATCTCGAGTTCAATTGGAGTTTTGTGTTATTTTTTGCAGGATTGATATTCATGTATTTTTATATCC
The DNA here is from genome assembly GCA_963803715.1 of uncultured Flavobacteriaceae bacterium. Classification (GTDB taxonomy): domain Bacteria; phylum Bacteroidota; class Bacteroidia; order Flavobacteriales; family Flavobacteriaceae; genus Psychroserpens. The sequence goes on from CAWDOF010000019.1 coordinate 38,929, forward strand.
CTATCATTAAAAAATTTAAATCTTTGCCTGAAGGTTAATAATGAATTCAATTTTAAGACATATCAAACTACATTTCATTTGTTTGGGAGCTTTACTGATTTTTTCCTGCGTAAATTCAAACCAAACTGAAAACGACCAACTTGTTTTTAGATATAACGAACATAAAAACATCGGTTCTCTTGACCCGGCATTCGCTAAGGATAATGCCGATATTTGGGCTATCAATCAATTGTTTAATGGATTGGTACAAATGGACGATGAGCTGAATGTAAAACCGTGCATAGCTAAAAACTGGCTTATTTCGGAAGACGCAAAAACATATAGGTTTTCATTGCGTGATGATGTCTATTTCCATAAACATGAAGTATTTGGTAAAGATTCTACCAGAACTGTTAAAGCTCAAGATTTTGAGTACAGCCTTAATCGTTTGTTAGACAAAAACTTGGCCTCTCCAGGTAGTTTCACAATGAACAAGGTGGAGGGGTTCAAGGTTGTAAATGATACGATTTTTGAAATTAGGCTGAATCAAGCCTTCCCAGCATTTTTAGGGTTATTGACCATGAAGTATTGCTCTGTAATTCCACAGGAAATTGTTGCGCATTATGGAGGTGATTTTCGATCTAACCCAATTGGAACAGGCCCGTTTAAATTCAAACGATGGGAGGAAAATTTGAAACTGGTTTTTAGAAAAAATAGTGATTATTTTGAAAAAGATTCCGAAGGTCAACAATTGCCGTATCTTGAGGCTGTAGCCATCACATTTTTACCAGATAAGCAGAGTGAGTTTTTACAGTTTGCCCAAGGAAATATCGATTTTGTATCTGGCTTGGATGCTTCTTATAAGGATGAAATATTAACCGCTACCGGGAATCTCAGAGAACAATATGTTGAGACCGTCAACATGATTCGAGGACCTTATCTCAATACAGAGTATCTTGGTTTTTTTATGGATTCTGAAATTCCCGAAATTCAATCACAGCTTTTAAGACAAGCCATAAATTATGGTTTTGATAAGCAAAAAATGATGACGTATTTGCGTAACGGTATCGGAATTCCTGCAACTGGCGGGTTTATTCCCAAAGGTCTACCAGGCTATAATGCCTCCGTCGGTTTCACATTTCAGCCTGAAAAAGCAAAAGAATTAGTCAGACAGTTTAAAGAAGCAAGTGGAATTTCAACCCCCGAAATAACCATAACAACCACCAGTAATTATTTGAGCTTTTGCGAATATATTCAGCGAGAACTGCAAAAAATCGGAATTTTGGTTAATGTGGACGTTATTCCAGCAGCGACTTTAAAAGATGCCAAGGCCAATGGGAAGTTAGATATGTTTCGTGCAAGTTGGGTGGCTGATTATCCTGATGCAGAGAATTATCTTTCGTTGTATTTTAGCAAGAATTTTGCTCCCAACGGTCCTAATTACACGCATTTTAATAAAATACAATTCGACCTTTGGTATCAAGAAGCTTTCACCGTGACAGACACAAAAAAGCGAGAGCAATTGTACACTAGAATGGACAGTTTGGTTATGGCATCTGCGCCAGTTGTACCTTTATTTTATGATGAGGTCGTTCGGTTTACAAGAAAATCTGTTTCTGGTTTGGGAATAAACCCTATCAATTTATTGGATTTAAAACGCGTAAAGAAATCAAAGAGTAATTGAGGTAGTTTTGGGCAATTTTTAAATATTTAGATGTATTAGTTTCCTTATCAATCGCCTTAATTAAAAAACCTTTCGTTGGAAAGGCAAGCAAAGTAAGTCGTCTTGAAATTTTTAAAGATTTCAATCATCAATCAACATCAATCATCAATCTCAATTCTCTAATCCCCAATCCCTAACCCATAATTTATACATAGTGGTAGTTCTTCGCCTCTTTGCGCTCTTTAACCAATCCCATCACAATTAAATATTGTGATATGGTATAAATAATCATGGTTACAAATCTTTCATAAGGCCAGTACGCATAAAATCCACTCAACACAGATAAAGTATCTGCCGTCAGCAGAAAAAATATCCCGAAAATCACCAACTGGTAACTTCCCTTGCTTACTGCACCACGTCTTAAAAATGCAAATTGAACCGCTAATAGGGTTACAAATAGAAATATTAGAACGGGAATGAGCGAAGATCCTAAATTATCTAAGGTTAAATTAAGAACTATAAACATATAAAAGAGGTAGAGCGCCAAAAATGGTAAAAAATGAACAATGTTGAAATCCCTGTTATTTGAAAATCTGAAGATGTAAAAAACTTTTCCTAAAATAAAACAAATACTTGCCGCCATTATTAGCAGGTATTCTTTATGAAAATATGTCATGACATTTGCCAATAAGAAGAAGCCAAGGGCTAAAATTGTAAAAACAAAATTATAGCTGGTGCTTTCATTATCGTTCGAGGCGTAAAAGGCAATCAAGAGTAAGATGAGGCTGGGTTTTGTGACTAATCGCAAAAATTCAATATCCTTGAAAACCATAAATATTAAATCCAAGGTTAACACCATGAAATAGCAAACCGAAAAATATTTGATATTATTGAAAATACGCCCCATAATCAACTTAAAGATTGGTCGTTATATTAAATTTACGAAAAATCACATATTAACTTTCCGATTTTCGCCATTTTTTTGTGAGCTCAAATACCTGTTCCAAAATACGTTTATCAACGTCAGAAAATTCAATTTCACGCCGTTTCATAACTACCTCTGCGACTTCAAAAGCTTTTTTGGTCAAATAGGTCGTGACGCCTGAATGTCCGCCCCAAGAAAAACTCGGGATAAAATTTCTTGGAAACCCACTCCCAAAAATATTAGCGCTTACCCCAACAATTGTCCCAGTATTAAACATTGTATTTATACCACATTTACTGTGATCGCCCATCATAAGACCGCAAAATTGGAGTCCGGTCTTGGCGAAATTTTCTGTCTGGTAGTTCCATAGTCGTACTTCGGCGTAGTTATTTTTGAGGTTAGAATTATTGGTATCGGCACCGAGATTGCACCATTCGCCCAAAACAGAGTTACCCAAAAAACCGTCGTGGCCTTTATTGGAATATCCAAATATAACTGAGTTGTTCACCTCGCCACCAACTTTACTATGAGGGCCCACTGTAGTTGGACCATAAATTTTTGCGCCAAGTTTTACCGTAGCATGTTCGCAAAGTGCAAAAGGACCTCTTATCATTGAGCCCTCCATGATTTCAGCATCCTTACCAATATAAATGGGGCCAGTTGTAGCGTTCAGGGTCGCAAATTCTAATTTGGCACCTTCCTCAATAAAAACCGCATTTTTTCCGAGAATATTATTTGTTTCAGAAATTGGTTGTGACTGTCTTCCTTTGGTCAAAAACTCAAAATCTAAATGGATAGCATCTCCGTTTTTGGCGAAGATGTCCCAAGTGTGCTCTATTTTAATAAGGTCTTCACTACATTCAATAATCTCGTAAGTTGAGAAGTCAACTTCGTCTTGGTTTTCAGACACATAAAAAGCGATTACATCCTCATCTTTAAAAATAGCTTGATTGTTTTCAAGTTTTTTTATTAAGTCAACTAAATTTTGGGTTGGGAGGTAGGCAGCATGAATCATAACATTAAACTCCATCTCAACCATGGGGAATTTTTCAGATAAATAATCTTCGGTCAAGGTTGTTGTACTCGCCCCTAAATGCTTTTCCCATTTTTCCCTGATGGTCAAAATACCGATTCTAATGTCTGCAACAGGTCTGGTAAATGTAAATGGTAAAAGATTGTTGCGGGATGGTCCGTCAAATAGAATATAATTCATTTTATAAGAAACTGTTTAATGCTAATGCTCAACCAAAGTTAGAGATTAAATGTTAAATGTCGGACATTTCGTTTTTGAATTGTGGCTTGTCTATTGAAACAGTTTTGACTTCAGGGCTTTTTGCCCACCTCAAGGCTATAAGAGTTTAAGAACTACTAATTATTTCAAAAAAAAAGCCTTCGCAATTAAGTGAAGGCTTTTAAATATATTAAGGCTAAATTTATTTCTTGAATTTAGCGTATTTGTTTTTGAACTTATCGATACGTCCTGCAGTATCAATTAATTTAGATTTACCAGTATAATAAGGATGGGACGTTCTTGAGATTTCCAATTTAATAACTGGATATTCAGTACCGTCAACATCAATAGTCTCAGTCGTTTCGGCAGTGGACTTTGTTAAAAACACGTCTTCATTAGACATATCCTTAAATGCTACAAGTCTATAATTTTCTGGATGTATTCCTTTTCTCATCACTTTTATCTTTAAAATACTTACTTTTTTCGAAGTGCAAATTTAAGTTATTTTTGTAAATTACCAAGATTAAAGTTCGTTTTTTTCTAGTAATAATTTGTAACAATTCTTTATTAAATTTTACTAACCAAACAGGAATAATATAAATCAACAAATTCAAATGGAAACAAAAGATTACAATCAAATGGCACCAGAAAAACCATCATTTAAATCAATAGCATATACTTACGGTCTTTACTTAGGTTTACTAACAATTATCGGTTTGGTCGTCCAATATGTACTTGGTCTTAGAGAGAAATTGGATTTTAAGTACTGTCAGCATAATTATAACCATAGTGATTTATTATTATGGTATTAAAACCTATAAAGAAAATAATGGTAACTATCTTTCAATAAAGGAATCTATTAAGGTTGGTCTGGCTATGGCGGTTGTTGGTGGCTTAATTGGTGCTGTTTATGCTTATCTTCATTACAGTTTTATTCAACCTGAGTTTATCGATGCAATTCGTGAAGAGGCTTATAATGACATGACCTCTAGCAATCCTAATATGCGATCTGAGCAATTGGAGAGTGCCACTAAAATGATGAACATTTTTACTTCAGTGTTCTTTTTATCTACAATGACGCTTATTGCCTCAATGTTTTTCGGGCTAATAATATCGTTGATTACTGGTGCTATTATGAAAAAGGATAATCCCAACCTAGCTTAAATAATTTCAGTATTTTTGATTCTTGAAATCTGAAGCTTTATAAATGAATATTTCAGTAGTTATACCACTACTTAACGAGCAGAAATCGCTAATAGAACTTTACGATTGGATTGCAAAGGTCATGCAATCCAGTCGTTTTTCTTATGAGGTTATTTTTATAGATGATGGCAGCTCAGATGGGTCATGGCAAACCATCATGCAAATCTCAAGTCAGCATGAAAACGTTAAGGGGATTCAATTTTTAAAGAACTTCGGAAAATCCCAGGCCTTGCACGCGGGTTTTGAAAAAGCGGAAGGCGATGTCATCATAACCATGGATGCCGATTTACAGGACAATCCCGAGGAAATCCCCGAACTCTATGACATGATAATCGTAGAGAAATTCGATTTGGTTTCCGGATGGAAAAAAAAGCGCTTTGATTCTGTGGTATCAAAAAATTTACCCTCAAAACTTTTTAATTGGGCAGCTAGAAAAACCTCTGGCGTAAAGCTTAATGATTTCAATTGTGGTCTCAAAGCCTACAAAAAAAATGTAATAAAGAACATCGATGTCAATGGAGAAATGCACCGATATATTCCCGTTTTAGCAAAAAATGCTGGTTTTACCAATATTGGCGAAAAAGTAGTACAGCACCAAGCAAGAAAATACGGAGAAACCAAATTCGGCATGGATCGGTTTATCAAAGGTTTTTTAGATTTGATAACCATTTGGTTTATCTCAAAATACGGTAAGCGGCCTATGCATCTTTTTGGGGGATTGGGCGTTATTATGTTCGCTATTGGTTTTGCCTTTTCGTTATATTTAGGGATAGACAAATTATTTTTAGATCCAAATGGACGATTGATTACCCAACGGCCACAGTTTTATATCGCGTTATCAACCATGATTATTGGTACCCAATTTTTCGTCGCTGGGTTTTTGGGCGAAATTATCTTGCGCAGCAAACGCAGCGCAAGCCGTTATTTAATAAAGCAAGAACTTAATTTTTAACGCTTTTTGAATTATTGATAGGTTGAGGCTAACAAAATATCCGTTTGCTTATTTTTAACATTATAACAATTATAGTATGTCACAAATAGAACAACAATTAGAAAAACGCATCAATAACTGGCTAACGCCAACTTTTGATCAAGAAACACAGAACAAAATAAATACCCTAAAAGAAAAAGATCCCCAAGATTTAAAGGAGAGTTTTTACAAAGATTTAGATTTTGGCACGGGTGGCATGCGTGGCATTATGGGCGTAGGTACCAATCGTATCAATAAATACACTTTGGGAAAAAATACTCAAGGTTTAAGCAATTATCTAAAGGCGCAATTTCCTTCAGACACTTTGAAGGTAGCCATTGCTTTTGACTGTCGCCACAATAGTAAAAGCCTTGCAAAAGTTGTGGCCGATGTGTTTTCGGCGAATGATATTAAAGTCTTTCTTTTTGAAGATTTACGTCCCACGCCCGAATTATCTTTTGCGGTAAAACATTTAAACTGCCAATGTGGTATTGTATTGACAGCTTCACATAACCCTCCTGAATATAATGGTTATAAGGTTTATTGGGAAGATGGCGGACAACTTGTCCCGCCTCAAGATGGCGAAATAATCACCGAAATTAATTCGCTTGACTATTCACAAATAAAATTTGAGGCTAAGGAAGATTTGATTAAATATATCGGTAAGGATGTGGATAACGTATTTATTGATTATTCTGTTAAGAACGGAAGTTTTAATACCTCTAAAGAAGCAAAAGATAATTTGAACATCGTTTTTACCTCACTTCATGGTACTTCAATTACCGCTATTCCTGAAACCTTAAAACGTGCTGGGTATAGCAATGTCAATATTGTTGAACAACAACGAGAGCCTAACGGCGATTTTCCAACCGTAGTTTCTCCAAACCCCGAAGAGCCCGAAGCTCTTAAATTGGCTATGGAGCTAGCTGCCAAGGTAGATGGAGATATCGTAATCGGTACAGATCCAGATTGTGATCGTTTGGGCGTAGTGGTTAGAAATCTAGAAAACGAGCTTGTTATCTTAAACGGTAACCAGACCATGATGTTAATGACCGATTTTTTGCTCAAACAATGGCAATCTGCTAAAAAGATTAATGGCAGTCAATTTATAGGAACAACAATAGTATCAACTCCTATGATGTCCGTTTTGGCAAATGCCTATGGCGTTGAATGTAAAATCGGTCTTACTGGTTTTAAATGGATTGCAAAAATGATAAAGGATTTTCCCAATATGGATTTTATTGGCGGCGGCGAAGAAAGTTTTGGCTATATGGTTGGAGATTTTGTTCGTGATAAGGATGCAGTAACCTCCACTTTATTAGCTTGTGAGATTGCTGCGCAGGCAAAAACTAAAGGTAAAACCATGTATCAAGAATTAATTGATTTATATGTGGACCACGGTTTTTATAAGGAACGATTGGTTTCATTGACAAAAAAAGGCATTGAAGGCGCACAGGAAATTAAGCAGATGATGGTAGATGCGCGTGAGAATCCTCTAAAAGAAGTCAACGGCTCAAAAGTAATCAAGATTGAAGATTACCAACTGTCTATTGAAAAAGATTTAATCTCAGGAAAAGAAACTGCTATAGACATTCCAAAATCCAATGTTCTTATTTACTATACTGATAATGGTAGCCAGATTGCATTAAGACCGAGCGGCACCGAACCCAAAATTAAATTCTATATCAGTGTAAATGCTGAATTAAATTCCGCAGAAAATTTTAAAACCGTTGATGAGCAATTGGATGCTCGTATCGATGCTATTTTGAAAGACATGAAATTGGATTAATGGATTATATAAAGAAATTATCGCGGTTTTTAGTCCCTTACAAACGGTATGCATTTCTCAATGTTTTTTTTAACGTGCTTTATGCGCTCTTCGGTACCCTTTCTTTTGTATCATTGATGCCAATGTTGAGGGTGCTGCTTGAAACTGCGGAGCCAATTCTTATAAAACCCAACAAATCTGACTACGACGGAATATTAGAGTATAGCACCTATTTAGAAGATTTACTGAATTATTTTATAACTCAAAAAATTGCGGAAGATGGTCAATATCAAGTTTTGATTTTGATGATCTGTGTGGTTTTGGCAACCTTTCTCCTAAAAAATGCGGCGGGCTATTTTTCAAACTTTTTTCTTGCCTTTCTGCGTAATGGGATTTTAAAGGATATTAGAAATGAACTTTATGCTAAGACCATAGATTTACCCATTTCTTATTTTACCGAAAAGCGCAAAGGTGACATCATTGCAAGGATTTCAACAGATGTCAATGAGATTCAAAATTCATTGCTTGCCATTTTAGAATTACTAGTTAGAGAGCCATTGACCATAATTTTTACAATTATAGTCATGTTCACCATTAGTTTAAAGCTCACTGTTTTTGTGTTTATATTTATTCCAATTTCAGGAATTGTTATTTCTTGGGTAGGTAAAAGTCTGAAAAAACATTCATTGCGTGTACAAGAGGAGAATGGCGCGTTTTTATCGGTTTTAGATGAGACCTTAAACGGCTTAAAAGTAATTAAAGGTTTTAATGCGGAAAATAGATTTACGGCTACTTTTAAAAAATCGACGTCAAGACTTTATCATTTTGCCAATGATTTGGCACATAGGCAAAACCTAGCCTCACCGACCTCTGAGTTTTTGGGTATCGTGGTCATAGCCGTCATTTTGCTATACGGTGGTCGCATGGTTTTAGTTGAAGAAACGCTTACGCCTGATGAATTTATCACCTACATGGCATTAGCATATAATATATTGACACCTGCAAAAGCAATTAGTAAGGCAAGTTATAAGGTCAAAGCTGGCAATGCATCAGCAGATCGAGTGTTAGACATTTTAAATACAGAATCTAATTTAAAGGATAAGGATGATGCTAAATTAAAAACAGACTTTACTACAGAAATTGCTGTAAACAATATCTCATTTAGATACGAGGACGATTTGGTCCTGAAAAATTTTAATATCACGGTTTCAAAAGGAAAAAGTGTTGCGCTGGTAGGGCAGTCGGGTAGCGGTAAATCGACTATTGCCAATTTGGTAACCCGCTTTTATGATGTCAATGAGGGTTCAATTACCATTGATGGTGTTGATATTCGAGATTTGACGAAGCATTCTTTACGCAATTTGATGGGCTTGGTAACCCAAGATTCCATTCTATTCAATGATACCGTTAAAAATAATATTTTGATCGGTAAGGCTGATGCTTCCGAAGAAGAAATTATTGCAGCTCTAAAAATTGCGAATGCATGGGAATTTGTCACACAATTACCAAAAGGAATGGAGACGAATATTGGTGATTCAGGCGGAAAACTTTCTGGTGGACAAAAGCAGCGTTTGAGTATTGCGAGGGCGGTTCTTAAAAATCCGCCAATCATGATACTTGATGAGGCGACCTCCGCTCTAGATACTGAAAGCGAAAGGTTGGTTCAAGATGCACTAGAAAAAATGATGAAAAACCGAACGTCTATTGTGATAGCGCACCGTTTATCTACTATTCAAAATGCCGATGAAATTATTGTGATGCATCAAGGTCAGATTGCTGAGCAAGGCACACACGCTGAGCTTTTACTAAAAAAGGGGGTGTATAGAAAATTAGTTGAGATGCAGAGTTTTGATTAATACCAATTTAATTTTGAAATGTTGTTGACGATATTATATTGTCATTTTGGTATTAGTTAAGAAATGAGCATTAAAAAAGGGATGCCTTTTGGTTTAACATCCCTTCATTTTTATTACCAAGTATTGGTTCTCGGTAATGGGCTAACATGGTTTGATAAATGTAGAACTAAAATGGGATATAAACAAAATTAAATTGCATTTTGTCCGATAAAAATACATTTTATCGATATAAATATTCTTAATTATCTGAAAGTAAGGCTATTAATAATAAGCTAAATAAGCAAAATTTTAGATAGGTATTGAAATTTTAATAATCTGATATACAGTAATTAAAAGATAGATAGTTTTTTACCAAAAAAGCACTGCTTTCAGCATATTCAAATCAATCCTCTAACATTTGCATAACTATTTTTAAGGGCTTCTTTAGCTTTTTCAGGAGATAGCCATTCTACCTTGGTAATACCTTCGCTTTGTTCTGGATTTAATTTGCCGGAATACGAGGTTGTCATCTCAAACCAATGCGTCACTTTAATTTTATGTTTTCCGTTACGCTTAAAAATATGGTAAGTCGTATCTAGAGGTTTGGTTATTGTCAAGCCTTCAACACCAGTTTCTTCTTCAACCTCTCTAATGGCAGTTTCTTCTATAGTTTCCTTCTTTTCTGCCTTTCCTTTTGGTAAATCCCATTTGTCATTTCTATAGATGAAAAGGATTTCACCTTTTTCATTATAAACCTTTCCTCCACCAGCAATCACTTTAGGTAGTTTCTTAAGGAATTTTTTCAATAGTTTTTCCTCTTTCTTGCCGATGAGATGAACTTTTTTATATTTTGAAGAGTTCAATGCCTTTATGACCTTTCCTATTTTTACTTCGGAAAGCAAATAGTTTTTGAAACCATCTTCCTTCTCAACAACCGTTGTTAGAACAATAGGCTTGTCATTCACAAAAATCTCGTACATACGCGGTATTTTCTAATTTTTAATGTCGTAAAAGTATCAATTTAAAATAGGAGACAGACTTTTTGAAAATTATTTTTTTCAAGTTTTAAAATTTCTTATTATTAAAATTCCGTAGTTTTGTTTTTATGATTTTTGACAAAGAAACTGCTAAGAAAACGGCCGAACTTTTATTGCAGGTCAATGCTATTAAGCTTCAGCCGAATGATCCGTTTACTTGGGCTTCAGGATGGATTTCTCCAATATATTGTGATAATCGAGTCGTGTTATCTTACCCGCCCATAAGAAATTATGTTAGGGAGACCATGGCAAAATATATCCAATCACATTATGGTAAAGTAGATGTAATTGCCGGCGTGGCAACTGGAGCCATTGGTATTGGTATTTTGGTTGCCGAATATTTGGGACTTCCTTTTGTTTATGTACGTCCGGAAGCAAAATCCCACGGTCGGCAAAATCAAATTGAGGGTTATATAGAATCTGGTCAGCACGTTGTTGTGATTGAGGATTTAATCAGTACGGGCAAAAGCAGTCTTAATGCCGTTAAGGCATTGAAAGAGGCAGACGTTCATGTAAAAGGGATGGTTGCTATTTTTTCTTATGGTTTTGAAATTGCAAAGTCAAATTTTGAGGACGCACAAATAGACCTCTATACGTTAAGTAATTACGAAAACCTACTGGAACAGGCCCAAGAAACTATGTACATTAACCAAAAAGAGCAACAGGTGCTTTCGCTTTGGAATTCCAATCCCAGCGAGTGGAAGGGCATCTAGCAATAAAATAGATAATTTATAAATCAAAAGAGTTTTCCGCAGATACGGAACCTGAATATGAAATTAGAATCACCAACTACAACCATCCCTAAATCTCAACAAGAGACTTTCGAATTTTTATCTGATATTAAAAATTTTGAACAACTAATGCCAGAAACCATAAGTAAATTTGAGGTTTTGGAAAATGACAAGTTTTTATTCGCATTAAAAGGAATGCCCGAAATTATACTCAAAAAGAAGGATGCCATACCACATTCAAAAATTGTATTGGGAGCAGCAGGCGGAAAATTAGATTTTTCATTAATTGCAGACATTCACGCTGTTGCCAAAGATAAAAGTGAAGTGAAACTTAAGTTTGAAGGGGAGTTCAATGCAATGATGGGTATGATGATTAAGGGACCAATCCAAAAATTCATTGATACCTTGGCGGTAAATATGCCGAAAGAAATTTAGTAAAGAAGTTTGATTTCCTTTAAATCAAACTCTTCTAGTTTTTCGTCTTCCAATAGTACTTTAAGTTTACCAAATTTATTGACACCCTTGATAAATCCCGTAAATCGTTTTCCGTGATTATTTTCAAAAGTGGACGGTTTATCTATTCTGAACAGTTTTGATTCGTAATCATTTTTTAGACCTTCAAATTCTCCGTTTTTGAGTCGGTTTATTTGATCTTCTAGATGCTTCACAATAACAAATAAAACTTCATCAAGATTATATTTTACTCCAGTTATCTTTTTTAGCGAGCTGGCTTTGGGTAAATCTTCAAAATGTGTTTGATTTACATTTAAGCCTATGCCTATAATGGTGGCTTCAATGCATTTTTTTTTAATAATATTTTCAATAAGTATCCCTGCGATTTTTAGACTATCTGCCAAAATGTCGTTCGGCCATTTTACATGTGAATTTTTTATATTGAAATCTTTTACAGTCTTTAGCACTGCCAAAGATGCAGCCATACTTATGTAAAAATTTTGATCTATTTTCAAAGGCGAAACATCAAAATAAACACTAACGGTAAGGTTTTTAGAGTAATCACTGTTCCATGAAGTACCCATTTGTCCACGCCCATTGGTTTGCTCTTTTGCCGTAACAATGGTGCAATCGGTTAATTTTTCAGATATGCTCAATGACCTTAAATAACTATTTGTGGAGTCAATGGCATTAAGTTTGATTATACGCATGTTTAAAAGGTCTAAAACTGCAAAAATTAAAGTTTTCTTATGAAAATTATAGGCGGGTAAGACGTAAAAAAGCAATAACTTTGCACAAATTTAAATTAATTTAATGGCGAAAAAAAATACCACTCCAGATCAACTCATAACTACAGTTATTGCAGGTATTGAAGATGTGAAGGGGAAAGAAATTGCAATATTAGACTTAAGGGAAATTGAAAACACAGTTTGTGATTATTTCATTGTTTGCGAAGGTACTTCGAACACTCAGGTTAATGCCATCGTCAATTCCATTCAAAGAAAAGTAAGTAAAGAATTAAAAGATAACCCTTGGCATGTTGAAGGGAGTGACAATGCCGAATGGGTATTAATGGACTATGTGAACGTTGTAGTTCATGTATTTCAAAAACATATTAGGGAGTATTATGACATTGAGAGTCTTTGGGGAGACGCTAAGACCACTGTTATAGAAACCAGTTATTAAATTATTAATAAAAAAAGTAGATCACGAAAGTGATACATGCGCATGGCAAAAGAAAATAAGAATTTAAACAAAAAGCCTAAGTTTAGTCCATATTGGATTTATGGGTTAATTATAGCAGCTTTTATCGGATTTCAAATTTTCTCTGGGGGATTTGGTGGCAGCTCTGCCAAACAGATAAATCCAACGGAGTTTTTTGATTATATGAAGCAGGGCGATGTCGAAAAATTGAACATTGTTAACAATCGTGAGGCTAGAGTGTTCTTAACAAAAGACGCTTTACAAAAAGAAATTCATAAAAACACGACGACACAGGGTATTTTACCTTCGGTTTCTTCTCAACCCAACTACACTTTTGAATTTGGTGATTTGAAGCTATTTCAAGAAGAGATTAATCAGATAAAAGCAGAAGATAATATTTCTGTTCCAGTCTCTTTTGAGTCTGAAGAGAATATCTGGGGTAATTTTATTTTCTCCTTACTTCCATTTGTACTTATAATTGCCGTATGGATTTTTATTATGAGACGTATGTCTGGTGGTGCTGGAGGCGGCGCTGGTGGACAGATATTTAATATTGGTAAATCTAAGGCAAAGCTTTTTGACGAAAAGACTGACGTAAAAACCTCTTTTAAGGATGTTGCTGGTTTAGAAGGTGCTAAGGAAGAAGTCCAAGAGATTGTAGATTTTCTTAAAAATCCAGAAAAATATACGTCTTTAGGGGGTAAAATTCCAAAAGGCGCGCTTTTAATTGGCCAACCAGGAACCGGTAAAACTTTACTAGCTAAAGCAGTAGCGGGAGAAGCAAAAGTGCCTTTTTTCTCATTATCTGGTTCAGATTTTGTTGAAATGTTTGTTGGCGTTGGAGCCTCTCGAGTTAGAGATCTTTTTAAGCAGGCAAAAGAAAAGTCGCCCGCTATTATTTTTATAGATGAAATTGATGCGATTGGTAGAGCTAGAGGAAAAAGTAATTTTTCAGGTTCTAATGATGAACGTGAAAACACATTAAATCAACTTCTTACTGAAATGGATGGGTTTGGGACTAATACAAATGTAATTGTATTGGCTGCAACAAACAGGGCAGATGTCCTAGATAAAGCATTGATGCGAGCAGGTAGATTTGATAGACAAATTTTTGTTGACCTCCCAGATGTGAGGGAAAGAAAAGAAATATTTGAAGTTCACCTGAGACCGATAAAACAATCAGAAAAATTAGATGTTGAATTTTTGGCAAAACAAACACCTGGATTTTCTGGGGCAGACATTGCCAACGTTTGTAATGAAGCTGCGCTTATTGCAGCTAGAAACGGCAAAAAGGCAGTTGATAAGCAGGATTTTTTAGATGCTGTAGATAGAATTGTAGGAGGGCTTGAAAAGAAAAACAAAATCATCACTAAAGATGAGAAAAAGGCCATTGCCTATCATGAAGCTGGACATGCAACAGTAAGTTGGATGTTGGAACACGCTGCACCTTTGGTAAAAGTTACTATCGTACCTAGAGGTCAATCTCTCGGAGCTGCTTGGTATTTACCAGAAGAGCGATTAATTGTTAGGCCAGACCAAATGTTAGATGAAATGTGTGCGGCACTTGGTGGCAGAGCTGCTGAAAAAGTAATATTCGATAAAATATCTACTGGAGCTTTAAGCGATCTGGAAAAAGTTACTAAACAGGCTAGAGCCATGGTAACTATTTACGGCTTGAGCGATAAGGTTGGTAATTTAACCTATTATGATTCTTCTGGGCAATCAGAATATAATTTCTCAAAACCTTATAGTGAACAAACGGCAGAGCTTATCGATCGGGAAATTTCAGCAATAATTGAAAAGCAATACCAACGCGCCATTGATTTACTTGAAGTTAATAAAGATAAATTGACAGAACTGGCTGATGTATTGTTAGAGAAAGAAGTTATTTTCAAAGATAATTTAGAAAAAATCTTCGGAAAACGTCCCTTTGCTAAAAAAGAGCTTATTGAAAACGAAAATAAAATACCTGATAACGAAGACACTCAGGATATTGAGAATCCAGAAAATAAGGCTGAAATAGAGAAAGAGCCTTAAGCAACCTCCTTATGATGTATAAAAACTTAAATGACCCAATGGTTCGTTTAAGTTTTTTTATATTTGATAAATCCTGTGCATAACTAAGGTTAATAGCTACTACTTGACATGAGTTTATTTCGTAAAATCTTCGGTTTGAAAGATACACCTGAAGAAAACATAAAAAGCGAATCGAGAGGCAAATACATGCCCGAAGTTAAGTTGCCCATTGACGAACAGTTTACAATCAACTTTAAGGCTAATGGCGGTAAGTTTCTTTACTGCGAAAATATGCAAGAGATTCGTCAAAGCCTTGCCTTCATTCTTAAGGAAAATAAATGGGAAAATGAAAGTGTCTTTTTTTACGACAATCGCTTAGCTGAGCTTTTTAAGAATTTCGATTTTAAGATTACAAAAATAGTATCAGAAAGTACATATTTCTTTTCAACCTGCGAATACCTTATTTCTGATGATGGGTCCTTATTGATTTCTTCAAATCAAATCGCAGAGAAAAAACTAAAGGAATTACCAGACAACTTTATTATTTATGCCACTACAAGCCAATTCGTTGAGAATATTGGTGAGGGACTTAAGGGTATAAAAAAGAAAAACAAGCAGAAAATCCCAACTAACATTACAACGATTAAACATTTTAAGACTATTGACGATAAAGACTTCTTAACCTATGGTAGCAGCACTAAAAACTTATATTTGTTACTATTAGAAGATTTGTAGATGAAGGAATTTCGTACACGTGCACTATCTGGAATTATCTATGTATCATTGCTGATAGCCTCTTTGTTTTGGCAACATGCCTTGATCATTCTATTCTATTTGTTCGGTTTGGTCTGTATGGGAGAATTTAAAAAACTAATAGCACTAAAAAGTTTTTCCCCCTATATAGTCTTTACACTACTATATTTCGCATTTGCCTATTGGAAAATTTTATTAGATTCACACAAAGGTTTTATAGAAGCTTCTCAAATATTATTGGTCATTACCGTATTTGTACAATTGATTTTGATAAAGGATTTATTTTCAGAAAAAACAATCCCACTATTTGTTTCAAAACGATTTATCATTACCACTTTTTATCTATCTAGTGCATTTATATTTTTAATTTTGATAGCTAATTTTAATGAAACTTTTACGCCATTTATGCTGTTAGGATCATTTATGCTGGTTTGGATTAATGATACGTTTGCTTTTTTGGTTGGAAAAAATTTTGGTAAGCAGAAATTATTCCCCAGTATTTCTCCAAAGAAAACTGTGGAAGGATTTCTGGGAGGTCTATTTTTTTCTTGTGTTGCAAGTTATTTTATAGCAGAATACCTTCAAATAATTAGTTTTAACAGCTGGCTGTTTTTGGCTATTATTATCAGTGTATTTGGTACGTTGGGAGATTTAATCGAATCTAAGTTTAAACGCCAGGCCAAGGTTAAGGATAGTGGTGTGATTATGCCTGGACACGGCGGACTTCTTGACAGATTGGATAGTATCATTTTTGCCGCACCATTCGTATTTTTATATTTAAGACTAATTACTTATGTTTCATAAAGAAGGTTATAAAATAATTTTGATAACGTTTGCCATTGTGGTCGGCGCTTTGTTTTTAATCGATTATTTAGTCAACTTACAATGGCTGCGATTGATGCTGATGATTGTCTTTATCATTCTTCTTATTTTAATTTTGCAATTTTTTAGAAATCCCAAGCGAAATACTGTTTTAGGAAATCATACAGTTCTTTCTCCAGTAGATGGCAAGGTAGTGGTAATAGAGGAGGTTACTGAAAACGAATTTTTTAATGATAAGCGTATCCAGGTTTCTGTATTTATGTCTCCTTTAAATGTGCACGTAACACGCTTCCCTATAAGTGGAAATGTGACCTATAGTAAATATCATCCCGGGAAATACCTTGTGGCTTGGCACCCTAAAGCAAGCGTAGAAAACGAACGGACAACGGTTGTAGTTGAAAACGATAACTTCGGAAAAGTTCTTTATAGACAAATTGCAGGAGCATTGGCGAAACGCATTGTCAATTATGCCAAGTTAGAAGATGAAGCCATACAGGGAGCCGATTCTGGGTTTATCAAGTTTGGAAGTCGGGTGGATTTATTTTTACCAATGGATTCAGAGATCAAGGTAAAGCTAAATGAAAGAGTTAGGGGAGGTGAAAGTATTATTGCAGAACGCTTATGAAACCAAAAGCGATTGATATGGAGTTTGAGGAAGCTGTAGAGCGTATTAACGCTTTTACAGAACCATTTCCAGCAGATTTCTTATTACGCTTATACGCTTATTACAAGAAAGCCAGTAATGATTACTCTAGACCCAGTAGCAGCAAACCTATGATTAACGCTTTTAAGACCAATGCCTTATTTCAGGTCAAGGATGTAACACAGGATGAGGCCAAACGAATCTATATAGATTTGGTAAACAATTACTTTTTATATAGAAAATAATTGAACTCAAATTGGCTATTCAAAAAGAAAGCAGAATCCTTATTGGATTCTGCTTTCTATATTATGGGAAAACGTATTATTTAATGGTGGCGTAAAGCCTGAATCAATTCTTTTTTATTCATTTGACTCCTACCTTCAATCCCAATATTTTGGGCTTGATCATAAAGTTCTTTTTTTGTACGATTTTCATAAGGCTCGGATTTACCACCTTTTTCACCAGAATCTTCAGTATTTGCAATCCTAGCTGCCTTTTCTTTACTATAACCTTTTTCTTTTAATGCCTCGTACTGCGCATCATTTTTAATGCTCGAACCGTGATTTTTTTGTTTTCCCATTGTTGGTATTGCTTAAGCTGTTTGTTCTTCGTGTTTTCCTTCATAAACTTCTTCAACAATTTTAGAACAAAATGCTGGCAAATCATTAGGATTTCTACTTGTTACTAAACCTTCATCTACTACAACTTCTTGGTCTACCCAATTAGCACCAGCATTTATCATGTCGGTTTTAATTGAATTAAAAGAAGTAATTTTTCTACCTTTCACAACTTCGGCTTCGGCCAATAACCATGGCGCATGGCAAATAGCTGCTACAGGTTTGTGATTTTTAAAAAAAGATTTAATAAAATTTATTGCATTTTTATTCCGTCTTAATGTATCTGGATTAATTACGCCGCCAGGTAAAATTAACGCGTTGTAATCATCTTGAGAAACTTCATCTAATGTTTTGTCAACATCATAAGAGTTACTCCAATTTCCATCTGACCATCCTTTTATTGAGCCAGAATTATCCGAAATAATATGAACATCGGCTCCTGCCTTTTTAAGAGCATTCATCGGCTCTCTTAATTCGCTTTCCTCGAATCCATTTGTTGCTAATATTGCTACTGTCTTTTTATTTAAACTTTCCATTTGATTTATATTTAATTGTTATACAACCTTAATATAAATCAAATGATTGTCATAACCCAATTAGATAAAGGGTTTAACCAAAATTTAGCAATGTTTGTTAATGGCTCTTAATTTCAGGAAAATTAAAAAGATTTTTAAAAATTGAACGAAACAACGTCAGAATAAGAAATTTTAAGAAACTATTAAATACGAATCCCTACGGGAAGTAATTTTTTGTATTTCCGATGTCGCCTAATAAATTTGGCAATTTCAGGACTTGTTGGGACGACTCCAATGTTTCGCTCCTTGATATTTTCAAACACGAGGGTTAAAAACTCTTCGGCAAAGTCGGCATTGGTCAATCCATCTGGAACAAAAATTTTGGTAAGGAAAATCTTGCGATCCTGTAAAGAATACTCAATTTTGGCTAGATTGCCAGTTTCAGTTTTCAGTTCAAATTGGCGCAAGAAGTCATTGTCAGTCAATTGTGCTGCATCGATCATGGTAATTAAAAATTAAGTTTAATTTCTTGGCTGGTAGGGTATAACTATACTTTTGTATAGTTTTGTATGTCAAATTTACGAAAAATATCATTATCAAGCAAGATGCTCAAATATAAACGGTTATGGAAAAGGAATTAATACACGTTTATCTGATGCCAGGGATGGCAGCAAACCCAACCATCTTTGAGAATATTGAATTGCCTACAGATCAATTTGAAATTCACTGGTTAGAATGGATGATGCCAGAACCTACTGAAACCCTTGAATGTTATGCTAAAAGGATGATATCTAAAATTTCGCACGATAACATAGTACTTCTGGGTGTTTCTTTTGGCGGCATATTAGTACAGGAAATGTCGAAGCACATAGAGGTAAGAAAGCTCTTTGTTGTGTCTAGCGTAAAGTCCATGCATGAACTCCCCAAGCGTATGAAGCTAATGAAATACACCAAGGCTTATAAAATTTTACCCACTCAATTGGTTGGCAGTATCGATTTATTGGCGAAATTTTCGTTTGGAGATAACATAACCAAGCGTATTGAACTTTATAAAAAATTTTTATCAGTTAGCGATAAGCAATATTTAGATTGGGCAATTGCGCAGGTGATTGAATGGGATCAAGAAGAACCAAATAAAAATGCTATTTATATTCAAGGGGATAATGATGCGGTTTTTCCACATTCTTGTGTTGGCAATTGCATTATAATTAAGGGCGGTACGCATATTATGATTATAAATAGGTTTAAATGGTTCAACAAAAATTTACCAAAACTTATTTTTAACGAAGCCATTGATTAAACTTTAATTTTAATACATTTAAGAAAAAGAAATTTATGAAAATTTTGAAAAATATATTAGCAGCAATAGGCTTAGTTTGCATGTCTGGCTTTTTTATTTTCGCTTATCAAAACGAATCTAGCGACCCTCAAACAGCCGACACGAAAAGCGTTCAACCCCTAACGGAAAAAGCTACTAAAGATTATAACGTTTATGCATTGAAGGTTCCTAAAAACCTAAATTTTGCGGGTGAGAAGGTACCTTTGGAGAATCCAGATATTTTGGAACGGATGGATAAGGAGCTTTTGGTAAATACCTACTGGCAGTCTAACGGTCTTTTAATGTTTAAACGCGCCGGAAAGTATTTTCCAATTATAGAGCCTATTTTAAAAAAGAATGGTATCCCGGACGATTTTAAGTACCTCGCTGTTATTGAGAGTGGGTTGACAAACGCCGTTTCTCCTGCTGGTGCAAGAGGAGTTTGGCAAATTATGCCTGCAACTGGTCGAGAGAACGGATTGGAAGTTAACGATAATGTAGATGAACGTTACCATCTAGAAAAAGCGACTGAGGTTGCTTGCAAATATTTGAAGGATGCTAAGGAAGATTTAGGATCATGGACTTTGGCCGCTGCAGCTTACAATGCTGGTAATTCAGGAGTGTCTAGGCGTTTAGAGGAGCAAAAAGTTTCAGATTACTATGATTTACTTCTAGGAGAAGAGACTGGTCGATACTTGTTCAGAATTGTAGCTTTAAAGGAAATACTTAGCCATCCCGATAATTATGGCTTTAATTTTACAAAGGACGATCTTTATAAAAATGTACCAACCTATCAAGTTGAAGTAGATAGCGTAGTTACTGATTTCGCGCAATTCGCAAAATCCTACAGTATCAACTATAAGATTTTGAAAATTCATAATCCTTGGCTAAGAGAAGATCATTTAAATAATGCATCCAAAAAAACCTACATTATTGATATTCCTCAAAAAGGATACTATACTGTAAATCCATAAACTTTGAGTTTTATAAAGAACAATTTCTGGACAATATTAATTATCGTTAATTACATAGTAGCGATTTCTGCTATTGTTACCATACTTCTAAAAAATAAAAGTCCAACAAAAACAGTATCCTATATATTAGTACTAGCAGTTTTTCCTTTTTTTGGCATTGTGGTGTATTATCTCTTCGGGCAACAATATCGTAAGACCAAATTATTTAACCGAAAGGAAATTGAAAATTCTAAGGTAATGACCGAGGTTGGTGATCGTCTCAGAAACAAAAACAGGGGCTTTGATAAAATGGATGATCAATTGGACGATAAAGTTAAACTCGTTAAATTGCTATCGGTAAGTGACAAGTCGCCATTAACGTTAAAAAATAAAGTTGATTTTCTGAAAAATGGGGAAGTTAAGTTTAAACATCTTTTTAAGGATTTAAGAGAAGCCGAAACTTATATTCATTTAGAATATTACGTATTGGAAGACGGTGAGATAGGTACAGAACTTCTAGAAATAATATGTGAAAAAGCCAAGGAAGGTCTTGAGGTAAAATTGACCTATGATGATGTAGGCAGTAGAATATCTTCAAAATTAAAAAAGAAATTAACCGACTCCGGTGTCGAACACGCACCCTTTATGCCCGTTTTGTTTTCAAGTCTGACGGGAAAATCCAATTATAGAAACCACAGAAAAATAGCTATTATAGATGGTAAAATAGGCTACATTGGTGGTGTCAATATTTCCGATGAATATGTAAATGGGGTTGGCAAAGACCAACGCTATTGGAGAGATACACATTTGCGTATTTCGGGAGAGGCTGTAAAAGTATTACAATTTCATTTTTTGACGACCTGGGATTTTGTCATCGATGGGGATATTGAAATTAAATCCACATATTTTCCTGAGGTGGGTTGCGAAGAGAACCTTGCCGTGCAAATTGCAGCGAGCGGTCCAGATACAGATTGGTCAAATATTATGGAAGCCATCCTAACCGCCATAAATAATGCTGAATCCTATATTTATCTAACCACACCGTACTTTATACCAAATGATCAAATTATTACAGCCCTACAAATTGCTGCTAAAATTGGTATTGATACTAGATTGATTGTTCCAAAAAACTCTGATTCTTGGATTGCCGAACGTGCTACAAATTCTTACATGCAGCCACTTTTGGAAGCTGGCATTAAGGTTTATTTATATAAAAAAGGATTTATCCATGCAAAGACCATGGTAGTGGATGATATTTTTTCCACAGTTGGCACCTGCAATTTGGACAACCGTAGTTTCGATATAAATTTTGAAATTAATGCATTGATTTATAATGCCGATAAAGCAAGAGAATTGAAATCACATTTTGAGGAAGATTTGGAAGATTGCGTCGAGTTGGATTTAAAACAGTGGTCAGAGCGCTCAAAATGGTGTAAATTAAAGGAGTCTTTTAGTAGGCTTTGGGCCCCTTTACTTTGAATTTCATAAAAAATTTAATGTTCTCTTTTTTTTGTTGAAAGAGTGTAAATTTTAGATAGTTTCATTTTCAGAATATTGAATCTACACTAAAGAAACCTCAAAAAATTAATATCGCTGCATCTCTAATTCTTTCAATACGTGCTTTTGCTTATAAAAAAAATATGGTAAAGCATCAAATCTTTATGGTTATAGATTTGCATTATTGAAAGAAGCGGAATAGTATTAAGCTATCAACAAATTTTGAGCAATTAAAATTTTATTTGGAACAATGATAGAGTAAATTTTCCTTCTATTTGCCTATGGAATTTCGACTAATAGACACACAAAAACCTTAATAACAAAAACTTATTATCTCAATTATATCTGACACCGACTTCATGTTAGACGAATTTGAAAATTTGATTTTAGGATTTAGTTTTTATCTATAATTTGTAACAAATCCATAACTTTATCAACCTATACAGACATCAACCTTAAACAAAAAAGTATGACCTCACATGAAATCGATTACAGAATTTACGGCGAAGAAATGCAATACGTCGAGATAGAGCTAGACCCAGAAGAAGGCGTCATTGCCGAGGCTGGCAGTTTTATGATGATGGAAGATGGCATTAAAATGGAAACCATTTTTGGCGATGGCTCAGAAAAAGACTCGGGTTTCTTCGGAAAGATTCTCGGTGCGGGCAAAAGAATACTTACTGGGGAAAGCCTATTTATGACCGCATTCTATAACGCACTAACGGGAAAGCGCAATATTAGCTTTGCTTCCCCTTATCCAGGAAAAATAATACCCATAGATTTAACCGAGTTTAACGGTAAGTTCATTTGTCAAAAAGATGCATTTCTTTGTGCAGCAAAAGGAGTTAGTGTTGGGATTGAATTTTCTAAAAAATTAGGTCGCGGGCTTTTTGGCGGTGAAGGTTTTATCATGCAAAAATTGGAAGGTGATGGAATGGCCTTTGTGCATTCTGGCGGTACCATGGCCAAAAAAGTGCTACAACCTGGTGAAACCTTAAAAGTCGATACTGGTTGTATTATTGGCTTTACCCAAGATATAGATTACGATATAGAATTTGTTGGTGGTATTAAAAATACCATATTTGGAGGTGAGGGACTATTTTTTGCCAAACTCCAAGGTCCTGGTACTGTATATATTCAGTCTCTTCCGTTTAGTAGATTGGCAGGTCGAATAATAGCTTCCCTTCCAAGAGGTGGAAAAGATAAGGGAGAAGGCAGCATATTGGGCGGATTAGGTGATTTATTAGATGGGGATAATCGATTTTAAGGTTTTTTTGGCTGTTAAAATAAATCTGAAAATACATTTACAACAGATTTTTCATTACATTTAACGAAACATAAATTAATTGCCTATTCTTGAAATTTACCTTTATCTAACCAAATTTTTAAATTATGGCAAGAGCAATGTTTGAGTACACAAAGACTGTGCTTAATAAAGTCAGTTTTGATTATTCATTGTTTTGTAGAGAATTACAAAAAGCCCTACAACGATTATTACCCTACGAAATCGAAGAGCTTAAGATTTTTATAAAATCTTTAATTCTACAGAACCCTGAATTAGACCAATGTTTAATCTTATTAAAATCATAATAAAAAATGACCGCTTTTGGCGGTCATTTTTTATTTATAATAGTTAATTTTTAAAATCAATTCATATCCTGATCAGATTGGCACCTTGAATTGTTATTTACCTAATTTTCTTCATAGTAATTTCATGCCAATCTTCAATAGCACTGCGCTCTTTAACAATTTAAAGAGATACAGCTATTTTAAATGAAACTAAAACACTAGCATCTATTTTTTTTGAAGCCTAGGTTTATTTTGCTTTAGACAAAGGACTTACAATCTCTACATTCTGAAACGCAATCGCTCCTCTAATAATTCCTGAAATAACATCATGCAGTGCCTCTATAATCTGCATCTTAAGTTCGTTTTTATGGTATATTATACTCACTTCGCGTGCAGGCGGCGGGTTGTTGAAATGTCTTAGCCTAGATTTCATGTTATCATTCAGATCTAGGGTATGCAGATAGGGTAGAAGTGTCATGCCTAAACCTTCATCAGATAGTTTGATTAGGGTCTCAATACTTCCACTTTCAAGCTGAAAGTTATCGTTATGTTCTTCTTTGAGCGCTTTACATAGATTTATTATGCCATCTCTAAAACAATGTCCATCCTCTAGTAACAGAATATCATTCAAATCTAAATCATTGATTTCTAACTTTTGTTTTTTTGACAGCTCGTGGTCGTTGGGAACATAGCCTACAAACGGTTCAAAGTACAACACACGTTCTTTGATAATATCATTTTGCAATGGTGTTGCAGCAATAGCCGCATCTAAGTGGCCGTCGTTTATTCGCGTAATGATTTCCTCAGTGGTTAACTCTTCAATTTTTAATTTAACTTTCGGGAATTTTTTAATAAATGTTTTAAGGAACATTGGTAGAAGCGTCGGCATAACCGTTGGGATGATTCCTAATTTGAACTCGCCACCAATAAAACCTTTCTGCTGATCAACAATATCTTGGATACGCTCAGATTCATCTACAATATTTTTTGCTTGTTGCACAATCTTTCTACCTACATCGGTTAATTCAATAGGTTTTTTGCTGCGATCAAAAATTAGAATATCTAATTCGTCTTCTAATTTTTGAATTTGGGTGCTGAGCGTGGGCTGGGTTACAAAGCATTTCTCTGCGGCCTTAGTGAAATTTTGCTGTTCGGCGATTGCCAAAACGTAACGTAGTTGTGTTATGGTCATAACTATTTTTATAAGTCCCTAAAATTATTAATACTATTTATAAAAACTATGAAGAACTTTGTTAATAATAGTTTAAAGTCATGCAGTTTTCAATGTAATTAAAGTGAGAATTAAATGAATTATATAAAAAAAACCACTCTTAACTTATCAAGAGTGGCCTTATAATCCTTTTATGGTTGAATTTGGTTTATTAGAACCTGATAGAAATTTCCATATCCTCATCAGCAACATCAAATTTTGCGTCGGCATAGATTGGTGGTCCAAAACTTCTTGGGTTGTTTGACATTCCGTAAGATTCCTTTGGCATTCCATTGGCTTCAAAATCCATTCGTTTATTATCATTAGCATCATGAAGAACCATAATTGCATAATCTCCGGGTTTAACATTGGTGAAGGTCACAGTGCCTTTACCGTCAACTATTTTGCTTTCTTGACTATCCACGCCGGCCCCTTTCATAAAATCGGCTTCTGTATGTAGTGCTATCAATAGTTTGCCGTTATCGTTTTTTGCATTTTCAACTTTAACAGTTATGGTTTGTCCTTCATCTGCTTGCGAAAAGGCGGTTATGGTCAAAAGTGAGAAAACGAGGGTAAAAAATAAATTTTTCATGATATAATGTTTTAGTGGTTAATAAGTTTCTATGGCTCAAATATAGAATGATTGCTATTCATCCTGAAATTGTGCTTACCGAACTGTGGTTAATTTAGGATGAATTGACGATTTTCAAATTTCAAACTCAAATTTTAGAAATTATTTCAAATTGATTTGCTGTTGCATCATATCCATAATGTTTTAAATCATGGGCACTGGCTTTTTTTATTTCGAATATTTTAATAAATACTCTTGAGAGCAGGTAAAGAATGGAATCTTGTCCAAAAAAACATAGTTATAACAATCCCCGCGCCTTAATTTCTAAATATTTGTTGATAGTATCCAACGTTAATTCTTGTGGCGTTGTCAATATGGATTGAATGCCATACTTCTGAAGTTCAGTAACGATAAGCCGTTTTTCAAAAGCAAATTTTTCGGCAATAACTTTATCGTAGGCCTGTTGTACGGTTTCAGCTTTTTCAGTAATTAGGGTGTTGAGTTCGGTGTTTTTAAAGAAAATCACTACAAGCAAATGATTTTTTGCCATGCCTTTTAAGTAGGGCAGTTGCCGATGCAACCCATCCAAGGTTTCAAAATTGGTATAAAGTAACATCAGACTTCGCTGCTTTATATTTCGCTTTATGTCAGCGTAGAGTCGGCTGAAATCTGTCTCGTAAAAATCGGTGTTAACATTATAAAGTGTTTCTAAAATCAAGTTCATCTGTGAGCTTCTACGCTCGGCGACAACAATATTCTCTACTTTTTTTGAAAATGCTAGAATTCCGGCCTTATCTTGTTTTTTTAGTGCTACATTAGAAATCACCAACGCGGCATTAATGGCATAATCTAAGAGTGTAAGCCCATCAAAAGGCATTTTCATGGCACGGCCTTTATCAATTACCGAATAAATAGGTTGCGATTTTTCATCCTGAAACTGATTAACCATGAGTTGGTTTCGCTTCGCAGTGGCCTTCCAGTTAATGGTGCGTAAATCATCACCAAGTACATAATCCTTAATCTGCTCAAACTCCATTGTATGTCCAATCTTACGAATCTTTTTAATTCCGTATTGATGGAGGTTGTTGCTAATGGCCATCAGATCATATTTGCGCAATTGAATAAAACTAGGGTAGGTTGGCACCATGGCGTTATCTTCGGTTTTAAATCTTCTGGCAATTAAGCCGAAAACTGAAGTGACGTAAATATTTAATTTTCCAAAGTGATATTCGCCGCGTTCAACTGGTCGAAGTTGATATTGGATTGTTGAATTACTTGAAGCCTCCAATTTCCGAATAATGTTAAAATCACGAACTTGAAACTGTTCTGGTATTTCATCTATAATAGTAACATAGACATTAAAAGTATAATAATTTGAAATCTCTAACCGAATGGGATTTTGGTCGCCGTTAGATAATTTTTCCGGTAAAATGCGCTTCCCGATAACGCCACGTTTTGCAGCGAACAAAATGATAGCATCCAATACTGTAAGTGTTATCAGTAACAGCAACAAAAGTTTTACGATATTAAATAACCTCGGAAAAACAAAACTCAGAACAAACAGCACCATAAGCCCAACACAGGCATAAAAGAAACGGTTTTGAATATAAAAAGGTTTTATTCTTTTCAAGGTTTTTTGGTTATGAGATTTAAAGTTTAATGTTCAAGATTAAAGGTTAGGATTCGTTTTGATTCAATTTCGTCTTAGTCTTGATTTTCAATTTCGATTTCGATTTCAGCTTCAGTTTCAACTTTACCTTGGTATTTCCACCGCCTCAATAATTTGCTTAATAATTTGTTTAGTGCTAACACCTTCCATCTCACGTTCTGGGGTTACAATAACACGATGCTGTAAAACTGGAATAGCCGAACGCTTTATATCTTCTGGGGTTACAAAATCTCGGCCACTCATTGCTGCAAAAGCTTTACTAGCTCTCAGGATTGCAATTGAAGCTCTTGGCGATGCTCCCAAATATAAAAACGGATTATTACGCGTATTGGCAATCATATCTGCAATATATCTGATTAAATGCGACTCGATTTTAATTTGATTTACCAACTCTTGGAATTTTTTAATCTGTTCCCCGCTCAAATGCGCGGTCACTTGTTCTGTTTTAGAATCACCTTTCAGGTTTTGTTCTCGATTTAAAATTTCAACTTCCTCGTCAACGTTTGGGTAATCGACATCTATTTTAAAAAGAAAACGGTCTAACTGTGCCTCTGGCAAGCGGTAAGTACCTTCTTGTTCAATGGGATTTTGGGTGGCCAGCACAATAAAAGGAAGTTCCATTTTAAACTTTTTACCGTCGATTGTAATCTGGCGTTCTTCCATAACTTCAAAAAGCGCAGCCTGGGTTTTAGCAGGTGCCCGATTGATTTCGTCGATAAGAATCATATTAGAAAAGATAGGGCCTTCCTTAAATTCAAATTCAGAATTTTTCATGTTGAAGACCGATGTCCCCAAAATATCGCTGGGCATCAAATCTGGGGTAAATTGGATTCGGCTAAACCCGACGCTCAATGATTTAGCAAGCAACTTAGCCGAAATGGTTTTTGCCACACCTGGTACACCCTCAATAAGCGAATGGCCGTTAGCAAGTATCGAGGCAATGAGCATATCTATCATGCCTTTTTGACCGACGATGACTTTGCCTATTTCATTTTTAATCAATTCAATTCCTTGTTGCAGTTCGGTTAAATCTATCCTGTTTTCAAAACTGAGATCATCATTTGATTCTGTTTGAGGTAAGTTTGTTTCCGAAATTTGTGAGCTTGATTCCCCCGTGTTTTCAGTGGGTGGATTTTGTGGTTTTTGCTCATCATTCTGCATGTCATCTAAATGTTCCATAGGTTATTTGTTGTAAAAATCTTCAATTGCGGTGTTTAGCTGTAACAAATTGTTTTCATTACATTCTGCCTTACTGCGTAAATAAACAATGTTGTTAACGAGTTTTTTTATTTCGGCTTTGTCTTTATTTGACTTTTGGGCAAGATTTTGAATGAACTTCTCATCTAACACCTGAGTATCTATATAATAGACGCGCCTAATATACTCTAAAAAATAAGTGATTTTCTTCTCAATAAGGTTATTGTGATCTTTGGTTTCGTAATACAGATTGCCAATGGTTTTTGTAAAATCAACGGTCGTATTCTTTAGCGGTTCAATAACTTTTACAATGCGCTGTCGGCGTTTGGCATTAAAAATCATAAACATTACAATAGTGACCAATGCTAGATACCAGGCCCAACGCAAAGCCGGTTGACTCAACACGAAACGCAACGGGGAGTCGCCCATATCCCTTACCGATTTATTACGCGAATCAAAATAAATCGTATCATCATTCAAATAGGACATCACGCCTGCAGCATATTTGGCATTTTCATTTTTAAGCAAATGGTAGTTCGTAAATGTAATGGGTTGCAAGTGTAAAAACACATCCCCATTGCCCCAACCCATTTTTATAAAATTGACGTAGGTAGAATCTCCAAATTTTTGATTACCCAAAACCGTGACGTACGTAGTGTCAAGTTTAGAAAAGTAGGTATTGCTCATTCCTTTTTCTATGGTAATTGAATCCTTGGCAAGCGAAGGATTTGTAAAACTGAACGTTCCTTTACCTTTAAAATCAAAGTCATTCTCAATTTCAAAACCTAATGAATCTTTGAGTCCGCCAGGGAAAAAATTGCTTGACATAAAAATAGTATTACCATGCGAAGCAAAATCTAAAAGTTCTTGGGCCGAGCTGTTATCAATCTCGGGATATTCATCTATAAGAATATAAGTTCCCGTGGTGAGATAGGTACTATCTTCCCAATTGTAGTAATCGTCAAAATATTCATAAGGAGTTACATTGATGTTTTGAACCTTACTTTCAGGGAAAAGTGAATTGAGTTCATTATAAAAAACAAATGTTCCGTAAGGAATTTTATGACGCTCATCAAAGGTCTTGCGCCAATTTAATGGTTTTGGAGCAGAAAATTCAACGATGGCGATTCCCACAAAAAGTAAAACCAGCAGCCCGATATAGATTTTTAAAGTCTTGCTCATGCGTTTACAGAGTTTAAAAATTTGGAAAATGCATCTTTCGCTTTTTGAAATTGATTTTGGTCAATATCAAATTCCCCGTACCAGATGTAGTTATAAAGATATGAGGTGTAGGCATACTGTTTTTTAATGGCTTCAGAAGTGATTTCGTAATAGTAGTCACTGTTCGTTTTTTCAACATCATAGTCAATAATTTCGGCTTCAGAAAGTGTCTTTAATAACCATAAGTAGTAAAACCGTATCGCTAACCTGAAGTTACCGCTACTTTCAGCTTCCGCAACAAGTGCATTAAAATCGGTGCTATGAATGTTGTTTTCAAGATCGGTTATAGGGATGATACTTTTATCAGACGATTTACCAAATACCCAAGTGCCCTCTTTATTGATAATAGCCTTGACTATAAAAAAGACCACCAGTAAGAAGATGACCACATAGAAAATCTTTAGGGCGATATCTGTAAAATCTGAAGCTTGGGCATCTGAGCTAATATCAAACAAATCCTTGAAGAAATCACTGAGCCATTTTTTGAAACGCGTCCACCAACCAGAGCTTTCTTCGTAGCTTTGATAAGTGAAATCATCCCCCGTGTACTTTTCCTTTAGGTTTTCGTATTCACGAGTATCCATTGGCTCAACGTCCCTGTACAAAGAATCCTGAAAAATATGGGAAGGTGTTATTTCGATATGTATCCAATGGTTTGTTGAAGCATAACACAAATTTATTACAGAACACATTCCGAAGAAAAAAATTATGATATGATGTTTTGAAAAACTATTCACCACCACCAATTTGATCAATAACACTTTTAGTGTTGATGTTTTCTATTTCCTCTTTCAAACTATAAAAAATCACTCCTTGGTTGAGTTGGGTAATGATATTGAGAATTGTACTCAATAAAAAAGTAAGAAAAAAAACAGCCAACATAAGCACGGTCATAGTAGCGCCAATCTCTTCACTGCTCGGTTGAGTACCGTCTTCAATAGTAGTAAACAGGCTTGCCATCCCAAAAATATAAGGTATTATCGTAATGATATTTTGTACAATATAGCTCATGAGGTAGAAGATACCTACAGAGCCAACGGCTATCCAAAATCTCTTACCCAACAGCGATATAGAATAGCTGAAACTCTCCCAAACCCCTTTTTTTGTATTGATATATTCCATTAAGGTCATTTGATAAAATAAAGCAACCGCTCCAATAACTAAAGGTAGGGCCAAAATACCGATTATGGTTATTGTTAGGATGATGGAGACAATGCCCGCCACTATGATAGTTGGTATAGCGACAATAATTCCGCAAAGTAAAAACACTAAAATCTTACCTATATTATTTTTATATTCTGAAATAATCTGGCTTACGCCGAAATTCTTGCCCTCGTGTTTATCGTATAATTTTAAATAAATCGGAATGTAGGAATAAGAAATCACACCAGCTGTAAGACCTACCGTTACAAAAAGTAAAACGAGCAAAATAAAAATTCCAGCATTTTCATTGAGATAATTATCAAGTGTTGAAGTACCTCCGTTAAGAATGCCTCCAAAGACAATATCAGAATAAAATTGGGTAAAAAAATAGCCGAGTACAATCAATACGAGCAGGAAAATACCATTGACCATAAAAAAATTCTTGAATATATGACCACCATCTTTTTTGATGAATGCAAAGGTGTCTTGGAAAAACGTTCCAAAATCCCGGGACTTATAGAGTTGCTGCATAGTTGTTTTTTACTTTGGCATTTACAATAAAGGGATAAACCAAATAATAAAATGAAATAAGGCTCAAGGTGATGAGAATTATTCCTATCGAGAGCCAGTTTGGCATCGTGTCAGAAAACCGTGTAACGTAACCTTCTAAAAACCCAGCCGCAACCGTGAAGGGAAAAGTGCTGATTAAAATTTTCACGCCATTTTTCACGCCCATTTTAAAGGAAGTCATTCTAGAAAATGTTTTTGGAAACAGAATACTCGCTCCCAACATCAAACCTGCGGCACCTTCAATAACAATGGCAAAAATTTCCATAGAACCATGAATCCAGATGCCACGCACGCTTTCCCACAGAACACCTTCTTGGTAGAAAAAATATTGAAAAGCCCCGACCATGATTCCATTGTACATCATGACCAATCCCGTACCAAGGCCGCCAAAAACACCATAGATAAAAGATTTGATACCTACATAAAGATTGTTGAGGGTTATACCAATAAAGCTACCCCAATTGCTCCCACTTTTATAAACGGCCACAGGGTCTCCAGCCTCAATATTTTCAAGGGTTTGGTTAACATAACTATCGCTTAGAATTAGCCTGACAAAAGAATCATCGTAGGCTGCTGAAACTGCTCCAATGGTCACAAAACTTAAAAAGATAAGAAAAGCATATAGCACATATCTGCGATATTCATAAACAATCATTGGTACTTCTACTTTAAAAAAATGCACAAACCTATTTGAATCTTCTCGCTTGGTCTTATAGATTTTTTGAAAAGCTTTTGCGGCGAGGTTGTTTAAATAAAGAATTGTTTTACTTTTGGGATAGTAAGTTTGGGCGTACGAAAGATCGTTAACCAAATGAATGTAGAGAGAGGCAAGTTCGTCAGGATTTTTAAGGGTTTTACCAAAAATAGCCTGCTCAAAGTTAAGCCATTTTTCCTTGTTCTGCTTGATAAATGCCACTTCTCTCATAAGCTATCAAATTAAAGCATTAAATGGTAGAGTTACAAATAAACACCACTCAAAATGTCAATATAAATTTCATCGCAGCTAGTGTTGGCGAGCGTATTTTGGCTTTTATTGTTGACTTGATTATCAAGATTGCCTATGTGGTTGTAACCTATCAACTGGTTTTCAATTTATTCCACGTTGAGGATATGGTCAGTGGCATGGATCAGTGGTCCAAAATAGCCATATATGTTAGTTTTTATTTACCCGTTATATTTTATTCATTGTTGTTTGAGACCTTTCTCGACGGCCAAACACCGGGTAAGCGTATCCTGAAAATCAAGGTAGTAAAGATAGATGGCTATCAGGCGTCTTTGGCAGATTATATGATTCGATGGTTTTTTAGAATCATAGATTTGAATTTACTCGGCCCTATTTTTGGACCTGTAGTTGCATTAATAACAATTGTTTCTAGCAATAAAAATCAGCGTTTAGGAGATATGACGGCCGGGACCTCTGTAATCACCCTAAAGAATAAGGTAAACATTAGCCATACCATTTTAGAAGAATTGGATGATGATTATGTGCCAACCTATCCTAATGTTATTAAGCTTTCTGACAATGACGCCCGTATCATAAAAGAAACTTTTGTTCAGGCCAGAGCAGCCCGTGACTATGCGACCTTGATAAAATTGCGCAAGAAAATAGTTGAAGTTGTTGGCATTAAGGATTACAATGAGGAAGACATCAAGTTTATTGATGTGATTCTTAAAGATTATAATTATTACACCCAAAACATGTGAGTAAAGAGCCACTTTTTCGTTTTTGGAAAAAGTGTGCGAATCAATTATTCCACCGTTTTCTGCTGGTATCCCAAGTCGTTAATAATTCTTTCTTAGAATCCCACTATAAAAGGCAATCAATCAATATTTTCCCCGAAGCAAAGGCCTTCTAAACCCACCGAGGGATTGAATTCTCACCTCATGACTCTCATTTTTTCTAATCAAGTACTCATTTAGGTGTTTTTTCACCAAAGATTAAACGTATTATTCTTAATCAATCCTAAACACTCTGCGTAACTTTGCGATTGTTTAAGATGCTTTTTTAAACAAGTAAAATATATCAACACTATAAATTAAGGAAATTCATGTTTTTTCAGATTATTGATATTTTAGGAACCATTGCCTTTGCAATTTCAGGGGTTTTAGTAGCCTTAGATAAAAGGATGGATGCCTTTGGAGTCATAATTATAGCGTTTGTAACAGCAGTTGGTGGTGGTACGTTGCGCGATGTCATGATTGGTGTTTCTCCAGTATCTTGGATGACCAACATGACTTATGTCTATGTGATAATCGGTTCGGCGTTATTCGCGGTGTTACTTAGAAATACAATTTCATATCTGCGTACGTCGTTATTTTTATTTGATACCATCGGGATTGGACTATACACTGTGGTGGGGATTGAAACAGGTTTGGTTGCGGGCCTTCATCCACTCATCTGCATTGCACTTGGTACAATGACGGCTTGTTTTGGAGGCGTGATTCGGGATATTCTCTGTAATGAAATACCCGTAATTTTCAGAAAGGAAATCTATGCAACTGCCTGTATTTTAGGCGGATTTAGTTACTTTTTACTACGTTACTTTACGAGAGACAATAACTTTATATTCATCATTGCTGCCGTTATTGTAATTGTGACAAGGATTTTAGCCGTTAAGTTTAAGATTAGTTTGCCCAGTTTATATAGAAATAATATAGTAGTGGTATTAAATAAGCGGGTTTGCGGATAATTATTTTTACAATTAAGGTTTGATTTTTCGACTTACCTCCAAATTGCCCCAACTTCATCCTTGATGAAAGAAAGCGCAGCATCGCTAGGCGCTCGTTTATCCATCATATCAGTAAGAACGACTTCCCTTAATTTATCTGCCGAATCCACTTTTTCAGAAAGCGTTGATTTCCGAATTAGTTGTATGGTCGCATTTTTTGCAGCAGCAATTATGCTCCAGCAATCTTCCGTTACATAAATCTGTTGCGACAAATTGTGTTCAAATTCCTGTTCTATATTGGCAATCAAAAGGCTTTCATAATCTGTTTTAACAGTTGAGGTTGGAGTAACACGAACCATAAGTTTTGATGGTTTTATACGCTCTAAAAATAAGGAGAACCGCTCATAAGACTGGAGCCTTGAAGGAAGAGCCTGTGTTTGCAAATCTTTCTTAATCAAAAAATTCCGTCTTTGGTTTTCATTTTCAGTATAGTTTTTAAAAAACATATAGGCTACCAAACCAGTAATGACTGCTGGGATGCAATAAAATAAGAGGGATAAAATGTTGTCTTCCATGGATTGAATTAATTATGTCGGTAAAAATAAGGGTTTTTGTAGAATAGAAAATAGATTGATGAAAATAGAATAAAGAGAATGGGAATTAGAGCATAAATCCAAGAAACAAGAATTAAGGTTTAAGCACAAATATTTGGGACTGCGCAAAAAACATGACACATTTAATTCAAAAATCTTAAAGAAAGGGAAATGGACTTATAAAATCCCTTTGATTTAAATAATATTTCGTTTTCGTCTTCGAGATTAAAACACTTACTAAGCCCTACCTCCCAAGTGCACACAATCTTTAAGAGCTTGCATAGAAGTGAAAGGGACAGCGACTTTTTCATAACGATAAGTGCGACTTAAATCTCTTGAAAGATTATGGTCATCTACATTGATTTCAATATCATCCATTATGAATTGACATGGATGTTCGTAACCCGCAGAATGTGTGATTTCTAAAAATTCCTTTCTAAACGTCCTAAAATATTGCGCCATACGCTCAGATTTTAAAGGGACATCAATTCCGCGTTGTAACCACTTGTTTTGAGTGGCCACTCCACTTGGGCATCGGTTGGTATGGCAAAGTTGCGCTTGTATGCAACCAATGCTCATCATGGCCTCTCTTGCCACATTGATACAATCTGCACCCATGGCAAAAGCCATTGCTGCTTTTGCAGGAAATCCTAATTTACCGCTACCAATAAATACAATTTGCTCGGCAAGTCCTTTTTGCTTAAATAGTTTATAAAGGTCCCCAAAAGCATACATCCAAGGTAAGGATACGTGGTCGGCAAAACTAGGGGGTGCAGCACCTGTACCACCTTCGCCACCATCAATGGTAATAAAATCTGGGCCTTTACCCGTTTTTACCATGTAATCGGCGAGCTCTTCCCATTGCCCTAATTTACCAATTGCTGCCTTTACACCAACAGGTAGTCCAGTTTCTTTAGCAATGTTTTCAATCAGTTCTACCATTTCTGGGATAGTAGAAAACGCCTTATGGCTGGGTGGGGAAAGCACGGTCTTACCTACTTCCACACCTCTGATTTCTGCTATTTCCTTGCTTATCTTAGACCCGGGCAAAACACCGCCTTTTCCAGGTTTTGCGCCTTGGGAAAGTTTCAGTTCGATGGCTCTTATAAAAGGATTCTCTTCAACGAGCTGTTTCATCTTTTCCATTGAAAAATTACCGTCTTCGGTACGAACGCCAAAATATCCTGTTCCGAAATGAAACACAACATCACCGCCATATTTATGGTAGGGTGAAAGTCCGCCTTCGCCTGTATTATGATAAGCACCTGCAATCTTAACCCCTTTATTTAAGGACTCAATGGCTTTTGCTGAAAGTGATCCATAACTCATAGCTGAAACATTGATGACCGACTTTGGTCGAAAAGGTTTCTCTCGTTTGTGGTAAGCGCCAATCACCTTTGCGCAAGGTAAAAAGGTATGGTCGTCTATGTTTGGATGGCCTTTTTCCATTTTATAGGGAAACATGGCGTTATTGACAAATAAATGTTGATGCGCATAAATATCTCGGTCTGTACCAAAACCTTCGTAATTATTTTCGTTTTTTGAAGAGGCATAGACCCAACTCCGTTCTATCCTATTAAAAGGAAGTTCTTCTCGATTGTTTGCCACTAAATATTGCCTCAATTCTGGACCAATACTTTCGAGTAAATACCTAAAGTGGCCCATGATTGGGAAGTTGTGGCTAATCGTATGGCTACGCTGCAATACATCGCGAATGGCAACAACGGCAAGTACTATAAGAATCCAAGCCCACCAAGGTATTTCAGAAAGAAAATTTAAAAATGCATCCATTTATAGAAAATTAAGTTCCAAAGATATTGAAATTAATTGTCGCCATTCAATCGAAAGTTTATCTTTATGAAATGAATCGTAAAGCCAAAAAAAGTATTTTTGTAATAGGTGGGATACTGCTAATTCTTGTCATCGGTTTTTTTATTATAGACTATGTGGCCCATCAAAAAGTTGAAACTGCTATAAAAAAATTGCCTAGTCACATCCAATTGCAATATGAGGATTTGGATATCAGTATTCTCGGCGGAAATCTTACACTTTCAAAACCTTTATTGACCGTAAAAGGGAAAATTACGGGCGAAACAAACGCCCAAATAGAGTTGAATTCTGTCGCATTGAATGATTTTAGTTACTGGACTTACCTTCGTAGTGATGAGGTGAGTATTGAAAGCCTGACCTTTAAAGAACCAAAAATAACTTACTTCCATAATGAGAAGGTAAAGGATAGTTCTTACGATTCTTCTATTAAAAACAAGTTAAAGCAATCGTTTCGCATCGGTGAGATAAAAGTAGAGAATGCAACAGCAGAAGTGTTTAATATTGAGAACGATTCTTTGATTTTTAAGACCGATAGCTTTTATCTAGACCTCAAGGAAATCAAGCTAAATAGCGAAACAGTATCTTCTAAAATTCCTTTCAGTTTTAACAACATTTCAATTACCTCAAAAAATCTTAAATATAATACGGGGGAATATGAAAACCTTTTTGTGGGGGCCGTTGAAATAAGTAATGAAAGCTCTAAATTTTCCGAAGTAAAATATAAGACCAAATACGACAAACGCGAACTTTCAAAAATCATAATGAGCGAACGCGACCATTTGGTGGTTGAGATTCCCTCATTAGAAATTATGGGTCAAGATTTGGGATATCATGACGGGGAAAGGTTTGCTTTCCGAAGTAAAAAAATAGTTTTTGAACAGCCAAAGTTGGAAGTCTATCGCGATAAATTAGTAGCAGATGATACCAAAAGAAAGGCGCTCTACAGCAAAATGTTGAGAAACCTAAATATAGATTTGACCGTTGATGAGTTGAATATCAACCAAGGTACTATTATTTATGAGGAAAAGGCAAAGGCTGAGAATCCTGCTGGACAATTGAAATTCAGCCAACTGAATGCAAAAATGTCTAAGGTAAGTAATACGTATCAAGAAAATGAAAAAACTAAAATTGATATTTCCACAGTATTTATGGAAAACACTCCTTTAAAAATCGACTGGCAATTTGATGTCAATAACGTGAACGACCATTTTACTTTTGCGGCGGAGATGGGAATGCTAAAAGCCAGTCACCTCAATCAATTTATGAAGCCCAACCTGAATATAAAATTTGAAGGCGAGTTGCTTAAAACCTATTTCACAATTGATGGAGATGCCAATACTTCAAATATCGACCTTATGATTGATTATGATGATTTTGACGTGGTTATTCTTCAAAAAGACGGTAGGGAAAAAAATAAGTTTCTTTCAGGTATTGCCAATCTTTTTGTTGCTAGTGATAGTAATAAGGGTAAAAATGATTTTAGATACGGCAGTACCACCAAAGTAGAACGTGACAAGACTAAATCTGTGTTTAATTACGTTTGGCTCAATTTGCGAAGCGGTCTGTTATCTGCAATGACCGGCTCAGGAAAAAAGAAAAATAACTAAATCTTAATAACCATTTATAACTTTGGGGTAATGCTATTGCATGAGGCTTAATTGTGTTTTATTTTTGAATTTATGGAGAAGTATTTAAGTCAATTGAACGATGCACAGTTGCAACCTACATTGCAAAAAGATGGGCCAATGATTGTTATAGCTGGCGCAGGCTCAGGCAAGACAAGGGTTTTAACTTACCGTATTGCCTATTTGATGAGTCAAGGTGTTGACCCCTTTAACATTCTGTCATTAACGTTTACCAACAAGGCGGCACGTGAGATGAAGGGTAGGATTGCTGACATTGTTGGGGCCAGTGAATCCAAGAATCTTTGGATGGGGACTTTCCATTCTGTATTTGCCAAAATATTACGTATTGAAGCCGATAAATTGGGTTTCCCAAGAAACTTCACCATCTATGATACCCAGGATTCAGACCGTTTGATTGGAGCCATCATAAAGGAAATGGGACTAGAAAAGGACGTCTATAAAACCAAGCAAGTGCGTTCTAGAATTTCATCATATAAAAACAGTTTGATTACCGTAAAGGCGTATTTCCAAAACCCGGAACTGGTTGAAGCCGATACCATGGCGAAGCGCCCTAGGCTAGGCGAAATCTATAAAAATTATGTGGACCGTTGCTTTAAAGCCGGTGCGATGGATTTTGATGATTTACTTTTAAGAACCAACGAACTTTTAACACGTTTCCCAAATGTATTGGCTAAGTATCAGGATAGATTTAGATATATACTTGTTGATGAGTATCAAGATACCAACCACTCCCAGTACTTAATAGTTAGAGCGTTGTCAGACCGATTTCAAAATATTTGCGTCGTTGGTGATGATGCCCAAAGTATTTACGCGTTTAGGGGTGCGAATATCAATAATATTCTAAACTTTCAACGCGATTACGATGACGTAAAGGTGTTCAGGTTAGAGCAGAATTATCGCTCAACCAAGAATATTGTCAACGCCGCCAATTCTATAATCGAAAAAAATAAGACCAAGCTCGAAAAAATTGTTTGGACCGCTAATGATGAAGGCGGTAAAATAAAGGTTAACCGTTTAATGACCGATGGTGATGAGGGGCGTTTTGTTGCCAGCTCCATCATTGAGAATAAAGCGGAGCATGAAGCTGGGGATAATGATTTTGCCGTTTTATACCGCACCAATGCGCAATCCCGCGCCATTGAAGATGCACTACGGAAACGGAATATTCCCTATCGAATCTACGGCGGATTGTCCTTCTACCAACGCAAGGAAATAAAAGATGTTCTGTCCTATTTAAGATTGATTATCAACCCCAACGATGAGGAAGCTTTAAAAAGAGTTATCAATTTCCCAATGCGGGGTATCGGCGCAACTACGGTAGATAAATTAGTTGTTGCAGCCAACGGTTATGACCGCTCCATTTTTGAGGTCATGAAGCATATTGATAAAACTGAAGTCAATGTTAACAGTGGTACACGGAATAAGCTGAAAAACTTTGTGACCTTGATAGAACGCTTTCAGGTAACCAATCAAACCGCTAATGCCTTTGAATTGGCCGAGGAGGTTACAAAACTTACCGGAATAATAAAGACTTATAATAAAGAAAGTTCGCCCGAAGATATCCAAAGACTTGAGAATATTGAAGAACTACTCAACGGTATCAAGGATTTTGTGGAAGGGCAAAAAGAATTGGCAGATGCCACAGGATCTATTGCCGAATTTTTAGAAGATGTTGCCCTCGCCACGGATTTGGACAATGATAAAGGCGATGATGATCGGGTAGCTTTAATGACCATACATTTAGCAAAGGGGTTGGAGTTTCCTTACGTCTATATAGTTGGTATGGAAGAAGACCTCTTGCCTAGCGCCATGAGTATGAGTACGAGAAGCGAGTTAGAGGAAGAGCGACGTTTATTTTACGTGGCATTAACCCGTGCCGAAAAACAAGCCTATCTCACCTATACTCTGTCACGTTACCGTTGGGGAAAATTGATTGATGCCGAGCCGAGTCGTTTTATCGAAGAGATAGATGACCAATACCTCGAGGTGATGACTCCGGTCAATGATCCGCGACAAAACCCAATGTTAAGTGCAGATATTTTTGGGGATGTAGAGCCAAATCAAATTAGGTTTAAAAAACCCATCAGACGAAAATCTGAAGCAAAGGCTCCCAAATTCGTGGCACCTAAAAATTTAAAGCCCGTCAAGAAAAGCGGCACTGCCAACACAAATAATTTTGACACCAACCTTTTTGATGGAGATTTGACTAAAGGAAACATTGTGGAACATTCCCGATTTGGTAAAGGAGAAGTATTATTGATTGAAGGAAAAGGTGCAGACGTCAAGGCCGAAATTAACTTTGAGCACGGCGGTGTTAAGAAACTTTTGTTGAGGTTCGCGAAGTTGCAGGTTTTGGGATAGAATATTCAGTTTTCAGTTTTCGGTCTTCAGTTTTCGGTCTTCAGTCCTCAATCTTCAGTTTTCAGTATTTGTTAGTTTGTTTCTGATGATTCTGCTTAAATTTTATTGTCTTCATCTTTTTACTCTCCAAAGCATTTGCCTAGGATGGGGTCTTCAGCTTACTTTTTTCTTTCCCCTTCTGGGGAAATGTCCGAAGGTCAAAGGGGCTTTTAGTTAAATGTATCACTCTCAACAATCCCATCCCGAAGTCTGATGACGCGGTTGGCATATGCGGCAATATCCTCTTCGTGGGTTACCATAATAACAGTATTGCCTGCTTTATGGATGTCGTTAAAAAGATTCATAATCTCAAAACCTGTTTTGGAGTCGAGGTTACCGGTGGGTTCATCGGCAAGAATTATGGAAGGATTGTTGACCAAGGCTCGACCAACAGCAACACGCTGGCGCTGCCCTCCCGAAAGCTGATTGGGTTTGTGATCCATTCTATCGGCAAGACCAACATCGGTTAGAACTTTAGAGGCACGTTCTATTCGAGCAGCTTTAGATTTGCCGGCATAAACCATCGGTAAAGCCACATTATCCAAAGCCGTAGTTCTTGGCAATAAGTTAAAGGTCTGAAATACGAAACCTATTTCGGTGTTTCTAATATCGGCTAAGTCATCGTCACTCATTTGGCTAACATCCTTTCCATTGAGAATATAGGAGCCAGATGTTGGTGTGTCTAAGCAACCGAGTAAGTTCATTAAGGTAGATTTCCCAGAACCTGAAGGACCCATAATCGCAACATATTCCCCAGTCTTAATATCTAGATCAATGCCCTTCAAAACATGTACGGTCTCTTGCCCTAATTGAAAATCTCGAATAATGTTTCTAATTTCTATGACGTTGCCCATCGTTATTATTAATTGTCTTAAGTTGAATTTATCCTAATTCTTGCATTGTAAAATTACAGTTTTCAGTTGATATGACGTTTGGTACAGCTATCTGTTACACTCTAATTTTAAAATGTTGTTTGGGTTGCTCCTTACGAAAGAAAACCAATCCCCAGAAAAACGTATCCACCGTTACGGTAACCGCAGAATGTTTCTTTATTGTTTCCCAAGCCTCGGTCATGCCCCTAGACCAATGGATGTCATCAAAAATAAATAAACTGTCATTATGAATAGTATCTAAGAGGTCGTTAAAGTAGTTAAGGGTGGCGTCCTTATTATGGTTTCCGTCGAAGAAAATCAGATCATATTTTTTATGGTTTAACTTCTCAATGCTGGTTTCAAATGTCTCATTTATCAGGATAATATTGTTCAAATGGAATTCTATAAGCTGAGTTTTTGCAAGTTCAAAAGTGTTTGGGCAACCCTCAATGGAAGTGACCTTGCCCTCAGGATTCCCTAAAGCTAGGGCTTGGGTTGCTATGCCCAGTGAAGTGCCAAGTTCTAATAGTTCAGAAGGTTTAAAATAATCGACAATTCTATATAATAGTTCAGCTCTTTTTACTGGTGTGCCCGAAGTTTTAACCATTTTAGAAATCAACCTTTGGTTTGAATTGAATACTCTTGATCCTGATCCAAAATCTGTGATTTCAATACTTGATTTGTTTTTTAATAAGGCCTTTCGGTAATAATCGAGAGCTTTGTAGTCTTTAAGCTTGGTTTGGTTATAAAAGCATTTGGTCACTAGATTGTAAACAAAAGGAGAATGCACACCGTGATGGTTGGTCGATGAGATTAGAAATTTTATGTATTGGATGATTTGATACATTTCAGTTTTCAGTCTTTAGTTTTCAGTTCTCAGTGTGTCTATGCCTATTTAAAATTTTTCATTTAATTTCAAGGCATTACGAGGGAGGTACGACCGAAGCAATCTCTTGATTATTCATCGCAATTTTTTAAAATCATATTCATTCTAAACCTCCAACTTTTCTGCTAGTTCAAACCAACGCATTTCCTTTTCGCCAATGTCATCTATGATTTTTTGAAGTTTTTGGGAGAGCTCGTTGATTTTATCTTGGGAAAGAGTAGGGTCCGTGAATTTTGCTTCCATCGATTTCTTATCCAATTCAAGAGATCTTATTTTACTTTCAAGATTTTTGTACTCCTTTTGTTCGTTATAGGATAATTTTTGGGCTTGGTTCTGTTTTTCCTGCACTGCTGAAGTTGAAGTTGTTTTCTCATTTTCAACTTTATCTGATTCTTTTGCATCTGAAATTTCTGCGGCATATTCACGGTAATCGGAATAGTTACCTGGAAAATCCTGAACTTTACCTTCGCCTTTAAATACAAACAAATGGTCCACAACCTTGTCCATAAAGTAACGGTCGTGCGAGACTACCAACAAGCAGCCCGGGAAATCCAAAAGAAAATCCTCTAATATATTCAAGGTGATAATATCCAAATCATTGGTAGGCTCATCGAGAATCAGAAAATTTGGGTTTTGGATCAATACCGTACAGAGGTACAAACGTTTTTGTTCGCCACCGCTTAATTTTTCAACATAATCGTGTTGTTTTTTTCCGTCGAAAAGAAAGCGTTCCAAAAGTTGCTTGGCACTGATTTGTCTGCCTTTTGCTAAGGGAATAAATTCGCCATAGGCTTTAATGACGTCAATAACCTTTTGGCCCGGTTTTACTTCAATTCCACCTTGGGTATAATAACCGAACTTTACGGTTTCACCTAGAATTATTTTTCCACCATCAGGTTGAACGGTATTGGTTAACATGTTGAGAAAGGTAGATTTACCCGTACCGTTTTTCCCAATAATACCAATGCGCTCGCCGCGTTTAAAATTGTAGTTGAAACCGTCAAGAATAATTTTATCCTCAAAGGATTTGGAGACATTGTGAAATTCTACAGTTTTACTACCCAAACGTTCCATGCTGATTTCCAATTCAATGGTGTGGTCTTTACGGCGTTGGTGGGCTCGTTTTTTAATATCTGAAAAGTCGTCTATACGTGATTTCGATTTAGTAGTTCTGGCTTTTGGTTGACGGCGCATCCAATCCAATTCTTTCTTAAAAAGTTGTTTGGCCTTACCGGTTTCTACCGCTTCTTGGGTAATTCTTGATTCTTTTTGCTCAAGGTAATAGGAGTAATTACCCTTGTAGGTATAGAGTTGCCCGTGGTCTAGCTCTATAATTTCG
This sequence comes from uncultured Flavobacteriaceae bacterium, assembly GCA_963803715.1. GTDB lineage: Bacteria > Bacteroidota > Bacteroidia > Flavobacteriales > Flavobacteriaceae > Psychroserpens. The sequence continues at coordinate 82,446 of CAWDOF010000019.1, forward strand.
GTGCAGACACGCTCGAGAAAATACCGATCGTGGGTTACCATAAATAGGGTAAATTGGGCCTTGGCAAAATACTGTTCCAGCCATTCAATCATCTCTAAATCCAAATGGTTGGTCGGCTCATCCAATACCAATAAATCGGGATTGCTAATAAGTGCCTGAGCCAGAGCAAGACGTTTGATCTGCCCGCCAGACATCGTGTTTATCTTTTGGCTGAGGTCATCTAATTTTAACTGAAACAAAATCTGTTTGAACCGCAACTCAAACTCCCAAGCATTATGAATATCCATTTGCTCAAAAGCCTTTTGATAGGCATCGGCATCTTCTGGATTCTGCAATGCTTTCTCATAATTTTCTATAATTTTGAGGATGGGCAGATCAGCATTGAAAATGGTATCTTCAATGGTAAGATTAGGATCAAATTCTGGAGACTGAGATAAAAAGGCGGTTCGTAAGCCATTGCGCATAATAATCTGGCCAGCGTCTGGAGCATCTTTACCCGAGAGGATATTCAATATTGATGTTTTCCCGCTACCGTTCTTTGCAACAAAAGCAATTTTATCATCCTTATGAATGCTAAAGGAGAGATTGGAGAATAGCTCGAGCTCTCCGTATGATTTTGATATGTTTTCGACGTTTATGTAATTCAAAGCAATTTTTTTACAAAGAAAACGATATTATTTGGTTGATAAGTATTTTTTTCAAAGAAGAGTTGGGAGGGATTAGGGAATAGGGATGAGGTATGAGGTTTGCTAGGTGGTGAGTCTTGGGTTTCTGGGTCTGATTTTAAGTATTAGAAGTTTGAAGTGGATTTCTAATGTTGAAAATTTAATATTAAAAGTTAAATGTTAGATATTGGGGGTTGTGATGACTTTTACATTATGTTACTAGCTAAAAGCTAAATGCAGACAACCGACAACCGACAACTGACACCCGACTCCCGACAACACGAAAATGGCGTAAAATTACGATTTTCAAAAAAATGCCCATTAGTTTTGATATTAAGGTTGAACGCCTATATTTGTTGCGCAAAAAGCGACTTTGGTATGAAGAGAATTTTATTGTTTGCAGGATTTATATTTTGCCTTGTGTCAACGTCCTGTATTCCATATAAAGACATTGTTTACCTTCAGGATAAAAAGTCCACCAATGATTCCCTTCAGGTCATGGTTGAGCAACCAAAGCCTTACCGTGTTCAAATTAATGATATTTTAAATATTAGAATAAAAGTATTAGATCAAGATGATGTTACCATTTTTAACCCGATTGGGGAAGGTAGCTTAAGCGCGAGTGCTTCTGAACGTGCTTATTTTGATGGTTTTACGGTTGACCTTCACGGCAATATCAGAATACCTGAACTGGGCGAGATTAATGTGTTAGGGTTTACTGCTGATGCTATTGAAGTTAGAATTAAGGAAAAATTACTGGAAGAACAGTTTAAGGAAACGGCAAATATTTTTATTACCGTAAAATTAGCGGGATTGCGATATACCGCCTTAGGCGAAGTCAATAACCCAGGAAGTCAAGTGTTGTTTCAAGAGCGGGTTGATATCTTCCAAGCCATTGCAAACGTTGGGGAGATTACGGAGGTTGGCGATCGAAAAAATGTTAAAATTATTAGGCAGTATCCACAAGGGCAGCAAATACATATGTTAAATTTAACAGATGTTAATGTGATGACTTCTCCTTATTATTATATTCAGCCCAATGATATGATTTACGTAATGCCTTTAAAAGAAAAAACCTACGGTACAGGGGTTACGGGATTAGAGTCGTTTCGTACCATAGTTACCATTTTAAGTTTTGTAACGACCACTATTTTATTAATTGACCGTTTATAGCAAGATATTTAGATGTCAGAATTTGAACATACAGACCAAGATCATTCTGAACCTTCAGGTGTTTCTTTTGATTTTAGAGGCTATCTTTTTAAGGTCCTCAATTTATGGAAATTTGTTTTGGTCTGTATTGGTTTGGCTTTGATTGTAGCTTACCTAATAAATGTTAGAAAGCAAAGTATATATAAATTAAGTTCCTTAATTAACGTTGAAAGTGAACAGAATCCATTTTTTACTGCAAATACTAGTATTTCCTTTAACTGGGGAGGTGTTTCGGGAAAGACGGGTAAGGTGATGACCACGGTAAAGACCAGAACACATAACGAATTGGTCATGGATTCCCTCAAGTATTTTATAGAGTATTTAAAGGAGGGTAAATACCGATTAGAGGACATCTATAAAAATGCTCCTTTTGAGATTAAACTTGATTATGCAAAAGGGCAAATGCTCAACAAGCCCATCGGTATTCGTTTTTTAGAGAATAATGAGTTTGAATTGTTTTTAGAGTTTGAATCTGAAGGTATCCAGACCCAACAGTACGGTAATAAAGCAAAATCAAGTGCAAAAGTTCCAATCGGGTTATTTAATAAACGTTTTTCTTTTGGAGAAACAATAAACTTACCTTTTTTTAATGGGACTATAACTCAAAGGATTGGTAAAACAGCATCTAAAGGAGCAACTTTTTACTTTAAATTTCTGAATTTTGATACGGTTGTCAATCAATATCAAAATACGATATTTATCAATCCGTATTCTGGTAATGCCTCCTCTGTATTACAGCTAAGTTTAGCCGGAAATAATAAGGCAAAGATTGTAGATTATTTAAACACCACTACAGCCATTTTGAGTAAGACAGAGTTGCAGCGTAAAAATCTCTATGCCACCAATACTATTAAATTTATCGATAGTAGCTTAGGTGCAGTCAACAATGAACTGAAAGATGTGACTGACGAAATGAACCAGTTTCGTAAGGATAACCAAATGTTTGATGTTACCGAGGAAATGACTATGATTACTCAGAAGCTAAGGGAATTTGACCTTAAAAAGGAAGAAGAACAAACTAAGCTTAACTATCTTGATTTTCTTGAAAATTACCTTCGTACCAAGACCGACTACACAAAGATAGCGGCCCCAACCTCGGTGGGGATTACAGAAGGTAATATTATCTCAAGTGTCGCCAAAATACAGGCTTTGGCAAGTGAGCGGCAATCGAAGGAATATACCGTTCAAGAAGGAAACTTAATTTTTAAGGATATTGACCGTCAAATTGATGCTGAGAAAAATGTACTATTAGAAACACTTGGAGCAACTAAGCAAACCATTGGACTTAACCTAAATAGTATTAATAATAACATCGCCCGACTGGAGCGAGATTTAACGGATTTACCCGAAGATCAGCAGCAGTATTTAAAAATACAACGTAAACTTAATATGAGCCAAGAGGCTTATAATATTTATTTGACCAAGCGAGGAGAAGCGGCGATTGTTAAAGCCGCAAACGTGTCAGACATTGCTAGTATTGATGAGGCAAAAGATATTGGTGGTGGTCGCATTGGCCCCAATCACAGCTTGAATTACATGATGGCATTGATGGTTGGTTTCTTTAGCCCTATGTTTTTGATATTTGTGGTGTTTTTGTTGGACAATACTATTCACGGCTCCGATGAAGTGGAACGTTTGTCTAATATTCCTATTTTAGGGTTGATCGGTAAATACAATTATAAGAATAACTTGGTGGTTTTTGAGAAGCCAAAATCGGCGGTTGCAGAATCTTTTAGATCGATACGCTCTAGTTTACAATTTTTATATAAAAAGCAAGGTAAAGAGCAAAAGCTGGGCAGAACCTTGATGGTGACGTCTTCGGTAAGTGGTGAGGGAAAAACCTTCACCTCTATAAATATTGCTACGGCTTACGCCTTGAGCGGTAAGAAAACCATTCTTTTGGGGATGGATTTGCGAAAACCAAAGATATTTGGGGATTTTGAAATTACCAATGATTTAGGTATGGTCAATTACCTGATTGGAGATAGTACGTTTGAGGAGATAAAGACCACTACCCAGATTGAAAACTTGGATGTGATACCATCGGGACCCGTACCGCCAAATCCTTCAGAATTACTCATGTCCGATCAGTTACAGGATTTGATGGCTCAGCTTAGACAAACTTACGATATGATTGTTTTGGACACCCCACCACTAGGTTTGGTGACCGATGCCTTTGAATTGACCCAATATGCAGACGCTACTATTTTTATGGTTCGTTTGGACTATACCAAAAAAGGGATGTTATCACTGATTAATGCAAAGTACAGAGTTGGTGAGGTGAAGAATATCAGTTTTGTGCTCAACTTCTACAAACACAAAACCAATCACAACTATGGCTACGGCTATGGTTACGGCTACGGTTACGGCTATGGCTACGGGGTTTACGGCAATGCTTATCATGAGGGAGATGGTAAACGGCCAATATGGCGCCGTGTCAAACGATTTTTTAGGGAGAATGTTTAAACGTACTGTTTTCTTTCGGATTAGGGATTAGGGATTAGATAATAGGGAATAGGCAAGAGGGAGTAGGTTTGAGTTGTGAGTTTTGAGCCGTGAGTTTCGCTTTTATTATGGTTTAAATTCTAGGGTAAAAATGATTATTGTAGATTAACGATTAACAATTGCTGATTTTTGGGTGAAGAATTTTAGCGGTAAGCTGAATTAATCAAATAAGCATATTTCATGCTAAACTATTTTGATTTATTTATAGCGGGCAGTTGGCAGTTGGCAGTCAGCAGTTGGCACTTGGCAATGAGCAACTGAAAGCTAGTCTTCCATAAAAACAATAAATAATACATGTGATTTCAAAACAGCAGCTGAGGTTTAAGCGGATATTTGATTTTGTCTTTGGAATTGTGTTGTTACCAATATTAATCGTTCCTATAATAGTATGTATTGTTTTTGCGACTATAGAGACTAGGGAGTTTGGCATTTTTAGCCATATAAGAATTGGACAGCACGGCAAACCTTTCCGTTTCTATAAAATAAGAACACTTAATAACAGTACCCATCAGCTAGGAAATTTAAAATCTAAGGCAGGCGTTTACGGTAATTTTATGCGAAATACCAGACTGGATGAGTTCCCTCAGATTTTTCACGTGATATTTGGTACCATGAGTTTTGTTGGCCCACGACCTGATGTGCCTGGTTTTGCAGACAGATTAGAAGGAGAAGACCGTATTATTTTGATGGTGAAGCCGGGTATTACAGGCCCCGCTACCTTAAAATATCAAAATGAGGAACAACTCTTGGCAAAAGAGGTAAATCCTCAGAACTACAACAGAGCCATAATCTGGAAGGATAAAGTGAAAATGAACAAAGATTACGTAATGAATTGGAGTTTTTACTTAGATTTGAAGATTATTATGAAATCAATGAAAAGTATATGCATAAAAAAAAGAAAATAACCGTTGTTGGACTTGGTTACGTGGGTTTACCCTTGGCCGTTGAATTTGCCAAGAAATACTTTGTTGTTGGTTTTGATATTAATGGAGGCCGAATTAGAGAACTAAACAACGGTCTTGACAAAACGTTAGAGGTTGAGGCGAGTCATTTGAAATCGGTTTTAGTATCCAAACATGGAGCAAAAACTGGGTTGTTGGTTACAGATAGAATTGAGGATATCCAAGATTCCGAAATATATATCATAACAGTACCCACTCCGACCGATGCTTTAAAAAAACCAGTCTTTACACCACTTATAAAGTCTAGTGAAAGCGTTGGGAAGGTGCTTTCCAAAGGCAATATTGTAATATACGAATCCACAGTATATCCTGGTGTTACAGAAGATATATGTGTACCTATACTCGAGGAACAATCTGGATTACAATTTAATCTGATTTTTTTGCTGGCTATTCTCCCGAACGCATCAATCCAGGCGATAAGTTGCATACAGTTACCAAGATTTTGAAGGTGACTTCTGGTTCAACCCCAGAAATTGCCGAAGAGGTCGATCAGTTATACAATACCATTATTACAGCTGGCACCCACAAAGCAGCTTCTATCAAAGTTGCCGAAGCCGCCAAGGTTATCGAGAATTCCCAGCGTGATATTAATATTGCCTTTGTCAATGAGCTGTCCAAAATTTTTAGGCTTTTGGATATTGATACCAAGGCGGTTTTGGAGGCTGCTGGCACAAAGTGGAACTTTATTAAATTCTCACCAGGTTTGGTGGGAGGCCATTGCATAGGTGTTGATCCTTATTATTTGGCACAAAAAGCGATTGAATCTGGCTATGATCCTGAAATCATTTTGGCCGGCCGAAAACTTAACGATAGTATGGGGCCTTATGTGGCAACGGAAACCGTTAAGATGATGATTAAGAAAGGGGCTCGTATTAAAGACGCCAATGTTTTAGTGATGGGTATTACCTTTAAAGAAAACTGTCCCGACATTCGTAACTCAAGGGTGATTGATATTATTGAGGAATTTCAATCTTACGGGGTTAACGTGGATGTTTTTGATCCTTGGGCATCTGTTGAAGAAGTCAAGCTTGAATATAGTTTGGATTTAATTTCCGATGAAAAGCGTTTAAAATCTGAATATGACGGGATTGTTCTGGCTGTGGCACACAACGAATTTTTAGATATGGATTTTCAAAAGTTGAAATCGGATATTGGTGTTCTTTTTGACGTCAAATCCTTATTGCCACATCACCTTTCAGATTCCAGATTATAATGTACGACACAGTATATCACGATAAAGACCTTTCAAAATTAAATATCCTGGTCACAGGTGGTGCTGGTTTTATTGGCTCTAATATTGTGGAATATCTATTAAAATACAAGGTAAGTAAGGTGCGTGTTCTTGACGATTTTTCAAACGGTCATCGCCATAATCTTAGCGAATTTGAGAAACACCCTAATTTTGAATTGGTAGAAGGAGATATAAGAGATTTGGCCACCTGTAAAAATGCGATGGAAGGGATGGATTATGTATCGCACCAAGCCGCATTGGGTTCTGTACCCAGATCTATCAATGATCCCATCACCACAAATGCTGTTAATATTTCGGGATTTTTAAACATGTTGGTAGCTTTAAAGGAAAGCAAAACCGTAAAACGAATGGTCTATGCGGCATCAAGTTCTACCTATGGCGACAGTCAAGCGCTGCCTAAAGTAGAGGAGGTTATTGGCAAACCCTTGTCGCCTTATGCGGTCACCAAATACGTTAATGAATTGTATGCAGATGTCTTTGGAAAAACCTATGATACAGATGTTATCGGCCTACGCTATTTCAACGTATTCGGCCCCAAGCAAAGTCCAGACGGGGCTTATGCCGCGGTGATTCCTTTATTTATGCAAGCAATTGCAGATGAAGTGCCCCCCACTATAAATGGTGATGGCGGGCAGACCCGTGATTTTACCTTTGTTGAAAATGCTGTGCAAGCCAATTTGAAAGCTTTTTTTGCGCCAAAGGAAGCTAAAAATGAGGTGTTTAACGTGGCATGTGGGGAGCGTATTAGTGTCAACAGTTTATGGCAATCCTTAAATCAAGCAGCAGGTAAAACTATTAAGGCAACCTACGGTCCAAACCGCCAGGGTGATGTAAGGGATTCACTTGCCGATATTTCCAAGGCAGAGCATTTGTTAGATTATAAGCCAAGATTTAAAGTCGCGGAAGGTTTGAAGGTTACTTGGGATTGGTGGCTTAATAAAGAGTAATGTTTTCTTGTTTTACTCATGAAATGGCACTGGACCTGTTTGGCCTTTTGATGGATTGACTTGTGTTTTTTTTACACCAGTTTTATTTACTTTTTTAGTTCGAAATATATAAAAAAAACCTGCCTACCTTTTGTTTAGGCAGGCAGGCAGGCTACTCTTATTAAAACGGTCACTACGCTTTATTTGCTCATGGCAGGGGAAACGCTTTGTCGCTAGGCGATTACGGTTTCCGTGGTTAAGCGATTGTTCGGTGCTCTAATAGAGGCAGCCCATACCATGGTTCTATTCAGAATTTAGGTAATATCCAATAATTGAAGAGCATTAAAAGCTCCATTTCTCAAGGGGTATTGGAGGCCATTTATTTCTTGAAAAAATGCAACTTTCAATAAATTGTACTGTTGCCCCGTACCAGCGGATACCGCTGCTGGGGTTAGCACAACTGTTGTCTCAACATTATTAATAGGTAAATTAACCACATTGCTCAATTGCAGATCCTTGGCTTGCGTAGCAAGGTCTAAATTAAGCATAGCCCCATAAAATGAAACATGGGTTGCGCCTTCAGGAATGCTCAGTCTGTTAGCTGGGATGAAATTAGCAATAGTTATTTCACCTGTTGCGACATCTAAGGCAATCTCATTTAATAAAACTGCCGATAAAACAGCATTTTTATTAAAATCAAAACCAATTAAGGCTGTTTTCCCATCTGGTGTTAATATACCAACTGCAGGCGTACGAGACCCCCTAACCGAGGTAAGGTCAAAATTCTTGACGATTGTCATCTGCTTAGTTAATCGAGATGCCAGTTTACTATCCTTAGCATCGGCCAACATATCAACAATAGCTTGGCGTAAAACCTTCGAGCTTTTTGCCGAATTACCAAACTCTTGATTGTTTTCCCGAGTTCTTGCGAAAGCGGGATCACTTTCAATTCGTTTTCGACTTACGCCGCCTTTGGTGCGCATTCGATATCCATCTTTACTTTTATAGAAGTTCACTTCTCCCAGTGTTCCTTCTACATTAAATAGGCTGCTATACTTTGCCATAATTTATAAAATTTATGGTATGCTCGGCCAAATTATGACCGGCATACCGGTTATACATTCTGTTTAGTTGTGCTCCGTTTTAGAAAGATCAAGCGCGCTTGAACATGAGCTCCTGTTCTATAAATTAAAATCTTAAAAATCTAGAGAGACAACCTAAGAGTAAATTTAGAGTAGCGGATGGATTCGTCCTTTGCATTTAGAGCGATATGAACTAAAAATTAGTTTATTATATGTTTCCATTGTTTTTTGCAGGCTAACCCTTTTTATAAGACATTTATGAGCGCATCATTTTTATAAATAAAAACAGTGATTTTATTTGTTAGTATAGGCTTTTACGGTAATTATTTATTTTTAGCGTTTTTTATAAGTTTAAAGCACTTTAGTATAAAAGGGGAATCTATGAAGTATCTACGGAGTATCTACGGAGTATCTAGGAGTATCTACGGAGTATCTAGGGAATATTGATAAAGTATATGCGAGGTTACTGTTTAGGATTTGTAACTGAAGGCATGAATAGGAATACTATTTTTGGAAAACACTCAACCTCCCCCTTTTTTTGCACATTTTAGATTGTCGATTGTATAAGCTATGGTTGCCCTAGGCCTTTGAAACTTACTTTATTTTAATTCTCTTTTTTTTGTTGGTAAAGATTGGTAAACCAAAACCCATTTTTAGGGCAAAGTGCACCAAGAACTTTGTTGGAATTAGTGTTTAGGTTTCAATGCTTTTATACTATTTTGATGTTCAAAACGTTATAATTAATGATTTGTGAAAAATCTTACATTTGGTATGTTTTTTGCTGATTCAATTTCTAATAAGAAGATAAAATTAAAATATCATGAGCATTAAATTTTTTAAGCAGAGGAGGTGCTATACCGAGCAGCCCTATTTATTGTTAACCTATGAAACGAGTATGTATATATCCGAGTGACATTGCTATATTATTAGGCAAGTCTTTAGCTACTGCGCAAATCTTATTGCGTACGATAAAGGATGCTTTGGGTAGAACAAAAAATCAAAGCGTGACCATCGCTGAGTTTTGTGAATACCAAGGGTTGCCCTACGAGGAGGTGAATACCATGATTAATGGGTCTCAATCTAAATCTTCAATTTCTTAATTTTAGTGTTCAAATTCCACTTAATAGCGAACAGCTATTTCGGGTTCCATTCTTTTTATTTTTTGCTTCTTTATAATCTTCTGCTGTAATTTCTATTTCTTATTGTAATTACTATATTAGCGGCATAAAAAAAATGCTAAATTGAAAATAGATCAAAACGACGATTGGCTCTATACAATTTCTTCAAAACGCAAGTTAATAGACCTTAATTTTAAAGAGATTTGGCGGTACAGGGACTTGTTGTTACTGTTTGTGAAGCGTGATATTGTTACGGTCTATAAACAGACCATTCTTGGGCCGTTGTGGTATTTGATACAACCTTTGTTTACCTCAGTGATATTTACCTTAATCTTTAATAATCTCGGAAATATAAGTACCGGAGGAGTACCACCCTTTTTGTTCAATCTCGCGGGAATCACGGCTTGGAACTACTTTAACAACTGTTTATCAGGTACTAGTAATACTTTTAAAGCAAACGCTAATATTTTTGGCAAGGTCTATTTTCCCAGGGTGATTATGCCCATGTCGGTGACCATTTCCAATTTATTAAAATTCTTTATACAATTATTTATATTTGCTGGCTTTTATATTTATTACTATAATGATGGTGTGGAAATTTCAGTGAATGGCAACATATTGCTCTTTCCTTTGTATGTCATCATGATGGCACTTTTAGGATTAGGCGCCGGGATGATTTTGTCTTCTATGACCACAAAATATCGAGATATGAGTGTGGTGATTGGGTTTGCTATCTCTTTATTGATGTATATGTCAGCGGTACCTTACCCTCTATCTGAGGCTCGTAAAAAATTCCCAGAACTAGTATCTAATTTTGTAGAATACAATCCTGTAAGTCAAATTATTGAAGGCTTTCGTTATATGTTATTGAATACGGGCTCATTTAGTTGGGCCGGTTTTTTATATACCTTACTATTTTGTGTAGTCTTGTTTTTAGCTGGGATTATAGTATTCAATAAAACGGAGAAGACGTTTATTGATACCGTGTAATCCCCTAAATCCCCGAAGGGGACTTTAAAAGAAGGCATTTGGATAGGCTTTATGTTAAGTTTTTGAATTCCCCTAAATCCCCTAAGGGGACTTAAAAAGAAGGCATTAAGATAGGCTTTATGTAAAGTTTTTGAATTTAGTAGTAGACAATGAAAGAAGATATTACCGATATTATTTTAAAAGCAGAAAACATCAGTAAGCAGTACCGCTTGGGCTTGGTGGGCACCGGAACGCTCAGTCATGACCTAAATCGTTGGTGGCATCGGGTGCGTGGTAAGGAAGATCCCTATTTGAAGATTGGAGCTGTTAATGACCGTAGTAAAAAGGCCGATAGTGAATACGCTTGGGCCTTACGGGATATTAATTTTGAAGTATATCGTGGTGAGGTTTTAGGCATTATTGGTAAAAATGGAGCTGGTAAATCAACGTTACTCAAAATTTTATCCAAAGTAACCAGTCCAACGACTGGAGAAATTAAGACGAGAGGTCGCATTGCTTCCTTACTTGAGGTAGGTACTGGTTTTCATCCAGAATTGACTGGCCGGGAAAACATCTACTTAAATGGTGCGATTTTAGGCATGAGCAAAACCGAAATTAAAGCCAAAGAAGACGAGATTATTGACTTTTCTGGTTGCCAGCGGTATGTAGATACCCCAGTAAAACGCTATTCTTCGGGAATGCGGGTGCGTTTGGCCTTTGCGGTAGCGGCTCATTTAGAGCCGGATATTTTAGTGATTGATGAGGTTTTGGCGGTGGGTGATGCTGAGTTTCAAAAAAAGGCGATTGGGAAGATGCAGGATATTAGTCAAGGCGAAGGACGAACAGTGTTATTTGTTAGCCATAATATGGCGGCGGTCAAAAGTTTGTGTACAAGAGCTATTGTTTTAGAGAATGGTATTAGTGTTTTTGAAGGCGGCACTGATGAAGCGGTTGAATTTTACCTTAAGGACAATGCAAATATTTCTGAACTCAGCTTTGTTAATAAAGTGCAAACTGATACTTCTGATATTCTAAAAGTAAGTGTACTTGATGAAGATAATGAGAATAAAAATGTTTTCGGTTTTGATGGGATTATTCAATTACAATTTAAAATATACTTAACCAAAGAGTATGTAAAAAGTGCTGTTTTGGGATTTAACGTTGTTAATGAAAATGCCGTAAAGGTTTTCTCTAGTCAATTCGAGTTATACGATAAAATAAATGAAAGTGGTACTGTTACCTTGATGGTAAAATTACCTCAATCTGTTTTAGTGCCAAACAAATACACAGTAAACGTAGGATTGCACATTCCTAACCAAATAGTTATTAAGAAATTACAAAACATTGTTGGCTTCAATATATTGGAAACAGGTTCAGAGCTTTATAAATATCAGGGCAATAATATTGGATGTGTTTTATTGAATTGTGATTGGACAGTTTTAACTAACAGTAATAATGAGACAACCTGATTTTTTTGTTGTTGGTGCTGCTAAATCTGGTACAACCGCATTATGGAAATATTTTCAGCAACATCCTGAAATATTTGTGACAAATCAAATAGAATACAAGGAGCTGGGGTATTTTTCCAAACAGTATGGTGTAAGCAACAAAAAGTTTTATTTAAAGCATTTTAAAAGCGCAACAAAAGAACAATTAATTGGTGAGGTATGTCACGCTTATTTAACTTCAGATGAAAGTCCTGCATGGATTAAAAGAGATATTCCTAACGCAAAAATCATAATTCTTTTAAGAAACCCTATTGACAGGGCATACTCTTTGTATAATTGGATGGTCATGAATGGCTACGAATGTTCAACTACTTTTGAAAATGCTTTAGAAAAGGAAGAAAAAATTAATACAGGTAATTATGATAAGTCAAATCTTTTACATGGATTTATTTATAATTATAAGTATTTTCATTCAGGTTTATATTATAATCAAGTAAAACGATATTATGATATTTTTGGTAAGGAAAACATATTAATTATAGAATATGAGGATTTTAAAGCAGAATCAGAACTTTATTTAAATAGAATATTTAAATTTTTAAGTTTATCTGAATTATCTATTGAGTTAAAAAACTCAGTTAATATATCAAAAAAAACAATTTTTCCAACACTCCAATTTATCTCCAAAAAAAGTTTGCTTGGGAAATATGGTAAATACAATAAAATCAGAAATTTAATTAAATTCATTATGGGACAGAATGTAATTAATTCAAAGCCTAAAAGGATGAATAAGAAAACAAGACAAAAATTAATGAATGATTACAATAAGGATATTGAGTCTTTAAGTAATTTGACAGGGTTTGATTTTAAAAGTAAATGGAATTAAAATAATAAGAATAGTATAAGTAAATAGAGATTGTGCATATGATGTTTTCAAATCGGTATTGTTCTTTTAAAAATTATTAAAAAAATTAGATTAAATGCTTAGAAGATTCTTAAAAAAAATAATTCCTTCAAAGAAATCAAAATCATCCACCAATGTAAGTAATATCCAAATTGGAAAAGAGAGTATAATAGGCAAGGCTAAAGTCTTACTGCGCAAAAATATAACGGCAAGAAAGTGTTTGGTTATTGGAGAAAATAGTTTAGTTGATGGATTATTTGTATTTGAAAACGAAAATGGCATTATTTCAATTGGTGATAGAACTTTTATTGGAGGGGGCGGCAAGTTTATTTGTGTAAATCAAATTACAGTTGGAAATGACGTTCTGATTTCTTGGGGCTGCACTATAATGGATAATAATGCTCATTCTCTAAAATGGAGCGAAAGAAAGAATGATGTTTCTGATTGGAAAAGAGGAGTTGAAGAAAATAAAATAGGCGAATATAAAAATTGGCAAATATGTAAAAAGTGCGCCTATAATTATCAGTGATAAATCTTGGATTGGTTTCGACGTCGTAATACTCAAAGGTGTTGTTATAGGAGAGGGAGCAGTAATAGCCTCTAGAAGTGTAGTTACTAAGGATGTGCCTGCTTGGTCTGTTGTTGCTGGTAATCCTGCAAAAATAGTAAAAACGATTGCCGAAAATGAAAGATAATATGACCTGGGAAGATACCATCAAGTATATCAGGAAAGGACCAGAATTTCAAGACTTAGTAAAAAAAGCCTATTTTGATACAGACTTAGAGCTTAATGTAGATCGCTTTAAGAACAGCTTAGAATTTAAAAAAACAAAGAATATTCTTAAAACATATGCACCAGAAGCTCAAAGCATTTTAGATGTAGGCTGTGGTAACGGCATAAGCACAATCAATTTTGCCCAATTAGGCTATAGTGTAACGGCAGTAGAACCAGACCCTAGTGACACAGTAGGCGCAAATGCCATTCGAATTTTGAAAGATAGGCTACAATTAAAAAATATAGAGATTTTTCAGGATTTCGCAGAACATATAAAGTTCGAGGATAACAGTTTTGACGTGGTTTATATACGCCAAGCCATGCATCATGCAAATAATTTGAGTGACTTTATTAAGGAGTGTGTGCGTGTTTTAAAACCCAACGGTTTATTATTAACGATAAGGGACCATGTAATTTTTAATGAGGAAGATAAACAGTGGTTTTTGAGAACCCACCCATTGCAAAAATTTTACGGCGGAGAAAACGCTTTTACGCCCAATGAGTATAAGAATGCTTTTTTGAATGCAGGAGGTAAGGTTGTAAGGGAATTAAAGTATTTTGATAGTGTTATTAATTATTTCCCAACCACAAAAAGTGAATTAAAAGAAATTAAAGTTGAAAGAGTTCTCATACAGAAGAAAAAATTACTAGATAAAATAGGTAAGATTGCAAAACTGCCACTAGTATGGAAACTATATAAAAAGATTAGTGGTTTTAAAGCCTTAAATGAAAAGGGTGTACCAGGACGCATGTACTCTTATATTGTTATAAAAAAATGAAAATTCTTATAATCGGCTCAAAAGGATTTATAGGCTCACATTGTGTGAAATACTTTAGTACAAGGCATGAAGTGTACGAATGCGATGTTGTTGTAGATTATACAAGTCAAAACTATACCCAGATTGATGCTACAAATGCCGACTATCATGCCGTTTTTGAACAAATACAATACGATGCTTGTATTAACTGTTCTGGAGCTGCTAGTGTGCCAGATTCTATAAAACATCCGCAACGTGACTTTTTGTTAAATACTGCGAATGTGTTTAAACAGTTAGACGCAATAAGATTGTATAATCATACCTGCAAGTATATAAATTTATCGAGTGCTGCTGTTTATGGTAATCCTGAATATTTACCAATTGATGAAAATCACCCTTTAAACCCTATTTCGCCTTATGGATTCCATAAAAAAATGGCAGAAGACATTTGCGAGTCTTTTTATAAGAATTTTAATTTAAAAGTATGTTCTCTAAGAATCTTCTCTGCCTATGGAGCGGGTTTAAAAAAGCAGCTTTTTTGGGATTTATATAGAAAAAGCCAAAAAAGCAGTAAAGAAATAATTTTATTCGGTACGGGAGAGGAGACCAGAGATTTTATACATATTTTGGATGTAGTTAATGCGATAGATTTGGTAATTGAAGACGCAGATTTTCTTAATAATCGAATTAATGTAGCAATGGGTCAAGAACTTTCTATTAAATATGTAGCTGAAACTTTTTTCAGCGGTGAGCAATCTTCCAAGTTAATAAGGTTCCAAGGAGAGAATAGGCAAGGTGATCCTAATAATTGGGTTGCAGATATAAGCATTTTGAAGAAATTCGGTTTTATTGGACAAGTTAACTTAAAGGAAGGTTTATCAAATTATTTGACATGGGCAAAAGAATTAAAGTAGGTATTGTCTATTCCTACGATGAAAATTGGATTGGCGGTACTTATTACTATCAGTATTTAATTCAATCATTAAACTTGCTGCCAAATGATAAAAAGCCACATCTGGTCATCCTAAGTAAAAAAAAATCTTCTTTTGAATCTGTAAAAAAATTAAGGTATCCTTATATTTCCTATCAATTGCTGGCAAATAATCTCACATTTAAAATTAAGTTGAAAAATTTCATTTTGAATAGTTTTTCTGAAGTGAAGCGCCAGTTCAAAGAACATATAAATTTTAATATTGATGTAATTTTTCATCCGAGTGAGTTGGAACTACCAACCCAAGTAAAAAAACGCTTATACTGGATACCTGATTTTCAAGAACATTATTTACCCCATTTATTCTCTGAGGAACACTATGATTATAGAAAATCTAGCCAAAAGAAGTTGTTGGCTAAAGATGAGCATGTATTATTTAGTAGTGAAGATGCCAAACGGGATTTTTATGATATTTACCCCAAAGCAGAATGTTACACATACGTTACAAATTTTGCCGTATTCCATCCAAAAAAATGGGATTTGGATTTGCAAACTCTTAAAAGTAAATATGGGTTGCCGGATGGGAAATATTTTTTTTGTGCTAATCAATTTTGGAAGCATAAAAATCATTTAGTTGTTTTAAAGGCAATTAGGTATATGAAGGATTTATATAAAATTGAACCCCTTGTCTGCTTTACAGGGAAAGAGCACGACATAAGAAATCCTACATATTTTAAGAGCCTGAAGGAATACGTTAAAAAAAATGATTTAACTGAAAACGCAAGGTTTTTAGGTTTTATTGATAGGGATGAACAACTAAGTTTAATGAAAAACGCAGAGGCTATTATCCAGCCTTCGCTTTTTGAAGGTTGGAGTAGTGTTGTGGAGGATGCCAAAGCCATGAATCAAAATATAATAGTATCTTCATTAGATGTACATAAAGAACAACTAGGGGAGAATGGTTATTATTTTAATCCAGAGCATCTTGAAGAATTATCTGATAAAATGCATTTATTCCTTAAAAACACTGTAAGTAAACCAAAATTTAATTATTCTAAAAATCAAAGTGATTTTGGAATCCAATTTATGGAAGTTATAAAAAATGTTCTCAAATGACCTATCCAAAAATATCTATAATAACTCCATCGTATAATCAAGGTCAATATTTAGAGGACACTATATTATCCGTTTTAGGTCAACAATATCCTAATTTGGAATACCTAATCTATGATGCTGAAAGTACAGATAGTTCTATAGATATAATTAAAAAGTATGAGAATCAGTTAACTTACTGGGTTTCAGAAAAAGATCAAGGGCAGGCTGATGCCATTAATAAAGGATTTGAAAGGTGTACAGGAGATATATTGATGTGGCTCAACAGTGATGATATGCTAATGCCCAACGTTTTAAGTTTTGTAGCCGAAAATTATTTAGAAAATGGACATGGAATTTATTTTGGGAATTGTATACATTTCAAAGAATCTGCAAAAAAGGGTGTTCGCTCCCATGGAAGCAATATTATCAAAAACTTTAAATCAAAAGTATTGGAATCAAAAGACACAATAATACAACCATCGTCATTTTGGAGTAGGAGTGTATGGTTAAGCAATGGTGTTTTAAATAAAAAATTTCATTTTGGGTTTGATTGGGAATGGTTTTTAAGGGCAAAAAAGAATGAAATATCATTTTACCCTCTTAATAAGCCAATTTCATTATATCGAATACATGATGCTCATAAAACTGGAGTTGGCGGTAAGGGGAGGCAAGAAGAACTTTACGAAATCTTTAGTATATATAGCACTCATTATGCTAAGCTGTATGATTTATTAAGGCGCGAGGATTATGACTTTAATTTCTTGCATAAAATAGTTATTAAACTATATCAAGGATATTTTGGTAGAAATTTAAATAGATCATCTTTATTAAAAAATCTAAAGTTTAAAAAGTATAAAAACTACAGTACAAAAGAAATTCAAAATTGTATTGAAATGCTTTAAATATAATGGCAGGAGATTCAAATCAGATATGGGACCACAAATAAAATAATAAAAACTAATTAATAAATCTCGATTTGGGTTTTAGATGATGCAACTATACATTTCAATGGCGGAGAATCATTTGGATTGCTGGCTTTAATAGAGACACCAAAAATGGAATATTAAGAAGATACGATTTCTAATGATTATTAGGTAAAATGAGCGACTTTAGAAACTTCATGTCTTTTATGGGTGAATGCCCGTGCTTTTGAAATTATAATATTAAAATGTTGCCATAGCTTCAATAGAAAAAGTTGAAATTATATTTATGAGACTTAAAACTACAAATTAAAAAAAGATAATTTTAGATATTATAAAATATGTGATTCATGAAGGAATATATGTTTTTAATCTGATACATTATTTATTTAATGACGAGGGACGAAATGATTCTTTTTATAAATGGACACCTTTTTTTTATAAAGTACGCATACGTGTTTTGAATATAAATCTTACAAATTAATTTTGCTTTGCAAGTAAACTACCCAAAAATAACGATTGTAACTCCAGTATATAATCAAGTCGATTTTTTAGAGGCAACAATACAATCTGTTATAGAACAAAATTATCCAAATCTAGAATATATAGTGGTTGATGGAGGAAGTACGGATGGTACTATTGAAATTATTAAAAAGTATGAAGCGAATATAACATACTGGGTTACTGAATTAGATGATGGTATGTATGATGCGTTAAATAAAGGTTTCAATGTTTCCAGTGGTGAAATCATGGGATGGATTAATAGCGATGATATATTATTGCCAAATTCTCTGTTTCAAATGGCTGGATTGTTTACAGATTTACCTGATGTGAAATGGATACAGGGCTTAAACACTATTATTAATTTGAAAGGTTATATAGTATATACAAAAATTCCTAAGCGGTTTAGTTTATATACATTTTTAATAGGAGAGTATAAATGGATTCAGCAAGAATCGACTTTTTGGAGACGCACCTTATGGCAAGCTGCAGGTGGAAGAATAAAGTCAAGTCTTAAATTAGCTGGAGATTTTGAATTATGGTTTAGATTCTTTCAATATGATAAATTATATTATGTGAATATACCAATAGGTGCATGGCGCATGCGTCCCGGACAAATGTCGGTTTTACATAAAGATGCATATAATAGTGAAGCAGAAAAAACTGTTGATTTATACTCTAAAAATAAAAAGCAATTAAAGGCTTTGCAGAAAATAGCTCATATTGATTTGTTAATGAATGCTTTGAAAATAAGTAAAGTGATTAAGCTATCTCATATGATAAATTTACGCAATAAATATTTGAACATTCAGGATATTGAAATTGTTTACTCGCATAAACGTCAAAAATTTCAACTTGAGAAATATAAAATAAAGTTTTGAGATGCCTATTAAGCCACTATTTTCCATTATAATTCCTACCTATAATTCAGAGAAAACTCTTTCCCGCACTTTGGATAGCATTGTAATTCAGTCCTTTAAGGATTACGAAATTTTAATTATCGACGGCCTATCTACAGATAAGACTTTATTTATTGTCGAAGAATATCAATTAAAACATCCAGTAATAAGAGTCTACTCAGAAAGCGATTCTGGAATATATGATGCAATGAACAAGGGAATAGCTCTTTCTAAGGGAAAATGGCTTTACTTTATAGGAGGAGATGACTTATTGTTTGATAATGAGGTTTTGAAAAAAATAGCTGATGAAATTTTCGATACCTCGTATAATGTTATTTATGGTGATGTTTACTATGCTCTAAAAAAATGTATTTATAATGGACGATTTGATTATGCGAACTTGATTTACAAAAATATATGCCATCAATCAATTTTTGTGGAGAGGTGGGTATTTAATAAAATTGGTAATTTTGATAAGTCCTACAAATCTGTTGCGGATTGGCATCATAATATTCGATGGTTTTATAATGGAAATATACGGCATAAGTACGTTAAGCTAACTATAGCAGAATATTCAGACGGTGGCTACAGTTCTCTAAATAAAGATCGAAAGTTCCTAGACAATAAAAATGAGATTTTTCTCAAATATGGTATTCACAAATTACCAATAAATAACTTGATTGGCCTCACATCTAATATCGTTAAAAAACATAAAAATAAAAAGCAGTTTTTTAAATTCTTTATCTATGGTGGTTTACTTTTTGCTCTGAAGCTAAGGAGGAAAATTTTAAATAATTAAATTTCTAAATTTAGAATGAGTTTTCTAATGCCTAAAGTATCAATAATTGTCCCTAATTACAATCATCAGAATTTTCTAATTCAACGTCTTGAAAGCATATTCAATCAAACTTTTATTGATTACGAAGTAATTTTATTGGATGATGCATCAAACGACGGGAGTCAAGATTTTTTATCAAAATATAAAAATCACAAAAAAGTAACTCAAATAATTTTAAACTCCGAAAATTCAGGATCTGTATTCAAACAATGGACTCGAGGTATTCGGCTTTCTAAGGGAGATTATATTTGGATAGCAGAAAGTGATGATTATGCCGACTTTAAATTTCTTGAATATACGATTGCTCAATTTAAAAACAATGAAGGTTTGGGAATGGTTTTTACAGATACCATCAAGGTTGACAGCTCTGGTAAACTATTGGGTCATGTGTCGAAAAGCAAAAGCACACTTTGCACATTGTCTAGCAACGGTGGTATAATTAATAAGTCAAATTTATCGATTTATTTACTAAAAAAAATGGTTATAGTAAATGTGAGTAGCATACTATTTAAGAAAGAGGCTTTATTAAGCTTAGATTTTGAGATACTAGAGGGCTTTCAGAATACCGGCGATGTTTTTACATATATAGGAATTGCTTTGAGATATGACGTCTTATTTTTGCATAAACCGCTAAATTATATGCGTTTACACGACGGTAATACGACAAAAAAAAATAAAAGGAATGGACAAATTTATAAAGATAAGCTTATTATGCTGGATTATTATTTAGAAGATTTTAGTGTTATAAATAATCATAATCAAAATGTAGTAGATTTCATAAAAAGCATTTTATTTTTGAGTATTGACTTTGGACACATTAATAAGTTGAAAAGCTTATTAACTAAAATGAATAATATGGCCTTTTTCGAGAAAAAAACCTATCGACTGATAAAAAAAATTATTTTCTTTTACGGCGTATTTACTATAAAGGGTAGGCCTCAACTTGTTCGGGAAAGATTTAAAGTAATTCTTAAAAATTATGCTTAATGTTTTTTGTTTTGAAATCATATATTGTTTTGGTAATTTTTGAAACAATATATATTTTGACTTTTATAAATTAAACAAACTAATTTATAACTTCGATTAAAATATAAAAATCAATGCTATGAAAACTTTGGGTTCGCTTATTAAAAATCAAAAGGCCAAGTTTGTCAAATGGCATATCAAACAGAGATATACAGGAGATCTTGCCATCCAAATTATAAATAAAAAAACCGCTATTTCCCTTGAGCAATCGTACTGCTATACACGTATACCAAAGGCTGCGAATTCTACGGTTATAGCTAATTTATATAATTGCGAAAAAAATATAATTCTAAATACTACTGAGGAGGTACAAGATATCAAGGATAATTATTATTCAACTTTGAATGATATGAGTTATGGACAATATGTAAAATTAGAAAGTTTTTTTAAGTTTACATTAGTTAGGCATCCAGTTTCAAGAATTATTTCAGCTTATTTAGATAAAGTTGTAAAGTACGAAGCCCCTCAAAGGAGATTGGTTTTAAAGGCCCTAAACAAGAAATCTAGTGAATCTATATCATTCGATGAATTTTTACATTATCTCTCTAATGGAGGTATCAATGAAAATGCACATTGGGCAAGACAAAAAGATTTATTATTCTTTAATCATGATGCATACGATTATATAGGGAAGATTGAAACAATAACTACAGATTTACCGATTATACTAAAATCTATTTATGGAAATTACCAAGAAATTATTTCATTAAGACCTCATGCCTCAGGATTGAGTAAAGATTATTCAGTCGATTTAAATCAGTTAAATATAATTGAAGATTTATATCAAGCGGATTTTAAGATTTTTAATTATTAGATGAGTCAAATTAATTGCTAAACTTAAAGGATTTCTTTATTGTACTAATTATTCTATTTGTAATACTCAATTTTTTTTTTGAATTATCTACGGCATGGCAACCAACCCAATTTTGGTGATTTCCATCTTTATAAGGATCTTCATGGGATTTATTTTGAGGTATAAGAGTTTTCCATTTGTCTTTTTGCCTTGAAGCAATACAAAAAAGATATACAGAAGCATTTTTATGGGAATTGAACGAACAATACATGAGATCCATCCCATTCTCTTTAAAGAGCATATTCATAGTTAACGGTGTAAATCTCCAGTAATCACCGTAATCAGCATGCATTTCTTGTAGGAATGGTACAACTATAATAGCAATATCTCTAGTCATTTCACATATATTCTTAAACGCAGTATGCACTTCATAGATATGTTCTAGTACCGTATGATTAAATACTACATCATATTTTCTATATAATTCAACAGGAATATTTTGTGTCAAATCTAGGAATATTTCGTTTTTTAAATTTTGGAAGCCACGAGCTTCACTTTTAAAATTTGTTATTTGATAGCTTTTTGCATTGAAAAAATATTCTCTATAATATTTGCCTTCCTTATCAATATCTTTCCAACCACTTATATTTGCAACGTTGCCAGTAAATAAATGAGCAAATTTGATTAATTCCCGATTGCTCCAGACCCTAGGAAGCCTGAAAACTCGATCTATATTTTTAAAATATTCGTCTCTGTTCATATATTTTCGGGCTATAAAATATTCAAATATTTTAATCAATAAGTATTAAAGATAAATTAATACTTTATTAGGAAATATGATTACACGTTTTTTATTTGAAAATATTTATTGCTAATGTTTTTTTAACGAAATAACTTACTTTTGATACGATTAAAAATAGGTTTCTTTCTATAGATTATATCAAGCGTTTTATTATAATTTACATTATAATCATTTAAAACATTCTCGATATACGATTTATTGATGGAGTTAAGAATTGCTTTTTCTTTAATTTTAAATCGATCATTTAGTAAATCTATATATCTTTCATCAAATTCTTCTGGTGAGGGATACTGATATTTTTCAGAAAAATAACCATCAAGAAAACCAACTGATGCAATCTTGTAATCAAAATCCAAATAACACTTTTCTAACCATAATGGTAATAGACTTTTCCAACCTTTATGCTTTATGCCATGAAAATATGCTTTCCTATAAATATCTTTATAAAACTGCTCAAAATCATGTAGTGCATAAATTTTTTTATCAATAACGACATTGTGATTTCGTTTCTTCATTAAATCGTAAATTGCAGATTCTGGCCTTAAATTTGCTTGATCTGATTTTATAAGTTCTATAGCAATTTCCAGATTTTCTGTCTTATATAAATGCGGTCCTCCTTGTCTTACACCACATCTAAATTTATCTAGTATGTGGCCTTGATAGACATATAAATTATCATAAGCCTTAGCCTGATTTAGCATAGTTGAGATAGAATTAGGTAATAAAATCAAATCAGCGTCTATAGCCAAAGTCCATTTTTTATTTTCAGATATACCTATTTCAAATGTTTTTTGAACCGCTTTTGCAAATGGTGTTTCTTGAATCAGAAAAACATTTTCTTGATCAATTTCAGTAAGTACGCTATTTAGGCAAATCTCTATTGAACGTTCTTTAAAAGATCTTATAATTACTGTAACGTCATTTTTAAATTGATTTTTTATAGACATGAAATAATTTGGGTTATTAATCGGCTCTAAAGTGATTTAAAATTACATAATTATAAAGTAAATTTTCATTTATATTGTAAACGGAAAATAGATTCCATAAAGTTAACTTTTTAAATTTGTGATTATTCTTAAACTTTAAAAATAGTTGCCAAATTCTAGTAGTCCTAGTATAGATTTAATTTACTATTGTACCGTTTGAATAAAAGTTAAACCTAATAATATATTATATTCGTTGCCTCTATGAAGTCTTTTAAAACTCCTATTCTACCTATTAAACAGGTTTTTTATCAAAAGCCAGATTACACTGGAATTATTAATTTAAAGGCTCTTTGTATATATATTACTACAGGGTTTTTTTTTGATCAAGACACCTTCTTCAAAAATGAGGTTTGTCTCAGCCCCGCAAATGAACATCTTTTTAATGATAATGGGCTACTGGTAAAAAGCACACCATGGTTCGAATGGCACTACAGCCCTAGGGATATTTCATTTGAAATGGTTCTAGAAGAATATATTCAATTGTTTACACAGATTATCAAAGAACAAATTAAAGCTAGTAAGGTAATTTTACCTTTATCTGGGGGACTTGATAGTAGAAGTCAAGCCATGGTACTGAAAGATTTTGATAACCCAGTTCAAGCCTATAGTTATAGTTTTAAGGACGGTTATCCAGAGCATAAAATAAGTGAGCAAATCGCCGATGCTTGCGGGTTTGATTTTAAAGCCTTTCAAATTAAAAAAGGCTATTTATGGAATTGTATTGATGAGTTGGCGCAAATAAATCAGTGTTATTCAGAATTTACCCACCCACGGCAAATGGGAGTTTTGCCAGAATTAAAAGCGATGGAAGGTGTTTTCTCGCTTGGGCACTGGGGCGATGTGTTTTTTGATCGTGGTGTGCCGGAGGGCACTTTAGAAGCCGATATTATCTCTTTGCTTTTTAAAAAAATGGTTAAGCCAGACGGTTTGGCATTAGCGGAACGTTTATGGGATTTATGGGGCTTAGAAGGTGATTTTAAGGATTATTTTATAGCACGTATAGAAAGCTCTTTGTCAAAAATAAAAATCGATAATTTAAGCTCTAAAATTAGGGCGTTTAAGACCTCTCAATGGGCACATCGTTGGACGACGACCAATTTAAGTGTTTTTGAGGCAGCACATCCCATCACGTTACCCTATTATGATGACCGAATGTGCCAATTTATTTGCACTATACCAGAGGATTATTTAGCAGACCGAAGTTTACAAATAGCCCACTTAAAACAAAATAAAAAATTATCAAATATTACTTGGGAGGCTCAAAGCCCATTTAATATTAATAATTACAATTACAATAAAATACCGTATAATTTACCCTATAGGATTGGCTCTAAGTCAAGAAGAACTTTTAATGGTATCATTGGTAAACCCCATATACAACGTAATTTTGAATTACAATTTTTAGGTGAAGAAAACGAGACACAGCTCAAAGCACGCATTTTTGACCCTACCTTTATAAACTTAATTCCAAAGCCTATAGTAGAAGAATGTTATTCAAATTTTAAGGGAACCGATTACGTCAATAATGCCCATGCTGTGAGTATGTTGTTAACACTTTCCTTATGGTATAAGCAATTTTTAGATAATACACAATGAAGCTTTCGGTGATCATTCCTGTTTATAATGCCGCCGAATTTATTCGGAAATCCTATTACTCTATTCTTCAACAACAGCTTGAGGATTTTGAGATTATTTATGTAGATAATAAGTCTACAGATGATTCTGTAAAAAAGATAAAGAAGTTGCAATCGAAAGACCCAAGAATACGGTTATTACATCAAACGAAACAAGGGGCAGGTCCTACAAGAAACAAGGGTATTACAAAAGCAAAAGGTCAATACATTTATTTTTTTGACGTCGATGATGAAATTTATCCCGATGCGGTGAATAAATTGATAGATATATTGGAAAAGCATGAGTCTTTAGAGGCGGTCTTTGGGAAAATGATGAAAACTAGGCAGAGAATGGTAGATATTCGAGAGCCGATTGATGATACTTTTGATTTGCAAATTCGGAAAGCTCCGTACTGGGGTTTAAAATGGTTTTCAGACTTAAAATCCGTCGTAGGACCGCCAGCTTTTTTATACCGCGCCGAGGTTTTCAAGATTATAGGATATTATAATGAGGATTTGAAAATAGGTGAAGATACCGCTCTAGATATAAGATTAGGCATGTTATGCTCTATTGGGTTTATTGACATGCACGTTTATTCATATTTTAAACATCAACATTCTACTATTAAAAAAACAAAAGTTAAGCTGCCTCGTGCATTTATGATTTGGCCAAGACTGGTTAAAGAGCATTTGCCATTTTATTTAACACGCGATTTACCATCACGGTTTGAATATTTGCTTTTTGGTAAAATCTATCAATCTATGGGTCGTCAAATAGAATATACTGAAGGATTTTTTAATCGCCTACAATTAAAATCGCGACTATTAAATGATATCAGTGCTCTTAAAACGCCCTTAAAGATTCGATTATATTTGAGTTTATTAGTGATAGTGCCTCTAGAAATACTACGAAAATACTATAGTTATAAACTCGTGCCTCATGAAGTAAAAAAAATTCAGGTTAATTCAGGCAATTAGAAATTTTGGAGTATAATTGGATATTTTAGAATATATTAAAAACATCTTTTGTAAAATGCTAGAACATATTCAAATATTTTAAATTTATTAAAAATCTATGTCTAGGAGAATAAAAATACTTTTTACCACTTCAAATTTTAAAACTGCGGGGAGCGGCAAGGTTATTTATGATTTGGTAAAAGGTTTGGATAAAACTAAGTTTGAGGTCGAGATTGCTTGTGGTCGTGACGGAGGGCATTTTTTTAAGACTATTTCAGATTTGGGGCTTCCAATTCATGTATTTCCGACAAAAACCTCTTATCGTCCCTATTACTCTCTTTATAGCAGAATTAGGACTATTGCATCATTTTACAGAAATCATGATTATGACCTTGTACATTCTTGGCAATGGAGCAATGATTGGACCGAGGGGTTTGCAGCAAAATTGGCTGGAATAGAATGGATATTTACAAAAAAAGCAATGGGCTTTAAAAGTAAGCATTGGAAAATCAAAAGCTTTTTGGCCGATTTTATCATCACCATAAACGATGAGATGCAGGGTTATTTTCCTTATAAGAAGAACCAGCGCTTAATACCTCTAGGTGTTGATACTAATTATTATAATCCCTGTCATTTCCCAGAAACTAAAAATTTAAAGATATTTAATATTATAACCGTTGCTAATTTAGTTCCTTTGAAAGGTATTGAAACCTTACTCGAAGCGATTGTTATTTTAAAAGATCCAAGCATTAATTTGACTATTGTGGGTGATAGTGACAACGATTATGGTGACAAAATGAAAGCCTTGTCAAAAAAATTAGAAATTGATAGTCAAGTAAAGTTTTTGGGAAAATGCTCAGATGTGAGACCTTATCTAGTTAAAGCCGATTTATATGTTATAACGACTAAAGATAAAGGAGAGGGTATGCCTATGGCGCTAGTTGAGGCTATGAGCATGGCTATACCTGTTTTTGGATCTGATATATCAGGTATCAATTATGTGCTACATTCTTTTCCGGAATTACTATTTAAAGTTGCAGACTCTCAAATGCTATCTCAAAAGATATGCATGATCAAAAGTTTATCAATAGAGGAGCGAAACGAAATAGGTCATAATTTAAGGGCTTATTGTATAAAACACTTTACTGTAGAGCGATTTATAAAAAGCCATGAGGAACTTTATCAAGATTTGTTAAGGGTGTCAAATAATTATGTCTAGGCTTAATAAGCATATTATCATTGTTGGTACCGCTAGAAGTGGAACCAGTTGGTTATCTGAAACACTGGCCGATCAAAACCGTTACCGTCTCTTGTTTGAACCAGAGCAAAAGACGCGAACCAAAAGGGGGTATTTGTTATGTGATCAATGGCTCGAGGAAGACAAAGTATCGTTGGAGGCAGAAAAATATCTTAAACTGGTATTTAAAAATCGCGTGGATTGTGATTGGATTGCGCAAAACAGTAATCGCAAATTGAAGCGGCATCTTTGGCCCTTTATTCCCAAGAAATTTATCATAAAGTTTGTGCGCTGTAATTTATCTGCCAATTATATGAATAAAAAATTTCATATTCCCGTAATTCACGTGATTCGCAATCCTTATGAGGTTTTATCTTCACAAATGCGGGTAAATTTTATTTGGCTAAATGATTTATCCCTGTTTGTAGAACAAGACTCTTTGGTAAAATTAATTTGGGATAATTATCAACTGGATTTAAAAAACATTAATGACTATTCTCATTTAGAACTTTTAACCCTACGCTGGTGCATCGAAAATGTTATACCATTAGAGCTTTTATCTGAGAAGGATTCTAGATATCAAATGCTCAGGTACGAGGATTTGATTGAGGATATTGATTTTTTCAAAGCGCTTTGTAAAAGAAACAATTTAGAGCCTGTTTCAAATTTGAAAGACATTTATGAACGGCCATCGTCTAAAGCTCATGCCAAAGGTAGTGTAAATATGAATGCAAGTACCAAATCCTTGTTTAGCTCGAAAGAACTTGTACAAATCAATGGGATTTTGGATATATTTGGTAGCAGTTTCTATAAAAGACAGCATTAGACCTTTTAAAATGTCAACATTACTAGTGAATAATATAGTTTTTTAAATATCCAGATATGCTATTCAATTCATTAGAGTTCGCTTTTTTTCTTCCCATCATTTTTGTTCTCTATTGGTTAATAAATAGAAAATCGCTTAGGCTTCAAAATCTACTCGTAGTAATTGCTAGTTATGTCTTTTATGCTTGGTGGGATTGGCGTTTTTTAGGGCTAATTATATTCAGCACATTTTTAGATTTTTATATTGGACAGCAACTAAAACTAACAACGGAATTAAAAAAACGAAAGTTGTTACTTATTATTAGTGTTGGATTTAATTTAGGTTTGCTTGGCTTTTTTAAATACTATAATTTTTTTATCGATAGCTGGATTGGAGCTTGGAAAGGTTTAGGCATTAGTATGGATGCCAGTACTTTGACTATTATTTTGCCAGTTGGAATTTCGTTTTACACATTTCAAACTTTAAGTTATACTATAGATGTTTATTGGAACAAATTGGAGCCTAGTAATGAGCTTATACAATTTATGGCCTATGTGGCGTTCTTTCCCCAATTGGTGGCCGGACCTATTGAGCGCGCAACTTCTCTATTGCCACAGTTTCAAAAACAACGTATATTTGATACCCAATTTGCGATGAGTGGTTTTTATCTAATCATTTGGGGTCTTTTTAAAAAAGTGGTAGTTGCTGATAATTGTGCTTTTTTTGTCAATCAAATTTTTGACTCACCTTCAGGCTACTCCTCTCTTGAGTTGGTTTTTGGTGCCTTACTCTTTGCATTTCAAATTTACGGGGATTTTTCAGGCTATTCTGATATTGCTATAGGTGTGGCGAGGTTATTTGGGTTTTCGCTAATGACTAACTTTTCATTTCCGTATTTTTCTAGAAACATTGCAGAGTTTTGGCGGCGTTGGCATGTATCCCTTTCGACGTGGTTTCGTGACTACCTTTATATTCCTTTGGGCGGTTCTCGGGGTAACCTCTATTTAAACTTGCAAAATGTGATGATTGTTTTTATAGTTAGTGGTTTTTGGCACGGAGCCAACTGGACTTTTGCAATATGGGGATGTATTCACGGGTTATTATTTTTACCGCTACTTTTGGCAAAACGGAATAGAACCTACCTAGAAACCACGAAATTATCAGCTTCACAGCTACCAGCTTTGTTACTTACGTTTGCTTTAGTGGTTTTGGCTTGGGTATTTTTTAGGGCAGATTCAATAACCATTGCTTATCAATATTTGTCAGATATATTTAAATGGTCAGGGAGCTCTGTGGCTTCATTTTATAAATCCTCAAAGCTGATTTTATTTAGTGCTATCATAGGTTTTTCGGTTTGCGTTCTATTAGTGTTTGAGTTTTTAGCGGTGCAGAAAAATCAAAAAGAAGTACAGCTTTCTCAGTACTCTGCCGTTTTCATCTCGATTATTATCATCTTTATGGGCGTATTTAAAAATCCATCAGATTTTATTTATTTTCAGTTTTGATATGCAGCGCTTTTTAAAACGTATCGGGTTTATTATTTTAAGCATTTTGATTATCGCCAATTTTCTATCTTTTTTGAGTTTATGGGCGTTGCGAGATGGCAGTTTTTATAAGCCCTCTTATTTGGTGAATGAGGTCAAGACAGATAAATTTGATTATATTATTTTAGGAGCGAGTACGGGTTTAACGACATTGAATACCGAAATTATTGATTCTATATCTGGAAAAACAGGGATTAATCTCTCGATGGACGATACTACCTTGTCAAGTCATTATTTAATGTTAATGCACTTTTTAGCTCAGGGTAAATCAACTTCTGTTTGTGTTATTGCGCCAAGTGTCGATACTTATGCTGCAAATTACAACAGCTTAAGTGATAATGACTATCGATTTCTGCCTTATGTTAACAAGGACTATGTGTCCAGCTATTTTAATAATTATTCGCAAATTGAGGCGCGTTTACTTTATTTTAGTCAATGGCAGCCCATGCTTGGAGTATCTTACTTTAATGCGGAACTATTTTATCCTGCTATGGTAAGTCTCATTCAACCCAGTAAGCACAATCGCTTTGACCGGTTTGGCAATTATACTTATCCTGCTGCACGTCTCGTCGATGCACCAATAGATAATCGTGAGATGATTGATTTAAATTTTAGTAATGTGTATTTGAAAAAGATGAAGCAATTGTGCGACGCGAATGGTATAAGGTTGATTTGTTATTTATCCCCCTTACAGTATCAGTCTGTTCAGAGTGTAAATACAACCTACCATGTGATTAACCATACCAGTATTCTAAATAACGAGATGTATTTTTATGATAGCATACATGTTAATCATTTAGGACGTAAAGTGGTAAGTGAGCACGTTGCTCTAGATTTAGAAAATTATTTTAAAGTGCAGCCCTGATGTCGAAAGTATTAAAAATTGCTATTTATTCTGGAGAAATTCCAAGCACTACATTTATAGAGCGCCTTGTTAATGGACTATCTCAAAAGGGCTGTTACATATATTTATTCGGTGTTATATCTCAACGTGTGTCTTACAACACATCGGTGAAAATTTTGGGCTACCGTAAAAATAGACTATTTAAATTCCTCTATTTATTAAAATATAGTAGTTTACTCTTGATAAGTAAAGCCGCTCAAAAAAAACAACTGGATTGTTTTTTAAAATCTGAAGGGCGCAGTGATTTATATAGTAAAGTTAAATATTACCCTGTGTTATATTATCAACCAGATATATTCCATTTACAGTGGGCCAAAGGGATTGCTGAATGGGCATGGGTAGAAAATTTCGGTATAAAGTTGGTGTTAAGTTTACGTGGGGCGCATATTAATTATTCCCCTATTGCCGACGATCATTTAGCAATATCTTATAGACATCATTTTCCGAAGGTTTCTGGTTTTCATGCTGTATCAAAGGCAATTTCAAAAGAGGCAGAAGTTTATGGCGCCCAAGCTGAACATATTAATGTTGTTTATAGTGGTTTAAGAACAGCCGATGTTCTAGAATACAAAACAGAAAAAAATCAGATATTTGAAATCATCTCGGTGGGACGGCCACATTGGATTAAAGGTTACAGGGTTGCTTTGGATGCCTGCAAGCTGTTGAAAGCTGCAGGAGTTTCTTTTTCATATACAATTGTTGGTGCTGCAAATGATATGGAATTAACGTATCAAATCCATGATTTAGAATTACAGGATTCTGTGAGTCTTACCAAAAAAAAGAGTTTTAAAACGGTTCAAAAAATGATGCAGAAGGCTGATCTATTACTTTTGTCTAGCCATAAAGAGGGTATTGCCAATGTTGTATTGGAAGCCATGGCACTTAAAACTTTGGTGCTTACCACAGATTGTGGTGGTTTGAACGAAGTTATAGAAGATGGGTGTAATGGATTTATGGTGCCCATTCGAGATGCTGATCAGATGGCTGAAAAAATTAAACTTATTATTGGTTTATTAGAACAAGAAAAAGATGGAATTACAAGTAATGCCTTATTGACTATTAAAAGACAGCATAACGAAGAGAATATGGTGGAGGGGATGATGAGCCTTTATGATAAGGTACTAGGGAATGAAGTTTTAGATTAGAGTGAATATTTATTTAGTTGTAAAACAAAAATTAATTGAATTTTGAACATCTTGGAATTAATTGCTAGGCAACCCAAGAGTCGAGATTAAAATTTTATATGAAAGAAAGCGTCCAGAATAAAAAAATTGGCTTAGTCTTATCTTCGGCACCAGGATATTCTGAGACATTTTTCAGAAACAAAATCAATGGACTACAGAAATATGGGCATGAGGTTATCTTATTTTTAGATGACCCTCCAAAAAATGGTCAAAAACCACCTTGCAAATACTTTGTAAACATCAATTTACAAGAGAATAGTTTTAAAAAAAGTTTTGGAATATTTAAAATTATTTTTAGGACCATCTTTTTTCATTTTGGTGCAAGCTGTCGACATTTTAAATTGGATAGGGCTGATGGACTTTCAGTTAGGCATTCCCTTAAAAGCATTATTTTAAATGAGTATTTATTAAACGAACCTTTGGATTGGCTGCATTTCGGGTTTGGTATGTTGACCTACAGTCGTGAGAATGTAGCCAAAACAATCGGTGCTCGAATGGCCGTTAGTTTTAGAGGTTTTGATTTGTATTTATCACCTTTAAAACATCCTGGATGTTACGACCAATTGTTTAAGAAAAAGATTAAATACCATGTCTTATCAAATTATATGAAAAGTAGATTGAGAAATCAACACGGCGTTTTAGATAATATAGAAGTAATTACACCAGCGATAAGTAAAAATTTCTCGGTCAAATATTCAGATTTAGATAGCTCTTCAATAGTTCAATTTATTACTGTTGCAAGATTGGATTGGATAAAAGGATTAGAATACACCCTGGAATCTTTGTCAATCTTGAATAAGAGGGGTGTAAAATTTAATTATAAAATTATTGGCGCGGGTAATGACCGAGAACGATTGATTTTTGCAGCGCATCAGCTTAACATTTCAGAGTATGTCACTTTTTTAGGTAAAACCGACCAAAACGAAATAAAAAATCAATTAGGTTTATCTCATATATATTTGCAATATAGTATTCAGGAAGGCTTTTGTAATTCTACTTTGGAGGCTCAGTCCGTAGGGCTCCTATGCATTGTTAGCGACGCTGAAGGCCTAAGGGAAAATGTTGTTCACGGCGAGACAGGTTGGGTGGTGCAAAAAAGACAGCCTCGTAAATTGGCTCAAAAAATAATTGATGTCATCAATTTATCCTCAGAGGAAAAAGAAGCTATTCGCAACAAAGCTATAAATCGTGTAGACAAGAGATTTCGATTAGATCAGCAAAATTTGGCATTTAATTTATTTTATGATTAGATTAAAATAAATAATTTAAATAGTACTAATTTAGTAGTTTTTGATTTTTTATACTCAGTTTTAACCAATTTCTGCTATAATTGTAGCTTTGAGTAAAATATATTTTGAAATATAGGCAAATGACGAATTATGAATTACTGCGCTGGATAACTTTTCCGATAATGACTGTTCATTTGCAGACAGTTAGGCGTGATATAAAACGATTAGTAAAATTTTCAAAAAAAAAAAGTATCTTATGACTATCTTGGATGTAGGTGGGCGTAAATCTCCCTACACTATAGGCCTATCTGCGAATATTGTTCTTTTGGATGTGCCGCAAGAGGAAGGTACTAAAAAAGACCTTAATCTTGGTTTTACCGAAGATATACTAGAAAATACAAAAAAAAAGCGATCCAACATATCTGATTTAATTATCATGGATATGACTAAATCCACTTTAACAGATCAATCTTATGATGCAGTCACCTGCATTGAAGTAATAGAGCATGTTAAAGATGATGATTCTTTTGTTGCAAACATCTCAAAAGCTATCAAGCCCGGCGGCTGGGCTTATTTTACCACACCTAACGGTGATTTTATTAAAAATGAAGGGCCCGATAAAAATAAAGATCATGTAAGACATTATACTAAAGTAGAACTTCAAACCTTACTCGAGCAGTATTTTAATGAAGTTGAGGTGACTTATGCTGTTAAGACTGGGAAGTATCGAGTTAAGAGTTTGAAGGGTTTTGATAAATCTAAACCTTTCGTCATTCTGAAAACCTTATACGCTAACTTTATCAATCAAATACAATCAAGAGGTCTTGAAAATACTTCTATTGAAACGGCGCATTTAGTGGCGGTTGGTTTTAAAAAATGAATGAAAGCAATAAAACAACATAAAGTTATCGTTGTTGGACTTCCCAAAACAGGTACTTCTACACTTGATGTTATGTTGCGGATACTTGGATATCACGTTACAGGTCCTGATATAGATTTTCAAAAAGGAGATGAGGTTCTTTTGAATGAAAAATTTGTCGAATTTGATGCTTTTCAAGATTATCCCTGGTGTTTTGAATGGCAAAATTTTGTAGATATAGATTATGTTAAATTTATCGTACTAACTAGAAACAAAAATTCCTGGTGGAAAAGTTTTTATGATTCTTATGGAAGAAAAGGTACTAAATACTTGTCTTACCCGTATTTAAATATTGAAAAGGAAGAAACAAACAAAAGTAAATTTTTAGATTATTTCGATAGGCATTACAACGTTATAAAAAAGACGGCTCAAGTTCATCCAAATCGTTTTTTATTTCTTGATATCAAAAACTTTGAATGGAAAGAACTTTGTTATTTTTTAGGAGAGGATATACCCAAAAATTTATTCGGACAAATTGTCAAAAAGCCTCATGTAA
Organism: uncultured Flavobacteriaceae bacterium; assembly: GCA_963803715.1. GTDB lineage: Bacteria > Bacteroidota > Bacteroidia > Flavobacteriales > Flavobacteriaceae > Psychroserpens. The sequence continues at coordinate 116,701 of CAWDOF010000019.1, forward strand.
ATAAACATAGATTGAAAACATCAACAAGAAGGGGATATAATACTTACAAAAGAATTAAAAAATTGATCATAAAAATAATAGGTATAGCAAACTACAATAGAACCATGCTTTTTTTAAGGAAAAATAACTTAGCCTAGCTCATTGTGATGAAAGAAAAAGTATTCGTAATTGGTTTTCACAAGACAGGTACGACCTCAATGGAAGATGCATTAGAGGTTTTGGGTTATCGTTTGTGTGGCGGAGACAAACAACTCATGAACTTAAGAAAGGAAATTGAAATAAAGAATCACATTTTAAAGCGACTTAAAAATTGGGATGGCGTTCAAGATATGCCATGGCCTTTGTTTTATAAAGAATTATTTGACCTTTATCCTAAAGCAAAATTTATACTCACAGATCGAGATCCAGAGGAATGGATAAAAAGTGTTGTTCGTTATTTTGCTGGTATTAGATTTCCTTTACATCGAAAAATATATAAAGTACCTTGTGCAGAGGGTAATGAAACAGTATATACCGACGTTTATCTCAAGCATAACGAGGCAGTACAAACTTTTTTTTTAAATAATCCTAATTTTATTGTGATGCGTCAGGGGCAAAATTTTAATTATCCTACGCTTTGTAAATTTTTACAAATTGAAAATGTTCCAGATGGATTATTTCCGCATTCTAGAAACAATAAAAAACGAACGTTGCCAAACTATAAAATATATAGAATATTACGTTCCTTTTATTGGAATTTTAAGAAAAACTATTAAACTTCAAATTTGAAAATTATAATTTTATATACTTATAATAAAGGGTATCTTTCTCAATTTTTTTTTGAACTTTGCTCTATGCTTTCCGCAAATGGCCATGAAGTCATAACTTTTTCGTTGAAACGAAAAGCTTCCAAAAATAAAATAAACAATGTCGAAGTAATCATTAAAAAAAGAGGAGGTTATATATCAACCTATTTCCAAATCTTTCGGCTGTTAAAAAATAATAGAGCAGATGTTGTTTTATCAAATTTTAGTTACGCTAATCCTGCATTACTATTTGGAAAACTACTTGGGGTAAAAAATAATATGGTATGGTTTCACTCTTTAAATGAACAAATGACACCAACCTGGAGCAATATTTTTATTAAGCGTCAATTCTTAAGATTGGCAAATAAAATAATTGCTAATTCTCAATTAACTGAAAAAGAGTTAAAAGAAATATATAAAGTTCCAAGTTTCAAAATTGAAACAATACCTTTTTGGAGCAATATTGCAGATCAAAGCAATTTAGAAATGAACGCTAAATTCAAAAAAATGACTAATGTATTCAACATAGGCTGTCCAGGACGGATGGTTTTAGATAAAAACCATAAAGTTGTTATTGAGGCACTATCGCTTATTTACCTGAAGACTGATTTTGATTTTCATCTTTATTTTGCGGGCGATGGGATAGAGATGAATCCACTTATATTATTAAGCGAGCAATTGAATTTAAAAGAAAAAATGAGCTTTTGTGGACATCTTTCAGCCGAGGAGATGACATCATTTTATAAAGCTATGGATGTTGTTGTGCTGCCCAGTTTTCATGAAGCATTTGGCCTGGTATTTATCGAAGCTTTAGCTTTAGGTACGCCGGTCTTGGTTTCTTCCCAATTTGGTGCTCTGGATTTTATTGACACTACTAAATTCGATTTAAAGAAATTTAGTTTTGATCCGAATTCAAAAGAAGGACTTGCGAAAAAATTAAAAGAAATTATGACTCATGGTGATTTAGGTAGAGACTTTTACAACCATTTATACGACGACACCTTCGATAAATATACTATTTTTCATAAAATTAGATTGATTGTGACCTCCAGCGAAGGGCTTTAAGTTTAATATGGCATTTGTTCAAGATGATTTTTTATATTCGCTTAAAATAATAATAGTACATGCCTTTTCTTTTTCTTAAGTATCTTCAGCCCACTGATTATTTTCGAAGATTTACCAATTCGAGGCAAAGTGCATTTCCAAAAGCGAGCGAATTACCAGATGATATATTTTCTCATTTAATTTTAGATAACAGTTATAAATTCTCTAAATCCCAAGCCTACGATTTATCATGGCAGGCGGTTCAAAATGGATACATTAGTAACACCAAGACCTACAAGCATTTTATAGCTTTACCGCTAGAGGATAATTATCGTTTTGTAAGAAAATATTTTCACTCCGTTTGGGTTTTTTTTGTTTTAGTTGTACGCATTTTTAGTTTTCACAATCCATTTAGAGAGTTAAGAGCCTGGTATTCAACTAGAAATACAGTAAGAAATGGGGTTAAAAATCAAATTGATTATCCTGCTTGGCCAAATTTTGACTCTCAACTCGTTAAAAAACAGCCAATGGTCACTGTGGTAATTCCCACTTTAAATCGATACACTTATTTGAGGGATGTGCTTCTTGACTTTGAAAATCAAGATTATAAAAATTTCGAGGTCATCGTTGTTGATCAATCAGAACCTTTCCAGGCACTATTTTATGAAGATTTCAATCTGAACATAAATGTCATTCGTCAAGAGGAAAAAGCCTTATGGCTAGCGAGGAATACGGCAATACAAAAAGCAAAGGGTGAGTTAATTGCCTTATCAGAAGATGATGTGCGGATTGGTTCAGATTGGATACGGTTGCATCTCAAATGTTTGGATTTTTTTGAAGCCCAAGTATCTGCAGGGGTTTTTCATCCTGCAGGTCAAGAGATTCCCAAAGACCGGGCCTTTTTTGCAATCGCCTCCCAGTTTGCTACCGGTAACGCAATGTTGTACAAGTCCGTCTTTAAAACCGTAGGTTTATTTGATCGACAATTTGAAAAACAGCGGATGGGCGATGGCGAATTTGGAATGCGGGTCTATCTGGAGGGGATTCGAAGTATTTCCAATCCGCTAGCGTCTTGTATCGATGTGAAGGCCGGTACGGGTGGCCTTCGTGAAATGGGCAGCTGGGACGCTTTTAGACCTGCTACTTTTTTCGCACCAAGACCAATCCCAAGTGTGATTTATTATTTTCGTCGTTATTTTGGAAAACGGGCAACGAAAATAGCCCTACTTCGTATGGTACCCTTGTCTATTTTTCCATACCAATTTAAAAAAAATAAACCCTTGTTGGTGGTTGGTGTATTTTTAACCTTGTTGTTGGTACCATTGGTATTATTTCAGGTTTTAAAGTCATGGCGTTTGGCTAATATAAAATTGAGGCAAGGGCCAAGGATTTTTGAGTTGAATTGAAAATTAGTATTAAGAACAAAGAACAATTTATTAACTTATAAGAGTTAGGGTGATACTTAAGTTTGGTAGAGGAGCTTTATTTTTATTAGAGCATCAAGACGGATGATTTCAAGATTGTATGTCTTGGAGGGCTTTGACAACACGTTAGAATATTGAAGAAAACAAAGATATTAATAGTAAGTTCGGAATTTCCTCCCCAGCCGGGTGGAATAGGAAATCATGCTTATCATTTGGCATTTCAATTGTCGCAACAGGATTATGAGGTAAAAGTAGTGTCAGATCAGCGTTCTGAAGATGGTGAAGAGGAGGCTGCCTTTGATAAAGACCTGCGCTTTAAAATCATCAGGACCAAAAACAGTCATCCACGTTTTTTAATGTATTTGACACGATTGAGAACACTGTATACAGAAATACGGAGTTCAAGCCATATCATAGCCACAGGTAAATTTTCGCTCTGGAGCGTCGGGTTTTATAGTGGGTTTTTAAAGCGACGCTATTTTGCTGTGGTGCATGGCACTGAGGTGAATTTTAAGAGCTTTTGGCTTAAGCGTTTTATTGAAGCTTCTTTAAAACGTTTTCATAAGATTATTGCCGTGTCCCATTACACCAAAAGTTTAATTGCCCATTTGCATTTGGATGTAAGCGTAATCTCTAATGGTATTGATTTTGAGGCTTGGAAAACTTCCAAACAGTTCTCATCTTATCATTTAAAGGGCAAACCTAGACTTATTACAGTAGGCAATGTGACCTCTCGAAAAGGCCAGCAAAACGTTATAAAACATTTACCACAACTAATCAAAATATATCCGGAAATACACTACCATTGCATTGGCCTAAAAACAGATGTGGCTGATTTTAATCTATTAGCAAAAGCGTATCAGGTCGATGACCATTTAACATTTCATGGTAGGTTAAATAATGCTGATTTACGTGCTATGCTTGTTAATTCTGATATTTTTGTTATGTTGAGTAGCGAGACTAGTACAGGTGATGTGGAAGGATTTGGTATAGCCATATTAGAGGCTAACGCTATTGGGGTTCCTGCAATAGGCTCTTTAGGTTGTGGTATTGAAGATGCCATCTTTCCTGATCACAATGGTGTTCTCATCCCTCATAACAATAGTGAAGCGTTATTGGCAGCTATAGATACAATACTGACAGATAGGGTTAAATTTAAACGGAATGCTATTGCATGGGCTAAAAAGCACGACTGGCCAGTTATAATTTTGTCTTATATAGATATTTTGAAATGAAGCGGCTGGCCATCATATCACATACCGAACACTATAAAACCAAAGATGGACAAATTCTTGGTTTGGGATCGACTGTAACCGAAATTAATCATTTACTTTCGGTATTCGACGAGATTATCCACATTGCCATGTTGCATACACAAGAACCACCACCCAATGTACTACCTTACCTATCAGAACGCATTACCTTTGTGGCTATTCCAGCAGTTGGCGGACCAAAATTATTAGATAAATTGGACATTATTTTTAAGGCTCCTCAAATTATTGCCGTTGTAAACGCCCATTTAAAGCTGGCCGACTGGTTTCAGTTTCGGGCACCGACGGGTATTGGAGTATTCCTGATTCCTTATTTAATGTATTTTAGAAAAAATAAAAGGGGTTGGTTTAAATATGCTGGAAATTGGAAACAAGAAGCTGGCCCTTTGGGGTATAAAGTACAAAAATGGATGCTTTTGAAACAATCTCGACTGGTGACAATGAATGGTTCCTGGCCTAAACAGCCAAGGCATTGTTTAAGCTTTGAAAACCCATGTTTGACTTATAAGGAGATGATGATTGGTAATTTAATTTCAATAAAGAAACAACTGAATTTCCCGATACATATTTGTTTTGTGGGCCGATTAGAGACTGCCAAAGGATTTGATTTGATAATAGAGGCTATATCAGATTTAGACAACATATTAAGAAGTAAGATACATACCGTACATGCGGTTGGAGCTGGTCCAAAAACGGACTTATATAAAAAATTGGCACGGGAAAATGATTTACCAATAGTTTTTCATGGGCATCTTTCAAGAATTGATGTACATAAAATTTACGAAAAATCGCATGCTATAATTTTACCATCTGCATCTGAGGGATTTCCGAAAGTCATAATTGAAGCAATGAATTATGGTTGTATCCCAATCGTGTCTGATGTTTCCTCAATTTCCCAGTATATAAAGCATAAAGAGAATGGGTTTTTGATAAAACAACTAAATGTTAAATCTGTACTTAATATTCTAAGTGAATTTTTAAATTTAAGCGAAAAGGAATATGAACGCATTAGGCACAATGAGGTACTTGATATGTATAAATTCAGCTATTCATTTTACAATAGTAGAATTAAAGATGAGATTATTTAAGTGTTACTCAATTATGTTAAACAACATAGCGTAGGTATAGTGTTTAAGCAAGGTTGTAATTAAAATTTCTTTTAAGCTTTATGATAAAATTATTAAAGTCTATAAAATTATTTATTGGTGATTCTTCTCAAGAGATTAAATTTTTCAATCGTAATGCACATCAAATCGATATAGATTTTTCTGAATTAACTAAAAAGTCAACAGTTTTACATTTTGAATTTATTGCTCCTATAACACATTTTAGAAATCATGACTATACATGGTCAAATGTAGAGGGTAAATTAATTGCAAATTGGTATACTCCTAAAATACTAAAACTTGAAAACAATCATATCGTGCAAGCCAATCAATACTGTGGTATTTGGGAGGTTGACGAGAATAATCCAAGAATTTTACTTTGGTGTTTCAATGTTAATAACTCTGCTCCTCTAGCTCAGTTTAATTTAAATAACAACAAATACATTTCCAATTCCATTTACTTTGGTGCTTTACCTTTTCCTTTAGCCCTATTATTTCCTAAATATTCAGGAGTTGAATTGAGTAGATCAAAAATTGCTTTTTCGGCAATAGTGTGTTTTACTGATCACTGTGATTTTGATACTCAAAAAAACTTGAGAGCACAACGTAAATTTTTTAAAAAATATGATATCAAGATAACAAAAGGTTTTTTTCTCAATTATTATTCAAAGCGTTCAGATACAGCAAGCGTTGAATTTCATATATCTGAATTTAAAAAATGGATTGAAGATGGACATGAATTAGCTTATCATTCCTTGTCTCAATCAGTAAAATTAGATAGTGAATCTTTCAAAGATTTCAAGGATTTTAAACCGCCTTTTGATAAAACCCATACCTATATAGACCATGGATTTCAACCCTATAATTTCTCACTTTACAAAAATCACAAATCCATTAACTTAAATTATGGAGTTCATCTTCGAAATCTGAATATTAAAAATCTTTGGAATTATATTGATACAGGAACTGCGACTCAGGGAGTAATTAACCAATTAAATCCACAACAGTTCGTACTGAAATCCTACTATCGTGGAATAAAAGAAATTGAAATGAAAAATCGATTGCATATGTTAATTAAGACTATTGTTTTTCATTATAGCAGTAATTATGATTATCTATTTGTGTACGGAAGACTAGTAAAATATTTCAAACCTACTAGGTCAAAAAAATCGGTAAAGAAACATTTCAGTATGATTTCTAATTTGTTTAAGATATTTCAATTATTATTGCCAATACTACTTTTTTGGAAAACTAAGAAAAATCGAGTTTATCCATTGGCTGTATATAATCCTGTAATATTTCAGCACAAAATTGATAGAAAAATTTTCAATATTTTTCAGACTTTAGAAATGGTAGATTTTAAAAATGGACTTAGCAAAAGGAATATTGATTTACTTATAAAAGAAAAAGGTTTGTTTATAGCTCATACATATTTTTCTGATCCTTTGAGTCATCACCGTGGGAAATTGTTCAGGAGAAATGGAGAAATAGATGATCAAGTAGAAGAGAATTTTGCATATATGTCAAAAATGATTTGCTCTAAAAATCTATGGAATCCTACCTTAGAAGAATTAATATCCCATTTATTAGAGTTGAAGATGGTTATGTTAACATGTAATGAACTCGGTGAAATAATGGTTGAAAATTCTAATGGTATTTTATTCAGGAATGCAAAATGATTGAATGCATATTTACTAAAGAAAAAAGCTGGTTGATAAAATGGGATACATTTGTTTATCAAAATTCTATGGGAAGCCATCTAATTTATTCGGATTGGTTGAAATCCTATGAATCCTATGGCTTTGATTATGAGGTAGGCCTATTAATCGAGAATCATGAAATTAAAGGAGGTTACGGTGTCATAATACCTAAATTTTTATTTTTTAAGTTTTATATCATTCCCCATGGTCCCATATTCAATAATGGCAAGATAAATAATTACATCATTTCTTCTATAACCAAACGAGCTAAGTCACTAGGCTGCTGTTATACTCAATTTAGTTTACCAGTATCTACAAATAATTTGATAACCCAATTTACATTTCAGCCTGAAGACATCAACTTTGCAGAGCTCAATATTAAATCTGGTAAGTTATTTAAACATTTATATAGTTCTTACGGTATCAACTGGTTAGATTTAAAGTCGTTTAGCAATCAAAGTGAGCTACTTGCTAATTTGCAGACCCATGCAAAAAGAAATATAAAAAAGGCTTACAAAAATGATTTTAAATTATCTGAGGCAAAATGCGAAGATACTATAAAAGAGGCTTATTCACTCATTGAATTAAATTCTGAGATTTCAGGGTATAGTGTTCGAGACTATGATGATATAAAAGAAACCTTAATTAGACTGATAAACACCGGGAATGGCATATTTTTGACTGCTTGGAAAAATGACAATATCAAAGGTTCTGCTTTTCTCATTAGAAGTCAGCACATTTTGACTTATATATTCGGGGGCACTTTAAAAGAAATTCCTGATTTAAGAGTTGGTTATTTTTTACATTGTGAAGCCATCAACCTAGCAAAAAACTCAAATCTTTTGGGGTACAATATTTCAATGGGTGGGTCAGAAGGTGTGCTAAGGTTCAAAAGTCAATTTGGAACGTCCAAAATTCATTTTGAATCTCCGCATTACTACATCATACACAATAGAAGTATTTTTTCTATATTTAACTTTTTCGAAAAAAAATTTAGAGGCTCTAAAAGAAGAGTATCTAAGATGTTATCAAAATTAAAATAGACTTAATTTGAAATGAAAATTGACAATAAGAAATTTTGGGAAAAAAAAGAAATAATTCGTACACAAGATGCAGTTAAGTCAGCCTCTAAATATGAAAAATTTTTATTTGACTCGGCAATATCTAGATTAGCTGGTGTTGATAACATTAAATCGGTTAATATTTATGGCTGCGGTACAGGAAGAGATATAAAAATAATAGATAGTATTTTAAAACCTAACAGTATCGTTGCTTCTGATATTTCAGAAAACATGATCAACTCTTGCTTATCAAATTTGGACAATTGGAATGTGAATGCAGAGGTGGAGGTTTTCGTCTCAAATGCAGTAGATTTTAGATTACCAAATGAAAATTTTGAATTGGTGACTTTATTGAATAGTATGTTAACTTATGTTGCAAATAGAGAGGATAGATTGAAAATCTATAAAAACTCATATGATTGCTTGAAAGATAAGGGGGTAATTATTGGTACTGTACATCATCAAATTGGGAGACCAGCAAAAACATGGTATTTTAAATTAAAAAGACTGTTAATATTCATTCCAAAATATAAAATTGGTAATAAAAATACTGGTTTCAAGGGTTATAAAATAGCAGGTTATTATTATGACAAGAACTGGCTTTATAAAGATTTATACGAAGTAGGTTTCAAAAATATAGAGTTGTATTCATTAAGTGATTTTTTTATGAAAATTGGTAATTCATATGACAAATCTAAAGGTTATAACCAATTAATCTTTATCGCATCGAAGTAAGTCTTATACTAAAAGTCATGTTTTTAAAATTTATTAATTCAATTAAATTGTTGATAGATGCTCAAAAAGCTGATATGGGTCTTTAAGAGGCATCCTTTTTTATATTTATCTCGTTTTAGGCTCTTGTCCAAAAACTCTAATGTTGAAGACATCATGAATTTTAATTATAATCAATTAAATTCTAAGAAGGATATTCCTGATTTTTTTAGTGAGATTAATGACAAGATTTTTAAAAAGGGAAGACCTGAAAGTGACTTAGAAATTGTAAAACAAATAAGTCTTTGGCTCAAAGACCATATTAAAGGCGGTCCAGGACTGAGTGAGCCATCAGAGCAAGCTTTAAGAACTATGTTGAATGGTAATGGTGGTGTTTGTAGCGATATGGCTCAGATTTTTAATAATTTTTGTGTAATCAACGATATTCCAGTTAGGGAGTGGGGCACTACAACTGCGCCTTTTAATCGTGAATTTGGTGGCCACTCTTTTAATGAAGTTTTTATTGAAGATTTCGACAAATGGATTTTGATTGATGTGTCTTACAGTATGTTCTTTTATAGTAAAACTGAAATACCATTATCAGTAGTTGAATTGTATCAAATACGCCGTTCGGATAAAAAATTTAATTTTGAGACGTTCAATAATAAAGAAACAATTGATTCAGATATTATAAATAAAAATTATTTAAACGAGGGAATTACGCCTTTTTTAATATGTAATTATAGAAATAGGACTTATGATCGATTTTTAAAAATTACGCGACCTTACCTGCCCGTATTTATTACGCATTTTATAATATTTACTATAAATAGAAGTTATCATTATCGATTTCCACTTGATAATTATAAGAATATTTTTTCTTAAAAATCACCAAATACTATCTAGTTTCGGTAGTTTTTTTATTTGAATAGTATCCTGTATATACCAAATAGCCTAAAACAAAATCTTATTTTGAAAACCAACATTACCTACATATCTCTTATTGGTTTGCACGTGGCTATAGGTCTATTAATATATCTAAATGAAACTATAGCAAAAGTTTATTTTTTTGGTGCACTTATATATTTTGTTTACCGCATTATATCTGTCTCAGAAGATAAAAAGGTTTTTGAGGTTTTACGGGCTTGCGGTTATTTTGTTGGTGCTGAAGTACTACTGCGTATGACGAAAGGATCAATTTCGTATGAAGCCGGTAAATATATTGTTATTCTATTGATGCTTTTTGGAATGTTGTATAAAAGTATTTCTGGTAGCGGTTATCCCTATTTTATTTATTTGATGTTTTTATTGCCATCGATTTTTGTAGCGTCAACCACATTAAGTTTTGATGCCAATTTTAGAACCAATATTGCATTTGTATTAAGTGGACCCGTTTGTTTGGGATTGGCAGCTTTATTTTGCTACGATAAAAAAGTGACCTTCGATCAAATTTCCCAAATATTACTTTTTATGGTTTTACCCATTATAGCTCATGCCATTTATATCTTCTTTTATGTACCTGATCTTAAGGGATGTATTATCAAATACCGCATCCAATCGTGCGGCATCTGGGGGCTGGGGGGCAAATCAAGTATCGGCTATTTTAGGGCTTGGTATTTTTATTATGGCGGTACGTTTGTTTACCAAATCTCCCACCACAGGACTTAAGATTTTAAATGCTATAATTTTAATGATATTGTCTTTTAGGGCGATTGTAACATTTAGTCGTGGGGGTGTTTTGACAGCTGTAATTACTATAGCCGTTTTTTTATTTTATTACTACGGTAGAGTTTCTTCTAAAAAGAAAAACGAATTAATATCAATATTCGTTCTGTTTATTGTAAGCATCACCATTACGTGGTTTATTAGTATAAGTCAAACAAACGGTTTGATTAATCTACGTTATGAAAATAAAGATCATTTAGGTCGTGATAAAGCCGACCTGTCAACCGGTAGAGGAGAATTATTTGAAAATGAATTGGAGGGTTTTATAGCCAGCCCCTTTTTTGGCATTGGTTCTAGTAGGGCTAAAGACCAGCGAATTGAAGTAGATGGTCAAGGTGTTACCTCTCATAGCGAGGTGAGTAGAACCTTAGCCGAACATGGCATATTTGGAGTCGTAATATTAGTGATTTTAATTTTTAAGCCATTGGCGATAAGATCAAAGAATAAGCAGAATTATTATTTTTATGCTTTTATGGTATTTTGGTTTTTGACTATAAACCATATGTCCATGCGATTAGCTCTGCCCGCCTTCATATACGCCCTAGCTCTTTTAAACGTCACCCATGAAAAAAATACTGTACGTCGGCAACGACTTAGTGCGTGAGAACGTCAATACCTCGGTAATGCGCACTTTGGGTCCTGCTCTAGAGGCTGAAGGCTATACGCTTTACTATACCTCTCCAAAAACCAATAAGTTTTTTAGACTTTGCGATATGCTCTTTAGCTTAGCAAAATATCATCGTAAGGTTGACGTGATTTTGATAGATACCTACAGTACTTTGAATTTTTACTACGCCTTATTTGTTGCTTGGTTTGCCGCGGTTTTAAAAGTGCCATACATTCCTATACTACACGGGGGTAATTTAGTAACGCGGTTAAAAACTAGCTCTAAGTTATCTCATTTAATATTTGACAACGCGATAATAAACGTATCGCCTTCAAGATATTTAAAAGCCGAGTTTGAGCGTTTTGGCTATAAAAATATTGTTTATATACCTAACACAATCAATATTGAAAGGTATGGTTATTTAAAAAAATCTTACGACTATCCAAAACTATTGTGGGTTCGATCTCTGGCATCCATCTACAACCCTAAACAAGCTATTCTGGTTCAAGAGCAACTTAGGAGTAGAGGTTATGATGCAGAGCTTTGTATGGTAGGGCCAGATAGGGAAAATCACTTAGATGCTCTCAAAACTATGGCATGGAATAAACAATTAGAGGTTAAGTTTACAGGGAAACTTACCAAGCAAGAATGGGTTGATTTGTCCACCAACTACAACATTTTCATTAATACCACAAATATAGATAATATGCCTGTAAGTGTTATTGAGGCCATGGCTCTAGGATTTCCAATCGTATCTACAGATGTAGGGGGCATGCCTTACTTGATTAAACAGAACCATGAGGGGGTTTTGGTGCAGACTAATAACGTAGATGCCATGACAGATGCCATAATCAATCTTTTTAAAGATAAAACTGCTTTACAGTCTATGTCTACAAATGCAAGGGCAACAGCGGAAACTTTTGACTGGGAACAGGTCAAACACCATTGGTTTGATGTATTGGAGCGAGATAATCGGGTAGGTTCGGTTTAACTTTTTATATTTAGCCCCACTTTGTAAATCTAATGAGCAGAAAAAAAGACATCCATTTTGAGGTATCCGAACGCAAGATTCTTTTGCGTATTATCGATATACTGGTTGTTTTCACAGGAATTTATGGATTAGAACTAGCATTCAATTTTGATTATCTTACCATTGAAAGTGCAAACGGTACCGCACTTTTTGTATTGGCATTATATATCCTAATCTTCGGAACTATTTTTGAACTTTATAATCTGCAAAAATCCAGCAAATTGGATGTAACTTTTAGAAACATCATACTAACGGTTTCAACAGTTACCTTATTTTATATGTTAACCCCGGTGCTCACGCCATTCCTTCCGGCAAATCGTATTCAGATTTTCTATTTTTATTTAAGTATTATCGGCACGTTATTTTTGTGGCGATTTTTTTATATCAGTTTTATCTCGACTTCCAGATTTTATAAAAAAGTACTTTTGATTGGTGAGATTTCCAACATCGAAAATATCGTTAAACCCTTAAGGGAGTCAGATCCAAATTACAAAATTGTTGGATTTATTAATTGTGAAGCACAGACCGAAGACCCTATTAAGTTTAAAGGTCTTACAGAATTTGAGCCGGACCAGCTTATGAACATCATAAAAGAGGAGAAAATTTCTGAAATTTTAGTGGCAAGTTATAATTCGGAAACCATAATATCTTCTATTTATCATGATTTGATTACCCTTTTAGATCAAGGCTTTACTATAAGAGAATACACTCAGGTATATGAAGAGGTTACTTACAGGGTCCCTATTCAGTTTGTTGGAAAGGACTTTTATAAATATTTTCCTTTTAGCCGAAGCAACCAAAATACCTTGTATCTTTTTTTTCATCGGCTTTTTGATATTTTATTCTCTGTACTAGGTCTTACCATTGGAGTGTTTATTCTACCATTGATTCTTATCGGAAATGTTATTGCCAATAGGGGGCCATTGTTTTATTATCAGGAACGTGTAGGAAAAAACGGCAATACGTTTAAGATTTTTAAGTTACGAAGTATGGTGATCAACGCTGAGACTGGCGCTGCAAAATGGGCTCAAAAAAACGATTCAAGAATAACTAAATTTGGGATGTTTCTGCGCCGATCTCGGTTGGATGAAATACCGCAATTTATAAACGTGTTAAAATCTGAAATGAGCATTATCGGGCCAAGACCCGAGCGCCCTTTCTTTGTCAAGGAACTCTCGCAAATTATTCCTTTTTATGATACTCGCCATATCGTAAAGCCTGGTTTAACTGGATGGGCGCAAGTTAATACCCGCTATGGCGCTTCCGTTGACGATAGCTTAATGAAACTGCAATATGATCTTTATTATATCAAGCACCGTAGCTTGTTTTTGGATTTAAATATCGTAGTAAAGACATTGAGTACGATTGTTTTTTATAGAGGGCAATAGTTTAGTTTATTCAGTTGTCAGTTGTCAGTTGTCAGTCTTCAGTTGGCAGTTTTCAGTCTTAAGTTTGATGTTTTTTTATTGAGTTCTTATTATTTTTCAACTTCTACTTCAACTTCATTTCGGTCTCAGTTACATCTTAGTAATATCTAGAGTAATTTTTTCCATCTGAGTAATCACAAACCAGTTCCCTCCTAAGGAGGGTTAGGGAGGACCATCCGAGTAAACACACAATAGTTTCCCCTTTGGGGATTAAAAAGCTACAACAATTTACCATTTTGGGATTAAGGTGCTTTTTTCTTCCTGAAGAAACCAATTAACAGTACAAAAATCATAATAAAAATGGCTATTCTTGCAATGTAATCTCCTGCCAAGACGTAGAAGGTTATCTTTTCGTTAGTTGTTACCTTACCTTTTAACGCGCCCTGCTTTCCATAATCTAATTGACTGGTAATTTCTCCTTTGGCATTTATAAAGGCGGAGATTCCCGTGTTGGCACTTCGGGCAATATCCCGACGTGTCTCAATGGCTCGTAATCTGGCATAGCTGAGATGTTGTTTGTGGCCTTGGGTTTCGTTCCACCAAGCATCATTTGTTATGATGGTTAAAAAATTAGCGTCATTTCTTACGTAACCCGTCACAAATTCTCCGTAAACCGATTCGTAGCAAATTATAGGTGCTGCCTTAAAGCTTCCATCGGAAGATGTAAACACACCACGAAAATCCTGGGTTGTCTTCATCGCTACAGTGCCTCCCAAATCAATCAGAGCGTCTCCAAGGATTGGCTTTAAAATATCTTGATACGGAAAGTTCTCAACACCAACCACTAATTTTGATTTGTTATACTGGGCTACATTATCCACACTATTTATAAGTAAGGCAGAATTGTAATCGTCGTACCAAGTATTTGCGTCATACTGGTTGCTTTCAGGCTTTATCCGACTTTTATCCCGAAATACATCTACGAACGATATACCCGTTATAAGATTCAAATTGGGGTGTTTGGTTACCATTTGGTCTAATCTACTTTTTAATAACGAGTTCTCAAACTCGGTTAAACGAGCTCCTTCAGCGAAATAAGTTTCTGGTGTAATCAGAAAATCTGTAGAATCGGTTATTTTATCAGATGTGAGTTCTGTAAGTAAGTCAACAAAGTCTAAATTGGAAATATTATATTTTTCGGAATAGGGGTCAATATTTGGCTGTAATACAATAACATCAACAGATGTCCCATCAACATTATAGGTATTGAAAATAATTAGTGAAATCCCTATCGGTACTAAAACCAAAAGGGCGCATTTAAGTAATAAAGATTTCAATTTTCTTTTTTCATAACTTTTCTGAAGCTTAATAATTCCACAGAAAACGATAGTATTTAAAATCCAGACCCAAAGTGTTCCGCCAAAAGTTCCCGTGTATTCGTACCATTGGATCCAAGTATAATATTCTGAAAATCCATTGCCAAGGTTAAGCCAAGGCCAGGAGAATTCCCAAATGAGATGTAACTTTTCAAAACTTATCCAAAGTGCAACCAAAAACAATAACGACCTGTTTTGTGACTGTCGTTTTGCGTATTTATGATAGATTAAGATGAGGGTTGCCATCAAGGCAGAATTGACCAAAACAGCGAAACTCGCCCCAAAAATATCTGCAAATCGTAACCAGCTTGTTGTAATTAAGTTCCAAATAAAGAAACTGAGATAGGCAAGTCCAAAAACCCTTAACCCTTTTCTTTTAAGATTACTTTTTCTTATTTGGTGCTCTGCCATTAAAATAGGTACAAAAGCCACAAAAAGTAAAATAGGGAAACCGTAATTGGGCCAACCAAAAGCAAGAAGAAAACCAGAGGCTAAAGAAAGTAAAAGGAGTTTAGTAAAAGTAGGGTACACGTTTGAATTTTATTAGTTTCAAATCAAAAAACAAAAATACAAAGCATCTCTCAATAACTTCGGTGTGAAATTTGTTTTTATAAGCTATAATAGGTTTGTTTCATAAAAACGTAAGAGCATTAAATACGATAGTCAAGTTGAAACTTACCTAAATATACTAAAGTCTAACTTTAATGAAAACACGTTAGAATAGAGCGCCGCGCTTTGGTCACCAATATCTGTAAACGCATAGTCTATCTGTATGCCACGATATTTAAAGCCCAATCCTAAACTGGGCTGAAAGGTTAAATCTTCAGAATTATCCAACTGAAGCTCATTCTGGAAGTTTCCGGCGCCAGCTCTTAAAAACACCAAATCTGTATAACCAAATTCTACTCCTAAAGCAGGGTTTATACTTGCAAATGACGTTGAGATGACATCATTGTTTTCAGCAAACCTAACATTCAGGTCAAAAGAAGTGAGTAATGAGTAATCATAACGGAAAATGAATTTTTTCGAGAATCCTATTTGAAGTTTTGGGATGGTCAATTCGGTACTTTCAGGCACGGTTTGGTTTTGACCTTCAATGGCGTTTTGTATATCTGCCAACCTATCATCATCAAATGTCCATGCGTTGAAAGTTGTGGTAATATCACGCGCCATGATACCAAATTTCCAATCATTCTTGGTTTGAAATTGAATACCGGCATCAAGACCAAACCCCCAAGAGGAGGCAAAGTCGCCAATAATTCGGCGTACTACTTTTGCGTTAACGCCATAGGTTAATCCATCAAGTGGTAATTTTCGGGCGTAAGAAAAAGTTAGGGCATAATCTGCTGTTGAAAAGAGCCGGATTCTATCATAATTGATATTGCCCTGTTCGTCAATTAATTGGGTAGTATCCAAAATATCATCAACACCAAAGCGAATAAGAGACACCGCAATGGCGCTTTTGTCATCTAAAGGTTTGGCAAAAGCCAAGTAGTTATAATTAGCAATATTGGCGAAATAGCTGGAATGTAAAAGTGCTAATTGACTGTCCTCTAAATTGACTAAACCCGCTGGATTCCAATACCCCGAATTAACATCTGACGTGTGGGAAACTACAGCATTACTCATTCCCAAAGCAGCGGCATCAACCCCAATATTCAAAAACTCATTGGAGTATTTACGGGTGGTCTGCGAGGTGCTAAGAAATGAGACCAAGGTTAAAACAAGGAATGCGTAATTTTTCAACAGTAATTTTTTTGCAAAGATGCACAATAATTTCAATCTAATAAACTTGAAAATGATTGAGATATTGCCTTTGATTAGGCATAGTCGTAATTAGTTTGCTATTTTTACAGAAATTTTAATTAACCCGTGAAAAAGTACATTCCTAATCTTGTTACCCTATTAAATTTATTCTGCGGATGTATTGCCGTTCTCTTTGCTGTTAACAGTAATTTTGTAGCTGCTGCTTTATTTGTTTTCCTCGGAATTTTCTTCGATTTTTTTGACGGTTTGTTAGCGCGGAAACTAAATGTGCAAAGCGATTTGGGTATTCAATTGGATTCCTTGGCAGACATGGTAACCAGCGGACTCGTTCCGGGTGTGGTCATGTATAAGTTATTGGCTATAAGTTTAGGGTCTGCTGAAATAGCTACCGATGAAGATTGGTCATCTAGCTTACATGGCTATGATTTCAATATCCCAATAATTCCGCTTATGGGACTTTTTATTACGCTTGCCTCTGGCTATCGTTTGGCAAAATTCAATATAGACGAAGACCAGCAGTCTTATTTCAAGGGGCTACCAACTCCTGCCAACGCCTTACTTATTTTGTCTTTACCCTTGATTATGGAATTTCAGAACAGTGCTTTTGTAAGCAGTTTGATATTGAACCCATGGTTTTTGATAGTTCTTACGTTTGTAAGCTGTTATTTACTGAACTGCGACATCAAACTTTTCGCCCTTAAGTTTAAGGATTATAGCTTCGGAAATAATAAAATAAGATATACACTCATTTTCGCAACAATTGTACTTTTGGTGTTTCTAAAGTTTATTGCAATACCATTGATTTTACTATTATATTTTATATTATCCTTAATTGAAAATTCAATCTCAAAACAAACGGCCTAGATGTTAGAAGTTATTTTTACCTTGCTGATGCTCATATTGTTACAAGCGGTTTTAGGCTTTGATAACTTACTTTATATTTCATTAGAATCGAAAAAAGCTCCAATGGAAGAGCGAAAACGTGTCCGGAAGGTGGGGATTCTCATTGCCATTGGACTAAGGATTGTATTGCTTTTTGTGCTAGTATCAATTATCGATTTTTTTCAAGAGCCTTTTTCCTTTATGACAGGTGGCATTGAGAACGTCCTTGATTTTGCATTTAACGGTCATAGCTTGATTGTTCTGGCTGGCGGCGGATTTATAATCTACACAGCCATAAAGGAAATTTGGCACATGATAGGAAAGCAGGACTTACATGATGATGAATTAGAAGAAGGTAAAAGCAGGAAAACAGCTAATGCGGTTATTACGAGTATAGTCATTATGAACTTGGTGTTTTCATTCGACTCTATTCTGGCAGCCATTGGCTTGACTAGTGATATAGATAGTGCAACTACTGCATTTATCGTCATGGCGATTGCCATTGTATTAAGTGGATTACTAATGCTGTTATTAGCGGATAGGATTTCCGAGTTTTTAGCGAAAAACAGAATGTATGAAGTGCTCGGATTATTTATCCTCTTCATCGTGGGCATCATGCTGGTAACTGAAGGTGGTCATTTAGCTCATCTTGAGATTTTCGGTAACGAGATTGTTCCTATGAGTAAAACCACTTTTTACTTTGTTATTGTAGTATTGGTGGTTGTAGACATCGTTCAAGGACGTTACCAGAAAAAACTGCTGATTGAGAATCAAGGCAAGAAGAAAACATTATAACCTAAATATCTTATATTTCAAGTATTAAATTTAAGATATAGCTATTTTTCACTTATTTAGCTAATTTGACAATTCTTTGGTTAATCAATGTTGATATTTTTACCAATATATCTAATTGACCTTGGTGATTTGCAAGCCGATTGCTAAAAAATTGATTTCTCTCAGAATTAGTTGTGGGTAGAAAACAACAACAGCGCATTTATTTTATAATTGAAATGCAGTTAACCCCCGAAATCCAGCTTCTTTTTCCTGAGTTCAAAGTTTTGTCCCAGATATACTTTACGCACCATTTCATCGCTTGCAAGTTCTTCCGGCTTTCCAGCTTTTAAAATGCTTCCTTCAAACATAAGGTAGGTTCTATCAGTTATGGCTAGGGTTTCCTGTACGTTGTGATCCGTAATCAGTATACCGATATTCTTTTTTGTCAATTGTGCTATAATACGTTGAATATCTTCTACCGCAACTGGATCAACCCCTGCAAAAGGTTCATCCAACAGAATAAAATTAGGATCGGTTGCTAAGGCGCGTGCAATTTCGGTACGTCGACGTTCACCACCAGAGAGTAAATCTCCCCGACTTTTACGAATATGCCCAAGACTGAATTCATCAATCAACGATTCCATTTTTGCCCGTTGTTCTTTTTTTGAGAGTTTAGTCATCTGCAATACACTCAAAATATTATCCTCGATGCTTAATTTTCTAAAAACTGAAGCCTCCTGTGCTAAATACCCAATTCCGTTTTGGGCACGTTTATACATGGGGTAGTTGGTAATATTGGTGCCTTCCAAAAAGATATTACCGCCGTTAGGCTTAATCAAACCGACAATCATGTAAAAAGAAGTGGTTTTGCCAGCGCCATTAGGCCCTAGCAAACCTACAATTTCACCTTGTTTCACTTCAAGAGAGACATCCTTAACGACTTTTCGACCGCTATAGGATTTCATTAAATTTTCGGCTCTTAATTTTTTCATCTTATTTTTCTTCGGAAAAACTAAATTTAGAGAAATTGAAACGGTCTGATTTCCGTAGTAATTAAATTTATACAAAGTTTAACGATAATCGGCTTTTCGCCCATCGATAACTTTTCTTAGCTATTAGTGCCTAGACATCGGTATTGGAATTGGTCGCATTTTCTTCTATCGCATCCCAAAATTCGTAAGCTTTACGAAGATGAGGAATCACAATAGTACCACCAATTAAGGTTGCAATACCAAGTGCTTCGACCACTTCTTCCTTTTTAAGGCCAGCTTTGTGTGAAGATTCCAAATGGTATCTAACACAGTCATCGCAGCGTAAAACCGTAGATGCAACGAGGCCTAAAAGCTCCTTGGTTTTTTTATCTAGCGCACCTTCGGTGAAAGCATTGGTGTCTAAATTAAATATACGTTTGATAATTTTATTGTTATCGGCTAGTATAGCGTCGTTCATTTTTGAACGGTAGGCATTAAAATCTGATACGATATTTGGCATTAATTCTATTGTTAGATTGTTTTATTTTCTTTTGCTTGGTTTCTTACAACCACTTTTGAAATATAAATACTTACTTGGTACAATATCAAGATGGGTATGGCCACAATAACTTGACTGGCAATATCTGGGGGGGTAATTACAGCAGATAAAATAAGTACGATAATCAAGGCGAATTTCCTGTACTTCTTTAAAAACTGCGGCGTAACTAGTCCAATTTTTGTTAGGAAATAAATAATAATGGGCAGTTCAAAAATCAAGCCTGATGCAATGGCAGAAGATCGTACCAAACTAATATAGGAGCTTACGTCAATTTCGTTGGAAATCTGCTCACTAACCGTGTAAGTCCCCAAAAAGTTGATGGATAATGGGGTTACAATATAATATCCAAACAAAACACCTAGAAAAAATAGAAATGAGGTCACAAAAATAAAACCCTTGGAATATTTGCGTTCCTCACTATGCAGCCCTGGACTTATAAATTTCCAGAATTGGTAGATGACGTAGGGAAAGGCAATTACAAAACCCGCGTAAATAGATGTCCAAATATGCGCAGAAAATTGCCCGCCCATGGTTCTGTTCTGTATTCTAAAAGGAAGTTCCTCGGCGCAGAATGTTGTGTCAAGACCAATAAAATTAGCGATGTTGCACAAATATTTATAGGTGGGAAAATCCATGCTCTTAGGTCCGAATATGATGACCTCAAATATAAAATCGCTAAAAATAAAAGCGATGCCACCAGCTATAATAATAGCTACAACAATTCGGATAAGGTGCCAGCGCAAATCTTCGAGATGGTCTAAAAAAGACATCTCTACTTCGGTTTCTTTATGTTTTGTCATTATATAATACCTTCTTTAACTAAATCTTGAAGATGCACAACGCCTGCATACTCCTCGTTTTTTTCAACTAATAATTGTGAAATGCTGTATTTTTCCATAAGTTCCTTTGCATCCACGGCCATGGCGTTTTCATCAATCCGTTTTGGGTTTTTGCTCATAATATCTCTAGCGGTAAGATGAAGAAATTCATCATTATTAGACAGCATACGTCTTAAATCGCCATCTGTGATAATTCCAATAATTTTTTTATCCTCAACAACCGCAGTAACACCGAGCATCTTCTCGGTAATTTCAACTATAACCTCTTTAACGGTTTTGTTTGGAGAAACTTTTGGTTTTTTATTCTGCGATGATAAATCACTTACGCGTAAATAAAGCCTTTTTCCCAAAGCACCTCCTGGGTGGTATTTTGCAAAATCCTTACTTGAAAAACCGCGAAGTTCTAAAAGACAAATGGCCAACGCATCTCCAATAACCAATTGCGCAGTTGTACTTGTGGTAGGTGCCAAATTATGTGGGCAGGCTTCCTGCTCTACATACGTGTTTATTACATAATCGGATTGCAATGCCAAAAAAGATTTTACATTACCGGTAATTGCAATCAATTTATTGTTGGCGTTTCTAATCAAAGGAATCAATACTTTAATTTCTGGGGTATCTCCACTTTTTGAAATGCAGACAACTATATCATCCTGAAGGATTAACCCTAAATCACCATGAATAGCGTCAGCTGCGTGCATAAAAACTGCAGGAGTTCCGGTTGAGTTTAATGTTGCTACGATTTTATTGGCAATGATGGCACTTTTACCAACCCCGGTGATAATTACCCTACCTTTTGATTTGTAAATTAAAGAAACAGCTTGAACAAAATCCTTATTGAGCAAATCGCTCAAATGCGCTATGGCATCACGTTCTAACGCAATAGTCTTTCTCGCATTTGCGAGGATAGAATTGGCATTATTCAAAATTAAAGTTTTATGGGTTTGATGAATTTAAAGAAATTCCTATCTTTATTAAATTGCAAATGTAGATAAAATACCAATAGGGACTAATGAGTATAAAAGAAATTGACATACATTCTGCACTTAAACAATACTTTGGTTTTTCAAAATTTAAAGGCCTTCAGGAAAGTGTTATTAAGAGCGTTGTTGCAGGTGAGAATGTATTTGTAATAATGCCTACGGGCGGCGGAAAATCATTATGTTATCAATTACCGGCATTAATAAAGGACGGCACAGCTATTGTGGTTTCCCCATTAATTGCCCTAATGAAAAATCAGGTAGATGCCATCAGGGGTATTTCAAAAGAAAACGGTGTTGCACATGTTTTAAATTCTTCACTCAATAAATCTGAAATAAAACAAGTTAAGGAAGATATTACTGCAGGTATAACCAAACTGCTTTATGTCGCACCAGAATCATTGACCAAAGAAGAAAATGTCGAGTTTCTGCGAACCGTAAAAATTACTTTTATGGCGGTTGATGAGGCGCACTGTATCAGCGAGTGGGGACATGATTTTAGGCCTGAATATCGCAATCTTAGACATATTTTGAAACGTATTGGTGACAATATTCCAATTATAGGATTGACTGCTACCGCCACCCCAAAAGTTCAGGAAGATATCCTCAAATCACTCGATATTACCGATGCCACTTGCTTTAAGGCATCGTTTAATAGACCAAATCTCTATTACGAGATTCGCCCTAAAACAAAAATGGTAGATGCTGATATTACCCGTTTTATCAAACAAAATGAAGGTAAGTCTGGCATTGTCTATTGTTTGAGTAGAAAGCGGGTAGAGGAGTTGTCTCAGGTTTTACAGGTCAACGGTATTAAAGCCGTACCCTATCACGCAGGATTGGATCCCAAAACACGGGTGAAACATCAAGATATGTTCTTAATGGAAGATTGCGATGTTGTGGTTGCAACTATTGCCTTCGGTATGGGAATTGATAAGCCCGACGTTCGTTTTGTGATTCACCACGATATGCCAAAGAGTATCGAGAGCTATTATCAAGAAACTGGTCGTGCTGGTCGAGATGGTGGAGAAGGGCATTGTCTTGCGTTTTATGCTTACAAGGATATTGAAAAGCTTGAAAAGTTTATGTCTGGTAAACCTGTTGCCGAACAGGAGATTGGACATGCGTTGTTGCAGGAAGTTGTCGCTTTTGCGGAAAGTTCCATTTCAAGACGAAAATTTATACTTCACTATTTTGGCGAAGAGTTTGACAACGATACCGGCGAAGGTGGCGATATGGACGATAATATCCGAAATCCAAAAAAACAGCACGAGGCCAAGAAAGAGGTGCTTACCTTACTTCAAACCGTCGAAGCTACAAATGAAAAATATAAATCAAAGGATTTAGTTCAGGTGCTTGTAGGACAGACTAATGCGCTTATCAGTTCCCATAAAAACGATACGCTATCTTTTTTTGGTATAGGAAAGGAAAGGGACAAAAGGTATTGGATGGCCCTAATTAGACAAATTATAGTCGCAGGCTATTTGAAGAAAGACATTGAAACTTACGGCGTTCTCAGGTTATCTGAAAGCGGAAAGGCCTTTATCAAAAAGCCTCAATCATTTATGATGACCGAAGATCATGTATTTGATGAGGCCAATGACGATAGTATTGTTACTGCTTCTAGTGGAAGCGGTATGGTTGCCGATGAAAAATTAATGGGAATGCTCAAGGACCTTAGAAAGCACAATGCAAAAAAATTAGGAGTTCCCCCGTTTGTTATTTTCCAAGACCCCTCATTAGAGGATATGGCCTTGAAGTATCCAATTACTACAGACGAGCTGAGCAACGTACACGGCGTTGGCGATGGTAAGGCAAAAAAATACGGAAAGGATTTTATTAAGCTTATTGCCGATTATGTCGAAGAAAATGATATAAGTCGCCCAGATGATTTTGTGGTAAAAAGTACAGGTTCAAATTCTGCCATTAAATTGTACATTATTCAAAACGTAGATAGAAAATTACCCTTGATTGATATTGCTAAGTCAAAAGGAATGTCTATGTCAGATTTTATAAAAGAAATGGAGGCCATTGTATTCTCAGGAACTAAACTGAACATCAATTACTGGTTGGATGAGATTTTGGATGAGGACCAACAAGAAGAAATTCACGACTATTTTATGGACGCTAAAACTGATAAAATTTCTGACGCGATCGAAGAATTTGATGGAGATTATGAAGAAGAAGATTTAAGGCTGTACCGTATTAATTTTATCAGTGAAGTAGCAAATTGATTTTCAGTATTTAATGGGTAGTATTGAGTCTTTAGTTCGCAGTTCTAGGTATTTAGAGTTTTACGTAAAACTTCAATCTAGATAAGTTTGTATAATTCAAATAACAGAACAGCTCCCTTTATGTAGATTAAGGAGAAATTACAATTTAACCTTGGGATATTAATGGGCTTTTGCTACTTGGCCCCGATGAGGTTTCAAATCATCTCGGATTGGCTTCATATCAGCTTCCTTAACAATCATGAAAGCAATGCTATGGGCTTCGCTAATTTGCTCAACTCCAGTACTATTCAACTCAATATTTTTCAATTTAATATAATCCTGTAAGTGTAGGTTGTGATGCTCGGCTATTTTCGTGGCATCAGGTCCTCTAAAGTCCCAAATTAATTTAAGATTACGCATGGGCTCCATTTATTGCGTTTTCGGCAAAATTCTTAAAATCCTGCATATATTTTTCTGATTGTTTTTTAAACGCGTTTGGCATAAAAATCGTGTAAAGCCGTGTCATAAAGTTGAGTGGTAAAAATTCGTTCTTACTGATCCACTTCGTAAAGCCTTCACTAGTGCGTTCAAAATAATTCTCCTGAATATTATTCATACCTTTTGTTGTGTAGTTGGCATGAAACTCTTCGGGAAATTTACGCTTGGCAATGGTTTCTATCAACTCCATTTTTCGATTTCCAAAATTATAAATCAGTCTCATTTTTGCACCTAACTCTCCAGGTACTCCAGATAAGTGTTCGGCAGAAGAAAACCCACTCTGCCAGTATTTTAAATTTTCAACATTGTCAATCTTACTTATGAATTCATTTCTAGGTATCTTGACGACTATCTCGGTAATAATTTTCATTTAAAGACGTTATAAAAATTATGGTAATTAATAAAAAGGTAATTTATTTAAATAAAAATATAAATTTTGACTAAAAAAGTTATAGTCGTTTCATACAATATTATCCTAAAATGGACGAGTGGTGAATAGCTATGATAAACCTTAGGTTTTTTGTCAGAAAATAGGAACTAATTACAGGTTCTGTTTTTAGTATTTAAAATAAATTCTCAACGCGTTTAACTATACTGACCAGCGTTTTATTTTTGCATTTGCTAAATCTTTTAAATGTGTTATTTTTGCTCACTTTGCTATATGTTTTAATTTGAAAAATTTATGATGAAATCAATTATTTCTGTTATTTGTTTCTGCTTGGTAAGTCTTGTGTTTGCTCAAGAAACTGACAATGATATACTATTTACTGTTGACGATGAAGCCGTAAAGGCTTCAGAATTTACTAGAGTTTATAAAAAGAATCTCAATTTGGTACAAGACGAGTCCCAAAAAGATGTTGACGCTTACCTTGATTTGTTTATCAATTATAAATTGAAAGTTAAGGAGGCGAAACGTCAAGGTTTAAATGAAGAGAAAAGTTATTTGAGGGAATTTGGTAATTACCAAAAGCAATTGACCACCACTTACATGACCGATAACGAGGTAACCGATAAGTTAGTAAGGGAGGCTTACGACCGAAGTATTAAAGATGTTAAAGCATCACACGTTCTGGTAAGATTAGAAGAAAATGAAACCGACACTACGGCGGTTTATAAACAAATTTTGGATCTGCGTCAGCGTGTGTTAGACGAAGGTTATGAGGCTGTTCAGAAAGACGTCCATGATGGTAAAACCATTTTTGCCGAAGATTTGGGATATTTCTCTGCCTTTAAAATGGTTTATCCATTTGAAAATATGGCTTACAAAACAGAAGTAGGAGAAGTTTCTCAACCCTTCAGAACACGTTTTGGTTATCATATTTTAAAGGTTTGGGATAAAAGGGAATCACTGGGCGAAGTAACCGTTGCCCATATCATGATTGCCAATCAACAAAAGGATAGTACCTTGGATATAGAACAACGTGCTAAGCAGATTTACGGTAAAATACAGCAAGGCGAAAAATTTGAGTCACTTGCAAAACAGTTTTCAGATGATAAGAGCTCGGCTTCAAAAGGAGGCGTCTTAAATTCGTTCGCTGGCGGACAACTAAGCTCTAAGGAATTTGAGGAAGTGGCGTTTTCTTTAGAAAACGTAGGCGATATTTCTGAACCTTTCAAATCTGATTTTGGCTGGCACATTGTTAAACTGATCCAGAAAAAAGGGATTCAGCCGTTTGAGGAAATGCAAAACGAACTTCAAAATAAGGTTAAGCGTGACTCTCGCTCAAAACTTATAAGTTCTGCAATGTCAAACAAGTTAAAAGATCAATACAAGGTTGAGGAGAATACAGAGGCATTACCTTATTTCGAAAACTTGATTAATGATGACTATTTTAAACGAGCTTGGACAGTACCAGCAGATTTAGAAAAGGAAAAACAATTTTTGACAATTAAAGATACTACTTACGTTTATAATGATTTTGCCAATCATTTATTTTCAGTACAACGCAATTACTTCAATAAGAAAATTGAGGCTAAACAAATTGTTAGAAATGAATATGATGCCTT
The DNA here is from genome assembly GCA_963803715.1 of uncultured Flavobacteriaceae bacterium. Classification (GTDB taxonomy): domain Bacteria; phylum Bacteroidota; class Bacteroidia; order Flavobacteriales; family Flavobacteriaceae; genus Psychroserpens. The sequence continues at coordinate 143,398 of CAWDOF010000019.1, forward strand.
TCTAGAACGTGCCTTATTGGCTTATAAGGAGGAACATCTTGAAGTAGAGAATGAGGAATTTGCCCAGGTTCTAGGCGAATATCGGGATGGTCTTTTATTATTTGATCTTATGGAAAATGAAGTCTGGAACAAAGCTTCAAAAGATACTACAGGTTTGGAAGAATTTTACCAAAAAAATAAGGCTCAATATACTTGGAATAAGCGAGCAGTGGGGACATTGTTTTCTGGAGCATCAAAAAAAGACATTGCCAAAATAAGAAAGCTGTTGAAGAAAAATGGCTCGGCCGCATTGGTTGTTGAAAGTCTTTCTGCAGATAATGACATGGATGTAATTCCTACAACAAGTACATTTGAGCAAGGCAATAGAATGCTACCAGAAGACTTTGAACTAGAACAAGGGATATCAGATATATTTGACCATAACGATTCTTTTCACGTACTATTTGTAGAAGAAGTCCTGCCAGCTGGCACAAAAACAATGGAAGAAGCAAGGGGGCAAGTTGTAAGTGATTACCAAACAAAGTTGGAAGAAAAGTGGATAAATGCGCTTAAAGATCGATATCAAGTTAAGGTTAACGAGAGCGTTTTAAAAAGTACAAAAGCAAAATTTAATCAATAATTTGTCAACAAAGAATATAGCTACTGTTTTAATTTGCACATTATTCATCTCATGCCATTTCTTTAAAGAAACCGATGATAGGATCAAAGTTGCTCGGGTAAATGATACTTTTTTATTTGAGGAGGACATTGCTGGTTTGGTTTCCGAAGGTACAGATGCTAAGGATAGTACGGTTATTGTCAACGGTTTTATAAATAAATGGGCTACCCGACTCTTATTGTTGGAAGGAGCTGAGAGAAATCTGCCTAATGATAAACAAGCAGACTTTAATAAACTGGTTGAGCAGTACAAGAGAGATCTCTATACCAAGGCCTATCTTGAAGCTTTAGTAAAGCGAAGTGTTGACACGGTAATTGACCAAGTTGATGCCAAAGCCGTTTATGAGGAGAATCAGAACAGCTTTAAACTTAACGAGGAGTTAATTCAAATAAGATACATTGCTTTTCCGGAGAATGCCATTAATAAAGACGAAGTTCAAAAACGCTTTAAACGCTTTGACGAGGAAGATAAAACGTTCTTAGATTCAATTTCTGTACAATTTAAGAGTTACTCTTTAAATGATTCAATATGGGTTCAGGCTTCACAAGTGGTAAACAGGCTCCCTGTGCTTAATTCAAACGATAAGAATCAACTGTTAAAAAAATCTAATTTCGTACAGCTCAAAGATTCAATAGACCTATATTTGATCCAAATTGAAAATGTACTTCTAAAAAATGATTTAGCTCCTTTAGAGTACGTAAAACCTACCATTAAGCAAATTATTGTTAATAAAAGAAAACTCGAACTTATAAAAAAGTTCGAAAAAGATATTACCACAGATGCAATCAAAAACAAACAATTTGAAACTTACAATTAGCTCACTCTTTTTAATTACCCTCTTTAGCATTTCTAGCGTAAGCGTTTCTGCTCAAGAAATTATTGAAGATGCTGCTGACGGTTCCATGAAACAAATTGATTCTACCCAACTTTCAGGTCGGAAAAAAATAGACGGTGTTGCTGCTGTTGTAGGTGATTTTGTGGTTTTAGATTCAGATATCGATAAGGAATACATTCAGCTTCAAGCGCGTGGTGTATCCATTTCACAAATCACACGTTGCCAATTATTCGGTAAGTTGTTAGAAGACAAATTGTACGCACATCACGCTATTCAGGATAGTATTGTAGTTAATGAGTTAGAAATACGTTCAAAAATTGAACAACAAATTACTGCTTTTTTAGAGCAAAAAGGAGGCTCCATGTCCGAGTTGTTAGAATTTTACAACAAGGATTCTGAGGAAAGCTTGCGTGAAGAGATGTTCTCGATTAATAAAAATGCAGAGCTGGCGTCAAATATGCAACGTAACATTGTTGAAGACATTGAGGTAACCCCAGAAGAGGTTAGAGAATATTTTAATGAGATACCCAAAGACTCTTTGCCAATCTTTGGTACAGAACTTAAAGTGGCGCAAATTGTAGTTATTCCTGAAACCACTGAGGCTTCAAAAAAAGCAGTAGTGGATAAATTAAAATCTTTCAAAGCAGATGTTATAGAAAATGGCGCAAGCTTCACCACAAAAGCGGTGTTTTATTCAGACGATGTATCGTCTCGGAGCAAAGGGGGCATGTATGTTTTAAATCGAAAACGTCCTCAAATGGTAAAGGAATTTAGGGATGTTGCATTTTCTCTTCAGGAAGGCGAAATTTCAGATCCTTTTGAAACCGATTTTGGATATCATATCGTTTTATTGGAAAAAATAAGGGGGCAAGAATACGATGTTCGCCATATTTTGTTGAGACCTGAAATAACCGATGAATCGATAAGAGAGGCAAAGGAAAAAATCAATAAAATACGGGAACGCATAAATAGCGGCGATTTAACCTTTGCAGAGGCCGCAAGGGAATTTAGCGACGAAAAAGAAACCAGAAATGATGGAGGGCAATTGACCAACCCTAACACCCAAGATTTTAATTTTGAGTTGACCAAAATGGATCCGGAGTTGTATGCCCAAATACAAGATTTAAAGGATAATGAGATAAGTTTGGTGCTTCAAGATCAAGATCGTGTTAACCGGATCAAGTTTAAAATTATAACAGTAACCGATAGGTTAGACGAACATAAAGCTAATTTTGCAAATGATTATTTGAAAATTAAACGGTTGGCAGAACAAGAAAAACAAATTGAAACCATTAGGAAGTGGCAGGATGAAAAAATAATCGATACTTATGTTAAGATAAGCGATGATTATAAGTCCTGCGAGTTTGATGGAAATTGGTTAAAACAAGATAACGAATAATATGTCTGACGTTACAGCGATAGAACAGTTTGTAAAAAAATATAACGCATTAAAATCTGAAGTGGCCAAGGTTATTGTTGGCCAGGATGAGGTGGTAAACCAAATTCTAATCTCTATATTTTCGGGAGGGCATTCTTTATTGATCGGTGTTCCCGGTCTTGCAAAAACTTTAATGGTCAATACCATTGCCCAATCTTTGGGACTGAATTTTAAGCGAATTCAATTTACTCCAGATTTAATGCCCAGCGATATTTTAGGTAGTGAGATTTTAGATGAGAACAGACAATTCAAATTCATCAAAGGACCCATATTTGCCAATATCATTCTTGCCGACGAAATCAACAGAACTCCTCCAAAAACCCAAGCGGCTCTATTGGAAGCCATGCAGGAGCGTGCAGTAACTGTTTCTGGGCACCACTATAAATTGAGTTTGCCCTATTTTGTTTTGGCAACACAAAACCCAATTGAACAAGAAGGTACTTATCCTTTACCAGAAGCGCAGTTAGACCGTTTTATGTTTGCTATAAATTTAGAGTATCCATCATTTGAGGAAGAGGTGCAGGTTGTTAAATCAACCACAACAGATACTCACAATACGGTTAATGCTCTTTTTACAGCCCAAGAAATTATAGATTATCAAAATGTGATTCGTCGTATTCCAGTTGCAGACAATGTGATTGAGTATGCTGTGACCATGGTAAGTAAGACAAGACCTAAAACTTCTGCTGCGTCTGATTTGGTTACAGAATTTGTAGATTGGGGTGCAGGCCCTAGAGCGTCTCAGAATTTAATTCTTGCGGCAAAAACGCACGCGGCAATCAATGGTAAGTTTTCACCCGATATCGAAAATGTTCAAGCTGTAGCCCAAGGGATTTTGAGGCACAGAATCATTAAGAACTACAAAGCAGAAGCAGAAGGTATTAGCGATGAGCAAATCATCCAGAGTTTATTTTAACTTGCATGCATCTAAATTTTAGAGATGCCCAAAAAAATTAGCGAAAGAATATTTGGATTGGACGTTATTCGTGCCGTTGCTATCTTACTAGTAATGGTTTCCCATTCTGCGATGCTAATGTTGCCTTCAGAAAATACAAGGAGTGTTTTATCCTTTTTTAAATTTTTTGGTGCTATTGGCGTAGATTTATTTTTTGTGCTTAGTGGTTTTCTGATTGGGGGAATTTTACTAAAGCATATTCAGAAAGAACATACAAGTTTAAAGGATTTACTTCATTTTTGGGTAAGACGTTGGTTTAGAACTCTGCCAAATTATTTTCTGATTCTAATTATTAATATTTTATTTTTTTATCTACTTAACGGTATAGTATTTAATCAATTAGGGGAGTTCTTTTTATTTATTCAGAATTTCGCTAGTCGACATCCAGAATTTTTTACTGAGGCTTGGAGTCTGTCTATAGAAGAATACGCTTACATCATTGGGCCCTTGCTAATATTGGGTTTAGTCTATGTTTTAAGAATAAAAGATAAATCGGCATTATTTTTAACAATGACCTTTTTTGTTATTGCACTTATATTTTTTAACCGTTTCCACTATTATTTAAATAATGACTTTTCTGACTATCCAGATTGGAGCCGAAACATTAGAAAAGTAGTCATTTATAGAATAGATAGCATTTACTTCGGTTTTATTGCAGCATATATCGCCAATTATTTTAGCCAATTTTGGTTCAAGATAAAATACGTGGCTTTTATTTTTGGCAGCGTTCTTTTTATTGGAATGCATGCCTGTATTATGTTTTGTGATTTAAGACCAGAAAACGAGCCAGTCTTCTATACGTTGTTTTATTTACCGCTTGTTTCCATAAGTTTATTGAGTTATTTTCCGTTTTTTTCTAATTGGAAAACAGGACGATTCTTTTCAAAATCAATTACAAGATTGAGTAAAATATCCTATAGTCTGTATTTGGTAAACTTATCTTTGGTATTTCTGCCGCTTTATTATTTTGTTGAAATAGAACTATCTAGTTTACTCATAAAAATTATGGTATTTATCGTTTATTGGTTGGCATCCTTTCTATTTGCCAATGCGCTTTACAGATTTTTTGAAAAACCAATGATGAATTTTCGCGAGCATCCAAAACTGATAAGTTATTTCAAGCAATAATACTTTGAACATTTACTCAATTTTATCACGTCCTTTTAATAATTTGATAAATTGTTTAAAAGATTCTAATTAATGTTCAAATTTGGGCTAAACGGCTTTGTATCCCTGTAGATTTTAGAATCTGCTATAAAATTTGTACTTTTACATTTAGTTTTTAGCTGAAATATTGGCTAAGAAATTGACTTTAAATAAAACTACAATCCTAAAACCACACAAAAAACATGGCATTTGATATAGACATGATTAAGAAGGTTTATGCTAATATGGAAGAGCGCGTTAATGCTGCTCGAGATATTGTTGGCACTCCTTTGACACTTTCAGAAAAAATATTGTATTCACACCTTTGGGACGGTAAAACAAACCAAGCCTTTACAAGAGGTAAGGATTATGTGGATTTTGCTCCAGATAGGGTTGCCTGTCAAGATGCCACTGCACAAATGGCGCTCTTGCAGTTTATGCAAGCTGGCAAGCCAAATGTAGCGGTTCCAACGACCGTACATTGCGATCACTTGATTCAAGCAAAAGTTGGTGCAACACAAGATCTTCAACATGCCATAAATACGAGTAATGAAGTTTTTAATTTTCTAGAATCTGTTTCAAATAAATATGGAATTGGATTCTGGAAACCAGGAGCTGGGATTATCCATCAAGTGGTACTCGAAAATTATGCATTCCCCGGTGGAATGATGATAGGAACAGATTCTCATACCGTTAATGCAGGTGGATTGGGAATGGTGGCCATAGGAGTAGGGGGTGCTGATGCAGTTGATGTTATGGCCGGAATGGCTTGGGAACTTAAATTCCCGAAGTTAATCGGTGTTAGATTAACAGGTACATTATCTGGCTGGACGGCACCAAAGGATGTCATTTTGAAAGTGGCCGATATTCTTACCGTAAAGGGAGGAACAGGGGCTATTGTAGAGTATTTTGGTCCTGGAGCAAGATCAATGTCGTGTACTGGTAAAGGTACAATTTGTAACATGGGTGCAGAAATTGGGGCAACGACCTCAACCTTTGGTTATGACGATTCTATGGAACGTTATTTACGTGCTACCGATAGAGCCGATGTTGCCGATGCTGCCAATGAAATAAGAGAATACCTTACAGCAGATGACGAGGTTTACGCCAACCCAGAACAATATTTCGACCAAGTCATTGATATAAATCTAACAGACTTAAACCCATTATTAAATGGTCCTTTTACACCAGATTTGTCTACAGCCGTTGGGTCTAAAATGACAGAAAAAGCTAAATCGAATGACTGGCCCTTAAAGGTAGAATGGGGTTTGATCGGATCTTGCACCAATTCATCCTATGAAGATTTATCCCGAGCATCTTCGATTGCTCAACAGGCTTTGGATAAAGGGCTAAAAACCAAATCTGAGCTAGGTATTAATCCAGGCTCTGAAATGGTGAGATTCACAACCGAAAGAGATGGAATTTTAGAGATATTTGAAAAGTTGGATGCAAAAATCTTTACAAATGCTTGCGGTCCCTGCATAGGGCAATGGGCACGATATGAGGACCCAAAAAATGCACCAAAAAATAGTATAGTACATTCTTTTAATAGAAACTTTGCAAAACGTGCCGATGGTAATCCAAATACACACGCTTTTGTTGCCTCCCCTGAAATTACGATAGCGATTGCAATTGCTGGTCGTTTAGATTTTAATCCAATGACAGACAAGCTCATTAACGAAAACGGAGAGGAAGTGATGTTAGCTGAGCCAACAGGATGGGAATTACCTCCAAAAGGATTTGAGGTCGATGAGAATGGCTATTTAGCACCTGAGGAAGATGGTAGTGGGGTAGAGATTAAGGTTGCACCAGATTCTGAACGTTTGCAACTGCTAACTCCTTTTGAGCCACTGGGCAATGATATTACAGGAGCAAAATTATTGATAAAAGCTTTCGGAAAATGCACAACCGACCATATTTCTATGGCTGGACCATGGTTACGTTTTAGAGGCCACTTAGATAATATTTCGAATAATATGCTTATTGGTGCCGTTAACGCTTTTGGTAAAAAAACAAATTTTGTACAAAATCAATTAACGGGAGAGTACGGCGGAGTTCCCGATGTGGCAAGAGCTTATAAAGCTGAGGGAATTAAAACTGTAGTTGTAGGAGACCATAATTACGGAGAGGGTTCATCCCGAGAGCACGCGGCTATGGAACCAAGACATCTTGGTGTTGCTGCGGTTATCGTAAAGTCCTTTGCACGTATCCACGAAACAAATTTAAAGAAACAAGGTATGCTAGGTCTTACCTTTGATAATGAAAGTGATTACGATTTAATACAGGAAGACGATACGTTCAACTTTTTAGATTTAGATAAATTTGCTCCAGATACACCATTGCACATTGAAGTGGTTCATTCGGACGGAACTAAGGATAAAATTAAAACGAACCATACGTACAACCAAGCTCAAATTAATTGGTACAACGAAGGATCTGCGCTCAACTTGATTAAAAAGCAAAATGCTGCTTAACAAGAATAAGCTTCATTTTTAAACATACCCCCGAAAATTTTACTTCGGGGGTATTTTTTGCTTTCAGGTAAGATTTGATTTTCTGTTAGGACTTTTTTTTTGGATGAAAACAATATCGTCCAAATCAAAAACTTTTGTCACTACTATGGGTTAATCTATTCAAGGTTCTTGGTCTAGCTAAACTGAAAATTATAAAAAGAAGCCATCAATTAATACCAATAAAAAAAGGGACTTTATTTATTTTGAAGCTTATGCTTCCAGTAAAGTAAATCTTTTTGAAAAGTCGAGAGTAAAAATTGATTACTGTAGCGTAGATAAATTTATAAAAACGACAATGTTTTACTAAAGTGTCTTAAAGAACGCTTTAATAAAACTCCAGGAAAATAGAGACATCATAATTTGAAGCTCTTCGGTAAAAGTGGATTCTTCATCCAGAAATCGAAACATCGTCTGGACTTCATTTTTTGAGTAGAACTGCTCAAATATCCATTCACCTTTCTGATTTTCATCCTTTAAGACTTTGAGAAAAATTTTATCGTAAAATTTATATTTACTTTGGAACAAACCTTCTGAAGGCATTTTTCCTTCTTTCAAATTTTCAACGATTTTCGCAACTTTTTTCTCGGTATGTTTAAAGGAATAGCCTGTGGATGCTTTTACCCAACCTCCTCCGGTTCCTATTTTAGTAATAGTTTTACTCGAGAATTTATTAAAAGGGAACGTGGTCATTGGGATGATTCCACTTTCAGTTTCTGTAATTTTATAATCTGAAATACCCAAAATTTCAGAGATGTATTTTTCAATGTGCCTGTGATAGGTTTCCTCAGTAACAATTTCTGAGGTAAAATAAGTAAACTCGATTAAAGCCTCCGTTTCAGAAAAAGGCAGAACGTAATTAAAAGTAGTCTGGCCTGCGTCTTTGAGACGGTAATCCATCATAGTAAATTCTGAAGAATCAAAATGCGGTTTGAATGTTTTTATAAAAATACCCTTAAAATGTTGTTTAATCTTGATGGCGTTATGATCTGAAGAAAAATAAGCTTTGGGAATTCTACTATCAAAAACATGATTTGCAGAAAATTTATATTTTGAGGTAGTAACCAAAGGTATTTCGTCGTCCGAAACCGAAAGGACATTATCAACTATAAACTTAAAATTAGGATGTTTAGATAAAACAGATTTAGCATGATTATAAAAGTCCAGAGAACGGACTGTTTTATAAAGATAAGGATCTAAACTAAGCTCAAGATGATTTGTTGAAGTTATAATTTTTGCTTTCTGCCAACTTTTATGCACAATATCCTCCCAGTGCCCTGCTTGCTTTTCCCAAAAAGACCAAGACTTGTCATTCTCCAATTTTTCAGAAGCATCAATTAGTGCAATTGATTTATTTTGGAAGAATTTATCACCTGCCATTTTAAGCGCCAGTTGCAATCCCGCAAGACCATTACCGACAATGATATAGTCGTATTGCGAGTTATCCTGCGCCATTGAAATAGACTCTATTTATTGAAGTATTTAAAGGGGACAAACAACATTCCAAAACATTCACCTTCATCTTTGCCTAAATGTTTGTGATGAATTTTGTGTGCACGTCTCACGCCTTTAGCATACCAATTGTTTGCTTTTCTAAAAAATTTAAAACGTTGGTGAATAAAAATATCGTGTACCAAAAAATAGGCAGCACCATAGGCCATAATTCCGAAACCAATAGGTAAGGTGTACCAAATATTCTCATAACTCCAAAGATAGAAGCAAGTCATACTAACCACGGCATAAAATATAAAAAAAACGTCATTTCGTTCAAACCAACTTTTGTGGTCTTTATGATGATGGTCTTTATGCAAGCTCCATAAAAAGCCGTGCATTATATATTTGTGTGTAAACCAGGCCATAAATTCCATTGAGGCAAAAACTCCAAAGAAAATTAGAATCCAATAAACAGTTTGCATATTAATTACATTAAATTTAATTGATATTTTACATAGCTTCTGGTTAGAAGCTCGAATTTTTTATAGTTCGGTACTCTTATTCTGGTTGATTTAATTTCTAATGCTGGAGTTTTCTTTAATTTTTTCAGAAGTTGACTGTAATAACGGTAAGCCATGAACACTCCAAATTTTGCTTCTATTGGTAGTAGTTTTATACCATGTAAGCCTTTAGCAAAATCATTTTCAATATCGTCAATAATGGCCTGTTTGGATACCTCATCAAGCTGGCTTAAATCTGTATTGGGAAAATAAGATCGGCTTAAATCTTCAAAATCGGCTTTTAAATCTCTCAAAAAGTTTACTTTCTGAAAAGCAGAGCCCAAGCTCATCGCAGAGTCCTTAAGGTCATCGTATTTTTTCTGCTCTCCCTTTACAAAGACTTTAAGACACATAAGCCCAACGACATCTGCTGAGCCGTAAATATATTGTTTATACTCAGCGTCTGTAAGATAAGTGCTTTTATGAAGGTCAGTTCTCATACTTTTCATAAAGGCATCGACCAAATGTTTTTCAATATTGTATTTATGATAAGTTTCTTGAAATGAATTAAGAATTGGATTTAAACTAATTTTATGTTCTAAGGCCAATTCTAAATCCTCCGAAAATTTGTCAAAGAGAAAAGCCTTATCAAAGTCATGAAACGTATCTACTATTTCATCGGCAAATCTCACAAAGCCATAAATATTATAGATATCCTGACGTATGGAATCAGACAACATTTTGGTCGCTAATGAAAACGATGTGCTGTAAGAACGCGTAACGGTCTTACTGCATTGATGGGAAACTGAGTCAAAAATTGATTTCATGTTAATTTTGATGGTGTTTTTTAATAAGATCAGCTACCAATTTTCCAGAAATCAATGCTGGTGGTACTCCTGGTCCAGGCACGGTAAGTTGCCCAGTAAAATATAGATTATTTATTTTGCTACTTTTTAGATTAGGTCTTAAAAACGCAGTTTGGGTTAAGGTGTTGGCCATTCCATAGGCATTACCCTTATACGAATTATAAACTTCAATAAAATCGTTCACACAAAAGGACTCCTTAAATATAATATTTTTTTCGACGGTTTGTGAAGTAAGCCTTTCAAAACGTGTTATAATTTTGCTAAAATATTGATCGCGAAGGGCTTCTGTATCTTTAATTCCTGGTGCAATAGGAATTAGAAAAAAACCAGTTTCGCAACGCTTTGGTGCCATGCTATCATCGGTTATTGATGGAAAATTAGCATAGAACAATGGGTCTGTTGGCCATTGTGGATTATCGTAAATTTCTTCCGCATGTGCTTTAAAATCAGTATCAAAAAAGAGATTATGATGCTCTACATTCTTTAGCTTTTTGTCAAAACCCACGTAGAATAATAAGGATGATGGCGCAAAGGTCTTTTTACTCCAATAGTCTTCAGAATATTGACGAAACCTATCATCTAACAAGGATTCAGAATGATGGTAATCAGCACCGCTCAATACGACGTCAAAATTTATTTTTTCGTTATTTACAGTTATTGATTTCGCTGAATTTCCAATCACATTAATTTTATCAACCGAGCTATCTGTATTAATAGTAACTCCAAGATGTTTTGCCAGATTGGTCATACCCTCAATAATTTTATACATGCCCCCTTTGGGATGCCAAGTGCCCAAACCAAAATCGGCATAGTTCATAAAATTATAGAAGGAAGGGGTTTTACTCGGTTTCGCTCCTAAAAAAAGTACTGGAAATTCTAGTGTTGAAATTAATTTAGGGTTTTTGAATTTTTTACGAACCTCCCCACTTATGGTCTTGAAAAATTGATCAATTCTAGTTATGGTATCCTTAGTTACCAATTCAAATGGCGATAAACCAGGTTTGAGAACGACCTTATTTATGGCGATATCGTAATTTGTTGCAGCCTTGCCAATAAATTCTTTCAAAGCTTTAGAGCTACCTGGCTCAATGCGTTCAAATTCTACGCAGATTTTCTCCAAGGTATCACCAATCGTAATAGAATCATCATCAAAGAAAATCTTGTACGCTGGACTAAGCTTATCAAGCTCGTAATAGTCAGACACTTCTGTATCGAAATCTGCAAAAAACTTTTCAAAAATATCTGGCATCCAATACCAACTAGGTCCCATGTCAAATGTAAAACCTTCTTTTTTCAACTGTCTGCATCTTCCCCCTGTGGTACCATTTTTTTCAAAAATACTTACATTGTTTCCTTCCTTAGCAAGATAACAAGCCGCAGAAAGCGAGGAAAACCCAGAACCTATAATAGCAATTTTCTTACTCATCGTTTAACAAATTTAAACAAAAGTTAAACAGAATTAAAATGCACATGAGTATTTTATAATTTTTTAACTAAATCTTTTAATGCGGTGAAGGGTGTTATTTGTTCCGGCAGGGAAGAGATATCAATTTCTTGGAGCATGCGTCCTAAAACCCATAATCTCATATTTTTGTTCTTCAATATTTTAGTTTCGAATTCTTTAATATAATCGTCTATAATATCTTTCTCTGGTTTTACTGTAAAATAAGAAACAAATGTTATGTCATCATAGTAATTCAACAAATCTTGAAGACTATCTATGGGTACACTCTGACCTAGAAATATGGATTGGTACCCTTTTTTAATTATTTCGTAATTAAGTAACATTAAACCAAGTTCGTGAACTTCATTATCAGGAAGGTATAGCACGAAAACTTGTTCTTTGGTAATTAGGTTTTTTTGTTGAATAGCCTCAGTGCTCACTAAAAGTTTCTGCCTTATAAGCGTGGTCAAAAAATGTTCGTGAGCTGGTGTAATTGTATTTGTTTGCCAAAGCATTCCAATTTCGGACATTAAGGGCATAAAGTCATCGTAGAAAATATTGACGAATCCCTTTTCTTTTTCTAATCCTTCATAGGTTTCATAAAATAGCTTTTGGTCAAAATTGAGCATCGCTAATTTAAAAGTACTAATGGCATGGTTATGTGTAATGTCTTTTTGAGCAATAGTCTTCACAGATTTTGAGATTTTCTCGCTATCCATGGCAGCAATTTTAGAAATCTTGAAACCATTGGCATTGAGATAACTAATGTTGAGTAGTTTCTGAAGATTTTTAAGATCGTAGCTTCTTATATTGGTTTCTGTTCGTTCAGGCTCTAGCAAATTGTAGCGTTTTTCCCAAATCCTAATGGTGTGTGCTTTTACACCTGTAAGATTTTCTAGGTCTTTTATACTAAAACTATTTTTAATATTGTTCATTTTTTACAACAGAATGTTAAACAAAAATAACTTATTTAAAGAGAATATTGATAATTTCTCAAAATAAAGCATAAAGTTTAAAATAATTTAAGTGAATCTAGGTAATTTGAAAAGAATGCGGTAAATGTTCTTAATTTATGAAAAACGTTAAAAGTAAAAAAAATAATTTGTGATAATAACGTACTATAAGGTTGAAGTTTGAGTAAAATTTTCTTAACTTTTTAGACAGATACAAGATATATTTCTTAATAAAGTGCGCACGAGAAGACTCGAACTTCCACGACCTAAAACGGTCACTGGCCCCTCAAGCCAGCGCGTCTACCAATTCCGCCACGTGCGCATTTAAATTTTAAGATATTATTGCAAAGAACTATCCTTAATTATAGCAAGGATGCAAATATAGATATTTTAAGAAATTAAAGGGTATTGCTGCATTCTTTTTAAAAGTTTTTTAAAAAAGCTCAGAATAATTAGGATAGCGCTCCAATACTAGAGGTTAAATAATTAAATTTAAGAAAAAAACAAATGCTCGATAGACGTAAATTTATTAAAAGGTCAGGAATCATAATGGCTGCTTCAATGATTCCTTATTCCAATATTTTTTCATTTAATAATCAAAGAAAACTAGGAGTTGCGTTAGTTGGGTTGGGAGATTATAGTACAAATCAATTAGCTCCAGCCCTTCAACAAACCAATCACATTGAGCTCCGGGGTATCGTAACGGGCAGTCCAGAAAAAATCCCCATTTGGCAAAAAAAATACGGTATTAAAGACAGTAATGTCTATAATTACGATACCATGCACCAAATAGCTAGTAATCCTGAAATTGACGTGGTTTATATTGTAACCCCGACATTTCTCCATGCCAAGTATGCCATTATTGCTGCGGAAGCTAAAAAACATGTGTTCTGTGAAAAGCCTATGGCAATGAATGTTGCAGAATGTGAGGCGGTTATTAAGGCTTGCAAAAAAAACAAGGTGAGACTAGCTATAGGTTACCGAATGCAGCATGAAAAAAATACACAAAAAATCATGGAATGGGCGGACTCTAACCCTTACGGAAAAATTCAAAATGTAATTTCCAAGGCAGGATTTAAAATAATGAGAGAACCTGGTAATTGGCGTTTAAATGGTCAAAAAGGTGGCGGTGCCATATACGATATGGGCGTTTATCCAATTAATGCCTTACGCTATGCTACTGGCAAAGAACCTATCTCAGTGACCGCAAGACATGAAAACAAACGTGCTGAACTCTTTATAAACGGAGCTAATGAAATTACTTATTTTGATTTTGAATTTCCTGATGGAATTAAAGGCGATGGTCTGGTCACTTATGCAAGCAATGAAAACACTCTAAAAATTAACTGTAAGTCTGGTCACTACAAACTATCTCCTTTTCAAAGTTATAATGGAGTTAGCGGAAGCACTTCCGACGGTAAAAAACTAGAAGCGTGTAATTGTAATCAACAGGCAATTCAAATGGATGATGATGCAAAGGCAATTTTAGAAAATAGAGACATGATGGTTCCGGGGGAAGAGGGGATGAAGGATATAAGAATTGTAGAAGCTATTTTAGAATCTGCCGAAAATAACTCTAAATCAATATTAATTTAGAAAAAGGTATTAAAGTTTAATTCTTGCTGGATATAAGAAACAAAAAAGTCAGAGCGTAAACTCTGACTTCTTAAATTTTTTGTGACCAGTCTGGGGCTCGAACCCATATTTCAATCAATTGATATTCAAAAAGTTATCGTTGACGCACTCAAGTCACGCACCGATTAACGCACCTAATTATAAAATTTATATAAAATGAACTTAATTGAATGCAAATTTGTTTAAATCATTCAATATGTAAAGATAGTATATTATCAACAAAGGTTATTAATAAATAGTGATTTTCTCATTAGACTCATAACCCGAAGGTCACTGGTTCGAGTCCAGTTACCGCTACTAGTAAACAAAGGGAATCCAAGAAATTGGAAGCTTTTTTTATTTCAATGGGTACAGAATAGGTACAGAATAAGGCTGTCTTTCTTTACCTTAATAAAATTTGATTGAGATTGATTTCATTTGACATTTGATAGAAAATTTAATTACAGAAAGTTTTGAGTATAACCGAATTAACAGAACCCCAGACCTAGAATTTAACCTATTTATTAGTATTAAAAATTTATAATACAGGCGTGGTGGAATTGGTAGACATGTCAGACTTAGGATTTAATTAAGGAATGTGTGTAGTTTGAGTTTCCCTGCCTGTACAAAATCCGATGAGAAATTTTTGGCGTTATTGTTAAATTGATTACGAAAAACGGTTCGGATACAACTTAATACAACCTTTTGTCGATTGTTATATACAATAAATAATGATGAGTATTAACTGCAGATAATATTATAAGAACATTCTTTTACTATGTTCGATGCAATTTTGACTCTTCGATAAGTTCATGATTTAAAAAGCCATTACTCAATCCCCGGTTCCCGCTTCTTTAAAATATGCCTTTCAAGAAATAGATGAACGGCTTTTTCTAAAGGGTACGGATTTGTTGCAGAATATTTCTTCTCATATATTTTAATGGTAATTGATTTTTTTAAATAAATTTCTAACCTCGTTTTTTCTATAGATTTCCCAATGAGATGCTATTTTTTATTGAGGGACAATTTACCTGATCAATTCTGTACCCTTTAGAGGTTATTCGTTTCTATTTATGCTTTGAGACAATTTATGTACTTATAGATACAATTTATCTATTGCATTCTTATAATTTACAATAGTAGAACGGGTAATGAAGTAAGTAGAATAAGTAAATTTAAAATTTGATTGGCATGAGTAAAATTAAGATTAAAATAGTGGTAAATATTTTATTTTTCATAATTAGCAATTTGATAGTTAATGCTCAACAACCAAATATTTGGCTCAAATTTGACGAAATCGCTGGTGGTAACGTTTTTAATCATGGTTCAAATTCAAGCGCTATTATTGAATCTGATTTAGATGGATCAGGTTATCTTAGTATTGGAGAACCAAACCCAAATGGTACTAGTAACGTTATTGCTGTTAAGGGTGATAATGATGGAAATACTTCTCGAATAATAGCAAGGAATGTCACACCTGTAATCGGAGCTGCATCTCGGACTATCACAGGCTGGATAAAACTAGAAGACACTAATTTTAAATGGATATTAAATACTAATGGAAATGTAAGCCAAAACGAAAGGTTATCAATACAAGTAGTCAATCAAAAATTGAGATTGTATTTCGGATCCGCAATAGCAATTACATCCCCTGTATCTTTTATTGCTGACGAATGGAATCATTTTGCAGTTTCTTATGATGGAACTACTGTCAAACTATATGTTAATGGAATTGAAACTGCCGCAGTAAACATTTTAGCAAATTCAAACTATAATCGGTATAATTTTTTTATGGTTTATGATGGTTTCGCAAGTGATTTTAGAGTTTATGATACCTCTTTAAGCTCATCATCAATTTTTCAAATTTATGATAATTTAACTTCTACAATTAATAATTCAAGGCTAGTATTACCGAAAGTAATTTCATCCAATATGATATTACAACAAGATTCAACGGCTAAAATTTGGGGTAAATCGGCACCAAACAAATCAGTAGAAGTTTCTTCAGATTGGACGATTAATCAAACAGTAACTTCTGATGATCAAGGGAACTGGTTGGTTGAGATTCCTACTGGTATAGCAGATAATTTAGGAAAGAACCTTTCTGTTCATAGTAATGACGAAACTATAAATTTGAGTAATATAAAGTTTGGCGAAGTATGGTTTTGCTCTGGTCAATCTAATATGAAAATGATTTTGAAAACTACCCAAAATCATGAATTGGCAGCAGCTGAAGCTAGTAATCTAGATTTATACCTTTTTAAGGCAGGTATAGATATAACTTTAGTTGCATCACCTCAAAATGATGTTCATGATGGTACTTGGAAAGTTTGTGACTCTCTTGAAGCTGAACGATTTTCCGCAGTCGCATACCATTTTGGAAAAACATTATCAAAAAGTGATGAATTAGAGGATGTGCCAATTGGTTTGATTTTATCAGCAGTTGGATCAACTCCGGCAGAATCATGGATGAGTGGGGAAACTATAAACAGTAATCAAAATTTATACTCCAACTTACAGTATGATCTTAATGACTACAAAAATTACCCCTCAGGCATGTATAACACCTTAGTACATCCATTTATAAATTATGCATTAAAAGGCACTATATGGTATCAAGGAGAGAACAACAGGATTAGATATGAGCAGTATGAACAAACTCTTGGATTGTTAATCGATGATTGGCGAACAAAAAGGGTGCAGAGTAATATGCCATTTTATATAGTTCAAATTGCTCCATTTTCTGGATATTCTGTTGGAGTTGCAGGAGTGCAACTTGCTCAGTTTAATACTTATCGAAATACTCAAAATACAGGTTTAGTTGTAATTAATGATTTAGTATCAGATTTAAGCGAAATTCATCCAACTCAAAAAGCTGAGGTTGGTGAAAGACTTGGTAATTGGGCGCTTTCTTTTCAATATCAAAAACAAACTGATTTTTCTGGGCCACTCTTTAATGGCGTGTCTAGCAAGCAAGGAAGTGTTGCAACAGTTAATTTTGATTTTGCAGAAGGATTGAAGAGTAGTGATGGGTCTACTCTGCTAACTGATTTTGAAGTTGCAGGAAGCGATGAAGTGTATCATTCAGTAAATAGAACAACAATCAATGGAACAAAAGTAAATCTTTATTCGTCGAGTGTTTCAGATCCATTATATGTTAGATTCGCCAACTCTGGTGTAGCTCAACCTAACCTAGTAGACAGTCTAAATCTTCCAGCATCACCTTTTAAAACTATAATAGGAAGCAATTCTTTACGATTAGGGAATAAAGAAAATAAACCAAAAAAATCTCTCGATTTTATTAAAGTAATATCTAATCCAACAGTATCCTCAGCAATTATTATCAATAATCAATTTAAGAATTCTGTTTTAGTAGAAATTTTTGGAATGGATGGTAGAAAAATTTCATCTAATTACGAGAGTGATACAACCAACATACCGATAGTGTTAACTAGCTTGTCGAAAGGAACGTATATAATTAAATTGTCTGATAAGAATATCACTAAATCAACACTTATAATAAAAGAATGAGAACACTGAATTTAGTAATAGAGAGATGATTATATTAATTTAATATACACTACACTGTATCAAAATCAATTATTCCACATTTTGAAGCTTAATTTTAAGAATTATAATTTATAAATTCTAGTCATTTATATATGAATTTCATAAAATTTAAACTCATTTTTTAACTTCGCTTAATTGAATCTTATTTATTTCGATTTTAGGCCTTTTGCATATGATTGTAATAATAATTCGTGAAAATTAGAGTAAATTACGATTAAGCTATCGGATTAAAACCCTCAAAATAGTTATTGATTATCTAATTCAATTATTTTTCAGTTTGTTTAGACATGCAGTTTCCAATATTAAATAAATAATGCCGAAGAAAATATTCTTACTCTTAATTAGTTTCTTAATACCAATTTCTTGTCTAGTTGGACAAGTAAGCAATCTTGAAAATTCAACAAAGCTTACCATATCAGAAGGTTTGGCACATAACGGCGTTACATCCATTTTAGAAGACTCTAAAGGTTATTTGTGGTTTGGAACTTTTGATGGATTAAACAGATATGATGGTTATAAATTAAAGACATATAAGAATACTATAGACAATATTATTATGACTAATAATCGAGTCAGGTCTCTAGATGAAGACTTTAATGGGGATTTATGGATTGGAACTGAAGCTGGAATAACAATTTTTAAATATGCATACGAAAAATTCATAAAAATTGGTGCTGATGATTTTAAGAATAGAACGTCTAATGCACCAATTATTCGACAAGCGCTATCAAATAAGGACTTAAGATTAGTTTTATGTGTGTCAGAAAGAGATGGCTTATTTATTTTTAATGAAGATTATGAATGCTTAGGTCAATTTTATCCAAAAGAGATTTCGTCGGATAAAAAGATTATTTTTTTTAATGGAATTCAATTGGATAAAACAAACTATTTGTGTACCACCTCTGTGGGATTGTTCCTTTTTAATATTGAAACCAAGATTTTTAGAAAGATTTTAAATGAGAAAATAAATTATTGCAACTCTGTATCTAAAATAAGTAATGATAGACTTGTTATCACACTTTTGAACGGGTTTACCATTTTAGATTTCCATAAGGCAAAAGGAAATTATAGTTTTCCACAAATGGAAGTTTTTTTAGAAAATACTCAGTTTAAATCTTCGATAGTAGATGATTTCGGTAATATATGGTTAGGCACTCTGGACAAGGGTGTCATTAAGATTGATTATGTAGATTTATTAAATAATCCTATTATTAAAACAGAGACGTTTAATGATGGTCTAAAGGGTTTGAGAACAAGTACAATCTTAAAAACTTCAAAGAACAAATGTTGGTTAGGCACTTACAATGAGGGCGCTTATGAATTTAGTATCGCAAATAACCCATTTAAAAGTTACAGTTCTAAAATGAATTTAGATTACGGACCTTCTTCAAATCATACAAATCATATTGTTGCTTTGGATTCCAATAGAGCTTACTTAACCACACCATCAGGAGGACTGACATTGTTTAATACCAAACTGAATAATTTTGAGCCTATAAAAAAGCCTTTGTCTAAAATATCAGAAAAAATCACTGCCATATTTATAGATTCAAAAAAAAATAAATGGTTGAGGTTATATGGATCGAATGATATTTTAAGAATTAAATATAAAAGTTCAAATTTTGAGGTAATAAATTTAAACGATAATTCTGAACTTACTGAAAATCTCAAATTAATTCGCTCGTTTACTGAAGATAGATTTGGTAATATATGGATTGGTACTAATAGTAATGTCTATAGAATTTCAAGTATTGATAATCTCTTGAAAGTAGAAGCACTTAATAAGCATTCCTTTTTTTTCAATAGAGAGCTATCTCAGATAAGATATGTTTACTCGGATCCGCTCTATGATTTTATTTGGATAGGGAGTGACTCTGATGGATTGTTTAGAGTTAAAAATCAAAACAATCTACCCATTAAAAAACTATCAGTAAGTCAATTTATTAGAGATGAAAATGATAAATCTTCTTTATCGAGCAATTTCGTCACATCTATTGTTAGGTTGCCAAATAAGGAGCTATGGATTGGTACCGAAGGAGGTGGTGTTTGTAAAGTTTTAAATAGCATTTCTAAACCAATATTTAAGCCAATTACTGAAAAAAACGGACTTTCTAACAATGTCGTAAAAAATATTTTATATGATACTGAAGGCAACATGTGGATTTCCACCAATATAGGTTTAAATAAAATAGATATTCATAATTTAAATGTTAGAAAATTCAATGAATTTGACGGATTGCCTTTTGACGATTTCTGGTTTGAGGCAAAAAAAATGGATAATGGAATTATGATGCTATCTGGACTTGATGGATTCTGTTATTTTAATCCAAAGGAAATTCTAAAAACTGAAAGATTACCTAATTTTGAAATAGAAAATTTTAAAATTTTTAATCAAGAAGTCAAGCCAGGCGATACCATCGGTAAGCGTGTTATATTAAGAAAGAGAGTATCAGATTTAGAGCAAATAAATCTAAATTATAATCAAAATGTATTTTCGCTAGATATCATAAGTTTGCATTTTTTAAATCCAGAGAATCACAAGATAAGATACAGGATGCAACCTCTTAATGAAGATTGGATAACCGTTTCGTCTAACAAAAATACAATAGATTATAATGGACTTCAGCCAGGTGATTATGAGTTAGAAGTAATGGCTTCAAATTCATTAAACGATTGGACTAAACCGAAGTCTATAAGATTTGTAATTTCGCCACCCTTTTGGAAAACTAATGTAGCATATATAATTTATTTTTTATTAACTGGATTGGTTATCTATTTCATCAGGAAGAATGCTTTAAAGATGCAAGGATTAAAGCACAATGTAGAAATTGAACAACTAGAAATAAATAATGTTAAGGAGTTAAATGAAGCTAAATTGCGTTTTTTTTCAAATATATCTCACGAAATTAAGACTCCGCTTTCGTTGATATCAGGCCCTACAAATAACTTATTAGAGCGATTTAATAAAAATCCAGAAATTGGTGGGAAACTAGCTTTAATTCAACGGCAATCTAAAAAAATACTTCAACTCATTGAACAAGTTCAGGATTTTAGACGAGCAGATGCTAATCTTTTGAGCATGCACTATTCTCGTTTTAACTTTAACTTATTTATTGAGGAATTGGCAGTAGATTTTATCTTTTTTGCTAAGAATGACAATAAGTTTTTAGAAATTATTGGTGAGGAATCATCAATCATTGTGTCAGCCGATAAAGATAAGCTAGAGAAAATTTTTAACAATTTATTAAACAATGCATTTAAGTATACCGAAACTTCCGACAAGATAAAAATAGAATATAACAGCGATGGTAAAGATTTAATTGTAGCAGTTTCTGACACAGGTAGAGGAATAGACGAAATAGACTTAGTGCATATTTTTGAGCGTTTTTATCAATCCCATAAGCAGAAAAATGTACATTTAAGTGGATCTGGTATAGGTTTAGCTTTTACCAAAAGGCTGGTTGAAATGCATTATGGATTTATTTTTGCAGAAAGTGAATTAAATGTGGGTACTAAGATTATAGTGAAACTTCCTATTGTTAAGCAACAAGAAGAAGGTAATATGCTAATCAATGCGCATATCAAATTACCAAAAGAAGAAGAGGTGAGCTTTAAAATTGATTCCAGCTCTAAAATAATCCCCAATGATGTTAAAGTTTCAGGTGAGTTTTCAGAATCGCTAATTTTTTACGCCGAAGACAATATAGAAATGAGAAATTATGTTACACGATTGCTTTCTAAATTTTTCAAAGTCAAGAGTTTTAGAAATGGTCAAGAATGTTTGGATGCTTTAGATTTAGAATGGCCAGATATTGTGATTAGCGATATACAAATGCCAGAGTTAAGCGGTCTCGATTTATGTGTTAAAATTAAGTCAGATTTGAAAACAAGTCACATTCCTGTGGTTCTTTTAACTGCGTTATCAAATATTGAAGATCATTTAAAAGGGATTAGGGATGGAGCGGATGCATACATCAAAAAGCCATTTGATGTTAAACAACTTTTCGCCACTACTGAGTCCTTATTAATTAATAGAAAACAACTACGCGAACGTTATCAGGTCGGTATTCCACTAACTAAAGAAAATAAAAATAACAGAAATGATAATGCGTTTCTGGATAAATTATATAGTTTAATTGAAGAGAATTTAGACAATCAAAATTTTGATTTAGATAGTATAGCCAAAGAAATGTACCTTAATAGAACGCATTTTTTTCAAAAAGTAAAAATGCTTACCAATCAAACCCCTTTAGAAATATTAAGAAACTATAGACTCAAAAAGGCAGCTGAATACTTGATTCAAAAAGAACTTTCAGTAAATGAAGTTTATATATTGGTTGGTTTTAAAAGCAGAACGCATTTCGCTAAAATATTTAAGGAAAAATATGGAGTGTCTGCAAGCAAATATAGTAGAAGCAAATTAAGGCTTTAGCCTCATCTAAAGCCGAAATATGTACTGTAACAGACATCTGATTTACTCAAAGAGACATTATATAATCAGATAAGGATAGCTTTGTTTTAATTAACTAATATAAAACGACTATCATGAAAAAACATTACCTTATTTTATTTTTTGTAACGCTAAGTTTTAGCGGTTTTTCTCAATCTATTTTTAACAACGATGAAGACCAGACAGGTGATTCGATGTGGACCACAGCTAATAATTGGAATACTAATGTGGTTCCAGATGCAACCGTGGGTTATCTTCAAATAAATCAAAATGTAATTCTTAACATTCCAGTAACACATAAATGGATTAGAGGTGGAAATGGTACTGTAACAATATCAGGATCTGGTTCAATAACAATTTCAGATTCAAATACTGATATTTCTGGTGGAATGCAAGGCAATAGCACTAGTTTTAATATTAATGTGCCTGTAATTTTTGATTCTGATGGCATAAAGAATATTTTTCTTGGTGGAAATAATAGGGAAATTATTTTTAACTCATCAGTTACCTGCAATAGTGTGACTTCTGTTGTAGCGGCAAATCCATCTCGATTTGTCCAGTTTAACGGTGTGCAATCTGGTTCTGAAGTTTTAAGATTTACGTCGAATTCAGGTGGTGAGTTTAGTGCAACATCAGATAATTCTAATTTAATTGCTGGCTTACAAGTTGCAGACGGTTGTAATGTTGTGTCAAACTCTACAACAGCTGGAGGGTTCTTGGGTGATAACAGTGGTGCTTCAAAATTTCAAGTGAATGGTGATGGAAGTACATTAACTTTAAATGGCAGTGATATTTTTCAAGGTTATATTAATATAGGTGGTGATATGGAAAATTATAGTTTTACACTCAATATTAATGAAAATCAGCCAAATATAGGTTCAATTCGTTTCTCAAATGCTGCTAGTACGGGAGTATTAAATCTTAATATAGCAACCTCAGTAACCGAAGTTTCATTTGATGATTCTTCTAGTTTTGACATTGCAAACATTAATATTATAGGTTTTGAGCCAGGTGAAATTCGTTTTGGGACGGATAATGCCGGTTTAACATCGACTCAACTCTCAAACATCACTGCAGATGGTGTTGCGACTGGTATGGAAGTTGCTTTAGATCCAAACGGATATCTAGTGCTTGCATCCTCTTTGGGTTTAAATGATGAAATACTCAATAAAAAAACAAGGATCTCTTATCCAACAACAGTTGATGACATAATTAACTTTACATCAGGACAAAGCAATGTTCAAATTTTTGATATTACAGGAAAGATTGTTTTAACTAATAAGGCATCAGAGGTAGAGTCTTTAGACTTATCATTTTTAACAGCTGGAATATATGTAATAAAGTATGACAATAAACACGTTGAGAGAATTATAAAGAAATAGTAATATACATCAATTTTTAATCGGTGCTTCTTGGATAAATAAAAGCGATACTGATTGAATTAATATCAAATATATATTTATGAATCTAAAAAAGAAGGAATATAGAGCTCATCTTGAGTGTAAATGGTTATTTCAATTTTTCTTGTTGTTATTTATTATTGGTTTAAGCACTAGCTTATTACATTCGCAAACTAATAGACAACAAGTATATGGTACTGTAATATCAGCAAAAGATGGCTTGCCTATTCCAGGTGTTAATATTTTGGAAAAAGGGACTCAAAATGGTGTTGTATCTGATTTTGACGGGAAGTACGGCATTGACGTTCTTTCATCTTCTATCCTTGTGTTTAGTTATGTTGGATTTGTGACACAAGAAATTGTTGTTGGAGGCAAAACGATAATTAACGTTAATCTGGTAGAAGATTTAAATGAGCTAGAAGCGGTTGTTGTAATCGGTTATGGTTCGGTAAAAAAATCTGATTTGACTGGTTCAGTAGCCTCAATTAAATCTGAAGAACTCACAAAGTCAAGACCAACTTCTTTTTTAGAGGCCATGCAAGGTAGAATGGCAGGTGTTCAAGTAAAGCAACAATCTGGTCAGCCAGGTGCAGCTGTTAATATAAGGATTAGAGGTGCGAACTCGGTTAATGCTAGCTCAAATCCTCTTTATGTTATCGATGGGGTTCAAATTGATATACAGGAAGGCGAAGTAGCAAGTTCGAATGTTGGTAATTCATCATCATTAAATCCTTTAGCCACTATAAACCCTAATGACATAGAATCTATAGAAGTCTTAAAGGATGCGTCAGCTACAGCTATTTATGGATCTAGGGGTGCTAACGGTGTTGTAATTGTAACAACAAAAGGCGGTAAAAATAGAAAAGCTACTTTCTCTTATGAGACATTTTCTAGTTTCTCAAGTGCATCTAAACAAATCGATGTACTTAGTGGTGAGCAATATTTAGATTATAGAAGAGAAATTGATGTAAATAATAATGATATTTTATTATTCGAGGATACTGATAATGATGGTGTATTGGACTCGGAAAGAGATTTATCATCAATTCCATTACGTAACTGGCAGGACGAAGCGTTAAGAACAGCCTTTGCACAATCCCATAATATCAATGCTTCTGGAGGTAACGAATACACCAATTTCTCTGCTAGTTTAGGGTATCTAGATCAAGACGCGATTCTACGAAATAACAATTATACGAGGATAAACGGTAGAATTAAACTAGATCATGAATTTTCTGATAAATTTTCGGCTGGTTTTAATTTGCTAACTGCGTATTCGGTACAATCTGGTGCAACTAATTCTGGTGGTGGAACAAATTTTAATGGAGTTCTACAATCGCTAATTATATCTAAGCCAATTGAATTTTTTAACGAAAATGATGCAGATGATGCTGGATTTGGTCGATATATATCACCGCTTTCTATGATAGATACTGCAGAGAAAGAAATATCACTCGCGCAAACCATCGGAAATGTGAGGCTTCAGTATAAGTTTAATAAAAAATTGAGCGTAAGACTAAATATTGGTGGTAATACCTCTACCTCTAAGGGTAAGGAATTTTATAGTAAAAACACCTTATGGGGACAACAAGACAACGGTCGTGGTGTATTACAAGATAGAAAATCAGATTCATATTTTGCGATTGCCCAATTAAATTACCGATTGAGAATTAATAAAATTCATGATTTTGATTTTATGGTAGCCGCAGAGCGCAATTATTATAATCAAGAAGGATTTATGATTGATGCTGCAGACTTTGCTAATGAGAGTACTGGAATTAATGATATAAGTGTAGCTGGAAACTTCAGAGAGCTAAGCTCATATCGCTTTGAAACAAATAGAATATCTCTTTTAAGTAGGCTTAATTATAATTTGAAGGATCGTTATTTGTTTACTGCAAGTGTTCGCCGTGATGGATCTGATAAATTTGGGTCAGGAAATAGATTCGCGATTTTCCCATCGGGTGCCTTTGCTTGGAAAATGAGTCAAGAAGATTTTTTGAAGGATAATGAAATATTGAGTAATTTAAAATTAAGATTAGGATTTGGTGTAACAGGTAATGAAAGAATCCCACCATATTCATACTTTGCTAGTTTAGGTAATACTTGGTATAGCAATAATGGTCAATTAGATTTAGGGTTAGCACCTGCAACTAGAGCAAATCCAGATTTAAAATGGGAAACAACAGCTCAATACAATGTTGGTTTTGATATTGGATTATTCAAAAGCCACATCAATATAACTATTGATGCTTACAAGAAAGAAACTTCCGATATGTTGTTATTGACCCCCCTTTCTTCTCAGACGGGTTTCTTTTCACAATTCACAAATATTGGTGGAATTGAAAATAAAGGAATTGAAATAGGAATCAACACTTACAATATTCAAAAAGCTAAATTTTCTTGGAGTACTAGTATAAACGGTGCCTACAATCAAAATGAAGTTACGAGTTTAGGTTCTAGTGAGAGTATTCCTGTAGTTATAAATGGTGGCTTTATAAGAGATGTGGGAATTGTTCAAGTGGGATCACCTCTGGGGAGCATGTACGGTTATGAATGGGATGGAGTTTACCAAACAGATGACTTTACATGGCAAAATAACAGTGATCCAAATATAGATTTTGATGATCGGGTTTTTACTTTAAGAGATGATGTTGTTTCAAATCAATCTGCTGCTGTAGCTCCTGGCTCATTAAAATTTAAAGACTTAAATGGTGATGGTGTTGTTGATGCTGAAAATGACAGAAAAGTTATTGGTAATAGCAATCCTGATTTTTTTGGAGGAATAAATAATTCTTTTAAAATGGGAAATTTTGATTTTGATTTTTTCTTAGAATGGCAATACGGTAATGAGATTTTCAATGAAGCCAGATTTCGACAAGAAGGTTTCAATTTAAATAACGTCACACAAGATTATTATGACAATAGATGGACACCAACTAATCCATCTAATACTCATGGATCTCGTTCAGATCAAAATTCAACTGCTAGACTAGCATCTAGTTATTATGTCGAAGATGGCTCTTACATTCGATTGGCGAACATAACGATTGGTTATAATTTACCATTTGAGATTTCAGAATCAATCGGTTTTAAAAGTTTTAGGATTTATGCGACAGGTACTAATTTAAAGACATGGACAAACTATTCAGGTTATGATCCTGATATTAGCTTTAATAATCCCCTCCTAACCGGATTTGATAGAATAACTTATCCGAGAGCCACATCGATTATTGTAGGATTTAATATGACATTTTAATAAAAAAATAGTATGAAAAATTTAATAGTAAAGATAGCATTTGTAATATTTATGTCTATAACCCTGCTTACATGCAATGAAGACATTTTAGAGACTGCTCCGTTTTCCTTCACTTCACCAGAAAATTTTTATGAATCAGTTGATGATGCTGAACTCGCAATTAATGGATGCTATTCTGTAATTAATGATAGAGATATACATGGAGATGGAAACTACGATACTTTTGGAAGAGGTTTATTATTCATGTTGAATGCAGGTACTGATGAAATGGTCACTAGAGAGGGTTTTGGCAATATTGATTATGCTCCTTGGGGTTTGGCATCATTTACAAGTACTAATAAGTTTTTAGGATTTAATTGGTTGTACTGGTATTCTGGAATTAATAGAGTCAATACTTTATTAGAGAATATACAAGGAATTGATATGCCTGAGAATAGAAAAAATGAAATTGAAGGAGAAGCTAGATTTTTGAGAGGTCTATACCATATGTATCTAGCTAAAATGTTTGGGGGTGTTCCGACATATACAACTTCTCTTGCAGATCCCCTTAAGGCTCGACAGCCATTAAATGAAGTTTATGAACTTATTATTGATGACCTTAATTTTGCGTACCAAAACCTCAATGATCGAAATAGTGTAACAGGAAGAGCCAACAAATGGACAGCGGCTGGCTATTTGTCACAAGTTTATGCCTACCTCGGTAGTTGTAAAACATTCAACGTAGGGGAAGAGTTAGGTTTTCCAATTAATAGTTTTAATTGGGTTGATGCTAGTGAAATGTATAATAATGCTCTTACTATATCCAATGATGTAGTTAATAGTAGCGGTTATATTCTAATAGATGAATATGATAATTTGTTTAGAGCAACTACCGATTCCTATCAAAGGCAAGAATGTCTTTTTATGGCGGAGGCAAGTAATGATATCTCACGAAATAACGTAAACATTTGGGTAAACTTATTGTTGCCACAAGGAAATCCTAGTGTTGTTGGTGGAGGAAATGGATGGATGAGAGCTACAGGAGAGCTATACTTTAAATATGCAGATGGTGATTTTAGACGCACTCATAATCTAACAGGATCTTTAGCAAGTGATGCAGATTTTGAAGAAATAGATGGAACAAGATATTTTATTACAAGGCCTTTAAGTGGTCCAAATCAGGGTAATTATTGCCAAGGCAAATTTAGGTATCAAGACCCATCGCAAAAAGCTTTGCCTTTTTGGGCGACTGGTGGAGATTTTCCATTATTACGATTTGCGGATATATTACTATTAAATGCAGAGGCAAAGTATTTTACTGGTGATGAAGTTTCCGCAAGGAATATGTTGTCAATAATTAGAACGAGAGCTCTAGAGCCCGGAATATCAGTTGAGGATTTGAATAGTGCTTATTTTAAAACTGATTTTGTTGAAGAATTATTGGATGAACGCTCAAGAGAATTGGCTTTTGAATGTCAAAGACGTTTCGATTTAATGCGATTCAATAAATTTACAGAAGCTATTAATAGCTTAGGTCCTGATACTGGAAGATGGAACAGTGTGGTTCCTCAATTACAATCTAATTGGTCGGCAAATAGAATTTGGTTTCCAATACCTTTAGATCAAACACTTATTAATCCTAATTTATTACCTAATAATCCTGGTTTTTAATTTTAGATGAGCATATTTTAACTGTTATCTTTCTTATTAAGATAAGGACTTAAAATAAGCTTGTTTGAAAATTCAATACTCGACTTTAATATTAACATTGATTTTTATGAGTAGAAAATGTCTATGCTATGTTTTTATTCTTTGTTTGCCCATTCTATGTTATGGTCAATATTCAAAAGAATTTTTGAATGCTACATATCATCCAGATGGTATATTTACTCTGCTAAAATTTGATGAAAATAAATATCACAACTTAATTACATATAGAGAATTACAGCAAAGTAATTTTAAACATGTGAGAGAGAAGCAAATGAAGGCATATGTTTTGATGTTGGCCTCGGCTTTTAATTTTAGTTCAAAAAATGATTTAAAAAGCGTTTATATTAATAATAGAAAAAAAGTTCAGGGCATAATTGACCAAGTTAATATTCATGCTGACTTTAAAATTGGATCGAAGGATTTAATGGCAAATAATTTCCCTAAAGGATTCTTTTTTAGGACTCCTGATAATGTCAATAAGGGATATGAAGCCTGGAAGAAAGAATTTAGCAGATTGGGCGGTATTTACATAAAAGCGCTTGGGGAAGAATTGATCTCTAGAGAGCAGGATAAAATCTTGAACTTTGCAAATCGATTTGCCATAGAATACCCTGAACAAATGACCGTATTACACTTTAATGGAAGATCTCGTGATCCAAGATGGAATAACAGTTCTAAATTTTCAGCTGGTCATTGGTTATATAATCCAGGTACAAATCTTACAGAAAGTATCAATAGTCACGATACGATTATAAAGGTCGATAATAGTGATGTTTTTAGAATCGGACTTGGTATAAGAAATGCCAATAATAAAAATGATGATATTGTAATTGTGCCAATAGATTCCAATGGAAATAAAATCTGGAGCGAAGCAGAACAAGTTACTTTAGTGGCAAAAACAAATGGAGCGATTAAAGTAATAAGAGGAAGATATGGATCTAAACCAAGAAGTTTTAAATCCCAATCTACTTATTTGGCACCCCACGCTTCTGAAGGTCCTTGGGGAGATAAGGATAAGCACAATTTGATGTGGTATTATAATCTTTCTACAGCATGTCCAAGGGATGAAAATGGGGATCAATGTAGTAATGTGTTAAGTAAAGAAATTGGTATTTGGTTTAAAAAAGATGGAATGACTTTTGCTTTTGATGGTATTCAATTTGATATTGCTTCTTGGACGTTGTCAAAATTTACATTAGGGAAAAGATTTGTCGATGTTAATGTTGACGGAATCCCGGATAAAGGCTACGTACACGGTCGAAATGTTTTTGGTGAAGGCACCTATAATTTCTATAAATTACTACGAGAAGAACTTGGGGAAAATAAAATTATTGTAGGTGATGGAGGTGTAGATTACGGTATGAGAGCGGTAGATGTTGCAAGTGGTATGGAGTCCGAAGGTTTGTGTGACTGGAGCGATTCTTACAAAGAATTTGCTAAACCTTTAAGCATATTCAATTATTGGAATACCTATGGTATAGATAAATCTTTTTCCTATGTCACCAATAAAGATCCTGAAGGAACAATAGAAGACCGAAAAAAACGTGAACGCATGGTTTTAGCAACGGCTACTTGTTTAGGTATTTCTTTCAATTCATTTATAAAAACCCCCTCAGCCAAAAAATTTAGATATGGCATTTTAGATGAACTAAAAAAAGGTGTGGAAAATGAGCTTTATTGGTTAGGGGAACCTGTTGGGGATTTAATACATGTGTCAGATAAGAAATTCCATAATACTATTGAGCTAAAAACTCTAAATATTCAATCTGATAATTCTACAATTAACGTTCAGAATAATGATCTTATAGTTATTTCTAAAGAGTCTAACGCCAATTCAGAAATGAAAGTAACATTCAGGGATGTTGAAATTGCGGAGGGAGATTTAATAGTAACTTTAAATGCAAAAACCAAAGATTCTCTTATTGGATTCAAACCCGTCATTCCTAGACACATTGTCGTAAAAACAGATGTACTAAAAGATGAAGCTAATACAGCTTCTTCAGTTTTAAATTATATCAATTCTTTAGATTTTTTGACCTGCAGATTTTATTTCAGAAATGTAAAAGAAACAAAAGCAGATATAGAGATAATTATTGAAGGCGGCGGAGAAGTGATTTTAAAGAATATTGAGATAATTAGCAGTCAATTAGCTCTAGCCAGGGAGTTTAAAAATGGAATTGTATTAGTAAATCCTTCAACTGAAAATTTCACTTTTAACTTATCTGAATTATTCAAAGACTCAAAATTTAAAAGACTTCAAGGCACTTCTTTACAAAATCAAATAATCAACAACGGAGAGTTTACGAGTAATAAAGTTACGCTTCCAGGTTTAAGTGGTTTATTTCTAATAAAATTAAATAAAAATTAGATATGAAAAATCTAGAAAAATTTAAAAACAAAATGACTGTTATTATAACATTTTCATTTTTAATTAGTATAACGGCTCAAGCGCAAGATCCAAGAATATGGATGAAGTTTAAGGACAAAGTGCAGTGTGGTGAAGTAATTACTTCAGGATTGTCAGATTTAAATATTCAACAGGTTATAACAGGAAATGGTGTTATAAACATTGGTGAGAGCGATTCTCAATTTGGAAAAGTTATAGGGATAAACGGTGACAATGCAAACAACAAAGCACGACTCGTAGTTCAGGATAGTTTAGTTACAGGCTCAGCAGTTAGAACTTTTACTGGTTGGGTTAAAATTGTTGATAATGATTTTAAGTGGATTCTAAACACAAATGGTTCTGTGTCTAATTCAGAGAGGTTTGCTGTTCAGATTACATCAAATAATTATTTGACAACCAGATTTGGAAGTGATGTGGTTGGCACAGCTACCGCGCAATTTGTTATTAACGAGTGGAACCATTTCGCCGTAGTTTATGACGGGGCAAAGCTCATATATTATATTAATGGTAACTATACAGATGAGTTTACAACAACGGTTGATTCATTATATGATACCTACACATTTTTTTTAGCATTTAATTCTAGTGCGAGCGATTTCAGAATTTACGATAGAGAACTATCGAGCGAAGAAATTTTTTCTCTTAGTGGAGGTGTTATCGAACCTCAGAATTGGGAAGATACTCAATATGATGCAGACGTTTTTCCAGTAATGGATTATAATCCAAACAGCGACGCATCCTCATTGACCACACAGTTACTTACAGACAATGGTTACACAAATATAAATCAGATTAATTTATCTAAATATAAGATTGTTATAGAAGCGAATTATGTTGTCAATTCCAATAATATTGAAACCGTATTAATTCAGAATAAGACTGATATCCAAATTTTGATAAATAATCAAAACGCAGCATCTACTGCTGGAAATTATGATTTAGCCAATAAAACAATATTTCAAGAAAATTATCCAAAGGCATTCGTTTTCAGACGCACTGCAGAGCGCGTAAGGC
The DNA here is from genome assembly GCA_963803715.1 of uncultured Flavobacteriaceae bacterium. GTDB lineage: Bacteria > Bacteroidota > Bacteroidia > Flavobacteriales > Flavobacteriaceae > Psychroserpens. The sequence goes on from CAWDOF010000019.1 coordinate 175,540, forward strand.
CAGTTGCAACTTACCAAGAATGGGAAAATAATAATCTTCTGCTCGATGGAATAGCATTAAAGGCGTTCAATGAAGAAATTGCCGCTGTAGATAGTAAGAAAGCGACCGAATGGTTAAATAGATATGCCTTAGAAAATCCTGAAAAATTAGCTTTTTTACATTTTAATGGGCGGGGAAGAGATCCAAGGTTCGAAACCGAGAAATTTTTTCCAGGTCATTGGTTATATTATCCAGGTACTTATTCAATAAATAACATCTCGATAGCAGACTCCATAATTACAGTTGCTGATGCCTCTAAGTTTAAATTAAATTTTGGTATCCAAGAGGGAGGTAGAAATGATGATATACTGATGGTCCCTGTTTTCGCTAACGGAGAGAAAAATTGGGATAGAGCTGAACAAGTAACTTTAGTGGCAATTAACGGAAACCAAATAAAAGTTAAAAGGGGGCGTTTTGGTACAAATGCAAGAACTTTTAATTCCGGTATATATTTAGCACCTCATGCAGTCGAAGGGCCTTGGGGAGGAAGTAATTTAATTTGGTCATATAACTATTCTGAAAATGGGCCTACAGATGCAAATGGTAAAAGGTGTATAGATGTGCTTTCAGACGAAATAGCTGGATGGCTCACAGACTGTGGCATATTATCAGAAGTAAATGGGATACAATTTGATATAGCACCTAGGACTTTACCAGGGATTCTAGGAAGAACGATTGATTATGATATGGATGGAGTACAGGATGGGGGAAACCTTACTAACAAAAAAAATTATGAATTAGGTGTTGTTGAATTCTACGGGATGCTTCGCACAAAATTAGGCGATAATAAATTAATAATGGCTGATGGTACACTGGAAAAATCTCAAAGAACGGCTTCAGTCTTGAATGGTATAGAAAGCGAGGGGTTTGGAGATGTTGATGATGTTTATAAAGCATTTTCCAAAACACTAAATGCATTCAACTATTGGAATGATCGTCCTTCGTTTATATTGCCCAAATTAAATTATGTGGTACATAAAGATGTTGAAAGTTGTGATGCACCAGAATATATCGAAAGAGAACGCTTTGTATTAGCCGCTTCACAAATTTTGGATGCAGGATTTAATAGTTTCATAGAAAATTACCCATCTGAACCTGGCTTTCCTATAGGTATCCAAGATGAGCTTAAAAAAGGGGACGAAAATATAAAAAACTGGTTAGGTAGTCCAATTGGTAATTACATTGACTTGTCTAATAATGCTTCAGATTATTGGTCTGGTAATGGATTAAATATTTTAACAAGTAATACGGCCAATGTTCAGGTTTCTGGTGGTAGTTATCAAATTAGTGGTGATACACTGCAATTAAGTGCAGTATCCAATATTAAGGAGACAATAATTACGTTTAAAAATGTTGCCATTCCGTCAGACGATTTCACCTTTAGGTTCAAAGTAAAAGCTAACGATTCTTTATCTGGATTTTCTTCAGCTATTCCAAGAATTGTAAAAATTGAAATACTTGGAGGAAGTACTTATGCTAATGATGCAGAAGAGATTTTAGGTTTTATAAATTCAGAAAGTTTTAAAGAATGCACTTACTATGTGCGTGATTTGGGATCTAATCTTGTTGATATCAAAATCACATATGAGTCTGGTAATGGTGGTGATTTCACGGATTTTAAATTGAGTCAGTCTGCTCAAGCATTAGCTAGGGAATATGATAATGGAGTAATTCTAGTAAATCCATCTATTAATGATTTTGAATTTAACCTCTCTGCTCTTTTTCCAAACAAAACATTTAAACGACTTACGGCATCTTCAGGACAGGACAGTTTTGTCAATAATGGTAATGATGTTGATAGTTTAGTCACTGTACCACCTCTAGATGGTTTGTTTTTAGTAAAAACCGGAACTAATTCTAATAGATTGAATATAAATGATAAAAAAGAAAAAAATAGTTTTGAGGATGTATCCAAATCCTTCAAAAGGTTTAACAAGTATAATTTGTGATGAGTGCGAAAATCAAACAGTAACTACAACTGTATATACTATTGAAGGTAGAAGAATTTTTTCCAAACAAACTAAACATGAAAAAAGTATACCAATTGATTTTTCAAACTATGCCAATGGTATTTATATAATTAAGGTATCGAATAAAGAATTTTCACAATCAACTAAGTTTATTAAAAACTAATCTCTAACTAGGTTATGAGAATAAAATAAAAATGACAGGATATTTTAAAAATATAATATGTAGTAATTGTAGCAGCTGTTTTAACTTAAAAAATTGGGTACTGATTACAACAGCTATAATAAATTGTAATTTACTTGCGGCACAAAATCCTAGTGTTTGGCTAAAATTTGACGAAGAACCTCAAGCCACTTCTATTATTAATTATGGGTCAGAAAATGCTGCGGCAATAAATACAGATGTTTCAGGAACGGGAACAATAATTATTGGAGCTTCGGACAATATTAGAAATCAAGTAATAAAATCTATTGGAGATAACACTGGTAACAGAGCACGTGTTATAGTTAGTAATGTTGGATCTGTAATAGGTAGTTCGCCAAGAACGTTTACAGGTTGGGTAAAATTATCCGATTCA
>CAWDOF010000020.1:0-232500 GCA_963803715.1 uncultured Flavobacteriaceae bacterium
CTATTCCGAAATAAACTGCGTGTAATGGGCATACCGCTCATAAATCTGATTGACATAATTATAAGGCTCAACACCTCTTACGTAACCGTATTTTACAATGGGATCGTTATAATTTTTAGGTAAGCTTAGCGCTAAAATCATGTCTTCAACATTGTCATCCCATCGGGAAGCGTCCAAACCGTTTTTATCGGCTAGTTTTTGAGCATCCTTGACGTGGTATAATCCGCAGTTGTAGGATGCCATTGTGAATTTCGTGCGCTGTAAGGAATCTTCGATGGTCTCAAAATTCTCCCAAATTTGTCTTAGATATTTTGTGCCACCACTGATGCTTTGGGTAGGGTCGCTGCGGTCACTCACCCCCAACTCCTCTGCAGTCTTGGGCATCAATTGCATCAAACCCTCAGCGTTGGCCCAAGAACTGTTACTTGGATCAAAACGGGATTCTTGATAAATGAGTGATGCCACCAAGCGCCAATCCCAAGATATTTTTTCGGCGTGTGTTTGAATTAGCGCATCGTACGGACTTATTTCCTCCTGATTTAAGCTATAAAATTCACTTTTTACGCGGCGTCTAAAATCTTTTTTATTTTCAAAATACTTATTATAAATGACGTTGTAGTCCACTTCCTTTTTGATGTCTTCCAGCCATAGGTTGGTAGCCTTTAATAAGTCTGGTGAGTTCTTCCGTGTTGCCCAGGCAATACGTTGCGAAAAACTAACCGGAACATCAATATCTAAAATAGGGTAGTAGGAGGCCATGATTTTGGCAATATTATTATCGGCGATGGTGTATTTTATGGTTCCGTTTGCAACTTCCTTTATGATTTGGTCGGTTGCCATTTCTCCCGAAAGTTCCTCGATATAGATTTTACCTCCCAATTCGTCCTGTAGGTTGCCTATTCGCTCGTTGTAAGAAGAGCCATTGCGAATAGAAACCGTATCGTTTAATAGCTCGATGGCATCGTGTACCAACGCATTTTCTAATTTATGCCAATGCATAGTACGCCAGTTATCTGGCTTTTTTTGAACCAAAACCTGCTTGGTTAAATATAAATAATTGGAAAAGGATACTGATTTTTTACGATTGGAGGTTATCGTTAACCCGTGCGCAAGAATATCGCCTTCACCTTGGTTGAGTTTTGCAATAAGTTCATCTTGGTCCTTAACCACCACCATCTCCAATTCAACATCCAAATATTTGGCGAAGCGTTTGAGAAGGTCGTATTCATAACCCATGGCCTGACCTTTGTATAAAAAATAGCTGGTACCGCTATAAACGGTTAATGCCTTAAGCTTGCCGTCTTTTTTAATGGCGTCTAAATCACGACGTATTTTTGGCTCTTGAGCCTCCTCGCTTGTTGTTGCTTCAGCATCTTTACAACTGTGTAAAATTAAAAACGGTATCGTGAATATTAAGAAGAAAAATTTCTTGAAAGTAAAATTCAATATCATAAAGGAGAATTAAAAGTTAGGTTCCCTAAGATAGTGAAAACTGCGGACTTGGGTTTTAGGTGAGCTTTCTGAGGTTGAAATAGAACCAATAATTGAGAATCATTGAGGTATTGCTATTTGTACTTTCGTCTTCTTTAATGATTCTGAATTGTTTGGTTACAATGAATACATTTAAATTCTTTCTTATGATAAAAAAAATAAGGCCGAAAGTTTTTTGCTTTCGGCCCTACTGATTATTTCAAATCTTCTAAGGTGCTGTTATTGCGAATATCGGTCTGAATTTTCTCCCGTTGCTCGATAAGAAGTTTACTTAGATTTGTTGGTAGCACGCTATATCCAATAACATCATCATACTCTTCAATAGCAGCTTTATCGCCTCTAATAGCCTCTTCTAACATTGACTCATCGTCATCTGCTGAAAACAATGCTTTGATATCCATCCATGCTCTGTGAATAGTACCGGTAAAAGAACCGTCCAATTTCATTTCGGGATAGCTTGCACGAATTTCGGTTAATAATCGTTCATTAAAATTTCTACGATCATTCGATTTTTTCTTGAAATATTCCTGAAGAGCAATCCCCTTAGCATTTTCAGCTGCCTTGGCAAAACCCTTTTCGGCGTCTTTATTTTTTTGTAAAATTTCCTTGATCTCTTTATAGATCTCTCTTTCTTTTGTTTCCATTTTTCAAATCTTTTAGTGTTAATATATCTGGAGCTTATTGCTTAAAATTTGTCGCTCCACTAAACAAATTTTAATTTTATTGTATAAATATTAGCGCACCATATCCAGGAATATCAATAGTTCCAGTTAATGGTTTCTGGTCTGTAGTTTCATTGGATATATCAGGGTTGTCAACTTCTAAATCCGAAAAATCCTTATCATATTCTTTGGAAACACTGTTTATACGAAGTTTCCAGTTATTACCTTCTTCAATACCTATTCCATATCCAACGCGATCTTCATTACTAAAATTGAGTATTATTAAGACGGGATGTTCTTCACCTTCTCCTCTCACGTAAGCAAGAATTTTAGTTTCTGGATTAAAATGTCTGATTGATAATCCTTGAGTTCGCAAACCATGTCCACCATCAATTTCTCCGGTACGTAATTTTATCAATTCAGCAATCATTTTAGATATCCCTTTATGGCTACTAAGTTTATTCCAGTCGAGTTCTTTAGTATCTTGAAAATATTCATCCTCAATAAACTCTTGACCTTGAAAAAGCATAGGAATACCTGGAGCTGTAAGCGTTAAGACAATACCAAGAAGTGCTCTTTTTTTAGCGTACGAACTGTCTGCACCGCCGGGTTGTATCTCCTCGGGCACTCTGGCTTTGCCATTCGCCACTTCATCGTGTGATTCTGTATAGACAATGCGTTTAAAAGCATCACCGCTATAAGTATATTGAAGTGCATCAACAATTTTTTGGAGGTCTCTGCTATCATCATTTGTGTCTATTAATACCTCTCGCACCGGATGTACAAAATTCATATCCCATTGCGACCCATAACCAATACCCCCACGCTCTATGGAATCTGTAACAAACTCATGCCCTTTAAGATCTTCAGCAATTGTGATTACTTTAGGATATTTGTCGCGAAGTTCTGTATTTATCTCACGCATCATCTGGTTGCCCTCTTCAATAGCTTTATCCATACCTAATCCACCGCCCTCAAATCTTATGTAGGAGGTAGCGTCTAAGCGTAGCCCATCGCAATGGTATTTCTCTATCCACATTAAAGCATTATCACGAAGGTATTGTCTCACTTCTTGCCGTCCATAATCTGGTCGCGTGTCACCCCAAGGTGTTGAACTTTTATGATCGTTATAAAAATAAATTCCACCTTTATCATTTTCGCTCCATCCATCAAACTGCCACAAATCGACATCAGATGGACCAAAGTGATTGTAAACTACATCCATAATAATACCTATACCTAATTTGTGGGCTTCCTTTACAAGTTTGGCTAAACCTGTTGGCCCACCGTAATCTTGCTCTATAGCGAATGGATGGGCAGGGTTATATCCCCAGGAAATAGACCCTGCAAATTCTGAAACGGGCAAAAGTTCAATACAATTGATGCCGATTTTCTTTAGATAGGGAAGCTTTTCAATAACATCCTCAAATGTTCCAACTACTTCAGGACTCTTTCGATTGAAGGTGCCCACGTGAAGCTCATAGATAACCAATTCATTAAATGAAGCCAATTCAAAATTGTCATCTTCCCAGTCAAAATCAAGTTTCCTAACTATAGTATTACCGTTACTGTTAGTCACTTCAAAAGCATACGGATCATTTCTGTGTAAAATCTGTTTTCCGTTGTGTATCAAATATTTATATTCGCTTCCCTCCTGAGCGTGGTCTGTAGTTCCTGACCAATAACCGTTGTCTTCAGGTTCAAGTTCAAAATCGTCATTTACCCATTCATTGAAATCACCAATGACGAATACTTTATCGGCATGCGGAGCCCACACGCGAAATGTGACGAGACCGTTTTCCACGATGGAGCCCATGCCCAAAGATTTCTTTATTATAGTATCCATTTATATTAATTATCAGTTTGTTAAATCGAAAATAAAATGTTCTAATTTCAAATTATTTCAATGTAAATGTAGCTTTTGGTTTGATTGTTTAATAGATTTTAAGGTTTAGTTAACGCGCTCAAAAGACATTATTATTAACCCTAATTTTTATTACATATTAGTGTTGTTGATAATAGATTACCTTTAAATAAAAGGGCAATTATGAAAATTAGATCCAGTGAACCATTTTGGTTGGAAAAGAATGGTATTTTAAACTCTTATCCCTCATTACGCAAGGATGAAAAGACAAAAATCCTTATTGTAGGAGGTGGAATTACGGGAAGTTTAATTGCCCATCAATGTATGAAGGACGGCTATGAAACTGTGCTTATAGATAAAAGGGAGATTGCACATGGCAGTACTTCTGTAACTACCTCAATGTTGCAATACGAAATTGATGTTCCCTTACATGAGCTTATTGATATGATAGGGAAGGATAGCGCTGTTGATAATTATTGGGCTTGCTTTAACTCAATTGATACATTACATGATATTAGCAAATCGGTTAAGTCGAAGTGTGGATTCAAAAAAAAGGATTCACTTTATTTTGCAGCCTATAAAAAGGATGTCCCAAAATTAAAAACAGAATTTGAGGCGCGCAAGGAAAACGGTTTTCCTGTAAAATGGCTTACCTCAGAAGAAATCGAAAAAAAATTCGGACTAAAAAACACGTTTGGAGGCATATTGTCCAAACAAGGCGGAAGCATCGATGCCTACCGTTTGGCGCATGATATTCTTCAGTTTGAACATAAAAAAGGTTTGAGAATTTATGATAAAACCAATATTGAGACTATCCATTACAAAAAGAACGGTGTTGAAGTGAAGATGAAAAATGGTTACAGTATCAAGGCCGAAAAGCTCATATTCTGCAACGGTTTTGAAAGCACCGAAATCATAAAGGAAAAATTCGTGAAATTGCTCTCAACCTTCGCTATGGTAGGTGAACGCTTAGAGAGTAATCAGAAAAAATTAAAGAATACACTTTTTTGGAACACCGCAGACCCATACGTGTACATGCGCACAACTGATGATAATAGATTACTGATTGGCGGTGGTGATGAAGATTATGTAAACCCAGAAAAGCGAAACATTAATATTGGTAAAAAAGCAGAACAGCTTGAGAAATATCTAAAAAAAATTCTGCCAGACTATGATTTTGTAAACGATTTTGCTTGGGCAGGCACTTTTGGTGAAACCAAGGATGGTCTCCCCTATATTGGTAAACACAAAGATTTTGATAGCACTTATTTTGTTTTAGGTTTTGGAGGTAACGGTATTACTTTTTCAGTTATAGGAATGGAAATAATATCCGATTTATTGAAAGGAAAAAAACATGATTTGGAGAAATCTTACAGGTTTGGAAGGTAGTTTTTTGCAATGAGGTTGACCTATTTTCAAATTAGGGTTTTCGCTGTACGTTAACACTGGTCTCTCACGATAGGGATGTTCTTCAAGGTTTATTGGAAAAGTTTTTGATTTTAAGACCAACCTGTCATTGAACATTTTGAAACTATTACGATTTCTTGGCCCGAAATCGGGTGGAGTTAAAAGGGTTTGGATTTGTAGAGATTCCTCGGTAGTTGAATAAAGCCTGGATTGAAAATACCATCATCATGTTGACAAGATGTTATTAGAGGTATTACGTTCCTAAAAAAACCTAATGTTACTGCCAAAAACACTTTTGATAATGCGGTATCTTTTAATCAAATTAGAAGGATAAGGGGAAAAGTAATGAGTGTTAAACCAGATTATGGGTTCAAGTCTATTATTCGAAGAGGTTATGAAAGATTGCTAGGTGGGAACAATAAATCTAGGCTGTTGGGTTTAAGTTTTGATAAAGGACCTTTTTAATTTACACCTCATATGTCAGTTCTTTTTATCAGTTGTATCCATTGTGATAGTGCCTTGGTCAATAAGTATATCAAATTGGGAAGAATTGGCTTTTTTGTATGTTCTACCAACTTATATTGAAAATGTTCACGTTCATTTATTCTTGTGCTTTCTGCCTCAACCCAAAAGGTTTCTTTATGTTTTGATTTTAGTCTATTGTGAAGTTTGTCCAAATTCCAAACCACAAAATCGCCAACCTCTGGTTTGTCAGAGTTTTCAATCAATTGTTTAATGTCACTATCGATTCTTAAATTCAAGCCTTGCGAGTTTCTCGTAATTGCCGAAACTGTACAATACAGCTTAAAATCCTCTTTTCGTTCATAACCAAAGTTATCAAGAATTTCTGCCGAACTTTTAAATTTACTCAATTTCCAATCTGGAACTTGTGCAAATAGATTTTTTCGATTTGTTCTGCTGTTTCTAAATGATTTAAGCTCAATTCCTTTATAATCTGGTTGTTTAGAGGAATTAATGTCAATTCCGAGAGCTGTTTCAAGTGTTCTTCCAACCGAAGTATCAGCGTCAACCATTGAAGGAATTGGGCCAGCATTTGCTATTTTTCTTAAAATAGCCAAAAGCTCAAAAGCGACTTCGTTCTCAGTTGTGTTAATTGCATTAATTAACTCTTGAAATGGCATGCCAGACATTGAAGAATTAATCAATTCGTCTGATATCTGGAATGTTTTGTTAAGTTGAAAACTTGAAATCGGTTAATTTCGAAGTAAGTATATTGCCGAAGTAGATATCGTTTGGTGGTTTTCCTGGCAAGCTTTGTTACGACTAGTAAAACCAAATCCATGGGTCGCCCTTTTTAGTTGAAGGACGATATAAAGATGCTTTCGATTTTATAGTTTTAAAACCAGTGTGAATAATTGCAGGAATCATTACTTTACTCTCCGTTCCTTGACTTTGTAATCGTAGTCGTGTATATTTTCACTTTTTAAATGGCTACGAACAGAACCTGTCGCATCCATTATAGATTTTTTTAATCCTGTTTCGGTTGGTTCAATTAAAGTAAGAGAAACTTGGAATAAAAATTTGGGCGTTACCTAAAGGTCGGGCTATCCGCTACAAGTCCTCGCTCGTACCTCGCTGTGGGCTTTCCACTGTTATGCCTGTAAAGGTATTGAAACCAGTTAATTATAAGGTTCCACAGAAACAAGAGCGAGTGATTTTAGTTTTGAAGTAAGAAAAGATATAGATGTCAGATATGAATATCGTAAACCATACCAAACAATTTATAATTTGTCTGATGCTCTAAAGAAAGGAAAGCTATATAATTCCAATGTACCTAAATCGGAAGGCTAAAATATCCCCAGCACAAAAAAGAAGTTCTTGATTTAATGCCTCCAAAAGGCTATTGGAGAGATTTGCCTTTAGAGTTACAAAAAGAGTATATGGGTAAAAGTTTTTACTTAGGAGGTGGCAAAACAGGTATGGCAAGGCGTATTGGTTGGGATAAACCAAGTTTAACATTAACATGTATCCCTGCTCAAAAACAAACGGAAAGGTGCCATCCAGATGAAACAAGACCTTTTACTGTTCGTGAATATACACGTATACAAAATTTCTCTAGTTCTGGTTGGGCTTTTTTATAGTTGCCATTTTTTAAAATCACTCCAAGTCTTTCAATAACGGTTTCATTTTGATTACTTGTTTTGTGATTGTTAAGTATGTCGAAAAATTTTTCTCCGTTCTCTAAACCTTCACTATTCCTTACGTAAAATGGTTTTGTTTGAGGTTTAAATCTTTCAATTAGTCTACCTTTTTTAGACCATTCTGCAAATGATTTACCACCTTTCGATTTTGGTTTCCCATCAATACTTCTTTTCTTTAAAAGTTTAGCCATTTTCTTTGCGGTTCCATTGTATTGAGCCGAAATCTCAATCTCTTCATAACGATGAGCCTCTTGATTATTACCTATAAAGTCCAAATCATATAAAGCCTCAAAAATGGTTACCTTTTCTTCTTCAGAAACTGTTGCTGGAATTTCGGAAAAATATTTTTGGTCTTTTCTACAGCCAATAAAAAGTACTCTTTCTCTGTTTTGAGGAACACCATAATTTGATGCGTTAGCAACAAATGGCTGTTCTATTTTGTAAAGTCTGATGCTTTCTAGAATAGTATCTAGTTCCTTTCTTTGTGATGTATTGCAATGAGATTTTAATATCTCTATTGATTCGTCAAAAGAAGTAGTGTAGATTTTTAAAGCCGTTATAATATCCTCACAATCCTCCTTGTAATTAGTTGGAACTTTTAAGGCTTTAAATGAATTCTCAATTTTTGAAATGATATTTTCAGAAGTTATTTCGGTTAGAAAATCTGTAAAGACATTTGTAAAATCATCACTATCAATATTACAAAAATCCTTTTCTTTGATAAGGTCACGCTTTAATTTTTCCCATTCTTTTGTTCTTGCCAAGAGATTAAAACCGTGGCGAATTGTATTTATATTTTCGTCTGTTTTACTGGTTTTGTAGTCCGCTATTTTTGGAGTTAGTTTTTTAAATCTATTCTCTACAAAATTAATGAAATCAGCTTTTCCAGTTTCTTTATGCTTTTCAAGTAATTTTTCAAGTTCGACTCTTTTTATAATACTATCGAAAAGGAAAGAATTTGATTCTTTCCTTATTTTTTTAATGAAAGTATTTAGTAACGGAATTTCTTTAGTATCAACGATAGAGTTGATTTCCTTGATAATTAATTCTTTTATTTTTCCACCTTCTTTAGTCAAAATACCTTTGACATTCTCCATAACAAAGTATTTAGGTTGCAAAACCTTAATAACTTCTAAATAGTGAGAAAAAAGGTCGTCTTTTTTATCGAATTTTTTTCGTTTTCCCGCAAGACTGAAACTTTGACAAGGTGGTCCACCACAAACAACGTCAATTTTTCGTCCATCAATTTTTTCTAATAAATTATCTAAAAAGTCTGGTTCGGTAATATCTTGTTTCAAAAACTCAGCATCCAAGCCTAATTGATGATTGTAGCGAACAGCGTGAGTTAATTCGCAATTTTCGTTGATGTCGTTGGCAACAACGAAATCGAAGAATTTATTATTATGTTCGGCTTGTAAAAAACCCTCACTAAAACCTCCAGCTCCAGCAAATAAATCTACAAAAGTGAATGGTTTACCATAAAGTGCAACCTGTTCTTTTACAATGTTTACATTACTATTTTCTTTATAGTTTGCGATATGTTCGTTTAATATACTTTTAACTTCGTCTTGTACAAAAGTTTTTTTGTTAGAATGGTGCAGAAGTTCGTCTGCTCGTTCTCTTAGAAAATCCAAATAATGGTTGATTTCGTGAGATTCCGCACTTAATCCAACCGCTTTCTGTTTGGATTTATTGAAATTTGTTTGGTTCTATTATTTGTCCTGTAGAAACCTTTACTTGACTTCCATTGCAGTTTATTCTTAGATGAATTGGTGCAAACCCTTTTTTGTCAGGTTTGTCTAAACAAAAATTTATTGTTGCCATAATTATTCACGGACGTATTTACGTACACGGACAAATTTACGGACAATTTGTTCTTAGAAGTAAATTTTACTATTTTTTTTTGATTTTTTCATCTCAATGCGCCTCCAACCAATCATCACCAACACCAACTTCAACATCCAAAGGAACGCTCATTTTAAAAGCACCTTCCATTTCAGTTTTGATGAGTGCTTTCATCTCTTCCAACTCAGGCTTGTAAACATCAAATACCAATTCATCGTGCACTTGTAAAAGCATCTTGGTTTTAAAGTTGCCGTCGTGTAATTTTTTATGGATATTGATCATCGCAATTTTAATGATATCAGCCGCGCTTCCCTGTATCGGGGCATTTACGGCGTTACGCTCTGCCGCACCTCGTACCACGGCATTACGGGAATTGATGTCTTTCAAATAACGGCGTCGCCCTAAAACAGTTTGTACGTAACCATTGTCTCGGGCAAAGTCAACTTGTTTGCCCATATAGGCTTTCAGCTTGGGGTAAGTCTCGTAGTAAGTATCGATGAGTTCTTTTGATTCGGCCCGGGATAAATCGGTCTGGTTGCTGAGTCCAAAGGCGGAAACGCCATAAATAATACCAAAATTGACGGTTTTTGCATTGCTTCGTTGCGCTCTGGTAACTTCATCAATCGGCACATCAAACACTTTTGAAGCGGTGGAGGCATGAATATCCTCTCCATTTTTAAAGGCTTCCATCATGGTTTCTTCTTCGCTTAACGCAGCGATGATGCGAAGTTCTATCTGGGAATAATCGGCAGCAAGCAATGTATAATTTTCATCTCTTGGCACAAAGGCTTTTCGTACTTGTCGACCACGCTCGGTGCGTATGGGTATGTTTTGTAAGTTGGGGTTGTTACTGCTCAATCGTCCCGTGGCTGCAACAGTTTGCATATAATCGGTATGGACGCGTCCCGTGCTTTCCTCAATTTGCTCGGGCAAGGCATCAACATAAGTACTTTTTAATTTGGCAAGGCCGCGATAGTCCAAAACTTTTTGGATGATGTCGTGGTCTTTGGCGAGATAGCTCAGCGTATCTTCGGCTGTGGAATATTGTCCGGTCTTGGTTTTCTTTGGTTTATCGACCAATTTTAATTTTTCAAAGAGAATAATGCCCAGTTGTTTAGGGGAAGCAATATTAAACTCCTCGCCAGCTTCTTCATAAATGCCTTTTTCCAAATCGGAAATGTCGTTATTAAGCGCTTCGGAAAGCGACCCTAAAAAGTCTTTGTCCAAATTAATGCCTTCCAACTCCATATCGGCCAAGACCCGAAGTAACGGGATTTCAATATCATCAAATAGTTTTTGGGTATCGGCATCGCCCAATTCTTTTGTAAAATGTTGTTTGAGTTGCAGGGTGATATCGGCATCCTCTACCGCGTATTCGGTTTGTTCTTCTAACGGAACATCGCGCATTGACTTTTGGTTTTTTCCTTTTTTACCGATTAATTCGGTTATAGAAACAGGCGTGTAATTAAGATAGGTTTCCGCCAAGATATCCATGTTATGACGCATATCTGGATTGATGAGGTAGTGTGCCAACATCGTATCGAACAATTTACCCTTGACCTCAATATTGTATTTCGCCAATACTTTTATGTCATATTTAAGGTTTTGTCCAATTTTCTCGATGTCCTCATTTTCAAAGAAAGGTCTAAAAATTTCCATCAATTCTTGTGCGTTTTCCTTCTCTTCAGGAAATGGCACGTAAAACCCTTTCCCGGCTTCCCAAGAAAAAGCAATGCCTACCAACTCTGCCGTTAATGGATTTAGCCCAGTAGTTTCGGTATCAAAACACACCGACTTTTGATTCATCAAATTCTTGATAAACAAATTGGTCGCCATCCCTGGTGCCACACTTTGATAGAAATGGGAGGTTGTTGAGATGGTTTGTCTCGCATCTAAATTGGTTGATTCATTTTGGTTGTTGTCCGCAGTTGAGCCACCGAAAAGTGAAAACTGACCTTCGCCTGCATGCCCTTTTTGTCCTTCGGATGTTTTTCCCGAAGGTGAACTTTTTGTGTTTTCAGTTGATGTTTGGGAGGAATCTAAACTTGGTTCTTCATTTGGTGCGAAGGTCTTTAAAAAATTATCTAGTAATCTTCTAAATTCTAACTCCTGAAAGATTTCTTTCACCTTCTCAACATCGGGCTCTGACATTTCGAAATCCTTGGCATTGAAAGTCACCGGGACATCCAGCATAATCGTTGCTAATTCTTTTGATAATAAACCGAGTTCTTTGTTGGCCTCCACTTTTTCTTTCATCTTGCCCTTAAGCTGATCGGTATTGGCCAACAGACCTTCCATACTGCCAAATTGCTTGATAAATTTCTTGGCTGTTTTTTCGCCAACTCCCGGTAATCCTGGGATATTGTCGGAGGAGTCGCCCATCATCCCCAAAAAGTCAATCACTTGTTCGGGGCGGTCAACCTCAAACTTTTTCTGAACTTCGGGAATACCCCAAGTGTCATATCCGCCCCCAAAAACAGGTCGGTACATAAAGGTGTTTTCATTAACGAGTTGTGCAAAATCCTTATCGGGCGTCACCATAAAGGTTTTATAACCTTCTTTTTCCGCTTGACGGGATAAGGTGCCAATCACATCATCGGCCTCAAAACCTTCCTTGACCATAATGGGGATTTGCATAGCCTCGAGAATTTCACAGATATGCGGGATGGCACTTTTAATTCCTTCGGGCGTTTCGTCGCGGTTGGCTTTGTAATCTTCGTACATTTCTACACGGTCAACGCTTCCGCCTTTATCAAAACAAACGGCTAAATGGTCTGGGCGTTCCCGTTTAATGACATCGAGCAAGGAGTTCATAAATCCCATAATGGCCGAGGTATCCTGACCTTTGGAATTGATTCTAGGATTTTTGATAAAAGCGTAATACCCACGGAAAATTAAGGCGTAGGCATCAACGAGAAAGAGACGTTTTTGGTCTTGCATTTTTTGACAATTTCTGTAAAAATAGAAAAAAAGACAACAGAAAATCGACTTTTGTAGTGTAGTTTGGAATTAAAAAAAGATTAAATCGCTCTCAAGGCAACTATGTTTAATTGTTGACTAATGTGATGGTAATATGGAAGTATAAATGATCAAATCAATCAATGTTTTATAAGAAAATTTGATTAGAATAATTTAGAAAAATCAGTGAATCAATCAAATCAAACTCCAAGACATTTCTAATTGATATTTGCCACCAAAATCTTCAAAATAAAAAGGTTCAATTGGGGATGTGAATGGATGACTGGATTTCACTTCAATGCCATATGTATAAGGCTCAAAAATATCGTCTTTCATGCTATTTGAAATGAAACCAACTAATGCTCCAACGACCATGCCAACCACTAAGCCTATCAGAGCACCTACCGGTCCCCCAATCGATCCTACTGCTGCCCCAACGCCCATACCTGCAATTGCCGAGCCGGTAATTGCTATTTCATGTATAATCTCGCCGACTACTGGTTCAACAGCATCGTAAAGGTGGTTGATGAATTCTGTAAACCCTCCAGAATCTTTTTCGGCAATGGTAACTAAGGTAAGAAAAAAACTATTTTGAAAATGACTAACATTGAATGATGTCAACATTTTTGGCGGGTTATAATTCTGACTTTGTCCTTTTTTAAAGTTTCCAAGGGCAATTTCGCTAATAATACCACGTTTTTCCTCACTATCTATTGATATTCCGCCTAGGGCAATTTTATCAGTTTTACCAATTTCTCGAGTATCATCTAAACATTTTATACTGTTAAGATTTAAATTCAGAGAGCGTGAAGTATTTGTCCCAAAAGAGTTTGGTGCTATTAATTTTTCAAAATCAATTGTTTTATAAATTTCCCTAATTAGTGATTCTTTTTTAAGGTATCTAAAGCTTTTTTTTAAGTCTATTTGGTCAAAAATATCTCTATCGCTTTTGATATCTAATTTATGTAGCTCAAATTTTCTATAAGTAGATTTATTGATATTTGAATTTTTAAGAATTTTTTGAAGGTATGATTTTTTGTTATTCTCTCTATTTTGGGATATTAAGAAGTTCACCACCTTCTGCATTTTAGTCTTTTTATAGTCTTTTTTAGCCTTAGTTTTTTCTGATTTGTTTAAAGTTCTCTCCATTTCTTGTTCAATACTTAAAGTAAAAAGAACACTTAAATGATCAATAAACTCTTTGACCTTTGGGTCTTCAATCTTAGAATATGATTTAGCGAATGTTGAATAGTTAGACATAATTTACGATTTTTTAATAGTTGTTTTTATGGCCTTTTGTCAAGGTCCCGTTTGATTGGTTTCTGGTATCCAATGGTCAATCAACCTGTAATTCACACTAGTGATTTTCTAAATTCAAAACAGTAGGTATCTCCAAAAATTTTGAAAATAACTCAATCTGTGAAAAACTTACCTATTGTTGCTTACCAACTTATAGCTTGATAAATTTTAAGGTGGTTCCGTTCTCAAATTCTAAAACATATAGACCTTTTGAATAATATTGAATGTCGATTTTTTCATTATTTGAAATTGAGCCCATAGAAATTTGCCTTCCGAAGGCATCATAAACTTTGTAATTTTGAGCATGTGTTAAATTAGTAGAGCTTATGAACTCTTTGGCGGGGTTGGGATATAGACTTACTTTGGGTTTATCAAGGGATATTACATTTAAGAATGCTTCACAATCTTCACTAAAGCTGGTCTGTGAATCTATAGCATTTGACCAATTGCTATTAGAATTGGAATAGGCTACATCATCAACTTCTATGCATAATAAATTTGGATTATTTGAAGCGCTAAACGAACCAACGTTCTGATTATTACCATTCTTAACATTGAGAGCAGTGAGGTTATTAGAATCACAATTTATTGTGGTACATAAAGTATTGTTACTTAAATCAAGTTCAGTAATGGCATTTGTTCTAACATCAAGAAATTCTAAATTAACATTATTACTGAGATTTAAAGTTTGAACGTCATTATCGAAAATTCGTAATCGTTCTAGTGCGATGCAATTATCAACATTCAAACTGGTGAGGTCGCTTCGTTCGGCAGTCAACTGTTCTAATAAACTATTGTTGGAGAGGTCTATTGTTGGTAGCGACAAATTTTTACACTGTAGGATGCGCAGATTTGGCTGGTTGGTAACATCGAGGGCAGTAAGGTCTGTGTCATTCACCCTTAGATCCTCAAGAAGCGTATTGTTTGAAATATCAATGGCTGCAATATCATTATCGCTCAAGTAAAGTATTTTCAATAAGGGATTGTTGGTTACATCTATGGTAGTGAGGTCGTTAAAACCACATTCTAAAGCCTCCAACAATAGATTATTTGAAACATCAATTGCGGTTAACTCATTTTCGTTCAACTCCAATACAGTTAATGAGGTATTATTGGAAAGGTCTAAGGTCGTTAAATTGTTTATAGCTGATTTTAATTCTGTAAGTGCGGTTAAATTACTGATATCCAAGTTTGAAATGTTATTGTTAATGCATGACAAAATCTCCAAATTGGTAAAATCTTCAATGCCCGTAAGGTTAGATATGTTTCTGCTATTGATTGAGAGTTCAGTTATTGAATTGATGTTTGCCGTTAAAACGGTGCCGTCGATACTACCAGAGTCGTAACCCAAATCAATTAAGGCCTGTTCAAAATTTGGGTCTGGAATGGCGGTTGTTTGGGAAATGCTAACTGACGTCATAATTAAGCTTAAGGCAAAAAGTAGTTGTGTTTTCATAAGTATTGGTTTTTAGAATTATATGATGAATTATTTTTTCTCTTCGGAAATGTTAAGGACTTGAAGCTTGTTTGAGGCATCTTGATGACGCTCTAAAGCAGATAATCGTGCTTCTATGGATTCTAATTTATCTAATTTGGCCTGTAGAATTGCATTTTCAGTTTTTAGTGCATCGACTTCATCAACCAATTCCTTAATACCAGCAGTTAATAAGGGTGTAAGTCTACCATAATCAACCATCATTGGGTTTTTAGTAACATCAGAATTTGGTGAGCCTGAAACTGCTTGAGGATACAAAAGTTGTAACTCTTGTGCGATAAAACCATATTCTTGTGTACCTAAATTTTCTATAAATTCATAAGTCCTTGGTTTTATATCTGTCTATTATAGCTAACGCCCCATTGACATCATAAATGTTCGTTTTCAATCGCCTGTCAGAGGTTGTAAGATAGGTTATGCCAGTACCATTTCCTTGAATAACACCTCTAGCCGTGCCTAAACTCCCATTGCCATCGAAAAACCCTATGAATCTATTTGAGCCTGTAGGAGCTGTTGTTCTACCTAATCTAATTTTAAGACCGTCAACATTAGCATTGGTGCTAGTATTATAAAATTGTGCTATGTAATTACTATTAGCTGCATCTCTAACATCTAATTTAAATGAAGGGGTATTAACACCAATCCCTACATCATCAGCAAAATAGTTGTGGCTTCCACCAAACCCCCAACTAAAGTAAGTCCCATTATACCAGAGTGCCTCGGCACTATCGACTCTTAGAGCAGAACCTGTCCCGCCATCTTCCAGTAAATTGAGTTCTCCGCCTATAGAAAGTTCATAGTCAGGTGAGCTGGTTCCAATACCTACATTACCCCCATTAAAGAAGGTGCTTCCATTGGCCCTTATTCTTGTTGTTGTGCTATTATTGCTTCTCAGGTCTAATGTGGCGTCATCTCCATTACTAGTTAATCTAGCGGTTAGTGTCCCGTCAGTACTATCTTGTCTCCAATAGGTGCCACCTCCAATTACCTCATCACCAGCATTATTTATTTCCCAATGATCTATACCACTATCTTGAATTTTAAAAGCTCCAGAATTGTTTAAATTCCAACTAATGTTATGCTCTTCAAAGGTGATTTCAGTATTTTCAGTTAGTGTGCCACCGAGTTTTATTGTATTGGTACCGTCGGTAAATAAACCATTGCTAGCGTTTTTGTCTAATGTTGAAAGATTGACTACTTGTGCGCCAATACCGTCATCTTGTAATTCTAAGGTTAACACATTTGTTGCGTCATTAAAATTAAATGTATCAATGGTTTGATTGTCGTTGTTATTTTGAAATGTTACACTTCCATTTCCATCCGTAGTCATAACCTGACCAGCTGAGCCATCAACAAGAGGCAGATTGTATTCGTCATTGATATTCAACAATCCACTTTTATATACCGTCAATGCGTTTGATCTGGAAGCGGCCGAGGCTCCATTACCTATTGAGAAAATTCTATCATTTATTCCAAAGGCCTCATCGAATTGTGGTGTATAACTTGTAGCATTGATACCAATTGTTGTTTCTCCCAGAGAGGGTGAACTATTCCCGTTTCCTATAACAAATGCATACCTGCCATTGGCAGTATTATTGTAACCTAATGCCATTGAAGTGTATCCTGTTGCATTTGTATTTCGTCCCATTGCTATACTATATGGACCTGACGCCGTTGTAAGGTAACCACTACCGAATGAATAGGTTCCTACATTTTCATCGTTCCATTGTCCAGTATCTGTACCCACTCTAAAGGCGCTTTTGCGCGGATTAAAAAACATACGTGTTCCAGCATCGCTGTTAAGGATGAGATCACCACTCCCATAGGTCCCAGTAACTGCAAAACCATCGGTGCCACTAATCTTAACTGCACCATCTGTAGCAATGATTGTATTTCCATTACCAGCGCCTCCATAATCATATGAATCATCTAATGTGCTTCCAACTAATGAAACCAAATCGATACTTGTCCCAGTGCCATCTTCAATATTTAGGTTTAAGGTGGTACCTGTTAAAGTTGGGGTGGTTAGATTTTGATTGTCGATTTCTAGACTAGCGAGATCTATACTTGTTCCTGTTCCATTTTCGATACCTAAACTAAGTGTTGTACCAGTAAGCGTTGGGGGTGTTAAATCTTGATCATCGTCCGATGAAACAGATTGAAATGTGATGATACCGTTACCATCAGTTGTCATAACTTGCCCGTTTGTCCCATCTGCATCAGGCATCAAATATCTATTTGTCGAACTTTCTCCCAATTCTGTTCTCCCAATAAAGTAGGCTGCATAGCTATTATTTTTTTGGACATCTGCATAGATGCCATAATGCTGGCCTCCACTTGTAATTAAGAATTTTGTATAGGAGCCATACTTATCAACATTAGAGATATTATTACTGTAATTATACAGTCCGTATTGTTCATTGTTACTCTCTTTTAGAAAGCTATTTCGTGTACCGTAAATAATATTTGCTACACCACCACTAGAGCCAGGAAAATTATTGAAAACACCTGTGTGGTCACCCATCGAATTATTTGAGAACGTATTAATTAAGCCTGAAGAATTATAATCTCCGGATGTGTTGAAGGTATTACTGAAGCCGATAACACCTGAGTCACTTGTCTCACCAAATATATTGGAAACTCCAGATTTAGATAAATTACCATCGATACGATTTATCATAGCACTGTAAGTGTTATCATTACCTTCCAAGATATTTGATATGGCTGTTCTTGAGCCAGGAATGTTTTCATCAGTTCTAATACTTAAACCTGTTTCAAAAGATCTAATATTTAGCTTCCCGCTCGAATTACTAATATTTGAGGTACCTATAGTAACTTTATTCCTTGTCCAGATTGATTCATCAATAGAGCTTGGAGCTGCTGTGGTATTAAATTGGTACCAATCGGCATCTTGAAGTAAGCTTAAATCAACGGTTTCATCAACAACACCATCATCTTCTAAAGAGAGTTCTAAGATTGTTCCATTTAAATTAAATTTATCAATCAATTGATTATCTGTGCCAGTATTTGGATCTTGAAAAGAAACGTCACCATTTCCATCTGTGGTCATTATTTGCCCAACTGTACCATCCATTAGAGGCATGTTGTATTGGTCATTAATATTCATCAAACCACTTTTATAAATGGTTAAGGCATTACTTCGATTACTAAGCATAGTTCCATTTCCAATAGAAAATAGTCGATCGTTTATATCATAATTAGTAGCAGAAACAGGAGTGTAAGTTGTAGCGTATAATCCAAAGACAGTTTCGTAAGCAGAAAAAGCAGTGTTTTGTTTACCAAATGCAATTGAATTTTCACCAGATGCCTCTATTGTATTTCCAATAGCGACTGAGAATAATCCATTGGCTTGAGTAAAACTCCCGATTGATATTGATTTGTCTCCCAAAGCAGTTGTATGATCTCCATAAGTAAACGCATATTCTCCCGACACAAAAAAATTTGAACCACCTCCAAAGGAGTGATTGCCTTCTATAGATCCGTTTCCAAAACCATACGAATTGTGACCAGAAACATTACTATTGATAGAAAAAGAATTATTCCCATAAACTGCTCCATTAAAAGCAAAAGAATTGTCTCCATTTGCATCCCCATTAAAAGCAAAAGAATGGTCTCCAAATACAGACCCATTAAGTCCACCTGCAAAGGAATTTTCGCCATAAGCTCCTGACTCAAAACCAATAGCAAAAGTGTTGAGCCCTGCAGCCATATTACCGGTATTAAAAGCGGCAGAATTGAGGCCAGTGTTGGCTTCCCACCAAGGAAATAATCCTGAATTACCAGCGTTGCCAGCTCTGAACGCTCCTTTTTTAGGACTAAAATACATCCCTGAGCTATCTGTAAATAAGCTAATATCATTACCAGAACCAGTTGTTCCTGTTATAAGTAGTCCATCAGTTCCATCAATGGTTAGGGCACCGTCTGTAGCTGTAATAGTCTTTCCTGCACCTGAACCCCCAAAATCGTAAGCATCATCTAACGTACCACCGTCAGTGCCTTTTACTGATGTCCAAGAAGACAAATCGCTATCATAATAGTAGAACCCCTTTTCAGGTGTCCCATTTCCGTTAAGAAAAACCATCATCCCATCTTGGTCAGCAGTTACTCCTGTAGGAAATTCAGACATGCGCGGTATTAATATGCCATCTCTTTCTGAAGGTACAGCGCCAGATGTTATATCTAATTGGGCCTTTGGATCCGTATTACCAATACCCACCTGCGCGGATATACGGATAGTTATGAATAGAGATAGAATGGTTAGTAAAAGTGTCCTCATTAGTGGCAGATTTCAAAATAAATAGCATTGACTTAAAGCGTTAAGTCATTTTAATTTGAAAGTACTTTGATAACCGTAGACTGTCTCGTTTTTTTAGTGAGATGGAAATTTTTTTAGTGAAATTGTTCCTACTTAAAGAAATAAGACTCAATCGCACTTTTATAAGTAAGGCTCAATGGGACTTCTACGTGCTCTAACAGGACGGTTGCGCTTTTAACAGATTTAATTTTTGACACGTTAATAATATAAGAACGATGCGATTTTACAAACGATGAGGAATTTAATTTTTCGTGGGTGTGCTTTAAAGTATGGGGTATCAGATAGCGTTCATTATAGGTAACGATATAACAGTAATTGTCAAACGCTTGTAAATATAAAATTGAGGCATGATTTAATTTAATCCGTTCTCCATTGGCTCTAATGGAAATATATTCCTCTTTTTCCAAAGAAATTTTGTGCCAAGCGAGTTCGATATTGGTTAAAAGCCCAGAGTCAGTGAATGGTTTAACCAAGAAACCTAAAGGGTTGGTGCCTTTAACTTTTGCAATAGTATCTGCATCGGTTTGCGAGGTGAGGAAGAGGTACGGTACTTGAAGTTCGTCTAATTTTAGAGCTAAGTCAATTCCGTTTTTATCGCCTACCAAATTGATGTCGAGCAATACCATATTAGCCTGTTTCAATTGGATATTCTGTAAGGCATCATCGTAGCTTTCACTAATTCCTAATACATTTATTCCAAACGATTCTAAGGTCATTTTAGCAGTCTCGGCAATGATTGGTTCGTCTTCGACGATATAAATTCTTAGGTTGTGATGTTCTGTAGTTGTGTCCAAAAGACTTAGAGTATATTAAAACGATTTACGGTGAGGGTGGCCACTGTTCCGCAAGGCTCATTATGAGATAATCTGAGTTGACCCTGTAATTTTTTTGCCAGTGTTTTTATCAACTTTATGCCATAGCTGCCATCAGCTATTTCAGCAGTTATACCTTTACCATTATCAGTTACTGTTAGTACTAAAGTTTCATCAACTTTTTGAAATGATACAGTTACCTTATTTTCTAATATTTCTTCAATAAAAGCATGCTTAATGACATTGGTAAGAAGCTCATTAAGAATAAGTCCTAAAGGGGTGATGCTTTCAATATCCAAAACTATAGAATCTAAATTGAAGTCAGCCTTTATTCGTTTTTTTCGATACTCATGGCTTTGAAAGAAATCCTCAGTAAAATCCTTAAAATATTCCTTAGTGTCAATACCTATTAACTGATCTTTACTATATAGTTTTTGATGAATAAGCACCATTGATCTTACCCTATTTTGAGCTTCGCGTATGGCTAATTTAGCCTCGCTATCTTTCATGTTTATGGCCTGATAGGATAGTAAAGATGCCACCATCTGAAAACTATTTTTTACACGGTGATGGGTTTCCTTGAGTAACACGTTCTTTTCATCCACCGTTTTTTCTAAAATTTTCTTTTGTTGGGCCAATAAATTGTTTTTCTTTCTGTTTTTATAAAGAAAAAAGCCAATTAACCCTGCAATGGATAATCCAGCGATTGCCAATACCACAAGTAGCAATTGTCTTTGATTGGATTTTACTTTTTCGAGTTCTAAAAGTTTGAGCTGTGCATCTTTTTTCTCAGTCTCGTATTTTGTTATAGCATCTGCTATGTTTTGTTCTTGTTCGGTATATAAAATTGAATCTTTTATATTGATATAGTCTTCATAAAGATCAACGGCCTTCCTGTAATTATTGGTGTTTTTATAAATGTAAATTAATTCGGGAATAGCTTGCAAATGCTCGTCCTCAAAATTATTGGTAATATATTTTTGTTGTGCCTTTTCTAGAAGAGGCAGAGCCATTTTAAACTTCTTTTGCTCAGAGTAAATATTACTTTTACCCCGTAAAATATTGGCATGATTGTAAATATCTGCAGTAGTATCAATTTTTTTTAATATTGAATCATAAAGATCCAATCCTTTTTTATAGGCATTTGACTGGCCATAAACATTGGCCAAATTAGTTTCTGCGATTATTAGAAATGATTGGTTCTTAGGATTTGTTTTTAAGTCTTTTATAGCATCATCTAAATAAAATTTAGCACTGTCCAGCTTTTTTTGCCCTATAAAGATGTTGCCAATATTTACCGATGCGATACCGCTACGTTTAAAATCGCTCAAGGATTTGCCGTTAGCTCTAGCTTGTTTATAATATTTTAATGATAATGAATCTTGTTCGGTTTTTTCATAGACTGCTCCTAAGGAATTTAGAACAGACGTAAGGCGAGAACTATCTTTTTTGCGTTGGTAATAGTTTGCGGCAAATAAATAATCGTTAACTGCTTGATCATAATCACCACTCATGAGCGCTGCATTACCCAGAAAAAACCTAGCAAGCACAATATTATGGCTGTCTTTTAATTTTTTAGCATACTCCAAATACTTTTTGGTATATCGTTTTGAGGCAGAAGCATCTGTATAATAAGTAGCGCGTCTTAATTTGTTGTAAATAGCCATCTTTACCGAGTCACTTGAAGAGGTGTTGACTATGGTTGATAAGCTGTCTATTTCCGATAGATCTTGGGTTAAACCAGTTCTAATAATCAGGAAGAATAGAAGAAAATAATAATATTTCATCATTGAAAGATACGAACCTTGCTAATATCCACATTATTTATGTTGCCTTTCTTGTTTTTTAGTGAATACCAATAATTTTTAGTGAATAAATACTAAGTTCATTTTAGAATAGTGCACTACTGATACGTCTTTTTCGAGCTACAACTAAATTTAAAATGTACTTTTGCCATAAGATATTGCATTTATGAAAAACCCATTCTCCATAGCCATACACGGTGGTGCAGGTACGTTAGTAAAAGGCATGATGACGCCAGAATTGGAAGCAAAATATAGAGCAGATTTAAAACGCGCACTAAACCAAGGATATGCCATTCTCGAAAAAGGTGGAACAGCAATTGATGCCGTAGAACGAGCTGTCCAGATTTTAGAGGATTCCCCGTTGTTCAACGCAGGCAAGGGTTCTGTGTTTACTGCTGAGGAATCCCACGAAATGGATGCCAGTATTATGGACGGAAAAACCTTAAACGCTGGTGCAGTTAGTCTTAATCAGCGGAATAAAAAACCCTGTTAGTCTTGCAGTGATGTTATGGAAAAAAGTGAACACGTGTTTTTAGCGGGAGAAGGGGCAATGCAATTTGCTAAACAATTGGATTATAAGTTGGAAGATGACGTCGTATTTCTACGATGAATTTCGTCACAAACAATGGTTGGATATAAAAGATACCGACAGTTTTCAATTAGACCACTCCACAAAAAAGGATTCAAAATTCGGAACCGTTGGTGCCGTTGCTTGTGACCAAAACGGAAATATTGCCGCTGCAACTTCAACCGGCGGTATGACCAATAAAAAATGGGGCCGCGTTGGCGATAGCCCAATGATTGGTGCAGGAAACTATGCCAACAATAAAACCTGTGCCGTGAGTTGTACGGGAAGTGGTGAGTTTTTTATTCGTGGGGTTGTAGCTTACGATGTGGCCTGTTTAATGGAACATAAAAATTTGAGCTTGCAAGACGCTTCCGCGGAAGTCATTCACAAAAGAATCTTAGAACTTGGAGGCGATGGCGGACTCATTGCCGTTGATACAAAAGGAAACATTGCGATGCCATTTAATACCGAGGGCATGTACCGAGCGAGCAGAACTTCCGCCGAAAAAGAGGAGGTTATTGCTATTTATAAGAATTGAAAAAAGGATTCGGATTTTGAATTTTTTCTGCAATAGTTGCGTAAAGTTTTCTGTAAACTAGTAAAAATCTTATCCTTATATAAAGGCCGCATCCATCGGCAAAACATCCACTTTCTTTTTCTCAATATTAAAACGGTCGCCATTGGATAAAATGTGGGTTCGCAAACCTACCAGAGACATGGGTGTTCCTGTCTCCAAAATACCGTGGTTGTTATGTCTAATCTGCCTTCCATCAAAAACGATGACCATCCCTGAGCCAATTACCTCAAAACAATCATTTTTTATGATTAAGCCAGTATCTTCGGCCAAACCCAAACCAATCAATTTTGGAAACTGAGCGACGGCTTCAGTTAGTCTTCCAAAGCGTCCGCGTTCAATAAAGTGCGTGTCTATAATGAGTTCAGGAATGAGTGCTAAACCCTGATACATTTTAACGGCACCTTTAATAAAAGATTCTTTAGCACTGCCGCCAGCAATCATTTCTTCAGTCATTGCCATTGCGCCAGCACTTGTTCCCGCAATCACAAATTTTTCCGTATGATATTTTTTCCGAAGTAAATCGTGGAATTGCGTGCCTTTGATTTTCCGACTTATTTTAGATTGATCGCCGCCCGAAAACATAACGCAATCTGCCCATTTCAAAAGATCTAAATGCTCTGCTTTATCGGTCTCTTTCGGGTCTTTAGTCTGTATGACCTTAACGTTTTTACATCCTAAGGTGTCAAAAGCCATTAAATAATTATCTCCCACCTCAACAGGAATGCTTGACGCCGCAGGAACGACCAAAATTTTAGCATTTGGTCCACCGCTCTCTTTGACCACATGAGACAAGATGCCCTCTTTGACGTAATCTAGGGTATAAGATTCGTCGTCGGTGAGCCCTTTATCTTCGTTTCCGCCAATGGGAATGAGTGTTCCTTTTATCATTTCTTCAATTTTGTTCACCATAAATTATACGAACGATAATATATGGCAATCGATTTGCAAAACTAAACTTATTTGATGAAATTACCCTATATTTAGGACTATTCAAGGCTAAAATTCAATTAATCAATCAACGAAAGTAATTATGAAAATACGGGAAATCAACGCAATGCGTGGACCGAACTACTGGTCTGTTAGACGCCATAAATTAATAGTTATGGTTCTAGATTTGCAGGGTATGGAAGATCATCCATCTAATGATATACCTGGTTTTTCAGACCGACTCCAAAAAATGTTCCCTAGTATGTTTTCGCACCGTTGTTCTGTAGGAACGCCCGGCGGATTTTTTGAACGGGTGGAAGAAGGTACTTGGATGGGTCATATTGTGGAGCATATAGCCTTAGAGATTCAAACACTCGCGGGTATGGACACTGGTTTTGGAAGAACTCGCGGTTACGGAGAAAAAGGTGTTTATAATGTTGTGTTTTCTTATATTGAGGAAAGCGTTGGGCGTTATGCGGCTAAAATTTCGGTAGATATCTGTGAGGCACTGATTGCCGCTAAAGATTATGATATGGATGCTGACATTCAGCACATGCGGGAATTGCGTGAAAAAGAACGATTGGGGCCAAGTACAGGTTCTATAGTTGAAGAGGCCGAATCACGCGGAATTCCATGGATTCGTCTCAATAAATATTCATTGGTGCAATTGGGCTATGGTGCCAATCAAAAACGAATTCAGGCTACGGTTACCAGCGAAACTAGCAGCATTGGGGTGGAGCTGGCTTGTGATAAGGAAGATACTAAATACCTTTTGGAACAAGCTGAAGTTGAAGTGCCACGTGGCGATATCATTAGTAAAGAAAGCAGTTTGGAAGCATCATGTCGATATGTTGGTTACCCTTTGGTTATTAAGCCTATTGATGGAAATCATGGTCGTGGTATTTCCGTAGATATAAAGAATTATGAGGATGCTTTGGTTGCTTTTCATGCAGCAAAACAAGTATCAAGTCGTATTATCGTAGAGAAATATATTACTGGCGAAGACTATCGCCTTTTGGTCATCAACAATAAATTGGTAGCAGCTGCAAAAAGAACGCCAGCTCATGTTATTGGTAACGGAAGCTCTACCGTACAGCAATTAATCCATGATGTAAATAAAGACCCAAGGCGTGGTTATGGTCATGAAAATGTACTGACTCAAATAAGTATAAACGATTTAACAAAAACCATTATTAAGGATGCTGGTTATACGTTGGAATCGGTTATTGCCAAAGATGAAATTTTAATTTTAAAAGATACTGCGAACCTTAGTACGGGTGGAACGGCCGAGGATATTACAGATATCGTACATCCAGCAAACGTTTCAATGGCAGAACGAATCTCAAAGATTATTGATTTGGATATCTGCGGAATCGATATTATGACTACGGATATTACTTTACCGCTTTCAGAAACGAAAGGTGCCGTGTTAGAAGTCAATGCGGGTCCAGGATTTAGAATGCATTTGGCTCCAACCACAGGGTTGCCAAGAAACGTTGCTGCGCCTGTAATTGACAAATTATTTCCTAATTATGGCGAAACGGGACGCATTCCCATTGTTGCTATTACAGGAACAAATGGTAAAACTACCACCTCAAGATTGGTTGCACATGTTGCCAAAATGAATGGTTACAGAGTTGGCTATACTACTAGCGATGGTGTCTATATTCAAAATAGATTATTAATGACGGGCGATTGCACTGGCCCAACGAGTACCGAATTTGTTTTAAGAGACCCTACGGTGAATTTTGCAGTTTTAGAATGTGCCAGAGGCGGATTATTACGCGCCGGGCTTGGCTTTAAAAAATGTGATGTTGCCATAGTAACTAATATTGCAGCCGATCATTTAGGGTTAAAAGGCATCCATACCATTGACCAATTGGCAAAGGTCAAGGCAGTTGTGCCAGAAACAGTATTACCAGACGGTTACGCTGTTCTCAATGCAGATGATGACTTGGTTTATGACATGCGCAGGAGTTTAAATTGTAATGTCGCTCTGTTTTCGATGGATGAAAATAATCCTAGGATTAAAGCCATGCAACGACTTAATGGTATTACCGCAGTTTACGAAAATGGCTTTGTTACGATATGCAGAGGCGAATGGAAAATGCGCATCATGAGTGCTGAAAACATTCCCTTAACTTACGGCGGAAAAGCAAAATTCATGATACAAAATGTACTTGCAGCTATCTTGGCAGCGCACGTGCAAGGTATCAGTATAGAAGATATGAAAGCAGGTCTAGAGACTTTTATCCCTTCAGCATCTCAAACCCCGGGAAGATTGAATTTATTCGAATTTGAGAACTTTAAAATTCTTTTGGACTACGCCCACAACCCCGCTGGAATGCGCGCCCTGCACAAATTCACCAATGAATTGGAGGCAACCGTTAGGGTGGGTATCATTGCTGGTATTGGTGATCGCAGAGTGGAAGATAATAACGAAATGGGGAGTATTGCTGCCGAAATGTTTGATGAGATTATTATCCGTCAAGACAAGCAACTACGGGGTAAATCTGAAGAAGAGTTGATAAAAATGCTGAATGACGGAATTGTAAGTAAAGATCCAAATAAAAAAACAACCATTATTCCTTCAGAAAAAGAGGCCATAACCCATGCGGTCAAAAATGCGGTAAAAGGCTCATTGATTGTGCTTTGTAGTGATGTGGTCCCAGATGCTTTGGAATTGGTCAAGCAATTTAAGGCCATGGAAGCAAAGGGGGAATTGGTGTTTGAATAAGGTAATTAAAGGGTTTATTTATATTTATGATTTTGGTGGTGTCATTTTTTCAAATGATACTTTATTTGTTTTTTCCCTCCAATAAGTAACAGGGGTTATTAAGCAAAACTAGAAACAATGACCTATAAACATTCTTTAGCAATCTTTTGATAAGTTTAGTTAGATGATAAATCAAAAGCATTAACAGCTTCTGAAATTTCATAACCCAATCGCATTCCCTCTGTACAATCTATGCGCATGTGCACTCCTAATGGTATTCTAGAAAATGCAGCATCTTCAGCCATTTCACTCAAAGAGTTAAACTGTCTTGGCGTACTTTTAAATTCAGTTCTTCCATCATAGGAGCTTTCAGTAAAATCGATATCATTTCCAAACATATCTATAAAAACACCACCCGCTGCCGAAGCAAAACAGGAATGACCAGAAGGATAACTTGGAAATGATGGATTTGGCCAGTCGATAAATTTATAGAGGTTTGTTTCAAATTCAGCATCAATAAATTCTTTTATATATACATTTGGCCTCATCACCATGTAGTTATACTTATCTGCCCAAGTAGATACCGCTGCATCATTGAGTGCAAAGCCTAATTTGAGTAAAAGCACTAAGGCTTCTTCATGACTTAAATCATTTTGAATAATTAATTGGTTAGCTATTGAAACTTGTCTTCCCGGTGGACTCATCATAAGTCCTTCAACATCATCAGACCAATACTCAGCAATCCATAAATCTTCATTATCCTCCAATTTAGCTAAGTTATTTATGGTATAGACCTCATTCATTTGGGCGAAGTAATCGCTATTGGGGTCGTCACTGTAAGCCATTGGAGCGATGCTTGAAGTCTCATCAGAAGAGATTACAAAAGTGCGAACAGATTCCCAATAAGGAAACAGGGCTCTTTCTTGATCTGCACTATAAGTCCAGAAACCTTCTCCAATTGGAGGCTCATAAGATAATGGTTGTGGTTCTATTATTTGTGTTTCTGCTTGAACATCAGTTTGGCTATATGCGATAACTTGTTCTGCAATATAGTTTCCCCATTGGCGAGAATCTTGGACCACTTGTTCTGAAACATTTTGTAAAAGCACATTTTCCTTTGCGACTTTAAACTGGTTTATTGCGCCATCCATTTCACTAGATGTATTATAAATAAAGTGATCTATTACTGCAGAGTAACATGTATTCAATGCAATGTTTAAGTCAATTGTATTTGCACGCTGAGCAC
Organism: uncultured Flavobacteriaceae bacterium; assembly: GCA_963803715.1. Classification (GTDB taxonomy): domain Bacteria; phylum Bacteroidota; class Bacteroidia; order Flavobacteriales; family Flavobacteriaceae; genus Psychroserpens. The sequence goes on from CAWDOF010000020.1 coordinate 28,171, forward strand.
TATCAATGTTTAAAGATTGTAATCTAGAAGTATTTGAAGTATAATCTGTCATATCGTTAACGACAGTTTCATACGCAGCAAGATGAATATAGGCCAATGCTCTAGCGGTTGCATTTGGTCGCATTCCAAACGTATAGCGATCTAATTCTAACCATAAGCTATTCCACTCAACCATAAGTTGAGTTGTGGCATCAGTTACAACCGTTTCATTTGTATCGGGATTGATTTGATCGTCATCTGTATTACATGATTCGAATAAAAGCAAAACCAACAGTAGCGTTAGCGGCCATTTCAAATTAGAAAATTTCATATCCTATACTTTACTGAAAAAAAGTAGCTTTAAATTAAGCATCATTGATTGAGAGCAAGTTAAATTAATTTTTAAATAATAATTAACAGGTCTTGTTTTTTTCTACTAAAGACTAAGTATAATGGATGAAATACGGAAAATTGACTTGTTGAATTTGGAAGTGCCTATTGAAATTTTGACGAACATTTCTTGTGAGGTTAGTTGTATTTTTGAGCAACTGGTTTAGCAATAAATCATATAATGAATATTCGGTATTGCTTTGTATTTATTGACCAATCCACAAATTATACATGGTGTTTGCCGTAGTGTTTTTTTAGCTAATCGTAGGGTATGTAATTTTCCCAATACCAAGGCATCCATGTATCTGCCATAGAAATTTCTAGTAACTCTTTAAAAATACCTTCGGCATTGGAACTATTTGACATAATTACAATTCCTATATTCTGAGACGGATAAAATACGGCATAATGTTCCCAACCCTGAATATGACCTTCTTTGAAAATCGCTTTTCCGAATGGTGTTTTGTAGGTGCCAAATCCAAGGGCATAGCTTAATGCGATATCATTATTTTCTTCAGTCTTTATGAATCTGTTTTTCCCGAATTGTTGTTTAGTGTTAATTCGTATTTGTGGCTTAAAAAATTCTTCATATATATTTTCACTCAAGCCTTTTTTAGCTAACATGGCTTGGATAAACTTGGTATAATCTTCAGGTGTAGTGTCCATACTTCCAGACGCATATTCTTGATTTCTTTTTCTTCGCTTTAAGGTTTTTCTTTTTTTGTAGTGACCAACAGCATAGTTTGTATCAAATTTTTCTTGCCATAGAAAACTTGTCATCTTCATTTCAAACGGCTTGAACACGTAGTCTTGAGCGAGTTCCTCTAACCCTCTTTTTGTGATTTGTTCTACAACAAACTGTAGCAATTGAATGCCCTCGCCTGAATAACTAAAATTAGTTCCAGGCTCAAATTCTATCTCCAACGGTTTACCCATATCAATACCAGACTTTTTAAGATATCGCCAATTTGGAAATCCTGTGGTATGTGATAAGCACATCCTTGCGGTTATCTTCTCGTATCTATTGTCGGTTTTTAAATCGTCAAAGCCTTCATAGCCATGTGTGAATTTATAGGAGTATAGAGGGTTTTCAAGATATTCTATCAAAGGGATGTCTAGGTCAATCTTTTCTGCTTCAACTAACTTCATTACAATAAATGCAAACAGTGGCTTACTAAGTGAAGCAGCGTAAAAATTATGTGAGGTTTCAAGCGGTTGTTTCTTTTTCAAATTTCTGGAGCCATAGGCTTTCTGAAATAAAATACTGTCCTTAGTAACTATAGAAACAGTGAGCCCGTGGACATTTGCTGCATTTTTTAAACGCTGAATTTCATTATCTAAAACCGTGGTAGATAGTTTTGAATTATCTATTCTTTGAATGGATTGAGCATAAATATTTAGGCCTAAAACTAGAAATACTATCGAAGTGAAGTGTTGAATTTTGTCCATTTAAAAGCTAATTTTAATCCCTATATTTCATAGACGTAAAATTTAGTCATTTAGTTGCCTGAGCTTCTTTCTTTATGAATTACACCGTTTATAATTAAGATTAGTTGAGCTGGCAAGAAGGTAATTTAGTAAAGTACTTGAGCGGGATATTACTAGTTTTTTTACCACGGTACTTGGTTAGTAAATCTTATAATTTTTCTATTCTTTTTTGAGTTCAAATCTTACTTTTGTTATTCCATGCTCAGTATCCCATGTTTTAACTTTAATAAATCCACATTTCTCGTATAATTTTGTAGCTGGTTCATTTTCTAACCCAGTTTCAACGGTGTATAAATCTGAATCAAATGTGTTTAATATAAATTCCATTAATTTTTGTGCTATTCCTTGTCTAAAAAAAGTAGGTTTTACAACCATGCTTCTAACATGCGTGTAGGTTTTATTTTGTATAATTTCAACTATTCCTGCTAACTCTCCATTATTTGTATATCCAAAAAATTCTGAATCACTTTCCATATAATCCTCGACGGTTCTTTTCAACGGCGGAAAATCGATAGCGTTTAATAATTCTGCCTCAATTTTATATGAAACCTGAAAAACTGAGTGCATTTTCTCAGCTGTTTCTAAATTACAATTACTAAGCTTTTTAATCATTTTGATTTTTTTGACCAGATTAGGCAAAACGTTGTCGCATGATGATAAACGCAAATTTCCCTCCTTTCTGGCAGGCAAAAGCCGAATAGAATTCCGAAGTCTGGAGGCTCAAGTTCCTAGGCTTCGGGACTTGTAAGTAGGCTAGAATTAGCAATTAGTTATGTACAGTAACACTTGCGTTTTTTTCACTTCTTTTCCAAGTGGGCTATTAAATTCATTAAAATCGTTTCGTTTGCTGAAATAAAATAATTTATAAGCGCCAGATATTTCGGATTGTTTTTATAGCCAATCCCGAATGATTTAACACTCGTAGAACCATCGTCCATTTCGTCAAAATAGATAACATTATAAAAATCTTTCGCTTCCTTTTTCATAAATTCAGGGAAATTGTCGGTAATTTCTGCTTGAAGTGTAATCAATCTTTTAGGGACGTAATTTATAATGTGAGTGACAATAGTTGTGCTATCTCCAATTTTCCCATCCTTATTGTAATTAGATTTAATAAACCCACCAACTTTTAAGTCCACTTCGGCAAGTGGTGCCGCCCAGCTTTCATAACCTTTTTTTGTGGTGTAAGCCTTCCAAACTGAATCAATCGGTGACTTAACCATGAATTCTTGAATTAGAACTAATTCTGGTGTTTTGGTAGAATCGATTTTTGAAGTTACTCTTTGCGTTTCAGTTCCTGCTTTGACTTGACCTACAGCGAGTGAAGTGAGAAGAACAAATAAAAGATTTAACAGTAGTTTTTTCATTTCGCTCAAGGTATTTGTTCTTGTGTCTTGGGCATCTAATTTAGCAAATAAATCACAGATTGAAAGTCCGAGCTTATAAAGACTTTGGGATTATTAAGTAGGAGTATCCTAGCAATTAATAATACACGATGTTAAATACGTTTTTCAATCAACGTTGTAATTTTCTTTAATTGGCTAATTCCACCATCATATTTTTAAAATCTGAATGTCCTCTTTGTTCTGATTGGTTTTCAGATTTGGCAAAGACATGCTCTTTTTTTTCCACAGTTTCAACATTGGTGGCGTGTTGCTTGTTGTGAAACCTAGTTCACGAACACATAGATAAATTTAAAAAATGAAAGTAATTGCAAATGTCTATGTCTTTAAGCCTTGGCTTTTCCATAATATTTTTTCCGCAACCAAAAGGAAACTCTAACCAATAAAATCAACGCTGGCACTTCAACTAAAGGACCAATTACTCCTGCAAATGCTTGTCCGGAATTCAGTCCGAAAACCGCAATGGCAACTGCAATCGCCAGTTCAAAATTATTTCCTGCTGCTGTAAATGCAACGGAAGCTGTTTTATCATATTCTGCTCCTGTTGCTTTGGTAACGAAAAATCCAATGATAAACATTAACGTAAAATAGATAAGTAAAGGAACTGCAATAATCACAACATCCATTGGAATTTCCACTATCAATTCTCCCTTTAGAGAAAACATAACTACAATTGTAAATAAAAGTGCAATTAAAGTTATTGGCGAAATAGTTGGAATAAATTTATTGGTGTACCAATCTTCACCTTTTAGTTTTACTAAAATCAGTCTGCTTAAAATTCCCATTACAAACGGAATACCTAAATAAATGGCGACACTTTCTGCAATCGTTCCTATTGAAATATCTACAATCGCTCCTTCAAAACCAAAATAGGGTGGAAGAACGGTTATAAAAATCCACGCATAAAAACTGTATGCAAACACTTGGAAAATACTATTTAATGCAACCAAACCTGCTCCATATTCGCTACTACCTTCTGCGAGGTCGTTCCAAACCAAAACCATTGCAATACAACGAGCCAAACCAATTAAAATCAGTCCGACCATATATTCTGGATAATCTCGTAAAAATGTAATTGCCAAAACAAACATTAAAACGGGACCAATTACCCAATTAAGAATGAGCGAAATAGAAAGTATTTTTGTGTTTCTAAAAACTTTTGGCAATAACGCATAATTGACTTTTGCCAAAGGTGGATACATCATTAAAATCAAACCGATTGCAATCGGAATATTTGTTGTTCCGCTGCTAAATGAATTTATAATGTTTGGGAATGTTGGAATAAAATAGCCAAGACTCACTCCAAAAGCCATTGCAACAAATATCCAAAGCGTTAGATTTCTGTCTAGAAAACTTAATTTTTTTGAAGCCATTTTTTATGAATTTATTTGAGAGAAAACGTAAAACAGTTCAGTTGCTATTTGCAGACTTCTTTCATTATATTTTTCTGCTTGTTGTGGTGTATTGTCAAATACTTTTGGGTCTTCAAAAGTTATTGGAATTCGTTTTTCTGCACCTGCAACGAAAGGACATGCTTCATTGGCTGAATCACAAGTCATAATCGCTACAAATTCAGATTTTGGGTTAAAATCGTCATCTAATTTTTTTGAAAATCCAATTATTGGATGCTCGTTGTCAGCATATTTAATGCTGTAAACAGGATTATCATTTTTTGAAATGGTGTTTATTTGAAACCCTGAATTTTGCAAAGTTTCTGCAACCATTGGAAAAAGTGCTGTTGCCTCTGTTCCTCCTGAATAACAAAACACGTTTTTAATATTGAAGTAGTTTGCCATTGTTTGTGCCCAAACTTGCGATAAATGACTTCTTCTTGAATTGTGAGTACAAATGAAATTGATACGGATTTCTTGATTTCCTGAAACCTTTGACTGAATAAAATCAGTTAGAGGTTGTAAAACTGTTTTACGTTCTCTTGAAATAGTTTCAGGATTTAATTCTTTAATTAAATTTTCTATTTCTGAAAATAGAGTTGGTTTTGTAGTTGTCATTTTTTATAAAATTTGAATTGTCTTTTAGCAACAGTTTCCATCTGGTGAACAACAAGGTTCATCATTTAAGGTTGATAATTTTACTTTAGTTTTTTCTACTGGAATTCCGCATTTGTCTTTTGCTAAACAATCGGTTTGTTTATTGGTTAGCAAGAAATGTTTCCCGTCAAAATCAAGTCCGAATTTGCCAATGGTATCAGCTTGATATTCTACTTCTATTTCCAAATCTGCTATTTTTAAAATGGTTTCAGAAAGTTCAATGATATTCAATAGCTTTTCAGGATGCAGTCTGTGATCGTAGTCATTTGCATTCCATAGTTGGAAGTTTACGACTTCTTCCTTTCTTTCAGTTCCGCCACAATCGATAAAATGTTTTGTGATTTTACCAACTTCTGTAACGTGAAAGTGATTAGGTACTAAATCTCCATTTGGTAATTGAAAACCTATTGTTTCCAATTCTTTTAATACTGATTTTGCTTGTGATAATTTCATGTGTTTTTATTTATTTTTTTGAAGGTCACATGCAGTTCGCTATTCATAATTGCTAATAATGACAACGTTTTTGAACATGCTCGTTTCATAACTCTATTTGTTTATTGCGATTATACGATTAATTGATTCAAAATTTTTTAACAGCAATCTTGGTTTTCGGTTAAGTCTTGATTTAGAAATTCGGTCATTAGCGTTTTCATTGCTGTCCAATTTTCTTTATGAATACAGTAACAAACGCTGGTTCCTTCTACATTTCCTTTAATCAAGCCTAGATGCTTTAGTTCTTTCAAATGTTGTGAGATTGTAGGTTGGGCTAATCCAATTTCGTTTACCAAATCTCCGCAAACACAAGCGTTTATTTTAAACAAATGTTGTAAAATCGCTACTCTTGCAGGATGTCCGAATACTTTCGCAAAAAGGGAAATTTCATTTTGTTGGTCGGTAAACATTTCGGTTTTTGTTAATCCCATTTTTGTGCTTTATTAATTCATTGCAATATTACGATTAATATTTGAATACTCAAGTTTTTTTGTGAGTTGACAAAAAACAAATGTGCTGTTTGTTTGGTGGTTTTTAGTTTGTGGGTAACGTTGATGTCAAATTCACGATTTGGTGTAATGTTCTCTATTTTAAAAAGATTAATGCTTAAAAACGTGATGATCTGACTTTAGCCCACTGATAGCCTTATGGATATTTTTTTTTATTTCTATATCCATAATAGTGTTAGCAGCAAATTTCTGATTCACCTCAATTTCAATTCCAATATAATTCTTAGGAAATTGTTTTCTCAAAAAGGTAGTAAAACCATCTGCCTTTCCTAAATAGGGATAATTAAATCTCACGTTTAGGTTTGGGTTGTCTTTTAAAAGCAGCTTTTTTAGATGTTTACAGAACTCTTGTTCTTTTTTCTGTTGAGAATCATATAATAAGCCGATATCGCAGTTACGGATTTTACCATTAAATTTTGGAGTAAAACTATGTATGGAAAGATGAAGTACTTTCTCAGACTGTTTAAGATAATCGTGAATTTTGTCTTCTACTATAATTCTGTATGGAAAATAATAGTCTTTTATAATGTTGTCTTTTTCAATTTTAGAAAGATGTTTAGTAAATTCTGAAAACAACATGTTATGATGTAACGAGCGATTAAGTTCAACCAATAGACGTGAGGTGGTGCTATAAAACGAAACATCAGACAACGGCTTTAAATATTGAAATACATCTAAAGCACCAATATCGTAACCCCGATGCGTTTTTAAAACTTCATCATTTGGAAACTGTTTTTTATAGGTTTCAGGAATATCATTTCCGCCATGCTCACAGGTTAAAACAAGTCTCAAGGTTGATATAAACTATTGGTCATTAAACACTCTTGAAGCTGACGATATACAGCAGTCATATGTTTTTCTGAAGTGTCTTTTCCAAGGCCTTTTAACAATCTTGTAGCCAAAGTACCTTCTTCTAAAATTAATTCGATAGAATGGTGGTGAGAACTATGTAACTTCGGTTTAACGTGCTGGTATAAATGTTTCCAAATATCTCCTATGGTCTGGATTTTTTGTAAATCAAAAAGTCTTAGATATTCTAAATTATCGATTTTAGAATTTTCAGCTTGTTTTATGGCATCATCTAAAATGAGAAATAAATCTTCCTTTGTCCAATTTTTTTGAACTTGTAGCGTACAAAAATCCTTATTTATAATCGCCTTTAAGACTTCTATAATGAAGGCGCAGATTGCGATATCTGCTTTTGGACATTCTTGAATATCAATGAGACGAATCTCTATAGCATTGCGATCAAATCGGGCAATGGCTCCTCTCGAATTTAAAAAGTGTTTGTCTAAAATATTGTTTTTATCATACGGTGTAATGGCCTTTTTTATAGGCTCAAAGATTGTAGCGTGATAATCTGATTTTGAAAAGGTAGGTTCAGGAATAACAAGACCTGTCAATTCTGGAATCTCCTTTTGGTTGTTTTTGTAAAACTCTAAGCGCGTGTCTTTAAAACCTGTAATTTCACCTTCTAGTATTGGGGAACTGGCACATAAACCAGGTATTAATGGTAGTATGATTCTTATGGCTGCATGCAGTTTTTCAAATTCCTTATCGTTATAAAACGGTAAATTAATGTGTGTACTTTGTACGTTACTCCAACCATGACCTTTGCAATTAAAAATAGTATTGTATAGTGCATATACTTCACTATAGCTGTGTTTCCAAAGTTGGGTGTCTGTATTTGGATTCATTAAGGGGTGTGATGCAGTCCCTAATAATTGGGTGTTCAGCGACTTCAAGATTTCATTAATTTCCAGAACATTGTCATGAAACTGTATTTGATAACCCATCAAGACTGTTCACTGGGCCATTGGTTTTAAGTTCTACAACATGTGCAACAAGTTCGTTGCTCCACGCAATAGCTCCATTATCAATGTCGGCAGTTAGTTCCCCCGCTTTTTTTGTAAGTAATTCGTCAACAATAGGAGCGACTTTAAAGGTCTTATTGTTCACTAGCATATATTCGAGTTCTATGCCAAAAACCTCAAATAAGTGATATTTCTTCTTCATCTTTAATCCAACCTTTTTTTAAATGCGGTAAGAATTTCTGTGTAAACCAAATCTCCGTAATGCGCATCTTCAACCCCAAAATCTATATTGGGGTTATCGTTAATTTCTATGACCATTAACTTGTTGTCAACCACTTTAAGGTCAATTCCATAAAGACCCAGTCCCATTAGTTTGGCAGATTTCAGTGCTAAATCAATAACCGCTTCCGGCACATCTTCAATTGGTAAACAATCTGCGTTCCCATCTTGGTCGTTCTTATCTTTTGCATTCCAGTTATAAATTTGCCAATGCCCTTTTGCCATGTAATATTTACAAGCATAAAAGGGTTTATTATCTATGATGCCAATACGCCAATCATAATCCGAAGGGCAAAACTCCTGAGCGATAATCAAATCAGATTCCTTTAGCATTTCAGTAACCAAAGTATCGTATTCTTGTTGGGTTTTCGCCTTTTTCACGCCAAATGAAAATGTAGAATCCGGTGCCTTTAGCACGCAAGGCAATCCGGTTTTTTCTAATACGGTATTTCGGTTATTGGCATGCACAATTACGGTGATAGGAGTACTTATGTTCGCGTTATTTAACGCTTCTGCCATAAAAACCTTATTGCAGCATTTTAAAATGGCATCAGGATAATCAATAATGGCAATCGCCTCTTGTTGTGCTTTTCTGGCAAAGGTGTAGGCTTCATTATTGACTTCTGTACTTTGTCTTAAAAATAACGCGTCGAAAGAAGAGAGTCTTGATAAATCTTTAGGTTCAATAATTTCGGCGTAGATATTCATTTTTTCAGCTATTTCCACAAATTTTTTCAACGCTTTGGGGTTACTTGGTGGCGCAGGATCGTTTGGATTTACCAAAATGGCCAAATCGAAATCGTAGTTGTTGACCTTTGCGGTATCATAGCGTTTTTTAGAAAAATACTGATTTGCAAATTCATGAACACTTGATTTGTGTTCTTCAGGAATTTCGGATTCCGATATTACTTTTATGCTTTGGATGTTCCATTTTGTGGTATGGTTAAAATTAACACGTAAAAATGGCACTTGAAAGTGTTTGTAGAACAGCGCACTTAAGTTTTTATATTTCTGTGCTACGTTTTGCCCAAAGTAAATGCTCAAGGTAAAATCTTGGGACTTGATATTTTTTAAGTTTTGCTGAATGACATCATCAAACTCATCAGAAACAATTTTTACGAGTTTTAATGTTTTTATATCCACAATATTTTTTGTGGTAGGAATTGGAGAATGCCCTCTGGCTTCTGCCAAAAGTGAAACGTAATAGCCTTTAGATTGGTACGAGTAATCTTTACACAGGTTGAAAATTCTTGCACTTTTTAAAAGGGAGTACTTCGGATTTGTAAGGTAATCTTGTGAAGATATTACTGTAACACTATCGGTTGAAAAGTTCCAGTTTTCAGGCTGATTTACAACAATGTATTTATTCATTTTGAGCGTAATGCGCTATTAATATTTTAAGCGAAAGTATATTATTTTTTGATTGGTTTTACAAAGAGAATTAAATTCTATTTGGAAGGTTTTTTTCGCTATGTTCTTTAATGGTTTATGGGTGACTTTAATTAATTATTTCAATTTTAGGCCATCTAATTTTAGGAAAATTCACATCTTAAATGTACGACAACTGTGTGTACCGTCACTTATTGGTTTTGCACTGACGTTCGCAATTCCAAGTGGATTCGGGCGTAGTCGTAAATTGGCTTATAAATTGTTAGCTACAGTTTTTATTTGTCGGTTAATAAGCTTGTCTATGCGTCTTTTATTTTCCTGTTGTAATAATGAAGGATATAAATTCATTAAAATATTGGGAATTATCATTGAGAGGCCGAATAATAGTCCAACGCTAATACTTTTAAAAACGGCAAAAATTAACACAAATATAAATCCGATCAAATGACTTATTTCAGAGAACGTCATTTCATTTCGAATTACCGTCAAGTCGGTATTTCTATTTTCTATTTTAATTTTCTGATTAAAAAATTTGAAAAAAGTGTTTTTTACAATCCATTTAAAGTATTTAGTTCCGATATTTTTATTGAGAGTTTTACTTTTAATCAAATTTAGATTTGATAGCTTTTTGTAGTATCTAGTTTTCATAAGAATACTGTTAAGTATCATTCCAACTATCCAGGATATGAAAGACATTGATATTCCGAATATAAATCCTAATATAATATGTTTCGTTATCATTTTTTCAAATTGTGTCTAATAACATGAATGTATAAGATTGGTTGCGTGGTTTAAGCACCTAATTTAGGAAATACAAACCGAATAGAATCCTGAGGCTTCGGTATTATTGTTAAGTAGGCTTGCCCTGACAATTAAATTTTTACGGTGTTGTACTGGGTTATTTTTTGTCAAACTCATTTATCAACTTATGCAATTTGTCATCTTCGGGAATGTTTTCAATCCATGTTCTGGCTGAAATTCCATGATTATTTATTTTGTCCAAATGCGCACCTCGGTTTAAGAGCTCTTTTATAATTTCAAACCGTAATTGATTGACGGTTTTTTGTTCTTCTCGCCAAGTCAAACCGTATTCTCTTATTGCTGTAAATATTGGGTTATTTCCATGTTTTTCGGTTGAGTTAATTTCCGCTTTTCCAGTTTTTATTAAGAGCAATGCAATATTTGACATGCTATGAAATGACAAAGCTATTTCTAATGCACTATAGCCGTCTTTTGTTTTCACATTGATATCTGCTCCTTTTTCAATACTATATTTAACAAGATTTAAATGATTTTCAGAACCTTTCAATTCAGAATTACAGTCGCTGATTAAACTTATTAAAATACTCCTTGAATGCTCGGAATCAGCATATCCATTCACATCTATTTTTTGATTTTCAATTAGCTCAATTACTTTATCGTATGAGGCGTGATATAAATTTTGGAAAAATTTAATTCTGATTTTATCATCAATTTCGTATAACTGTTTAGTCCGATTAGTTTCAGATTCAGCGTTTTTTGATGAGAACAAATTTTTAAATAAATTCATTTTTTTTGTTGGTAATGCAATACAACGTTTTTGGCTATGGTTTCGTTGCTGAAAAATCCGTAGGATTCTTTCCGCCGCAATGAGCTGTAGCCGCTTTTGGAAAACGTTTTTTGTTTGCCACTAATAGTTTTTACTATTATATTATTCTTAATTTTTTTCCTTAAAATTTACAATTCAATTATCTTTGGGCAAGTTAAATTGAAAATTAATAAATTTTATGAGAAATAACATTTTAAGTTGCGTTCTAGTATTTTTTGTTTCAATCCTTATGTACGGACAAACATCTACTTCAAACTTTAATGAAGGTGATGTTTTTCAAATTGGTATTGTAAATAACGATAATTATAAGCATATCAATTTTCCTAGAAAAAATTTTATCATTAAAAAGGGTGGAATAGTAAATTACAAAAATATTAAAGGTCAGAAAGTTGTAGTAACTTCTGTTGAAGAGAAAAACAATGGAAAAAAAATAGCAACTATTAAACTTTTAGATTCAAGAAGATTTTTTAATAGTCATAAATATGTAACAGTCGATATTGACGAAGCATTAAAAAGTAAAGAATTATTAAGAGTTGAATAATTCAATTTAAAAAGACTTTCCAAAAGGAAAGTCTTTTTTTTCTATTGCAATAAATGAATATTACATTCTTACATAAAGTCAAATAAATACTTGACATTTTGATGATTTTTATTTCGTTGCTAATAATTTAATAAGCAAAAACGACTTTACAAGAGGGAAAGATTTTGTTTTTTCAATTTTGAGAGCAGATCATTAATCAGTTATAACTGTTGGTGTGAGAACTGTCACGCGGTTCAGCTTTCAAGTTAGCAAAAGAAAAATAAGGTTAGAAAAGATTGCGGGACTTTTTGATAAGAACTGAATTAGCAATTGTTTTTAAAGGTTGTTAGCCTCATTTATTTTTTGCTTTTAAATCCTTAATTCTTTGTTTATGATTTTCTTCACCGCTTATTTCAAAAGCTTTGATAACAAAGTTTAAAGCATTTTTGTAATCATTGTTTCTTTCAAAATAATCTGCCATAGAATCATAAACATTGGCACTGTTTGGATAAAAATTAATAGCAAATTCAAAGAACATTTTAGATTTTTCTAATTGTCCCATATCTAAACTCATATAACCAAGCATATTCAATAAGTCTTGCGGGTAGGGCGGAACGGCATAGCCAAAATAACTTTTAAGTTTGTTAGCACGATTGTTTACAATGGTAGATAATTCTTCTTTTGAAGTCTCTGGAGAATTGAATTTGTCAGTATGTTCCATCTGGTACCATTCAAAATCAAAGATTAAACCGTCCATTATAGAAGGAAATGAAATAGTCCCATGTAAATCATTAGGATAAAACTTCCATTTAAAAGCTAGTCCACTATTTCTGTTTTGTTTTACCATGTTTGAAAAAGTAATATTTGACCTTGCGAACAGTGTAAAATCTGATGTATCTTTCATTACATTCTCTATAGTTACTTTTGGGTTTTGCATATGCAATTGTTTACCTAAAGACATAAAGAGGGATTTTCCTTCGTAATTCTGACTTATGAGTTTTTCTTTTGCTTCGTTTAATAATTTTTGTTGATCCCAATCGAGACTTGGATCAATGGCTAAATAATTTGAAAATAAATGCGAATGATTAATCAGTGTATAAATTGTGAATAAACCGCCATACGAATGCCCAATTAAGGTTCTGAAATTAGTAACAGGATATTTATTTTCTACAAATGGAATTAGCTCAGTCTCTATGAATTTGCTAAAATTGGCCGCCTCTCCATTTTCTTGTTCAAAAGGCATCCCGTACATTTCAGTTACATTTGAAGTTGTTAAGTCACGCATTCTGTTATTATTGTTTGAAATACCAATAATAACCATTTCAGGCATAAAGCCACCACTGTAAAAACTGTGAACATTATAAACAGTGGGTAGGAGTACTTCTCCATCCAATACATATAGTACAGGATATTTTTGGTTTGTAGTTGGATTGTAATTTTCGGGTAATTGCACATATATTTTCCTGTGTTCATTTAGGCTTTTGGAATATAGGCTATCTAAAACACCGATTTTTTGTAAAAATTGATTTTCTTGATTAGTTTGACTGATTGCTATCTGTTGAAAAAAAACTGCTATTATTAATAATATTTGTGCTCTAATCATGAGTTGTGTCTAATTGAAGTTAGCGTGTTTGTATATAGTTGGTTGCTTGGTTTAAGCACCTAATTTAGCAAATACAAACCGAATAGAATTTCGAGGATTCGGGATTCTTAAGTAGGAGGAGGAGAGAAGCAGTAAATTACAGCCTGTGTTAGGCACTGGCAATTATTCAGTTCAAATTATCTAACACGTCAATTAATGGTAAAATACTTTTGTTATTTTCTTTTTTTCTTTTTTCTATTGAATAATACATTATGCAAATCATCACAATTGTGAAAACAAGGTGTATAGTTATCCTTACCAATAAGGATAAGTTGAATTTTTGCAAAATATCAAGATAGCCTATGTTTAAACCTATAACTAATAGAAATGTATAGAACCACATGTATCTGGATGTAGTTAACATACGTTGCTTTAGTTTATGGATAAGATTTTTTATATACTTATGATTGTTTAATTCAGCATCATTGCTTATCAAACTAAACTTACTTCTATAAGATTGGATAAGTATCATTATCATACCAAAACTGATTAGGATAACCGATGTCAAATAGTATATGTTCGAAAGTAGAGGAAGTAATGTTGCTAAAACTAGTATTGTAACTGGTACAGCAAAGAGTAGAATGATTCTTTCTAATTTTCCTTTCTTTTCAATTTTGTTTAAATGAGTAATCAACTTACTTAAATCTAAAGGTGTCGACTTTTCTTCTTTCCAAAGGTTTTGCCAATCTGTAATATCTTTCTCCATAATTATTTGAGTTTTTTACTCAATGTTTTTTTTATTCTATTGATTCTAACCCCAACATTCGAAATTTTTAATCCAGTTATATTTGAAATGTCGTCATAACTACAATTCTCTAATAATAGTCCTATAATTATTCTATCTATTTCTTTAAGCATTGAAATAGCTTTATAGAGGTTCTTTACTTCTTGTTCTTTATCATTTGAGTTTGAATTCTCAATTTCATAATGAGGAATATGCGGTTGATACTCTATTTCTTTATTATTTAATTTGGTTTTTCGATTTAGGGTTAAGAGTGCTGTGTTTGTTGTTATTCGGTAAATCCATGTATCTATATTACTCTCGTTTCTAAACGTGTCTAAATTATTCCAAACTTTTATAAGAACTTCTTGAAACAAATCATCAGCATCCGTTTTATTTCCCATGAACCCTAAACAAAGTCTGTAGACTTTATCCTTTGATTGTTCGTAGACTTGTTTAAACTTTTGTTCTTTATTCTTCATCAGTTACAAATTCTTCAACCGAATTAATAAACCATTTAGGCTCGTCCCACATTATAAAGTGTTTTGCTGTTTCTGCAACTTTGATTTCGCAATTATCTGCTTTTAAAAATTGGTTTTCATAGTTTGCTTGGACTATTTTTTTTGTTATCCCAAAATCTTTGGCACCATACCAACTTCCAAAAACAAGCATGGGGATTTTTACTTTTTCAACATCATTTCTTAAGTCCGTTGTCATAAGTTCATAAATTGCTTGTGCCATTGTTTTTCTGTCTGATTGTATAGACCATTGAATCGCCATCTGAATATGTGTAGAATCATTTATCATAGTTGGCATTGTCATTTTTTGTTGTTCAATAAATAGACTATCTGAAGTTGATAGCATCATTTCTTTCATCATTTTTGCTTGTGGAAGAACATTCTCTACGGTCGCATTTGGGTTATAAGCCAGTGACATAAAAGGATATGAGTCAACAATTACTATCTTTTTCAACAATTTAGGTTGAGAACTTGCAATTGAAAGAGATAAAAAACCACCCAGGCTATGTCCAATTACTATTGGTTTTTCAATAAGTTCGTTTTGTATATATTTAATGATTTCGTTTTCAATTATTGGTAAGTAACCGTTCTCAACTGAAATTGCTTTTTGATTAGCAAATCCCGGTAACGTCAATATATGACATTCAAAATTCTTCGCTAATGTGTTAGATGTTTCTTCCCATACGCTGCCAGAAGAGGCTAATCCAGGAATTAAAATTATCGGTTTTCCATTCCCTTTAATTTCAATATTGAAAGCATATTTTTCAGATTGAGAGTAAGTTGTTGTTTGATAAAAGAAGATAATCAATAGAATTGCTAATGTTTTCAAAGTAATTGTTTTTATGATTTACTCTTTAGATTAGCAAAAGGTGTTTTTATTACACTTTTTTATTCATTTTTTTATCGCTGTCGAATTTTATGGTTTGTGAGTGCTTGTATAACGATTTATTTATGAGCCGTTGCCCGTCTTGGTACTAAACGTTAGAAGGAAAAACTTCACTGGGGAAATCTGAAAGGATTTTAGAAAGTACACTTTTACTAGCATTTAAGTTTGTAAGGTGTTAGCAAATGTTATTTTTCTGATTTTATAAGATCATAAAGCTTATCAGATATTTCATAGACATTACCATTCTTTCGGTTTGTCAAAATTATAATTGTAATTCCGTTTTTCTTAAATCTTCGCGCCACGACTTCATAATTTGCTGTTGAGCCATGATGAGAATGCTCGAGAATTGTATCATTTTCCCATTCAGTGTATCCAAGTGGGGATTGAATGTTATCTCCCTCTTTAGCTTGTTCTGAAAGTTTTTCTAAGGAATTTTTGTTGATTATTCTAAAATCTCCTAACTGTTCTAGCCAATTCGCCATATCGCTCGTGGTAGAACTGAAAAGGAGGCTTTTGACCGATAAATAATAATTATCATCTTCAAAATCCGAATTAAAAGGAATTGCCATTAATGTTTTATCTTCATAGGGATATTGTTCTTTAAGTATTGTGTTGTCCATTCCGTATGGGATAAATATATTCTCTTGCAAATAATTGTTGAAGGTAGTTTTTGTGATATTCTCAATTATTTTAATCAACAAAATCGGATTGCTGTTAGAATATAAATAATCTGAACCTGGCTCAAATTGTAGGTTTTTAACAGATTTTATTTCTTCCATTAAATGATTGTCGTTGACGTTTATTCCTTTGCTAAAATAAGCGTCCCAACCTATTTTTGGTAAACCACTTGAATATTGCAATAAATTTTGAACAGTTATTTTGTTAGACCAATTTGGAAGGTCTGTAATGTGTTTGGAGATTTTATCATTTAAATTTATTTGATTTTTCTCATGTAGTTGCATTATTGAAACTGCTGGAAATTCCTTGTATATTGAACCAATATTAAATCGATAATCCTTTGTTAGTTTTGTTTTTTTGGAACCGTCTGCATATCCGAAAGAATTTTCATAGAGTGTCTTTCCTTCTTTGATTATTAGCACATTTCCGTTGAATTCTCCTTTTTTGTGAAGTTCGGTTAAGTACGTGTTGACATTCTCGTTATTTTGGAAATTAAAAAGGCAAATTATCAGGTTTATAAAAAGGATTTTGGTCATAACTTAAGTTATTTTGAATTATTTGGCTCATGGTAACGTATGTTAAGACTGATTGATTTGTAATAAGTTACAGTTTCTTTTAAAATATTTTTAAACGTTGTTGTACACGGTTTTTTGAGTTGTTTAGCGGTTAATTTAGTAAATACAAACCGAATAGAATTTCAAGGCTTAGGGATGCGACTGCAGAGGCTTTGGAATTGGTAAGTAGGCTAGAACTGGCATGAAAGTAAATACGGAATTGTAACATTTATTTTTCAGTTTTTCTTTTTTGAATTTCTATAGTTCTATAAATTCCTTTTGCTCCAAAGAAACTAATGGAAATTCCGAAAACCAAAACAATATATTGGTTAATGATTACTTGATTAAAAGCAATAAATATTGAAATATATAATCCAATTATCAAAAAAACTCCAAAAATCACATATAATTTTTTCGGGCTTATTATTTGCATAATTTATAAATTTACTTTTCGATTAATTTCTTTAAAAGGTGAGAAAATGAAATCTGAAGGCATACCAATGAAATTTTCGTAAATTAATTTTCCATCCCTAAGGATTTTATATTTTTCAATATTTATTACTATTGAATCTCCAATTTTTACGGAACTGATAGAATTGAAAACTATATTTGCTTTTCCATTCTTAATAACTCCAAGATAGCGTTTAAGTTCATCTCTTTTGTCATACTCATTTATATTAGAGTAATTGATTCCAATTGAGATAATCCCGAAATTGTGTCCATATCTCAATGCTTTTACCGATTCAATTTTTCCATTTAATCTAAGCCCTATTGATTTATAATATTGAGAATCTTTTTCGGTTTTATTAAGTCCAACAAACACGAAGACAATGAATAGAGTTGTCGGAACTCCTAACACAAATAATATTCTCTGATAGTTTTTTTTCATATTTCTGGTAGCGTGCAAATAGAATTCTTATCAGATTAAACACAAGCTAGATTTTTAAATTTTATTATTTAAGTTTTTATTGGAAATCGTCAAATTTAAAAATTTGGACACCTCGCAAATGCGACTGAGCCATTGGGTTTTGCTAAAATTCCCCTATTTTTTTACGTTGTTGCAGTAGTTGTTTATCCGTGTTCATTATTATTTAATTATTTTTTTGATAATCGTACCATTCTCCGTTACAATTTTCAGAAAGAAAAACTCTGAATTTATCATTTCGGCCTTTAGCGATATTTGGTTATTAGCTTCATTAATATTTTCTGGATTAATCTTGATTGCACGACCAGCTAAATCAATAAAAAACAATTCTTTAATTTCAATTAAAGCATTGGCTTCAATATTTATTATATCATTAACCATTGGTATCGGATACACTTTCAAATCATTTGCGTAATCATTATCTAATGTGGATAAATCTTCGCAGAGACTAAAGACATCTGAATTATCAATAAATATAAAATTATCTATCGCATAGTTAACATTATCAACACAGACTGTGGTTAGGTTGGGGCTGCCTAAAGCCTCAAAGTTTACAATATTTGTATTATTGCCGTTTTTAATATTTATAATCTCTAAATTTTCGTTTCCTTGACTGGCGAATATTTCTAAATTTACATTTTCACTAAAGTCTAAAGATGTAAATTGATTATTGCCACAACCAAAAACTTCTAAATTGATATTGTTGGATAGGTCAAAATTCAAAACGTTACTACCAGAACAAGCTATGTGTTCTAAATTTATATTTTGAGACAAGTCAATTGTAGAATAATTAGAACTCTGCATTTCAAGAAATTTCAAATTGATATTATTACTCACATCTAATGAACTTAGTGGAGAACCACCAGTCTTAAGAATTTCAAGATTTAGGTTATTAGACAAATCAATTGTATTAATATTACCAGCAAAAAAAGAAAGTTCCTTGAGATTAATGTTTTGTGTTAGATTGATATTAGAAAAACTGGTGTGCCTTATAATTAAAACTTCTAAATCCAAAAGATGAGAGACATCTAAACTATTTATAAGTACTCCACTAATATTTAATTCTATAAGATTATTATTGTTTGAAATATTTAAAGAATTTACAGAGCAATAACCAATATCAATAGCGGTTAACGTTGTATTAAAAGAGAAATCAAAACCTCCAACATATAAAAGTTGACCAAAAGCATTAAACTCTGTCATATTCGTAAACATCTCTATTCCAGTAAAATCAAAAATCATATCTTCAAAATCAGGGTTAGATACATCGATTGGGAAATTATAATTATTAGCCTCACTAACTTGAATCTCATTATCATTATTCAAATCAATGCTTGGGCTTTGATTAAGTAAAGCATTTTTGAAATTAGCGTCTGGAATATTTACTATTTGACTTTTTACGAAAAAAGAAATTAGTAAAAATAAAATAGTAATAGGTCTTGTTTTCATTCTAGGGTGAATTATTTGTTTATGATTTTTTTAATTATAGGTGCATTCAAGGCCTTAACGCAACAAACGTTGCTATTTGGTTATGTTACAATTTAATTTTTTCCTTCCAAAAAACCTAGCCTTTTTTGAAGGCTTTTTGGAAGAAAAAAATCAGACAGAGTTTTGTTCGAGAACTTCAAGCGGTGTTTTAAAGCCCAAGACCTTTCTGGGTCTATTGTTGAGCTTGTTCTGTATGCTTTTCAGTAGTCCGTTGTCCACACTCTTAAAGTCGGTTTTCTTTGGCAGATAGCGTCTGATGAGCCCATTGGTGTTTTCATTGGTTCCACGCTCCCAAGATGAATATGGATTGGCAAAATAGATGTCCATTTTTGTGGTTTTGGACAGCCATTTGTGGTCTGCCATTTCAGTCCCGTTGTCATAGGTCATTGTCTTTGTAAGTTTGTCATCAAAGCGATTCAGTTCTTTGGCAAAAGCCCTTGTGACCGACTTTGTGGTCCTGTTTTTCAGACCGATTATAAGGGTATATCTAGATTTGCGCTCAACGATGGTCCCTATGGCGGATTTCTGCGCTCTTCCGATGACCAGGTCTCCTTCCCAATGCCCGATCTCCTCTCTGTTTTCGATATGTCCGGGTCTTTGAGATATATTTATCTGGTCTCTTATTTTAGAACCTTTTTTGCGTCTTGGCTTGGGTTTTCTGCGTCTGGATTTCTGATACGGCAGGAGCTTAATGAGCTTTTTATTTAGACTTGCCTGCGGATGCAGGTAGATGTGCATATAGATTGCTTCGTGGGATATTGTCATCACAGGATCATTGGGAAAATCGACTTTGATTCTACCCGCAATTTGTTCGGGCGACCAGTTTTTCAAAAGTCTTTTATAGACATAAAAACGGAGCAGGCTATGGGTTGCTATTTTGTCCAGATTCCGTTTGTTCAGGTAGTCATCCTTGGCAAGCCAATCAGCCAGTGAAGCATCATATTTATCATCAGGATTTGACACCCATTTATTGACTTCTCTTGTGATGGTGGAACGCGAGCGATTGAGCTTTTTTGATATGAAAGATTTGGATTTATCTTCTTCCAAAAGTGTCTGGATAATGACACGTTCCTTGAGTGATAATCGTCTATGCTTTTTTGTGTTCATACAACAAATCTAAAATTTTGATTTGTTGCGTTAAGTTATTGAATTCGGAATTTCATTCGCAAAATGTTAGCTAACGGTCTTGTGTATGAAACGTAGCGTATAAATAAGACACTAACTTTTCGGATTAAACACGAGCCGAATTTTTTATTTTTATGTTTAAATTTCTTTTATAAATATAACCAAATAAAAAATTTGGCGTACTTTGTAAATATACAAAAACCTCTCGGAAAGCCTATAATAGCTATGTTTTATACACGTTGTTGTGCATAGTGCTTTTCACGTTCTGCTTGGTTTTCCGATGTTTGTTATTTAGTTCGGAAGTGTGCGTTGGCAAGACATACTCTTTTGCAATTTTTGACGTAGCGTTGGCTGATGCGAATTGCAAATGTGTATGGCTTTGAGCGTTGGCTAATCCTCGTCAATTATTGTCTGTTGTTCATATTCTTCGCAGAAAGTTTCAAATTTTATTTCGGTTTCCTTATCCCACATAATTATTCTTTCTTTATCGAGCATTCCAAGTACTTTTTTATATATGTTTTGTGTCTGCTCAGTTAGTCCAATAATAAGAATACAAGATGTTCTTGTCACAATCGTATAAGAGAACTCAAAAACTTCTTTTTCAAATTCTAAAGGAATACTTGTTGACCAAAGCACACATTCTTTCTCTAAACCTTTTAAGCTAAGAATTGAATCTGTTTCAGCATTAATCGAACGTTTATTAAGTTCGTTTGATAAATTCCAGTTCTTTTCTAAAATTGTGATTTTGTTTAAGTCATAAATACGATATTCTGCAAAGATTGCTTTTATTTTATCAGCAAGGATATTACAATTTTCGGCATAAACAGCAATTGGTCGTGAACCAGGTGGTGAACCTTTATATGGTGTAATGTCTATAACACCTTCATCATTACCAAATTTAGTAACAAGAGCATTTGAAAGTCCTTTAATTGCCTCACTTATTCTTACAGGAAGTCTATATGAACCATCTAAGCGAAAAAAACGTCTTGTATCCATTCTTTCATCTCTCGGAATTCTTGCAGTAGTCCCTAAATGGACTGATTGAGCCAAATCGCCAGCAATTGTGAAATTGTTAGGGTCTTTAATCAACATATAAAAAATCTCAAAATCTGCCTCTGTACAATCTTGAAACTCGTCTACTAATATGTAATCGTATTTCTTTACTAATTCTTGACTTACTTCTTTTTTTAATTTTGAGTAAAAGTATTGCCTTCTCAAAGTGAAACTTTGAATGTTTTCGATATGCATTCTCTTTGCATATTCAGTTAAACAAAACCAAGCAAGCTTTCTACGATAACTATTCCGCTGAAGTGATGGCGAATTTCCCCTACCTTTTCTTTGAACTGTTAAGTATTTGTCTTGACCTTCAGTAATTCCGACTTGCAGACCATAAATAACTCTATGGTATTCCTCGAATAAAAAATCAGAGTTTAAAATATTATCATATTGGTCGTTTGTGATTTTTTCTTGAACTTTTACTTTTTTAATAATCTCATTAAGGATTTGAAAATGTTGATTATGATTAACCAAACCTTGATATCGAACATTGCCAAGTTTTTTTGGTAGCATATCAAAGTGTAAAAGTCTTATGTTGGTTTTATTTGAACCCTTAAAAATAAAATGAGAGGATTTCTCTACTTTACCACTATAATTATTGATATCGTTCTTGAATGTATATTTTTCACTATCCAATAATTCTATTAACCATTCAGATAATTTGCTAATTAAACCTTTGTTAAACGAGGTTAATAAAATTTCTACTTCTGTCGAATAGTTCTCCTTTTCTACAATGTTTTTAATCTTTTCTGTAATTACAATACTCTTACCACAACCAGCTGGACCAACTATTACGACAGGTCTATCAATGTTTTCTGAAGCTTGAATTTGCTTTTTGTTAAGAGTTACATCTCTTCTAACAGTTATAGGTGGGTTAAAAATATTAAGTTCTGAAATTGTTTCCTTATTGTAAGAGAATGTTATTTCCGCTTGCGGTTTGCTAAGTATTAAACCTGAGTAGCTATAGTCTTTCCAAGATGCATCTCTCCTTAATTCGTTTATTTTTAATTTTTGGTAAAGTTGGGTTCTTAATTTATTAATTTGCTTTAGTGGTTGAGCGAAAATTAGTTTGTCATCTGATACTTCTTCTGAGTTAAAACCTTGATTCTCAAAATCACTTTTTAATTCTTTCAAAAAAGCAACTTTGTCAGGTTGCTCTGAGGTAAGTAATAGAATTGTATTCGGCTTATATTTATCAACTAATTTTTTGAAATCTTTTGCAATTTCTTCTTTATTATCAGAGGCATCAAAAAGATAACTTGCAGCTAGTAATGGATTTGAAGTCTCTAAATTACGTTCATTACTCCAAGAATTTACCTCGTAATCCGTAATAAAGTTGTGGTCTACTTCAGGATATGATTCTTTAAACTTAGGCCACAAATAAGTCCTATTATAATTAAGCATAAAGGGACTTGTGTCAATATTAATTACAGTAATTTTAGGTGGATTAAAACCTAATCTTTTCATACCAACGTAGATTAATCCTAAAGACCATTGAATTGCACCTGCTCCAGCACCTAAATCAAATACTTCTATATGCTGTCCTTCTAGTTGAATTAGTTTATCTAAAAAAAACGAGAGAAATGTATTTATTCTTCGTGGCTGATACCATAGTGAGTAAGAGAATGCAGTTCCTGGTCTATCGTAACATAAATCTTTACCTCTAATTAAATTATAGCTTTCGTGATGACATTTTTGAATGTCATAAACAAAATTTGGTTGTGTTCTATTTGCGTTGTAATAGGTTATTCCAGCACTCGCAATGAGTCTGTCAATTTCGCTTTGTTGAGAGAGAAGCCATTCTTTAATTTTATCTTTCATATTTTAAATAGGTGCAAAGCCATCTTTACCTTCTCCCAACCACGGAAGTTTTTCTTTGAAAATCTTTACTGCATTATTGTATTTTTCATCGTTCCAATTCATTTTCTTTACCTGACTTAATGCATCTTGTTTTGTACTTGCAATAAATTTTCCTTTGTCGGGATGAAATGGTTGCACAATAAACTTTTGAATTCCAGTATTTTTTAGTTCTTGAGCAAAAGTCTGTGGGTCTTTAATTGGTAATAATGGCGTCATTGTAATGCAAGCCTGTATATTATTTGCTTGTATTTCTTTAATTGCCTTTAATCTAACTTTGTTTGATGGACACAATGGCTCAAATGCTTTACGCACTTCTTCACTATCTGTGGTAACAGTCATATTTACCTGTACAACTTCAAATTTTTTCAACAAGTCAATATCTCTAGTAACCAAAGGACTTCTTGTTTGAACTACTAATCTTACTTTGTGAAAATCTAAAAGTTCTTTGAGAATACTTCTTGTCAGTTCAAGTTCTTTTTCGATTGGTTGATATGGGTCAGTAACACTACTAAGATAAATTGTTTTATCAATGAGCGGTTTTTTACGTTTTTTTTGAAGAAGTGCAAGTGCATTTTCTTTTACTTTTAACCATTTCCCCCAATTATCTTTGTCATTTGATGACCTTGCAAAGAAAGCTGCATAACAATAATTACATCCAAAACTACAGCCTGTGTAAGGATTTAATGTGTAGGCATACGCATTCATAAATCCTTTAGCCTCCGTTAAAATGCTTGCGGATTTGATATATTGAATATCCGTTTGTCCAATTTTAGTTTTTTTATTAGACGGTTTTTCTTCTTCTTTTATGTGACTAAATAAATCCAATATACTTTTCTTTTTTAAGCTTTGTCGCTAGATATAATATTTAAATGCTAATGGTGGTGTTTTTATGTCAGTACTTGCAGTAAGTATTTCTCCAATCTTATCTGCAAACCTTAATGTCACAGGTTCGCCATCAGCAAAAATGCAAGCATTATAATTCAATTTAGTTAAAGATAAAATATCTTTTAGAACTTGCTTTATATCAGCATCTCCCTTATTAATTTCAATAAATAAAGGATTAGGTACTTCCATTGATAATGCTGTTTGTATTTTAGGGACATAGCCTACAGTCCAAAGAAATGCACTTCTCTCATTTACTACATATGCATTTCCCCTTAAAATTGTATAATCTCCTTCAGTTTTGTATAATTTAAGTGGTTTTGTTTTTGATATTGTTACTCCAACAAGATTAGTTTCCTTTGGTGTTACTTCTAAGAATGCATTCCATTCTTGATGATTAAACCTTGTTTTAGCGTGAATAAAAACCTCTTTTGGATATTCTCCAATCTGTTCTTTATAGGATTTTAAGGATTGACTTAACAGAGCCTTTGCTTCCTTAGGCTTTAAATGATATTGCCCATTTTTAGGATTATACCAAGGTCCAACTTCTCCTTTAAAGACTGTACCATCTCCATTATCTAAAAACATTTGAGCTGCACAACAAGCATTTCTTGGATTTTTGCTTTTTTCAACTTTTTTATAAACTAAACCTAGGTAGCATACTCCATTACGAACATCAGATAATTTCCAAGGTTTACCTCCAGCTTTATAAAATGCAGCTGTTGAAATTGTCCAAGCCAAATGCCCTTCAATTTTTGAAAAATCTCTGATTGGTAAGCCAAACGCATTTTTAAAATCTCGCCAAGCCAATGTACTTTCTCTAAAAATTTGTGTTGGTATAGTGTGTTCTAATAATCTTGCCTTAAATTGGTCGTGAAACTGTGCGTCATAGTTATAAGTTTCAGCTTCTTTTTCTTGTTCTTTTAATTCTACGTTGACATCTGGAAATAATGATGGCTCATACCTGAAAGATTTTGCTTTTGATTTAGACATTATTGCCCTAGTCTGAACCATTTCTTTTGGAAGTACTGAATTTGGTCTGCAATATTTATAAATTTCATCTGGAACAATAACGAACCATACATCTATATTTTCATCTTCATTTTTATTGGCAGAAATTATTTTGTCAATAAAAAGAGAAACTAGGTCGTAAGTTCGCTTATGAGTACTGCTATTGTAAAGTAATTTGCCAATATCTTCATTAGTAACTTCCTTAAATGTGATACCTGAGGATTCCCATTTACAATCGAAAACAGCTTCAAAACCAGGAAACATAGGTCTTGTAATACTGTTACCATTATAAATTGGTTTTTGTATGTGGTTCAAATAATCTTTAAATATTTTCAGACCTTGTTTAGTTCCAATAACACCACTTTTAATTCCGTAAAGTTTATTTAATGGACCAAATAATGCAAGGCCATCTCTAGCGTCAGTACATTTTTGTCCGTGTGCAAACAGTATATTTGGTTCTTCGATGTAAATAAGTTCTTTCATTCAGATTCTAAATTTTCAACCAACTCTTCGTGCTCTTGGATTTCGTCGTGTTTATTAAATTCCGATAATTCAGCTTCTTCTTCAAGTGTATTTTTTTCAGGAATATTATAGCTTACTTTACCTTTAAATTTTACAGGTTCATTGGATACAAAAACCTTCTCTTCACTACCCATTTCTAAATAAAAGGAAATATCATCGTCGGATAAATATTTAATAAATGCCAATAGTTTGGTTCTCCAAGTATTATTCCACCAGTTTTTACCTTGTCTTCGTCTTGATGAATGTTGAACGCTTGAAGACTCAATCAATTTTTTTCCGTCTGCTGTAAAAAATATGTGTGACGAAATCATTATTACGGGAAAGGGATAAAGTTTTGAAGCACCAGATATTCCAAAATGCCAATTTTTATCTTTTTGCTTTCCGACTAACATAGTTTTCTCGAATTTATCTTTTTCTAACTTGCCTTTTTCGAGCCAATATGCAGTTTTATTTGACATTTCATATTCTTGAACTTCTTTGTCTTTCATCCTTAATTCAAATGCTTTATTAAGAAGTTGTACTATAAGCCTTTTACATTCTGCATTCCTAATAAAATTTGAATCATAACTTCCTGACAAAATTTCCATTGTAGGTATCCTAATTGTTTTGCTTTTATGATATGTTTCTGTTTTAGGTAGTTGATATGTAAAGTCGTAAGCCCAAGCGAACGTACAGAGATAATTTTTGTATCGAACTGCCGGAAATGTCAATTCTCTTACATCAAATCTTTTAGGAAGCATCCAATTGTATTCGTGAAATCTTAACTCTTCAGGGAAGGACAATATCGAAAGCCAATTTGAATCATAGATTTCTTCTTTTTCAATTGCGCTTTTATCGTGTAGAAATATTTGTTGATAAAGTAAATTACTTTTTGAAGCATCAGCAACTTCTTGTGGAACTTCTTGCTTTACGAAAGCTTCTAATAAAGCTTGCAGACCTTTAGCCCAAGACTTTTTAAAATCGATAGCGTTAAGTCTCACAATATCAATGTTTATATCATCGTAAGATAGTTGTTCATCAATTGCTAAAGGAATAATGAATTTGTCATCTTTCAGCTGTTTTTTTACTTTTGCTGCAACTGCTAATTCTTTAAGAACACCTTCGCGTTGATTTGAATAAGATGATGAAACAAGTAAAAATTTACAGGTATCTTCTCTTATGACTTTTTCTATATTGCTCCAGAAATCAACTCCTTTATCTAAAAAAAGTATGTCACACCAAACCTCATAACCTAATCCAATTAATTTTAACGCTAACCACTTAGTAAAATCATTGTCATCAGGTGTTGCGTGACTTATAAATATTTTATTTCTCATTGTCTAAATTGTCTTTTGTACTAATAACTTTTTATTTTACAAAGAGTTAAAATTTTAAACTTTTTTGTTTTACGTTAGATTGACGTAAATAATTAACTTTTTTTTCTGCTAAATGAAGAACATCAAGTGAGCAGCTACTTTCGTAAATTTTATTTGCAATCACTTGACTAAGAAATTCAATTCTTAATTCATCTAAGTTTAAATTAAATACAGAGGCTAAAAGGTTTAATCTTTTTTCATCAAATTCCCTTATTCCATTCTCTATTTTACTCAAATTTGCTGAATCTAATTCGAGTTTTGCACCTAACTGAGTTAATGTAAATCCCTTATCGGTTCTTAATTGTCTGATGTATTCTCCAAAATGTTTCCTCATTTGACTTGAATATTTTGACTTGTCAATTTATGACAAATTTAATATAATTTATTGATTTGCCAAAGAATTAGCTCTTGATTGTCAGACGATAATGTAGGTAAGGGAAGAAACAGCTCTTTTGTTTTTTAGCGTTGGGCTATGTGTCGGCAAAAAAACAAATGTGCTGTTTGAGCGTTGGCTTTTTTAGTTCAGATTTTGATGTTTTGCTCGGTTTTCCGCATTATGCACAACGGTCTTGTATATGGCACGTAGCGTGAAAATTAGCAATTATTTTTCGGTTGAGCACAAGCCAGATTTTTAAATTTTACTATTTATCTTTTTTATAGGAAATCGTCAATTTTAAAAATTTGGCGACTTTCCAAATACGCCTTAACTTCGATAAATTAACTAATTAGCTATGAGTTATATACGTTGTTGCCAGTAGTGCTTTTTCGATGTTTAATTCAATGTAAAACGGTTAATACAGTATTCCAAAATAATATTCCGTCTATTGTCAACACTAATTTTATTAAAATTCCCTTTCTGTATTTCTCCTGCTAAATTTCTAATTTCTGAATTTTTTGATTCTAAATACCCACTAACTTTATTTATCGGTGGAAGATTTCCTAAACCAATATTTAATCCTTTTTCGAGAAGACCAAGATTACCAAAACGATTTTTTTCATAATCATAATCGTTTGCAAATCCATAAGATAAAGCATCATAATTTGGGTCTTTACTGAATACGTGTTCTACTTGAAAATCTTTGTAAGTTTTTAAGTTATAATTGTCTTCACTAAATTCTGACAAAATATATTTTACTGCACCATTTCCATAAATCGGATTGTCTAAATAAGTTCTAAAGACGTGATTGTTGACAAATTTCTCACAAAAGTTTCTTAAGTGTAATCTAATTTCATCTGTTGATAAGTCATTTGCTGATATATATGAACTTAACCAATACATATCTGCTATTGGGTTTGTTCCTCTCAATTTGTAAACTCTAACCTCAATAGTTTCTAAAAGTGGTAATAACTCATCAAGTTTTCCTTGCATATACAGTCTAACAATTACAGGAAAAAGAGTTGCAGTAAATTCCAAATATCGAAATGGTTTTTGATATAACGGATTAGTTTCAATCTCTTTCACAAGTTTAGAATAGTTTACGGCAAAACTTTCAAAATCTGCCAAATATTCCTCGATGAAAATTTTTAAATTATCTGGATTTTCTTTTAATTCTTCACATCTAATTTTGAGGTTGTCAAATATAGTATCAGCACCATCTCTATTATTCCAAGTTGAGGGAAAAAGTTTACTTGATGAATAATAATGTTGAGTGAATATAGTATTTTCCTCAAGCCTACTCAGAATCCCCAATTTTTCTTTTGAAACTAAAAGGTCATCATAAGAATCAAATATTTTTTCAAAGCTATTATTTACTTCGTCATTTAATTTTTCTTTTAAATGTAAAGTTGAGTAAAGCATTAAGATACTTTTAGTTTTATCAAGTATTCTTAAAGGCAAACCTCTATCATTGATAATCGAAAACATTTTAACGGCTTGTGCTTGATTTTGAACATTAAATACCAATACTTCAATTCTGTCACGGATAAAAATAATTCGTTCTTCTATTTCCGATGAACTTAATGGGTTGGCAAATGCCGAAAAAAGTTTGCTTGCTGAATACATAAATCTTTGACTTCGCTTATTAATATTTTCTTTATCAATATCCTCAAAATCAAAAAGTAGTCTTTTTAAAAAACTTCCATCTTCGCCAAGTGGTTGAAGTTTCAAATTATCTTTTGTGCCAATGAAAGTTGATAACTGACTCTCTCGAACATCTTTTTTTTCAATCTTGTCAATAAGGATTTTCAACAAAACAAATAAAGTTGTAATTCTTTGTTGTCCATCTATAATCTCATAAACCGTATCTGTTGAAAGTCCAATTGATTTGTTTTCTTTAAAAGATAGGGTGCCAACAAAGTGATTCATATTGTCCTTTAGGCTTTCTTCAATATCTTGCCAAAGGGCTTTTCTTTCAGTATCAGTCCAACTGTATTTTCTTTGATAAGTTGGAATTACAAATCTATTTCCATTAAATATTGAACCTATTTTTTCAGTTTGGCTTTTTGTTATTGACATATATAATTGAGGTGTATTAGTTTTATTGTTAGTTCGCAGTTTTTTTCAGCATTACTGGCAACGGTTGTGTATATGGCTCGTAGCGGGCAAATTAGGAAATTATTTTCGGATTAAGCACGAGCCGAATTTTTTAATTTTTCTTATTATCTTTTCTCAATAATCCAAATTAAAAAATTTGGCGGACTAGCAAGTATGCCTTAACTTCGTTTAAGCAACTGATTAGCTATGAGCTATATACGTTGTTGTAGTGCGTTTTTATTCAGCTATTTTTCTTTTATTTCCGCACGCTACACAAAGTATTGCTTTTGGCGTTCGATACGGTTTTCCGCAATTTTCGCAATCAGGTCCAATTTGTTCGAGTGAATGATGCATAATTGCATTTGGTTCAGTTTCTTCAAATCCAGTTAAATTATTATAGTATTCTAATAAATCTTTAAATCTCTCTTTTCTATTTGCTTTTGCTGTTTTAAATGCGTTCGAGTACAATTCAGAAGCGATTGCGAACTCCTGTTTATTCAACATTGGAATTTCTGTTTTGCATCTCCAACAATACTTGATTTCCATTCTATTCTTTTCGGTTTTTTAAATATTCAGAGGTTTTTCCATTCCAACCGCATTTTGAGCAATTTCCATTTTCAAATTTGTGTTTGCAATTCGAATAATTATATAATTGATGCGCACAATCTGGACATAAATCCGTCATTTCCGAACTCTCTTTAAAATATTCGGATTCGCATTCTGAACAAATTTTTATCTCTCGGTTCATTGGTTTCTCAAATGCACTACAACGTTTGGTGTATGAGCCGTTGCGTGTCTCGGCACGAACTATTAAAAGTACAAAACTACGCTGGGAAATCCGATAGGATTTTCCAGATAAGCGATGACCAAGCAATGGCTTATACACGGCTTAAGTTTACAAATCCTTAAATTAGACATATAAACAAGAAAGAACAAAAGAGAGGATTAAGGTTACTATACACGGTGAAGCGTTGACTTCGATAACATTGATAATCCCCTCTCTTTTACTACTCTTATTTCGTTCAGTTCTGTGAGACTTTTGATCTCGTTTTCAAGTTGTTGAAACAGTGGTAGTCTTGTTCTTTCATAAAACAGTTCTTATGAATAAAGATAATGAAATTTATGGTATCGACATCAGCAAAGATGTGTTCGATGCCTACAGCCCATGCTCCGGACACCGCCAGTTCGGCAATGCGGCCACTGGGTTCAGACAGCTGCTCAAGGTCCTTCCAAGAATGCCCTGGTGGTCATGGAGGCCACGGGCTATTACCATACCCCATTGGCACAGTTCCTGTCCAAGAAAGGGGTGCGGGTCTCTGTGGTGAACCCACTGTCCGTGAAGCGTTCCATCCAGATGAAACTGGCCAAGGTGAAGACCGACAAGAGCGACGCCAGGGCCATCTTCGAGTACGGCCTGTCGAACGATGTTCCGCTGTACACCGCACTTACCGATGCACAGGGCGAGTGCCTGCAACTGTTAAGGCTCTTGGACAGTTACACCAAAAAGAGCACCGCGACAAAGAACAAGGTCCATGGGGAGAAGGCACTGGGGTTCCATTCCAGATCGGTACTGAAGTCCCTGGACAACAACCTGAAACATCTGAAAAAGGAGATATCGGCACTGGAAAAAAGGCTTCTGGAACTGGTGAAGGAAGACCAACAGCAGCAGTTGACACTGTTGCAGAGCATCCCTGGGATCGGGCTCAAGACCGCCCTGTTCCTGATAGTGATAACCGATGGGTTCCGAAAGTTCGAGAACGCTTCACAGCTGTGCAGCTATGCGGGCATCACGCCCACCATCCGTGAGTCAGGCAGCAGTGTAAGGGGACGCAGCAGGATAAGCAAGGTCGGCAACAGAAAGCTCAGGAGCCTGTTGTTCATGGCCTCATTTTCCGCATGTGAGCACAACAGGGCGTGCAAGGCGGTCTTTGACAGGATCGTAGCCAAGGGAAAGAGCCCGAAGCTGGCCCTGATGGCTGTGGCAAACAAACTGCTAAAACAGGCCTTTGCAGTGGCAACTTCGGGCATACCGTACGATGCAGAGTACAGAAGCGTGCTCAAAAATTGAAGTAAAATAAAATGATGGAGGTGATGGTCCGTTGTTGGACTGGAGATAACTCGAAGAGTTATTCCATTTCAACGATGCAGGGAATCATTGGTGAAAATTATATGAAAATTTACTTGGAATTTAACTCAGTTCTTTGTTATGCACTGCCTTTTTATCCGATTTTACTTGATTTTTTCCTATTACAAGGTTCGCACAGAAGTTGTATGTTCCGATATGTATTTGAACCTCCTTTTGAAAACGGAATAATGTGGTCAAATTCTAATTTTTGATTATTGTCACATTCTCTACATTTTCCATTATCTCTATTCCAAACTGAATCTTTGACTTCTTGGGAAATTTGGCGACCAGCAACTTCACTTTTTAAACTTGCCAATTTCGGATATTTCGCTGTGTCGAGTTCTGTTATGTCTGCACCTCTTGCAAGAGCACTTATAATTTCACGTTCTTTAAATTCGTCAAACTGGTCATAACTCAAATCAAATATTTCTTGAAGATACACGTTGTGCATAGATTCCAAATAGTCAATTTTGTTGTCAGTATATTGTCTTTCAAATTGTCTTTGTAATACGTCTTCTATTTCTGCGTGGCGTTTTTCTATGAAATCTCCTTCTTTTATTTTAAAATAAATTTTTAAGAGTCCAATATTGTTTCTTTCATTTTCGGAAAGAATGTGGTCATTAAGCACTAAATTTATATAGATGATTATTAAGTCCAAAAGTTCATCATTGATATTTCGGATGTTTTTTATTTTATACTCGTTTAGAATAGAGTTCAGATTTTCGGAATTCAGAGAACCATTGTAAATTATTTCGGCTATATCTGAAATATAATTACTGAATGTTTTTATAGAAAGAATTATTTCAAAAGCTTGATGTAATTCTAAATCGTTTTTCGGTAATGATTTTTCCATTTGTGGTTTTTTTTTAGGTTGTGCATAACAACTATCTATGATCACCTAAGGTACGTTTATTCCGCCAATTTAGAGGAATAAACGTAATGGTGAGTTTATTCTACTTTTACTTTGCTTCAATTTAATAACTTAAAATATTCTAACCTTTTACTAGTCATAATGCTTTTTACCCTAAGATTTGATGTTGCACTATTATGAAAATTGTACGTTTAATAAATTACCCTCTATTATATTTTAAACTTACCAGTCTCAAAATAAAATATCTAGGACATCAATTATCGTAACACTTCCCACTTATCCTAATTACCAAAACACATAAAAAAAAATCCGAAAGCAAAACTTCCGGATTTTAATTTGTGAGTTATAAGTTCAGATTAGCAAAGTTTAACTTCCTTTACTTTAATCTGAAGACTTTTTCTATATGCTTTGATGCTTATAATTTCAGAACTTTTACGTCTGTTTATTTTTAAAAGTTGCGCCTTAGCCGCTGAGTTTGCTCTAGATTCTTGTTTTGCCGTTTTAGCTTCTGCATTTTCCTTAACCTCTTTTTCTATTGAAATTTCAGTTGCAACAGTATTAGTATCTGCCTGTGCAATGGTTAAAAGTGGTAAAGTGATAAAGGCTAAAATTAGTAGAACTTTTTTCATGATTTCTTTGGGGTATTGGTTTCAAACTCAAGTCAAAGAAACGGCGATATCTCCGCGTGAAGGAATTTAATGGCTAAACCGATAATATTTTAGTTGTCTCGAAAGCCCACGTAAAAAACATCGATGAACTACACAATTTCGGCTTGCAGCCCAATAAAAGCGTTACCGATTAAATGTTATATATTTTGGATGAGCTGTATTTTTAGAATTTGAATCGCACAAATTACCTTGGTAGTTTTGAAAAATAAATGCTTCCAATGAGCTGTTCGTAAATCATTAATTGTTGCCGCATTATTATTTTGCTCCAACCATTAATGTTGCTCATTTATCACATCCATCCTTTTTGAAAAATGATAAAGATTCCGAAATACCTTAAAAGCCAAGAAAGCGAATAAAAAAAATCCGAAAGCAAAACTTTCGGATTTTTTAATTTGTGGGTTACAAGTTTAGCTTAGCAAAGTTTTACTTCTTTTACTTTGATCTGTAAACTTTTTCTATAAGCCTTGATACTTATAATATCTGAGCTTTTACGTCTGTTGATTTTTAAAAGTTGTGCCTTAGCTGTTGCGTTTGATTCTTGTCTTGCAATTTTAACATCTACATTTTCCTTACCCTCTTTTGCTATTGAAATTTCAGTAGCTACAGTATTAGTATCTGCCTGTGCAATGGTTAGAAGAGGTAAAGTGATAAAGGCTAAAATTAGTAGAACTTTTTTCATAAGGCTTTGGGGTCTTAGTTTCAAACTCATGTCAAAGAAACGGTAGAATCTCAGCGAAAATGAATATATTGGTTAAACCGAAAGAATTTTGGTTGTATTGAAACCCTTCGCAAAAATCTTCGGCAAACTACACAAAAACGGCTCGCAGCCCAGTAAAATCATTGACGATTAAATGACAGATTATACAGATAACCAGTTTGCGCAACTTTTTGAAACACAAAAATCAAATCAGTTTAAAGTTGGAAACACCACTTATAAGCAACGCATCAAAAAACTAAAGTCCTTAAAAAAGGCTTTGGAAATTGATTTTAAACAAGACATTCGGGATGCTATTTATAAGGATTTTAAAAAACCGCATCTAGAGACCGACCTTACTGAAATCTATCCTGTCATAGACGAAATTAATTTTGTAAGCAGCAATCTTAAATCTTGGTTAAAGCGGCAAAAAGTAGAAACGCCTATTGCGCTTTTAGGAAGTTCGTCGTGGATAAAGAATGAGCCAAAAGGTGTTTGCCTAATTATCTCCCCTTGGAATTTTCCTATAAATTTAACCTTCGGCCCATTGATTTCAGCCATCGCAGGTGGTAATACGGTAATCATCAAACCAAGTGAGATGACGCCAAATTCTTCAGCTATTATGGCGAAGATTATATCGGCAATTTTTAATGAAGATGAAGTTGCATTAGTTCAAGGCGAAGTAGAGACCTCAACCGAACTTTTGAAAATGCCCTTTAACCATATTTTCTTTACGGGTTCGCCACAGGTGGGAAAGATTGTTATGAAAGCGGCCTCAAAAAATCTAAGTTCGGTCACTTTAGAGTTGGGAGGAAAATCGCCCGTGATTATTGACGACTCTGCCCATATTGATAAAGCTGTAAAGCGAATTATCTTCGGAAAGTTTGTTAATTCTGGTCAGACTTGTATTGCACCAGATTATGTATTTGTCAATGATGTTATAATGGACGATTTTATAAAAAGCTTTAAAAAGCAAATCGTTGAAAATTATGGTGAGAATCCTTCAGAATCCGATTCCTACGGAAGGATTGTTAACCAAAAACATTTTGAGCGTTTAATTGGTTATCTCGAAGATGCCGAATCAAGAACTACCGAAATTGCCCACGGTGGTTCGTTTAAACCAGCGGAAAACTACATTGAACCCACCTTGGTTTTAAATCCTGCCGAAGCAAGTAAACTGATGCAGAATGAAATTTTTGGGCCAATTCTTCCCGTTAAAACTTATAAAAATATTGAAGACGTTGTTGCCTATATTAATGAAAGGGAAAAACCCTTGGCGCTTTACATTTTCAGCAAAAACAAAAAAAACGTAAATTACATTATCAATAATACCAGAGCTGGAGGGACTTGTATTAATCATAATTTGCTCCAATACCTAAATCATAATTTACCCTTTGGTGGCAGTAATAATAGCGG
Source organism: uncultured Flavobacteriaceae bacterium (assembly GCA_963803715.1). Classification (GTDB taxonomy): domain Bacteria; phylum Bacteroidota; class Bacteroidia; order Flavobacteriales; family Flavobacteriaceae; genus Psychroserpens. Next base: position 63,540 of record CAWDOF010000020.1, read on the forward strand.
CATCGGAAAATCACACGGGTATTTTGGCTTTTTGGAATTTACCAATCAGCGTGCTGTTTTAAAACAACATACGTTTGCAGCAACCGATTTGTTAACGGCTCCCTACACTAGTTTTAAGCAGAAATTAGTGGATTTGACGATTAAGTGGTTCTAGTAATAGTCTTCAGTCTTCAGTCTTCAGTTTTCAGTTTTCAGTTTTCAGTCTTGTGTCGTATTTTGTTATGTTGGCTTTTTAATTTTCAACTTCAACTTCCTCATCAATCCTTAACGTAATATTCCGAAGGCAGGTTTTCATTCTTTCCATCTTCAAACTTCATGAAGCTAAATCCTTGGTGGATGCAGAATGAACCAACGTCGCCAGTTTTGTTAATGGCAATATAAGCCACTTGAAAATCCTTGTAATTGTTCGTTTTTAGAGACAATACGGTGAACAGCTTCCTCACAGGCCTGTTGCGGGGACATCCCGTTGCGCATCAACTCCACAATTAAAAAACTACCTAAGGTTTTCATGATTTCCTCGCCGAGTCCTGTAGCAACCGCGCCACCAATTTCATTATCAATAAATAGACCGGCACCGATAATGGCAGAATCGCCAACGCGCCCTTTCATTTTGTAAGACAATCCTGAAGTAGAACAGGCACCGGCAATATCCCCGTTATTATCTAAACAGAGCATCCCGATGGTATCGTGGTTTTCTATATTGATAATGGGCTTGTATTCGGGCGATTTCTTCCATTTGGTAAACGCATTTTTAGAATCTTCGGTCAATAGTATTTCTTTTTTAAAACCTTGGGTATATCCAAATTCTTCAGCAGCTTTTCCTGCGAGCATAACGTGGGGCGTTTCAGTCATGACCTTTTTAGCTAATGCTGCGACGTTGGTGATGTTTTCTACACAAACAACTGCACCGCAATCACCGTTGCTATCCATTACGCTGGCGTCTAAGGTAACGTTGCCTTCGCGGTCTGTTGCTCCGCCTTTGCCAACGGTGGTGTTCTTTAGATTTTCTTCCTCCACAGCAACTCCTGCAATACTAGCATCCAGGGCATTGCTGCCTTTTGCGAGTTCTGCTCCAGCTTTTGCCGTTGCGTTTTTAAATGCCCAGGTACAAATGGCAATGGGACGATTTTTAGAGGTTGATGTCATTTTTTCTGATTTGGTTTTGGGGTTGTTAGAACAGCTCATATTAAAATTTACCACAGAAACTCCAATTCCTGAAAGTGTGAGATTTGTTAAGAATTGTCTTCGTTTCATAGCATGCAATAAGTGCTTTTTAAAATTTCCGAAGTAGGTATCGATACCATCGTAAAAGATAGTAAATCATAACATAGCGTTAAAAATTTTCTTGCTCAAGTTTTCACTTCTCAAAAAAAGTATCTTTGACCTACTACAAAATAGCCTATGCTTCGCTGGATAATTTTCATTGTAATTTATATTGTTTTTACCGTTTATGGCTTTCAGGCCATTAAAACTGTGTTTAAGATGTCGTGGGTACATTACCTTTTCATTGCGGTTGCCATCGTCATTGCCGGTAATTTTATTTACCAGTTTACAACCGGTGCAGAGGGTCGTGTGCTGAGCCCTTCTAAAAGTTATGCTTTCGGGTTTTTGCTAGCATTTATGTCTTTTATTCTTATCCTCGTTCCCATTCTTTTGGGCGAAGATATTATTAGAGCAGTCATTGGACTTTACGACCGATTTGTTACTAGCGGCCGTGATTTTTATTTGCCCTCCCGACGAAAATTCATCAGTGGTATCGCTCTGGGGCTTGCGGCAATTCCTTTTGCATCTTTACTTTACGGAATGTATAAAGGCAAATACCGCTTTAGGGTATTGGATTACACCTTACATTTTGAAGATTTACCCGACGCTTTTGATGGTTATAAAATTACCCAGATTAGCGATATCCATTCCGGAAGTTTTGATAATAGGGAAAAAATCCAATATGGCGTTGACCTTATCAAAGCACAGAATAGCGATGTCATACTTTTTACGGGAGATATGGTCAATAACAAATCTTCGGAAATGTTGCCGTGGCAAGATTTATTTAGCCAATTAAAAGCTAAGGATGGTGTGTATTCTGTTTTAGGAAATCACGATTACGGCGATTATATCGATTGGCCTTCCGAAAAGGCAAAGGCCCAAAACCTAACTGATTTAGTTGAGCTTCAGGAAAAAATGGGCTACGATTTACTGTTGAATGAAAGCCGATTTATAGAACGTGACGGTCAACGAATCGCTATTATCGGTGTCGAAAATTGGGGCGCAGGCGGTTTTAAAAAAGCGGGCGACCTCCAGAAAGCGAAGGCAAAAGTGAATGCTGAGGATTTTAAGATATTGATGTCCCACGACCCGAGCCATTGGGAAGCCGAAGTCTTAAAGGACGATTACCATTATCACTTAACCTTAAGCGGGCATACCCACGGGATGCAATTTGGTATCGAAATCCCGGGTTGGATTAAGTGGAGCCCGGTTTCATGGCGCTACAAACAATGGGCTGGCATTTACCAACAGTTGGGTCAATATATAAATGTAAATCGTGGTTTTGGGTATTTGGGCTATCCCGGTCGGGTTGGTATTTGGCCCGAAGTAACTGTGATTACGCTTAAAAAAGGAACAAATAATGTATAATACGGTGGAAATGCTATCTTTGTTGATAGCAACCTAACGTAAAAGTTTAAACGTATGTCAAAATTTGGGGAACTCATCGATGTTGATATGCCTGTTCTATTGGATTTCTTTACCGAATGGAACGAACAATCCACCGCCATGCATCCTGTAATGCGAGATGTGGCCGCTGCTCTTGGCGATAAGGCCAAAGTTATAAAAATTGATGTTGATAAAAATAAGGAACTTGCCGAAGCGCTTCGTGTCAAAGGCCTCCCAACATTGATTATCTATAAAAATGGCGAAATGAAATGGAGACATAGTGGCGAGCAAGATGCAAATACCTTAATTGCTATTGTTCAGGAGTATCTTTAGGCTTTTAAATTTTCTTCGGAAAGCGTTTTAAACACAAATCCCTTTTCAGTGTAATAGTTTAATACCTTCGGAAGTGCATATTGCATATTCCGTGATGCCTTGACGCTATCGTGAAATACAATGATACTTCCAGATTGGCTTTTTGAAATTACATTATCCAAACATTTTTCTTCGGAAACCGATGCGTCCCAATCAAAAGATAAAACATCCCACATAATAATTTTATACCCTAAAGCCGTCAATTTTTTACCTTGTTTAGAAGTAATTTGTCCATAAGGCGGACGGAACAGCTTAGGAATTGACGTTTGAAGATTGAAGATGGTGGATTTTTCATCTAATGATTTACTAATCTTGGTATTTAGTTTATGTATCGGAGCTTCGAGATTGAAATTTTTTTCCTCAAATAAATCCTCTCCTTTTGGGAGAGGTGCCTTAAAGGCGGAGAGGGCCTGTTCTGCGTCTTCAACTTCCTTTAAAGGTATTTCTTGGTTTGGGTTTTCCAACCCTTAACATGATGCTGTGTATGATTGCCAACATAATGCATAGAAGTAACTATTCGATTGAAAATCTCGGGATACTTTTTAACATTGGCGCCCACACAAAAAAATGTGGCCTTGGCATTATAGGCCTCAAGCTGATCTAAAACAAAGTCGGTAATCTCTGGCGTTGGCCCATCATCAAACGTGAGGTAAAGCTCTTTTTTTTTGGTATTGATGCCCCAAACATAATTCGGGAATAATTCCTTAGCGAGCCTTGGCGTTTTTACGGGAACTAAATTCAAGTTATTCTTCTAATTTCAACATTTGTTCTATGGTATCCACTTGGAGGTCACGTTCCTCTCTTACCGGTTCAACGTCTTCTGTTTCCCCACTTGAAAAATGTTTGAAGAGTTCTAGATAATTATTGAATTTTGTGGTCTCTTCCATCGCAAATTCTTCATCATTATAAATTACCAGCAAATCGACCAAACTACGATAACGTTCAATATCGGTCACGATTTCATCAATGTAGCGGGTTTGGTTTTCTTTGGTAAGTTCGCTCCAATAGGTTAGGTTCTCTTGATATTTGCGGGAAACCTCTTTATAGAGTTTTCTTGCCTTTTCTTTATTTCCAATCTCATAATAGCCACCAATATAAGGTTCTAATAAGGTGTAGAAACCAAACTTATCTACCGGCATTTTTTCCATGGCCAAATCCGCAATATCTTCGGCTTTATCCAATTTATTCTCCTTAATAAGTCCCTCTAATAGTCTGGCGAGATTTCCGCGATAGGTAATACCGTTTTTTCGGGTTTCCACATCATGGTAAATGTTGTCGCTTCCGCTATTGCCCCAATCCCAAGACATAACCTGATCATACATTAAATCGGTATCTACACGGCCCATATCAAACGGGTTGGCGCGGTCAACGGCAGTTCTTATCGGTACGAGTTTATAACAGAGTCCGTCCAACTGAAGATAATCTTTCATCCAAATATAGTCGTCGTCACCAAATGCACCGCCAGTAAAATAGATAGGACGTTTCCAGTCGTTATTGGCAATAATATCCAACATCAACAAACGATTTTTGTAAAGCGCACCGCCTGATATATTGATATCAATATAGGGCACAATCTTATCGGCATCCTTTTGCTTTACAATACCGTTTTCAAGCACGTTTTCTTTATTCACAGGTACTCGAACATTGGTAGTTGGTAGGTAATTTGAATTTAAAAGCTGCGCTGGATACACCGAAGGGTCTTCACCTTGGACCTTGATGGCATAACCTAATTTGTATTTAGGATCATCGCTAGAAATAAAATTCATAAAATCCTTAATAAGGAAAGTGTCTCGTGTAATCTCATTCTTCATGATATAATCACGAGTGCCAAAACGATACTGCTCGTGGGTGAGCTGTGAGGGGATGGGATCACTTTCATAAGCCTTACGTTTCATTTGGTCGATGTACCAATCGGTTTGAAAGAGACTGGTATTGACCACCCGTACATCTGTTCTTATACCTTCAATTTCCTGAAGATACCACAAAGGGAAACTATCATTATCGCCAATAGTGAATAGTATGGCGTTTTCTGCGCAGGACTCCAGATATTTTCTGGCCATTGCCTGTGCGGTATATTTTTCTGAGCGGTCGTGGTCGTCCCAATTATTGGCGGCTAAAATCCCTGGAACAAGAACCAAACAAATTATGGTAACAGCGGGAGCTATAAATTTGGAGTTGGAGAATTTCTGCAGGGCATTAAATATCGCATAGACGCCAAAGCCAATCCATATCGCAAATACATAAAATGAACCTACCACAGAATAATCGCGTTCTCGGGGTTCAAATGGCCGCACGTTCGTATAGAATTGAATCGCTAGACCAGTAAATAGAAAGAAAACCAACATCACCCAAAACAATTTGGGGTCTCGTCCCATCAAGAACAGGAAGCCTATCAAACCTAAAATTAAAGGTAAAAAGTAATAGGTGTTTCTGGCTTTATTATCTTCTACATCGCTTGGTAGATTATCTTGAGACATGCCTAAATGCATATCATCAATAAACCCGATACCACTGATCCAATTACCGTGTAAATCGTCATAATGGCCTTGGATGTCATCTTGCTTTCCAGTAAAATTCCACATAAAATAACGCCAGTACATATATCCCAATTGATAATCTAACATGTAGTAAAGGTTATCGCCAATTGATGGTTTTTCTACCTCAAGATAATCCCGTCCAAATTGTTTCAGAAATTTATGGTAGTCTTCATAATCAACCTGACCTTTGGAAACTTCGGCTTTAAATTCGTTAACTAGAGAGCGTAGTTCATTTTCCATTTGATATTCTGGCTTGATCTTAAAATCAAGCAGTCCTGAGAACATCATGTAATTTTCGGCGTGTTCACCGCTCCACATCCGCGGTAAAACGGAAGCATGTTTAGAGTTGTAGTTTTGTTTGGCGTTTTTCCATTCGTTTACTATAATATATTCGCCCGATTCTTCATCTTTTTCATATTTGGGCTTATCATCCAAATAGGGATTATTTTTATCCAGCCCAGAATATTGATCTGTAAACAAAGGACCGTAAAACAAATGGGTTTCTGGATATTGCTCTAAGTTGTAATAGGCGAGGAGTTCCCTGGCGCTGGAGGGGTTGTTTTCATTAATAATTACATTGGCATTGGCACGAATGGGCAACATAATCCAAGACGAGAATCCGATGAAAATAAAGATCAAGCAGAGCGTTAAAGTATTGGCATATTTGTAACCCTTATCCTTGGTGTATTTTAAACCGAAATAAAAGGCTGTAACAACTGCAATTCCGGCAATGATGGATCCTGAATTAAATGGAAGTCCGATGGTGTTTACAAAGAAAATTTCTGAAGCACTAAAAAGGCGGAGTGCATTAGGCAGTAGTAATTTAAATATAAATAACAATATCGCGACAGCCACTAAATTAGCGATGATGAAATTTTTAACGGTAACCGGTTTATAATTTTTGAAAAAATAAATAAGACCTAGAGCAGGAATCGTCAACAGGCCCATAAAGTGAACCCCAAAAGAAAGACCAATAACAAAAGCGATTAGTATAAGCCATTTGTGGCCTCTTGGCTCAAACATATCCCGTTCCCAACGAAGGCCCAAATAAAATAAGATGGCCATGATTAAGGTTGCCATAGCATAGACCTCAGTTTCAACAGCATTAAACCAGAAGGAATCAGTAAACGTAAAAGCAAGACTACCTACCAGGGCACCACCAAGGATACCTATGTATTTGTTTTTTGAAAGCGCAACTACGGTCTGATTATCAAATCCTTCTTTATTTGGCAATGCAGCAACCGCTAATTTGCGCAGCAAGATGCTAATGGTCCAAAACATAAAAAGTATGGTAAACGCACTAGCAACAGCACTCATCATATTAAGTAACATTCCAATTTGTGATGGCTCAAAAGCAAATATCGAGAAAAATGCACCTAGAAGTTGAAATAACGGCGCACCTGGCGGGTGACCAACCTGTAATTTAGACGAGGTTAAAATATACTCACCGGCATCCCAAAAACTAACCGTAGGTTCAACCGTTAAAGAATAGGTTAATAAAGCCACGGCAAAAGCAAACCACCCCAAGATGGTGTTCCATTTCTTGAAGTTGAAATGTGTCATAAAGAAAGTCTATTTAATGCGAGCGAATTTACTAATAAATATCAAAAACGCTAAAACTTTTAAGTTAACGTTAGGCTTTGCGATATTTTACGCCAAAATTTTTGTTCAAACAAAACTTTGTATTAGATTTGCACTCTCTTTTGAGATTTTGGCCTATGGTGTAACTGGTAACACGTTGGTTTTTGGTACCAAAGAGTCTAGGTTCGAGACCTAGTGGGCCAACTTAAATTAGAATCCCGGACATTGATTTGTTCGGGATTTTTGTTTTTAGACCCAGTCATATCGGTCGAATCCAGAAGTATAATCATTTCTAACTTAGAATAAAAAAGGACTTAGCGTCGCAATTATGTTTTCGCATTAATTTGTTTTGATAATACCTGTAATGTCGAATACATGATGGCTTCGAAACACTAGTCCTCTCCATACATCGCAACTTCCAACTCGCCCGAAGCATTCATACTAGCACGATACATCCCCGAGGTATTGAACTCGGCTACCATATTTCCGTTGTTATCAACCGCAATAATACCGCCGTCGCCACCCAAATCTGGTATTTTTTTCTGAATAACCTCTCGTGCGGCCTCTTTTAGAGTAAGTCCTTTATATTGCATCAATGCCGAAATATCGTGTGCCACCATTGCTCGGATAAAATACTCGCCCCATCCGGTGCTAGAAACCGCACAAGAATTATTGTTCGCATAAGTGCCAGCACCAATAATTGGCGCATCTCCAACCCGGCCATAGCGTTTGTTGGTCATTCCTCCAGTAGAAGTACCGGCAGCAAGGTTTCCGTTTTTATCGAGGGCAGCGCAGCCAACAGTCCCAAATTTTGCGGCTTTTATATCTGCATCGTAAAAAGCTTGTTTATTTTCCATTTTTGCATCTTCGTTTTGTTTTTCCTGTTCTGCAGATTTGACCCGATTTAAGGATTTCATTCTATTTTCAGTATAAAAATAACTGGGTTCAACGATGTTTAGACCCTGTTCATTTGCAAACGTTTCTGCTCCTGTACCAGCCATCATCACGTGTGGCGAGTTGTCCATAATGGCTCTTGCCAGATTTATCGGATTTCTAACGGTAGTTGTTCCTGCAGAGGCTCCAGCATTTAAAGTTTTCCCATCCATAATTGAAGCGTCGAGTTCATTGGTTCCAGCATTGGTAAACACCGCTCCCTTTCCAGCGTTGAACAATGGCGAATCTTCCATCACGTTAATGGTTTTTTGAACGGCATCGAGACTGCTTCCGCCGTTTTTTAGAATATCATAACCCACTCTTATCGCTTCTTCTAATTTTGCATTATAAGCGGCCTCTTTTTCCGCAGTCATATTTTTTTTGAGAATATTACCTGCACCGCCATGAATAATAATTGCAAATTCGGCTTTGGTTTCTATTATTTCTTCGGAAGGATTTTCAGTGTTATCAATTTTTGTCTTTGATTTTGAATCCGTTTCGCCACAACCAAAACAGAAGGCAAAAATTACAAATAATAGCAAGTAATTTTTCATAATTAGATGTTTATTTAAGTGCTTTAAAGTTACATTATTAAGGAAGTTAGGTCAAGGGAAAACAACAATTTATTAGTAACTTCGCCGTAAAATTATATAAATCACAAAAAATAAGTAAAAATGGAAGCAGTTGCTACCGATTTCGGAATAAAAGAAGCCCTAAACCAATTAGGCGTTAAGGATATAAATGAAGGCACATCAACGGGTGCGAACAATTTTGCAAATGGCCAAATTATCGAATCCCATTCTCCAGTAGATGGCCAATTGATAGCTAAGGTAAAATCGACCTCAAAGGAAGATTATGAAAAAGTGATGACCGCTGCCACATCGGCGTTTAAAACATGGCGAACCATGCCAGCACCGCAACGTGGAGAGATTGTGCGTCAGTTTGGGGATAAATTGAGAGAAAAGAAAGAGCCTTTAGGAAAACTGGTCTCTTATGAAATGGGAAAATCCTACCAAGAAGGTTTGGGCGAAGTTCAAGAAATGATTGATATCTGCGATTTTGCGGTTGGATTGTCACGACAGCTTCACGGCTTGACAATGCACTCTGAAAGACCAGGTCACAGAATGTACGAACAATACCACCCAATGGGCGTTGTCGGTATTATTTCGGCATTTAACTTTCCCGTGGCAGTTTGGGCTTGGAACACAGCCTTGGCTTGGGTTTGTGGTGATGTTTGTGTTTGGAAACCAAGTGAAAAAACACCATTATGTGGTATTGCCTGTCAAAATATTGCTGCAGAAGTCTTTGCAGCCAACGATTTACCGGAAGGTATATCTTGCCTAATCAACGGCGATTACAAAGTGGGCGAATACATGACCAAAGACAACCGAATTCCTTTGGTGTCTGCAACTGGCTCTACCAGAATGGGTAAAATCGTAGCTCAGGAAGTCGCAGGTCGTTTAGGAAAAACCTTACTTGAGCTCGGCGGAAACAACGCTATTATCGTTACTCCCGATGCCGATGTGAAGATGACCGTTATCGGAGCAGTGTTTGGTGCGGTGGGTACTGCAGGACAGCGTTGCACATCAACCCGAAGACTAATTATCCATGAGAGTATTTATGACAAAGTGAAATCGGCCGTGGTTGATGCTTACAAGCAGTTGCGTATTGGTAATCCATTGGACGAGAACAATCATGTTGGCCCAGTAATCGACAAGGACGCCGTTGAAAATTACAAACACGCTTTGGAAAAAGTTGTTGAAGAAGGTGGAAACATTGTGGTTGAAGGCGGAGTTTTAGAAGGTGAAGGTTTTGAAAGTGGTTGTTATGTAAAACCAGCCATTGCAGAAGGAAAACCTGAATTTGAAATTGTACAGCACGAAACGTTTGCGCCTGTTTTATATCTTCTAAAATATTCTGGAGATGTTCACGATGCACTGGAAATTCAAAATGGGGTGAAACAAGGATTATCGTCAGCTATTATGACCAATAATTTGCGTGAGGCCGAAGCCTTCTTATCTGTACAAGGATCAGATTGTGGTATCGCAAATGTCAATATCGGAACATCTGGAGCAGAAATTGGAGGTGCTTTTGGTGGAGAGAAAGAGACTGGCGGTGGCCGGGAATCTGGATCTGATGCTTGGAAAATCTATATGAGACGCCAAACCAACACCATTAATTATACGGCCGAGTTGCCCTTGGCACAAGGTATCAAATTCGATTTGTAGAATATATTTACTTAGAATCAATTCAAAAAAACCATGTCATTAAGTTGATATGGTTTTTTTATTTTAACTGATTAAGACGCAACCTTTTTTATATTTTACATCTTTAAAATGAATACAACTCAAATGAAAGGAAAACGTTTTCTCTATTTTAAATTAATGACATTCGTGTTTTTTATAGGTTTGTTTTCTTGTGAAGTACCTTACGATAATAATACAAGACTACTGGTTAAAGGGCAAATACGCGATGAAAATAATCAGCCTATTTCTGGTGCTGAAATTAGAGCTTATGTTGAGGTAGAGTTTTTTCTTGGAAGTGTTGATGAAAATATTGGAGCCACGCTGAGCCAAGAAAACGGACAATTTGAAATCATATCCCTGTTGGGTAGAGATGAGGATTTTGTAGTTGACGTGATAGTTAACGAAAACTACACAAGCTATCAATACAGAACCGATTTAACAGGCTTCACACCAACAAACTACCTTATTGACTTAGGCCAAGTTCCTGTAAGGCGAATAGCAACATTAGATTTTAATCTGGAGCGTGTTAGTCCAGCAGGCACGGAATTGGAGTACACCCTAGAATATATAATCCCCGAATGTAGGGAGACTTATTTTGAGGAAGTTCTAAATGAAGAAGAATCATTCTGTTATGTTTCTAACCTAGATTCTGGAACTCTCACGGATGAGAATCCGGGTTTGAACTTGACCTATATCACAACTTTAGGTTCTGAGGTGAAGTTGACGTATTCAATCAATGGACAGCCACAAGTAATTCAGCAAATAACAATTGATAACGTCGAGAATGAGTTCAATTTTGAATATTAAGCCTTGGATTTCATTTCTATTTTTAATGATCACTTTTGGTGTCATGGCTCAAGAGAATAAAAGTGACACAAACAACCCACCGAATAATTCATCTAGAGAAAAAACTGTGACATTAGCGGTGGGTACATTAATACCTTCGGCCATTGAGGATAGTAATTTTGGCCAAGCTTCAGAAGGAAAACTGAGTTTTGAAATTGGTGCACAAGTTTTTATTTACAAAGGGTTGTTTATTGGTTTTTTTCACAGTTCAACTTACTTCGAAATTACTGATCAAGATTTAGTTGGTAATTATGATAAAACTTCAATTGCAGCTTATTACCTTAAATTAGGTTATGAACTTGAAATATTAAACAAGTTTTCTATCACGGGTACGATTGCACCCATAGGAAATGCCAGATATAAAAATATTATCAATAGAGGGAGAATTAAGCAACAGATTGATGATGCAAATATTATGTTATATGATATCGCTTTAGCTTATAATTTCTCAACAACAATTTCTGCTTATTTACAATATTCCTTCCGTAGTGATAAGACTAAAATTCAAACAGCCCCTGAAATTTTAAATGATTTTGATAAGATTAATTATCATAATATAACATTGGGATTGCGGTTTTCTTTAGGTGATAAAGCACTTTTTAAGTAGCTTTAAATAATATACTTTATAATCAGTTTATTATATATTAAACCTTTTTGAGTTGAATTAGTCTTATTCAACATGAATCAAAAACACCTTCAACATTTATATGCCAGAGCAGGATTTGGTGTTCCAAAATCTGGCATCACTACTTTTGGGTCTTCTTCAGATAAATATAGAGTAGTGGATGAATTATTCAGTGATTCTAAAATTACAACAAAACTTGAAGTCGATATTTCTGAATTTTTAGCGTTGACCTTATCCGATATCAAAAACAAAACGGTGCGTCAAGAATTTCAGAAAAAAAGTAATCAAAAGCTGAAGATTTTTAACCACGAGTGGATAAAACGCCTCAACAATTCCGATGCTGTTTTAAGGGAAAAAATGACCTTATTCTGGGCTAACCATTTTGTGGTTAAAGACAACAATATAGTCTATGTCCAGCAGTTTCATAATACATTAAGAGCTCATGCACTCGGTAATTTTGGAAACTTTGCAAAAGCGATTTCAAAGGAAGCTTCCATGCTAAAATATTTGAACACCAAGCAAAGCCGAAAAGCAAAGCCTAACGAAAACTTTGCCAGGGAATTGATGGAATTATTCACCTTAGGTGAAGGTAATTACACCGAAAAGGACGTTAAGCAAAGCGCCAAAGCCTTTACGGGTTACAATCACGATTTACGCGGAAATTTTCAGATGCGACCAAAACAGCATGACGAAAACGATAAAACTTTCTTCGGAAAAACAGGCAACTTTAATGGTGATGATATTATTGATATTATTTTGGAGCAGAAACAATGTGCCAACTTTATCTGCACCAAAATTTACCGCTATTTTGTAAATGACAATGTGAACAACAATCATGTGGCAGAGCTTTCCGAAGTGTTTTACAAAGACTATAATATTGAAAACCTGATGCGCCATCTATTTACCGCCAATTGGTTTTACAATGAAGAAAACATAGGTTCAAAAATAAAATCGCCAATAGAATTTTTAGTCGGCATGCAGCAGATTGTTCCGTTCGAGTTTGAGAATACCAAGGAATTATTAAAAATTCAAAAATTATTGGGACAAATTTTATTAAATCCACCAAATGTGGCGGGCTGGAAGGGAGGCAGAAGCTGGATTGATAGTAATACCATGATGCTGCGTTTAAAGTTGCCTTCGGTTTTATTATCTAATGCAAAAATTTCAGTTCAGGCAAAAGGAGAGCTCGAAGATTCTTACGCTAAATATTATGAAGACGACCATAAAAAAAGATTTGCAAAGGTGAAGGTGGATTGGGACGTTTTTGATAAAACCTACCAAGACCTTTCATTTAACGAACTTAAAAAATTACTCATCGTCACGCCTTTTAGCAGTGGCACCCAAGCTTACATTGATACATTGAGCCAAAACTCAAAGCGTAATTTTTGTGTGCAGTTGATGTCATTACCAGAATATCAAATGTGTTAATCTCGAGACTATGGAAAGAAGAGACTTTATAAAACAATCTACCTTAGCTAGCAGTTTGCTGTTTGTGCCAAATTTTATTCGAGCGTTTGAGAATATTTCACCAGAAGCAATTGGCTATAAACGACTGGTCATGATTCAATTGGCTGGAGGAAACGACGGGCTCAATACCATTGTGCCTTTTAATAATGATACGTATTACCGAAACAGGCCTAAAATTGGTATCACTAAATCTGAAGTATTAAGTATGACCGATGATTTAGGTTTCCATTCAAGTTTGCTGCCACTAAAGCGTCTCTATGACGACGGAAACTTAACCGTAATTAATAATGTGGGCTATCCAAATCCAATTCGATCACATTTTAGGGCCACAGAAATCTGGCAAACGGCAAGTAACCACGACAAATATTTACAAACTGGTTGGCTAGGCAGATATTTAGACCAACACGGAAAAGCACCCTACAATGCCATTGAAATTGATGACAGCCTTTCTTTGGCCATTAAGGGCGAAACAATTAATGGTATTGCCACACAAAATCCAGAAATTCTCTATAGAACATCACAAGACCCTTATTTTAAAAATGTCTTGAAACAACATCAAGAAGAGCATTTGAGCGAGCATAATCTTGGCTATTTGTATAAAACGATGATTGATGCGGAGTCTTCTGCCAAATATATTTTTGAAAAATATAACGTAGGTCACAATTCGGTTGATTATCCTCAAAATGCTTTTGCAAAACAACTAAAAACCACTGCAAAATTAATTGATTCCGGATTGGAAACTAAAATATTCTATTCCTCTTTAGGAGGTTTTGATACGCATACCAATCAGTTAAATTCTCAAAAGAGACTCTTAAAAATTTACGCAGATTCTATTGAGGCTTTTGTAAACGACCTGAAATCTCAAGATAAATTTAATGACACACTCATTGTGACGTTTTCAGAATTTGGAAGACGTGTCAACCAAAACGCGGCAAATGGCACTGATCATGGAGCGGCCAGTAATGTTTTTATCATCGGGAATAGATTAAAAAAACAAGGGTTTTATAACGATTTGGCGAGTTTAGAAAATTTGGATAAAAATGGAGATTTGAAATACACCGTAGATTTTAGATCAATTTATGCCACTATTCTTAATAAATGGCTGGAGGTCAATGATAAGTCAATTCTCAATGATTCTTTCAATACTTTAGATTTTATTTAAAATTCAAAATCAAAAAACCCTATGACCTTCTTCGAACTCTCGAATCTGGAAACAGGGTTTGTACAATTGATTAATAGCAGGGCGAATTTCGTAAAACTGACGAAGCAAATATTAAAATGAATTATAATTGGTAGTAAAATCTGTATGATTGGATTTTTCAGCCAATAAAATATTTTATTCAGATTTCTATTATAGTATAAAAATTAGAAAAATCTATTATTCAAAATAAATCTATGTGGTTAACTATACTTAACCTTTCTTAAAATACGAACAGTATCCTGATAAGAACCATAAATTTCAGTACTATAACTTTTAAGATAAGGTTTTGCCTCATGTAACTTATCTATAGCCTCGTGAAATAAATTCAAATAACAAATAAGATAGGTTGCCGGTAAATTTTTGAGATCACGAACTTCACTTTTGGTGAAGGTTAAGCCTTTCTTTAATTTTTCCAATAACGCATTATTTGCATTATAAATGTGGTGCAGCACTTTTTTATCATACTGTGGTGGATTAAAAAGTAGTTTGGTCTCAATATTATATTGGGCATTATCTTCAAATCGTATGACCGTTTCTTCCAATTCATAATAGCTATAATCGCTCTGTAGTCCGAGGCTCACGTACTCGACAATTTTAAATGAATTTTCATCATAGGTTATAGATACTTCATCCAGGGTTGAAAAAAACAATCGAACTTGCTCGTTGATAAGCTCAATATCCACTCTAGAAAAATAGTTTTTTTCTTCTATTATTTTCTTTTTACCAGACCAACAGACCACAAAGTATTCTTTAAATACTTTGTATTGGGGGTTGTAGTCTTTACGTTTATTTAAAAAGTCGAAAACGCCGTTCAGGGTATATTCAATATTGTTTTGAGCGTGTGACTCAATGGCCGCCACAATTTTTGAGTTCACATCTTTAATGACGATATCAAAAATCTTTGGCATACTGATACTGCCATCCCTAAAAAAAACGGATCCGCCGTAATATTTCCAGATGTTTTTTCGAAGACAGGTAAGTTCATCCATTGGCCGTATGGTAACCAAACCCACCACTTTATTATCGGGTAAATGTGGAAATGGGATGTTTTCATACTGCACAATCGGTGGATTGGTGAGATATGCGTTGATGAGGTTCTGGATTTTACTGTCGTCAAAAAAATGAACCCCAACAATCTTATTGTCGGTATCTTCAACCCCAATTACGATATAGGAGTTGTTTTTGGGATTGCTATTGGAAAGGGCGCAAATATGCTTTAAAAACTTGGCTTTTCCTTCCTTTAGGCTAATATCTATTTTTCGTTTTTTGTCATAGAAGCTGTTCTCATCATTGTGAGCCAATAGGTTTTTGATAAGCAATCTTTTGTTAATCATGTTCACCTCCTACCAAAGCAGGTATCTCATCTAGTTTCCGCAAAATCAGAAATCGTTTATGGATTATTTTTCATCGTCAATTTAGAATAAACGCCGCTTGGAATTTAAGTTATTTTTTAATTTCTAAACGACTAATTGGAATCTAGTCAATTGGAGTTCTTCTTCAAAACCGTACTACTAGCTTGCGCGGTACAGAACATCAAAACATCTGCAATATTAACATGCGCGGGTCTTGTAATGGCAAAATAAATCACTTCGGCAACATCTTCTGGTTGCAATGCTTTAAAACCTTTATAAACATCATCAGCTTTTTTATCACCTTTAAATCGCACTTTGGAAAATTCGGTTTCGACAAGACCGGGATTTATCGCGGCGACTTTGATACCGTAGGGATTGAGGTCTAGACGCATCCCTTCGGTTATTGCTAAAACCGCATGTTTGCTACCGCAATAGACATTACCTTTGGGATAAACTTCTATGCCCGCCGAAGATCCAATATTAATAATATGGCCGGATTTACGATCGGTCATTTGCGTAATCACAGCTTTGCTCACATATAATAAGCCTTTAACGTTAATATCCATCATGGCGTCCCAATCGTCTAGACTGCCTGCTTCGATAGGGTCGAGTCCGTGAGCATTTCCAGCGTTGTTGATTAAAATATCGATAGTTTTGAATGGTTCGGGAAGACCCTCAATAGAATCAAAAACTGCTTTTTTGTCGCTTACATCAAAGTTAAGCGTATGAACATTGGTTTGTGAACTTAATTCTTTTTTGATGTTATTTAAGCGTTCTTGACGCCTTCCGCACAATATTAAATTCATGCCATTTTTGGCAAGTACAAAAGCTGTAGCCTTTCCTATTCCACTCGTTGCCCCTGTGATAAGGACAGTTTTGTTTTCATTCATTAATCAAATATTTATTTAGGTATTTGAAATACGTTAGAGTTGTTTTAATTTGAGCACCGAACACCGAACATTTTTAATATCTCGAGTAAGCATTCATCTTTCGTGGCTAGGAGCCTGGTCTTTCTAAGGAGCTTCTGCCCCCATACTTACTTCCCACATTCTAAACCAATCTTGTAAATCCATTTCTATATCCAAAGCCTTGGCAGCATTAGAAATCCGTTCTTTAGTGGTTGTACCAATCACGGGATAAACTTTTACGGGATGTTTCAATCAGCCAGGCCAAAAGTAATTGGTCTTTTGTAGCAGAATAGATTTCACTAAGTTCATCCAAAAGATTGTGTATGCGTTTCGTTTGTTCATTGTCTTCTCTAAATACAGTGCCAAGTGGCGACCATGCCATTGCAATGATATCTTTGGATACCATATTATCAAAACTACCATTCTGCATTGCCGAAGATTCGGTTAATGAAAATTCTATCTGATTGGCGGTAATATTTAAATTGCTAGCTAGTACTTCTGTTTGGGAGGCCGAAAAATTAGAAACCCCGAAAGCCTTTATTTTTCCTTGGTTTAATAAATGGGTAATCGCTTCAGAAATTTCCTCAGGTTGCATCAAAGGGCTAGGTCGGTGTAAAAGCAACAGGTCCAAAAAATCTGTTTTAAGGTTTTTGAGAGATTGTTCCGCAGAAGAAATGATATACTCCTTATTATAGTTGTAATGTTTCACTGTGGTTTTCCGCTGCTCATCCACTAATTGAATCCCGCATTTACTTATTAATTGGATGTTCTCTCTATTGATTCTACTTTCCGCGAAAGCGTTACCAAATTCTGCCTCGGTTGAGTAGCCTCCATAGATATCTGCATGGTCAAATGTGGTGAGATTTTCAGCAATACAATGCTGGATTAAGTCTATCATTTGTGATTTGGAGAGTTGTTTACCCCACGAGCCCCAAGTCATTGTACCTGCAATTAATCGAGAATATATGCATGTTTCCACAGTTTATACTAATTTATTTGCGTTTAATGTATAAAAATACTCAAAAGCGATAGACTCCAATAACTTTGTCGAAGATAATAACCTAAAGACCCCAAATCATGAAAAACTTATCTACCTACAAATCCGTATTTTTTCTTTTCTGTATTCTAGTTTTAGCTACCAGTTGTTCTAAGGAAGATAGCCATAACGAACAAGGCGCTATGGTGAGTGTGAAAATTAAAGGTGCCTCTGACGATGTTAGCCAAATTCTTTTGGATATTGAGGAAGTACAATTGTTAGTTGGCGATAATGAGTTTGATTCCAATTCTTGGATATCGCTTGATATGGCGACCACCGGAATCTATAATCTTTCACAATATGCTGATGAATCAGAATTACTTTTGGTTGACAATACGCTTATAGCAGCGGGTCAGATAAAAAAGATTAAATTAATTTTAGGGGTTGAAAACTCTATTATGATTAATAATGAAAAGAAGAATCTGGTATCCTACAATACTGAGTTAGCTTCTTCAAACATTGTGTCTACAACTTTGCAGGCCAATAAAGGTTATGAATTTGTGATGGAATTTGAAGCTGATAATTCTATTATAATGTCTGAAAGCGAAATTGGTTTCGAACCAGAAATGAACACCATGATGAGACACATTAAATTTTAAGTTTAAAATGAAATTATAAAAGATGTAATAATCTTGGCAAAGCGCAATACCCTCAAAGTATTGCGCTTTGCTTTTTAACCAATCCTTAACAGCGTAAGCCGAAAAAAATTGACAATTTGCACAACTGTTAGAGGGACATTCAGCTTTGTCTGATTTGGTAAATATTTCAAAAGTCTTCAAATGAAGTAACCATAAAAACGGAATTATCTCTCTGAGTATTGAACGAACTTAAAAAAGAATTATAAATGGAACAATCTGGCACAATAGACATTAAATCCATAAACGAAAAGATTGAAAAAGAAAGTGCATTTGTCGATTTATTGATGATGGAAATGGGCAAGGTGATCGTGGGGCAAAAGCACATGGTGGAGCGATTGCTCATAGGACTTTTGGGACGTGGCCATATCTTATTGGAAGGTGTTCCCGGTCTTGCAAAAACGCTCGCAATCAATACGCTCTCACAAGCTATTGATGCAAGTTTTAGTAGAATCCAATTTACCCCAGATCTTTTGCCCGCAGATGTTGTAGGAACTATGATCTACAACATGAAAATTAACGATTTCTCAATAAAGAAAGGGCCTATTTTCGCCAACTTTGTATTAGCAGATGAGATTAACAGAGCACCGGCCAAAGTTCAATCGGCGTTATTGGAGGCCATGCAAGAAAAGCAAGTAACCATTGGAGAGGAGACCTTTGTTTTAGACAAACCCTTTTTGGTTATGGCTACCCAAAATCCAGTTGAGCAAGAAGGAACCTACCCATTGCCAGAAGCGCAGGTGGATCGTTTTATGTTGAAAACAGTAATAGATTACCCAAACCAGGCTGATGAGCAACTCATTATGAGAGCCAACCTTAAAGGTGCTTGGGAAAAAGTAAATCCTATTGTTTCTATTGAACAGATTTTAAGAGCTCAGGATGTGGTTCGTGAAGTGTATATGGATGAGAAAATCGAGAAGTATATTCTTGATGTCATTTTTGCTACACGTTATCCTGAAAAATATAAATTAGGTAATTTAAAGCCGCTCATATCTTTTGGTGCCTCACCTAGGGGGAGCATTAATTTGGCAACTGCCGCAAAATGTTATGCCTTTATTAAGCGTCGTGGTTATGTGATACCTGAAGATGTTCGTGCCGTGGTTTACGATGTGCTTCGCCATAGAATAGGAATCACCTATGAAGCTGAGGCCGAGAACGTGACTTCAGAAGATATTATCAGTAAAATTGTTAATGAGATTGAGGTGCCGTAAAAGCCCCTAGCCCCCGAAAGGGGAACTCTTACTCGGGCGTGCAATTTTTGCGAAAATTATTAATCACTTTGAAAAAATGTTAAATTGACTTTACCTACTTTAATATGTGCAGAAGCGCATTTCCCCCTTTGGGGATTAAGGGGTCTTGTCTTAGGGATTTAGGGAAATGGACACCAAAGAACTACTCAAAAAAGTACGAAAGATAGAGATTAAGACACGCCGGTTGTCTGATCATATTTTTGGTGGTGAGTATCACTCGACTTTTAAGGGTCGGGGGATGACGTTTTCTGAGGTGCGTCAATATCAATTTGGCGATGATGTGCGAAGTATAGACTGGAACGTAACCGCAAGATACAGCGAACCGTTTGTTAAGGTGTTTGAAGAAGAAAGAGAGCTTACCATGATGTTGGTGGTAGATATCTCTGGCTCAAAATTATTTGGTACTGAAGAGCAGTTTAAAGATGAAGTAGTTACTGAAATTGCTGCGACCCTCGCGTTTTCAGCAACACAGAACAATGATAAGATTGGCTTGATATTATTTTCAGATGAGATAGAACTTTATATTCCGCCAAAAAAGGGGCGTTCTCACGTATTACGTATTATCAGGGAGCTGATTGAATTCAAGCCAAAAAGTAAAAAAACTGACGTCGCCATGGCTTTGAAGTTTTTATCTAGAGTGATGAAAAAGAAAGCGATTGTTTTTGTGTTATCTGATTTTATCGCAGAAGATTATAATCAAACGCTCAAAATCGCTGCTCGCCGACACGATATCACGGGTATTCGAGTTTATGACAGACATGAGGAAAGCATTCCAAATTTAGGGATGGTGCAAATGGAAGATGAGGAAACAGGCGAACTAAAGCTCATCAACACATCCTCAAAAAAAGTGAGAGCCAATTATAGCAAGTATTATAATGAAAAGGTTGCCTATTATAAGGAATCCTTTACCAAATCTGGGGCAGGAGTTATCAATTGCCGGGTAGATGAAAGCTACGTTAAAAAGTTATTAGGCTATTTTAAGCGTAGATAATAGATTATTATTGATTGAAGATTAGCGATTGATGAGTTATGAATAGTGCAGTGAGAAAATGATTAACGATTTATGATTAACGATTTTAGATTTTTGAATTTATACAATAATGAGGCTCAAAAGCAAGGCTTGGTTCTTCCTCTTTCATTAAAGCTTCAGCAGCCATCAGTTCATCCGTCATCCGTCATCGCTTTTTTTTCTATTCTCTTTTTTCTTTTTTCTTTTTTTTCTTTCGGCCAAGTCACATCTTCCATAGATTCTACCAACATCAAGATTGGCGAGCAAATTACCTACAAAATCGAAGTTGAGGCAGACACCACAGATTTAGTGGTATTTCCGGAAGGTCAAAGTTTTGTGCCTTTGGAAATGATCGAATCTTATAAAACCGATACTACAAAGAATAAAGCCAAATACAAACTCGTCAAAAAATATGGTTTAACCCAATTTGATTCGGGCGCGTATACCATTCCGCAGCAAAAGGTATTTATTGGCGATAAGTCTTTTTTTACAGATTCGCTTAGGGTTCAAGTCAACACAATTAAGGTTGACACCACTAAACAAGAACTGTACGATATTAAGCCAATGATTACGGTTGAGAAAGCAGCCAGCAAATGGTGGTTATATTTACTCGTAGCAATCTTGATTATCGGCTTGATCGGATTTATCCTTTGGTGGTTGATATGGCGAAAAAAACCTTTATCCGAAGAAGAACAAATTGCCCTTTTACCGCCTTACGATCGTGCGAAATTGGCACTTCAGAATTTAGATAAGAGCGATTATCTTCAGCGTTCGGAGTTGAAAGGTTATTATTCTGAACTCACTTTTATCATTAGAAAATATCTGGACGAAAAAGTCTATGATCGCGCTCTTGAAAGCACAACAGATGAATTGGTAACACGACTGAAATTGCTCAAGGACGCTAACAAAGTGGAACTTACCAACGACGATATAAAAAATATTGAAAACATTCTTAAAAGAGCCGACCTTGTAAAATTCGCAAAATCAGCACCGGATATTGCCTTGGCCAAAATGGACAGAGATACCATTGATGTTGAGATAGACCAAGTAAAACAAGCGCTACCAGAACCCTCCGAAGAAGAAAAATTACTTGACCAAAAATATAAGGACGAGCAAGAGCTCAAAGCAAAACGGCGTAAAATTTATATAACCGTTGCAGCCAGTATTTTTATTCTGTTAGCAACATTCGTTGGGTTTGGGATAAAAAACGGTTTTAAATATACAGTTGATACTATTGTTGGAGATGATACCAAGCAATTATTGGAAGGCACGTGGATAAACAGCGAATACGGCGTACCACCAGTAATGATATCAACACCTGTGGTCTTGGAGCGTATAGAAATACAAGCTGTAGATAGTACCCAGCAGGTTAAAAGAACCACTTTTGGTTACGGTAGTCTTGACTCTCCTTTTGATATTGGCGTTGGCACAACGCGTTACAATTTACAAAAAGACCAAGAGATTGACGTGAATGCCGAAGTTGAGCAAACCATCAAAACCTTTGAGAATAATGGTGCAAAGAATATCATTGTAAAACGTGATAAATTCGAAACACCTAACGCTGCTGAAGGTTTAAAAGTTTCCGGTACGGGAGAATTTCCCACCGATACAAAAGATGAATATAGATCAGGCGAGTACGTGATTCTTATTTTCGTAGCCGATGATAAATCGGTACTTCAAAAAATAGCCCTCGTTTGGGACAATGAAAATGTTTATGCAAATCAAATTGTGGAGCGGGTATTGAATTCTGTAGAACTTAAAAAAGTAGAAGAGTAATGTTTGAAGGCATTGAGTTTGTAAATAAAGAATTCTTTTGGTTGCTATTATTGCTGCCAATAGCCATTGCTTGGTATGTGTTCAAACGAAAAAAACAGACGGCAGCTCTAAGGATGTCAAGTTTAAAAGGCTTTAAAACGGGCAGCTCAATATTGCCTAAGTTGAGACCTTTAGTTTTTATACTTCGCTTATTGGCATTAGCTTTTTTGATTACCGCATTGGCAAGACCAAGAACTTCAGATGAAACTACTCAGGTAAAAACAACTAAGGGAATCGATATTGTGATGGCAATTGATGTTTCCGCAAGTATGCTGGCAAAGGATTTGTTGCCAAACCGGTTGGAAGCCTTGAAAAATGTGGCCGCCGAATTCATAAAAGGGCGCCCCAATGACCGCATTGGATTAGTAGAATATGCAGGTGAAAGCTATACAAAAACTCCAATTACGAGCGATAAAGCCATAGTTTTACGCTCACTCCGAGATATAAAGTACAACACGATTATTGAAGGCGGTACGGCTATAGGTATGGGTTTGGCAACTTCTGTAAACCGATTGAAAGATAGTAAGGCCAAGAGTAAAGTCATTATTTTATTGACCGACGGAGTAAACAACGCGGGGTTTATCGACCCAAAAATTGCCAGCGAGCTAGCTGTAGAATATGGCATTAAAGTTTATACCATTGGATTAGGCACAAACGGGATGGCATTATCCCCTTATTCGATTTTACCCAACGGAAGTTTCCAATACCGAAGATTAAAGGTTGAAATAGACGAAACCCTGCTTCAAGAGATTGCAGATGTAACCAGCGGAAAATATTTTAGGGCGACCGACAACAAAAAACTTAAAGAGATTTATTCTGAAATCAACAAACTAGAAAAAACCGAAGTTGAAGAACTTAAATTTACCTCCTACAGCGAAAAATTCCGACCGTTGGTTTTGATTGCGTTGGGATTGGTACTTTTAGAGTTACTGTTGAGGTTTACACTTTTTAGGAGCTTTGTGTAGATTAAGTAGTAGATGATATTTAAGCTGATTAATAAAAGATTTTTGATTTTTCGAAATATAGATTAATCTCTAATGTCGAAAAAAAAAAAGATAAATAGAAATTAAAATAAAAAGTTGTCCAGTTAAGAAATTTACTGCCAACTGAAAATTGCTGACTGAACGATGTTCCAATATCAATTAGAAGAAAAAATATGGTTCTGGATATTGCTGCTTATACCAGTAATAATCCTACTTTTTGCATTGCTCCAGTTTTGGAAATACCGTGCCCAAAAACGGTTTGCAAATAGACCAATGTTAAAAAAACTCAGTCCCGACCAATCTCGCTTTAAGGGAATTTTGAAAATATTTGTACTCAGTCTTGCCATCGGTTGCTTTGCAATTGCACTCGTAAACCCTAAAATTGGCACAAAACTAGAAACCGTAAAACGTGAAGGAGTTGATATTGTTTTCGCTGTAGATGTATCCAAAAGTATGTTAGCAGAGGACATTGCACCCAACCGATTGGAAAAATCAAAACAGCTCGTCACTCAAATTATCAACAATCTAAGAAGCGACAGGGTTGGTATTATTGCTTATGCCGGCACCGCATTTCCTCAATTACCGATTACAACAGATTACGCTTCGGCAAAGATGTTCCTCCAGAACATGAATACCGATATGCTTTCCTCTCAGGGTACGGCAATTAATGAAGCCATTGAATTGGCAAAGACCTATTATGATGACGAGCAGCAAACCAATAGAGTGCTCATTATCATTTCAGATGGGGAAGATCATAGTGAGGTAGCAAGTGAAATAGCCGAAGAAGCCAGTGAAGAAGGCATCCGAATTTTTACCATTGGTGTCGGAAATATAAAAGGCGGACGAATCCCTATAAAAAGAAACGGTATTCTGCTCAATTACAAAAAAGACAATCAAGGCGAAACGGTTATCACAAAACTTAATGAGGAGACCTTAAAGAAAATTGCAGAAGAGGCAAAAGGCGAATATATAAACGGGAGCAACACCGCTGAGGTGGTAGACGGAATTAAGGATATCTTAAACCGAATGGACAAAACCGAGTTTGAGGCCAAGGAGTTTGCAGATTTTAAAGACCAATTCCAGTGGTTTTTGGGTATTGGATTATTCTTCTTGTTTCTAGATATTTTCTTTTTAGACCGAAAAACCGCCTGGTTGAAAAAGCTCAATTTATTTAATGAGGACTTTTAGATTTAGAATACTGGATGGAATAATCTAACGGTGAGGACGTTGATACTAGCGAAACCCGTAGATTTTTTTTAAATTGGTATAAGATGGGTTTTACCCTGTGATATTCCATATCGGCGAAACATCTGCCCAATAAGCGCCATCTGCGTTGCATTCTTATTTTTATAAATTCTTTAACTCAATCAAATACAGCAGTTTTATATATTGCTAGACCTTTTTAAAAGAGCCTACAACTTCAATTAAAGCTTATGAGATTTAATATTTGTTTATTTTTTCTATGTGTTTCGAGCGTCCTTTTCGCCCAAGATAAGGATGCTGAAAAGTTAGAGCGATTATCCGTTGAGAAATCCAACGACTATGTTTACGGAGCCAACGAGCTAATCGATGCCGATAATTTTATTTCCGCAGAAAAAGAATACCGAAAAGCAATTTCAGAAAAACCCACCAACGTTGCAGGCACTTACAATTTGGGCAACTCATACTATCAAAAAGGAAACTATGAAGAGGCGCTCTACAGATTGGAGCAGGCATCCAAAAATGCAACAAGTAAAGAAGAAAAACACAAGGCATTTCATAACATCGGAAACATTTTAATGAAAAACAAAATGTGCAAGGAAGCTGTTGAAGCTTTTAAAAATGCACTTCGAAACAATCCAAGCGATGACGAAACAAGATATAATCTTGCAGTAGCTAAAGAATGTGCAGCGGACCAAGAAGGAAAGGACGACGAAGAAAAGAAAAACGACGAGAACAAGGACGACGAAAACAAAGACGAGGATAAAAAAGAAGACGACAAAAATAAAGAGGATAAAAAGGACGAAGGCGATAAGGATAAAAAAGAAGGCGACGATAAAAAGGATGAAGACCAAAAGCCTGAGGATAAAAAAGA
This sequence comes from uncultured Flavobacteriaceae bacterium, assembly GCA_963803715.1. GTDB lineage: Bacteria > Bacteroidota > Bacteroidia > Flavobacteriales > Flavobacteriaceae > Psychroserpens. The sequence goes on from CAWDOF010000020.1 coordinate 89,059, forward strand.
CGAAGAGAAAAAAGGCAATCCAGATGATAAAAAAGAGGAAAAAGGTAAGCCCAAACCACAACCAGGCCAGCTTTCTCCTCAACAAATTAAAAGCTTGTTGGAAGCCATGAACAACAACGAACAAAAGGTTCAAGAAAAAATGAATGCCGAAAAGCAAAAAGGCGCAAAGGTTCAGACAGAGAAAGATTGGTAGGAACGATTTAGTTCCTAGGGGATATAAATCTTATGTCTAAAAATTGATGAAAAAGTGAATAGTTTCAAAAACATAGCGATCGTATTTTTCATGCTCATGGTAACTTCAATGGTTGGGCAAACCACTTTTGAGGCTAAAGTGAGCAAAACTAAACTCGGTCAAAATGAAAGATTACGCATAGATTTTAAGATGAACAAGGACGGGGACAATTTTAACCCTCCAGATTTTTCAGATTTTAATATTGTCATGGGACCCAATACATCCCTGAGTCAATCATTTATGAATGGGGTGCGTTCATTTTCAAAAACCTACAGTTATTTTTTAACACCAAAGCGTCAAGGCACCTTAGAAATCGCCGAAGCCACAATTGAATTTGAGGGTGAGGTATATAGAACTGAAGTTGTAAAAATTTTGGTTACTGCACCAGTTCAACGTCCAAACGACCCTTATAATACAGAGGCCATTGCTTCAGAAAATATTCATCTTGTCGCAGAGGTTTCAAATGCCAATCCTTATCTTAATGAGGCTATTACGGTAGTTTACAAACTTTATGTTTCAGAAAATACTGGGGTAAATAACTGGAGGATCGTAGATAATCCCAAATACAACGACTTTTGGAGTCAAAATATAGAAATTAAAGGGTTGCCGGTTCAGAATGGTACTTATAAAGGCGAACAATACCGTTATGTAGTTTTAAGAAAAACGGTGCTTTATCCCCAAAAAACAGGTAAGCTTGATATTGAGCCATTAAATTTGGACGTCACGGTAGAAGTGCCAACCAACCGGCGCGATATTTTTGGTGGAAGACACATGGCGCAAATCAACCAAGCCATTTCCGCAGGTAATAGAACAATCAATGTAAAGCCTTTACCTGAAGAAGGAAAGCCAGATGATTTTTCTGGGGCTGTAGGTGATTTTAAATTTAATGTTATCACTTCAAAATCCCAATTGAATGCTTCCGAAAGTTTAGATGCACGGGTTGAGGTTACGGGTAGCGGAAATCTAAAATTGTTCCAATTGCCAAAATTGAACTTACCCAGTTCACTGGAAGTTTATGAGCCTGAGCACAAGGAAAACATCCGTACCGATTTAGGTGGCATGCGTGGTTCAATTTCTGATAACTATACCGTTGTTCCTCAATATAAAGGTAAATACCCAATACCTAGTATTTCTTTTTCTTACTTTGATTTAAAGACTGAAACCTATAAACGGATTTCATCTGGAGAAATAATCATCGATGTTATCGAAGGCCCAATCAATATGTCAGCTAGTGATAAGAATATGTCAATAGCTGATGGGAAAAAACTAAAGGTTGAGAGCAACAGCAACCAATTTGCCTACATAAAAACAAGCCCTAATTTAAGAGCTATTAACCAAGAGCCGTTTTTTAAATCGACTATTTTTTGGAGCAGTATTTTATTGCCTCTTTTGGCGATTCCTTTGGCCATGGTTTATAAGCGAAAACGTGAAGAACGTGATGCCGATGTGTTCGGGAATAGAATTAGAAAAGCCGATAAGTTAGCTAGACGTTATTTAACCGCTGCCAAAAAATCCCTAGGTAAAAAGGAGGCGTTTTATGTCGCTTTAGAAAAAGCACTTCATAATTACTTAAAAGCAAAATTACATATTGAAACGAGTGATTTAAGTAAGGAAAAAATTGAAGAAATTTTGTTACAACGTGAGGTCAATAATGTTACTGTAAATGAATTTTTGAGCATCTTAAAAAATTGCGAATTGGCAAGATATACGCCAATTACAAATGTAGAGATGAAGCAAGATTATGAAAAAGCTTCAAAGACCATTTCAATAATTGATAAAGAGATAAAATGAAAATGAGACTGCTGCTTTTTGTTATAGCTGTTTTTTCAAGCCTTATAACCTTCTCTCAGAATGAGGCGTTATTTGAAGAAGCAAATGCGTTATACAATTCTGAAAATTATCACGAAGCGCTCGATAAATACAAATTGATTCTAGAAACTGGTGAGCATTCCGAAGCCTTATATTTTAATATTGCCAATGCACATTACAAACTCAATCATATTGCACCAAGCATTTATTATTATGAGAAAGCATTGTTGCTCAACCCGAACGATACTGAAATTAAAAATAATTTAGCTTTTGCTAAGAACATGACCTTGGACGATATTGATACCGTACCAGAGGTTGGCTTTTCAAAACTTTTGAATAAATGGAATAATTATTTCCATTTTGAGATTTGGGCTAAGATAAGCGTGGGGCTAGCACTGTTATTTGTTTTGCTTTTTGTTATCTATTATTTTTCATATTCTACTACAAAAAAGCGTTTGGCTTTTATATCAAGTCTTACCTGTCTGCTATTGACTTTTGCCGCCCTTGGCTTAGCTTTTCGCGGAGAGTCTTTACAGGTGAGTAATCAACCAGCAATAGTTTTTACCAAAGAATCACAAATTAAAAGTGAACCGAATCTAAGAAGTACAGAAGCCTTTAAACTTCATGAGGGCACGAAGGTACAAGTTCTTGACACTGTTGATAACTGGAAAAAAATTAAAATAGCCGATGGTAAAACGGGTTGGGTAATGAGCGAGGATATTAAATTGGTCAAAACTTTTTAGTCCAGTTTTATAAAATAGTCAAAATCAAAAGTTATATTTGATTTTATTCGAAATTAGACTTAGATTCTCATTCCAATACATGAAAAAACCAATAATCGCTTATCTTTTTTTGATTTTTTTTGTAGTGCTTATTTCTGCACCTGCGGTTATTTTTGCTATTGATGACTCTATTGATTTGTCTAGCTTTTATTCCATTTCTGAAGAAGAGGTGGAAAAACAGGACAATGAAAAAAATAAGGAACTAAAAGATATTAAGTCTTTTGAATTTTTGACTTCAACACTGCATTCTGAATCTAAAGTGTGTTCTGCTTCTTTCTATGAATTGAGAATATATTCCAAACCCTACTTAAATCTTTTTTCTCCTCCTCCAAAATTTAGTTAGTAATTATTCAATTTGAATTAACTACCAATCTCTATATTTATTAATAATTAGTTAGCGTTTAAAATATGTTGACTGAAATCAATTTATTATGTTTAAAACAATTAAGAGTGATTTACCGGCGAGTATCGTCGTTTTTTTCGTAGCATTACCTTTATGTCTTGGTATTGCCCTAGCAAGTGGGGCACCATTATTTTCAGGGGTTATTGCTGGTATAATTGGTGGTATAGTAGTAGGCGCATTAAGTGGCTCTAAAATTGGCGTTAGTGGACCTGCAGCAGGTCTTGCAGCCATTGTTTTAGTTGCTATCGGGGAGTTAGGCGGTTACGAGAATTTTCTCGTAGCGGTAGTTCTTGGAGGTGTCATTCAAATTGTTTTTGGTGTTCTTAAAGCAGGTATTATTGGATACTATTTCCCTTCATCTGTAATTAAAGGAATGCTTACTGGCATTGGTATTATTATTATTTTAAAACAAATACCGCATTTTTTTGGATATGATGTCGAAGCGGAAGGTGCAGATAGTTTTTTGGAAGCTTCTGGTGAAAACACATTCTCAGCAATTTTGAATATTGGCGATAATATTGCAATTGGGCCAACCGTGATTGGTTTAATCGGTTTGGCAATTCTCATATTATGGGATCAAGTACTCTCTAAGAAAGGAAAGTTTTTTCAATTGATACAAGGGCCGTTGGTTGCCGTTGTCATTGGTATCGTTTATTATTATGTTACTCAATCTGATGCAACATTGGGCATTGAACAAATTCATTTGGTAAGTGTACCTGTACCAGATGATATTGATTCGTTTATTGGGCAGTTTAGTTTTCCCAATTTTGGGGTAATTACCAACCCACAAATATGGATAACCGCATTTACAATTGCCTTAGTGGCAAGTTTAGAAACGCTTTTATGTGTCGAGGCTACTGATAAATTAGATCCCCATAAAAATGTGACCCCTACTAATCGCGAACTTTTAGCTCAGGGTACCGGTAATATCATATCTGGTTTTATTGGTGGGTTGCCCATTACACAGGTTATTGTAAGAAGTTCAGCGAATATTCAGTCTGGGGGAAGAAGTAAGGCATCTGCCATTATGCACGGATTTTTGTTACTTATTTCAGTGATATTGATTCCCACCTTGCTAAATAAAATTCCTTTGTCAGTTTTAGCAGCTGTGTTATTTATAGTAGGCTATAAATTAGCAAAACCAGCGTTGTTCAAAAAAATGTACGACATGGGCTGGAAACAATTTGTTCCATTTATAGTAACCATCGTAGGTATCGTTTTCACAGATTTATTGATTGGGATAAGCTTAGGTCTAGCCGTAGGTATTGCGGTCATCTTATTTAAAAGTTATCAAAATTCTCATTTTCTTCACAAAGAGGGCGATGATGTGGATGATGGAAAAATAAAAATGACACTTGCCGAAGAAGTCACATTTTTCAATAAAGGTGCGATTTTAAAAGAATTAGAAAACATTCCGCATAATACCTTATTGGAAATAGATGTACGTAAAACCATTGAACTGGATTACGATATTATTGAGATATTCGAGGATTTTGCAATCAAGGCCAAAGAAAGAAATATCGACATGAAAATTATTTCACAGCGCGGCATCGAAGAAAACCCTAAGAGCTTTATTGAGTTTTTTAAGCAGGAAAAGAAAACAGCTCGGCACAAAGCCGCAAAACCTTGAGCTTCCAGAATTAATAAATTAATTTCATTACTTCAAAAACCAAAAAAAAAAGGCAATGGCTAATTTTTTCAAACATCTCAAAGCAGATGTACTGGGTGGAATAACTGCAGGAATCGTAGCTTTGCCTTTGGCCTTAGCTTTTGGTGTCTCCTCGGGTCTTGGGGCAAGCGCAGGACTTTACGGTGCAATATTTATAGGCTTTTTCGCCTCTCTTTTTGGGGGTACTAATACTCAGATTTCTGGCCCAACGGCACCAATGACTGCCGTGAGTATGGTAGTCATTGCCGGTATAATAGCAGTAAACAATGGTAATGTTGAACAGGCGATTCCTGCAATTCTTACCGTATTTCTCTTGGCGGGTCTAATGCAGGTCGGTTTAGGTGTATTGGGCTTTGGTAAATATATAAAGTACATCCCGTACCCTGTAGTATCGGGATTTATGACCGCTATAGGTGTCATTATCTTAGTGACCCAAATATTACCGGCAGTTGGCTATTACCCCAACGAAGATGAAAATTTGATAAATAGTTACACACCCAAGGCAGAACAATCGCTCCTTAGCAAAATGATTAAGGAAGAGGCTAAAGATGGCGTTTTGGTCATCGATGACTTTGAAAGAACCATTACCTATGGAAAAGCCTTAACCCCAGAGGACGTGCAAAAAGAAACCAAGGTTTTAATCAAATCTTCAACATCGGGTGTTTTGGGCACCATTAAAACGTTGCCTAGAGCCTTTAAGAATATTGACTTTTTGGAACTGGGTTTGGCGCTGGCGACTATATTTGTTGTATTTGGTTTTAAACGAATTACAACAAAAATCCCAAGTGCTTTGGTAGCCTTGGTCTTAGTGTCTGGTTTACCGTATGCACTCGGCTGGGACTATCGTCCAATTGCAGAAATCCCATCAGGTTTGCCTATTCCAAATTTCGAGATATTTACAAGTTTCAGCATTTCTTCGATAACTCCATATATTTTTACAGCCTTAACTTTAGCCTTATTAGGAGCCATCGACTCACTCCTCACCAGTGTTATCGCCGATAATATGACCAAGACTAAGCACCAGCCCAATAAAGAACTAGTTGGCCAAGGCATTGGTAACAGTGTCGCTGCAATTTTTGGCGGCCTACCAGGAGCTGGAGCAACAATTAGAACCGTTGTGAACATTAATGCTGGTGGGAAAACCCGACTTTCGGGTATGATTGCAGGTCTATTATTACTTATAGTGTTATTGGCATTGGGTCCAATTGCCTCAAAAATCCCAGCGGCTGTTTTGGCAGGTATCCTGATTACGGTCGGTATTGGCGTTATGGATTATAAAGGTCTAAAGGCCATTCCGATTTTACCTAAAGACACTAAAATAGGCCCAATTAAAATGAGTTCTGAAGTTGTGATTATGCTTGTGGTTCTAGTACTTTCAGCGCTTTGGAATTTGGTCTATGCCGTTGGTGTCGGGTTGGTTTTGTCATCATTGTTTTTTATGAAACGAATTGGTGATCTTTCCGTAGAAAACTCCGATGTTAAAAATTTTAAAGAAGAATCTTGGCCAGATGAGCAAGGTTTTCCAGAATTATTGGAGCAGGAAGTGTTTATAAAACATCTAAAAGGCCCGTTATTTTTTGGAAATACAAGCGATTTTCAAGTGCTTTCAAAGCAAATACCCGAAACAGCGAAAACGGTCGTGATTCGTTTAGAACTTACACCCTACATCGATCAATCCGGATTATATGCCATGGAAGATGTATTAATCGACCTTAAGAAAAGGAACATAAGGGTATTATTGGTAGGTATTGCCAAACAACCACGATACATGATGGAGCGTATTGATATTGTTCCAGACTTAATTCCCAATGAGCATATCTTTAAGGATTTTAAATCCTGCTTGACTTGGATTAAAGAAAATATTAAAGATAGAATTTAAAATTATTCTAATCAGATTTCTGATCCTATCTACCGTCAAATAAGTGCCATCTAAAAGGGCATGGAAAAAAACGGTGAGTTAAAAACCTTAGTAGCAGTTTATAATTTACGCTATTGTAAGGTGGAACTTTATAAAGTTGGATAACTTAAAAGTCAACAGAGAATGACCGTTAGTATTGGCGTTTTTTATGCTTCGTAAAAAGGTTTTTTAGATAAAAATCTTTCTGTCTTTTCCAACTGTGGCCTTTTCCAACGCGCTAACATCTTCATTGATAATAATCTCTTTTCCTTTATTCAATATACTCGGAAAAATCATTGGCGCAAGCGATTTCACGGGCTTGTAGAGAACAGATTCTTCAATCTCTTTCTTGTTCATGAAATCCATTGATGAATTAAGATTGTCAAATACGATGAGTAAAACACTTAGTATTAATGCAATTTTAAGGACCCCAAAAACACCACCTAAAAGTTTATTCAGGATGCCGAGCGCGGCAAAATTGGCGAGTTTTGTTAATGCCTTTCCGGCTAATGCGATGGCCAATACAATGATTATGAACGTAACGGCAAATGCAACAATGTTGATGTATTTTTCATCCCAATCGACCTTGGATTCTAAAAATTCAGCAGCAAAATCACTAAAATGAATAGCGCCATAAACACCCGCAATTAAAGCGACCAATGAAGCAACTTCAACGAAAAAACCCTTCATAATACCTCTTATGAGTCCGAAGAGCAGCAAAGCCGCTAATATAATATCAATGACTACCATTTCTAATTTTTGGTTGATTTCACAAACCTACGGTTTTTTTGTTATTTTAAATATATAACGTGCAATGGACGATAATAGTTTAATAACTTTGGCTGAAATGATAAGAACGAAGATGAAATCGAAACTCGGTTTTCAAATTTTGAGTAACATTGAACCCTGAATTTTTCCCATGTCTAGAGACGAACAACTAAAACAGCGCTATACCCTCGTGGTTGAAAAACTATCGGCACGCTTTGCTGACGGAGATCCATTAGATTTGGATGCTATAATTTACTTAATCGGTGTGCAAGAACTGGGTCAATTTGACCGAAAATTCAAAAAAGACCATAAGCTAGATTTGATGCACATTGCCATTTGCAAGTTGCTTAGTCCCTATGGCTATTATGAATTTGATTATGTAGATGAAGAAGGTTGGCCACATTACGTTGCATTGGAGCAACTTCCGCCCCTAAAGGCTGGAGAACAGAGTGTCTTAATGAAAGATGCTATCGTCAACTATTTTTTGGAGACCAAGTTTATTGATTGAAATTCCGGTTTTCTCTAATTTTAAACAAAAAGATTAAATCACTTCACTTATAAAATCGCTAAATTTGCCCCTCATTTTAAGCTACTGAACAAAATTCAGCACAAGCCATGATAGATAGATTAAAAGAACTCATCGCAGAAGCCGAAGCTTTTAAAGCGCAATCTAAAGAAGAGGTTGAGGCATTCCGAATCAAATACCTAGGTAAAAAAGGATTGCTCAACGACTATTTTTCAGAATTTAAGAATGTCGCTAATGAGCAGAAGAAAGAGTTCGGTCAAACCATTAATAAGCTCAAACAGACTGCTGAAGAAAAGGTCAACTCGTTAAGAGAAGAACTTGAAGGAATGGAGGAAATTAAGGGCGTTTATGGCGATTTATCTCGTCCGGGCGAACCAATTACTATTGGGTCGCGCCATCCGATTTCTATAGTAAAAAATCAAATCGTGGATATCTTTTCTCGTATTGGTTTCAATGTAAGTGAGGGTCCAGAAATTGAGGATGATTGGCATAATTTTACCGCCTTAAACCTACCAGAATATCATCCCGCAAGAGACATGCAGGATACGTTTTTTATTCAGACCGACCCGGATATTTTGTTGCGTACCCATACGAGCTCAGTACAAGTGCGGTATATGGAAAATAACAAACCGCCAATTCGTACGATATCCCCAGGACGTGTTTATCGAAATGAAGCAATTTCTGCACGTTCGCATTGTTTTTTCCATCAAGTGGAAGGACTTTACATTGATAAGGATGTCAGCTTTGCAGATCTAAAACAGACCCTTCAATATTTTACTACGGAAATGTTCGGAAAAAGTAAAATCAGATTAAGGCCGTCTTACTTTCCATTTACCGAACCAAGTGCAGAAGTTGATGTCTATTGGGGCTTAGAAACCGAAACCGATTACAAAATGACCAAGGGTACGGGTTGGCTTGAAATCATGGGCTGCGGTATGGTAGATCCCAACGTTCTCGAAAACTGCGGTATTGACTCAAAGGAATATTCAGGTTTTGCTTTCGGTATGGGTATTGATCGGATTGCTTTATTACTCCACCAAATTAGCGACATTAGGTTATTGAGCGAAAATGACGTTCGGTTTTTGGAGCAATTTAAGAGCGTTTTATAAACAGAGAAAGTTCATATAGAAAATTTTAAAACCGATATGCCATCGGTTTTTTTTATTTAACGATTATTTAACTTCGTTTAGTTCGGTGTTATACGAACCAAACTTAAATTTGCGTTTCAAATCATAAATATGAGTCAATTCGATAATAGCGAAAAACAAAATTTGGTTGAAAAGCTTGGTGTTGTAATGGAGCAGAAAGAAAATTTAGCGCCAGTAGCGTCTCGAATTTTATCTTACATCATCCTTACGGGTAAGCAAGGCACCACATTTGAGGATTTGACTACTGATCTTTGTGCGAGTAAAAGTACAATTTCGACGCATTTGAACCATCTTCAGCATTTAAAGAAAATCATCTATTTCACAAAATCGGGCGACCGTAAAAAATATTTTATCATCAATCAAGAAATGATTCTTCAAGGAGTGGATGAGATGATTGCTTCGTGGGATACTCAAAAAAGGCTGCATCAAGAAATAAAACAATATAAGGAGACTGCCAATATTGAAATCGTAAACGAAGCTTCTAAGTTCGATCTTGATTTTCATGACAATTACATTCAATTTTTGGACGAAGCGACCCAATCCATCACAACCCTGAGAGAAAAAATTATTGCAAAAAACGCAAAACTTTAATTCATGTTAAACAAACCAACATTACAGAGCATCGCTTTCATCTTTACCCTTCTTTTTTTAAGCTGCGGAGACAAGGAGCAAAAACAGTCACAAGCACCTCAAGGCCCACAGACTTTTGAGGTTACCAAAATACCTACAAAAACAGTAACAGGCTTCACGATTTATCCAACAAGTATTGAGGGTATCGTCAATAGTGAAGTTAGGGCGAAAATTTCGGGATATATCACAGAAGTACTTGTTGATGAAGGAGAAAAAGTAAGAAAAGGCCAAACGCTTTTTAGATTAGAAACCCAATCTCTCAATCAGGACGCCGCTGCTGCAAAAGCCAACGTTAATGCGTCCCAAGTTGAAGTAGATAAACTAAAGCCACTGGTAGAAAAAGATATCATTAGCAATGTGCAATTGGAAACGGCGAAAGCAAAACTTCAACAAGCGCAAAGCACCTACAGTAGCATTGCAGCAAATATTGATTATGGGTCTATAAAAAGTCCGGTTGACGGATATGTTGGTCAAATTAGATTACGAAAAGGCGCTTTGGTTAGTCCTACAAGCCAACAGCCATTAACCACCGTATCAGATATTAGCAAGGTTTATGCGTTTTTCTCTATGAATGAAAAAGAGTATTTAGACTTTATTCAAAATGCAGAAGGTAAGGATGTTGAAGAGAAGTTGAAAAATTTACCAAAGGTCAGTCTGGTTTTAGCTAACGGAAACACTTACGAAAAAGAAGGTAAAATTGAAACAGTAAATTCCCAAATCAACGCCAATACAGGGTCAATAACATTTCGTGCGGTTTTTGACAACGCCTCCCGAATATTAACCAATGGGAGTAGTGGTAAAATTAAAATTCCAAAAACATATAACGATGCTTTGGTCGTGCCCAAAACTTCTACCTACGAACAGCAAGGGAGTACTTATGTTTATAAAGTAGGCAAAGATAGTACGGCAGTTTCTGCTCGTATCCAAATAAAAGATGAAGTTGGAGCGGTTTACGTGGTGTCCAATGGTGTTGAGAAGGGCGACGAGATTATCGCTACTGGAGTTGCAAACTTGAAAAAAGACACCAAAGTGAAGCCAAAAGAAGTGCCATTTGATAGCATCGCTAAACCCATTGAGAAAGTATTTAAATAATACAGAAGCCTAAACAATTATGCTAAAAACATTTATAGAACGACCGGTATTATCTACCGTAATTTCAATCATTATTCTAATACTTGGGTTTTTAGGGCTCACCGCTTTACCAATTACCCAATACCCTGATATTGCGCCCCCTACTATAACCGTTAACGCCACTTATCCTGGCGCCAATGCAGAAACCATTTTAGAAAGTGTTGTTATCCCAATAGAAGAACAAATCAACGGTGTTGAGGGGATGACGTATATAACCTCAAATGCCTCAAATACTGGTGTCGCGACTATAACTGTGTTTTTTGATCAGGATGTTGACCCGGATATTGCGGCCGTGAATGTTCAAAATCGTGTAGCTCGTGCAAATCCGCTCTTACCCCAAGCGGTTTTACAAACAGGCGTTACAACGCAAAAGCAGCAAACAAGTGCATTGATGTACATGTCTTTTTTCAGTTCAAATGAAGATTACGATGATACGTTTATTCAAAACTATTTAAAGATTAATGTAATTCCAGAACTACAAAGAGTCAATGGAGTGGGTAATGTTAATGTATTTGGCTCAAAAGATTATGCAATGCGTATTTGGCTTAAGCCAGAAAAATTGGCGACTTACGGGCTGATACCTTCAGATGTGACTGCCGCGTTGCAAGAACAAAGTTTAGAGGCGGCGGCTGGTTCATTAGGAGAAAATGATGGCGAGGCTTTTAGTTACGTTATAAAATACAGTGGTCGTTTTAAAACCGAAAAACAGTATAGCGATATCATAATAAAGGCTTTGGGCAATGGCCAATTTTTGAGGCTAAACGATATTGCCGACATAGAACTTGGCGCGCAGTCTTATACAGGAGGAGGTTCTACCAAAGGAAACCCCGCAGTAAATCTTGGTATTTTTCAGACTAAAGGCTCAAATGCTAGGGACATTATTATTGAAATTGAAAAAAGATTAGAGACCGTTAAAGCGGAACTTCCAGCAGGTATCGAAATTTTTGTGCCTTACAACACTAATAATTTTTTAAATGCCTCCATTGAAAAAGTAGTTTCAACATTGGCCGAAGCCTTTCTATTGGTGTTTTTGGTGGTATTCATATTCTTGCAGGATTTTCGTTCTACTTTAATTCCTGCGATAGCAGTACCCGTTTCAATTATCGGTACATTTTTCTTTCTGAATTTATTCGGATATTCCATAAATCTTTTGACCCTATTTGCTTTGGTTCTAGCGATTGGTATTGTGGTAGATGATGCCATTGTTGTGGTTGAAGCCGTGCATGCTAAGATTGACGAGGGAGAGAGCGATCCCAAGAAAGCTACGGTTGAGGCGATGCATGAAATATCAGGAGCTATTATTTCAATTACCTTGGTCATGGCAGCGGTTTTTATCCCCGTCACATTTATTACAGGGCCAACGGGGGTTTTCTATGAGCAATTTGGGATTACGCTGATTGTTGCTATTGTCATTTCCGCAGTAAACGCCTTGACCCTAAGCCCTGCACTGTGTGCCCTATTTTTAAAAGGACATGATGAAAAGGAAAACAAGAAAAAGAAGAATTTTATCCAAAGATTCTTTGACGCCTTTAACCGGGGATTCGATGCGACGATTAAAAAATACGGTAAATCTGTTAATTTCTTATACCGAAATAAATGGATAACGGCAGTCATTTTAATTGCTGCTGTTGGAGGTATTTGGTGGTCTTCCTCAGTTGTAAAAACAGGATTTGTACCCGATGAAGACCGAGGTATTATCTTTTTAAACGTGGAGCTTCCAGCAGGTTCTTCAATTGATAGAACCCATGAGGTCAATCAAGAACTATATTCTAAAATAACCAAAATCCCGGGGGTAAAGGCAGGTTCTATTATTGAGGGACGAAGTTTTTTAGGCGGAGAAGGAAGTAATTTCGGACTAGGTTTTATTAGATTGGAAGACTGGGAAGATCGAGGTGAAGATTCACTTTCCATAGGAAGTATCACAGAAAAAATGTTTGGCGTAGCAGCCCAAATTCCTGAGGCGAATATTGTGTTCTTTGCACCGCCAAGTATTCCTGGTTTTGGAAGTTCGGCAGGTGTAGAGGTTAATTTGTTAGATCGCTCTGGAGGAAGTTTTACCGAGCTTGATAAAGTAAATCAAGAATTCATTGGGAAACTCTCCCAAAGACCAGAAATTTTATATGCTCAATCTTCATTCAATACCAAATATCCTCAGTATGAAATCGAATTGAATTCGGCTTTGGCCAAAGAACTTGGCGTTCCAATTAGTAGTATTTTCTCTACTTTACAGGGTTATATTGGTAGTATTTTCGCTGCCGATTTTTCAAGGTTTGGTAAGCAATACAGGGTGTATGTGCAAGCATTACCAGAAGATCGTGCTGGTTTGGATGATTTGAATAAACTATATGTGAGAACAGGGTCTGGAGAAATGTCTCCAATAACTAATTTCGTGACTATGAAACGTGTTTATGGGCCTCAATCTGTAACACGATTTAATCTTTTTAATTCTACAAAACTAACGGCAGCCACAAAACCTGGTTTTAGTTCTGGTGATGCCATTAAGGCGGTTGAAGAAGTAGCGGCAACTTTACCTAGTAATTATACCACTGCTTATTCTGGTTTAACGCGAGAGGAAGTCAACGCCGGTAATCAAACCACAACGATATTTTTACTCTCTTTAGTTTTTGTCTATTTCTTATTAGCGGCGCAATACGAAAGTTATTTAATTCCGTTTTCTGTATTGCTGTCATTGCCTTTGGGAATATTTGGAGCTTATATTGTAACACAATTTACAGGGCTTCAAAACAATATCTACTTTCAAATCGCCCTGATTATGTTACTTGGTCTTTTGGCAAAAAATGCAATTTTGATCGTGGAGTTTGCTTTGCAAAGGCGACGTAATGGCGAGTCAATTGTTGATGCTGCAATTCATGGAGCAGAAGCACGGTTACGACCAATTTTGATGACCTCATTTGCATTTATCCTCGGGTTAATGCCTTTGGTTTTGGCAAGTGGTGTTGGTGCTGAGGGAAATCGTTCAATTGGAACAGGCGCTGTTGGCGGATTATTAATCGGTACAATTACAGGTGTTTTTGTGATTCCTATATTATTTATCTTTTTTCAATGGTTACAAGAGAAAATATCTGGAAACCAAAGACAACCAGAGACTAAGAGCGAAGAAGCGAATGCCTAAATTGAAGTGATGATGAAAAGAATAAATCTATATAAAATTTTAAGTGTAAGCCTCATTTTGGTGACCTTTCAAAGTTGTTTTGTCGCAAAAGACTACGAGCGTCCCAGCTATGAGGAAACCGAAAACCTTTTTAGAACCGATGCTTTACCGGCCGATAGCTTATCTATGGCAGAGGTATCTTGGAATGAAATGTTCACAGATCCATACCTTAAATCTTACATTGAAGAAGGTTTAAAAAACAATATTGATGTCCGCATTGCATTACAACAAATTTTAGCTGCCGAAGCATATGTCAAACAAGGAAAGGCAGCGCTGCTTCCAAGCCTAGAGGTTGGAACGACTTATACTCATCAAGAGTTGTCTAGAAACAGTCAGTTTGGGTCTTTTTTTAATGGTGCGATTGACCAATATCAAATCTCAGGAAGCCTAGCTTGGGAAGCTGATATCTGGGGAAAGATTCGCAGTAATAAACGTGCTTTTCAGGCCAGCTATCTGCAAACCGTGGCAGCGCATCAAGCCATTAAAACACGATTGATTGCTGATATTGCTGAAGCTTACTATCAACTAATAGCTTTAGATGCCCAAATGGAAATCACCAAACGCAGCGTTAATGTTAGGGATAGTAGTGTACTTACCATAAAAGCCCTAAAAGATGCGGGACAGGTTACCCAAGTAGCCGTTGATCAAAATATTGCCCAATATAACAATGCCAGAGCGTTACAAGTAGATTTGGAAACCGCCATTTTTCAAACCGAAAATGCCATGAGTATTCTTTTAGGTAAAGCACCTCAAAACTTTCAGCGTGGCATTTTGGATAATCAAAAGTTAGAAACCGAATTAAAATTAGGTGTCCCTTCGGAACTGCTTAGAAATAGGCCAGATGTGATTGCTGCCGAATATAATCTAGTCCAACAATTTGAACTGACCAATGTGGCGCGAAGTAATTTTTACCCGTCATTGACTTTATCTGCAACAGGTGGACTGCAAAGTTTGGATTTGGATAAACTGTTTAGTGCAAATTCATTATTTGCAACTATTATCGGCGGATTGACCCAACCCATATTCAATCAGCGCCAAATTAAAACTCAAAAAGAAGTTGCCGATGCCCAACAAGAACAGGCCTTATTAGAATTTAAACAATCACTTTTGGTCGCAGGCAACGAAGTCTCAAACGCTCTTTTTACTTACAATGCCCAAACTGAAAAGTTTGAATATCGAAATCTTGAAGTCGAAGCGTTGCGAAATGCCGAAACCAATTCTGAAGAACTTTTAAAAAACGGTCTCGCTAATTATCTTGATTTGTTAACCGCCAGACAAAGCGCTTTAAATGCAGAGCTAAACTTGGTAGATACCAAATTACAGCAATTACTCAGTGTTATTGATTTATATGAAGCGCTTGGCGGAGGGTGGCGTTAGGTTTTTATACCAGATCCCCTTCTGGTTTTTTACCTTAAATAGTTAAGCTGAGCAATAATTATTGCAGGTTGGAGTAGTAAAAGATTGCACTTTTAAATTAGCCTATCTATAAATTTGTAATTTTGTTTTCAACCAAAAGCTTCCTGCGGTCGCAGGGAATATTATGAAAAAAGACATCACCATCCCCAAAGTAGAAGACGTGTTCGTGGCCATCGTGCAAGAGCAGCATCCTGAATATAAGACCTTGGATTGGAACGCTTACATTATCAACAATAAAGATGTGGATTTAGAAACGGTGCTAATTGCTTCAAAAGGATTTTCCAAAGAGAAAGTTACACCTGTTATGCGGCACACCCTAAAAATGTTGCCTGCAAGAAGTTATGCAAAAATCGAATATCTACAAGATGCCGTCCTAAAATTAAACAACGAATTTAAGGTCACATATTTTTTGGATGACCAACTATTTGATAAAACCTATGTATTTAGAGAGAATACCATAAATAAACAGGCTTTACAGACGGTCCCTTTGATGCAGTTGAAGGGGGTCTTTAAATAGCTCTTGGCCTTTTGCTATTAGCCGTTAGCTTATTTGCAACATGCCAAGAGCTAAAGGCTAAATGCCAACAGCTATTCTTAATCCAACCTATCAGTCAATTTCTGAAACACTTTTTTAGGATTTTTATTCTCGTACAAAATCTCATATACGGCATTGATAATCGGTAATTGCGTTTTTTTCTTGTTCTTTTTGTTCAGCTCATGGGCACTCTTTGTGGCATAGTAACCTTCTGCCACCATACTCATTTCCATCTGTGCCGATTTTACCGTGTATCCTTTCCCAATCATGTTTCCGAACATTCGGTTTCTCGAAAAGACAGAATACCCCGTAACTAGCAAATCGCCCAAATAGGCTGAGTCGTTGATATTCCGTTTCATTTTGTGCATTTTTTTGATAAACCGTTTCATTTCCCGAATGCCGTTACTCATAAGAACACTTTGAAAATTATCGCCATAACCTAATCCGTGTGCGATTCCTGCTGCGATGGCATAAATATTCTTGAGCATTACCGCATATTCTATCCCAATAATGTCGTCGCTGGTTTTAGTATTGATGTAATCGCTCGAGAGGGCATTGGCGATGGTTTGTGCCTTATCTTCATCTGCACAAGAAATCGTGAGATAAGACAAACGCTCTAATGCAACTTCTTCAGCGTGGCAAGGCCCTGCAATCACTGCAATATTCTCAAAGGGAATGTCATAATCATCATGAAAATGCTCACCTACCAGTTTTCCGGTTTCGGGCATGATGCCTTTAACCGCGGAAACAATTGTTTTTTTTGAAATATTGACGGTCAGCTTTTCGAGTTCAGAGTGTATAAACGCCGAAGGAATAACAAAAATCAACACATCGGCGTAGTTTGCCATTTCATTGATGTCGTTGCTCAATTTAAGTTGTTCGGTCTTAAACTCTACCGAGCTTAAGTAACTTGGATTGTGCTGCTCTTTGAGTAAATGTTCCTTGGTGTAGACACTTCGCATGTACCAGCCTACTTCATCAAGATTTTCACATAGCATCTTCACGATGGCGGTCGCCCAACTTCCGGCGCCAAAAACAGCATATTTTAAAGGGATACTCATAAATGGATTATCAATTACATCATCCAAAAATACGTAAATTTTGATGAAAGCCTTACAAAGCTAAATACCGTAAAAGTTGATTTTAAGGCCAATTGAATTTTAATCTGAAACGCTTCCGAAGCATCCTAATAATTTTCCGTTTTGAAAAAAATAGTATCTTTCGCCAAAAATAAAGTTGCGCTTCATGGAGTCGTTTAGACTTTTTACTTTACCTGCAAATTTTGCATTTTGGGTCCTGAATTTGACATATGTTTGTGCCATAGTTTTGCCATACCGCAGAAAAATGACTTCAACAGTGCTCAAAAGCCTTTATTTTCGCCAATAAATAAAAAGACAAATAACTTCAATTCATGAAGAATCTGCTCCTGCTGTGTTCATTGCTCTCTTTCTACATTTCTCTTGCGCAAGAGATTTCCAATTTTGAAAAAGCGCCCATTTTTCCAGACTGTGAATCCCAACCAGTAGAGAATTTGAAATCTTGTTTCAACAATAAAATCAATCAGTTTATTTACACCAATTTTAAAGTGCCACAAAAAGTAGCCGATGATGCTTTTAAAGGCGAAATAAAAGTACTTTTTGAAGTTGATGCGGAAGGGGATATTGCGATTATTTATACCGATGCCGTTTATGAGGAACTTAAAAACGAAACAAAACGCGTTTTTGACAGTCTGCCTAAAGTAAAACCTGGCACGTATAATGGAAAACCAACCTATTTTCAATATGCGTTGGGTATTAAAATCCCTCTAATTGATCCAGCGGAAATCACTCAAGAACAAATGAACGCGCTCCAAACCAAGCCTTTAAATATTACCGACGATACCCTTAATGAAGATGTGAGCAGCGAGTTCGATAGCGTAAACAAGAATACTGTTCCTTACCAAAAATTAGAATACAGCAGCCAATTGAACATTCCTTTTACCCATAATTATTATGCGCGCTTCGACCAAGAAATGAACGGACTTGGCACCAACAGCCATACCGCAGCCAAACCTTTTGTGTATCAAGACGTAGCTAAATATTATGATTTCAAGGCTGAAAAAGAAGCGTTGATAAAGGGCTCCGACAGCTGGTGGAGCCGAAAACTTTGGGATGAACATTTAGTCGCAGTTCAAGGAAAGGATTATTGGTTTACCGTGGACCCAATTTTAGATTTGCAGCTTGGTACAGATACCGAAGCCGATTTAGGAACTTATAATAATACCCGTGGTATTTGGGTTCAGGCAGGCCTAGGCAAAAAGTTCAATTTTTCGACTTCTATTTACGAAAGTCAAGGAAGGTTTGCCGATTACTTCAACCAATATATTGAAAGTCTGGCGGCATCGCCAGGTGAGCCCATTGTGCCCGGTAGAGGGGTTTCAAAGCGTTTTAAGGACCAAGGTTATGACTATCCCGTTGCTGAGGCTTATTTGTCTTATGCTCCAGCCGATTTCTTGAATATCCAATTTGGTCATGGTAAAAACTTTATTGGTGATGGGTACCGTTCATTGTTACAAAGTGATGTGACGAGCCCCTATCCTTTTGTGAAACTCAACACGACGTTCTGGAAAATTAAATATACTAATACATGGATGTCTTTACGCGATGTTCGGTCTGAGGTTTTAGAAGATGGTGCTTTTTTGACCAAATATATGGCCAACCATTATTTAAGTTGGAATGTGAATAAACGTCTCAACATTGGGCTTTTTGAATCGGTGTTATGGACCGATGATAACAACCGTGGTGTTGACCTCAATTATTTAAATCCCGTAATTTTTTATCGTGCAATCGAGTTTCAAACTGGTCAAAATGCTGGTAATGCGATTTTGGGCGCATCTGCAAAATACAAATGGAACAATAAGGTCAATTTATACGGGCAGTTTATTCTAGATGAATTTTCGCTGGGAGATATTACCGGCGGAAACAAAAGCTGGAAGAATAAGTTCGGTTATCAAATAGGTGTCAAATATTTTGATGCGTTTAAGGTTGATAATCTCCTGTTGCAATTTGAATATAATCGAGTGCGTCCCTACACCTATTCGCACAACACAATAGTATTGAACTACGCTCATAATAATCAACCTATGGCACATTTATGGGGAGCTAATTTTAGCGAGGCGATACTTATTGGACGATACAATTACCGCCGCTGGTACGGTGATGCTAAAGTTATCTTCGGAAAGCGGGGCTTTGATTTTGATACTGCAGAAGATAGTTTCTTCTATGGCGGCGACATTTACGGCGATGAGCGCGATAGAAACGCCAACGTAGGAATTGAGGTCGCCCAAGGGAATCAGGTAAACGTATTCCAGTTTGATTTGCAAGCAGGGTATGTTGTCAATCCAATAACCAATTTAAGGTTGTTTACAAATATTACGATAAGAAATTTTAATCCACAGGCCATTACCGAGAACACAATAGAAAGTAATACAGCTTGGTTTAATCTTGGTATTAGGACCGACTTGTTTAATTGGTATAATGATTTTTGATTTTTTACGGATGAAAACTTCAGGTGTTTTTAAAACTTACCGATAAGGTTTTTAAAACTAAGATTTTGTTACATTTTTCGAGTCCTACGAATTCATTAAATTAGGTTTTTACTCGCTTTTGATTTCACATTCAAATTAAACTTCAGCTTTAAGTTAAGCAGTCATTATTTATTTGATTTTGAATTGTTCAAAACCTTTTTTCGGAGTATCTTTGCAAACGCAAATAAAACACTGGTGTTGAGTACCTCAAATTCATCTCTTTCCTTACCTACTATGGTTTCCGACTTTAAGGAAATCACCAAAATGCGATTGTCATTAAGTGTTGTTTTTTCTGCGATTGCTGGGTATCTTTTAGGCGCGATAGTAGTAGATGGGTTTACTGTTTTAATGTTAGCACTCGGTGGTTATTTTATGGTTGGAGCCTCTAATGCTTTCAACCAGATTATTGAAAAGGATTTGGACGCTCTGATGGATCGTACCAAGAACAGACCTATACCAGCAGGACGGATGTCTGTGCCTACGGCTTTTGCAATTGCTACACTTTTTACGGTTTTAGGTTTGGTTACGCTCTATATTATCAACGAGCGAACGGCAATGTATGGCGCTATTTCTATTTTTTTATATACCTGCGTTTACACACCTTTAAAAACAAGAACGCCATTATCTGTATTTGTAGGGGCCATTCCAGGAGCTATTCCATTTATGTTGGGATGGGTGGCTGCTAGAGATAATTTCGGTATTGAACCTGGAACTCTCTTTGCTCTTCAATTTTTTTGGCAATTTCCTCACTTTTGGGCCATTGGGTGGTTTTTGTTTGACGATTATAAAAAGGGCGGATTTTTTATGTTGCCTACAGGTAAACGAGATAAAGGTACCGCCGTGCAAACGATTATGTACACGGTTTGGACGGTGCTAGTTTCTATCATACCTGTTTTTGGAATAACTGGAGATTTAAAATTGAGTATAATAGCCGGTATTGTGGTATTCGCTATAGGATTGGGAATGTTGTATTATGCCTTTCGCCTATTTAAGGAACGTACTTCAAAAGCGGCTAAACAGTTAATGTTGGCTAGTGTCTCCTACATCACACTGGTACAAATTATATATGTTGTTGATAAATTTATAAGATAAAATGGACTTAACTCAAGGAACTTTACAAGAGAAAAACGAACGCGCCAAACGCATGATGCTTTGGTTTGGTATTGCCTCACTGGTAATGTCTTTCGCCGGTTTGACCAGTGCTGTATTGGTAAGCAGAAGGCGAGAGGATTGGTTAAATGATTTTACGATGCCTAATGCTTTTTTGATAAGCTGCGGATTGATATTATTAAGCAGTCTTACGTTTGTTATAGCAAAGCGTGCTATCAAATCGAATAACCGAGCATTGACTTCTGCAATGTTGTTGACCACATTTGGATTGGGCATTGCATTTATAGTGAGTCAATTACAGGGTTTTGACCAAATCATTGCCGAGGGTTATAATTTTACTGGACCTACCAGTAACGTGACCATGAGCTTTATTTACGTCATCGCCGCGGTGCATATTCTTCATGTGGTTGTAGGACTGATTTCAATTTTAGTAGTAATTTATAATCATTTTAAACAGAAATACAATTCAGATAATTTGTTGGGCCTTCAACTCTCAGCTACCTTTTGGCATTTTGTGGATATCCTATGGTTGTTCCTGTTTGTGTTTTTGGCATATTTGGTTTAGTAGTTCCAAACACTATTAGAAAAGTTAAAAACATGCTGTTTTTAGGCTGCTTTGAGTCTTAAAAATTGAAACAGGCTCTTTCGTTAGATAAATAAAATGATTATTTTTGTGCAACTTTTAACAATTAAACGCTTTTTATGGATACAACAGTAGATAATACTGGAACAGATGGCAAAACTTGGGGTGGTGGCAATAGACCATTAAGAGCAAGTTATGGCAAATTGATGATGTGGTTCTTTATCGTATCTGATGCACTAACGTTTTCTGGCTTTTTAGCAGCTTACGGCTTTTCGAGGTTTAAGTTTATTGGCTCTTGGCCTATCGCAGATGAGGTGTTTACACACGTTCCGTTTTTTCATGGTAACTATCCTATGATTTACGTAGCGTTTATGACCTTTGTGTTGATTATGTCTTCTGTAACCATGGTGTTGGCTGTTGACGCTGGCCATGAGATGAAGAAAACCAAGGTAACTTGGTATATGTTCTTGACCATTATTGGCGGTGTTATTTTTGTGGGAAGTCAGGCATGGGAATGGGCTACTTTTATAAAAGGAGATTACGGTGCAGTGCAAACCAAAGGTGGAAATATCCTCCAATTTGGGGAGTACCAAACTATTGAAGGTGAAGAGGTGTTTAAAAGAGTAGCTGTAAGTGATTTTGCAGTAAATATTCCAGGTGCAAGAGAGCGGCAGGAAAGTAGAACTGGTGTATGGTTTATGAGTGAAGGCTCATTACCACCTTACACTGTTGACGAAGTCTACAGCGGTTTAGCTGCGAATGACAACTTATTGGTACGAACACAGATTATAAACGATGAAGGTGAGAAAACTGTTCTCTCAAGAGCAGAATCTTTAAAACAGCTAAAACGCGATGGTACTTTAGTAGTTGAGGGCGCAAACCTTCAAGTCAATGAATATGGCTCATCCTTGTTTGCAGACTTCTTTTTCTTTATAACTGGATTTCACGGGTTTCACGTTTTCTCTGGGGTCTTGATTAATATTATTATCTTTTTTAATGTCATCTTGGGCACTTACGAAAAAAGGGGCAGTTACGAGATGGTTGAAAAAGTTGGACTTTACTGGCACTTTGTAGATTTGGTTTGGGTATTTGTATTTACGTTCTTTTACCTAGTTTAATTCAGAATAAAATTTAAAATGGCACACGCACATAAATTAGCAATTTTTCAAGGTACATTGAAATTTAAGTCTAACACGCAAAAAATTTGGGGGGTTTTAATACTACTTTCCATCATAACCGCGATAGAAGTGGTTTTGGGTATTTTTAAGCCTGAGGCGTTAATGGGTGATATATTGGGCATGAAAATCCTGAATTGGATTTTTATTCTATTGACCATTGTTAAGGCCTATTATATTACTTGGGATTTTATGCACATGCGTGACGAAACCCCAGCTTTGAGACGTATGGTGGTTTGGACCGCAGTTTTCTTAATTTGCTATTTGGTATTTATCTTACTACAAGAGGGTGGCTATATTGAAAGCATCTATTCAGAAGGGTATATAAAGCGAAATGATTTTTAAAGCATTTAGAGATGCTAATATTGATATAAAAAATACTAAAAGGCGGTTTTTCTAAACCGTCTTTTTTATTTTTGCATAACCAATAAAAGGAGTTAGAATATGGGTAAAATGCCAAAAAAAACAGTTGCGGTTTTAGTGATTCTGTTCTTTCTTCCAGTCGTGTTTCTCCTGTTTTTATATCCTTCGACCCATAATTATATCCCTTTGCAGGTTGTAGATGAAACAGTGTCAGACCTTCAGTTTTTTTCTTCGGAATTTTCGGAAGGACTTACGGGAGACGATACCCAAGTTGAGCTACAAGACCATATCACAATCATCGGATTCCTTGGAAACGATCCACTAAAGCACAACATAGCGGCATCAAATTTAAAGGAATTGGTTTACGATAAATTTAAAGGTTTCAAAAAGTTTCAAATGGTAATCGTTTTGCCCACGGGTAGTGAATCCAAAGCTAAAGACCTTCAAAAAGAAATCAATAACTACGACGATATGCGATTTTGGCATTACGTTTATGGTGAACCAGCTGATATTAAAACCCTTTTCAATAGTTTAAAAACTGAAGAACCTCTAGACGCTGATTTTTCTACCGATCATATATTTATTGTTGACAAAGACCTCAAACAACGCGGAAGATTGGACGATAGAAACGAAACCGAAATTGAAAATAAATCAAAAGCCTATCCGCTATATTCTTACGATTGTATAGAGGTGGCAGAAATAAAGAACAAAATGAGCGATGACCTTCGCATTCTTTTTACTGAATATCGCCAAAAGCGAAAAGGCGATTTTGATTCATCATCTCGCCGTGCCGAAGAATTGAATACTATAAACTCCAGTAACTAAAAATTGTATGGAACCAAAAAAAACAAATTATTCTTACGTTGGCATTGCGGCAGTTCTATTGATATTTGGGATTATTTTTATACCAAAAATTATTGATAGAATAAAGGGTGGAGATGTTTCTAGAGATGAAAGTAGAAGCAGAAATGTAGGAATTAACAGTAAAGATAATTTATCCGACCTGCTCTTTTTGGAGATTAACGGCAAAGCCAAAAAAGTTCCTCCTTTCGAGTTTATAGACCAAAATGGAGATACCATAACCAATCAAGACTACGAAGGTAAAGTCTATGTGGCCGAATTTTTCTTTACCACTTGTGGCTCAATATGTCCAAGAATGAATCGTAATTTGGTTCAGATTCAAAATACCTTTAGCGAATTTGATGATTTTGGCGTGGCCTCATTTACAATAAATCCTGAATATGACACCCCTGAAGTTTTAAAAAAATACGCCGAAAATTACGGTATTACCAATCCAAATTGGCATTTGATGACGGGAGAACAAGAAGAAATTTATGCACTGGCAAATGTTGGTTTTACAATATTTGCTGGTGAAAATCCTGAGGTTCAAGATGGTTTTGAGCATTCTGGTAATTTTGCCCTCATTGATAAAAACGGATTTATGCGTTCTAGAAAAGATGATTTTGGTAATCCCAAGATATTCTATAAAGGTATTGTTAGCGAAGAGGAAGGCTCAGACGAAGATGGAGAAATGGAAGAAATAAGTATGTTGAAAAAAGACATCGCAAAATTATTAAAAGAATAATGAATACAGTAGAAAACGTTTCCGAGGAAAAAAAATACAATAAATGGATTGTTCTCCTATCTGTAGTTATACCGATAGTTGTTGCGGTTTTATTTACCGTAAAGATACCTAATGTAGAACCGTTGACCATTTTACCTACAATTTATGCAAGTGTCAATGCTCTAACGGCTGTTGTGTTAATGGCTGCGCTTTTGGCGATTAAGAACAACAAACGCAAATTGCACGAAAACTTAATGAAGACTGCCATTAGTCTTTCGGTAGCATTTCTCTTAATGTACATCGCATATCACATGACCAGCGAATCCACTGAATTTGGAGGTGAGGGTTTAGTGAAATACATTTACTTTTTTGTTCTGATAAGTCATATTCTATTATCAATTATAGTAATACCGTTTGTTTTAATCACCTACGTTCGTGCCATTACTAATAATTTTGAGCGGCATAAAAAAATTGCCCGTATCACATTCCCAATTTGGCTGTACGTAGCGGTTTCTGGTGTGGTGGTCTACGTGATGATTTCGCCTTACTATTAATTTTTTTGGCGTTTGCGTCTTGCCTTCTGTTTTAATCATTATTTAAAATCCTGCTCTTTGCTTCTCTTAGTTTTGTTTGAAGATACGGGTCGTTTTTCATATATACTTCCATTTCATCAAAACAGGCATCCAGTAACTTTTTGTTTGATATAATACTCCTAGATAGATTTTCAGAAAGCCTTACCTTTTCATGTTTATGATAGGAATATTGTTGCCTAAATAAGAACGCTTGTGTCAAATAATTTATAGCGGTTTCTGAGGTTCCGGGGTCGTTGATAGCAGGAGATGATGCTTTTACCGCAACTTCCACTAAATGCTTGAACCCAGTTTCTGGTACATCGAGCGGTACTTCCTTATCAATGACAAAACAATCACGTAGCTTGTCTAACTCTGATGATTTAATTGCTGTTTTCGCCCTGAATATTGGGTCACCCTTAAATAAAAAATTGCCAGGTTTGGCAGTTATAAAAATTGAAAGATTTTGTTTTTTAGTTATTTTCAAAAGCCTTGCGTAATTCGGCTGGCTTAAATAACCTGCTTTTTCGGTTTTATAATTTTGTATGTATGTATCTAATTCGAGGTCGTCTGAATTTTTATTGCCGTGATAGGAGTCCTGTTCCAACATATTCTGTTCCGTCCTATCAAAAACCTCATGTAGTATATAGTTGATGTGTATGCTCTGTGATACACTATGTATAAAATAGATAAATAACAAAATACAGATTATTGAAAAGAAGACTCCTAGCGAAGCACCAATGCTAGGAAAGTAACTTGTACCAGAACTCGAAATTGCAATAGATAGAATCATGGCATAAATTATAGTGCCAGAGGTAAAGCCCAAGATTAGCTGGTGGTGTTTTTCTGAAAGTAAAAGAGGTATCAGTCTTGGAGAATAGTTATTGATATTTCTATTTAAAACGTTCATCACCATTGTGTAACTAAATATGGTGAGGGTAAAAATGCCAGCAATGATAAATGAGAGAATAAATTGGACGTCCTTGGCGTCTTCAATAATCAAATTATTAAAGATAGAGTACGTTTCATAATCAATTTCAATAGTTAAAAGGCATATAGCAAGACCCATAAAAGAAAGCGCCAGTATTGTAGGTACTAGCGCTATACTTTCAAGAATGCGTTTTAAATAAACTAGCATTCTACCTGTTTTTATTTTCAACTATTGGTAAACCCAAGGCTTTCATTGCAGGTTCGTAGCCTATAGCAGCAGATTGTTTTATAGCAA
This sequence comes from uncultured Flavobacteriaceae bacterium, assembly GCA_963803715.1. Lineage (GTDB taxonomy): Bacteria > Bacteroidota > Bacteroidia > Flavobacteriales > Flavobacteriaceae > Psychroserpens. The sequence continues at coordinate 115,331 of CAWDOF010000020.1, forward strand.
TGTAGGTAATCATTATACCATAAATAACCTTAGAAGAAATATCGGCAACTGTAAATAACAATTGTCTTACAACAACACCGTCGGCACTATTCATAAATGCAGGTACTAAATAGGCAATAGGGTAAAGTGTCCAAGCAAACATCATCAGTCCAAATACTTTGATGATTGTACTTTTTGTTCCGCCGAGCATAGTGCTTTTTTGCGCTGCGATGTTTTTACCAACAATAAAGTTCATGATTACGAAAAAAACGGTGCTTATGGCTCCCCATAAATAAAGGTTTGACATATCTCCGACTTCGTAAAGTTGCCCAACATAACCGGTTATAATCATTCCCCAGGCCATAACTACTAGAAGTGTAGCCTGTTTCACAATTTGTGTTTTGTTAAGGTTAAGAATAATCAATAACTGGGTCAACAAACAAGGGATGGTCACCATCCAATTTACGTAGCGATATCCATTGTTAAATGTTATATCCTGTAATTTGTAAACATTGCCTTCTAGTGCAAAAGCATCCGTCCACATAGATGCCTGACTTACTAAAATAAGTCCCGCCGAAACCATCACAATACAGGAAAGTGCAGTTGCCGCCCGATATCTCGGAGCAACGAGCTGGGATAATAATATAAAAAATACTAAGGCCGCTAAATGCGCACCAACACCCATGGTTAGTAAGTGGTCAATAGTCTCAAATTGACCAATAGTATAGTCGAATAAATTTTCAATATTTTTCATTTAATTTTATTTATGTTATACCCTATAAAGATAGTGTATAAAGGGGATGCAGTACTTTTATCCCCCTTTAAATTTAACTCAAAACCAAAAATTAAGCGCTTTATTGATAAGTTTCAATATCTCTATTGTGGGGTCTTTAGAAGTTAAATATGAGTTTTAGTTGATGCTTCAGCTGTATATCTTTAAATTTGCAATATATAATTCTCAAGTAGAGTTTATTTTTCGTGTTATGAAAAAAAAAATACTTTTCTTAGTTGTTTTTGGGTTTCTAGCTAATGAAATTTCAGCCCAATGTGCCATGTGCCGTGCTGTCCTTGAAAGTGAAGAGGGTCAAACCACAGCTGCAGGGGTAAATGATGGGATTATGTATCTTATGGCCATTCCCTATATTTTGATTGGTGGAATCGGCTTAATAATCTATTTGCAATTCTTCCGAAATAAAAAATCTGAAAAAACTTCAGTTTAAGTGTAACATTTCTTCTATTTAGTCGTCTTCTAAATATCAATCAAAAAATCAATTCTTAACAAATACTTAATAAGGTAAGCTTTGCCATTTATGTAATATTGTAAGAATTCTTTACTTTTTTCATGATTAAAATCAAAGACTTACATAAATCCTATCACATGGGTAATAATTCTCTTCACGTGCTTAAGGGGATTAATTTTGATGTTCAAGAAGGGGAACTCGTTTCCATAATGGGGTCTTCGGGCTCAGGTAAATCCACACTTCTTAACATCTTGGGCATGTTGGATGAGGCCGATGAGGGCAGTTACACTCTAGATAACGTACCAATAAGAAATCTTAACGAAAAAATTGCCGCTAAGTATAGAAATGAATTTTTGGGGTTTATTTTTCAATCCTTTAATCTTATCAACTATAAAAGTGCTTTAGATAATGTTTCCATGCCTTTATACTATAAGGGTGTTAAGAGAAATGAGCGCAATGAGCGATCTATGCATTATCTTGATAAGGTAGGTTTGGCAAAATGGTCGCATCATTTACCGAGTGAATTATCAGGTGGTCAAAAACAACGTGTCGCTATTGCAAGAGCTTTGGCGAGTGATCCAAAAGTACTTTTAGCAGATGAGCCAACCGGAGCTTTGGATACAAAAACATCATACGAGGTCATGGATTTAATTCAGGGTATCAACGATGAGGGTAAAACCATTTTGGTAGTTACCCACGAGCATGATATTGCTCAAATGACCAAGCGTATTGTTAATTTGAAAGACGGCGTAATAATAGACGATAGTTTTGTAGAACAAGTTAGAGCCTCAGCCCATGTTTGATTTAGAGCGTTGGCAAGAAATTTTTGAAAACTTAAGCAAAAATAAGTTACGCACCTTTTTAACAGGTCTTTCTGTGGCATCGGGTATTTTCATTTTAGTTATTTTGCTTGGATTTAGTAAAGGAATTGAAAATGGCGTAAAATCTCAATTTGAACAAGATGCCACTAACGAGGTTTCGGTTTGGACGGGTAGAACTACAAAAGGGTATAAAGGTTTAAATCCAGGCAGGTACATTCAGTTGACAAATTCAAGCTTTGATGCCGTGGAGCAAGAATACGATGACTATTTAGAATACAGGTCTAAAGATTACATGATTTGGGGAGGCACTATAAACTACAAAAACGAAACTGGAAATTATCGCATTCGTGGTACGATGCCAGACAACCAATTTATTGAAAATGCCGATATGGGTTCAGGTCGGTTTATAAGCCAGTCTGATATAAATAGTAGAAAAAAAGTAGCCGTAATTGGTAATAAAATAAAACAGGATTTGTTTAAGGGTGAGGATCCAATTAACGAGAACATTCAAGTTTATGGAGTCAGCTTTAAGGTTATCGGTGTGTTTTTTGATCCAGGTGGCGAACGTGAGGAAAGTCAAGTTTATATTCCATTGTCCACTGCGCAAATGGTTTTTAATGCTGGCGAAGGCATAAGGAATATGTCATTTACTGTAAAGATGGCAGAGAATTTTGATGAAGCCGTGGCAACCTCAAACGCTATATCAGAAGGTATTGAAAAACAGTTAAAGGAAATACATATCGTTGCCCCAGATGACGTAAGTGCCGTTAGAGTAAACAATACATTGGAAGAAGCGAAAAAAATATATTCACTAATTGCAACCATACAGGCTGTTTTTTGGTTTGTGGGTATTGGTACTATTATCGCTGGAATTGTGGGTGTTGGTAATATCATGCTCATCATTGTAAAGGAACGTACCAAGGAAATCGGCATTAGAAAAGCGTTGGGAGCAATGCCAATGTCCATCGTTGGTATGATTTTACAGGAAGCGATTTTTGTAACAATGTTCGCTGGTCTATTCGGGCTTATTTTTGGTTTGGGGCTATTGGAGCTGGTTGGTCCACAAATTGATAGCGACTTTATAAAATACCCTCAAGTAGATTTTAATATTGCTATAACCACGGTTTTTCTATTGGTAATCGCAGGAGCGGGTGCTGGATTTGTACCGGCATATCGGGCAGCAAAAATAAAGCCTATTGACGCATTAAGAGACGAATAATATGTTTAGTAAAGACCGTTGGGACGAGATAATAGAAGCGCTTAATGCCAATAAGTTCAGAACTTTTTTGACCGCATTTGGTGTATTCTGGGGTATTACCATTTTGGTGCTACTTTTGGCTTTGACCAACGGACTTCAAAATGGCGTGACTTCAGATTTTTCCGGATTTGCCACTAATTCCATGTTTATGTGGACCCAAGGGACTTCTATGCCTTATAAGGGTTTACCAAAAGGACGCAATTTCAGTTATAAAATTGATGATGTCGCAGCTATCAAGACGCAAATACCAAATCTAAAATACGTCTCCCCAAGAAACTCGTTGGGCGGGTATAATGGTGCTAATAATGTAACTAGAGGAACTAAGACTGGTGCTTTTGAAATTATGGGAGACTATCCCGAATATATCAAACAACAACCAATGGATATTTTGCAAGGGCGGTTTTTGAGCTATTCAGACATTGATGCTAAGCGAAAAATTTGTGTTATCGGCACGGGTGTAGTTCAAGGTCTTTATGATAAAGGCGAAGACGTTTTAGGCTCTTATGTAAAAATAAACGGCGTGAATTTTTTAGTGGTCGGTACTTTTAAAATGAGTAATAGCCAAGGTGATGAAGAACAGGATGCTAGTACTATCTATATTCCGTTCACCACTTTTGGAAATGCCTTTAATAGAGGCGAAAACGTGGGTTGGATGGCCATTACTGCTGTTGATGGTGTACCAATTACCTCATTGAAGCAACAAGTTTTTGATTTAATGAAATCACGTCATACCATTAATCCAGCTGATGACAGTGCCATTGGACATTTTGATTTGGCAGAACAGTTTGGGCGTGTTAATGGCTTGTTTTCTATTCTTTCCTTTGTAGGATATTTTGTTGGGTTTTTGGTATTAGCATCTGGTATTATAGGTATCAATAATATCATGCTTATTGTAGTAAAAGAGCGTACAAAAGAAATTGGAGTTCGCAGAGCATTAGGTGCAACCCCATGGATGATAAAAGGACAAATCTTACAAGAAAGTCTAATATTGACCATACTTTCTGGGATGGTTGGTGTTTCGTTTTCAGCCTTGGTCATTTATATCATGAATACTATATTAGACAATTCTGGTCCAGTTGATAATTTTGCCAACCCTAGCGTGAGTATGCAAGTTGTATTTTCAGCATTGCTTATGCTCATAATTTCAGGATTGGTAGCAGGATTGATACCCGCCAGCAGGGCAACAAAAATGAAACCTGTGGATGCCCTCAGAACCGATTAAATAAAATCATCAATCATAAATAATTACCAATTAAAAAATGAAAAGAACTAAAACCGTCGTATTACTTGTATTAATAGTAGTAGTATTTGGAGCTGCATTATTCTATCTGTGGCAGAAAAATCAGGAAGACCCAGTAAACTATACTTCAGAAAGTCCTTCGGAACAAACCATTGTAGTTAAGACCGTGGCAACAGGAAGTATTGTGCCCAAAGAGGAAATTTTAATAAAACCGAATATTTCGGGAGTAATTGAAGAGGTATTCATTGAGGCCGGAGAATATGTAAAATCAGGTGATCTCATCGCACAGATTAGGGTAATACCAAATGTGTCTTCTTTAACTAGTGCAAAAAATAGTATAGCAAGCAATCAAACCGCGTTACAAACCGCAAAGATTAATTTGCAGACCCAGCAATCTAACTTTGACCGTCAAAAAGCACTGTTTGAGAAAGGTGTAATCTCTGCTAATGATTTTGAGTCCATCAATAACACCTACCTTCAAACAAAGCAGGCTGTAGAGCAGGCTAAAATCAATTTGAATTCCGCCTCACAGAATTATGACATTGTAAAGACAGGGACTACTAGCGGTTTGGGAAAAAGTGCACAAACGCAAGTAAGAGCAACTGTTTCTGGGATGGTATTAGATGTGCCCGTTAAAGCAGGAAATCAAGTTATCGAAGCCAATAATTTTAACGAAGGCACATCCATAGCCTCTTTGGCAGATGTTCAAAAAATGATTTTTGAAGGTAAGGTAGATGAAAGCGAAGTGGGTAAAATAAAAGAGGGTCTTCCCTTGGAAATTACCGTAGGAGCCATAGAGAATCAAAAATTTGATGCAATTTTAGATTACATTGCTCCGCAGGGTGTTGCCGAAAACGGTGCGGTACAATTCGCAATTAAGGGGTCTTTAAAATCTATTGATTCTACATTTATAAGAGCAGGTCTTAGTGCAAATGCATCTATCATTTTAGAAAAAGCAGAAAACGTACTGGCCATAAAAGAGGCTTTGGTACAATATGATAAAGAAACTAAGGAACCTTTTGTAGAGGTCGTCATCGGTGATCAAGAATTTGAAAGGAGAGAGGTAGACTTAGGGATAAGCGACGGTATTTTTGTTGAGGTCAAAAGCGGACTTTCTAAAGAAGATAAAATAAAGGTTTGGAACCAAGTGCAGGGCATTCCTAAGTATGCCCAACAGTAAATTACATGCAATAGTGTAACGTTTTTATGACTAAAAAGACATATTGATTAATTATGAAAAAAGTAGTAAGTATAATTTTAGTTTTATTTGCAATTGGCGTTCAGTCCCAAAATAAAAAGTGGACGCTTATAGAATGTGTGCAATATGCACTAGAAAATAATATATCAGTAAAACAAAGTGAATTAGACCTTGAAATTACAGATATTGAAAGATTGACTGCATTAGGTAATTTTCTTCCTAGTTTAAATTTGAGTAGTAGTGCTTCAGAAAGTACGGGTTTGAACTTTAACCCAGTGACCAATAACGCACAGACCACCACATTTTTGTCGGTTACCGGAAGAATAAATGTAGGCTACACCTTATTTGATGGTTTACGAAATTTAAGGGAGATTCAACGTGCAAAAATCTCTAAGTTGGCGAGTCAGTATAGATTGTCTAAAATGAAGGATGATATTTCTCTATTTGTTGCCAACAATTATCTTCAGGTCATTTTAAACAAAGCCAATCTAGAGGTTTTAAAATCACAGAATTCAGTAACTACCGAGCAAATCGAAAGAACGCAGCAACTGGTGGATGCCGGGTCTTTACCAAGGGGAGACCTTCTTGAAATTGAGGCTATAAACGCTACAGAACAACAAAGCATTGTCAATGCCGAAAATCAAATTCAGATTTCCCTGATCAGTCTAGCTCAATTATTGCTGATTGACGATTACGAGAATTTTGATATTCAGGAGGCTGGTTATAATATTGTTGATGAAGGTATTTCAGATAAGAGTATTTCAGAAATTATGTCTTCTGCAAGAAATAATCGTTCAGAAATTAAGATTGCCGAACAAGATGTTGAGCTTGCAAAAAAGGATGTGCAATTTTCAAGGGGCGCATATTTACCAACACTTTCAGCATTTTTTGGATATGATACTCGTTATACGGATGCCACATCCTTCGCGCAAGTGGCAGATCCCGATAATCCTACAGTCACACAAGAAATAGGAATTGTTCAAGAAACTGGTCAATCTGTTATTGGTGAGTTTCCAAATACAACAACGGTAATAACAGGCGCCGATCCATTTATTGATCAGCTGTACCAAAATGATGGTATTGCTTATGGGCTAAGTTTAAATATCCCAATATTCAATGGGTTTTCAACTCGAGCTAATGTTAAAAGAAGCCAAGTAAATTTGCGGCGTGCAGAGTTTCAATTAGAACAGGCAGAACTTGATTTAGAGTCTAATGTTTATCAGGCTTATGTTGATGCAAAAGGTTCTTTAAAGTCCTATGAAGCAGCAAAGTCGGCAGTAGAATCACAAGAATTGGCTTATGAATATGCTAAAGAACGTTATGACGTAGGATTAACAAATGCCTTTGATTTCAGTCAGTCCAAATTGCGCTATGACAATTCAAAAATAGACTTGAACAATGCCAAGTATGATTATATATTTAAATTAAAAGTCTTAGAGTTATATTTCGGCATACCCGCAACAGAATTAAAATTTTAGTTTAAATAATTACAAAATGAGTAAGAAGACCATAATCATTATAGCCAGTATTGTCGTGATACTTATTTTATTGGTTGTTGCTTCAAAAGAAGGCGTGTTTGGAAGAAAAGGAAATTTCAAACAGGTTGAAGTCAAAAAAGTGTCTCTTATTGACATTACCGAAACTGTTTCTGCAACAGGTAAGATTCAACCAGAAGTTGAGGTCAAAATTTCAAGTGAGGTTTCTGGCGAGATTATAGATTTGCCTTTTAAGGAAGGGCAACAGGTCAATAAAGATGAACTGTTGGTAAAGATAAATCCTGATTTGGTGCAATCTGCCGTAAGTCGATCTCAGGCTTCTTACCAGAATGTCAAAGCGGGTCTAGCCCAAGCCGAAGCAACTTTAAAACAAGCTAAGGCAGATTATGATAGAAACAAGTTGTTATTTGAAAAAGGTGTAATTTCAAAAGCCACTTGGGATCAATCCATTGGAGCTTACGAAACCGCCGAAGCTGCTAAGAACTCTGCGTATTATAGCGTACAAAGTGCAGCGGCTACTGTTAATGAAGCTCAGGACAATTTAGGAAGAACCACAATTTACGCACCAATGAGCGGAACAGTCTCCTTAATGAACGTCGAGTTAGGTGAGCGAGTAGTTGGCACCCAACAGATGGCGGGTACTGAAATTATGAGAGTAGCCAATCTTAAAAATATGGAGGTTGAGGTAGATGTTAATGAAACAGATATTGTAAAGGTCCAAATTGGTGACTCTACCATTGTGGAAGTTGATGCGTATTTAAAAAAGGAATTTAAAGGGATTGTCACAGAAATCGCGAATTCGGCAGGTACAGAATTGACGGCAGATCAAGTCACCAATTTTAAGGTAAAGGTCAGGATTTTAGAATCTTCATATAAGGACCTAATGGAAGGTAAGCCCGAGAGCTATTCTCCATTTCGTCCAGGTATGACAGCAACGGTTGATATTATTACCGAAACTAGAAATAATTCTATCGGTGTGCCAATCAGCGCCATAGTTATTAAAACCGACACCTCTTCTGCAAAAAAGGATTTCAGTAAGCCGGCTTCTGGAGCAATAACCCAAGAGAGCGAAGAGCGTTTTGAATGTGTTTTCGTTAATAATCAGGGCATCGCAAAATTACGAGTTGTAAAAACGGGCATTCAGGATGATACCAATATCGAGATTGTTTCTGGTCTTAGTGAAGGTGACCAAATTATTACAGGTCCATACAACGTGGTTTCCAAAGAGCTTGATGCAGGTGATGAGATTGAAGTTCAATCTGAAGATAATGTTTCCCTTAACCGATGAAAGCTAAACTTTCCTTTATAATATTTACTATACTATTGTTCATATGTGCTTCGGAAGGATTTGCCCAAGATAAACAGCTTTGGGCCAAATCTTTTATCAATAAGAAAGCACCAGACTTAAATCTGCAAACCTGGCTTACCGAAAAACCAAATACGGAAGGTAAATTTATTCTACTGGATTTTTGGGCAACATGGTGTGGGCCATGTAAAAAAGGTATTCCTGATATGAACAAGTTTAGCGAAAAGTTCAAAGAAGATTTGGTCGTTATTGGTGTTACTAAAGAATCGGAAGCTAAGGTTAAACAGATGAAAAAACCTGTGATGAAATATTACAGTGCCTTAGATTCTGCAGGAGAATTAAATTCAAAATTTGAAATTCAGGGCATACCCCACGCGGTGTTGATTGATCCTGCTGGTTACGTACGCTGGGAAGGTTTTCCAACACTAAGAAACGAGCAACTCACATCTTCGGTAATTTCTAAGATTATTGAATCCTATAAATAAAAGGTAATTTATGGCTTACATTCTATGCCTTGAAACATCAACAACAAATTGTTCGGTCTCTATTTCTTATAAAGGAGAAACATTAGTTTTAAAGGAAGATAACAGTGCCAACTATAGCCATGCAGAATCATTGCATGTTTTCATTTCCGAAGTATTAAAAGAGGCAAAATTAGATAAATCAAAACTAGATGCCATTGCAATAAGCAAGGGTCCTGGCTCTTATACGGGACTTCGTATTGGGGTTTCTGCGGCAAAAGGTTTGTGCTACGCTTTAGATATTCCTTTAATTTCTATTTCCACCTTAGAGTCGCTCGCAAGGCAAGTAGAGATTAAAAGTGGTAGTATTGTCCCCATGTTGGATGCTAGACGAATGGAAGTCTATTCTGCGATTTTTGACGCCAATCATAATTTACTTCGAAAAACCGAAGCACAAATACTTGATGAATTCTCCTTTCACGAGATACTTAAAGAAAACACCGTTTATTTTATAGGAAATGGAGTTGAAAAAACAAAAACTCTTATCAACCATATCAACGCTGTATTTATCGAAGGTAAATTGCCCTCAGCACATCAAATGGGTGCTTTAGCGTTTATTAAATACAAAATAAGCGACATCGAAAATGTCGCTTATTTTGAGCCTTTTTATTTAAAGGATTTTTTAATCAAAAGAAAATCTTAAAATCTAATCTTGCTTATAGAGATGTACATCACGTTGCGGAAATGGGATTTCAATTCCGGCAGCTTCCAGTCTTTTTTTACCTTCTTGGAGAACCAAAAACCTTACATTGAAAAAATCTTCATTTTTAGTCCAATACCGCAATGAAAAGTTTACCGAACTATCAGCAAGCTCTGCAACAGGACACATAGGTTGCTTGCCTTCGTCTTGAAGCACTTGAGGCTGCTCGTTGACTAAATCCAAGAGAATTTGTTGCGCCTTTTTGACGTCACTACCATAGCTGATTCCAAATGTCATTCCCTCTCTTCGAATTGGTTCTGCCGAATAATTGATGATATTATCGTTTGAGAGTTTTCCGTTTGGAATAATAGCTAGCTGATTGTTAAACGTATTTAGCGTAGTATTAAATATTGAAATTTCCTTTACTGTTCCGTCAATACCTTGACCACTTATAAAATCACCAATTTTAAATGGTTTAATGATAAGAATCAGGACACCACCGGCAAAATTCGCTAAAGAACCTTGTAGGGCCAAACCTATTGCCAAACCAGCTGCTGCGATAACCGCGGCAAAAGAGGTGGTCTCAATCCCGACTGTACCGAGCACTACAATTATAAGGATGATTTTAAAAGTCCATTTTATGAGATTGAGCAGAAATTTCCGAAGGCTTATTTCATAATCACGTTTTTCCATGGTTTTTCTAATCCCTTTCATCAGGATCTTAGTTATCCACGAGCCGATAATCCAGATAAGAATTGCGGCAATAAGTTTTGGTCCAAATTCAACAATGAGGTCAAATCCCTTATCAATCCATTCTTGTGTTTCCATAATTCGTTCTTTAAATTTAAAAACAAAAATAAAATAAAAATTCCCGATTGTTTCAGATTTATTGAAACAATCGGGAACTTATAAACTATCGCAATATGTGATTTAAAGTGTATTAATAAACAGAGACAATTTAATTAAATCACTTTCATTGTTGGTTTTTAAACGCTCTTCTTTGATATAATCAAGAATGGCTTCCTCATTCTCTGGAAATAATTTTGCAAAATCTTTTTTGTTTCTTGGAATCTCAACGGCGGTCTCATTTTTGACGACTATAAAGTAGGCGTCATCCATTCTTTTATATTCGGCGGGTTTCGCTTGCTCGTAATTTGACTTCGCCGCTCTACCTTCAATGTATTTTTTTGATTCTTTTAAAAGAAGTGGATGCTTACCGTTTATATTACTTAAAACCACAAAATAACCTTTATTAGCTTTTCCCGTTTCATCGATATAACTTCTTGGCTGAAAGGTTTTATTATTTGATAAAAAGGTTACACTTAGCCCTTTTATGTTTTTACTGATAGCCATAATAGCTTTATCTTCAGATTCAACTTCAATCTCGTCGGATACCATGTTATATCTTACCTTATAGATAGTTTCTTTATCAGTCTTGATTTTTGCAGGAGAAAAACCATTTTCTAAATAAGGCGATCCTTTTATATTTTTATCACTTAGTTCAAAAGCATAAAAACTTCCAACAGGTCTACTTATTAAGGTTTGAGAGTTAATTGATTCTTGGCTTTGAACATTAAAAACCACGAACAGTATTAAAATTGTTTTTAAAATAGAATATTTCATTTTATAAAGTTTAATTTAATTGCATCAAATTCAATGCCATTTATTTTTAAATTAATTCAACAGAATTTTAATCACCCATTAATAGCCTCAACTGTCTCTACCCGTCCCTTCATCATTTCCTTCAGCATATTTTCAATTCCACTTTTTAGGGTAAAGGTTGATGATGGGCATCCACTGCAGGCTCCTTGTAAAACTACACTGACTTTTTTGGTTTCGGCGTCGTAAGATTGAAACTCAATATTACCACCATCACTTGCAACAGCTGGTTTGACGTACTCTTCAAGTATGTTTATAATTTCCTTGGAAATGTCATCCAATTCCTCGTAATTCTTATCTAGTGCAACACTGGTTTTAGCTTTTACTTCAACTGCATTTTCATTGATAACAGTTTTTCCGTCTTCAAGAAAAGTTCTAATGAATTCTCGAAGTTCAAGCGTGATCTCGCTCCATTCTGCAACATCAAATTTAGTAACAGACACATAATTTTCATCTATAAAAACACCTTTTACAAATGGAAGATGAAAAAGTTCTGTTGCCATTGGCGAATAAGTAGCGTCATCAATAGAGGTAAATTCGTGGGATGAAACCACTAATTTCTTATTGGCTACAAATTTTAATACCGCAGGGTTTGGTGTGCTTTCAGCGTAAACTGTTACTGGAACTTTTTTCGTAACATTCGTTTTATTTTCATCTTCTACGGCAGCACCATGAGTATTGAGATAAGTTTGAATTTGCTCTGCAACTTCTTCCTGCACATCTCTCCAATCTACAATCTCAAACCGCTCGATGGCCACAAAATTACCTGAGATATAAACCTTTTTTACAAAAGGCAGGTAAAACAACTGCTGAGCTAATGGCGATTTCTTTGCTTCATCAATATTATCGAATTCAAAACTTTCATTCTGCGTAAGAAATTGAGTGGATTCAAATTTCAATATCGTTGGATTACTAGTTTCCTTTGTAGTGATAGTGTGCATAACTCTATTGTTATTATTTGTTACAAAAATAGTGAACAGATCGCATTGAGACCGCTTTTTGATTAAACTAACATACTATTAACAAATTGAAAGTTGCGGTATAACCATTATTTTCGACTTAAACAGATAATAATGTAACAATTAGTGTTAAACCCCTATTTTTAGGATTTCTAAACCTTAAGATTAATGAATTTTTCTTAATTTTCGGTTTTTCATTGAAAAATGAAAAAGCTAACGTAATTTTCATTTATCATAATTTTGTTTCAAGTTTAATGACGTCATTACTTTGAAATATTTTTGCTCCCTAAGCCCTCTAAAAATATGAAATATTTCTTCTTTCTTTTCTTCTCTTTTTTTCAACTTCAATCTTGGTGTCAAGATTTATCCATGCAAAACGGTACATTCGAAAGATGTGCACCAGATAAATTTTATGATTCTGGAGGTGCTACCGGAACTTATGGAGATAACGAAAATTTGGTAACCACCATCTGCGCACAAAATGCTGATGAATTTATCATTTTAGAATTTACGGCATTCAGTACTCAACTCAATAGTGATGTCATGACGATTTATGATGGAGATGATACTTCAGCACCATTGATTGGTACCTATAGTGGAGGCAACAATCCAGGGCAGGTTATTGCCTCAGATACAAATATAAGTGGCTGTATTACAATTCAATTTATAACAAATGGGACTGGTAATACCACTGGTTTTGAAGCAGATATTATTTGCGCAGTTCCTTGTCAGGACATGACACCTTTTGTTGAAAGTACCGTACCAGAGGCCAATGTGCAGGATTGTACAAATAACATGCAGGTGATACGATAGACTTTGTTGGCAATGCCAACTTCTAAGAGATGGCACTGGTGCCACTTACACATGGAATTTTGGTGATGGTAGCGTACCGCAAATGGTAATGAAGTGTCTCATGTATTTCCTAATGAGGGAGAGTTTACTGTAACTTTAATAGTAAGAGACAATAATCCATTGGGTTGTTCTGATACAGTTCAACGATATCAGTTTTTGTGGTTGGGGAAAATATTGTTGTTGACTACAATGCGTTTACACTAGACGAATTGGTGAGGGATGTATTATAAATAGTGACTGTGCGCGAGATTAGTAATATAACTCTCATCAACAGGTACTAATTTTGGTGACGTAAATGGTATAGGATATTTTGCTAGTGATGGTAGTGTATTTCCATTTAGTGAAGGGGTATTGTTATCATCAGGCAAGCGCCAACTGATGCGAAGGACCTAATGACGTCGCAAGAGTAGTGGAGGTGGAGGTTGGCCGGGAGATTCGGATTTAGACGAAATTGTAGGTAGTGAACTACAAATAATGCCTCAATCATTGAATTTGATTTTGTCCCTTTGGCTAGATGATATTACGTTTTGAATTTTTGATGGCTTCTGAAGAGTATGAATGGTGGAAGCTTTGAATGTAATTTTTCTGATGCTTTCGCTTTTTTATTAACTGATTCATCAGGAAACTACATCAAATTTAGCGGTAATTCCAGGATACCACAATACCCATACTGGTAACTAATATTCATCCTGCTAACGATAATGTGGTGCAATTAATGAAGAGTAGATTTGGTGGGATATACTCCAAAATCAGGACCACCTATGAGCTACGACGGTCGACACGGTGAAATTTACGGCTACAATCCGCCAGTTATGCCAGGTGAGACCTATACTATAAAATTAGTTATCGCTGATGCTACAGATAATATTTTGGATTCAGGAGTATTTATTGAAGCCGGTAGTTTTAACTCGGAGGCAATCTTGGCGATGACATTACCATCGCAGCGGGAACTGCTAGTTGTGGCGGTACAGAGCAAATATTGGATACAGGAGTTTCTTCAGCAACCACATACTGGTTTCTTGATGGAGAAGTTAATTATAGGAGAAACAGCTCCATATTAGTAGCTACTGAACCTGGTCTTTATACTGTTGAAGGTGCTTTCTGCCGAGGGTTGCGAGTTTTCAGATGAGAGTATTGGTAGAATTTAAAATCAGTCCACAAGAAAATAACGCACCAAATGATCTTAACGAGTGCGTTAACGGAACTGCGGGTAATTTAACTTGACTGAAAATAATGATGCAATAATCTTAGGCGATCAGGACGCAGATTTATATCAAATTTCTTATCATTTAACAGAGACGGATGCCATGAATAATCTAAGTCCGCAGGCAAGTCCATATGATAATGTTTCAAGCCCCCAGACAATATGGTCTAGGCTAGCAAACAACTCTCAAGAATGTTTCGTAATCAATTCTTTCGAAATTGGATTTACTGGACTTTCCATAGACACAAATTTAACGCCATTATTGGAGTGCGATGATAATACCGATGGTCTGACTATGTTCAATCTAACAGAAGCAGATACCGAAGTTATAGGTGCTCTCGATGCCTCCACGGTTTCAGTTACCTATCATTTTTCGCAAGATGATGCAGACAATAATATTAATCCCTTAGCATCGCCTTATACTAATGTAGTCCCAGATGCACAAACGATTTACGTTAGGGTAACAAGAAATGGCGATGAAATTTGTTTCAATACTACAGAATTAGTTTTAGACGTAATTGTAAACCCTATCGCTATTGCCCCATCTGCATTAGAAGCTTGTGATGACAATGCCGACGGGTTGACCTTATTTGATCTTTCTCTTAGAACTGCTGAAATTATTGGCGTCCAAACAGGTATGACGGTGACCTATCACATTTCTCAAGACGACGCAAATAGTGGTGATGACCCCTTGCCAACAAATTATACAAATACAATGGCAGGAGTACAGCAAGTGTATGCAAGACTTGAAGATGATATCTCTAGCTGTTTTGATACAACAGAATTGACTCTTATTGTGAATCCAAAACCTTTAGTTGGTAGTATTTCAGTATTTCAATTATGTGATGAAAATCAAGCCAATGCTGATATTGAAGGATTTGACCTTACTCTGAAAAATACTGAAATTATAAACGGTCAGCCCAATGTTACTGTATCCTATCATAACAATCCAGATGATGCGGTAACAGGCGATAACCCTTTATCCAGTCCTTTTAATAATTCCAGTAATCCACAAACTATATATGTAAACCTTACAAACACGATTACAGGCTGTTCCAATGTTGGAAATTTCGAGCTTATTGTAAACCCTTTACCGTTAATTTTCGCCCCGACACCATTGGAGGTCTGCGACGACGGCATCCCCGATGGCACGACCCTTATCGACCTATCGCTGAAGGACGCGGAGATCACCGGTGGCGATCCCACCTATGCGGTGACCTACCACCTCGACCAGTCGGGCGCGGAGAGCGGCGCCTCGCCCCTGCCGGTCCCCTACCAGAACGAGGCCGACGGCCAGGAGGTCTATGCGCGCGTGGAGGACACGGCCACGGGCTGCTACGCCACTACGGGGCTCATCCTTTTGGTGGAGCAGGCGCCGGTCGCCAACGCTCCCTCCCCGATAGAGTTCTGCGACCCCGACAGCGACGGTTACGGGGTCTTCGACCTGGGGTCGAGGGACGCGGAGGTCACTGGCGGCGACCCTTCCCTGGAGGTGAGCTACCACGAGACGGCCGCTGACGCGATGAGCGGCTCCAACCCGCTTTCCAGCCCCTACGTGAACATCAACATCGACTCCCAGACGGTCTACGTCCGTGTGGAGAGCGGCACCATAGCGACCGACTGCGCGTCGTTCACCGAGCTCCAGCTGACGGTGAGCCCGACGCCCCAGCTCGGCGCGGCCGCCGTGAGCCCCCTTAGGGAGTGCGACGGCCCGGAGGCCGACGGGATAGCGGAGTTCGACCTGACCGATAGGCTGGCCGAGATACTCCAGGAGCTGGCCGACCCCTCGCTCTACACGGTCCGCTTCTACGAGGACGCCACCGAGGCGGAGCTCGGCGACCCCTCCGATGCCATCGCGTCCCCGTTCTCCTATAGCGTCACGGACCCTTTCGGGCAGACGCTGACGGTGCGCGTTGAGGACAACGCGACGGGCTGTTTCAAGCTCACGGCACTGGAACTGGTGGTCGACCCGCTCCCGGTCGCCGTGGTCGCTCCGCCGCTCGAGCAGTGTGACGACGACGTGGCGGACGGGCTCACGGTATTCGACCTGACCGATCGCGACGCGCAGATCACCGGCGGCGAGGGCAGCTCTGCGGTGGCCTACTACGAGACCCTTGCCCAGGCGGAGCTCGGCACCGGTGCGGTGGCCGACCCGACGGCCTACACCAACACGTCGGTTGGGGGCGCCCCTGCGAACCCCCAGACGCTCTGGGCGGTGGTGACCGATACGGGCACCGGCTGCACGGCCACCACGACCCTTACCATACGCGTACTGCCCAGGCCCACCCCGACACAGGACATGCCGGAGCTGGTGCTCTGCGACGAGACCGATACGGGGGACCTGGTGGAGACCTTCGACCTGACCGCTGACGAGCCCCTGCTGCTCAACGGCGAGGCGGGCGTCACGGCGAGCTACCACGAGACGCTCTTCGATGCGCAGCAGGGCCAGGCCGCGTTGGCCGACCCTTCGGCCTACGAGAACACATCGAGCCCCCAGGTCATCTACGCTCGGGTCGCCAACGGCGCCACGGGCTGCTACGCGATCGTGGAGATCGGCCTTCGGGTTGACCCGCTCCCGACGGTGCCCCAGGGCGGTGTCGAGGGGATGGTCATCTGTGAGCTTGGCAGCGACGGTGCCGCACAGTTCGACCTCGCGCAGCGGGACGCCGAGATCCTGGACGGCCAGGACCCGGCGCTGTTCACGGTGACCTACCACGATAGCCAGGGCGACGCCGACGCGCTGGAGGACGCGCTGGGCTCCCCTTACGCCAACACGTCGAACCCGCAGGTGGTCTACGTGGCCGTTACCGACAATGCGACCGGCTGCTCTATAAGCACGCTGAGCTTCGAGCTAGAGGTACAGGAGGCCGCCCGCGCCAATGCCGACGGCCTGGACATCCTGCTTGAGGTGTGCGACGACGCGATGGAGGCGGACGGTGACCCGTCCAACGACAGCGCGCAGTTCGACCTCACGCCCGTGGGCGATATCGCGGCCCTCGAGCCGGGCAGCGTACAGGCACAGGTACTGGACGGCCAGGACCCTGCGGACTATGCGGTGAGCTATTACGCGAGCGAGGCGGCCGCCACGGAAGGCGGCGACCCGCTTCCCTTCCTCTACGAGAACCTGGTCAACCCCCAGGTCATCTGGGCCAGGGTGGACAACGACACAGAGGCCACTGACGGCACTGACGGCTCCACCTGTTACGCTGTGGCACCGGTGACCCTGCGGGTCAACCCCCTGCCGCTGTTCCGTCTCGACGAGAGGTACGTGCTCTGCGTGGGCACCAACGGTACCGAGGCGATCGATGCCCCTGTGCTTGACACGGGGCTGTCCGCTCCCGCCTATGGCTTCCAGTGGACATTGGACGGTACGGACATCGCGGGTGCCACCGGCGGGAGCTACGTCCCCACCGGGGCGGGCACCTACGGGGTCACGGTGACGGACCTGTCCACCTCCGCGGGGACGGAGTGCGCGGCCTACGGTGAGACCGAGGTCATCGAGAGCGGGCCGCCGGCGGTCACCGCGGCCGTGACCAGCGAGGGCTTTGCAGAGGTGCACACCATAGCGGTGACGGCCACCGGGGACGGGGTGTACGAGTACAGCCTTGACGGCGGCCCCTGGCGGGACAGTCCCGTCTTCACCGGGGTGTCCCTCGGCGGGCACGAGGTCACGGCGCGGGACAGGAACGGCTGCGGCCTGGCGGGCGCCACGGTCACGGTGCTGGACTACCCGGCGTTCTTCACGCCCAACGGGGACGGCTACAACGACCGCTGGGACATCGCGGGGATGGACCTGCGCACGGGCGCGACGGTGTTCATATTCGACCGCTTCGGCAAGCTGCTCAAGCAGATGGCCCCGGGCGGTCGGGGATGGGACGGCACCTACAACGGCAGCCCGATGCCCACCAGCGATTACTGGTTCATGGTAGAGTACGGCGAGCCGGCCACGGGTGTGAGAAAAGAGTTCAAGGCGCATTTTACGCTCAAACGATAACAAATGTCGATGAAATGCGTTATTATTGTGAATTCTTTAAGTAATCAATTCGATAAATAGAAAATTACTTGAAAACGAGCATGTTAAAAAATTAATTACCCAATGAAACGATTAATAACTAACAGCAATGTTACCATTGGAGAAAAGTAATTATGAATCCATGAAAATAACAGAAAATAAAAGATGAAATTAAGAGCGTATTTGTTAATTGCCATTTCCGCATTAACTACCCAAATCGGTACGGCACAAGAAGGTTTACCAATCTATTCAGATTATTTAACTGATAATTATTATCTGCTCCATCCTTCAATGGCGGGTGTTGCGAATTGCGCAAAGGTTCGCCTAACTGCGAGAGCACAATGGTTTGGTCAGGATGAAGCACCAAATTTACAGACACTTAGCGTAAACAGTAGAATTGGAGATTCTCCTTCTGCAGTTGGAGCGATAGTTTATAATGATAAAAATGGTTACCATTCTCAAACTGGTGCTTATTTGACTTATGCCCACCACTTGATGTTCTCCCGTAATGAGATTGATTTAAACATGCTTTCATTTGGTTTGAGTGCTGGTTTTATTCAGTACAAGTTGGATGAAACTGAATTTCTTGCAGATGGTTTTGATCCCATTATTGAAGGTATAGAACAAAGTGCCACTAATTTTAATGTTGATTTTGGATTTTCATACCATCTAATCAACTTTTATGCGCACGCAACTGTTAAGAACGTGCTTAACAATGAAGGAATTAATTTTAATGAGCAGGGAATAAGCTATGATAATTTAAGAACGTATTTGTTTTCTGCTGGAAATACCTTCAGTAAATTTAATAGTGATTATAGCTTTGAGCCTTCAGTAATGTTTATGTATCGGGATGCTACTGAGGAAGCTTCTTTTGATGTAAACATGAAAGTTTATAAAGAAATGGATTTTGGAACGCTTTGGGGAGGCTTATCTTACAGAAGAAGTTTGGATGGTGCAGAATTTCAAGATGGTACCGATGGCGTGAGCAGTCAAAAATTACAGTATTTTACTCCGTTCTTTGGTGTGGATTATAATAATTTTGTGTTCGCCTATACGTATTCATACCAAGCGAATTCAGTAGTATTTAACAACGGTGGTTTCCATCAAATTACCTTAGGATATAACTTTAATTGTAGAAGAGAGAAGTTTGAGTGTAACTGTCCGGCCGTAAATTAGACTAAAGACCAAGATAGTTTTGCATTTTAAAAATAAAAAATCCTGAAGTTTACTTCAGGATTTTTTTTATCTGTATGTTTTAAATTTACGTTTACCTATGCCTGGACTGTTTCAGTACTAAAAAACTATAACTATCACTTATGATTGAACTTTTTGCTTAAATTCAATTTGTCAATTTTCATCATTTAACGTTTAACTTTCAGTTTGTAAGTAAACACAACAAGCTTTTTAAACGGTATTAATATTTTATACCAACTTAAACTTGGATGTTTTTCTTACGTCATTATTCGCTAATAAAAATTCGTCCGTAATTATATAAGTGCAATAATTTTTCCCTTTAATATCAAGTTGTTTTATGAATTCAATATTTTAAAAGTCAAGGTGATAATATATAATTACAATATCAGAAAGACGATATTTTAGCCTATATAGTTCTTACTGTTTCTTCGAATTCTAAGTCGAAGCCTTGAAATTCTAATCCATCATTATAAGTACAAGCAGAAATATTTACTTTTAAGTTCTCTATCAATCCATAATGAAAATAAAACTGCACATTATCCTCATTTTATCTTTTGTTCTTTCTGGTCATTCTCAGAATAAAGTGGTAGATAGTCTCAATTTACGACTGAACTTGGTAAATAACGGATTAGATAAAGTAAGATTATTAAATACCATTTCCGAACAATATAAGTATACCGACCCAGAGAAAATGGTTGATTACGGAAATCAGGCTCTTGAGTTGGCAAAAAGAGGATCTTATAGAATTGAGGAAGGAAAAGCTTATATAAATTTAGGAACTGCTAACATCATTTACGGCAATTATGCAAAATCTTTAGAACAATTTTCTGTGGCCAAATCTATTTTTGAAAGCGAAAATGAATCAGACAAGAAGGCAACAGAGTTTAAAGAAAGCTTGGCTCAATTATATGCTATGATGGGGGTTGTTTTTTCAGAACAAAGTAATTATACCAGAGCGCTTTTATTTTATTTAAAATCGGTAAAAATATACGAAGCCTTAGAGAATGATGTCAAAAGTTCTAGGCTATATAATAACATTGGTGTTGTTTATCGTTCACAAAATTTAAGCGATGACGCTTTAGAATATTTTGAGAAGTCAAGACAAATACAATCAAGACTAGATGACCCAAATATTGGCATTACTCTAACCAATATGGCTAATATTTACCAAAAAGATGGTAAATATGATGAGGCTTTCAAGCTATATCAAGAGGCTAAATTTAATTTAGATAAATATCCTAATCCGCGTGCTTTGGGAGAATGGTATAATAATATTGGTCTGTATTATAAATCTCAAGGAAATAATGTTAAAGCTATAGGTAGTTGGAACAAAGCGATTACAACATTTGAAGGTTTCGACGATAAATTTGGATTATCTGATACCTACTTGTATCTAGGTCAATTTTATTTTGAGCAAGAGGATCTGCAAAATGCAAAGCAATATGCTCAAAAAGCTTTGGGTTTAGCAAAGGACATAAATATTCGAGAAACACAATCAATAACGGAAAAGCTACTGAGTGATATTTATGTTCAACAGGGCAAGACTAATTTGGCATTTGAACATTTTAAGGCTTATAGTGTGATAAAAGATAGCTTAGTAAATGAGCAAAATATTAGAAAATCTGTTAAGGCCACACTGAACTACGAGTTTGAGAAAAAGGAGATATTGCATAAAGAAGAGGCAAAAAAGCAATCGCTTTTAGTGGCTGAAGAAGCTAAAAGCACCAAAATGAAATGGATTTTTGCCAGTCTTACTATAATACTTTTATTCGGTATAGGTTTATTAATCAATAATAGAAATGAGCTTAAAAAACGACTAACGCTTGAAAAGGAACTGGCAGAATACGAACAAAAAGCATTACACTTGCAAATGAATCCGCATTTTGTATTTAATTGTTTGGGTTCAATATCGAGCTTTATTGTACAAAACGGAACCGAATCTGCAATTAAGTATTTGTCTAAATTCTCAAAATTAATGCGACTTACCTTAGAATATTCGAAGGAAAGCTTAATCCCGATTGACAAAGAGATAGAAAGTCTAAAAAACTATTTGGAATTAGAACAACTTCGCTTTAATCATATGTTCAGTTTTAGTATTAATAAAAGTTCAGATATTGACGATGATGTATCACTTCCACCTTTACTAATTCAACCATGTGTAGAAAATGCTATTATTCATGGTGTCATTCCGAAGAAAACGATAGGATCTATTGCAATCACGTTTTCGATTACTGACAATCAACTTGTTTGTACCATTACAGATGACGGTATCGGAATTGATACATCTAAAAAGAATAAGGAGAATTCAGTGAGGGCTCACAAGTCTATGGCTTTAGAAATTATAAAAAAACGATTGGAGATGATTGCTTCCTCAACCTCAAAAAATGCAACCATCAATGTTGTTGAATTAAGAGATCAGAATAACGTCAATGGTACCAAAGTAGAACTTAAATTACCACTGCAATATATTTCAGTTAAAACGCCGGTTAGCTTATAAAATAAATAAAGATGATTACAGCTATTTTAGTAGATGACGATAAGAACCTTCGGGAAGGGATGAAAAAACTTTTAGAACTTTTTGCACCGTCTATTCAAATAATAGGAGAGGCTGATAGTGTATCTTCAGGAATTAGTGTTATCGATAGATTAAAACCTGAGGTTGTTTTTTTGGACATTCAACTTAACGATGGCACTGGTTTCGATATTTTAGAAAAGTTGGCTAAAAAAAGTGGAGCCATTAAATCTAATATTGTTTTTATAACAGCTTATGAAGAATATGCCATCAAAGCTTTTAGGTTTAGTGCATTAGATTTTTTATTAAAACCTGTGGATCCAGAAGAACTTCAAAAAGTTATTGAAAAAATTGAGAATGTACATGATAAATCTAACGACTACGCCCATATAGATTTATTATTAGAAAATATCAGGAAGAATGTCGATAATTTTAAACGTATTGCGCTTTCGACTTCAGATGGTATTCACTTGTTTAATATAAGTGATATCATAAGATGTGAAAGTGAAGACAATTACACAAAATTTTATATTAAAAACCAAAAAACGGTTATGATTTCTAAAACCTTAAAGGAATATGAGGAATTACTAACACCACACGGTTTTGAACGTATACATCAATCTCACCTTATAAATTTAAAGTATTTAAAATCTTATATAAAAGGAGATGGGGGCTACGTAATTATGGAGGGTGAAATTCAGCTACCTATTTCGCAGCGAAAAAAGGAGCGATTACAAGAAATCTTAAAAACAATTTAAAAAAAATCGAATTCTAAGTCAAACCTTTTAGATTCTCATTGATAACTTAATTAATTAAACGATATTCCTACATTTAGATAAAATAAAATAAAATGAAAAATCTTACACTCATTCTGTTATTAGTTATTTCAAGTTTAAGCTATGCACAACTTAATATTGAGCAACCAAGTGATCTATCAATTTGCGATACAGATTCAGATGGTTTTGAAATATTTGATTTGACATCAACATCATTTGAAATTCTTATTAACCTAGATGCATCAATGTATACCATCTCATATTACGAGACCTTATCAAGTGCTGAGAATGATGTTGATGCTATCACAAATAGTATAAGTTATGGAAATATAACGAACCCTCAAACCATCTATGTACGCGTTTGGGAAAATGCAGACCCTACAAATTTTGCAATAACTAACTTTGAAATATCGGCTTTATCGAGCCCGGCCATTATTCAACCTCCTAACCTCATTATATATCAATATCCATTTACAGAATTAGCTGAATTTGATTTAACGGTAAATGAAGAAATAATTCTAAATGGTCAAGATGCTTCTGAATTTTCTATAACATATCACGCCACCTTGGCAGATGCTCAAAATCAAACAAATGCTTATGCTTTTGCTACAAGTTACAATAATACAACCAATCCTGAAGATGTATTTGTGAATGTAACAAGCATTAATACTGGCTGTTTTGAAACAACTAGTTTTCAACTAATTGTTGAGGAAGATATTATAAACATACCAGATCCAAATTTTTTATCACGTTTAATTGCAGAAGGTGTAGATACAAACAGTAGTGGTAATATCCAATCGTTCGAGGCATCAGCAACTAGCGAATTAAATGTAAGTAATTCTAACATTTCAGATTTAACAGGTATTGAGGCATTTACCGCTTTAGAAACTTTATTTTGTCAAAACACTCAACTCACCACCTTAGACTGTAATAATAATCCAAATCTCACCGCTTTATACATAGCCTCTAACGATCTATTAGAAACTGTTTTTATAAAGAATGGAAGCGATGAAAGCAGTAATATGGATTCAGGTAGCTGGTTAGAAAATTGGTTTGTTGGAAATAATCCTAGCTTATCCTACGTTTGCGCTGATGATAGTCAAGTCGTAGAAATTCAACCTTTTGCAGAGGGCAATTATCCAGTCAGCTCTTATTGCACGATAACGCCTGGTGGAGATTTCAACACTATTACAGGTAATGTACTATTTGATCTTAATGAAGATGGTTGTGATCCTTCAGATATTGCCCAAACTTACATTAGAATGGATATTGATGATGGTGAAACCCAAGGAGCAACCTATACAACCTTAGATGGCAACTATAACTTCTATACTTCAGAAGGAGATTTTGGTATCACCCCAAATGTAGAGCAGCCTTCATGGTTCAATATATCCCCTTTAACAACTACAATCCCTTTTACAGATTCTAATAATAATGTAGCTACCCAAGATTTTTGTTTGACTGCTGATGGTATTCATAACGATGTAGAAATTGCCATTGCCCCACTTATGCCTGCGAGACCTGGTTTTGATGCCCTATACCTAATTGTATATAATAATAAAGGTAACCAAGCGGTTTCAGGTGACTTTGAATTTACCTATGATGACACTGTTTTAGACTTTATTTCAGCAAACCAAACACCCGATAATCAAGACTCAGGGAGTTTAATCTGGAATTATGATAACTTATTGCCGTTTGAAAGCAGATCAGTTCAAGTAACGCTCAATGTAAATGGACCTACTGAAACTCCGCCAGTAAATATTGATGACGTATTAGCTTTTCAAGCTACTATAAATCCGATATCAGGTGATGAATTTAGTGATGATAATACATTTGATTATGATCAAGTTGTTGTTGGTTCATTTGACCCCAATGATATTACCTGCCTACAGGGCGATGTTCTACCGACTGCTGAAATTGGCAACTTTTTGCATTATATTATAAATTTTGAGAATATAGGAACGGCACCAGCGGAAAATGTTGTTGTTGAATTAGACGTAGATGATGCTCAATTTGATATAAATACATTACGCGTTTTGAATGCGTCCCATGAAATGCAAACAGAACTGCAAAACAACAAAATCAAGTTTGTTTTTAATGGCATCAATTTAGGCGCTACAGGAGGTCATGGTAATATTCTCATTAGAATGAAATCTAATCAAAATTTGGTGTCTGGAAATACCGTGACGAAAAAAGCGAATATCTTTTTTGATTATAATTTCCCGATTGAAACTAACGTTGCATCTACAACATTTCAGAATAGTTTATCTGAAGATGATTTTCAGTTAGGAAAAAGTTTAATGGTCTTTCCAAACCCAGTATTTGATTTAGTAAATATAAAAGCGGCGTCTCTAATTATGTCAATTGAAGTTTATGATATGCAAGGCCGCATGCTTGTATCGCAATTAGTAAGTAATAAAGAAACTCAACTGGATATGTCATCATACAGTAATGGTATTTATATTTTAAAAGTCAATAGTAACAAGGGAAGTATTACGAAAGAGATAATCAAAAACTAGTGTTTCAATGATTTTGATAGCTCTATAATCTAAAGCCTTGAAGTCTTCTAATTTTAGAAGACCAAGAGCTAACACCTACTAAAAAAATCCTGAAAAATCTTCAGGATTTTTTGATTGTGTTTTATTTCATATAAAGTTATTGAACCGCTTAGAATTTCAGCATAAATAAGATTGTAACCTCTAATTTGTTTGTAATTCCTTAATGTCTAAAGTTCCGTTGGGAGATACCACATAATATTTATGTTTGATTTCTGTCTTTACCACGGGCTCGGGTTTTGATTCTATTGGTTTTGGTGAATATTGCAAACGAATATTCATCCCAATTTGAACAACTGGTTCTAGAATACTAGGATTAATAACTACATCGTAAGTTTCGTAAGACAGCGGATGGTAGTAATGCGATGTTTGCTTTTTTACCGAGGTTACGCCTCTTTTAGTTTTTATGGCATCAAAGGAAACGCTGTTAAATGCTTGGTAGCTTTGGTAGAAATCTTTGGGGAAATAGCAGTATTGATCATCAGCCACGGCAACATCATAGGTTGCTAAATCAAAACCCAATACGTTATAGTATTGTTTTTTGTCTTCAATGAGACTAAGAAGCTGGGTCTGGAGGTTTTTATAGACTTCGGCAATGTTCTCAATAAAGTAATCTACTTTGACCAAATTGTAAATTTCACTTTGGGCGCAAGCGGTCAAAATGGTCTCGAACTGACTGGTTTTTGTGAATTCAATATGAAGATTCTGTTGAAGTTCAAACCCTTTGGGGACTTCAGTATAGGTTTTGCTAAAAAGTTTCTTTTGCACTTCTACCTCGTAATTTGGAACAAAGGAAATAACATCTATTGCTATCTCATCATCAGTAATTCCTATAGCCCTGAGCCGCGCTTTTACTTTGGAGATACGCTCATTCATTAGAAAATTTGTACTATCGGCGGTTGCTCCAATCTGCGATAGATTAAAAACGGCAGTGTAGGTTGTTGCCTCCACGTTTTGAAGTGCCTTTACATCAATAAACACATTTGTTCTTGGAGTAAGGGTTTTATTGATTTGATGTTGTACTGTTGGGTTGTAAAGTGAAGCATTGCCAGAATGTAATACATTTTGCCGAGATATTTGGTCGTAGTTCCCCAAATGCTGAGCCTGCAATGACAATGTGAAAGCGATCAAAATGATGTTTATTTTTATAAATGTTTTCATAGTTTAATTGGATTTTTTGTTAAAATTAAAAGGAAGTTAATTTCAGTAAAAACCAGAATGAGTAAAATTGGGTGTCGGTTGAGTGAGGTAAGGGTTTGAGTTCGTGAGGTATTATTTTTTCCGAAGAAAAATCTCAAAGCGAGAATTCGGGGTTTTATTTATACGATTAAAGTATGTATGTTTATTCCGTTTTAGCAAGTATATGAAAACATCATTTACATATTTGACCATTATATTGGCCTTCTTTTTCTTTGGAAACGTGACAGCCCAGCAAGATGCTAGTCGCGACGAGTTGCCGCTTTTTGAAATTAGAGGTTCGGTGCGCGAAAGTGATACATACAGACCTATTTCAAAGGTCAACATTGAAGTCAATGGTGGCGCCTATAGTCGAACTGATTTTGACGGCTCGTTTAATATAAAAGCCAGAAAAGGCGACCAATTGATTATTCGGCATAAAGATTTTGAGACTATTTACTATACCATAACCTCAGATGAACGTATAACAGTGGAGGTTGAACCTTCGGAAGATGAAGAGTTGGCTCAAGATAAAGCGTACAAAAAAAGCGAGGTACAGTCCTTCAATTCGTTAATAGATTCTATGGCGTTTTACAAAACGAAGGATGTTGAAAAGAGTATTGCATTTGCAGCAAGAGCCTTATCACGAAGTAACTCGCAAGCACAAAATGCTGAGACCTATAGTCTTCTGGCCGACGTTTATGTGTATTGGAAACAGTATGACCTTGCGGTGAATAATTATCGATTGAGCCTGCAAAATAAGCAGACCAATATCGCCGAATTAGGACTAGGGAAGGCTTACCGACTCAATAAAAATTATCAGGAAAGTTTAGAAACCTACAAGGCAATTTCTAAGTCCCAATTGAGCAATTACCAATTGGTAATGCTTTATGAAGGTTTGGGAGATTCTAATTTTAGTATTAAAAATTTTGATGCTGCTATTGAAGCTTATAAAAAGGGATTGGCAGTTGCGCAAAAACATCTTATCGCGCCTAAGGAGGTGGATCTTAATTCAAAAATTGCCCAAGTTTATAATGCCAGCGGAAGAACTGCAAATGCTGAACAATTTTTTGGTAACTCCTTGAACTTGGCTGCAAAACAAAACAAAAAACGTGAGTTGGAGGAAAAGGTCACTGTAGCCGATTTTCAAAGTACGAACCAAAATTATTCTGAAGAAATAGAACTGCGGAAAGAGATTATTCAAGACGTTGAAGAAGCGGAAAAAGACTCAATTATAGATAATGAAAGTGCACTGACAAAGCAGAAGCAAAATTATAAAATTGGGACGGCGTATTATCTTCAACAGGATTATGCCAAAGCTATTCCATACTTGGAAAAAAGTCGGGATGAAGCTGATGCTAAAGAGGATTTGGTGGTTAAAAAAGATGCCAATCGTAAACTATCTGATTTGTATGTTGATGCTGGAGATTTTGATAAAGCGAAAGCCGCATTTGATGCATACAGGCTTGTTGTTGATGAATTATACATAAAGCGCGAACAAGAATTATCTCAAGCCGATAGATTTAGGCGAAATATTAGAGAACAGCAAAATCGAATCACAAGTTTAGAGAGTGACAGGGCATTGAACAAAAGCTTGGCGAGCGAGCGAAGTAAAAATCAGCAAATTATCATATATGCTTTGATAGCGGCTACATTATTATTGTGCGTTACGGCATTTTTTATGTACAAATACATTAAGCAGCAACGTTTGGCAAATAACCTATTGGCTTTAAAATCGTTGCGAAGTCAGATGAATCCTCACTTTATCTTTAATGCGCTTAACTCGGTCAATAGTTTTATTGCTATGAATGACGAACGAACAGCAAACAAATACCTGTCAGATTTTTCGTTGTTGATGAGGGCTGTCCTTGAAAATAGTGAAGAAGATTTTATCCCCTTGCAGAAAGAAATTGAATTGTTGGAACTTTACACCAAATTAGAGCATTTTCGCTTTAAGGATAAGTTTGATTATGAAATTATTGTGGCTGAAAATGTAGTGGTTTCAGATTATCAAATTCCGCCTATGCTACTGCAACCTTATATTGAAAATGCCGTTTGGCATGGGCTGCGCTACAAAACTGAAAAAGGATTTTTACATATTGCCATTGCCAAAAAAAGCGAAAATGAAATAACTATTACCGTTGCTGATGATGGTATTGGTCGGGAACGCTCCAAATCCTTAAAAACAGATCATCAGCAGAAACAGAATTCAAAAGGTATGGGCAATATTAAAAAACGTGTTGCCATTTTAAACGATATGTATAAAGATAAGGTAGATGTGATGATTTACGATTTTCAAGAGGGAGAAGATTGCGGGACTAAGGTGGTGGTAAGTTTGAGGAAAGACTAGGGTGAAGTTTAAGTTGAAATCGAAGCTGAGCATTGCACCGATACATACATAGCTAAAAATAATGTAGTAAGAAAACGGTAATCGTATTAGAATAAAATGAATTGGATTTGATGAAAAAATCTTATAAAATCTGTTCTAAAATCCACAAATAATCTTCTCGACGACGTACAAAATCCCGATCGGAAATATCAATAATCTTAACGTTTAGCTCGCTTTGGTTTTTCAGAAAATCAAGATACCCCGAATTTATTTGTTCTAAATAGGCATCCTCAATGTTCTGTTCGTAATCTCGTCCCCGTTTTTTGATGTTTTCTTGAAGACGTGCTGTATTTTGATAGAGATAGATGTATAAATCTGGTTTGGCAATGTCTTTATACATGAGGTAGAATAATTTTCGGTAGAGTTTAAATTCGTCCTCGGGCAGGGTGATTTTTGAAAATATCAGGCTTTTGAAAATGTCATAATCACTAATCATAAAATCTTTAAACAAGTCCAATTGCGAGAGGTCATCGCTAATTTGTTGATAGCGGTCGGCAAGAAAAGACATTTCTAAGGTAAAGGCATACCGCTTAGGTTCCTCATAAAATTTAGGTAAAAAGGCATTATCTGCAAAACGTTCTAGAATGAGCTTTGCGTTAAAATCGTTGGCAATAAATTTAGCTAAGCTGGTTTTACCCGCACCAATATTTCCTTCAATGGCGATGTAATTATAATTGGTAATCCCCAAGTTTCTGGAGTATTGCTTAATTGGGTTCTTCAACCAAATGTTTACGAGTTCTATAACGCTTTCATCTTCGCATTGCTCCAAAAGTTTTCCGGTGGTGAGTTTACTAATTGGATGCAAAAATTGTGGTGCAATATCAGTTAGGGGTTGTAGTACAAACTTTCGTTTTTCTAATTGTGGGTGTGGAATGGTTAAGGTTTCTGTCGAAACTTGTAACTCGTTATAAAAAAGGATATCTAAATCAATCGTTCGTGATTCATAACCAGAAGTCTGTTTTGGTTCACGGCCTAATTGGCGTTCAATTTTTTTAAGTTGGAGCAATACTTCTTCCGCAGAAAGAAATGTTTGTACAGAAATACAGGAGTTTAAAAAATCGTTGGTTGCTGTTTCCAATGCAAAACCCATTGCCGGGGTTTTATAAACCCGAGAAATATTGACGATGTTTCCAATAGTTTTAAACACTAAGTGAACGGCGTCCTGCAAATATTTTATCCGGTCGCCTTTGTTGCTTCCTAAGGCTATATAAACGAGGTTAGTTTTATTCATAATCCGTGTCAAAATAAACAAAAGAATCCCACTTTGCCTTATATTTAGCACAACAACTTATTCACAATATGATACTAAAAGACAAACTCGCAGCGCAAAAAATCTATCTTTTTCTGGCGGCGCTGTTTATCACTTCATTAGTGGTGTCTAATTTAATTTTTCAGAAATTCTTTTATTGGTATCCTGTGGATGTAGAAATTTTTGGCACAAAACTTTTTGAGATTTCCGTAGGTATTTTGCCTTATCCCATTACCTTTTTAATTACCGATTTAATTAGTGAGATTTACGGTAAAAAACGCGCTAACCAAGTGGTCATTGCCGGTATTTTTGCGTCGTTATTCTCATTACTTATTATTTTGGCTGCAAATTATGCGCCAGCAACATCATGGTCTTATGTAGATGACAAAATGTTTACAACCGTTTTTGGCAACTCCGCTATTGCTGTTTTTGCCAGTATGATTACGTATTTACTTGCACAGTTTGTCGATATTCAAATCTATCATTTTTGGAAACGTGTGACCAAGGGCAAAAAATTGTGGTTACGCAATAATTTTTCAACATGGACGTCACAGTTTGTGGACACCTTTGTTATTTTGGTATTACTGTGTTCCTTTGATATAATTCCTTGGGAAAACTTCAAAGGACTCTTGATTAGTGGTTTTCTTTTTAAAGTCATCGTCGCATTGCTCGATACACCCTTTTTATACCTGGGAGTTTTCTTGTTTAAAAAGCGTTTTAAACTAAGAACAAATGAGGAGATTGATTTGATTTAGAGTATCTAAATAAAGAAAAATTAGAGAGTAAAGGTGAAGTGTTAGAGGCGCGGGTAGTAATCACTAAGCCTTTTTAGGAAGTTAAACAAGAGTCATGAATAAAGTGGATGTACTTTAAAGTAATTCATTGAATTTTAGAAGGTGATTTAATTTGGATTTTAGAATTTGAAAATTATAGTTTGCCTTTCAAAAATGGTCTTCGGTTAAAGTTTTACTAAACTTTTGCATTAGTTCGACTAAACTTATATTCTTTGCGTAGATAAATTTAAAACTAAACCTTCTTTGAATTTATCGCTGTACCAGCTAATTAGCGATAAATTTGAAAATATAAAATAAAATTTTGATGAAAAAGTTCCTAAAAATTATTGGGATTACCGTATTGGTCATTCTTCTATTACTAATTGTCTTGCCATTTGCTTTTCAAGGGCAAATCAAAAAGACGGTTAAGAATGTCATCAATGAAAATCTCAATGCCAATGTGGAGTTTGCAGATGTAAGTTTGAGTTTTATACGCAGTTTCCCGCAAGCATATGTCAATGTAGATGATTTGGTAATTACCAATTTTGAGCCTTTTAAGGATGAAACATTTTTGAGCGCTAAGAATATTGCCTTTACCATGTCTATCAAAGAGTTGTTTAAAAATGCCGAAGAAGAACCTATCATCGTTAATAGTATCGAGATTGATGAGGCTTTGATGACGCTTCAAGTAGATGCGTTTGGTAATAGCAATTGGGATATTACCAAAACAGATTCGACGGCAGTTGTAAATCCATCAGAAAAATCTGATACTAGCAGTAATTTTACTTTTGATATAGAGGATTACGCCATTAAAAATAGTGCCTTGACTTACATTGACGCCGTTTCAAACACGCAAATGTACATTACGGAGTTAAATCATACTGGAACGGGAACATTTTCCGCAGAAACATCAGAATTAGACACCAAGAGTGAAGCAAATGTTAGTATGACGATAGATAGCGTTCAATATCTAAATAATAATAGCGTGAAATTGGATGCACTGATAGGCCTTGATTTAGACAATCAAAAATATACGTTTAAAGAAAATAAGGGCTTTATCAATAAATTGCCATTAACTTTTAACGGGTATGTTCAACTCATTGAGGAAGGTCAGGAAATTGACATTACGTTTGAGAATCCGGAATCTTCTTTTAAGGATTTCTTGGCGGTTATCCCTGAGGCCTATTCTAAAAACATCGAAAATGTAGAAACTTCAGGCGATTTTAAAGTCAATGGCATTATTAAAGGTAAAGTGACTGAAACTACCATACCCACTTTGGATATTAGTATCAAATCGAACAATGCGTCCTTTAAATATCCAGATTTGCCTAAGAGCGTGAGCAATATCAATATCGATACCGCTATCAAAAACACGACTGGTAACGTAGATGATACGTTTGTTGAAATTAAAACCCTCAACTTTAAGATTGACCAAGATGTATTTAAATCATCAGCAACGATAAGAAACTTGACCAAAAATATGTTGGTCAATGCCGATATTGACGGTGTCCTTAATTTGGGGAATCTATCAAAAGCCTATCCAATCGATTTTGACAAAGAGCTCAGCGGTATTCTAAAAGCCAAACTTAATATGGCTTTTGACATGGAGGCGATTGATACCAATGCTTACGAGCGCATTAAGGCAAGCGGAACCATGAATGTGAGCGATGTTGTATTTTCTTCCGAAGAATTAGTTAATCCGATTCAGATAAGTAAGGCCGACATGAATTTTAACCCTACAACAGTTTCCTTGAATAGCTTTGTCGCAAAAACAGGCACGAGTGATTTCAGTGCTACCGGTACAATAAATAATCTATTAGGTTTTATGTTGAGTGACCAAAAGTTGAAAGGAAACTTTAAATTAGATTCCAATAAATTAGTGCTTGGCGATTTTATGGCGGAAGAATCTGCAACTGCTGAAACTAAAACTACTTCGGAAAAATCTACTAACGCAAAGGCATCAACTTCAGAGGGAATGAAAATTCCCGACTTTCTGGATTGCACCATCAATGCAAATGCGAAAACGGTGGTTTATGATAATTTGACTTTAAAAGATGTAACTGGCACATTGATTATTAAAGATGAAGAAGCGAATTTACAGAATTTGACCTCGAGTATCTTTAATGGTATTTTAGCTGTAACGGGGAAAGTTTCGACAAAAACAGACACGCCAGTGTTTGATTTCAACTTAGGTGCCGATGGATTTGATATTTCAGAATCCTTTCAGCAAATGGAGTTGCTGCAAAATTTGGCACCTATCGCCAACGTATTGCAAGGCAAACTTAATACTGTTATTAGTCTAAAAGGTACGCTTAATAACGAAATGGGGCTAAACATGAATTCTTTGACCGGCAGCGCCCTCGCTGAGCTATTGACAACCGATATCAAACAAGAAGAAGGGTCACTCTTGAGTAAATTGGATGGTGCATTAAGTTTCGTCGATTTTACAAAACTTAACTTGAAAGACTTAAAAGCCAACCTAGAGTTTGCCAACGGAAAAGTAAACGTGAAACCTTTTAATATCAATTACCAAGATATAGATATGGTAGTTTCTGGGTCTCATGGTTTTGATAAAACTATAGATTATAGCGCGGTCTTAGATGTGCCGGCCAAATATTTGGGGAGCGAGGTCAACCGTTTAATTGGGAAAATAAATGATAATGAAGTTAATAATTTGACCATTCCGGTAACTGCAAATATTTCAGGAACATTTACAAGTCCAAAAGTACAGACCGATTTAACTAGCGGTGTATCTAACTTAACCAAGCAATTAATAGAAATTGAAAAACAGAAGCTAATTGGTCAAGGTAAGGATAAGGTTAAGGATTTGTTGGGGGGCTTGATGGGCGGAAATTCTAATGCTCCAAAAACAACCGATTCAACTGCCGTAAAAACCGATACCACTAGTACCAAAACCGAGCCGGTAAAAGAGAGCGTAAAAAATATTTTGGGCGGCTTGTTAAACAACCGAAAAAAGAAAGCAGACAGCACAAAAAACAACTAATATTGACACCAAAAGTTAAGAAAAACCTAAATAATCGTCTTTTTCAGCTAGTTTTTGTAAATGAATTGACTTTTATTTGCTTTTGTCAAAATTTAAGTTAGATTACCTCTTGCGAACTATTTAAAACAAAATAAAATATATGAGGCAGTTAAAGATTACCAAGCAGGTCACCAACCGTGAATCAAAATCATTAGACAAATATTTACAGGACATCAGTAAGCTCCCAATGATTACTGCTGAAGAAGAAGTGGAATTGGCCCAGCGCATAAGAACTGGCGACCAAGAAGCTTTGGATAAATTGACTACGGCGAATTTACGATTCGTAGTTTCGGTTGCAAAACAATATCAAAATCAAGGATTAACTTTGCCCGATTTGATTAATGAAGGTAACGCAGGTTTAGTGAAAGCCGCAAAGCGTTTTGATGAAACTCGGGGTTTTAAGTTTATCTCTTATGCCGTATGGTGGATTAGACAAGCAATTTTACAAGCTTTAGCTGAACAATCTCGAATTGTTAGATTACCTTTGAACAAAATTGGTAGCATCAATAAGATAAACAAAGCGTTTTCTTATTTAGAACAAGCACATGAGCGTCCGCCTAGCCCGCAAGAAATTGCAAAAGAGTTGGACATGACGGTTTCTGAAGTGAAGCAGTCCTTAAAAAATTCTGGTCGTCATTTATCGATGGACGCACCATTAAAAGAAGGTGAGACTTCAAGCTTGTATGATGTAGTTAAATCTGGCGAATCTCCAAATCCCGATAAGGATTTGATGTTGGAGTCTTTAAACGTAGAAATCAACAGAGCTTTAGATACATTGTCACAAAAAGAGAGCGATGTGATTCGTTTAAATTTTGGATTGAGCAACGAGCCACCAATGACTTTGGATGAGATTGGTTTGACCTTTGATTTAACTAGAGAAAGAGTACGTCAAATTAGAGAAAAAGGCATCAAGCGCTTACGCCAAGAGTCTAAAAGTAAAATATTAAAAACCTATTTAGGATAGACCTAATAGAAAACCATTATAATTGATATGATTAAAATTTTAGTAAAAGATGGCGAAAGTATTGAACGTGCTTTAAAACGCTACAAGAGAAAACACAGAAACGTCAAAACGATGCAGAACATTCGTGAAAACCAATTTTTCACTAAGCCTTCTGTAAAACGCAGACGTGAAATACAAAAAGCGGGATACATCCAGAACTTGAGAGACCAAGAGGATATTTAAAGCTATTTTACTTATATATTTAAAAAGCACACTTCATTTTTGGAGTGTGCTTTTATTTATTTAGTAACTAATTCAAATCTCTTTTATTCAATTAAAATTTTAACCACTAACCCTTCATTTCCTCTTACGTTAAAAACAATGTCATCCTCAAAAATTAGATATTGCCCTTTGATGCCAGCTAAGACGCCTTGGTAAGACTTTTCTTTTTTAATATTTAGGCTCTTTGGTTTTTCAGGGTAATGATTTACGGGAAATTGAATATGGGTTTCACTGTTAGAAGTGATGTAGTAGTCTAGCGCTTCCTCAGGTATAAAGGATTTCAGTTTGTCTCTCCATTCTATTAACCGTTCATCATCCACGTCATTTTTGAGCATTTTACGCCAATTAGTTTTATCGGCAACATGATTTTTCAAGGCGACTTCAGTTATTCCCGCTAAATAACGGTTGGGCGCTTCAAGAATTTCGAGAGCCTCGTGAGCACCTTGGTCTATCCATCTAGTGGGCACTTGCGTTTTTCGGGTAACGCCCACCTTTACGTTACTGCTATTTGCCAAATAAACGATATGCGGTTTTAGTTGCACCTTTTTTTCATAGTCTAAATCACGGTCTTCTTGGTCTAAATGTGCCGTACTTAATTCGGGTTTCATAATCCAATCTGCCGCCTGTGGAATATCAAAAAAACAGCTTTTACAGTACCCTTGTCTGTAAATGGGTTTGTTAAATCCGCAATTTAGACACTGGTATTTTACGAATTCCATAGATAGCGTTTGCCCCAGTAACTGGTTCATGTTCAGAAAATCATCTTCCAAAATTAAAAAATATTGAATAGGCTCGGCAAACTCGGTTTGCATCTTTCTTAAAACGCCTTGATAGAACATAGGGAAAAAAGTGTTATTTTTATTGACTTGAAGAGTTAAAGATACCAAAATAATGCCGATTCCATTAGTCAATTCTATTGCTTCTTGGTTTTTGAAAAAACGGTTCCATCAAATCGACCTTTTTTTAAAATACCCTAATGAAGTGCAGCAAGAATTACTATTTCATCTCTTAAATAAGGCCAAGCACACTGAGATTGGTAAAACTTATGACTTCGATTCTATTGGTTCCTACCGGGAATTTTCTGAGAGGGTTCCTATTTCATCTTACGAGGAATATCAACCTGCAATTGAGCGCTCTCGTCGTGGCGAGCACAATATATTTTGGCCAGAACCCATAAAATGGTTTGCTAAGTCTAGCGGAACAACCAATGCCAAAAGCAAGTTCATCCCAGTGAGTTCAGAATCTTTGGAAGACTGCCACTATGCCGCCAGTAAGGATTTGCTATGTATGTATTTGAGCAATAACGAAGATTCACAATTATTTACGGGGAAGGGTTTGCGTTTGGGCGGAAGCAAAGAACTCTATACAGAAAATGGTACTGTTTTTGGCGACTTATCTGCCATTCTTATTGATAATATGCCATTTTGGGCAGAGTATAGTAGTACGCCGAGTAATAGAGTCTCCCTAATGAATAATTGGGAAGAGAAAATGTTGGCCATCGTCGAAGAGACCAGACATGAGAACGTTACGAGTTTAGCAGGCGTGCCTTCGTGGATGCTGGTCTTGTTAAATAACATACTGGACGCCACAGGAAAAGATAGTATCTTCGAAATTTGGCCTAACATAGAAGTTTATTTTCACGGCGGCGTAAGTTTTGTTCCCTACGTAGATCAGTATAAAGCTATTTTGCCTAAGCGGAATTTTAAGTATTATGAAATATACAATGCTTCGGAAGGGTTTTTCGCTATTCAAGACCAAAACAATAGCAGCGAATTGTTATTGATGTTGGATTATGGAATTTTTTATGAATTTATTCCGATGGATAATTATGGCACATCCGAGCAAAAAGTCATTCCGCTTAGCGCAGTAGAGCTTAATCAAAATTATGCCGTTATAATTACGACTAATGCAGGATTATGGCGTTATAAAATTGGCGACACGGTTCGGTTTACATCCATCAACCCTTACCGCATAAAAGTTTCTGGAAGAACCAAACATCACATCAATGCTTTCGGTGAAGAACTCATTATCGAAAACGCCGAAGATGCCCTCAGGAAAGTTTGTGCCATAACGCATTCTGAAATTGTGGATTACACCGCCGCACCAATTTTTATGAGCGGAAAGGCCAAAGGCTCCCATGAGTGGCTAATTGAATTTAAGACCGAGCCAAAGGACCTTGGCCATTTTACTGAACTTCTTGATACAGCAATAAAATCCATTAATTCAGATTACGAAGCCAAACGGTTGAATAATATGACTTTAAATATGCCGAAGGTACACATTGCCAGACCAGGACTTTTTTATGATTGGTTGAAGTATCACGATAAGGTAGGTGGCCAACATAAAATACCAAGACTATCCAATAAAAGGGAATATATTGACGAGCTTCTACAAATGAATGCGGCTTCTACTACTACTAGATAATCAGAATGATAAGTTTGGTAAATTTTACCGATGAAACTATCCTACATTTCCTACATAACGAGTATTTGTTGTCTTTTATCCAAAAGTACATTGAGCAATTTTTTTAAAACAAAAATGCCACTATATTAGCCCTGCAGAATCTATATAAACAAACTTAGAACTCCCTCAAAATTTTAAAGTCTAGTGTTTGTAATTTATTAATAGCATGGTTTAGCAGTATTAGTTATTAATCCAACTAAAAAACCACTCTTGTTTAAAGAGTGGTTTTGCTTTTTAGTGAGATCCACATTTTAAAATCCGCCGTTTGTTGGAGTGACAAACTGCGATGGTCGAGCTGAAACTTATAATTCAACTGAATCAATCCATGTTAAAATAGAAGTCCTCGTAGGTTTTCAAATCTGTGATGTCTAAATTATTTTTGAAAACTAGATATTAAGCTATCGTATAAATGTTTAAGAAACCGCCTTCAATTTTTTCAGAGTAGTTTTAGTCAATTTATCTTCGGCGTACGATTTTGTAACATGTAATTTTTTCTCTGTTCCACTAGGGAGTTCGAACATGGCATCGGTTAGAATTTCTTCGCAAAGTGAGCGAAGACCTCTAGCTCCCAATCTGTACTCAATGGCTTTTGTGACGATGTAATCTAAAGCGCCATCAGTAATGGTAAAATCGATATCATCCATTTCAAACAACTTTCTGTATTGTTTAATAATGGCATTTTTGGGTTCGGTTAAAATGGCCCTCAATGTCTTGGCGTCGAGTGGATCCATATAGGTCAATACAGGCAAACGCCCAATGATCTCTGGTATCAATCCAAAATCTTTTAAATCCTTCGGAATGATATATTGCAGTAGATTATCCATATCCACAACATCATTATCGTGGGCAGCTTTATAGCCAATGGCCGAAAGATTTAGTCGCTTGGATATTTTTTTATCAATACCATCAAATGCACCACCGGATATAAATAAAATATGCTCGGTATTGACTTCAATGAATTTTTGGTCTGGATGTTTACGTCCGCCTTTTGGTGGCACATTTACTGTGGTACCTTCTAGTAGTTTTAGTAACGCTTGTTGAACGCCTTCGCCAGAAACGTCTCTGGTAATAGATGGATTATCACTTTTACGTGCAATCTTATCAATCTCGTCAATAAAAACGATGCCTTTTTCGGCTTTCTCAAGGTTGTAATCTGCGGCTTGTAATAAGCGAGTTAAAATACTTTCAACATCTTCACCCACATAACCAGCCTCGGTTAAGACGGTTGCGTCAACTATGGCCAAAGGTACGTTGAGCATTTTGGCCACTGTTTTGGCTATTAGGGTTTTACCAGTTCCGGTTTGCCCGACCATGATAATATTACTTTTTTGAATTTCAATATCATCATCAGATGCCGGTTGCAACAGACGTTTGTAGTGGTTGTAAACAGCAACGGACATTACTTTTTTAGTATATTCCTGTCCGATG
Source organism: uncultured Flavobacteriaceae bacterium (assembly GCA_963803715.1). GTDB lineage: Bacteria > Bacteroidota > Bacteroidia > Flavobacteriales > Flavobacteriaceae > Psychroserpens. Next base: position 154,500 of record CAWDOF010000020.1, read on the forward strand.
ATGTACTCATCAAGAAATCCTTTTATTTGTTGTGGTTTTCTGAGCACCAATTCTGAGGACAGATCGGCATTATCGCTCTGCTTAGATTCTTCCAAAACAATACCATGCGCTTGCTCAATACAACGATCGCAAATGTGCGCATCGAGACCTGCAATCAATAGATTGGTTTCTGGCTTCTTCCTGCCACAAAATGAACATTCTAACTCTTCTTTTGCCATTACTTAAGTTCAGGGTTCAAGGTTTAAAGTTGTAAGATGCTTTAGATGCAAATTAAAACTGTTTTTGATAGTTTCAAAACCGTTTGAACCGATTCTAATATATTAATTTATGATGGAAATTTTTAACTGGAATTTGACTCAGTTTAACAATTTCCTTTTAAAAAATTTACTTGCTACGCATCAAAACCTCGTCAATCATGCCGTATTCTTTAGCTTTATCTGCTTTCATCCAGTAATCACGATCACTATCGTCATAAACTTTGTCGTAATCCTGGCCTGAATGTTTGGCGATGATTTTATAAAGTTCCTCTTTGAGCGTTACGATTTCGCGAGCTGTAATTTCAATATCACTAGCTTGACCTTGAGCACCGCCTAAGGGTTGGTGAATCATAACCCGGCTATGGGTTAGCCCGCTACGTTTGCCTTTTGTACCAGAACATAACAGGACGGCACCCATTGATGCCGCCATACCTGTACAGATGGTTGCAACGTCTGGTTTTATCAATTGCATGGTGTCGTAAATACCTAAACCTGCATAAACACTTCCACCTGGAGAATTGATGTAAATCTGAATATCCTTGGCGGCGTCAGTGCTTTCCAAAAACAATAGTTGCGCTTGGATAATATTGGCCACCTGATCGTTAATGGCTGTGCCCATAAAGATAATGCGATCCATCATGAGGCGTGAGAATACATCCATTGCCACAGCATTCATTTGGCGTTCTTCAATAATGTTGGGTGTGAGATTTGTGGGGTACATACTGCCCATGATTTTATCATAGTAAGTACTGCTTATTCCTTGGTCCTTAATGGCGAATTTTTCGAATTCTTTTCCGTAATTCATATAGTAATTTAATTCGTTTAGTTTTATTGATACAAAAAGAGCGTAAAACCTCTGTTTTACGCTCAAATATAATAATTATTCAATCAAATATTTAGCTGTAAAACTCTTTAACAAAATCGTCGTAAGTTATTTCTTTTGTCTTTAAATTGGCTTCGGCTTTATAAAGGTTTAACAGTTTGGTGCTCATCAATTGTTCTGATAGCCTTTTCACTTCTTCTTTATTTGATAAAATACGTGCTGAAATCCCTTCGAGTTCTTCTTCACTCGGGTTCATTTGACCAAATTGCGCCATTTGGGTCTTTATCATTTCTGTAGCGTGGGCTTTAAGGTCTTCAAATTTTACCTGAAGGTCATGTTTTTCAATGAGCTTACCTTCTATAAGCTGGTAGCGCATACTTTTTTCAGACTTTTCGTATTCTTCTTTGGCTTGATCAGCATCCATATCTTCCTCACCAGCGGTCTGCATCCATTTTTGTAGGAATGATGCCGGTAAATCAAATTTTGTGTTATCTACCAAATATTCGGTAACGTCATTCAACAGCTTTTGATCGCCTTGTTGCTTAAATTGTTTTTCAGAATCTTCCTTGATTTTGGCTTTTAATTCAGTCACAGAAGTCACTGCGTCCTTACCAAATAGTTTGTCAAACAACTCTTGGTCTAAGTCGGCCAATTCACGAGTGTTGATTTCATTGATGGTAAAGTTTACTTCAGTATCTAAACTCTTGGCCTTATCATGAGACACCTTTAATAGGGTAATCAAATCGTTGTCGTTCTCAAACAATTTTTTTGTTTTCAAGGTAATCACATCTCCTACCTTAGCACCTATAAACTGCTTTTCGGTAGATTTTCCTTTAAACTTATCTAATGTAATAGTTGCAGAGTTATTAATGTCTTCTTCTTCGTTTTCAAAAACACCAGTAATTTCAGCATCTTTGGTTACCGTATCTTGAGAAATGATTTTTCCGTACTGTTTTCTGATTTGCTCAATTTGCTTATCTAACATCTTGTCATCTGCAATGATGTTATAATGCGTTATTGTTTTTTTACCTTTTAGGTCGACATTGAATTCTGGAGCAAGGCCTAATTCAAACTCAAAAGAAAATGCATCAGAATTCCAATCTAAGTCATCTTGTGCTTTTGGTAAAGGATTACCAAGAACATCTAATTTCTCTTCGGTCAAGTATTTGTTAAGCGCATCCTGTAATAATTTATTGACCTCATCGACCAATACTGCTTTCCCGTATTGTTTTTTGACCATGGTCATTGGGACGTGGCCTTTTCTAAAACCAGGAATGTTGGCTGTTTTACGGTAATCGCTCAATATTTTTTCTACTTTATCGCTGTAATCTTCCTTAGCGATTTCTACCTTAACGACAGCGTTGAGGTTATCAATATTTTCTCTTGTAATGTTCATTATAAATCAAATCAAAATTGGGCTGCAAAAATAAGCTATTTTTTGCAACCCAACAATTATTTAAGTATCTGAAAATTAGTCTGTTTTTTTCTTATCCCCTAAAAGCGAATACGCAATGGATTGGCAGATGGATAATAAGATACTGAACAATAGTGCAATCCAAAACCCGCTTACCCCAAAACCGCTGATAAATTCATCGGCTATTAAAATGATAAGGGCGTTGATAACCAATAGAAAAAGCCCTAGAGTTATCACGGTTATCGGTATGGTCAACACTACTAAAATGGGTTTTAAAATGGCATTGAGCAATGCGAGGACAATGGCAACGATTATAGCCGCGCCAAAACCAGTAACGGTAACGCCAGGCAAAAGATAGGCAAGCAACACTACAATACCTGCGGTTATTAGTAAACGAATGATAAGGTTCATAATTTTTATATTTATTTTACTTGGAATATTATTGGGAGGGCGTATGGAACTATAACTGGTTTTCCCCTCTGATAACCAGGTTCTAATTTTGGAAGATTTCGAATTACTCTTATCGCTTCTTCCTCTAAAACTGGATGCGGGCCTTTTGCACTGATATCTTCTACATTTCCTTCTTTATTAATTTTAAATATCACATTGATTTTTTGCACACCGTGTAAATCTTTACCTTTTACAACATTTGTATTAAAATTGTTGTTTACAAAACCTGAAAGTGCACTACTCATACAATTTTTCTTGAATTTATTTCCAGCGACATCTTCACAGCCTGGATAAACCGGTACTTTTTCTATCACGCCATCTGGTACCGAGGTTGGTTGTAAACTTTTGGCTTCAGGTGAACTGGAAGTTTCGCCTCTTTTAAACCTGACTTTTTCAATCTTTTTTCCCGATAGATCGTACCGTGTCCAAGTTTTATCAAGTTTGTCATTATAATAAGAGCCTTTCCATTCTAACTCGCCATTATCATAATAGCGTTTCTCTTCTCCAAGTTTCTTATCCTTGATCATGATTCCTTCCAATTTCAAATTTCCAGTATTATCATAATTCTTATATCCCCCATTTCTGTAGCCCTCAAAATAAGCAACCTCCCAATTTACTTTGCCATTCTCGTAAAAGGATTTCCAAGTGCCGTATAATTGATAGTTTAAATAGTTTGCTTCTATTTTTAAAGTACCATCTTTGCGGTACTCTTTGTAATAGCCGCTTTCTGGAATGCGCTCAAAATAAAGTTCGCCGCTCTTGTAATATCCCCTGGATATGTAGTTTTTATCTTCTAATTGTGTTTTGTTTTGAAGTGTTCCATCTTCATAGTAAGAAAGATAAGATTTATCTCTATTTCCCTCTTTATCATATTTGACAACACTTTTTAGTTGCCCATTTTCGTAATAATTTTTCCATTCACCAACGCGCTTATTGTTTAAATATTGGCCTTCGGTTTGCGGTGTTCCATTGTCAAAATACTTTTTGAAAGGACCATCCTCACTTTGAGAATACGTGTTTTGGCAGATAAAGAAAATCGATAGCATTAATAAAGGTAATTTCATACAATAGTATTTAAAGTTTTAAATAAATATAAACACTTATTTTAATCAATAAAAGTCATTACTGTCTCATAAAAATCATCCGGATTTTCGGCGTGTAACCAATGGCCAGCATTATTAATTGTCTCAATTTTGGCTATTGGAAAATGTTGTTTTATGACGGTTTCGTCACTGGCCATAACATATTCGCTTTTATCTCCGCGAAGAAAGAGGGTTGGTTTTTCAAATCTAGCTTGGATTGGTAGCGCTTCTCCAACTTCTGAAACATTGGTTTTTAAAATCTCCAAATTCATCCTTAGAGCCAATTGCCCTTTCTTGATCCAATATAGATTTTTGAGCAGAAACATGCGCGTTCCCGAATCTGAAACGTATTGTGCCAGTTTTTTATCGGCCGCTCCTCGGCTTTTTAATTTAGAAAAATCCAAATTGCTCAATCCTTCTAAAATAGAATCGTGATGCACTGGATAATAGCGCGGACTTATATCTGCTACCATCAATTTCGAAACCATTTCAGGATATAAAGTTGCAAACAGCATGGCGGTTTTACCACCCATAGAATGGCCCAAAAGTAGAATATCCTTTAGATTGTGAGACTCACAATAGTGTTTTAAATCTTCGGACATTACCTCATAATTAAAAGTGTCATCATGAAAGCTCCTACCGTGATTACGTTGGTCAACTAAATGGATTTCAAATCCTGCTTCGCTGAATCTGTTGCCTAATGTTTTCCAATTATCGCTCATGCCGAGAAAACCGTGAAGGATAATGAAGGGTTTGCCTTTACCTAATATTTGAGAGTGCAATATCATGGGGTTCTTGATTTTTGATTAACGATTGATAATTTATGATTTTCATTGTCAATTTTATTCTACTTCCGACTCTAAATCTTCCAAAATTTTGGCTTAGTATGGCGACTTTACTTTAGTTTATGCAAATACATCTGGACTACATTCTCAATCCCCAAGTACAAACTTTCAGCAATCAAGGCATGGCCAATAGATACTTCCAATAAACCGGGTATGTTTTCCTTAAAGAACTTAATGTTGTCCAAGGACAAATCGTGCCCGGCATTGATACCCAACCCAATATTATTTGCCACTTGGGCAGCTTTGATAAAAGGTTTGATCGCATTTTTATTTCCCAAGCCGAATTGATGGGCGAAACTTTCCGTATAAAGTTCGATGCGATCGGTGCCCGTTGTTTTTGCACCTTCCACCATTTTTTCATCAGGGTCAACAAAAATGGAAGTTCTAATTCCGTTTGATTTCAATTCTGAAATCACTTCAGATAAAAAAGTTTTATTCTTTATGGTATCCCAACCTGCATTTGAAGTAATGGCATCTACAGCGTCTGGTACTAAAGTTACCTGCGTAGGTTTGACCTCAAGCACCAAATCCATAAAGGACTTTACGGGGTTACCCTCAACATTAAATTCAGTATAGACCTCGGGTTTTAAATCTCGTGTGTCTTGATATTTTATATGCCGTTCGTCTGGCCGAGGATGTACGGTTACTCCTTGGGCTCCAAATCGTTGCACATCTTTCGCAAACTGAAGGACATTGGGGGTATTACCGCCACGGGAATTTCTAAGGGTAGCAATTTTATTTATGTTAACACTTAATTTAGTCATAGTTCTTTCCTGTTTTTCAATTATTAGAATTCAAGGTTCCAATTAAAGATTCTAAAGCCTTCCCTCTTTAGTAAGGTCTGATTTATTTTTCTTGATTTTGGCTGGTGTGTAAAAATACAAAGTACCTGATGCTTTGAAATGGTTATTTTTAATTAATTTGCATAGATATGATAGCTACCATGCCCCTACAGGAATATTTAATTAACGACATAAAACCATTAAACATCAACGAAAAGGTGAGTGACCTGAAGATGATGTTTAACGAATTGACCTATTCTCACATCCCTATTGAAAATAATGGCATTTATATGGGCTGCATCTCTGAAAATGATGCCTACTGTTTTGAGGGTAAGAAAACCATCTCAGAATGCCTGCATTCACTTGAGTCATTTTTTGTAAGAGCAGACACCAGTTGGTTGGATGCGCTAGAGACCTTTGCACAAAATTCATGTAATATTATGCCAGTACTAAGTGAGGATAATACCTATTTAGGTTATTATGAGCTGAATGATATTATTGGGCTATTTAATCAAACGCCATTTTTCGCAGAACCGGGAGGTACTTTGATTTTGGAAACTGGTATTCAGGATTATTCTTTTAGCGAGATTAGTCAAATTGTAGAATCTAATGACGCTAAAATTCTTGGCGCTTTTGTCTCGAAGTTACAGAGTGACATGGTCCAAATTACAATCAAAATTGGAGCTTCTGGACTCAATGATGTTATACAGACCTTTAGACGCTATAATTATAAAATTATTTCTGGCCATGAGGAAGATACTTACGTTGAGAACCTAAAGGAAAGATCAGACTATTTGAAAAAATATTTAGATATTTAGCAAGCATGAAAATTGCAGTTTACAGTCAATATTATCCCTCAAAATCCAACATACACTTTAAAGAACTGATTGAAATTCTGCAAAACAATCAAGCTTCAGTATTTGTCGAATCTACTTTTTTGAACGCTATAAAATCAGAAGATAGCAGTTTTTCTAATTTACAAACCTTTTCAGAATTAGATAATAGCTATGATCTTTTAGTAAGTATGGGTGGCGATGGGACTATTTTACGTGCCGTTACCTTTATTAAAAATTTCGAAATACCTATAGTTGGAATTAATACGGGTAGGCTAGGCTTTTTGGCTACTATACCTACCGATGAAGTTAAAACGGCGATGCAGCATATTTTCATCGGAAACTATAAGATTTCTGAACGCGCATTGCTTTCTGTGGAAACTTCGCCAGCGAGTCCAGAATTGGTAGAGATAAATTTCGCACTCAACGAAATAGCTTTAAGTCGCAAGAACACGACCTCAATGATTTCGGTAGATACGCACTTGGATGATGAATTTTTAACGTCTTATTGGGCAGACGGATTAATAATTTCTACACCTACAGGTTCTACGGGATATTCATTAAGTTGTGGTGGACCCGTTATAACGCCTAATGCCAAAAGCTTGGTCCTAACACCAATTGCTCCTCATAATCTTAACGCCAGACCATTGGTAATACCAGATGAGACCTCAATTAAATTAAAGGTCAACGGAAGGGAAGACAATTACTTAATGTCTTTAGATTCTAGGATTGTAACTTTACATAATGATACCATCGTTACCGTAAGAAAAGCAAATTTCAAAATAAAAATGGTCGAACTTCTCAATGAGAGCTTCCTGGACACACTTCGCAAAAAAATGCTTTGGGGCGAAGACCGTCGCAACTAAACAATAAAACTCTATTAAAATTGTTTATTTCAATGAGTATGGTGTAATAACCTTGCGGTCACATCATAATTATTATATTTGCAAACTTTTAGAAATCTATGAGGTATTTCGTCTTAGTTATAATCTGCATTTGTTTTGTGCCAAAAAGTCAAGCCCAAATTTATGAGGTTGGTATTTTTGCAGGAGGTAGTAACTTTATTGGAGATGTAGGAGCAACCGACTATATTTCTCCTAATGCAGTGGCTTTTGGAGCTATAATAAAGTGGAATAGAAGTCCTAGACATTCGTATCGTTTGTCAGTAATATATGCTGACCTTGAAGGTGAAGATTCAAAATCTGATGATCCAAGGCGACAACAACGTAATTACAGTTTTGATAATAGCCTTTTAGAAATTTCGGCAGGGATGGAGTTTACTTTTTTTGATTTTAACCTTCACGAATCTGGACAGAAAATCACACCTTATTTGTACTCGGGTATTACTACGGCCTTACATGATAATTTTTACTTTGATAATGCAGGCGAGTATACATCAAGTGATACTCAAAGTTGGGCCTTTGGAATACCGATGGTATTAGGCATAAAGAGTAATATTACCGATAATTTTGTTTTAGGATTTGAAGTTGGCGCCCGTTATACGTTTTCAGATGAGTTGGATGGTAGTGTGCCAGATGACCCCTTTTTGGAAAATTTGGCTTTTGGTAACACCAATAGTAATGATTGGTATGTATTCACAGGCCTTACCTTGACCTATACCTTTGGGCAGAGACCATGTTATTGTAATTTTTGATGGACATTAAAACACAAATAAAAAGCGATAAGCTACCAAAACACCTTGCCATTATTATGGATGGCAACGGGCGTTGGGCAAAACAGCAGGGTTTGCTGCGGGTAGTAGGGCATGAGAATGGCACAAAATCAGTAAGGGAAGTTGTTGAGGCTTGCGCCGAAATAGGGATCAAACATTTAACGCTATACGCTTTTTCTACTGAAAACTGGAAACGCCCAAAGTTAGAGGTAAAAACCTTGATGCGGTTATTGGTAAAATCCTTGAAAAAAGAAATAGCTACCCTTCAGGATAATGATATCAAACTTTCAGCAATTGGAAATCTAAATGACCTTCCTAAAAATGCACACGATGAACTTTTAGAGGTCATTGATAAAACAAAAACCAACACTCAAATGACGCTTACTTTAGCCCTCAGTTACGGCTCAAGGGAAGAGTTGGTTTCTGTAGTAAAACAATTAACAGATAAAGTTAAAAATAATATAATTTCGGTAGATAGCATTGACGAATCGATTATTAATAAGCATCTTTACACGCAAAATTTGCCAGATGTAGATTTGTTGATTAGGACTAGCGGAGAGCATAGAGTAAGTAACTTTTTATTATGGCAGATTGCTTACGCCGAGCTTTATTTTACAAATATTCTTTGGCCAGATTTCACCAAGAACGACCTTTACGAAGCTTTGATAAATTATCAAAATAGAGAGCGGCGTTTTGGAAAAACCAGCGAACAGATTAGCTAAAAAATTTCTTTTGAAAACATACATCCAATCTTTACTTATTGTAATTCCCCTCATTTTTTCAAGTCTTGCAAACGCTCAGCAGTCTGATTTCAATAAAGGTAAAACCTACATCCTAGAAGATGTTACGGTTACGGGTAATACCAATTTTAGTCCTAGCACGATTATTTCATTTTCACGCCTTAAAAAAGGAGAGGAAATCGTTATCCCTGGAGAGGACATCAGTAATGCCATAAAAAAATTATGGGAATCCAACCTATTCAGCAGTATCAATGTCTATCTGGCTAAAGTTGAAGGAAACAAAGCCTTTTTGGAAATTAAACTCTTCGATTTACCAGAACTGCGAAATGTAACCATTGAAGGTATAAAAAAGGGGAAGCATGAGTCTATAATTAAGGATAATGGGTTAAATAAAGGGACTAAGGTCACAGAGAACCTTGTAACAACCACTAAAAACTATCTTACCAATAAATATAAAAAAGACGGCTTTTTAAAGGCTAAAGTCAACGTGAATACACGCGAAGTTACGGGAGATTCCATTGAAAAAAGCCGCGTGGATATGTTGGTGTATATTGACAGAGGTGAAAAAGTAAAAATTAAGGACATTGTTTTTGAAGGCAATGAAAAGCTTTCTGAAAAAAAACTCAGAAAAGCGATGAAAAACACCAAGCGTAAAAACTTTTTAAGAATACTCAAGCGCTCTAAATTTATCAGAGCCGATTATAAGGAAGATTTAGTAAGTATTATTGATAAATATAAGGAAAATGGTTACCGTGATGCTCGTATCATCTCAGATTCCATTACTTATATTGATGATAAAACTATAGCATTGGATATAAAGCTAGAAGAAGGCGAACAATATGAATTTGGAAAAATCACGTTTGTTGGAAATAGTGTCTATACGGACCAACAATTAAAATCGATTTTACAAATTGAGGAGGGCTCGACCTATAATGGTGTGGAGTTACGTAAACGTATAGCAGATGATACTAAGCCAGATGCTGTTGACCTTACCAATCTATACCAAGATAGTGGTTATTTGTTCTCAACCATAAATCCGGTTGAAGTTAGTGCGGAAGGCAATGTGATTGATCTTGAAATCAGAATTTCTGAGGGTAAGCCGGCCTACTTTAATCAAGTTTCTGTCTCTGGTAATGATAAGACCAATGATAAGGTGATTTACCGAGAGCTCAGAACAAAACCTGGTCAGCTTTATAAAAAGAGCAATGTTATTAGAACCATTAGGGATTTAGGTCAATTGGGCTTTTTTGACGCACAACAGCTTACTCCAAATATGAAGAATTTTAATACACAGGACGGTACTGTTGATATCGAATATCAAGTCGTAGAACGTGGATCGAGCCAGATTGAACTTCAAGGGGGTTATGGCGGAGGTGGCTTTATTGGTACTTTAGGGTTGTCATTTAACAATTTTGCCATAAAGGATTTATTTAATAAGGAAGCTTACAAGCCTATTCCGGCTGGTGATGGTCAGAGTTTAGCTTTGAGATTACAGGCGTCTCGATTTTTTAGAACCTACAGTTTTTCATTTTCAGAGCCTTGGTTGGGAGGAAAGCGCCCAGTGCAGCTTTCAACCTCTTTGTCCCACACGCAGCAGTTTCTATTCGACCCGATTACGAGAGACGCAAATAAAGATAGACGTTTCAATATTACAGGACTTACGGTTGGTTTGGCAAAGCGACTAAAAGTGCCAGATGATTATTTTTTATTGTCCCAGGCAGTAAGTTTTCAGCATTATAATTTAAAAAACTATAATACAGGTTTGTTTACGTTTGGTAATGGCTATTCCAACAACCTATCTTATACTATTGGTCTTACCAGAAATAATACGGCTACAGATCCTATCTATCCAATGAGGGGGTCAAATTTTTCAGTCAGTGCAAAATTATCCGTGCCTTATTCATTATTCAATTCTGTAGATTATGAAGGTTTAAGGGAAGAACGAAATAATTTAGATCGGGCCGTACCACAAGAAGCTACCAGAATTGCTGAAATTGACCAAGAGTTCTTCAAATGGTTAGAATTTTATAAGGTAAAATTTAAGGGAGATTGGTACACAAACCCTATTGATAAGCTAGTATTAAAAACAGGGCTGGAATTTGGTTTCTTAGGGGCTTATAATCAAGATAGAGGTGTTATACCATTTGAGCGATTTTTTCTTGGGGGCGATGGGTTAGGTAACTTTTCTCTTGATGGTCGGGAAATAATTCAACTTAGGGGTTACCCAAATCAATCCTTGTCATCACAGGATGGAGGGACTATATACAATAAATTTTCATTAGAATTAAGATACCCGATTACACTTGGTGCACAAGCAAAAATTTATGCGTTAACTTTTGCAGAGGCCGGTGCTTCCTTCGATAATTTTAGGGATTTCAACCCATTTAATCTCAATCGATCTGCTGGGGCGGGTATTAGAATATTTATGCCAGCATTTGGGCTTTTAGGAATTGACTTTGGTTATGGTTTTGATGCGCTGCCTGGTCAAACGGGAAGTAACGGATTGGAAACTCACTTTATCATAGGGCAACAATTTTAAGTTTCCTGAGAAAGAAAGCTTAAATATGATTCTTGTTTTCGACCAATTCAAGATTACATTTAATAAAATTTTTATTTGTGGCACGATATTTTCTAACTAAGTTATCAGTATTAAGACGATTAACATTGTCGTGTTAAAATTTTTCAAAATATATTTCGTTAATTTGAAAACTCTATCTAAAAACAACAAGGTAAATTATCTTTGCTGTCAAAATTTAGAACTGATGTCGATACAATTTGAAGCTAAGGAGATGAAGTATTCATTAGACTTTTACGTATTGATATTATTTGATTGCGTAATCCACTTGCCCAAGGGCAACTTAGTGAGATTTTTGAAAAACATTAAATACTGATACATGAAATCTAAAGTTCTTTTTACATTATTGCTAATTGGCCTCACAAGCATATTAAGCCATGCACAGAGAGGTGTTAGAATTGGTTATATAGATACTGAATATATTTTACAGAACGTTCCGGAATATCAAGAAGCTTCCAATCAATTGAATCAAAAAGTTCAAACCTGGAAGACGGATATTGAGAAACGTCTGGGATTTATAGAAAGTAAAAAAACGCAATTAGAGAACGAGCGGGTGCTCTTAACTAAAGGGTTATATGAGGAGCGTCTGGAGGATATTGCTTTTGAAGAGGCTGAAATAATAGATTATCAGCAAAAAAGGTTCGGGCCTAGTGGTGATTTGATGATTCAAAAGCAACAGTTGATGCAACCTGTGCAGGATCAGATATTTGCTGCTGTTCAAGAAATTGCAGGCAATAAGCAATATGATTTTATCTTTGATAAGTCAGCAGATGTTGTGATGTTGTATTCTGCCGAACGTTTTGATATAAGCGAATTGGTCATTAGAAGTATTACAAGGTCCTCAAAACGAACACAAGCCAGCTCAAGGGCCGAGCGAAAAGCTGCCAATGAGGAGGAAGTTGTTCCTGAAATAAATGAAAAATTAGAGGCGAGAGAAAAAGCTCTGGAAGAGAAAATGAACGAGCGAGAAAAAGCTATCGAAGAGCGAAGAGCACTTCAACAACAACGTCGCGACTCATTGAAAGATGCTGCAGATGCTAGGCGTCAAAGAATATTGGATGAGCGTGCAGAGTCTAAAGCAGAACGAGATAGCATCAAAGACGCAAAGTCTGATGATAGAAACTCTGATGATGCTGCAGTTAATAGTACAAATGCTAATGATGACGCATCCACGGTAGCAAAAACTGCCGAAGAGATTGCAGAGGAAAAACGGCAGGAAAAATTGAACGATCGAGCAGAACGTAAAAAAGCATTAGAAGAGAGAAAAAGAAAAATCTTGGAAGCCCGAAAAAAAGCTAAAGAAGAGCGGGAGGCCAAAAATAAGGAGCAGGATTCTGTTCCAAACAACAATTAAATATAATAACTATAACAAGTAACAAATTTGAAAATGAAACATTTTAGAACCCTATTATTTGCAGCCATACTATTTGTTGGTACAACAAACCTTGCAACAGCACAGAGTAAAATTGCACATGTAAATACAACAGAATTGGTGCAGGCCATGCCAGAGATGAAAACAGCACAAGCTGAAATTGAAAAATTGACCAAGACTTATGAGGTTGATATTAAAACTATGGCAACTGAGCTACAAACTAAAATAAAGCAGTATCAATCTGAGGTAGATACCAAAACCGAAGAAGAGAATACGGGTAGAGCTCAAGAAGTTCAGCAGATGGAACAAAGCATACGTCAATTTCAACAACAGGCCCAGCAAGATTTAGCCAAAAAGGAAGAAGCGTTATTAAAACCTATTTTCGAAAAAGCTAAAGCAGCAATTCAAAAAGTATCTAAAGCCCAAGGTTTTCAGTATGTTTTAGATTCTACCCAGGGTGGTGGTGTTTTGGTTGCAGACGGTAAAGATCTTATGGCCGACGTTAAAAAAGAATTGGGATTTTAATAAATTCTAATTTAAATAATTAAGATAAAGCCACTCTCAACAGTGGCTTTTCTATTTTTGATACCTATGAGCAAAAAACCCATTGGCATATTTGATTCTGGAGTTGGGGGCACCTCTATTTTTAAGGAGATTCGGACACTTTTACCAGCGGAAGATGTAGTTTATCTTGCAGATAGCGCCAATGCCCCTTATGGAAACAAAACAAAAGCTGAAATTTTAGCTTTGAGCGTAAAAAATACGGAGCATTTAATACAACGTGATTGTAAATTAATTGTGGTGGCCTGTAATACCGCTACCACGAATGCTATTTCAACCTTACGGGCGACGTACAAAATTCCATTTATAGGTATTGAGCCTGCTATAAAGCCTGCTGCCCTAAATACTAAAACAAAAGCAATAGGAATACTGGCAACAAAGGGAACGCTTACAAGCGAATTGTTTCATAAAACAACAGATTTGTACAGTCAAGGCTTAACTGTCATAGAGCAGGAAGGCGAAGGTATTGTTCCATTAATTGAGGATGGTAAAATCAATTCGGCAGAAATGAGGGCTTTATTGGAAGTTTATCTAAAACCTATGCTCAATGCTAGCATAGATCATTTAGTTTTGGGCTGCACTCATTATCCTTATCTCATTCCTATGCTCAATGATATGCTCCCAAAACATGTAAAGATTATTGATTCTGGTCAAGCGGTTGCAAAGCAAACCCTATCTGTTTTGAAACAAGAGGGATTACTCAACACGACATTGAATAGGGGTAAAAGCGAATTTTACACCAACGGATCTATGGTGGTTTTGAAATCGATTTTAGGGAAAAACCATACCATAAATCATTTAAAATTTTAGTCAGATTATCAATCGTATCACACATCAGCAATACGGCTTTAAGAAATTCAATTGGGATTAAAACAATTACAGTTTAGATGAAATCACTGCTATTTATTTATAATGCCAATTCTGGAATAGGTAATACACTATTAGATATAGGACATAAAATTTTTAGTCCCAAAACTTATCCTTGTAAATTATGCGATATAACCTACGGTATTTTTACGGAAAATAAAGTATGGAAAGATTTCCGAGCGGCGACAGACCTTGATTTACAATTTTACCATATCGATGAATTTGAATCGAGATACCCAAACCATTCCTATAAATATCCAATTATTTTGACGGGTCAGGACGGTCAATTCCGTCCATTTTTTACTTCTGAAGAAATTGATAACATTGCCCATGCACAAGCATTAATTTCTGCAATTAAAATAAAGATGAATCTTTCAGGAACTTGACAATTTTAAGTTTGAACATTGTTCTTCAAACTATTTAAACCAACTACTATATGTAACGTAGTTTTCTGCAATACGATGTATTTCGCCCGTAAGAAGTTCATCACTTATATCTTTTACCTTTTTCGCTGGGACGCCCGCGTAGATGCTTCCAGATTTTACAATTGTATTTTTAGTAACTACAGCCCCAGCGGCAATAATGCTGTTACTTTCAATAATACAATCGTCCATAACAATACTTCCCATCCCAATCAAAACATTGTCTTTTATCGTACAGCCGTGCACAATCGCATTGTGGCCAATCGATACGTTGTTGCCAATAGTAGTGGGTGATTTTTGATAAGTAGCGTGAATAACCGCACCATCTTGAACGTTGACTTTATCGCCCATTTTAATATAATGAACATCCCCGCGAATTACGGCATTAAACCATACGCTACAGGCCTTACCCATACTTACCTCTCCAACAATGGTGGCGTTTTCTGCGATAAAGCAAGTGTCTGGTATTTGTGGGTGCTTCCCGTTTACTGTTTTTATTATGGGCATTTTTTTAAAATTAGGGATTAGGGATTAGGGATTAGGGATGGAAGGTATTAGAATTGCCGTTCAACTTTTAGAAATAAATAATGGGATTTAATTGTCAAAATGATTTTTTAGTAGTCTAACTTTTTTATTATCCATCTCATCTTCTTTCCCTTTCCTCCTTAGCCTCAAGCTAAGACAGGCAGTCAATTTAATCTTCAATTTCACTTAAAATAAGCTAACAACCCTGCTTTCTTTGAAGCAGACACACTAATATCTTTGCCATTGCTCAAAACTACGCTGCCGCCTTTACCTTTAACGTATTTAGTTATCTCGTTAACATTTACCAAATAGCTCTTATGAACCCTGGCAAAGCCACTCTCGTGAAGTGCATCTTCAAAATATTTCAAGGTTTTACTCACCAATTTTTTCTTCTTATTGTTTAAATAAATTTCGGTATAGTTGTCATCTGCTTTACAATATAAAATTTCAGCAGTTTCCAAAACTTCAAAACCATCTAATTGCGGAATGGTTATCTTACCTTTTACACTAGGTGTTTTTGGTACTAAAATTTTGTCCTGAAGTTCATTTTCCTTTGTTCTGATTTCAGTCACATAATCAACGGCTTTTATAAGCTCATCAATTGATACCGGTTTCATCAAGTAATAGGAGGCGTGAGCATTTAGGGCGTCTATTGCATAGTGGTTGTAGGCGGTCACAAAAATAGTCTCAAAGTTGATGTCACCTACCTTATCCAACAAATCAAAGGCGTTTCCATAGGGCATTTCAACATCCAGGAACACTAAATCCAAATTATTTTTTCTCAATAAGACCAGAGCTTGCTCAACATTTTCAGCCTCGCCAACCACATCAACATTAGGACAATATTTACTTATGTAATTTCTTAGGATATCCCTGCTTGTGGCTTCATCTTCTACAATGATGGATTTTAGTTTCATAGTTTGGTTCAAGGTTACAAGGTTCAAGGTTCAAGGTTCAAGGTTTCGCTCTGTTCAAAAGTTTCATGCGTTCAGGCTAGATTTAATGACAAAACCTATTTTACATTTATACAATCTTTATTTTAAATTCAACTTACTGAATATATCCCACACCACAACACCACAGCTCACCGAAATATTCAAGGAGTGCTTGGTCCCATATTGCGGTATTTCTAGAACAACATCACTTGCATTTACAACCTCTTGCGACACCCCTTTAACTTCATTACCAAAAACCAAAGCGTAAGTCTTATCGGTCACTGGCTTAAAATCGTTAAGCAGGGTTGCGCGTTCTGCCTGTTCAATAGAGACGATATTTACGCCTTTTGATTGTAATTGTAACACGACATCCATGGTGTTTTCTGCATATTCCCAAGCAACGGTCTCGGTACTTCCCAAAGCGGTTTTTCTAATATCGTTATGAGGTGGTGTTGCCGTTATTCCGCAGAGATAAATTTTTTCAATCAAAAAGGCATCACTCGTTCTAAATACAGAACCAATATTATTTAGACTTCTAATATTGTCCAAAATAATGATTATGGGTGTTTTTTTTGCATTTTTAAAACCTACGGCATCTAAACGGTCGAGTTCACTATTTCTGAGTTTTCTGGGCAATGGCTCTTTATGTTTTAGGTTAACAAAATCCTTAAGGCTTTATACTTCTTATTCAAATTAACTGCGATCAAAAAGCGCGTTCAGTAATAAAATTAAATGATCTTAATGACTACTTGAGTTTATCAACACCTGTAAATAACTTATTGGAGTTCAATTTTAAAAACCCTTAAATAATAAGTACCTTTAAATCTTGATTTTTCGGTTATTCTATTAACAAAAATACTCATTTCCCTTGGCAAAAAAAGTTAAAAAGGAAACCCCTTTAATGAAACAATATAATACGATCAAGGCTAAATATCCTGATGCACTTTTATTGTTTAGGGTAGGGGATTTTTACGAAACTTTTGGAGAAGATGCCATCAAGGCCTCAAAAATTCTGGATATTATCTTAACTAAAAGGGGTGCTGGAAGTTCTTCTGAAACAGAACTTGCAGGTTTTCCGCACCACTCTCTAAACTCCTATTTACCTAAATTGGTAAAAGCGGGTTGCCGAGTGGCTATCTGCGATCAATTGGAAGATCCAAAATTGACCAAGACCATCGTAAAACGAGGCGTGACTGAACTGGTTACGCCCGGGGTTGCACTGAGTGATGATATCTTAAATTCAAAAAGCAATAACTTTTTGGCAGCCGTAGATTTTGGTGTCCAGCAGATTGGTGTTTCATTCTTGGATGTCTCAACGGGCGAATTTTTTATGTCTCAGGGCAATCTTGATTATGTTGATAAATTACTCCAGAATTTTAGACCGAGCGAGGTGTTGATTTCCAAACCAAACCGAAAGAAATTTAGCCGAACATTTCGGAAATGATTTTCACGCCTTTTATTTGGAAGATTGGGTGTTTAAGGATGATTACGCTACCGAAATATTACTCAAACACTTCAGTACAAAAAATTTAAAAGGTTTTGGTGTAGCAGATTTATACGAAGGTATTGTGGCTTCTGGTGCTGTACTTCATTATTTAGGCGAAACCCAGCACCATAAATTGCAGCACATTTCGTCGATAAAAAGATTGAACAAGGGCGAACACATTTGGATGGATCGTTTTACCATCAAAAATTTAGAGCTATACCAATCTAACAATCAAAATGCCATTACCCTTATAGATGTTATAGACAAGACCATTTCGCCAATGGGCGGTCGCTTGCTCAAACGTTGGTTGGCTTTGCCATTGGTTGATTTAAAAAAGATTGAAGAACGTCATGAGGTGGTTTCATTTTTAAAGGAAAACAAATCCCAACTCTCAAAATTTCAGCAGCAACTCAAACAGATCGGAGATATTGAACGTTTGATTTCTAAAGTAGCAACTGGGAAAATTTGTCCGCGAGAGGTAGTTCAACTTAAAAATGCCTTAGACGCTATTGTTCCCATTAAAACGTTGGCTTCAGAATCTAAAAATTCCTCCCTGTCTAAAATAGGAACGGCAATAGATGCCTGTGAAGCGCTTAGAAAACAGATCAAGACAACATTGAACGATGATGCTCCCGTTAATATCCTTAAAGGAAATTCTATCTGTTCTGAATTTTCTGCAGAATTAAAAGAACTGCGTGGGCTTTCTGCTTCTGGGAAGAATTATTTGGACAGTATGCTAGAGCGGGAGAGCAAGCGCACCGGAATCACCTCACTCAAAATTGCTTCTAACAACGTGTTTGGCTACTATATAGAAGTGCGGCACACCCATAAGGATAAAGTTCCGCCAGAATGGATCAGGAAACAAACACTGGTTAGTGCAGAACGTTATATCACGGAAGAACTTAAAGAATACGAAACAAAAATTCTTGGTGCCGAAGAGCGTATTTTACTTATCGAGCAACAATTATTCTCAGAACTAGTCAATGATATGGTGCGGTTTATAAGTCCCGTACAGCACAATGCTGCATTAATTGCAGAATTGGATTGTCTTTGTGGATTTGCCCAATTGGCAACAGAAAATAATTACCAACGCCCAAAGATCACCACTGATTTTGCATTGGATATAAAAAATGGGAGGCATCCCGTTATCGAAAAACAACTACCCCACGGCGAGCCCTACATAGCCAATGATGTGTATTTAGATAGGGAAGAGCAACAGATTATTATGATAACCGGGCCCAACATGTCCGGTAAATCTGCGATTCTACGCCAAACGGCACTGATTGTTTTATTGGCCCAAATGGGAAGCTTTGTACCTGCCGAAACAGCTACTATTGGTCTTACCGATAAAATATTTACTCGTGTAGGTGCAAGTGATAACATCTCTATGGGCGAATCTACTTTTATGGTAGAGATGAACGAAACGGCCTCTATACTTAATAACATTTCAGACAGAAGCTTGGTGCTTTTGGACGAGATTGGGCGTGGAACGAGTACTTACGATGGGATTTCCATAGCTTGGGCAATAAGTGAGTACCTGCACGAGCACCCGAGTAAAGCCAAAACACTTTTCGCTACACATTACCACGAGCTTAACGAAATGACTGAAACGTTTAAGCGCATAAAAAACTTTAATGTTTCGGTAAAGGAATTGAAAAATAATGTTCTATTTCTTCGGAAATTAGTGAAAGGCGGAAGTGAACACAGCTTTGGTATTCACGTTGCAAAAATGGCGGGTATGCCACAACAAGTAATACACCGCGCCAATAAAATTTTGAAACAACTCGAAAAATCCCATAGCAGTGAAGAATTAACAGATAAGGTAAAGACTTTGAACAATGACATGCAATTGAGCTTTTTTAATTTGGATGATCCGCTGTTGGAACGTATTAGAGAAGATATTGTGAATATAGATATCAACACATTAACGCCCGTCGAGGCCTTAATGAAATTGAACGAAATAAAGCGCATGTTGCTTAAAAAACAACAGGCTTAAAAATTTATAAATTTTGACGAAAACCCTTTGGGTTTCTGATAAAAGTCTTAAATTTGCCACCGCAATTACAGCGAAAGTTCTTTAAAATTATAATGCGAAAGTAGCTCAGGGGTAGAGCATCACCTTGCCAAGGTGGGGGTCGCGGGTTCAAATCCCGTCTTTCGCTCTATTAAAGTAAATTCCAATCTTGTGCTTATGGCGCAATGCTGCTGAAGTGGTGGAATTGGTAGACACGTTGGACTTAAAATCCAATGTCCGTTTAGGACGTACGGGTTCAAGTCCCGTCTTCAGTACAGATGAAAAGTCAGCGCATTAGCGCTGACTTTTTTGTTTTCAGAGAGTTTCGAGATACTTGCATTCATTAGGGCAACTGAAAATAAAATAACACCTCTGTTATTAGGTTGACTTTTCTTGGTCTTTCTATAGATTAGTCAGTCTAGCAATTTGATATTTAAGCCTAAGCATAATTTTCGCAATTCATCTAAATTTCAAATGTTTGTGCCTTAAGAAAATTTTAAAGTTAAATATAAAGGTGTTGGTGAGTTAAATCTTCCAGATGAAAACGGTAATTGTTCTAAATTAGAAAAGGAAACATTACCGAGCAATGGATATATTATGAAGTCATGGAACAAACTATTGAAGCAGATCAATCTGATAAGTAAATTCATTTAAATATTATGGGAAGAGATAGAAAACTCTGGTTGCTCTATGGTTTTCTTGGAGCGGTCTTTTTTGGTATGGGACTTTCAATAAGTATAGAAGCAGGCTTTTGGAAACATGACGGTAGCCATTGGGCTTGGTGGGTATTTGGAGGTATTATGGGGCTTTCTAGTGCCGTATTTGGTGCGTTTTGTATGGTAAAGGCCGGTGGCTTAGCTGAAAGAATGAGGATTAAAGATGAGGAATCATCGCGAGAGCGTTGATTTTTTTTATTTTCAGATAGCTGTGAAAATAGTTTTTTACCTTTTCTAAGATTTGTTCAGCTTGATTGCTTTAGTGTATTTTTCTTAGGTTTTATCAATTCCCAAATGAATACTGAAAAGACCACAAAATATTCTAAAGCGATTACCCAGAGATTCTCAGATTTGTCCGCTGAATTTAAATTTACATAGGCTAGGTAACTTAAAATTATTATAAAGCTCCAAACCAAAGGAAACTTATAGTTGGTAAACACACCTAATATTAAAAGCGTCGTAATATACCAAGGATGCACAGTGGTGCATAGAAAAAGGTAAATGGTGAAGGCAAAAAGCATAGTGTGAATTATGTTTTTGGTTGTATTATTTCTTCTGAAAAATGCCAAATATATAACCGACAAAAAAACCAAGGTCGCAAGAATTTTTCCGATAATAGCAATCTCGTTGTATCCTGTTATCCAGAATCCGATTTCACGAACCAGATAATAAATACTCGCATTAAATTCAAAATTATTGAACCAGAGCGCCACGGTGGTTGAATAGTTGGAAACAAATTCTGGAGAGAAAAATGGTGCAAAACATAAAATTGTAGTTATAGCGATTATGGCATAAAAACTCACTAGTTTGATATAATCAATGCGAGGAGGAATGGACGAGGCAAAAGATGATTTTTTAAAGTACTTAAAAAACAACGGTAAAAATAGCAGAGGCATTAATTTTACAGAAATGGAAAGCGCAAAAATCACCGCCGCCCACTGCCATTTGCCACGATGTAATAGATACAAACTCCAAATCAAAAAGAAAATCATGATGCCTTCAAAATGAAGGTTCCCCGTCAATTCAATAATAATAAACGGATTGAGAACATACCAAAATATATTATGTTCAGGAAGTTTGAGCGCCTTTAAAAGTTTCCTTCCGTAGAAAAATGTACCAAAATCTGCGGCGATTATTAGAAGTCGTAGAGCTACAACAGACCCTAAAATATTGTGTCCAGAAAATAGTGCAGCAATTGTAAAACAAAACTGTTTGATCGGCGGATAATTTGTGAAATGACTGGCGTTTAGTTGTCCCATACCTTCGTAAAGAATTTGAGCTTGCGCGACAGGGGTTTGTCCAGATGCCATAAAAAATTCTGGAGTGTATAAATACGGATTAAATCCTTCCAGAATCATGCGCCCATCCCAAATAAAACGATAAAAATCTTGGGATAGGTTTGGTACTGCCACAATGAATACAGCTCTTAGTAGAAAGGCTATTATGGCTAATTGCTTGACGTTTTCTTTTGCCAATTTTAGAATTGCCAAAAATAAAACCCACAAAAAAACATATAGGGAAATTAATTTTGTGTAGTGAGTGCGCTCAAGGTCGTAAGCAAAACTGAAGTAAAAAACCGTGCTTAAAAGGGCAAATAGAATTGGAACTTTATGCAGTTTCCAAAATTGCATTATACCTTAGAACTTATAGATTTGAAAAACACATAGCCAAAACCCAAAAAGAGCATAAGATGAAACGGGAACAATCCAAAATCGCCTCCTTGATCTCCAACCACAAAGGCGCTATATAATCCGAATGCGAAATACAGCATCAGGCAGCCTTCTACAATCACATTAAGCGATAAGGATTTTCGCAGGTATTTGTTGCCTTTCCAAGAATCTTTAATGGAGTTGATGTTGAATTTCGGCGTTCTCACAAAATCGCTCCGCTTACCTGCATGACCTTCAAGAACAGCAATAGAGTTATGCAACGAAAAACCCATGGCGATTGAGAAAAAGGTAAAGAACATCCCGATGTAATTAAAGAATTTTTTAAACCCGCTTCCGTAAATTTGTTTGTACATAAACCAATAGCATACAAAGAAAATCAAGGTGCTCAGCACAAAAAAGCTCATAAAATAAAAGTAGAACCGCAAGTGGGTATATTCATTTTTGATGTACAACATAGGTATGCTCAAAACGGCAACTATAAATACGTTCAAAAACATAGTGCTGTTCAGTAAATGTAATAATCCGTGTATTTTGGTCTTAAAGGAAATATTATCAGATTTTACGACCTTCCAAAGCATTTTTCTAAAGTTCTCGGCACCGCCTTTGTTCCATCTAAATTGCTGAGAGCGTGCAGCACTTATTACCACGGGAAGCTCAGCAGGAGTTTCAACGTCTTCCAAATATTTGAATTTCCAGTTTTTAAGTTGGGCCCTGTAACTAAGGTCTAGATCTTCGGTCAAGGTGTCGCCCTCCCAATTGCCCGCATCTAAAATGCAGGTTTTTCGCCATACGCCTGCCGTACCGTTAAAGTTGATAAAGTGACCTTTACTGTTTCGGCCTACTTGTTCTAAGGTAAAATGAGCATCTAGTGCAAATGCCTGTATCTTTGTGAGTAAAGAATAATTACGATTTATATGCCCCCAACGGGTTTGTACCACACCGATTTTCTTATCCTTAAAATAGGGTATTGTGCGTTTTAACCAGTTTTTCTTCGGAAGAAAATCAGCATCAAAAATAGCTATATACTCGCCTTTGGCCACCACGAGACCTTCTTTGAGAGCACCGGCCTTAAAGCCACTACGATCTGTTCTAATAATATGTTGAATATCCAGACCTGTCTTTTTTAAGGCATTGATATGGTCTCGGGTGGTGTCAACGGTTTCATCTGTTGAATCATCCAAAACCTGGATTTCAAGTTTGTTTTTCGGATAATCCAGCAAGGCAATATTATCCAAAAGACGTTCCATGACGTACATTTCATTAAAAACGGGCAGTTGAATGGTAACCAAAGGCACTTCTTCAGGATTTGAAAAATCAAAAGTATCACAAATCTTTGAGGTCTTTTTTGAAGAGAGGTAGTTGTAAAGTAGATTCAGTTGCGCTAACGAGTACATAAAAATCAGTACGATGGCAATGGTATAAATGACGATAATTATCGTTTCGAGAATCATTTTTTAAAACTGTATTTAAAAATCCAACCTAAGATTTTTACGCCTGCAAATATAGCCCCTTTTACCGTTCCGGAAACTTTTGAGATGCCTATTCTATTACGGTAATTTACAGGTACTTCTGTGTAAATCATCTTCTGTCGTAAAACTTTAAGTTGCATTTCAACCGTCCAGCCGTAAGTTTGATCTTCCATATGGAGTTGCAACAACTTCGGGTATTTTATAGCCCTAAATGGGCCAAGATCTGTAAATTCTGAATTAAAAAACAAACGCATTAATGCCGTGGCTAACCAGTTTCCAAAGAGTTGCGGAAATGTCATCGCTCCAGTTTCCCTGAGCGCTTTTACCCTTGCACCAATAACGACATCTATATCTTTCTCAATAATTGGAGCTACGATTTTAGTAAGTTCCTCAGGATAATCGGAATAATCACCATCTAAAAATACGACGATATCAGGTTTTTCGAGTTCTTTGAGTTTAGAAATATAGTCCATTCCTTTTAAACACGCATTGCCATAGCCACGATTGTTCTCTACCAAAACGGTTGCGCCTGCTTTTTCGGCATTGACTACAGTTGCATCTGTAGAGCCATTGCTTACCACAATAACTTCATTGACCATTTTAGGAATGTCCCCAATTACTAACGCGATAGAATTGGCTTCGTTATAAGCGGGGATGATGACTTTTATAATTTTCTTCATTAATATTTTACGTCGGGATTATCTCTTTTAAACTTGAAGTAAGATGTCCATTCTCCCGTTTTTTTATTTGAGTCGTAGCGTTCTGCTTTTTGAAGACGGTTATTATGATAGACCAAGACATAGCCGTTTTTTATGCCATTTTTAAATTGGATTTTTACCATTTCGTCTTCGTTGTAAAAAATCCACCAAGCGTTTGCCTTGTTTTCGGCGTATGCGCCTTCTTTAATTAAAGTATTGTCTTGGTTGTAAAAGTACCAATACCCCGTTTTCTTTCCGTTATCAAAATGCCCTTTTTTTGAAATGGTACCATTCGCATTATAAAACTTCCAAAAATCTGCCTTTTCCTCATTTTGTATCCAGCCTTCTGAAGTTAAATTTCCAATCTGAAGAAATGACGAGTGAATTCACTTAAATCCAGTGTGCGTACAAAAACGAAGAATATAAGAACCCATATTTCAATCACCTGACGTAACTAATCAAAAATATCAAGGACAAAGTTTATTTATAATTCATACGCTTAGTGATAAGACTCATGTGCTCTTTGTCGTATTTAAGTAAGACCACTTGCAGAAAAATAAAAATACTAGGAACATATCTAAAGTTGTTTGCTACCCATAAATTGAAACGATAGATTTTGGGTGGAAGTAATTATAGCAACCATAACAATGAAAATGAACATGAGATTAGCGAAGTCCCTAACATGATGATCTGGGATGTGCAAACAGCCAACAGAATTCTGTTCCAAAATCTATAAGAAATTGAATTTGTGTTAGTTCTATTTTTTGTAGAAATATATCTTAAATGATTTATTCACTGAGGATGTATTAAATTCTAAAATCGACACGCAGGTAAAAATGGATAAAACCGATTTTGTTTTATTGTATAATCCCTAATCCCTAATCCCTAATAAATATTTATTTCTGATTAACCAGTTCCATCAAATCCACATCATTCCCTAATAAGATATCATTAGAATTAATGCGACCTTTCAGTGCGTCATTCTCTAATTTAAGAACTCCTCTTGGGCATACTGCTGAACAAATGCCGCAGCCAACACAACTGGAGCGCACTATATTTTCACCTTTTTGTGCGTAAGCACGAACATCGATGCCCATTTCGCAATAGGTAGAACAGTTTCCGCAGGAAATACATTGCCCACCATTAGTGGTAATTCTAAATCTTGAAAATAAACGTTGCTGAAACCCTAAAATAGCTGCCATTGGGCAACCAAATCTACACCAAACCCTATTGCCGAAGATAGGGTAAAAGCCAGTACCGATGACGCCAGAGAAAATAGCGCCTATCAAGAAACCATATGAACTTCGAAGCGATTCAGCTTCAAATAAAAATATATTGGAGCCATTAAAATAGTGTAATCCAATCAACGCCATAATAATCACGAAATAACCAATAGCGCCGTATTTAGCATCTTTAGCCAATTGCTCCCGTTTAAAAATCATGACCAACGCAAAAACAATGGTCAATAACGATGCTACCCCAATTAGAAATATGGATTTGGTAAGCCAGTATTTACTAGAGTCATCTCCTAAATAAGAGTAAATGACAGCCGTGGTCATCAAGGTCACAAAAACCACAACGCTATGCACCACCCAACGTTCGATATTCCAAGCAAACTGCCGTTTATCGCTCAAATGTCTAAAAGAATCGCCGGCTGTTTCCGCCAAACCGCCACAACCACAAACCCAAGAACAGTACCAACGTTTTCCGTATTTATAGGTCAATATGGGCGTTATGATAAAAATAGATGCAATTCCAAAAAGGAGTAGCGCCAAACCAATATCACCAGCTTCAATCATAGAATTGACGCGATATTGCTCAAAATTATAATAATTAAGTGGCCAGATATTCTTTAAATCATAATAGGGTAAACTGAAGCTATCGGAATTTAACCGCGCCATAAATTCTGGAATCAAAAACGCAAAGGCCAATTGAAAAAACATGACCGAAAAGGTGCGCAAACGCTCGTAACGGTTGTGGCGATATTTAAGTAAAAACTTATAACCAAATGCCAAGATAGCTATGGTGTAAAGCGTACCGTAAACAAACCACTGGCTGGCCTGACCGCCATTGAGTAGTGGCTTAGAGGGTCAAAAAGTGCGACGATGCCAGTGTTTTCCTCGCCTTTTGCAGCTAATCCTAACCAATCTGCCTTAAAATAAAGTAGCACATAAAACCCTGTAAATGCAACCCCAGATATCCATGCCCAAAGCCCTCTTGACGAAATGGACTTAAACATAACTCCATCATTTTTAATACCCTCCAATTTACCGAGATATAGGTCGTTGGCAAATAGAACTACTCCAGCCGAAATCATAATCAATGAAATGGCCAAGAATAACGGCTTGTTGGGAAAATTGACATTACAGGTTGCCAATACCAAAATAAATAGTCCAATAAGTCCAATCGCGGTTGATAGTTTCTGTTTTAAAGTCAGGTCAAACGCTTCTGGTTTGGTAAGCGACATGCTTGGGTTTGGTGGATTCATATTAGTTATTATGGTTAAACTGTTTCAGGTTGTTTTTTAAAAGCGGATAAAATGTCCTGCTCATAATGACTATAAAATTCAGGATCAAAATTGGCTTGTTTGAGATGTTCTATCACATAGGAAACATCCCTTTTTTCAGTCAGCCATCGGTCAAAGGTTTCGTGCTTCATTCTAATCCCAAAGGTGTTGATGCCTAAAAATAAATGGGTCTCTTTATGGTAAGCTACCGTTATGCATTTGGTGTCGTCTTTATGTTTCCAATGGAAGTGTTTTTCATAATCAGGTCTGCCATTCTTCCCAAAAACCCAACCGTAAGTTTGGTATTCAATATCTAAAAATTTAGCGGAGTTGAACCAATGCCCTGGGTTGTATGCCATCCGGTTTCCGCAAATGGTTTGGGCCAAAGTCTCGCCCATCATTCTTCCTGTGTACCAGACGGCTTCAATGGGGCGTCTATTGCCAATAGCTTCGTGTTGTTGGGCGCAATCACCAATGGCATAAACATCGTCAATATTGGTTTCGAGATAACGATTGACTTTTACGCCCTTATCGGTTTCAATATTGCTGTCTTTTAAAAAATCAATATTAGGGGTCACGCCGGCGGTCAAGCCCACAACGTTGCACATGATTTCCTCGCCTGTTTCTTCTATGATAATAGATTTCACTCTACCATTTTCATCTGCTTTTATTTCCTTTAAATTGGAAGATAACCTTAAATCGATGTGATGGTTTTTGATATGCCTGTTTATCATTTCGCTTTCACCTTCTGGTAAAACGCCATTCCAAAAACTAGATTCACGCACTAAAAAAGTAACTGGAATTTTTCGGGAATTTAGCATTTCGGCAAGTTCAATACCAATGAGCCCTCCACCTACAATCACTGCGTGTTTACAAACCTCATTGTTGGGCGCATTTTTTTCTAATTCGTCTAAATCTTGTTTGCTATAAAGGCCCTGGGCACCCTTAGAATCTTGACCGGGCCACCCAAATTTATTGGGTTTACTGCCTGTGGCAATCACCAGTTTATCATAACTTATTTTTTCTTCGCTACTAAGCCTTACGGTCTTGTTTTCGGTATTAATCGATGCTACACGGGCGTTGATAAGTTCAATGCGGTTTTTTTTCCAAAACCAATCCTCATAGGGCTTGGTGTGCTCATAGGTCATGTGGCCCATATAAATATACATGAGTGCGGTGCGTGAGAAAAAATGGTCGGTTTCAGAAGAGATAATGGTAATCTTATGGTCTGATATTTTTCTGATATGCCTTGCAAGCGTGACTCCAGATATGCCGTTGCCAATAATGACTATTTGGTCCATTGTAATGGGTTAGATTTAGTGATATGTCGCAATGTAAGGTAATAACTTAAAAGCTAACGTTTGTTTAAATTCATTATAAATTGTTTGAGCTTTATTGAAGAACGTGAAGCATTTTAGATTTAAATAGGACCTGTAAAAATGAAGATTTTAAGCGACTCGGTTTGAATGTAATTGTCATCTAGTCCATAAAAATCGTGAAGCGTGTTTCGCTTTTATTTCTCTTATTAATTGTTGCTAAGTTTTGTTTTAGCCAAGACGACAATACTTTTTTTTAACGGCGATAGCTTTAAGAATGATTATTGGGTAATACTTTAGGGTTTGAAATTATAGCCAGATTATTTACTCAACTATCTTATCTTACGATTTGTAATTTTCAACGTATAATATATGTGTCCTATTCAAGACCGAGTAAATGCAGCAATCGTTAGTTTTATCAACCTACTATTAGTTTTGTTTTTTTGCTCTATTCTAAACTCCTGCCAATCGCAATCTCAAAAGATAAACGGTGTTAGTTTTGTAGCCTCACGAGACGCGGTCAACGATATCCACATTGAGCCAGTTGTGGAGTTGGGAGCCAATTACGCCGCTATTATGCCGTTTGGCTTTATAAAGGAATTGGAACATCCTGAAATCATACACAATACCGACCGGCAATGGTTTGGCGAAACAAGGGTAGGAGCAAAACAATATATTGAGCAGTTACGAAAAAAAAATATTTCCATTATGATTAAGCCCCAAATCTGGGTCTGGCGCGGGGAGTTTACAGGACATATCAAAATGACTTCGGAAGAAGACTGGAAAATTTTAGAAGCTTCGTATAGGAAATTTATAATTGAGTATGCAAAATTAGCAGAAGAAACCAAAGCTGAACTTTTCTGCATAGGCACCGAACTGGAGAATTTCACCAAAGAGCGCCCAGACTATTGGACTGATTTAATTAAAGAAATCAAAAGTATTTACTCAGGCAAATTGACCTATGCTGCCAATTGGGACGAATATAAACGCACTCAATTTTGGGCTGCGCTGGATTTTATTGGAGTGGATGCCTACTTTCCAATTAGCGATATGAACACACCAACCGTTGATGATTGTAGAAAAGGTTGGCAAAAACATAAAATAGTGCTCAAGAAGATTTCCAAAGATAAAAACAAACCCATTTTATTTACAGAGTTTGGCTACCGCAGTATGGACTATACGGGTAAAGAACCCTGGGAAAGTGACCATACTATCAAAACGATAAATTTTGAAGGCCAGACCAACGCGACAAAAGCACTGTTTGAAGAATTTTGGGAAGAAGATTGGTTCGCGGGTGGTTTTATTTGGAAATGGTTTCACGACCATAATGAAAGCGGTGGTATTGAAGACAATCAATTTACGCCTCAAAATAAACCAGTTGAGAAGACTGTCCAATCCTATTATAAGAAGTCCTAATATTATATTAAGAAATTTTTGCTGCGTTCAACTTGTGGCTTTTCCTGATGTGTTAATCGGAATACTTAAAAATCAAAGACCACAAAAGATAAAATCAGCTTTCAGGGAGAATGTTTCAAAATCAGTAACCGACTTAAATCTGAAAAAATAAATTGAATTTTAGATTATGTTTTTACCAGTTCTATTATGTGGTCAAGTTTTCCTCAAAGCCAACTAATGGTAGGTCGCATTGATTTATGTTTTAAGCAAAAAAAATCCCACCAAAAGGCAGGATTTAATATTATTTTAATTCATCAAATGGCTTATTTTCCTTTTGTAACACTTGCGCGCAACATCCAAGCCATTTCCTCATGTTCCATCATCAAGCCCGTTAAGAAATCACCGGTACCTAAATCCTTATAATCTTCCTCTACCTTTTCAATATTTTCTCTAATATATTGGATGATGGTATCGTGGTCTTTTAGCAATGCAACCATATAATCGTGGCTGGTATTATCGCCCTTGTAATTTTCAGAAAGATTAGTGTGGTCTAGAAATTCGGCCATAGTTCCTGGTGCGTAAATCCCCACTTTTCTAATTCGCTCAGCAACGTTGTCTATAAATTCTTTGATGGCATCATAATGCTCTTCAAAGAACTCGTGCTTGGTATGAAAATCGTGCCCTTCTAAATTCCAATGTGCTCTAAGGGTTTTAGTGTAAAGCAAAAATTCATCAGACAAAACCTTTGCCAATATTGCTGCTACTTTTTCTCTATTCTCTTTTGAAATACCTATGTTAGCTTCCATAATCTTATTTTTATTTATTAACTTAAATTGAATTCGAAATTAGTTGATTAATTAAATTTAACTTGTCTCATTAGACAAAGATAAGGACGGGAATCGCTTAATACTCTTAAGATTTTTATAAGATCTAGTTGATCTTCATACATTTTAAATAGATTACTTTCAATTACAACAAAAAATATGAGAACATTCGCTTTTGGTGATATTCATGGAGGGTTAAAAGGATTGGAGCAACTTTTGCCAAAGTTAGAAATTGTAAAAGGTGATACCTTGATATTCTTGGGGGATTATGTAGATGGTTGGAGCCAGAGTGCTGAGGTCATTCAGTTTTTATTAGAACTTTCCAAAAAACAAAACTGCATATTTATTAAAGGAAATCACGATGCGTGGTGCGAGGATTGGTTGCGCTCAGGAAATGCCGAATCTGTATGGCTGATTCACGGTGGGGAAAGTACTGTTAAAAGTTACGAAACCATTGCACCTAAAGAAAGGGCAGAACATTTGGCGTTTTTTGAGAATATGAAATTATATCACATCGATGACCAAAACCGATTGTTTCTTCATGCAGGCTTTACTTCAGAAAACGGTGTGGAAAACGAGTCGCCCCCAACAAACGTCTATTACGACCGAAGCCTTTGGGAACAGGCCTTATTTGTTAAGGATTTAAAAATAACGAAAACAGAAAACTATCCTGCCAGAAACAAAAATTACGAGGAAATATTTATAGGTCATACTCCAACCTTAAACTTCAATGAAAACAACCCTATGAACGCTCTAAACGTTTGGAATGTTGATACGGGAGCAGCATTTACAGGGAAACTTTCGGCGATAGACATCGATAGCAAACAGGTGTTTCAAAGCGATGTTTTGACCGATTTATATCCAAACGAAATGGGACGCAATAAAGCGTAATTAGCAAATGTGCTTTTTGTAATAGGCAAACAACTCATCTGCCGAAGCACCAAACCATTTCTTAACGTAGATTGTCCAAAAGTGATATTGTAGTTTCCAAACGCCATGTTTGCGATACATGCGGGCCGAAGTTGTCAATTTTTTGTTGATAACGGTAAATTGGTTTCTGGCGAACAATTCATTGATTAGAATATTGTCTTCGTAAATAATAAAACGTTCGTCGTAACCGCCAATTTCATCAAAAAGGTCTCGGGTAATAAATTGGCTTTGATCACCACCACGGCAGGCACGCCAAGAAAATTGGGTGAGCCAACTCGCCAATCGCAACCACCAATGTTTACTGTCAAACTGCATCCTAAAACATCCTGCTAGGTTTCCCTTTTTTACTTCGGAAATGATAAGGTCGTCAAAATGTTTCGGTGGAAAAGAATCGGCATGTAAAAAGTATAAGACATCTCCAGAAGCTTTTGATGCACCGTAATTAAGTTGTTTGGCGCGTCCTTTTTCAGATGAGATTAATCGAATCTGTGTTTGATTCTTTGTCTTGGTTTGAACTTTTTTTTCAAGAACTCTGGTATCAATTTCCGAAGAAAAGCTATCATTTTTAGGAATGAAGTCTTTGGTATTAAATGAAGTTACAATGGTTTTTGACCCATCGGTACTGCCACCATCCACAACAATAATTTCTGAAACATTTTTTGAGTTAGAATGCTTCAACAAATGTTCTATCAAGCTACCAATAGACTCAGCTTCATTTAAAATTGGGATTATAATAGAGATGCTTACACTCATTAATTTTTATTGGAAATCATTATTTTCAGTCTTCAGTCTCGTATCTATCTTCTAATCTCTTATTATTCCTGTTCATTTAAGCTCCAATCGTATTCCTTAAAAGTATAGGTCGTACCAGAATCGATTTTAGTTTTGCTGTACTTGTTGATATAACCAATGATGTCTTTCTTGCCATTCACTTTGAAATCAGACCCGTACCAATCAAAAATTTTGGAAAGCTTTGGATTTTTCGAAGAGATATCATTTTTGTCGCTGTTAATAAAGCCAACCGTAACTTTTTCTAATTGTTCGTTAATTTTTGAAGCGGTAAAAGCTTCATTTAATAATTTGGGACAAGAATAAGAGGCGCAATTAATGGCGAAGTGTATCCGTGGCTCATCCATTTTACGAAGAACACCGTTTTCTATTCCGCCCAATGATAACTCCCGATTCCCGATTTTTACAAATGCCTTGGTAAACGCATTATCAATATCTTGAATACTTTTAGTAGGATAATTGTTTAAAATAAGCTGTACTGTTGCGGCGTTGTAGAGATTGATGTAATAGGCCAATAGTTCCTGAACACTCCAATCATTATTGGGTTTCAACTCGGCCAGCATTTTTAAATAGGCGTCCAATTTTGGCCTGTCGTTTTGAAACGTTTTGTAATTAACAAAGCCCTGATCATCTACGTGCTTATTGAGCAATTTATCCCAATTGCCATGATCCACATTTGTGGCGCTATTGGTTGTTGAAGAAGAAAGATCGCCTTCTACTTCTTTGGTAGGTTGCCCTTGGCTTGCAATGCCCGCAGCAGCCAAAAGACTACAACTCGTAAGGCTGATTACGAGAATAGCAATTACCGATGTTTTTATATAGTTCATTTTTACGATATTATCTGTGTTTATCCTAATTACGGAATTTTTGTCTTGGGAGTTTTTAGAGGATATATAGTTTGTTCTAAAAAAGTCTTCGGAAACTGCTCGTCCCGCTCAAAGCCCAATTCAATATCACGGCCACTTTCCGGTACATGGTCTGTCCCAAAAAGGTAATCCCATAAGCTCAGGGTTAACCCGTAATTCACTCCAAATTTACTGTTTTCCGGTAAACGTTTTGCATGATGCCAAATGTGCATTTTAGGATTGTTGAACACATATTTTAAAGCCCCATAATCCCAACCTAGATTGGCGTGATTGAGGTGGCCAATGGCAATATTAAAAAAATGGACAAGGGCCACATCCTGTGCATCAAAGCCACCAATAATTGCGATAGGAATGTAAAGTAAGCTTTTGTAAACAATTGGTTCCATCCAATGATACCTTAGGTGGGCGGCAAATCCCATTTCCTTTACGGAATGGTGCACCTTATGGAAATTCCATAAAAACGGCACACGATGCAAAAGTCTGTGGGTATTCCATTGGACAAAATCGCCTATAATAAAAAATATGAACAGGCCAAACCATCTCGGTAATTCATCAACATCAAACAGTTGCAAGTTTGAGATGTTCAAGCCAATAAGGTTCAATGCATCGTTTAAAATTTCGGCGGCGGTATTGGAGAGCGCAATAAGTACAAGTAAATTCAATAAAAAGAAATTGAAGAACATATAAAACGTGTCTAGCCAGAAATCTTTTCTAAAAACAGATTGATTTTTTCGCCAGGGAAACAGGATTTCCAAGCACCAAACCAATACTGACAGCCCGATAAGGCCGTAAAAGTAATTGTCCCAATGGTTAATGGATATGAGCTCTTGTTTGAGATAATTCCAGTAACCGGAGTAGGAGTTTGATATAATATCTAGGTATTTCTGCATAATATTTCCTGCGGAAGCAGAACCTTTTTAAGCTGAGTCGTATTTTATGATTTAAACTTTCCTATTTGTAGCAACCTATTATGCAGTCTCTATGATTTTAGTTTTTTAGGCCCGTGAAGTTGAGATTCCTATCATTTTATAAATTCTTTATCAACTCTCTAAACAACACAATCATTTCTGGTTCCGCTTTATTGGCCATTGCAATTATTTCAGATATATCAACTGGTTTCAAATTTTCAGGGTCACATTCATCGGTCAATACAGAAACTGCGGCTGCTTTTAAATTGAGATGATTTGCTACGATAATTTCTGGTACGGTACTCATCCCGACGGCATCGGCTCCTATGATTTTAAGCATACGATATTCGGCACGAGTTTCCAATTGTGGGCCGACAACGCTGGCGTAAACGCCTTCGTGGAGTTTGATATTATGATTATTTGCAATAGCTTTAATCTTGGTATTTATTCCTAGATCATAAGGGGCGCTCATGTCTACAAAGCGTTCGCCTAATTTTCCAACCCCTTTAAAAGCGAGTGGAGAACTGCCCTGAAGGTTGATGTGGTCATCAATCAACATCAATTCTCCTTTTTTGAAGTCGAGATTGATGGCGCCAGAGGCGTTTGAAACCAATAAGGTATGAATGCCAAGTTCTTTCATAATCCGAACTGGATAGGTCACATCTTGCAAAGTATAGCCTTCATAGATATGAAAGCGACCCTGCATCACAATGACTTTTTTGCCTTCTAGAGTGCCATAAATTAATTTTCCTTTATGAAATTCTACCGTTGCGGTAGGGAAGTTTGGAATGTGGTTGTAACTCGCTTCGGTTATGATTTCTAACTCATCAACTAATTGCCCTAAACCTGTACCTAGAATAATACCTATTTCTGGTTTGTCGAAGCCTTTCTTTTTTAAATATGCGGCTGTTTCTTTAATAAATTTTTTCATTCCCCTAAATCCCCGAAGGGGACCTTTGATTTTAGTTATTATAATATTTTTTTAATTCCTCGTAAGGTTCCATGTCTTCAAAAGTATCAATATCATTGAGTTCTTTGAGTAGTAAGACGTTATTTTTATGTAAATCTTTAAGTGTTGCAGCTCTAACAGTTTCTGTTCCCCAGTCTTTGTTTTTAAAAACAGAGCTGTGCATTTTTGTCATTGCTAGAAGGTAATAACCGCCATCTTGAGCCGGACCGATGATTACGTCGTGATCATCAAGCCTTTTATAAGCAGACTCAATAAGTTGTTCATTCAAATCGACCAGATCGCTGCCAACAATACACACCTTTTCATAACCCGATTGAAACAATTCTGAAAACGCATTATGCATCCGTTCTCCCAAATCTTTACCTTCTTGTAATTTTTTTTTAAAATGGGACGACTCCCAAATATCATCGTGATTAATGGTTTCAGAATAGAATACAAAGCGGTCTGCCTTTACACCTCTGGAAACTTCTGCCGTATGCAGTAGTAAATGTTTGTAGATTTTTAAAGCTGCTTCATCGCCAACTGTTTTTGCTAAACGGGTTTTACACTTCCCCAATTCTGGATTTCGGGTAAAAATAATCAATGCCTTTTTTGAAGTTGGGAAATGAAAATTCGCCATAAGTTCATGGTCGTTATTGGTGTTGTTGTTAGAAAGTATGCCCATTTTTTAGTATTCAGTATTCAGTATTCAGTATTCAGTATTCAGTTGCAAATTTAGGTTGAGTTTTAATTTTCAACGTTATTTTCAAATTCAATTTTTTAGTGTAGTTGATACGCTATTTCACAAAGATATTTAAAGCAATCGCAGAGATTCACGAAGAATTTTTTCAATTTCGAATTTTATTTTCCCACACTAGTAATTATTTTTTGGATTCCCCTTTGGGGATTTAGGGGCTATTTCCCTCCTTTGAGAGGGACTAAGGGAGGGCAACCTTAATCCCCTTTCTCAACCATTTACTCCAAACTTTAGAAAACGCATGCACACGATCTGTTTCGTTTTGCGCAGAATCAAATACGGGAAACTCATTGTTTTTCCATTCAAAGATACCACCGTAAAGGTTTGCAACATTACTATATCCTGCTTTTTGTAATTTGTGGGCAATGGTTTCTGAGCGAATCCCTAAAGAGCAATAGACGACAATTTCTTGATTTTTATCAGTAAGTTTTTCAGTCGCTTTTTCTAAATTGAAATCATCATAACCTACGTAAATTGCATTTTTAATATGACTAACTTGATATTCTCTTAGTTCTCGTGCGTCTAAAATCACTGCATCTGTTTTGGGCATCGCCAATTCTTGAACTGTGATATACGGTACCAAATTGGCGTTATGCTTGTTTAACAGTTCATCTAACGATTTCTGAGCATGAAGTGATAGCGAGCTGATTAATAAGCAGTTGGCTGCTAGCCATTTAAATTTTCCCATCTTTTTATATGTAATATTGACATTGTAAATTAGAAAACGCTTATCATTTTTTGCTTTCGATTCGGCAATTTTCATTAACTCAATACCCCTTATTATCACGGGGTGTTTATGCCGGCTTTATCCGTTTGTTTTTGAAAATATATTGACGATGTTCTAAAGTATTAAACGCATTCAACACAGCGTTCATTTCAATTAAACCGCAAATTTAAAAATTCAAATTCAGTACTGCACTGTTTCCGCCGTAAGACTCCCGAAAATTTAAAGGTTTGCAGGATATTTTCAAAAAGCTTAAAAATAGCGCATTGAAAAGTTGAACTATTTCTTAACTATTCCTGAGATTTTGAAAAACTCGAATAAAATAAAAGTCAATTTCAAAATCATCACTTTTCCACTTAAAGGTCGAGCTTGTCTGAGCCTAGCCTTTGTCTCTTAAGTCTTTAAAAGCTTTCATAAGTTGTGCCAAGGTTCTAATAATTTTTTAATTATTTTTGATCTATAAATAGAAGGTTTCATCCCATATATGCGACCAAAAAGCGACAAATTCCGTGGCAAATCCAATCAATAAAGACATATTAAAAAAAGCATTTTTAACCCTATCTACTGCTAAAGCAATGGCTGAACTATACGAGGAAAACTTTAAGGAAGTTTCCAAATATGTTCATGCTACCTCCCGTGGGCACGAGGCTGTACAAATAGCTTTAGGAATGCAATTACTACCTCAAGACTATGCATTTCCCTATTATCGGGATGATGCCATGTTATTGTCTATTGGCTGCACGCCCTACGATTTAATGTTGCAATTGCTGGCAAAAAAGGAGGACCCTTTTTCTGGCGGAAGGACTTATTATTCACACCCAAGTTTAAAGGATGACGATAAGCCAAAAATTCCGCATCAATCCTCTGCGACAGGAATGCAGGCTATTCCAGCAACAGGAGCAGCAATGGGAATAAAATATAAAGAAATTTTTTCCGGAGAGAAAAATGGGCCATTCAGTCTTCCCCATTCAGAGTCTAAGGGGCTTTGTGTATGCTCCTTGGGCGATGCTTCAGTTACCGAGGGCGAAATCTCAGAAGCCTTTCAGATGGCAGCTTTAAAACAATTGCCAATCTTGTATTTAATACAGGATAATGATTGGGATATTTCGGCAAATGCCGAAGAGACCAGAGCGCAAAATGCTTTTGAATATGCAAAGGGATTTCATGGTTTAGAAGCCATGTCAATTGATGGCTCCAATTTCATAGAGAGTTATGAAGCGATACAAAAAGTGATTAAAACCATACGCGAAGAGCGCAGACCATTTTTAGTGCATGCCAAAGTGCCATTGTTGAACCATCATACATCGGGGGTTAGGATGGAATGGTACCGTGATGATTTGGAAGAAGCCAAGACCCGTGACCCTTATCCAATTTTAAAGCAACAATTGCTGGACAACGGTTTTACTTCGGGAGATATAAATGACATTGAAAAAGCGGCAAAACAAAAAGTAGAAACTGCATTTACACAATCTAAAGAAGCGAAAGACCCAAAACCAGAAGATTTATTTACCCACGATTTTGCACCAACACCAATCACAGAAGAAAAAGGCGAACGCGCACCAAAAGGTGCAGAAAAAGTCGTGATGGTAGATTGTGCGCTATTTGCAGTTGAAGAATTAATGAAAAAACATCCTGAATGTTTATTATACGGCCAAGATGTTGGCGGTCGATTGGGCGGTGTGTTTAGGGAGGCAGCAACTTTGGCCCAGAAATTTGGTGATGATCGGGTATTCAACACCCCAATCATGGAAGCATTTATTGTAGGTTCTACCGTTGGAATGAGTGCCGTGGGATTAAAACCCATCGTTGAGGTCCAATTTGCCGATTATATTTGGCCAGGTCTCAACCAATTGTTTACCGAAGTAAGTAGAAGTTGTTATCTCAGCAATGGCAAATGGCCGGTTAGTATGATTTTGAGAGTACCCATTGGTGCTTATGGAAGTGGCGGACCTTATCATTCCTCTTCCGTGGAAAGTGTCATCACAAATATTCGAGGGATAAAAATCGCTTACCCGAGCAATGGTGCTGATTTAAAAGGATTGATAAAAGCGGCCTATTATGACCCGAATCCTGTGGTTATTTTGGAGCATAAAGGTTTATACTGGAGCAAGGTGCCGGGGACAAAAGGCGCAACTTCGATAGAGCCTTCAGAGGATTACGTATTACCATTCGGGAAAGCTTGGGTGTTACAGGAAATTTGGAAGCAAGAAGACGTTGAGACCATTACCATCGTAACTTATGGAATGGGCGTGCACTGGGCGATGAATGCTTCGGAAGAATTAAATATGAAAGATCAAATAGAAATTATTGATTTACGAACCTTGTTTCCTTTAGATGAAAAAACAATTATGACTTCCGTCAAGAAAACAGGAAAATGTCTGGTGGTAACCGAAGAACCTTCAGATAATAGTTTTGCGAGAGCTTTATCTGGAAAAATTCAGGAAGAGTGTTTTAAATTTTTAGATGCTCCTGTAATGACCATTGGTAGCGAAAATATGCCAGCCATTCCTTTGAATTCAATATTAGAGGAAACTATGATTCCTTCTACTGAAAAGGTTAAGGTTAAGATTGAGGAGTTGTTTAACTATTAACAAAAACAGTTATTTTTCAAATGTCATTCTGAATGTAGAATTTATTTAGTTCGTATGACAAAAATATAAGCCGAACCTTTTTCGGTTAAACATCATATTCAGACAGGGGTTTGGTAAAACTCTCAGGGTCTGCGGCCAGATGATACCTTGGGTCATCAACTGCTTCAACAATAACTTCCTTGAATTTTGGACTTGCTTTGTACATGAGTTGTTTGCAGTCTTCACTAAGATGTTTCAACTTGATGGTTTTACCTTCAGCTTCGTATTTGTTGACCAAATTGTAGATAGCTTCCAACGCAGAATGGTCGCTCACACGAGATTCTACAAAATCAATCTCAACGTGCTCTGGGTCGGTCTTGACATCAAATTTTGAATTGAAGTTCTGTATCGAACCGAAAAATAAAGGACCCCAGATTTCGTAGGTTTTAGTTCCATCGGGCTGCATCCGTTTTCTGGCGCGAATCATGGTCGCATTTTTCCAAGCAAAAACTAATGCCGAGATTATAACACCGGCAATAACCGCAATTGCTAAATCTTGCCAAACCGTAATGGCAGAAACCGCGATAAGAACGATTGCATCGGATAAAGGAATTTTTCTAATAATTCTAAAGCTACTCCAAGCAAAAGTCCCAATAACAACCATGAACATAACACCAACCAAAGCGGCAATCGGTATTTGCTCAATCAACGGTGCGCCAAATAACACAAAACAGAGTAGCGCAACCGCTGCTACTGCACCAGATAGTCGTCCGCGGCCTCCGGAATCTACGTTAATAATAGATTGTCCGATCATGGCACAACCGCCCATTCCGCCAAAAAATCCGTTCAGCATATTTGCGCCACCTTGGGCAATACATTCACGATTTCCACTACCTCGGGTTTCCGTCATCTCATCGATGAGATTTAGGGTCATTAAGGATTCAATTAAACCAACCGCAGCTAAGATGAATGCTGTGGAAATGATTAAATCCCAATGGCCGGCCAGCGTACCGAAGAGACCAAAAATCTGGTCTTGAAATGTTGGTAAACCGCCTTCGAGACCTTGACCACCACCTTCTTTTATAAAAGACCCAACCGTGCTGATTTCAAAGTTCCCAAAAATAGTTATACAGGCTACGACCAATATTGCAATCAATGCCGCTGGAATTTTTTTGGTCAATTTTGGTAAGCCATACATAATGCCCATGGTCAAGCCAATAAATAACATCATATACCAAAAACCAACGTTAGAGAATAATGCCGAAAACCACTCTGAAGTATTGTTAAAAAAAGAAATATCTTTAGGTACTGCATTTGGAAACAAGCCTAGTTGGGACAAGAAAATCACGATGGCTAAACCGTTGACAAATCCCATCATCACTGGATGTGGAATCAAACGTACAAATTTTCCCAATTTAAAAACCCCTGCGGAAATTTGGATAATCCCAACAAATAATAATGTAATAAATAGCCATTGTAATCCTAGGTTTTCAATGGGGGTCTGTAAAGCATCTCCTACTTCATTTCCTTTTTGAATAAGATGCACCATTACAACGGCCATGGCTCCAGTTGCACCTGAAATCATTCCCGGTCGGCCACCAAAAAGTGCAGTAACGATGCCCATCATAAATGCACCATAAAGTCCTACTAAGGGATCAACACCGGCTACAAAAGCAAAGGCGACTGCCTCTGGCACTAGGGCTAGAGCGACTGTAAGACCCGAGAGAATATCATTCTTGGGGTTTTGGGTAAAGTTCTTTCTCGTTTTTTGACCTAATATCATAGTACCTGCTTTTAAAAGTCGGCAAAGATAGACTTTAAAAGTTTAGTAGAAAAGAGCCAAGATAAGGTCATAAAAAAAAGAGACTTTTTGAAAAGTCTCTTTTAAGAATATTATATTTTATTATTGCACCATTTGTGGCGGATAATTTTCGAGCATCTTATTAACAAATTCTTTGATTTTCTCGTCCTTCTTTTCCATTTTTCTGGGTAAATTTCCTGCACCAGAACCTTGCCAAACAAGTTCCTTTTTCTCTGCATCTATCAAATCAATAAACAAGGTGCCTTCATTACTGGTTGAAACCATTGGCTGATTATTCCAGCCGCCTAAGCCGCCCCAACCCCATCCAGGTCCAAAACCACCCCAGCCGAGACCTCCCCAGCCCCAGCCACCAAAACCACCCCAGCCCCAGTTATTCTGGTAAACATCGACTCGGGTCTGTGCTTTTGTGAAAATGCTGACAAGCATATCGGGATTTTCAGATTTAGTGTATCCTTTGGCCAAAAGTTCAGTTTCTATTGCGCGAAGTATTCTTCGTTTATCAAGGTCGCTAATTTCAGCTTTATCAATACCCGTCTTATAAAACGCAAATGTTTTATAAGTATCAAATTCTACTTTTTTATCGTAGTCTGTGGCCACTCTTACAGAGGTGCAAGATGTGATGAACATGAGTAGCATCAACATCGGGAGGGTGTTTAAAATTCTTTTCATAGTTTTATTTTTTAATTATAACGAGTCCAGTAATTCATCATCTACCGTGTTTGGAAGCGTAATCTTTAAATTTGGTTCTTCTTCCATGGCACGTTTTATAGCGAAAACCGCTCCTTCATTTCTTGCCCAACTTCGTCTCGAAATGCCATTATTGACATCCCAAAAGAGCATAGATTTTAGTCTGCGTTCTGCATTTATACTTCCATCAAGAACCATACCAAATCCTCCGTTTACCACCTCGCCCCAGCCAACGCCACCGCCATTATGGATGCTTACCCAAGTAGCTCCTCTAAAGCTATCGCCTATTACGTTTTGTACGGCCATATCTGCGGTAAAGTTTGAGCCATCGTAAATGTTGCTTGTTTCACGGTAGGGTGAATCTGTACCTGAAACATCGTGATGGTCTCGACCTAAAATCACTACACCAATATCGTTATTTTTTATGGCATTATTAAACGCATTTGCAATTTTAACGCGGCCCTCTGCATCGGCATATAATATTCGGGCTTGTGAGCCAACCACCAAATTATTACTCTGAGCAGCTTTAATCCATTTAATGTTATCTGACATTTGCTGCTGAATTTCTTCTGGTGCCTCTTTTCTGAGGTTCTCTAAAACCTCACAGGCAATGGCATCGGTCTTTGCTAAGTCTTCTGGTTTTCCTGAAGCACAGACCCATCTAAATGGGCCGAAACCATAATCAAAACACATTGGGCCCATAATATCCTGAACGTAAGATGCATATTTGAAATCAACACCGTTATCTGCCATTATGTTCGCGTCTGCTCTTGAAGACTCTAAAAGAAAAGCATTTCCGTAATCAAAAAAATACGTGCCTTTTGCCGTGTGTTTATTAATAGCATCAACGTGCCTTTTTAAACTTTCTTGGACTTTAATCTTGAATTGATCAGGCTGGTTGGCCATCATTTTATTGGACTCCTCAAACGATAAATCTGCGGGGTAGTAACCGCCAGCCCATGGATTATGCAATGAGGTTTGATCACTGCCCAAATCGATATGGATTTTAGCTTCGTCAAATTTTTCCCAAACGTCCACAATATTTCCTAAGTAAGCGATAGAGACTATTTCTTCCTTAGTTTTTGCTGTTTTTACTCGTGCTACCAGTTCATCTAAATTTGTGATTTTTTCATCTATCCAACCTTGGTCCAGACGCACCTGTGCTATTTTAGGATTAACCTCTGCACAAACGGTAATGCAGCCTGCAATGTTGCCAGCCTTAGGTTGTGCTCCAGACATACCACCCAGGCCTGATGTTAAAAATAAATTTCCCTTTGGAGATTTTCCTATTTTCCTAAACGCATTCAATACCGTAATTGTTGTGCCATGAACAATACCCTGAGGCCCGATGTACATAAAACTTCCTGCAGTCATCTGGCCGTATTGCGTTACACCCAGTGCATTGAATTTTTCGTAATCGTCGGGCTTGGAATAGTTGGGAATCATCATCCCGTTGGTCACTACAACCCGAGGAGCATCCTTATGGCTCGGGAATAAACCCATAGGATGTCCAGAATACATGGCGAGTGTTTGTTCATCACTCATTTCAGAAAGATATTTCATGGTTAAACGATACTGTGCCCAATTTTGAAAGACTGCGCCATTTCCACCATAGGTAATGAGTTCGTGCGGATGTTGGGCCACATCATAATCAAGATTGTTCTGAATCATCAGCATAATAGCCGCCGCTTGTTTTGATTTTGCAGGAAATTGGTCAATAGGTCTCGCATAGATTTTATAATCTGGACGAAAGCGGTACATGTAGATCCTTCCGAAGGTCTCCAATTCTTTTTTGAATTCAGGAAGTAACTCGGCATGTTGTGCTTTGTCGAAATAACGTAAAGCATTGCGCAAGGCCAATTTCTGTTCTTCCGGGGTTAAGATTGATTTACGATTCGGGGCGTGGTTGATGGCATCATCATAGGGCTTTAGTTTTGGCAGAATGCTGGGAATGCCCTCTTTAACTTGCTCTGAAAAAGATAGTGATGTTGTTTGCATTAGGATAATGTTTTATTCGGTTTTTGATTTGCTATTGGTTTTGGCGTCAAATCCATAGGGGCAATGTCTGCATCCACTTTCGCAGCAATAGCCGCGCTTTAGATGGTATTGCTCTGTAAAACAGCGGTAGCCTTCTGGGGTAAGGTAATAATCGCCTTCTTCTACTGGAATTATCTTTTTCATCTTACAAAGATATGGTAATGTGGGGAAATTTGAAGAGAGGAGAGATGAAAGCATAGACAAGTGATAATAGAGTAAGAAGTCAAGAGCCAAGAGTTAATACTTGCTAAAGTTTTGTTTTCAAATGAATTTAAAATATGAGTTTATCCTTATATATGAATTAGTCTTTTATGGATTGTTGATTCGATTAAATTTTGCATAATGCATAATTGCTTTAAATTCACGACTATTGTAAAAAATATCATTAATGGTTTTAATTTCAAAATTGATAGTACCAAAAGGCTACATTGGTCTTACGGTATTTCCTTTTATTTTTTTGAAATACGAGTACTTAAAAACCGATACTGTTTTATTGAATCATGAGCGTATTCATTTAAGGCAGCAGTTGGAGATGCTGATACTCCCTTTTTTCATCGTTTATACCCTTGAGTTTTTGCTTAGGCTTGTGCAACGCAGAAATTGGAAAATGG
Source organism: uncultured Flavobacteriaceae bacterium (assembly GCA_963803715.1). Lineage (GTDB taxonomy): Bacteria > Bacteroidota > Bacteroidia > Flavobacteriales > Flavobacteriaceae > Psychroserpens. The sequence continues at coordinate 198,399 of CAWDOF010000020.1, forward strand.
CCTATAAAAGTATTTCCTTTGAAAGAGAAGCTTATCAGCACGAAGGGGATTTCGACTATTTAAAATCGAGACCGTTTTGGTCGTTTTTATCCTATTTATGATGCTGAAAAATATTCAAAGCACTAATGAATTTCTAGGTTGTTTTAAAAATGAAGTCAGTTTATTTGTTAAGCGTGAAGATTTAATTCATCCTGTTGTTTCGGGAAATAAATACAGAAAACTAAAATACAATTTGATTGAGGCGGAAAGGCAAGGAGAAAAAACACTATTGACTTTTGGCGGTGCGTTTTCAAACCATATCGCAGCGGTGGCCTCGGCAGGTAAGGAATTTAATTTCAAGACCGTTGGAATAATTCGTGGTGAAGAGTTAGCGAGTAAGGTCAGCACAAATCCGACTTTGCGTTACGCTGAAGCCTGTGGAATGCGCCTGAAGTTTGTGACCCGAGAACAATTTCGTAGAAAGGAAGAGCCAGATTTTAATGAAAATATACGTGGGCAATTCGGTAAGTTCTATCTAATCCCAGAAGGGGGCACAAACGCCATTGCCGTAAAGGGTTGTGAGGAAATCTTAAATGACATTGATAAAGGCTTTGATTATATAGGATGTTCCGTTGGTACTGGTGGCACCATTTCTGGAATTATAAATTCTGCGTCCCCACGACAAAAAGTGCTTGGTTTTCCTGCGTTAAAAGGTGATTTTTTGAGCAAAGAAATTGCTAAATTTGCAAAATGCAATGTATCTAATACATGGGATTTGATATCTGACTACCATTTTGGTGGCTACGGAAAAGTGACCGATGCTTTGATTACGTTCATAAATGATTTTAAGCAACACCATCAAATTCCGCTAGACCCGATTTATACTGGTAAAATGATGTTCGGGATTATGGATTTGATTGAAGAAGGTTATTTTCCGAAGAACTCTAAAATACTCGCCGTTCATACCGGTGGCCTTCAAGGCATAGAGGGAATGAACCTCAAGTTAAAACAACAAAACAAGCAGTTAATCGTTTGATTCTTATATGAAAAGATTACTATTAATTATACTACTGGCCACTTTTGTTTTGGGCTGCGGTTCAAAAAAGAAAATCGTGACCAAAAAGCGTAACGATAAAACACGGACGGAGCGTGTGGTTATCTCTCCATCTGACAAAACCGAGGAATCTCCAGCAGAAATCCCTGAAAACCCAAAAGTGGCCGAACTTCCGAAAAAAACATACGCCAACGCTACCGAGCAGTATATTGCAGATTATAGCGATATAGCCATGGTAGAAATGCGTAAATATAAAATTCCCGCGAGTATTACTTTAGCTCAGGGCATTTTAGAGTCGGGTTCTGGAAAAGGACGACTCTCTATTGAGGGAAATAATCATTTTGGTATTAAGTGTCACGGTTGGACGGGGGATAAAATCTATCATGACGATGATCGCAACCAAGAGTGTTTCAGGAAATATAATTATGCCAAATCTTCGTTTGAAGACCATTCTGAATTTTTGACGGGACGTGGGCGGTATTCAAAATTGTTCAGTTTAAGGCAAGACGATTATAAAGGTTGGGCTAAGGGATTGCGGGCTGCAGGATATGCCACCGATAGAAAATATCCTGATAAATTGATTAGCCTTATCGAGCGTTATAAATTGTATAACTACGACGAATATGTACTTGGGCAAAAAAGTGAGGGCGTTGCGGCTTCTTCGAATTTGAGCCATGAAGTTACACAAGGCGATACACTTTATTCCCTTTCCAAAAGATACAATACCTCGGTAGATGAGCTCAAGCGACTCAATAATCTTAAGGACAATACAATTAGTTTAGGTCAACTCTTAATTATAAAATAAAATTCATGTTATATCAAAGAAGTAGTGCTTTATTTAAGGAAGCTGAAAAGGTAATTCCAGGCGGTGTCAATTCTCCCGTTAGAGCGTTTAAGGCTGTTGGCGGCACCCCTGTTTTTGCAAAATCTGCCAAAGGCGCTTATATCATTGATGAGGATGGGAGACGATATATTGATTATATCAGTTCTTGGGGGCCTTTAATTTTAGGTCACGCCTTCGAGCCGGTTGTAAATGCGGTAATTGAAAGGGCCAAGAATGGAACGTCTTACGGCATGCCTACTGAAATTGAAACTAAAATTGCAGAATTGGCAGTAAAAATGGTGCCAAATATTGATAAGATTCGATTTGTAAATTCTGGTACAGAGGCTTGCATGAGTGCAGTTAGATTGGCGAGAGGGTACACGGGTAAAGATAAAATTATAAAATTCGCGGGCTGTTATCACGGGCATAGCGATTCGTTTTTGATAGAAGCGGGGAGTGGCGCGGTAACTTTTGGAAGTCCAAATAGCCCAGGAGTTACTAAAGGAACGGCAAAAGACACCCTGATGGCTATTTATAATAATATTGATAGCGTAAAAGAATTAGCCGAAGCCAATAAAGGAGAAATTGCTTGTATTATTATTGAACCGGTAGCGGGTAATATGGGTTGTATTCCGCCAAAGGATAATTTTCTACTAAAGTTGCGAGAGCTCTGCGATACGCATGGCATACTTTTGGTTTTTGATGAGGTTATGACTGGGTTCCGTTTGGCAAAAGGCGGGGTGCAGGAATTATACGGCATCAATGCTGATATTTTATGTTTTGGAAAGGTGATTGGCGGTGGTCTTCCCGTTGGGGCTTTTGCGGCGCGTGATGAGATTATGAGTCATTTGGCACCGTTAGGAAGTGTTTATCAAGGTGGAACTTTAAGCGGAAATCCTTTAGCAATGGCAGCTGGATTTGCCATGCTAAAATCTATTGAAAAAGATAATGACCTTTTTAAAAGAATGGCCGAAAAAACAGAATACCTTCATAATGGTTGTGCCAAAGCTTTAAGCGAAAACCAAGTAGTGCATACCATCAATAGGGAAGGGTCAATGATTTCAATTCATTTTACTGAAGAGAATATTGTAGATTTTAAATCTGCGGCAAAGGGAAACAACGTTACTTTTAAGAAATTTTTTCACGGTATGCTAGCCGAAGGAATCTATTTGCCACCAAGTGCTTTTGAAAGTTATTTTCTTAATGATGCCTTGTCCTATGAGGATTTGGATGAAACGATTGCTGCGGTGAGAAAAGTTGCTAAAACATTATAATAAAAACTTAAATCTCCCTGTAAATCTTTAAATATCTTACAAACTGATCTTCATTAAGAATCTCTTTTAATTCTGCGTCCAAAATAGTATTGATTTTATTCAATTGTTCGGCATTTGCTTGCAAGTTATCATCTATGTTTTGGTAAGTTTTTTCGTAGGTTTTATAAGCCTGAAAAATACTTTCCAATTTGGAGTCGTCAATTTTGATGGTTTTTCTTAATTCTTTTGTTTTTGCATTTGCGGCCCTATCAATATCTATTTTATTTTGTGCGATCATATTTTGTGATCCCAGAAAAAGGGCAAAGGTAAAAGCAATGAGGGTAAGTTGTTTTTTCATAACAATGGATTTTTCTTTTATTTTAAGCGTCTAAAATAAGAATTTTTGCATTAAAAAAGGGCATTGACGTTTAAATCAATCCCCTTATCCAATAAATTAAGTAATTAAGATTCTATTTTTTTCTTCTCTCTTTTGATCTTAAACTTTTTTTGTGATGTGATTTTTTTTCAGATAGATTTGTTTCCCATTCTGCATACTGCTCGTCATCTAGAATGGATTTCATTTTTTGCTTCATTTCAATCTGTCTGTCCAGTCGTTCGTTTTGCATTTTAAGACGTTCTTCCTTTGTGGGTCGTTGAAAATCATCGGCCTCTTTTTCTTCTTTACGAGCTTCCATTTTTTCCTTTCTAAATGTGGCTTCTTCTAAGAGCAAATTTTTCACTTCGGCTTGTTGAGCGTCCGATAAATCTAGTTTTAGGGTCATTTTTTTTGCGCCAAGTGTAGCGATGTCTTCCGCAGATAAGTTTTGCATCATTTCAGCTTTATGTTTTCTGTTGCCTTTCTCACGGTCTTGCGCAATGGATTGTAAGCTTACGAATGCCATTGCTATTAAAATTAATTTTTTCATGTTAGTCTTGTGTTTTGTTAAGTTAAAAATTTTAGCGCTTTTTTATCGATGTTTTTAAGACCTGATATTTGCGAATAAGTTTAAATCGCTATTTTATTTTAACGGCTAATTAACAGTTTGAGCTTTTGCAACTAATTCTAAGGTGGCCGCATACAATGTTTTAGCTTCCATTTTGTGCTTTAGCCAAGCGTAGAAGCTCATTACGAAAATATCTTCTTGTCGGCTCTCAACAAAATCAAAAGACTGTTCTACTTTTTTTCTGAACTTTTTGGTGGTAACTTGTTTTTGATTTTTATAATACTGTTCTACAAAACTGAGAAATATGACGACGCGCTCTTGTTTGATTTTTTTGAGATAATCTTTATAAGAGCGCTTAAAACTGCGTAACCTAGATTCTACTAAGTCCAAATCTTGCAGTTCGATGTAGAGTATGATTTCTGCCAAGTTCTTTTTGATGGCCCATTCTTTTCCTGCTTTTTCTATGTAGTAAGCATCGGTATGGTAAAATTTGGAAGATGTTGCTTTGGCCTTTTTAAAATCTGCCTTCTGTAGATAGAACATGACCAATCCCAATTGAATATCCAAGTGGGATTCAATATCGCCGTGTTTGGACGCTTCAACAGACTCTAGAAGTGAAATTGCCAAATCCTGCTGACTATTGTAATTATGATTGAGTGCAGTTAATAAAATAAATTTCAGTTTAAACGTGTTGAAATATTTTCTTTTTTGCAAAACCATTAAATGCTCCATCAGCTCTAAATACTCTAAGGATTCAATAAATTTTTTATTTCGGAATAGGATATTTGCAATCAAATATACCACTTGAATATGGTAGAATAACTGCTTATCCTTGGCTTTATGGTCTTTAATTTTTTTGTAGGTTTTCAGCAGAAAAGGCTCAACTTTTAAATATCCATTGGTAGCAAATGCAGAAAGGCTTACAATGGTCATCAATTGATAGAGGGATTTAAAGGAGAGTGACTCCGAAAGGTCTACATGATGCTCTGCAAAGGTTTGTTTTAAAACGTTTTCAAAATCTACAATATCACCTTTGTAAGTCATATTGCTCAACATTAGACGTATTTTCGCGTACACCATATTGAGTTCTTCCTCAATAAACTGCTGCTTTTGATTGGTTCTAAAATTAGCGATTAACGTTGCAAGTTCAACAGAGGGATTGAGATAGGCATATTGGATTTTTGTGTGATAAATTTCATTTAAAATAGGAAACAACTGGTGCTCCTGAGCCAAATTTTCTGCCTTATCCAAAACTTGGTAGGCCATTTTTGGTTTTTTGTGAATAAGGAAAGTGCGCGCTGCCAGGATGTATTTGATAATCTGCATATCTACAGAATTCTCTTCCTCTAGGTTACGATTCGCAATAAAATCGATGAGCGATTGGTACAATCTTTTTCTTAAGGCATGATAAGCAGGCTTGTTGTCTTTTTTATAAAGTTTTTGGCAGATGCCTTTGGAGCTATGTTCGTGTTCTGCCAACAGCTTAAAGAGTTGGACGTTCTTAGTATCGTCCCTTTTGTTCTTTTTTTCTAAATATTGAATGAAGTGTTGTTGGTCTTCTGAAGAAAAAGTGGCTATTATCGCGCTAAGGTCTGTCAAAATATCGTCAGTTAGGTGTTTTTAGATTATCAACAATGTATGACTTAAATTTAAAATATTCAATTTTATATCGTCAGTAAATTGAGATAGTTAGATTTTATGTGATTAGAAATCAACTGACATTTGTAGTGTAATCATTAAATCAAATTATTATGAATTATCAAACAAATGTTTCAGTAGAAGATGAATTGAAAGTAAAGTCAAAATCTAAAAAGAAGAACAAAGTTTATGATCAAAAACCAACCCCAGCCTTTATTGGTGCTTCATGGACAGCATTGTTAATCGGGATGACATCTTATTGTATCGGTTTGTGGAATGCCGATATGCTCCTCAACGAAAAAGGCTATTATTTTACGATACTGCTGTTCGGGTTATTTTCAGTAATATCTGTGCAAAAAGCGGTTAGGGATAAGTTGGAGGATATTCAGGTTACCGAGATTTATTATGGTATAAGCTGGTTTACCTCGATTGCTGCCATTGTACTCTTGGTAATCGGGCTTTGGAATGCAGATTTGGATTTGAGCGAAAAAGGTTTTTATGGGATGTCATTTATCCTGAGTCTCTTTGCTGCTATTGCCGTACAGAAAAATACACGGGATGTGGCTTTTATAAATAGTTCTGACGATAAAAAGGAGGAATGATGTAGTTGAACAATTGAAGTATTAATCCAAACCTCAAAGCTTGTTGAAACCTTTGAGGTTTTATGTTTACCTGTTTTTTTTGGAATTGAAGATTAGGATTAGAGCGTTTTTAGTATTTGTCATTTGGAGTTAAGTTCCTGTAATTTGACTTGGCTGAGTATAAAGAAATTTGAAACTTTAATTTTCATATCTTGTTATCATAAAATTAATTAGATGCCATATTGGTTATCCATCTTGCTTAGCGTTCTTGCCGTTTACATTGCAATCAGTATTGCCTTGTACTACCTTCAGGATTATATGTTGTTTAAGCCCGAGAAGTTGCCCATCGATTTTCAATTTGATTATGATAACCAAGAGACCAAAGAGTACAATCTGGAAACACGGGATGGGGCAACCATAAACGGACTGCGATTTTTTCCGAAGGGCGAAAGTAGGGGTGTTGTGCTTTATCTTAAAGGAAATTCAAAAAGCATAAAAGGTTGGGGTAAATTTGCAGTTGACTTTACCCGGCTAGGCTATAATGTGCTCATGGTTGATTACCGTGGCTTCGGAAAAAGCACTGGCAAGCGTTCGCAAAAAGCTATAAAGCGAGATTTGCAGTTGGTTTACGATAAGGTAAAAGAACAAACTACCGAAGATCGAATCATTCTCTACGGCCGGTCATTAGGTTCTGGTTTTGCAGCGAAATTGGCATCAATGAACCACCCAAAAATGCTCGTTCTCGATGCGCCTTATTATAGTTTGACCAAGGTTACTGCTCGTTATATGCCGTTTATGCCGCTATCTTTGTTGATGAAATATCCATTACCTACTTACAAATGGCTGAAGTACGTGCAATGCCCTATCCACATTATTCACGGAACTCAGGATAAATTGATTCCGTTTAAAACGAGTATAAAATTATCGAAAGTCAACCCAACCTTGACCAAGCTTCATACTGTTATTGGAGGCGGGCATAAAAACCTGAATAATTTTGAATCTTATCATTTGATGTTAGATGATATTTTAAACAAAACACCACAAACCATCGATTTAGAAACCACGAGTATTAATGTTGTCCACACCTCAAAACCTAACCCAGCGAAGGCTTAAGCGCCTACTTCAAATACTGCTACTACTATATATTATGATTGGTGCCTCCCTTTATTTTTTACAGGAAAAAATGCTTTTTCTTCCTACCGCTTTAGAGCAAGATTATCAATTTCAATTTGAGCAGCCGTTTGAAGAGGTGTTTTTGAACCCATCGGAAAACGTTTCTATCAACGCCATTCATTTTAAGGTAGAAGAACCAAAGGGCGTAATTCTTTATTTCCACGGAAACGCTGGCGACCTGAGCCGCTGGGGAACTATTGCAGAATTTTTCGTTAAAAAAAACTATGATGTGTTTATCATGGATTACCGTACTTACGGAAAAAGCACAGGTAAACTGAGCGAGCAGGCTTTTTATGATGATGCCCAATTTTGCTACGACTACCTTTTAAAGCAATATCCTGAAAATGAAATCATACTTTACGGACGTTCACTAGGCACAGGAATCGCGACGTATTTAGCGTCAAAAAACCAGCCCAGACAACTTGTTTTAGAAACACCTTATTACAGTATTTTAGATGTGGCGAAACATCGGTTTCCCATTTTCCCAATGGAAAGATTATTGAAATATAAATTCCCTACCAATGAATTTATTGTTGACGCTAATTGTCCAATTACAATCTTTCACGGCACTGCTGATGGTATTGTACCTTTTTCTTCGGCAGAAAAGTTATATGGTGTAGCCTCAAAAAATAGCACCCAGTTTATTAAGATTGATGGTGGTGGGCATAATGATTTGGTGGATTTTGAGGCGTATAATAATGGTATAGATGGGATATTGAAATGAAACACAAAGGCCAAACGTTAAACGAACGATTGATTTTTAGTGGGCAATTAAAGCAATTTGAATTAGCGCTTAGAAATCAAAATAAGTTAGAATTGGTTTCAATACTTAAATCGTTGGATATCGATAATCCTGATGTTGAGTTTATACTTAAGAACACTAAACTCGATAGGCGCAACATTTTCCATAAGTTTCAAAGAAAATATTTAAAATAGTAATCAAACAAAAAACCCCAGATGTCTCTGAGGTTTTTTGTTTTATCTAACAGCTAACAGCTAACAGCTAACAGCTAACAGCTAACAGCTAATCATCCATTAGGATTCAAAACCATATCAATCCGTTCTATGGCATCTGCAATATGAATACGGCTCATCTCATCTGCACCGCGGGCGTTACGTAGTGATTGTTGAAGCGATTTTAATTCAGCTCTAACAACGGCTCTAATATCAGACTGGCTGGTATTAACGGCAGTAGCTTTTACGTAAGAACTTCGAGAACGTCCGCTTTGATTTTCTGCGGTCATCATTTCGGTAAGCCTATCTATGTGTGCACGTTGTAGATTACGTCTGTAAGTATCTATTTTTTTACCGGTATTGAGTTCACTCCAAACACCTTTGCGTAAATCGCTCATCATATCTGTGAGAGCATAGGCCTCGTCACCATTATAGGTTTGCGCTTCAATCAAACGTTGCATTTTACCTAAACTGATGATATTTTTCAATGTACGTTCCTGCATCGCTCTTACACGTTCTACAGAACCTGAAAATTCGATTCGGTTAAAAATATCAGTGTCAATCAACCATTCAGGGGTCGCAAATAAATTATCCTGAATAAACTGCATGGCTTCTTTTTGTTTTGCTTTATCAACTGGCGTATAAACTGCGCCTTCTTGGTCTGATGTTTTATAGTTTTCATAGACACCACCAATATTGTTAGACACATGGCCCATATAACGGTTAAATTGCGAAATCACATGGCCGTACATTTCCTCCAAATCGTCATAGTCTTCACCAGTTTCAGTTGTCCAAGCAATTAAATTAGGGACAATACGCTTTAGGTTTTTGATTCCATATTCACTTGCCAACATCGCATCATCGCCTAAATCTTCGGTTTGCGAACTTGGATCTACTACATCACCAGACTGTTGATGCCCAAAACGATACAGTGGATCACCAGCATGTTCCATAATCCATTCATTCAAAATAGGCTTTTCTTCTTCTGCAGTTTTATCTAAAATTGGTCTATAGCCCCATTCGATGGCGTATTTGTCATAGGTTCCAATATTTGGCATCAATGCTACGCCTTCATCACCAGGTTGTGCAACGTAATTAAAACGGGCATAATCCATAATGGAAGGTGCCGTACCAAATTTTTGAGTAAACTCAGCATCGCGTAATTTCTCAACGGGATAAGCTACACTACTTCCCATATTATGCGGTAAACCAAGTGTATGACCGACTTCATGCGCCGATACAAATCGAATCAAGCGTCCCATAACATCATCTCGAAACTCCGGACTCTGGGCTTCGGTATTTATTGCTGCGGTCTGTACAAAAAACCATCCCCTTAATAATGACATCACGTTGTGATACCAATTGATATCACTTTCTAAAATTTCGCCAGTTCTAGGATCGCTAACGTGTGGGCCATTAGCGTTGGGAATTGGAGATGCTAAATAACGTACCACAGAATAGCGTACATCTTCTGGGCTCCATTCCGGATTTTCCTCAGCACTTGGTGGATCTTTAGCAATAATCGCTTCTTTAAAACCGGCAGCTTCAAAAGCAACTTGCCAATCTTCAATACCTTGTTTTATATACTCGCGCCATTTGTAAGGCGTGGCTCTGTCAATATAATAAACAATTTGTTTTTTTGGAACAACAAGTTCTCCATTATTGAATTTCTCTATATCCTCATCCCTAACTTCCAATCTCCAACGGTCTAAAAATTCTAAAGTCTTGCTTTTTTGGGCTTCTAATCCATAATCGGTTTGGCTACTTGTGAACCAACCGACACGTTCATCAAAATAGCGACGTTTCATCAAATCATCTGGTAACAGAATCATGGAATTATTTATTTCTATTGAAATTGTTCCCGTACTTGAATTTGAAGGTGGTTCACCAGCAGCGTAAGTTTTAACGTGACGCGCCTCAATATTTTTAGGGTAACTTTTTATAGTTTCAATAAAGGATTTTTCAGTTTCAAGACGTGAGATTTTGTAAGGTTTTCTAGCCCTATCTGAAATACCCAATGACTTCACATCTTTTTCAAATAATGGGGAGACGTCAATAACTACGCTTGTCGAATCTTTACTAAATGCTTCAATTGGAAATGTATAAAGAACTGGTTCAAAATTAGAGTTCGTAACCGCTTCATTAACGGGGAGCGAGTCATTTGCTACCACATTATACGAAACGACGCGGAGCACCACTTTTTTACCTTTTTTCTGCCAGCGCAAAACTTGCTCGTTTAATTTACCGCCACCAAAGCCTAGACCACTCGCGGTCTTTGAAATTCGTGTGACCATGAGCATTTCCTTGTCAAAAAGAGAATCAGGTATTTCGTAAAAGAACTTGTCGTCTAAAGTGTGCACTGTAAATAGACCAGAGTCACTTACAGCTTCTTTGGTAATAACTTTATCGTAAGGTTTTGGGTCATCTTTACCTGGTTTTTTACCTTTTTTTTCTGAGGAAGCAGTATCAGATTTGGTTACTTTTTTAGCGGTGTTACAGGACACCATAAAACATATTGAAACTGTTAGAAACAGTTTTAAGGAAATTTGTCTCAAAATATATAATTTAAATTAGTTTCACAATTTAGTGAAAACGTTAATTTTAGAAGACTGAGCTAAGGTGTTTGTGAGAATTTTAACTCAAAAAGAGTGCTGCTAAATAGCGGTTAATCCATTCGAAATGGTATCAGATTCTCAGGTCGTTCCTAAACTAATCTCATCCGGGATATGATCTAGATTTAGAATGAAAGCGTGAGCTTTTAGTTAGTTTTACACTAATATTATTTAACTTTTTGAGATTTTCAACATCAAACCATTTCTACAAACAATCCTTCCTCATTCTTCACAACTTTGGAAACATTTTTTGCAGTTAATCCCTTTATTGATTTGTCCCATTTTTTGTTGCTCAATCCAGATTGCTCTTTTAAAACATTAAGGTCTATTGGCGAGTTTGATTTCAGAATTGAAAAAATAGCCTTTTCTTCTTCAGTCATTTCCACCTGTTTCTTTTCTGGGCGCATTTGCGGAAAAAACAAAACTTCTTGGATGCTTTGATTATTCGTTAAGAACATAATCAAACGGTCCATGCCAATGCCCATACCAGAGGTTGGTGGCATGCCGTACTCTAAGGCTCTTAAAAAGTCGTAATCAACAAATTCGGTTGCTTCATCATCGCCTTTCTCAGCTAACTTCAATTGATGCTCAAAACGTTCTCGTTGATCAATTGGATCATTAAGTTCAGAATAGGCATTTGCTATCTCTTTTCCACAGACCATGAGTTCAAAACGCTCGGTTAGTTCTGGGTTGGTACGATGCTCTTTACAAAGCGGACTCATCTCCTTTGGGTAATCTGTAATAAATGTGGGTTGAATATAATTACCTTCACATTTTTCTCCAAAAATTTCGTCAATCAATTTCCCTTTGCCCATGGTTTTGTCCACTTCAATGCCCATGTTCTTGGCAGCTTCCCTGATTTCATCTTCACTTTTCCCAGTAATGTCAAAATCTGTAAAGTGCTTGATGGCATCTGCCATTGTTACTCGGGCATAAGGCGCTTTAAAATCTATGTGGTGATTGCCAAAAGTTGCTTCTGTTTTACCATTTACTGCTATGGCACAATGCTCTAGTAATTTTTCGCAGAAGTCCATCATCCAGTTATAGTCCTTGTAAGATACATAAATTTCCATGGCGGTAAACTCAGGGTTATGGGTGCGATCCATACCTTCATTTCTGAAGTTTTTAGAGAATTCATAAACTCCGTCAAAACCACCAACGATAAGGCGTTTTAGATATAATTCGTTAGCAATTCTCATGTACAACGGAATATCTAAACTATTGTGATGGGTCACAAAAGGTCTGGCTGCAGCTCCTCCTGGGATTGGCTGTAATATTGGAGTTTCAACTTCAAAATATCCTGCGTCGTTGAAAAATTGACGCATGGCATTGAAAAGCTTGGTGCGTTTTACAAAAACTTCTTTTACATGCGGATTCACAACTAAATCGGCGTAACGTTGTCGGTATCGTTGTTCGGCATCGGTAAAAGCATCGTGAACTTTACCCTCGCTATCTACTCTGGGTTGAGGTAAAGGTTTTAGAGCTTTACTAAGTAAGGTGAAATCTTTGACCATGACAGTTTTTTCGCCAACCTTTGTGGTAAACAGTTCGCCTTCAACCCCAATAAAGTCTCCAATATCAAGAAGTTTTTTGTAAACATCATTGTATTTGCTTTTATCATCTCCAGTACAGATTTCATCGCGGTTAAAATAGACCTGTATTTTTCCAGCGCTATCCTGAAGCTCGGCAAAACTTGCGCTTCCTTGGATTCGGCGGGACATCAAGCGACCGGCAATAATCACCTTTTTCCCTTCACCAAAATTATCCTTGACTTGTTTTGAAGTATGGTCTAAAGGATATAAATCTGCCGGATATGGGTTGATGCCCAAGTCTCTTAATTTTGCGAGTTTATCGCGTCTTACCAATTCTTGTTCTGAAAGCTGCATTCTAATCTTTTTTTATTCCGTACCAATCTGGAATGGAAGCTGCAAAATTACGTTTTTTACAAGAATTAATAGAAAAAAACCATCAGGTATCTTAGTGCTGATGGTCTTTTAAGCAGATGCTTTTTTAATTTGCTTTTAGTTTTTCCAGATTTTCAACGAGCTCGTTATTTTCAGGAAATCGTTTTATGGCTTTTTTAAATACCTTGGTTGCTTTTTTTGAGAAGCCATAAAAAGCTAAAGTATTCGCTAAACTCATGTAAGTTCTGGGATTGTTTGGAAATAGTTTATTATTGATTCTTAAAACAGCGATAGCCTCATCTGTTTTTTTATTTTTACTTAGAATGACACCATATGTGTTAAGACCCGAGTAGCTTTCAACCTTGCCTTTATAGGATTTTATGAGCTGCTTATTTTGTTTTTTCAATCCTTTAATTCCTGAATTTTCCAAAATTGAATTTATTTCAGCTACCAATTGATAATTGGATTGATAGCTATTAGTGGTTAAAATATTAAGCATATCTTGTTCAAAGGTTTCAACTGGGTGTTCCACTATTCGGTTTATTTCAATGCCGTTCTTATAAAAAATAAAGGTTGGTACGCGATGTATGTTTAATCCTGCCTCTTCGTGCTGCGGGCTTTGCTTGTAAAGGTTTGGCTTATTGCTCAACGCAACCACATTTAACTGTTTCATAGGGAAATTACAGGCTTCAAGTATCTTAAAAAATTTTGGGACTTCTTGTTTGCTATCGCCACACCAAGTTCCCATAAAGAGCGTGATATTGCAGTTTTTCAATTCTGAAGTTAAGGGGATAATGGCAGTTTCATCGACTTCGTAGTTGTTGTAATTTTCACTGAACCAAGTATTATAATTTTCTGAAGTAAGACCGTTTTTATCAATTTTACCTAGAAGATAAGGTTTATCGCCGTCTTCTGAGATTTCGGAATTTAATGTTTGTGCGTTTATTACAAACGAAACGAGAATGATGGAGACCAGTAGCATTGGATTTTTCATGTTTAAAAGATTTAGAATTATTTGAAGGTAAACCTCTTAAAAAAGTTTTGAAAAAGGCAATATTTCGGGTTGGAAATTGGGTCTAGTCCTAGGGTGTAATTCTTATTAGGTATTGTTAAACAGTGTTTTGGCTTCTTCCCTAGATTTAACATTTAGTTTTTTATAAATGCTATTTACATGAGTTTTGACCGTACTAAGGCTCACAAAAAGCGACGTTGCTATAGCTTTGTTAGAGTAATCGCTCAATAAAAGCTCTAAGACTTTTTGTTCTTGGGGCGTTAGTTGGCTTTTCGAATCAGTAGTAGAAGCCCTGATCTGTCGTTTTTTGGATATCAATAAATAGCCATTTAAACTTAGGGATACCAAAGCGATGATAATGATGATGGGCATCCATGGAAAGTTCTTTTGCGAAACAGTGGCTTGTTTATTATTTGTATTAGAAATAATGTACTTATCGGCATTTAATTCAGCTTCGTACTGAACAGCGTAAGATGAATTGGGATAGGTGTTTTTTAGACGCTTCAATAAACCGTCATAATACGTATTAGTTTTGAGTTCTTGCAAATAAAAATCGTGGAGATTGTTGCCGCGGTCAGATAAAAAAGCATACGCATGTAGCTCTGCCAATGGCTCGTCAAGCGATTTTCCATAATCCTGAAGTATTTTAAACCACTTTTTATTGTTAAGTTCTCTATTGGCCTTGCTCCTAAACTCGCCGTACTCAAATTTCATGATTTCCTTTAGCGAATCAATTTTTATGAATGTTGAAGTTTTTGGATTTGTAGAACGCACATCGCAGAATATTTGATCTTCAAATCCCAAAGGAAAATTGATGGTGTCTTTAGCTTTCGCAATAAAAATAATGTCCCTGCTGTCTTTGCAATCTCCATTAAAATGATTGCTCGCTTTATCGTAAGCGCTGCAATTGTCAACGTGCAGTTTGTAAATTTTATTAGTGTTTTCTAGCTTGTCTCCATAAAATTCAAAATTGCCAGAAGCATCGGTTTTAACTTTCGAGATGATTTGTTCCACGTTGATGCCATCCAAGGTTCTATAATCTTCAATTACTGAAAGGAAGACCTCGTTTTGCCAACGGTCATTGTTGATTTTGCCCTTAAAGCTGTATTGGGCATGAAGATTATGTCCAAGTAAAAAAGAAAGAACAAAATAACAGCAATTTCTCATAGTACTAAACTAGCAATTTTTTGTGACCCACACTGTTTTCTTGAAATATTGAGGATTGTAACTTTGATTAAAAACATACGTCTTATTTTTATTGTTATTATTTAAATTAATTGAATTGATATGGGATTTTGGAGAGTTCTCCTAGCTATTATTTGTCCGCCGCTCGCTGTTATAGGTAAGGGCTGCGGTTCTATAGTTATTGTTTTTTTGCTTTGGCTTTGCGGTTGGGTGCCGGGCGTCATTGCAGCATTGATTATTTTAAACAATCCTAAAAGATAAAGAGTTTTAGCCTTTAATCCGTAGTCTTATTTTCACAGTTATCAGCCTGTTGTTTGAAGTCTGTACGGGGCTATTTCAAATTCGATAGTCATTCAAATTTACCGTAATTTTGCGATATGAATAAGTCTGTTAAATTTGAAGATTTGGGCACTAAGGATTTCAAGGAAACTTGGGAATACCAAGAGTTCATTTTTAAAGAAATTTTAGATACAAAAATTAAAAATAGGAGAGAGGATGCGGGTTTAGAAACCAAAAATCATTTTCTGTTTGTTGAGCATCCCCATGTTTATACTTTGGGTAAAAGTGGAGATATGTCTAATTTGTTACTTTCTGAAGAACAGCTAATTTCAAGGGGTGCAACGTTTTATAAAATCAATAGAGGAGGTGATATTACGTATCATGGGCCGGGACAAATTGTTGGTTATCCCATTTTGGATTTGGATAATTTTTTTACCGACATACACAAATACCTTCGCTTACTTGAAGAAATCATCATTTTAACCTTGGAAGAATATGGTTTAAAAGCCGAACGTAGCCCTGGCGAAACAGGCGTGTGGCTCGGTGTAGGTACGCCGTTTGCCCGTAAAATTTGCGCCATGGGCGTTAGAGCTAGCCGTTGGGTTACTATGCACGGGTTCGCGCTCAATGTAAATGCAGATTTGGGATATTTTGATAATATAATTCCATGCGGAATACGTGGGAAAGCAGTTACTTCTTTAAATGTAGAATTAGGTGCTGAAAGGATTGATGAAGCTGAGGTCAAACGAAAATTATCAAAACATTTTATAAGGCTCTTTGAGGCGAAAATAGAATAGTCATTAATTGTTTTAATGAAAAACCTACCAGTGAAAATCCCTATCTTCGATTTCGGTTTTTTCGGGAACAAATACATCAACAATCGTGGTTGATTTATTGGAAAACTGTTTGTGCTGAAATTCTAGCACCATTTGCTCTTCGGTTAAATCTAAAATCTTGAAGAATTTATAGTTTTTTTCTAAATTCATCATTGCTTTCAAATTGCCGCCATTGAGTTTTATATAGGGATAGTTGTCTTCACTTTTATAAATAATCCATTTTGAGGTCAAGGTTTCGCCACAGTCTTCATGGTCACCATTATTATCGTGCATGATACTATCGGTCTGGTAAGTGGCACGATAAGACAGAAAGCAATTGCCCATATTCATTCTAGTAGAGTTGTTGAAGCGTCTAGCAAGTTTCCAAGTTTTTGCAGAATCACCAGCAATTAATTGTGTTGCATTTGCCGAAAGTTTAAAGGGAGGCTTTTTATCTTCGTAACAGGAAAAAATTGAAAACAGAGTAACTAGAATAAGCAGTTTTTTCATAATTTTCAACATAGGTTATTATTTAAAATTCCACCTTCAACATTCAAGAACCCCGCTATCCTTCCTCATTAAAAAAGACCTTGTAAAAATGCATCTTTTTATCTTCATCATAACCACGTTCTAGATATTCTGCGGAAGCATCTGGGGCATCCACATCCAACTTAATCTGTATGTTGGTATCGAGTTTGATTTCGGTCTTAATTTTCTGTTTTTGCTTTTTCAGGACAATTTCTGAGACATCAAATTGATTTCTTATCAAGACATTATGGTCGGTTTCATAGCCTTTTTTGAAATCCTCAAAGAGTTGGATGCGGTCTTCGTTTTCAATTACATCTTCCTTAAAGGTTTCAATATTGGCAATTTCGTTTTCCTTAAAAAAATCAACGGTTTTAGCTAAAAAATTACTTTGTTCTTGACCGCCAAATTGTGGTTGCATGACTTCCTTTGAAAAGTCACGGCACATTTCAATATAATTTTTGGTATGCTCATTGGAGTCGTCGGGGTATTTGATATTTAAAAAACTTTTTATCCAGTATTGTGCATCGTAATTGTTATTGTCTACACTCAATACAATTTTCCCTTCACCATCTGCAGCATTTAGAATCAAACAGCCTTTATCCACTTTTTTTGTACCGATACCACGTTGTGCGATAATATCATAACTGTTATTTTCAAGATAGGTTTGAAAAAAGTGGGTCTTATTTTCAATTTTAAATATACCAACGGCATCGGTTTGGTAATCTTCGTACTGCAAATCGTGAATCATACAAACTATAACATCTCCTGTTTTTATTTGGGACGAATTCGATTGCTCGAACAAGTGTGTTACGATGTGCTTGGATATATCAACAAATTCAGAATCGTCCTTTAAAAGCTGTGAGGCATAATTATTAATTTCATTTAGCTCAACATTAGAGTGGTGGTTAAATCTGAAGGTTTCTGCTAAATTTCCGAAAGGTCTTAACAAATAGGGGACAAAAATATCATAGCTTTCTTCGTCAAAATCTATTGGATGCTCTGAGAAGGCATTTTTGGTGCTATTAAACTTGTTTCCAACCTTATGAAGAATACATTTTGAAATGGAAGCTTTGTTGCGTTTTATCATGGTAGTTGCAGTCAAAATATTAGACTGGCAATACTACAAAATAGCCTGATTATTCATCAGGTAATTTTTATAAAAACGTTTTTATTAACATAAAAATTAAAATTACTGGGGCTTCATTGAAGAATGAATTCGACCCGCCTATTTTCTGCTTTTCCGGTCGTCGTTTTATTATCACCAACGGGTTCAGTTTCTCCTTTTCCATCAAACGTTAGACGTGTCTTGTCAATTTTATAAAGGTCTATTAAAATCTCTTTTACTGCTTCGGCTCTAGATTTTGAGAGGTTTAGATTGCTTGAGTCATTACCATCTGCATCAGTGTGCCCCACTATTTTAAGTTTAATATTTTCATCTTGCATCAAAACTTGGGAAATCTGTTTGATAATGCCGTAGGATTGTTTTTTAATGGTAGCTGAACCTGAATCGAACAATATTCCGTTTGTAGAAATTTTGCCATCTGCTATGAGCTGACGTCTTAGGTCTTGACCACCTTCTGCAATCTTAAAATTTTTAATAAATATTTGCTCTTTACCTTCTTTTAGATTTTTTGGTTTTAACTTGAGAAAATTAAAAACGTTTGACTCTTCAATAAACCTTGGTATATCAACGTACTTTACTTCATTGATCCACATCCGAAAGCGCTGTTTCGTGACTGAGATTGCGACGTGTGGCTGGTTGAGTACTTCTTTTCTTAAATCTACCGCGATTTTAGAATTTATCTTACCTTTTGAATTATTGAAATGATTGTAGAGTGTGATGGCAAAATTATCATACTGTCCCAACGGAATTGAACAATAAGCATAATGTTTCTCGCCATTACTAAAGGTATCTGAATCGCTTAGTATAATAAATAATCTTGCTAAAGAAGATGTTTTGCTGTCTAAGCCATTGGTGAGTAAATCGAATTCTATAGTGTAATCCTCGGGTAAAACTTTTAAATCAGGTATGAAATAGGCGCTACTTCCAGATCTGAGCTCAAACCATTTTTCGTTATTTATATTAACGATTTCACCTGAGGCGTTCGTATTCCATCGAGATGGGAAATCACCACCGTATTCTTTAGAAAAATCATCATAGAATAGTGTTTTATTACCAGGTACAAAATCATATTTACTCAGTATCTCAAGGTTATCTGAAATATTAGAAGGCGTTTTTTCAGGTTCTTGAGAGGTTTGATCAGATGGGCTGTTTTCATAGTCTGCTTCATCATCATCCATTTCATCTTCTGACTCATCATCTGAATCATCATCAACCTCATCTTCATCATCTTCATCAGAATCCTCTCCCAAAAGTAATTTCTTACTTGTCTTGATACTATATTTTAATGCTTTTTTTGCTCTATTTATTCTAAGCGTAGCTTTGGCTTGAGTTAACATATTCTCGCCGTCTAGGTCACTGATGATGCTGGGAGCACTTTCAGTTAATCCTAAAACGTCATCTGAGGCTTCTTCCAAAACATCGATATCTTCATCTTCTAAGGGCGTGCCAGAAGCCGCATATCCGTCGTATTTATAGACTTTGTCATAAAGGTCAAAAGATTCAGTTACAAAATTGTCTATACTTCTGATGCCTACAGAGCCTTTGGGGCGTTTAATGCGTTTGGTTTGTGCATCAGATAAAGAAGTTAATAAAAAACTAAATAGAATGCCGAAGCAAACTGTTTTGTAAGAAACTATTGTAGTCATAGCATTGCAACGGGTTGATTAATAGCAGGTTTTAAAGATAGATAAACCGACCCGATTGTCAAAAAATTATATTTAATCGGTCAATATATCCTTATAGTTGACACGATATTGATTAAAATTGGTTTAGTTGAGTTCATAGATAATAACACTATTATCACCACCTTTTACAACAATTTCAAGATTTTGATCTTTATCGATATTTTGCATATCGATTGTAGAGTTTCCGTAAACGGGAAAATTCGAAATTGAATTAGCTTGACTATCAAATAAGTAAACTTTTTTGCTCTGTAAATCGGTAGTGCTTACATAAATTTTATCATTTAAATAAAAGATAACTGGAGCAGTATAATTTCCGAAATCTAGTGGAATAGTCTTAGATTTAATCGTTAGTTTATTTTCTGAAAGCGTAACAAGGGTTTTACTGGTTGAAGTAATTTTATGGTTTTCAACTAAATTAAGATTTTCATGTTTTACACTCCCATTTTGATTTATTTTCAGTAATTCTCCATTGGTATTTGTTGTAGTAAAATGATTGTCATATAGATAGATGTCATTTTCTGAAAACAAAATAGGTTCTTTAACAGGAATACGTGTTTTACCAACACGATTCAATATGGTCATTTCCTCGCCTCTGGCAAATACAATATAGTCTTTAGTTCCAATTCTAAAGTGCTTAGGCTGGCTGGCTATATTTTTTTCATTTGAAGCGTAATTGAATCCACTTATTTTTTTGCCCAACGCATCAAACATTAAAAGTGATTTACCTTGAGTAACGAGTAAGCGATAATTACGTTTGTTATTGTAGTCAAAAATAGAAAGAGGTTGGGTAATCTTATCTTTAAATTTGAGCGGGAATGGTGCAACATCTTTTCCGTTTCTGTCTATAACATAGAGTTGATTAGACGTAACGAAAGCCAATTGTAGTCGTCCGTTTTTGTACATATCAATTTGTTCAATTTTCCCCAAGATTTTCCCGTCAATTTGCTTTTTCCAAAAAATCTTGCCGCGGTTAGCCATCAGATAAAGACTGTTATCAACGTCCTGTACTACAACATCCATTTGGTTATTAGTATAATTTTCAACAAATTGAGGTGTTGTGGTTAGTTCAGCATCAATCGTGATATTGACTTCCTCTGAAATTTTATCCTTTAACTTTTTGCCCTTTGATGTCTGAAAAACCGCATTTACATGTGCAAAATCAGTGTCATACACAAACTGTACAGCGGAGGCATTATAGGGTTCTAGGTCAATTTTAATATCTTTGGTAGAGAACGTCTGAAATTTCTCTTGAAGGGATTCTGAATTGTAAAATAAAAAAATTGAAGATTCATCACTGAGATGACTCATGAGGTCTTTAAAATATTGGCTTTCAGAAAGCACCGAATTATTTTGATAATTGGATATTACGGTCTGTAGAACTTCGATTCCTTCAGAAAAAATAAAAACATCCTCAAGGTTGATATAGTATAATGGTGAAATAGTAGAAATTCCTGGGATAATATTATAATCTAAAAATTCCGAAGTATTTGCACTGTAGATGTCTACAGACCTGAAGCTATTGGCCACTTGTTCGGCTTCAAGCTCTTCAAAGGTCATAAATGGGTCTATGGAGCGCATAAACAACAACTCTTGCGCATCAATGGTGGTCTTACCAAATTCAACAATATTTTGAAACGTTTTAAGGTTTAAATTTAACGAGTCGCTTTTGGTTTTTTTCGTAACCGCATTTTTTATGAGACTTAAGTCCTGTGCAGTAAAACTAATAAAACTCTCAACTCCTAAAGGAACAAAATTGGCTATTTTATTCTCTTGCGGAACTGTTCCTTTGAAATGATCGATAAAGGCATTTGTTGAATCAATAGCTTTAGTTATTCCATTGAGGTAGAGATTGTCTTGCGAGACATCTATATCCAATACGGAATGTCCCGAGAAAAGCTGTTCTCCTAAAATAGAATCTGGTAAAACACTTAGTTTCTTGAACAAATTGATGCCATAAACAGAAACGGATTGCTCATTATTAGAGGTTTCAAAAAGTTGTGAGATTTTATTGGAAGTCAAATTAACTGTAAGTGAGTTTTGAGTGAGTTCTAAATTATTCGAAATAAACAGTATACTGTCTTTCTCGGTGGTGTAGAAGGTTTGGTCTTCGATTGATATTTTTTGGTAATTATTAGTTTTGGTCTTGACGGTTTCTACAATAATGTTTGGGATAGAGTCAAGATTAAGGATGCCCGAACCAGATTTTGTTACCACACTAACATTTAGACTGTCTTTTTCATCAGTTTCTATACCTATATATATAGGACTATTATTTTTTAAATAGCGAAGCAGATTTATTTTTTTGTTGAATTCTTTAGTATAGGGTGAATTTGAGATTTCAGATAGAATCTTGTTATTACGAAATCCACTCTTGAGCGCCTCAATATTGTTTATTTTGAAAACAAACTGAGAGCTTTCTGGAATTTTTGAAAGTAAATTAGAATTATTACTCTTAGTATTATTACATCCTAATAATAGAAGTGAACAGAAAACAGAAAACCAGATACAGCGCATGTATTATTTTTTACAAATATAAAAAGTTAGAGATTCGGTTGGTATTGTTCTGGTAACAATCTAAATGATTTTCTGTGATATTTTGTAATACCATATTTTTGAATGGCTGCTCTGTGTTCTTTTGTTGGATAACCCTTGTTTTGTTTCCAGTTGTACATTGGGAATTCTTCGTGAATTATTTCCATATAGGCATCGCGAGTGGTTTTTGCCAGAATTGATGCAGCCGCAATAGATAAGTATTTGCTATCACCTTTAACAATAGTCTGATAGGGGATATTTTGGAAAGGTTTGAACCGGTTTCCATCAACAATAATATATTCTGGTCTTGGGTCGAGTTGACCAATACAATGGTGCATGGCCAATATGGAAGCGTTCAGAATATTAATTTTATCAATTTCTTTCGGGGAAATATGAGAAATAGCATAACAAATTGCTTTATTCTTCACAATAGGTTGGAGAAAATTACGCGTTTTTTCTGAAAGCAATTTAGAATCGTTCAATCTCTCATCAATTATTCCACTTGGTAAAATAATTGCAGCTGCAGTAACTGGTCCGGCAAGACAACCGCGTCCTGATTCGTCTGTACCGCATTCCATTTCTATACCCGAAAAATTATTTTTTAATCGCAAAACGTTAATTTTTTGAACAAAGCTAAAAAATTAACGCAACCTTTTTGACATACATGCATCTATATTAAAGATGCTAGTTTTGCTTGTAAAAGTTGGTTTTTTCTCTGTAAATTGGGTTAACGTTTTTTTGGCACAAATACTTGTTTATTTAATATTTTATTAAGAAGTTTGCGCAAGACTAACTCAAATAATTGTTTTATGAAATTAAAGTTAACATGGTTAATGACGCTATTTATGGCGTGCGTGATGTCTTTCTCTTATGCACAAGAGAAGACAGTCACAGGAACGGTTACAACTTCCGAAGACGGTTTACCTCTTCCTGGGGCTTCTGTAATTGTTAAAGGTACCTCAAGGGGTCAACAAACAGATTTTGATGGTAAGTATTCCATTCAGGTGTCTCAGGGCGAGACATTAGTATTTTCTTATGTAGGTTCTAAAACTAGAGAACAAACTGTTGGTACGGGTAATGAGATTGATGTAGCATTAAAACCGGATAATCAACTTCAAGAGGTGGTTGTTAGGCATATCGTACATCTTCACTTCAGAGTCAAGTCGAATCTATTCTACCACGGTTTCGGCAAAAACTATCGAAGCAAGAGCCAAATGCCAACTTTACCCAAACTTTACAGGGTCAGGTTGCTGGTCTTAACATTGCTACGGGCAGTGGTCAACCAGGAGCGAATACTAATATCAATTTACGTGGTATTTCTTCTTTGTCTGGTAACACCGAGCCTTTATTTATTATTGATGGTGTTCCAGTAGATGGGATAATTTTAGAAGCTTAAACCCAAATGATATTGAATCTTTATCAGTTTTAAAAGATGCGGGTGCTACTTCTATATATGGTAACCGTGGTGCAAATGGTGTTGTTGTTATTAAAACTCGACGTGGTTCTTATAACCAAGGTTTAAATTTCAACTATATTGGTCTACTAATTTCTCAACGCTTCAAGACAATGATTACAATTTAATGAATGTCAGAGAGCAATTGCAATGGAAAAGGATTATGGTTCTGGATTTGGAGCAAGTTTATCTGATGCAGAATTAGCTATTCGTGCAAGACAAACTAATACAGATTGGTTAGATGTCTTTTTTGGAACTGCTTTAACTCAAAGTCATACGCTTAACTTATCCTCTGGTGGAGAGAATGTTAATTCATTTACCTCATTCGGTTTTTCTGATAACCAAGGTATTTTAAGTCAAGCGAGTACCTTAAAGAGATTCAACTTTAGATCTAATATAAACGGTAAATCTAATGATGGGAAATTCAACTACGGTACGTCATTTACCATAAACTATTCTGAAAACGACCAACCTGGTTCGTTGGGAACAGGTGGTGTTAACCGTAACTTTGTATTAGGTGCTCTTCAAGGAGTTCCTTATGTAAGCCCAGATTCTTATGTATTTGGCGGTGGGGCAAACCTTCCAGTAAATTTCGAGAACACACCACTATTCTTACTGGATGTTCGTGATCAACAAACTCGAGTTGAAGATGAAATAAAAATTATCGCCAATGTCAATGCAAGTTATGCGTTTACTGACAAGTTGACGTTCAGAACTTCTCTTGGTGCAGATTTCACTGATGAACAATTTTTGATCGTAGAAAGTCCAACGGGATTCAATGAGCAATTGTTCGCAGAGACAGGCAACACTACTCCGGGTAGAGAAAATCGCCTTTCAAGTCGATCCATAGCAATAAACTTTAATAACTCTTTGACTTATGCTACCACTTTTGGTGAAAAACATTCGTTAGAAGCTTCTGTATTTACAGAGTATTTCAAAGCTCATTTACGTAATTTTGGTTTTGAGCAAAATGGTTTTAATCCTGCTACTTATTCACCAGGGGATGGTGCTGCTTATGTTGATGATAATGCAGACAATGACTTTTTCGTTGATGTTGCAAATGCTCGTGTAAGAAATGCTGGTTTATTTTCATACTTTGGATTTGTAGATTATGATTATGATACTCGTTTTGGTTTTTCAGCAACCTTAAGACGTGATGCATCCTACAGATTTGCTGACTCAAACCGATGGGGTACATTCTATTCAGTTGCTGGTCGTTGGAATATTAGTAACGAAGCTTTTATGGAAGGGTCTATATTTGACGTTCTTAAATTAAGAGGATCATATGGTACAGCGGGTAACCAAGTTATCATCACCGCAGTTGGTCCTGACGCTTATTTCGCCGGACCAGACTTAACTCGTGATTTGTTCTCTACTGGAGGTCAATATGGCGGAGTTAACGGTCTTTCAATAGGTAATCTATTAGGGGTTCAACAAGGTCAATTGGGCAACAACGACTTAAAATGGGAAACCATTGTGCAAGCCAATATTGGTTTGGATTTTGAGCTTTTTAATAATCGCCTAAGAGGTTCGGTTGATTTTTACAAACGTAACACAGAAGATTTATTTATAGCCACTCCAATTTCACCTGCTTTGAATGGTGGCGTAGGTTCAATTAGAGCTAACGTTGGTGAGCTTGAAAATAGAGGTGTAGATTTACAACTTAATTATTCTGTATTTAGACCAATTAAGGATGGTGATTTTAGTTTAGATCTTTCAGTGGTAGGTAACTACAACAAAAACGAGATTATTGATTTGGGTGAGGCTGGTGATCAACCTTTTATTAGACGTGTTGGGGGCCCTGTTGCAGAACAATTTCTTGCTCCTTATGCTGGAGTAAATCCAGCAAATGGTAACCTCTTGTTCTTGGATATAGACGGTAACTTAACTGAGGATATTGATAATGCAGACAGAAGAGCTACAGGCAAGAACTATATTCCTGATTATCAGGGTAGTTTTGGTTTTGACATGGGCTATAAGAATTTTTTCTTTACAACACAGTTTAATTACGTATTAGGTGTTGATCGTTATGATTTTGAATATGCCGGATTTATTGATCCAACTGCAATTGGACAGTTTAGACATTCAACAGACATATTAAGAGCTTGGTCTCAACCAGGTGATATCACTGATATACCTTCTCTTAATGCAAGTAATTTAAGTGATGATGCATTTTCTGATCGTCATTACAGAAATGCAGATTATTTAAGGTTACGTTTTGTTCAGTTTGGATATAATTTCCCTAAAGCAACATTAGATAAAATTGGATTTACTAGCTTGAGAGCCTTCGTGAGCGGCGAGAATTTAGTTACATTTACGGAATGGAGAGGATTAGATGCAGAGGTAATTACAGCTAATGCAGAACTCGGTTATCCTACACCAAAAACTTACTCGATAGGTATTGAATTTGGATTTTAAATAAAAATGATTAAAGAAAAACATATTAATATGAAAAACATGTATAAAATAATAATGGCTGTTATGTTGGTCTCAGTAGTATCGTGTAACGATGCTATTGAAATTGATCAACCTGGACGGTTAGGAGCTGATGCTGCATTTCGTAGTGTTTCAGACTTAAGAGCTGGGCTTTTAGGAGCATACAACTTCTTAGATACCACAAATGAGATAGGTTTTACCGCCTCTTTTACAGATGAAGTATTCAGGGGTACTGATAACGGAGGTCAAAATTTGGCGATTCAGAATTTTAATTTGAATAGTACTGATGCTTACGTAAGTAGTATTTGGAATTCTTATTACGCTGCAATCGGTTTGGCAAATAGAATTATTGCTGCTTCAGAAACAATTGATAGATCTGAAAATCCAGAGGATTTTGACAATGTTGTTGCGCAAGCCTATTCAATTAGAGCGTTTTCACATTTTCAGATCTTAACTTATTTTTCTACAGATTATGAAGATGATTCAGCTTTGGCAGGTTTGTTGTTAACGGCTCCTACCGATGATATTTTTGCAAATGTAGGAAGAAGTACAAACGGAGAGTTTTATGAGCAAATTGCTTCTGATTTGGCTATATCATCAAGTCTGTTGAATACAGAGCCTGGCGTTAAATTTATGGGTCGCGATTTCAACACTGCTTTAAGAGCAAGAATTGCTGCTTATAGAGGACAATACACACAAGCCGATGGGTTTGCAGCAAGTTTGTTAGAATCATATCCAATTGCAAACCCAGCGCAGTACGCTGCTATGTATGAGGATGCCGACTTTACTGAAGTTATTTTTAGTTTAGAACGATCTATTGGAGATACTTATGATGGTCAAGGTACTGCAGGAGGCGGTTGGGCAGGTAGTCTGTTTGCCTTTGTGGATGCTACTGATAGTGGTGGGCCATTTATGGAGCTTAGCCGATCTACTTATAATATTTTGAATGGAACACCTGATATTCGTCTTGCTGTAAATGTTAATATTGATGATTCTTCTCCAGATCCTGATTATGCAAGTAATCCTAATTTTGTGAATGATGATGTGCTTTTAGTTGGTAAATATCCTGGTGGTGCACAACCACTTTTAAATGACTTAAAAGTATTTAGATCTGCTGAAATGTTATTGATAAGAGCTGAGGCAGCTGCTGATGCAGGGAATTTAGTAGGTGCTGCTAACTTTGTAAAGCAACTTCGTGATGCACGATTTGGTTTTCCTCAGCCCTTACCGACTTATGCAAATCAAACTGAAGCATTTGGTGATATTCTTGATGAAAGACGTTTAGAATTTCTATTAGAAGGTCATCGTTATGTGGATTTAAAACGTTTGGGTGAAAGAGGAAACAGAACAATTGACCGTGACGATACAGAATGTGCTTTATTGGCGGCCTGTTCAATTCCTGTAACAGATAATAGATTTACTATGCCTATTCCACTTGGAGAATTAACTGGTAATGCAGGTATTACTCAGAATCCTGGGTATTAATTTTAAAAACTATAAATACTATGAAAACAATTAAATATATAATACTTTCTTTTATAGCAGTAACAATGGTTGCGTGTGAAAAAGAAGAGGCTGCAGTAAATACAATTTTTGATGTCGATGGAGGTCAGTCTTTGGTTGATTTTAGCAGGAGCAGTTCAAATTTACCAGTTCTTATTAATGAAGTGGGCTCTGTTAATGTGACAGTTAATGTTACTACACGGTCAAGTTCAGATAGAACAGTTTCAATTTCCGTTGATCCATCATCAACTGCAGACGCTGAAAATTATACTGTACCAACTTCGGTTACAATTCCTGCAAATGAATATCAAGGCGTATTTACCATTGATGCAACAGATGTAAGTGTCGAGCCTGATGCAGAAACAATAATTTTAAACATCGATGGTTTTTCGGGTGCAAATGTAACTTTAGCTGGAAATCAGCATGTGGTGAGCCTCTTTCAGGTCTGTCCTGTTCCTGATACTTTCTTAGTTGGGGATTATATGCTCTCTGATGTGACTGCGACAGTAGGTCCAGGAAATGGAACAGTGAATTTTCCAACTGGTGTTGTTACTATTTCAATCCCGGTAGATGCAGATGGTGATGTGATTGATCCTGTTCTTAGACAGTTTACAACACCTCTTTTACCAGCATTTACTCCAAATCCACTTCGAGTTCAATTTGGTCTTGTTTGTGGGAGAATAGTTTTTCAGGAAAGAACTACTACACTCTCTTGTGATGGTGGTGCTACTTTTTACAACTTTGCTACTGCTGGTTCGAACAATTCCTTTTTCGATGAATCATTCGTTGATGATACATCTTTTATTATTAACTATACAGAAGATGTTGACGGTTCATGTGGTGGTCCATTTCTAAGTTCATTTATGTTAACGAAAATTTAAACTAAAACAAATATGAAAAGTATTATAAAATTAATCGGTTTATCTTTCATTGTACTTTGTTTCAATGGATGTTCCGAGACTAGCGATTTGGGTTTTAATCCCGATACAGAAGTGGGTTGGATTCAACTTGGAGTTTCTAACGACGCACCTGCTACACTTGAATATCAACAATCTTTCGATGTTGTTTCAAGAGTAGGTGTAAATATTCAGGTGCCGAACGTTGAAAATGATTTGATGATAGGTTATGATTTAGTGAGTGTTTCAGGTCTAAACCCTAACTCGGTGTTTTCTAATAATGGCTCTATTATGAGTCCTGCTGGATTATCAAGCTATGCCGGACCTTCAAATGGAACTGGTTTCGAATTTGACTACACCGCTGACATCGTGTTTGATTTTGAAGAGTTACCATCACTTACTGAGCCTATGGTTTTTGATGTTGTATTGACAAGCTCTAATGATCCAAACGTTACAGTTGGTTTTAATAATGAAAAGCCCATTACCCAGAGAGTAAGAATATGTCCTGCACAAGAAGATCTTTTCCTCGGAGAATATAATATCTCAAGTGAAGGTGATGCTGGTACCGATGTTGGTTTAGGTATTTCTTTAGGGGGTACGGTTTTAATATCAGAAGGTCCTGATGGCCCTTTATCAAGAACATTTGATGCGACTTATTGGCCTAACACAGCACCCCAACCATTAACTATAACTTTCAATATTACACCCGATGGTTATCTTATTGTAAGTGATGATTATGTATCTACCTTACAATGTATTGCAACTCCTCCAGGGGGTGTTGGAATTGCAATAGGTGGCAGTACATCACCATCTCCTTTAGAATGTACAGATGACTCCTTAACACTTAATATATTAGAATTCAAGTATGTTGGAGATGACCCTGAGGATGTAGATGATGAAGAGGATTTAGTTGGCGGAGGCGGTTGTCTTACCGATTTTGGTGATATGAATGCTGAGGTAACAATAATATTAGAAAAAGTTTAATAGTATATTTAAATTATTTTCCTAATTAAATTTAGGCATTTAAAAAAAGCTAAGCGAAGTTTTTCGTTTAGCTTTTTTTTAGTTGGAATAGTCAATTTTAAGCTGGTTGTATCATCTGCTCTTTTTTTGGAACATTCAAAACTCTAAGTATATGATTATAAAAACTGAAGAACATTCATTTAAATTAACAGACAGAAATATTGCACTATTAAAATATTAAAAGTACCAAGAGATTTTAATCTTTAGGTACTATTTTAAATTTGGTATTCCTTGAAAATTCGCCCTATATTAAAATTGTTATTTTTTTGTTATTAAATGTGTAAATGCTTTTTTAGAACCTAATCAATTTTATCTTCGTCATTGCATACTCCTTTTAATATATGAACTAATCAAATGTACTTGACCAGGGATCTTAAATGAAATACAAATTTGGATATATTCTTATTTTCCTTTGCTTTACCGCTAATGCACAGGTACTGAAAAAGCCTATTTTACAAAATAGAGCTCCTAGAGATAGTACCAATGCTTCATTTGATAATAGAAAAGATTTCAATAAAAAGAATCAAGATTCTATAAGTATAAAGGATTATTTAATTATTTCTTTCAAAAACGACACCACATATGTTGATACGTCCCTCACAATAAAAAAAGATTATAAATTTAATTATCTCCGTAGAGATGAATTTGGCTTAATTCCTTTTGCTAACGTTGGTCAGACCTACAATTCTCTTACTCCTAGAGTTGATTTTACAACTATAGTACCAAAATTTGGTGCCAGGGCAAGGCATTTTAATTACATAGAAAAGGATGACATTAATTACTACCAGGTTCCTACTCCTTTAACAGAACTCTTCTTTAAAACTGTTTTTGAACAGGGCCAGGTGTTAGATGCCTTCTTTACAGTTAATACATCAAGACAATTTAACTTATCTATTGCCTACAAAGGCATGAGGTCATTGGGTAACTATCAAAATAGTTTAACAAGTACGGGTAATTTAAGAATGACCTCAAATTATACCAGTAAAAATAATAGATATGCTCTACTAGCGCATGTAACCTTTCAAGATCTTTTAAACGAAGAAAACGGTGGGCTTACTGAAGAAGGGGTTGCAAATTTTTCTTCGGGCGACGAAGATTTTATTGACCGAGCTGTTTTTGACCCCCAATTTCAAAATGCTGAAAGTGTTTTAGAAGGAAGACGGTTTTATTTAAATCAATCATATAAGCTTTTTAGTCCGGCCGATACAGTCTCCACAAGTTTAAATTTAATAAGTAAAATTTCTTTCGAGGATAAGGATTTTCAATTTGATCAGACCAATCAGAACGATTTTTTTGGCGAGTCTTTTAGTTCTCAAATAAAGGATAAAGTATCACTTCAATATTTCGAGTCAGAATTTGGGTTAGCTACCAGTAGTGCCATAGGTGAATTTTCCGCCGCAATTGGATATGATACATTTAATTATGGCTATGATTTTGCAACAATTTTAAATGGTCAAGCTATTGTTAATAGAATTAACGGCGACGCCCTTTCATTAAACGCCTCTTATAAAAATAAAATAAAACGTTTTGATATTCAATCTAACATCAAAGCAATATTATTAGGAGACTTTGACGGATATGTTTTTGACTCTCAATTATCTTATAATTTAAATGAGGATGCCCTTTTATCTTTTAAATTCAATATTAAATCGAGTGCTCCCAATTATAATTATTTACTAACTCAAAGCTCGTACTTAAATTATAATTGGTACAATCTTGGGGAATTTGAAAATGAGATTGACACCAATTTTGGCTTAAGATTTCAATCTGAGAAAATCGCCAATGTTACAGTTGGGTATCGTTCTATAGACAATTACAGCTATTTCACCCGATTACCAACAGAGGGAGTGAAACCCTTTCAGGCTATAAACAATGTTAGCTACTTCGATATCACTCTTGATAAGGAAATTACGTTTGGAAACTTTAGCCTAGATAATAGAATTTTATATCAAAAAGTTATAGAAGGTGAAGGTGTACTTAATCTTCCTGAATTAGTAATAAGGAACAGCCTGTATTATTCCAAAAACTTTTTCAAGAATAATGCGCTCTTTTTACAGACTGGATTTACATTTAATTATTTTACGAAGTACTTTGGAGATGCCTATGATCCGTTGTTAGCAGAATTTTATACTCAGAACACAACGATGATTGGTAATTTCCCTAGACTTGATTTCTTTCTGAATGCTAAAGTTCGACAAACTAGGATTTTTCTGAAGGCAGAACATCTAAATGCAGCTATAACGGGCTATGATTATTTATCAGCGCCAAATTATCCCTATAGAGATTTTAATATACGGTTTGGAATTGTATGGAATTTCTTCTTGTAAAATTTGCCTTTAGCATACCTTATTAGAATTATAATATTTCCAAGTCATTGGTAATGTGTTACTTTTATCATAAACTAAATTTTTTTCAAAAAAATCTCATATAAAGTTTGGATTTAAGGGTTTTTGGTGGGTATATTTGCACCCGCTAAAAGCAGTATTGCCAAGGCGTTTTTTTTTGGGGATATGCTTAAGCGCACCCTTGGGAAGAAAACCGAAAAAAACTTTGCAAAAAGTTTTGGCGGTAACGAAAAAGGGTTTTATATTTGCACCCCGCTAAGCGACAAAGTCGCAGAGGCGAATAGGAAAAAGTTGATTGACATATTGAATTGACAGCGTACGGCGGGCCCCGCGAGGGTCCCGCCGAGAATAAAGAGAACGAGCCATTTTGAGTACCTTTTTGATAATTCCGTTCGTCCGTCCTATCAAGTTATATAAGATTAGACGATGAAGAGTTTGATCCTGGCTCAGGATGAACGCTAGCGGCAGGCCTAACACATGCAAGTCGAGGGGTAACAGGGGAGCTTGCTCCCGCTGACGACCGGCGCACGGGTGCGTAACGCGTATGCAACCTACCTCTTACAGGGGAATAGCCCAGAGAAATTTGGATTAATGCCCCATGGTGACCCTTGAGCGATTGCTCTAGGGTCTAAAGATTCATCGGTAAGAGATGGGCATGCGTTCTATTAGCTAGATGGTGCGGTAACGGCGCACCATGGCGACGATAGATAGGGGCCCTGAGAGGGGGACCCCCCACACTGGTACTGAGACACGGACCAGACTCCTACGGGAGGCAGCAGTGAGGAATATTGGACAATGGGCGAGAGCCTGATCCAGCCATGCCGCGTGCAGGAAGACTGCCCTATGGGTTGTAAACTGCTTTTGTACGGGAAGAAACCCACCTACGTGTAGGTGGCTGACGGTACCGTAAGAATAAGGATCGGCTAACTCCGTGCCAGCAGCCGCGGTAATACGGAGGATCCGAGCGTTATCCGGAATCATTGGGTTTAAAGGGTCCGTAGGTGGGCTGTTAAGTCAGGGGTGAAAGTCTGCGGCTCAACCGTAGAATTGCCCTTGATACTGGCGGCCTTGAGTCATTGTGAAGTAACTAGAATATGTGGTGTAGCGGTGAAATGCATAGATATCACATAGAATACCGATTGCGAAGGCAGGTTACTAACGGTGTACTGACACTGATGGACGAAAGCGTGGGTAGCGAACAGGATTAGATACCCTGGTAGTCCACGCCGTAAACGATGGATACTAGCTGTCCGGACCTCGGTCTGGGTGGCCAAGCGAAAGTGATAAGTATCCCACCTGGGGAGTACGTTCGCAAGAATGAAACTCAAAGGAATTGACGGGGGCCCGCACAAGCGGTGGAGCATGTGGTTTAATTCGATGATACGCGAGGAACCTTACCAGGGCTTAAATGTGGTCTGACAGCTTTAGAGATAGAGTCTCCTTCGGGCAGATCACAAGGTGCTGCATGGTTGTCGTCAGCTCGTGCCGTGAGGTGTCAGGTTAAGTCCTATAACGAGCGCAACCCCTGTTGTTAGTTGCCAGCGAGTAATGTCGGGAACTCTAGCAAGACTGCCGGTGCAAACCGCGAGGAAGGTGGGGATGACGTCAAATCATCACGGCCCTTACGTCCTGGGCTACACACGTGCTACAATGGTATGGACAGAGAGCAGCCACTGGGCGACCAGGAGCGAATCTACAAACCATATCACAGTTCGGATCGGAGTCTGCAACTCGACTCCGTGAAGCTGGAATCGCTAGTAATCGCATATCAGCCATGATGCGGTGAATACGTTCCCGGGCCTTGTACACACCGCCCGTCAAGCCATGGAAGCTGGGAGTGCCTGAAGTCCGTCACCGCAAGGAGCGGCCTAGGGTAAAATCGGTAACTAGGGCTAAGTCGTAACAAGGTAGCCGTACCGGAAGGTGCGGCTGGAACACCTCCTTTCTAGAGAAGGGACGGCGAACGGAAAAAGAGTGAAAGGGATGGGTCGTTCTCCCGCTGTCGATTTAATTTTTGAAATAAAGAGTCTCATAGCTCAGCTGGTTAGAGCGCTACACTGATAATGTAGAGGTCGGCAGTTCGAGTCTGCCTGAGACTACAGAGCAAGCTTGTCTTGTGGTTCAAGGTCCCGATATCGTATCGGGAACATTGAGACGTTCATTACAGATTGAAAGGAAATTTTAGGAGTTGGGTATCCCGGGTTGACGTATAGGTCATCAATTAACTGATAACTGTTAACTGATAGCCGACAACTGAGACGGAAATGGGGGATTAGCTCAGCTGGCTAGAGCGCCTGCCTTGCACGCAGGAGGTCATCGGTTCGACTCCGATATTCTCCACTGTCCGGCGAACAGTCCACAGCTCACGGTCC
>CAWDOF010000020.1:237500-417951 GCA_963803715.1 uncultured Flavobacteriaceae bacterium
TACTTTCCGAAGAAAGTACTGAACCTGAATCTAATGAGCTAATTCAAAACAGATTTCGAAAAGCTATCCATTATTTTAAAAATCAAACCAAGGATAAAATCGAAACCCCCTTTAACAGTATTGCTTTTACCACTGACAATAAAGCGGTGGAAGCTGATTTGATTCAGCCTTTAGACGAACTGGAGTCACAACTCAAGATAAAATTGTTTTACTTTTCAAGGCTTCCTCAAGGTTTTAAGGTTAGT
This sequence comes from uncultured Flavobacteriaceae bacterium, assembly GCA_963803715.1. Lineage (GTDB taxonomy): Bacteria > Bacteroidota > Bacteroidia > Flavobacteriales > Flavobacteriaceae > Psychroserpens. The sequence continues at coordinate 237,746 of CAWDOF010000020.1, forward strand.
GAATTTTTAAATCTCAGAGCTAATGGAATCTTGGAAATTACCAAAAAAAGTAAGGCACCCAGAAAAAAAATTCTTAAAGACATGAACAATTACGGTCTTTATGAACAATTAAGTGCCTTACGAGAATCAATTGCTGAAGATGAGGGAAAGCCACATTATATGGTATTCGCACAAAAATCACTTTATGAAATGTGCGAAATGTTTCCGAGAACAGAAAAAGATCTATTGAAAATCAATGGTTTTGGAAAAGTAAAAGTAAGAAAGTACGGCGATGAGATTTTAGATGTTATCAAAACCTATTGCGATAAAAACAGTATTGTAACATTAGAAATTTCACAGACTAAAAAAGCCTCGAAATAAAATCCAATCAAAAAAAGAACTTAGCCTACACTTAAGCTCTATACTATTTCAATTGGTTAAATCTTATTTTTGAAATTTAAATTGGAGGGTAAAAATATTTATAATTCTATTAAATTGGGTACAAACCAACTACATGAAAAAAGCCAAAACTCATTAATAGTCGAATTATTTTTGAGTTTTGGCTGAAAGATTTAATAGCTTATTTCTTTACAATTAATTTTTTCGTCACTGTTCCGGTTTGTGAAAAGATATTCAATAGATAGATTCCATCAGATAAATTACTGACATTTAAAGTGTTTTCATTTGATAGGTCGATGTTGACTCTCTTCCCTGAAATGTCATAGAGTTCAATAGAAGTAATTGTCACGCCATCACTCGGTTTTATATTAACTATATGACTTGCTGGATTTGGAAAGATAAGAACATTTAATTTTACCAATTGTTCAACAATATCTAAAGTCAACGCTGATGTCAAATTATTTACTGCAAATCCATCACCGTCGCCGCCATTGTACAGCATCAACATTAATCCTGTTAGATAATTGTTTGGTTTAAATGATGAAGCAAAACCGTCTCCGTGTCCTCCGTTGAAAATATCCACCAAAAATCCTTCTAATAAAACAGAACTCAATATTTTTTGGTTTGCCCCATCACCGTTACTTCCCGAAAAAAGAATGGCCAAGTTTTGATTGCTTAAAAGCGATTGTAAATCTTCACTAGAAAATCCGTCTCCAGAATTACCTACGTACAAACTATTAACGTTATTTCCGTTGAGAGTTGCTGCTGCATTTTTTTGTGAAAATCCATCACCGGAACTACCTTTGTATATCTCGAAATTTTGAGAATTGAGTACAAGCTGATTTGCATTAACACTATGACCGTCACCTGAATTTCCTTGATAAAGCACGGCAAAGGATGCAATATTACCGTTTAGCTTGCTTCCGTTTAGAAAAGATAAATCCTCGCCATCGTTCATTCCACCAGTAAATTGTGCATGCAAATTACAACATGCCAACAATGCTAATAGGAGATATAATTTATGGGTCATAATGATTGAATTAATTTGCTGTCCTAACACCACGAAAGCCTAAACGAGTGTTGCCGTTTTCTATGGTATTGGCGGCATCCGTGCGATCTGAAACATAGTAATAAGGTGCTGCATTAGCGAAAGCTGCACCTCGATATCCAATCCCAATGGCACCATCTGGCCAGTTTGGGACATTGGCTTCACCTGCAATCGAAAGCACGCCATCGCCAGATATTCCTGTAAATGCCCTGCCTTCTGGTCTCCCAACCGTAATCACATTCTCATATACATTACCACTAAGTTCCATAATGCCATAATAGCTTCCGCCCGTTTCCTCGCGATTTTTATTTATGGCACTAGCGGCAAGCATTCCTACACGTTTTGGCCCAGATGGCGTTCCGTTCGTGCTTGCATAAACAATATTGCCAACCCCTACTGCTGGATTAGTCAATTGTTCATTTGGTTGCCCGAGATTTATATAATTGTATGTTGCTAAAGCGATATTGGCATTGCCCCAAGCTCCTTCATTTGGTTTTGGCGCTATTGGGCCACGGCAGGCCTTCTCATATTCTAGTTCGGTCATATGCCTCAACCCGGCCCAATCTAGATAGTTACTGGTCATTGGTGCTGCAACATAGTTAAGTGCCACGTTTGGATTGGTCGTTGTTGCGCTGGCAGAATCATCAGTCCAAGCTATTCCGTTTCGTAGCGATTCGTTATCGGTATTCTTGCCAGCTGAGCCTGTCACATCGTTGTTGACTTTTTGCACAGGAGTAAGGGTATTGAAAAAGTCAACCCATTGTTCTTGGCTAACCTCATACTTCATAACGTAAAAAGCCTCAAATCCCTTTGGGAAGGAGCTTGGTATTGGACCCAATTGATCACCAATATCCTCCTGAGTAATCCCATCGGTATTATCATAATATAGATTACCAGTAGTTGTTGAAATAGTAATTGCATTTTCTGAAGTAACGGCATAAGGATTATTGCTACTTCCTGAGAAGAACATACCTTGTTCATCTCCACCAGTCCCTCCCAGAAAAAAAGCTCCTTCTGGCACGTTAACCATTTCGACGGCAAAGACTTTGATGTCAATTATATCGTTTGGGTCTATGCTGCCGTAGTTCCAACGAAGCCGCATATTTTGAAGGTTGATATCTCCACTACCATCGCTGTCTCTGTAAACAAAAGCACCAACACCATCATCGGTCACGTCTATAATACTGCCCGCAGCAGCTACAAAATTGGTCTGTGCAAGTTGCGCGTGTAACCATTCGCCGCTATTAACACGAAACTTAACAAACACCCAGGCGGCATCCCAATTGGATGGACCTGCGCTCAACCGCCAGGAATTTTCCCAGCTTAAATCAAATTCAATTTGTACCCAATTAGGTGCGTTTAAATTTTCCAGCGAAATATTACTGACCGTAATATTATTAGCGTAAACCGTATAGCAAAAAACGAATGCTAACAGAAGTGTAATTTTTGTTTTCATTTTTGGTTTAGAGTTTTTATTGAATAATTAAATGTTAATTGTTAATGCAATTTGATTTTTATCAAAATATGAGATTATAGATTGTACATAGTATTTAACAAAAGTAATATAGGCTGTAGCTATTGGATAGTTGATATGTTCCAAAAGATGCAACAGATGTTACATAACAATTTAAAAGGAATAAAATAGTTCTATCAATTTGATAGCTTCGAGTTAAGGTTTTATAAAATTAAAGGAACGTATCGGGTTTATGAACTTCTAATGTATGGATGGTAAGAAACTTCAACTCAATGGTGTAAAAAAATGTGTATCCAAAAAAAAAGACCCAACTTAAGTTGAGCCTTTATAACATTTTATTATTTAGAACTTTAATCTCTGAGAATACCCCTTGAAATCACAATCTTCTGTATTTCTGAAGTGCCTTCATAAATCTGGGTAATTTTCGCATCTCGCATTAGACGCTCAACGTGATAATCTTTTACAAAACCGTTACCGCCATGTATTTGTACGGCTTCTACAGATTGTTCCATCGCTACTTTTGATGCGTAAAGCTTTGCCATGGCACTAGCTCTATCATAATTATTACCTTGATCTTTATCCCAAGCGGCTTTCATAACAAGGTGTCTCGCAGCTTCAATTTCCACATACATATCTGCCAACTTAAAGGCGATAGCTTGGTGGTTGCAGATTTCTGTACCGAATGCTTTTCGTTCTTTCGAATATTTTAAGGCCAATTCATAAGCTCCAGATGCAATTCCCAATGCTTGTGCAGCAATGCCAATTCTTCCTCCAGAAAGTGTTTTCATAGCAAATTTGAATCCAAAGCCATCGTCACCGATTCTATTTTCTTTTGGAACCTTGACATCATTGAATTGAAGGGTATGTGTATCACTGCCACGAATTCCTAATTTATTCTCTTTCGGTCCAATATTAAATCCCTCCATCCCCTTTTCAACAATAAACGCATTGATTCCATGATGTCCTTTATCGCGATCGGTTTGAGCAATGACTAAATACACGTCACTTCGCCCACCGTTGGTAATCCAGTTTTTAGTACCATTTATAATATAATGGTCGCCCTTATCAATTGCTGTAGTTGCCTGGGATGTTGCGTCACTTCCAGCCTCTGGTTCGCTCAAACAGAACGCCCCAACAAATTCGCCTGTAGCCAATTTTGTCAAATATTTCTGTTTTTGCTCTTCATTACCATAAGTTTCAATACCATAACAAACTAAAGAATTATTGACTGAAACAATAACCGAAGCCGATGCATCAATCTTAGAAAGTTCTTCCATAACTAAAACATAAGATATAGCATCCATACCGCTACCCCCATATTTAGGGTCGGTCATTATGCCCATAAAACCTAGGTCTCCCATTTTTTTGACCAATTCTTGAGGGAAAGATTGCTTTTCATCTCGTTCTATAACTCCAGGTAATAATTCGGTCTGTGCAAAATCACGAGCGGCATCTCGTATCATTATATGTTCTTCGGTTAAGCTAAAATCCATTATAAAATATTGATTTGATAAAATTTGATTGCAAAGATAACGGTTTTGTGTCTTTTTTTCAATAGGAATGTATAATTTTACCTAATATGATAAAATCAGAATATAAGGTTATTGGAGTCATGTCTGGCACTTCTTTGGATGGGATTGATATGGCTTATATCACTTTTGTTTTTGCTGAAAACATATCTTTTGAAATCCATTTTGCCGAAACTGTAGCTTATTCTAATTCATGGCAAAAGCAGTTGAAAAGTTTAGTTGATTTAGATTTGAAAGAACTCGAACAGATTGATAAATTATATACAGCTTATATTTCTGAAAAATTGAATTCCTTTATAAGCAGAAACCAAATAACTCAAATCGATGCCATTTGCTCTCACGGTCATACCGCATTGCATCGGCCTGAGGAAGGATTGACTTTTCAAATAGGTAATTTACCTGAGTTGTCCCAAAATTTGAAACAAACCGTTGTCTGTGATTTTAGGGTTCAAGATGTTGCCTTTGGTGGTCAAGGGGCGCCATTAGTGCCCATTGGTGATCAATTGTTATTTTCAGAGTACAAATATTGTATCAATCTTGGAGGGTTTGCCAATCTATCTTTCGAAGAAAACGACTTACGCATTGCTTATGATATTTGTCCAGTTAATATTGTTCTAAATCATTACGCAAAAGTTTTGGGTCATGAATTTGATGCAGAAGGAGAGATTGCGGCCAATGGTAAAATCAATATTGAGCTGCTGGATGCATTGAATAACTTACCATTCTACAAAAAAGAAGCTCCAAAATCATTGGGTTTGGAATGGGTCAACAGCTGTGTTTTTCCTTTGATAAAAACTTTTGACATCATGCCTAATGACGTTATAGCCACTTTTACGGAGCATATTGCGATTCAAATTTCATCAGTTATCAAAATGAATTCAAAGGTACTGTTTTCTGGCGGAGGGACATTTAATACATTTCTTCTAAAGCGAATAGCAACATTGACTAAATCTGAAATGATTATACCAGAAAATAAACTTGTTGAATTTAAGGAAGCGTTGATTTTCGGGCTTTTGGGCGTGTTAAAATTACGAAATGAAATCAATTGTTTGTCTAGCGTTACTGGAGCCAGACGTGACCATAGCTCTGGGCAAATTTATTATCCATAAAATTATCGTGAAATTAATATTCCACGATTTTTAGTTTTTTATATTTGTTATTGATTCATTACATACACAATATTTTCTTTTCAATTTTAGCTATAAAATGTACATAACCTTAAAGCTTATTAAAATTCAACTGTTTTGATGAAAGATTTACTTCAGAAGTACGAGGATAAAGCTCCCGAAATAGTTTTTAATTGGAAGGACCCTGAAACTGAGGCTGAGGGCTGGACGGTAATTAACTCGCTACGCGGCGGCGCTGCGGGAGGCGGAACCAGAATGCGGATAGGTTTGGATATGAACGAAGTACTCTCGTTAGCAAAAACCATGGAGGTAAAATTCACGGTTTCTGGACCAGCTATAGGTGGTGCTAAATCTGGAATTAACTTCGACCCGAAAGACCCTCGTAAAAAAGGAGTTTTAGAACGATGGTACGCTGCAGTTTCGCCTTTACTGAAAAGTTATTACGGTACAGGTGGCGATCTTAATGTTGATGAAATCCATGAAGTCATTCCTATAACTGAGGAAAGTGGTGTCTGGCATCCTCAAGAAGGTGTTTTTGAGGGGCATTTTAAACCCACACAGGCCGATAAAATAAATAGGATAGGTCAGTTGAGGCACGGCGTCATAAAGGTTATAGAAAACCCAAAATATTCTCCTAGCGTTTCCAGAAAATATACCATTGCAGATATGATAACCGGTTTCGGGGTTGCCGAGGCTACAAAGCATTTCTACGATATTCATGGCGATTCTATTGTTGGAAAGCGGGCGATAGTTCAAGGTTTTGGCAATGTGGGTGCGGCAGCGGCATTTTATTTGGCCCAAATGGGAGCCAAAGTAGTAGGGATTATTGATATTGCAGGAGGCTTGATAAAAGAGGAAGGGTTTTCATTTAAAGAAATTACCGACTTATATTTGAACAAGTCAGGAAATACTTTAGTAAGCGACGACTTAATTCCTTTTTCGGAAATCAATCAAAAAATATGGTCTTTAAAAACTGAAGTATTCGCACCTTGTGCCGCATCCCGTTTAATTACACAAGATCAAATTGACCAAATGATAAATACCGGATTGGAAGTTATTTCGTGCGGAGCCAACGTACCTTTTGCAGATAGGGAAATTTTCTTCGGCAGCATAATGGAGCATACCGACCAAAAAGTCAGTCTTATTCCAGATTTTATCTCAAATTGTGGGATGGCAAGGGTTTTTGCTTATTTTATGGAACGTAAGGTCCAAATGACCGATGAAGCTATTTTTAACGATACATCAGAAATTATAAGAAAGGCATTGGAAAATGTTTTTGAGAAGAATACTAACAAAATAGGAGTCAGTGCAACAGCATTTGAAATTGCATTGAGCCAACTTATCTAAAAATTGATTTATGGAAACCATCATTATCATTGTATTTGCCCTAGGATATCTCGCCATTACGGTTGAGCATAGTATTAAAATTGACAAGTTGATCCCCGCATTGGTCATGATGGCCATAAGTTGGGCCTTGATTTCTTTGGGCATTGATGGATTTACACAGTGGTTTGATTCGGCAAATCATAATTTAATTGAAGATTTTGGTGGCTTTGGTCACGAGGTCAAGATGGAATACATGGAGGAAACCCTTTTGCACCATCTGGGCAAGACCGCCGAAATTTTGGTATTCCTATTGGGCGCCATGACTATTGTTGAAATTATTGATTATTTTGATGGCTTTTCTACCATTAAGAATTTTGTCAAAACAAAAAGTAAGAAAAAAATATTATGGCTGTTTGGTTTCTTGGCCTTCTTTTTATCTGCAATAATTGATAATTTAACAGCTACTATCGTTTTGATTTCTATTTTACAAAAATTGGTTTTTGATAGGGACATTCGTATTTGGTATGCGGGTCTAATAATTATTGCTGCTAATGCTGGTGGCGCATGGTCACCAATAGGAGATGTTACAACTACGATGTTATGGATTGGTAAAAAAGTAACCACAGGACACCTTTTCGGATATCTATTTTTACCTTCACTTTTATGCATGTTAGTTCCTTTTCTAGTGGCATCGTTCTTACCTGTATTTAAAGGTAAATTAGCCGAAAACCCAGATGAAATTACAGATGAACCAAAAAACAAGTTCAGTTCGACCATGCTATTTCTAGGTTTAGGTGGTATCGTCTCTGTTCCAATTTTTAAAACCGTTACACATCTTCCACCTTATGTTGGTATGATGTTAGCGCTAGGTGTGGTAGCCATTTTTGCTGAAGTATATAGTAACTCAAAATTCAGTATGTCCAGCCATGATTCTGAAGAGCACGATGCACATGCATCACACAGTCCAGTTCACCACTCTTTATCAAAAATTGAATTACCGAGTATTTTATTTTTTCTTGGAATCTTGATGGCAGTTGCCGCTCTTGAATCTTTAGGAATTCTTTTTAATTTCGCGGGTTCGTTACAAGATACGATGCCAATGCTAGGTACTGAGTTACACGGCGAGGGTGTTTCTGATTTAGTGATTTTATTATTGGGCGTGGGCTCTGCGGTTATTGATAATGTACCATTAGTGGCAGCAAGTTTAGGAATGTTCTCTGAGCCAATAGATAACGAGCTTTGGCATTTTATAGCGTACTCTGCCGGTACAGGTGGTAGTATGTTGATTATTGGTTCTGCTGCAGGTGTTGTGGCGATGGGTATGGAAAAAATTGATTTTTTCTGGTACCTCAAAAAAATCTCTTGGTTAGCCCTTATAGGATTTTTGGCAGGAGCCGTTGCCTTTATGTTTACCCGAACCTTATTTTAAATTTTATAATTTCTACGTAATAATTACGTTTACTCAATAATTGAAATCAAACTTAACCAAAAATTTATGTCCTTATTCAGTTATATCCAAGAGGGTGCTGAGCTGATTCCAGAAGAAGAATCTGTTGAGAAAACCTTATCCATCATTGAATTGATCAGTAGTGGAGGCACTGCGGGTATTATCATCATGTTATTGCTATTCGTTTTGTTGATTGCTGCCATCTACATTTATTTCGAACGACTGTTCGCTATAAAAGCAGCTTCTAAAATTGATGGTAATTTTATGAATCAAATTAAAGATCATGTTTCTAATGGAAAAACTGATTCTGCACAGATGTTATGTGCTCAGCAAAATTCGCCTGTATCCCGTCTTATAAATAAAGGCATTACGAGAATTGGTAAACCTTTGGAAGATATTAATACAGCCATTGAAAACGCTGGCCGCTTAGAGGTTTATGCCTTAGAAAAGAACGTAAGCGTACTAGCAACCATCTCTGGTGTTGCACCAATGATTGGGTTTTTGGGTACCGTAATCGGAATGATTTTATCCATATTCGAAATCGCAAATTCTGGCGGGCAAATAGACATCAAACAACTTTCTGACGGTCTCTATACCGCAATGACTACAACTGTTGGCGGTTTAATTGTTGGTATTGTGGCATATATGGCTTACAACCATTTGGTAGTAAAGACCGATAAGGTTATTTATCAAATGGAAGCTAATTCATTGGAGTTCTTAGATCACTTAAACGAGCCTATATAAGTTATTAGTATATATTTCAGGCATACTTCAGTGGTGAATCAGTCCTCGGTTATTGGGCTTCAATCCTTCAATGAAGGATTGAATTACTAAAGTTGAACCTATCAATAAAGGTCTAAAATTAACAACAAATATCTATGAGAATTAGAGGTAGAAATAAAGTAACCCCAGAATTCAATATGTCGTCAATGACAGATATTGTTTTTCTGTTATTGATATTTTTCATGTTGGCCTCAACTTTGGTCACCACAAACGCTATTGATATTTTATTACCAAAAGCCAGTGGAAAGACCGAGAACAAACAATCTATAGCTGTAAGCATAACCAAAGACCTGAATTATTATATAGACCAAAAATTAGTTGGACAGAGTGTTCTTGAAAACGAACTTGTTACCTTACTATCCAAACAGGAGCAACCAACGATTGTGCTTCGTGCTGAAAAATCGGTGCCTGTGGAAAATGTGGTAAAAGTTATGGATATTGCTAATAGAAATAAATTCAAGGTTATTTTGGCGGTTAAGCCGAACAACTAAGTTTTTATTTTATAGCTGCCATCTGGGAGAAAAGATCTTGATAAAATGTTATCTTAAATTGTATGAAGTATTTAGAAACCAAACATGAGCGTGATTCAGCAAAGATTACTGCGTTAATTGTAGTCATCCTTGTTCTATTATTGTTTGTGGTAGGTACGTCTTACATAGATCCCCCTGAAGAATATGGTGTTGCGGTAAATTTCGGAAATTCTGATGTAGGTAGTGGAAGTATTCAACCATTAAAGCCTGTAAAATCTGAACCAAGAGAACAAACAGAGCAGCCCAAAGTAGAAGAGACCAATGAGGAGCAAACCGAGGTAAAACCAACGGAATCTAAAGCCCCATCTGAAAAAGTTATTACTGCCGATAATGCTGAAGCTATCGCTATTAGAAAAGCTAAGGAAAGCGCTGAAGCAAAATCAAGGGCTGAAGCCGAAATCAAAGCAAAAGCAGAACGCGCTGAACAGCAAAAAAAGGCCGCCGAAGAAAAAAAGCGTAAAGCAGAGGCAGCTAAAAAAGCAAAACTGGATGCGCTCATTGGTGGTGTAAAAAAATCTGAAGGAACAGAAACCGGGGGCGAAGGTCCTGGAGATGGTCCTGGCGACAAAGGGCAATTGGATGGTAATCCTTATGCTCCAAGTTATTTTGGCGGCTCGGGACCAGGTAAGGGTGGTGTAGGCTCAGGGCTTGGTGGTCGTGGAGGCGCAACAAAAAAAATATACAAACAAGACTGTAATCAAACCGGTCTGGTGGTCGTAAGAATCGTGGTTAATAAAAGCGGCAGCGTCATAGATGCAGAGCCAGGTATAAAGGGAACAACAAATACCGACCCTTGTTTATTAGATCCTGCTAAAAGGATAGCGCTATCTCACAAATGGCCTGCTGATTCAAACGCACCAGACAGGCAGGTTGGGTTTGTAAGTATCAATTTTGATGTGAGCCAATAAAATGAACTACCAAGAGACTGTGAGTTGGATGTTCCAACAATTGCCCATGTACCAAAACATTGGTAAAACGGCTTTTAAAAAAGATCTTTCAAATACGCTCAAATTTAGTGAGCATTTACGCAATCCACATAAAAATTTTAAATCGGTTCATGTTGCTGGTACTAATGGTAAGGGTTCAACGAGTCACGCATTGGCTTCAGTCTTGCAGGAAGCTGGTTATAAAGTAGGTCTTTACACCTCTCCGCATCTCAGGGATTTTAGAGAGCGCATAAAAATAAATGGTGAAAACGTTTCCGAAGCGTTTGTTTCAGCATTTATCCAAACCAATAAACCCTTTCTTGAAAGTCATAATCTATCCTTTTTTGAAATGACCGTTGGGATGGCTTTTGATTGTTTTTCAAAGGAAAAAGTAGATCTGGCAATCGTTGAAGTCGGCCTGGGCGGCCGTTTGGATTCTACAAATATAATTATGCCAGAAGTTTCAGTAATCACGAACATTGGTTTAGATCACGTCCAGTTTTTAGGAAATACACTTCAATTGATTGCTACTGAAAAAGCGGGTATCATAAAGTCAAAAATTCCCGTTGTAATTGGTGAAACGCAACCGGAAACAGCACCGGTATTCAAGAAAATTTCCGAAGAAAGAAATGCATCAATTTATTTTGCAGACCAATTAGTTCTAAATGAGTATGAGACAGATTTAGAAGGCGCGTATCAAAAGCACAATATCAAAACCGTAGTTCAAACAATAAAACTCCTAATTGAACAAGGATTTAAGATTTCTGAAGTTCAGCTTAAAAATGGACTTTTAAATGTTGTAAAAAACACTGGATTAAAAGGGCGTTGGCAAATTTTAGGTAGGCAACCAAAAATTGTTTGTGATACCGCCCATAACAAGGAAGGTTTGGCTTATGTCATTGCGCAAATCAAAACCGAAACATTTGAAAATTTACATATTGTTTTTGGAGTTGTGAACGATAAGGATTTGAGTTCAATTCTACCAATGCTCCCCAAAACCGCCACCTATTACTTTTGCAAACCTGACGTGCCCCGAGGTCTTGATGCCTTTGCGTTAAAATCAGAATTTGAATCTCAAGGTTTTATTGGGAAAGCTTATCAAAGTGTACCCCTTGCTTTTTCAGCTGCCAAAAAAGCGGCTTTGCAAAATGATTTAATTTATGTTGGTGGGAGCAATTTTGTTGTGGCTGAGGTGCTTTAATTTTAGTATCATACTACTGAATAACTGAAATCTTCTAAATTCTAAAAAGTTTGTTCCACTGTTTTTGCTACTAGGTTTCGCCAGTAATTAATGTTGAGGGCGGTTAATAGAGCAGATAAGCTTTCTCCTTAAATGAAACTCCAAACTTATTTTGATACTTCCATGTAATCCTAATTGAAAGGAAGATGAGGATAAAATTTCATTCATATTGAAATGGTGCCTTTATTTATCTAATATAATCAATCTTTCTGATGCTCAACTCCTATTTTCTAGATAGTTAAAAATCAACTTATAAAAATTTCGTAATCATGGAGGACAAAATAAAAAAAACAGCAAGGACTGGCTACTTGTCAAAAGGCGTTGTATATGCTATAACTGGTGGACTGGCTTTTGGAGCAGCATTTGGTTTAGGGGGAAGTAAGGAAGGAAAATTAGGAGTGCTTAAATTTTTACAAGAGCAACCGTTTGGCAATGTTCTTTTAGGCATTATGGGATTGGGGCTTTTATGCTATTCATTTTGGAGATTTTATCAAAGTATCCAAGACCCTGAAAATATTGGTGATGATTCAAAAGCAATAGGAAAGCGTATTGGTTTTTTTATTAGTGGTGTTGTTTACCTCGGTTTGGCAGTTTATTCCGTATTTCAAATATTCGGTTCATCCTCAAGTTCTGGGAGTAGTGGGGAAAAGGCGAAAATGATTCCGACAGAATACTTACCTTATATATTCTATGCTATTTCCGCAGGATTGGCAATAAAAGCCATATTTCAGTTTGTAAAAGTCTATAAGGGTGATTTTCTTAAAAAATTTCACTTAGGCTCAATGTCTAAAGTCAATACTGTAAAAACCATTAAGTGGTTAGGCTATTTAGGATTATCAGCCCGAGGTGTGGTAGTAGGTATAGTTGCTTATTTCTTTTATAAAGCGGCTGATACAGCAAGTACAGAAAATATAAAAGGTACATCAGAGGCCTTCTCATTTTTGAGGGAAAGTTCAGGTCCTTGGCTAATGGGCTTGGTGGCATTTGGTCTTATTTGCTACGGTGCTTATATGTTTATCATGGCTAAGTACAGAAAATTTAAGGGTTGAATATCAATTTGTACTAAGATTGATTTTCTTTCAATCGATTTATATTATCGTGGTACGTGGGTAAATAAATCCTGCTATCACGATTTTTTTAGCTTTAAAAAGTTGAGGTAGTAAACATTTTCAAATGTTACAGAATATATTCCATAAATCCTGAAGTATTAAGATAGAGCAAATGTTAACTGGTTTTAATCATCTTATGTGGCAGTAGAAAGCTTAATACCCCAGAATTTTAGCCCTACTTATACTTTAAATAAGTTCTTAATATATAGTTCTGGTTTAAATTTTTACGTTCTGATAAACCCGTAAGTGCCAAAGAGTCCTTTTTAGGAGACTTATCTACACATTTTACAACTGATAGAAAATTGCTAAAGTTAGACTCGCTTTAGGGCGAAAATCACTGCAATATTTAAACTATTTAATTGACGATTACATTTAACGAATTTTATAACTACTAAATGAAAAATTTTTTAAGAAAGCCACGATTTATTATGGGGTAAATAAACAAAAAAAGGATTTAGTAAATTAATACTAAATCCTTTTTATAGAGTTCTTAGAACTCGATAGTCAATAAATTATTTTGAGTAAATGACCTTTGGATTGTCTAAACGTGATTTAAGTTCTGAGGTATTCTCGAGATAATCATACCGGGTATTAAACATTCTATCGGGACGTTCTCCAACAATATAGTATTTAACATTTAAATCAGGTGCATTTAGCGATATTTGGTCTGACACCCTCATTTTTTTATCTCCAATATCTTGGTCAGTAGTTTTAAGCTCAGCAATTACATATAAATTATTTTCAGCTGCCCAAATCTCAATGATATCTAAGGAATGCTCTTTATCGGTAACTTCAGCTTCGACCATTAGGGTACGTTCGGCTTTTTCTCCTCCATCAGGCATATCAACATCCAAATAGGGTACTTCAACCTCTTCTTCTTCCATCACGACAACTACTTTAGGTACTTCCACCATTTTAGTTTTTGTGCCTACATTTACTTCAGCCCAATCGACATCATATTCTGGTAGCTCTCCAGCTTCTGCATCGATATCAACGTCTACATCTGGCAAAGCTCCCTTTTCTTCTTTTTTCACATCGCAACCCACAAATAGGATTCCCGCAATGGCAAGTGTTATTAATTTTTTCATTTTATTCGTATATTTTGGTTAATAAATTTAGATGAAGTTTAAATAACTCATCAATTAGTACATTAACAAAATAGTAATGATTAATTATATAATCGTGCTTTATCAATACCATGATTAGCTTATTAGTAAATAATTTCTAAAATTTAAAAACGAAAATAATGTAACAACATAACAATCAATAGTTTGTTTTGATTTTTTCAGGTGCTATAGAATTTTCCTCACAAAAAGGGATTTAATTAAACATGTTTTATTCAAAATAATTTTGCAGTCTAAAAAACTAAATTATCTTTGCAGTCCTATTTTAGGGCGCATAGCTCAGTTGGTTCAGAGCACTTGGTTTACACCCAAGGGGTCGGGGGTTCGAATCCCTCTGCGCCCACATCAATCATAATCCCGATTTGCACTTTGCAATTCGGGATTTTTGATTCAAAAAAATACCAAGTCTAGGGCTTAAGGTATCTTTTTGATACGCAAATCCTGAGAAGCGCCAGAGCGTCTCTAGATTATATTTGCAGCAGCGGTCTCACGCTAAGGATATACAGTCACTGATTATATTCAGAAAACTTACTTTGTGTTTTGGGAGGTCAGGCTGAAAAAGTTCTCAGTTTTTTCAAACCAATTGAGAACCCCTATAATTTAGAGTCACTCATAATCTGAAATACAGAATTTTAAAAAGTGAATACCATTAGAAAATGCAACTCATTCTCCCATCGTAATAGCTTTTGTTAAATATTCATCCAACGGCCTGTATTTTAGATAAGCTTTTTCAACCAAATCCACAAAATCATCGCTAATAACTTCCGCTTCGGTTAAATCTACAGTTGCTGTGAAGCTCTTATTGTTAATGAGGTCAATGTGCTTGTGGTCTTGGTTATAATTTTGGGGAGAGGTCACGAGCTTGTCATCATAATGGTTAAGGCCGCCATAGAATGATTTAAAATCTTTACCATCAAGAATTTCTTTGAGCTTATCCCCATTAAAATCAATAGCCGCTCTAATTTTATCCAATTGTTCTTTTGGGGGATGATAAAGACCGCCGCCAATGAAGGATTCGCCTGGTCCTACCGAAATAAAAAAAGTTGAGATACCTTCAGTTTTTTTACCTGCCGGAGAACAAGTCACGTTATTTTTGTAAACAGGTTTATCTGGATGAAATCTACGATTGTTATTAATACGGCTTATGGTCTGCTTGGGGTTAATGCGTTCAAAATATGGATTATGTTTTGCCAAGCGCTCGAGAATGAGTTCTATTTCATGTAGCCAACGCTCTTTCATGGTATGGTAACGATCGCGGTTTTCGTCCATCCACTCTTTAGAGTTATTATTGCTGAGGTCTCTTAGAAATCGGAATATATAAGCTTTATCTACCATTTATAATAAGGGATTTTTTAAATAATGAAAAGAACAAGTTGTTCTTCCCGGTAATAAATTTAATGCTTTAGTTGGATTTAATTGTTTAAAGAAACCTTGATTTTCTATACAAATAAAACTAAATTTGAAAATTATAAATGGGTTTAAGCTTTAATGCTTTTACTTAATTATTAGTTATTGGAGTGTTAGCTCAGTTGGTTCAGAGCATTACCTTGACAGGGTAGGGGTCACTGGTTCGAATCCAGTACACTTCACATAGAATTGTTGTCTAAATCTGAATTTTAAAAATGATTTGTCAAAATATCTTTATCTAAAAAAATCCCAACTTGCTTATGCATATTGGGATTTTTTTAATGATTGGGATATTAAAGATTGCTGTAGTGATTTCCTTTAAACCAAGTTCAACAATTATCAATTCATCATTATAGTTTCTGAATAGAATTTCTATAGCAAATCTAAAACCCGCTCCAAGGCCATACCGCGGGATCCTTTTATTAATACTTTACCGGTTTTTATATTTAGTTTTTTAAAATTGGTTTTCAGCTCTTCATAGTTTTCGAAAAACAATACGTTGTTTAAGGTCCTTTTATTTTTATAAAAATGCTTACCAACAAAAATAAGCTTATCAATATCTAGTTCTGTGGCTAAATTTACGATATACTCATGCTCAGTTTTTGAAGCTTCTCCAAGTTCAAACATATCTCCGAGGATTGCGGTTTTTTTAGAATCCGATTCACTAGTAAAACTTTTCAATGCCGCTTCCATACTTGTAGGATTAGCATTATAAGCGTCTAGAACTATGGTGAGCTGTCCGTGTTTAATTAGTTGTGAACGATTGCTTTTTGGGAGATAACTTTCAATAGCATCTATAATATCTTGTTCTT
This sequence comes from uncultured Flavobacteriaceae bacterium, assembly GCA_963803715.1. GTDB lineage: Bacteria > Bacteroidota > Bacteroidia > Flavobacteriales > Flavobacteriaceae > Psychroserpens. The sequence continues at coordinate 254,006 of CAWDOF010000020.1, forward strand.
CGACCTTAAAATATCTGCCTAATGCAATAGCTGTACAAATATTGTTAAAATTATAAGCACCAATTAAATTCGACTTTATTACTAAATCTTCAACGGTAACATTAAGATAGGGTTGGCTACTTAACAAACTGATATTTTTACCAAACATGATTTTATTTTCATATTTACCGGATTGCTTAATCTGTAGCTCATCGTGTTCATTTACAAAAATGATTTTATCGTTTTGCCTTAAATATTCGTAGAGTTCAGATTTTCCTTTTATAACGCCCTCAATACCGCCAAATCCCTCCAAGTGTGCTTTTCCAAAGTTAGTAATCAATCCAAAATCAGGTTGGGTAATAGTGCATAGAAATTCGATTTCCTTTTGATGATTGGCACCCATTTCTACAATTCCCATTTCGGTAGAAGTATCCATTCTTAAAAGCGTTAAGGGCACTCCAATATGATTGTTGAGATTACCTACGGTAGCTGAGGTATTGTATTTTTTTGAAAGCACTCTATTTATGAGTTCTTTGGTTGTGGTTTTCCCATTGCTACCTGTCAATGCAATAATTGGTACGCTAAGTTGGCGTTTATGGTAAGTGGCAAGGGTCTGTAATGTTTTGAGAACATCATCAACTAAAATACATTTATTATTTACTTCATATTCTTTGTTGTCTATGACGCAATAAGAGGCACCTTGATTTAAGGCTTCTTCAGCAAAGGTGTTTCCATCAAAATTATCTCCTTTTAAGGCGAAAAACATGCAGTTTTCATTAATGCTTCTGGTATCTGTTGAAATGCCGCTAGCTTTTAGATAACGTTGGTAAATATCTTCTATAGTCATATATTAAATCTAATAAAAAAAGCCCTAATCGCTAGGATTAGGGCTTTTGTAATTATACACTAAATGTTTAGTTTCTTTTCTTTCCTGCGCCTTCGGTTTTGGAACCTACCCTAGACATTGCACATCTAAAGCCAATATAATCGGTAGCCATATCCTGCGGAAAATAACGACGTTGTGCTGGATCAATCCAATACGAACGGTCTCTCCAAGACCCTCCTTTGTAAACTCTCACTTCATCACTGATTAAAGATGTTCTTTGATTAGAAGTGTCGTATTCCTTAATCATGTTACCTAAGGAATCTCTTCTAACATCATGTATCGGAGAATTGTACATTTTACCAGTCATATTATTATCACCATCTTCCTCTTCACCAAAACTATCGGCATATTGACGAGAAGAACGTGCATCACCATCTCTAAAATTCCTGTTGTCACTTTCATCAAAGTTGGTTCTCAGGTAGGTTTCATTTTCATCTACTCCAACCTGTAAAATTTCACCAGGTAAATTTCTTGCAACAACAGCGCCATTACTTAAGGTGTCATATACGATATCGTCTGGGGTTACAATTTTAACTGTACCATCTTCATTGATTGCGTTTTTAGTATAAACGTTTCCTCTATAATAGTTGAAGTCGTTAAACTCGTCATCAACAATTGGTCTGTAAACATCGGCAACCCATTCCGCCACATTTCCAGCCATATCATATAGACCATAAGGATTTGGCTCATAAGACATAACTTGCGCGGTGATATCCGCACCATCATCTGACCATCCTGCGATGCCACCATAATCACCTTTACTTTGTTTAAAGTTGGCTAATTGATCACCTTTGGTTTTACGTCTTCCTGATCTTGTGTATTGACCATCCCAAGGATATTTTTTACGGCCTCTATAAACATTAAAGCTTCTTAGTTCGCTCATTCCTAAAGCGGCGTATTCCCATTCTGCCTCAGTTGGCAGTCTGTAATCTGGACTAATTAATCCAGATTCTCTACGTGCATAGGTGTTAATAGTGTCTCCAGAAGCTGTAGTTTGAACTCGTCTTCTAGAACGTTGTGGATTTATAATAGAATCATTTCCACCATAAGTTTCAGATGGAGCATTTATATAAGTATCTACATTAAAATTACTTTCAGCTGAAGAATTGAGGTGAGTGCCTCTTTCCAAATACCCTGCTTCTTGCAAAGACATTTCGGCAACTCTGTCTGTTCTCCAATTAGCGAACTCAGTAGCTTGAATCCAACTAATACCAACTACTGGATATTCTCCGTAACCTGGATGGCGTAGGTAGTTTTCGGTCATAGTTTCCGCATAACCTAAACGATTTCTCCAAACCAAGGTATCTGGAAGTACACCTTTATAAATTAATCTAAAATTTTCTTCTTCAGGCGGATAAGTTCTTTTTACCCAGTCCAAAAATTCTAAATACATTTTATTGGTCACCTCAGTCTCATCCATATAAAAGGATTGAATGTGCTGCTGGTTTGGGGAGTTGTTCCAATCATGCATAGGATCATCGCCTACTTTACCCATAGTAAAAGTACCACCTTCTATGAACACTAGACCAGGGCTAGCTTCTTGTTCTTCAAACTTATCGTTATATTGAAAGCCACCATCTCGGTCATTAATTTGCCAACCTGTGGCTCTTGATGTACCGTTGTTGGAGTTTCTGCTACAACTTACAATTGTTAAGGATATCATTAGGGCTACTAATATCCTTGGGTTAATGCTATTTTTCATGTCCATACGTTTTAAGTAAGCTAATTAAATTTAGAGACGCAATATAGTAATTAAAGAATAACTGACAAGCAATTTTTGCAAATTCATCGAAAAAAACTGCATTTCATCCTTATTTTTTAACAGAACAACGGATTTTTAATCGTATTATCTGCTTGTTTTGTTTTCATTAACGGAACAAAAAATTAATTATTGTTGTAATTTTGAATAAAAAAATAAGACCTTATAATAAGACCATTTACGAGTCGTTATTAATACTATGAAAATACAATTATTTATTACATTTTGTTTTTTTTGTTTGTTTGGGTTTTCGCAGCAAAAGCAGTTTCAAATTACTTGGGATGGTACAAAAATACTGGCCACTTCATCCACACGAATGGAAGTGCCAAGTTTTGATAAAGACCATTTTAGTTTTACAGAAGATTCAGGTATGAGATTTTATGCACAATGGAGTGTCTCTTCACCTGTAAATAAGCGTTCGTTGGTTTTAAATAATGTTTCTTACGCTAATATTTCTGAAGTAGAATTAAAGGATATCCCAAGATCTGCAATCCCTAGCTCCCCGAACGCCATTTTGAGAAATGCTATTGATAGGGGTGAAAAATTCGCCTATCTCGAGTTATCTCCGATAATTAAGGACAATGGGGTTTACAAAAAAATCACTGCGTTTACGGTTGATTTTTCTTATGGGGCAGAAACTGCTTCAAGTAATTTTGCAACGAAACGGTCTGGAACTGACTAATTCAGTCTTGAGCTCTGGGAGTTGGTATAAGTTCTACGTAGATAAATCGGGAGTATTTAGATTGACCAAAGGATTTTTAGACCAAATTGGTGTCGATACAAATGTAGACCCAAGAACCATCAAGATTTTTGGCAACGGCGGGGCAATGCTGCCATTGGTGAACGAAGCGTTTTATCCAAACGACCTTACCGAGAATGCCATTAAATTTATAGGTGAACAAGATGGTACTTTTGATGACAACGATTTTATATTATTTTATGCCGAAGGTCCTCGAGAATACAGCCAAGAAAGTGATACTAATATCAATCTTTACACTGACCGCTCCTACTATTTTGTGAACGTTGGTGGTGGGTTTGGCAAGCGTATTGCCGCTATGAACCAACCTACGGCAACTGCTAATCTGCAAATTAATACGTTTCAAGATTATCAATTTTATGAGGTTGATGAATTTAATCTTGCTAGGTTGGGAAGACGTTGGTTTGGTGACCGATTTGATGTTGAAAATGAGCGTGAATACACGTTTTCATTTCCTAATCTAATAAGTACAGAGCCAGCTAAGGTTAGAGTTTTGGCAGGTGCTTTGAATCAAGGAAGTACGGATGCCACAATGTCTGTAGTACTAAATGGAAATTTGGTAAATACTATGCAATTTAATGCGCCAAACCCTAACAGTAATTCAATTGGTGATGCTGATAGCTATAATGATAATGTGCTTTTTAATTCTTCGGAAATTACGTTTAACCTAAGCTTTAATAATGGTGGAAACCCATCTACCACAGGATATCTGGATTTTATTTCGGTAGAGGCTACAAGAGCTTTAAATTTTGAGGGCATCCAATTCAAATTTAAAAATAATCAAGTAACTACCTCCAGCGGAATTGCAGAATACACCCTAACCAATGCCAGTAATGTTCAAGAGGTTTGGGATATTACTGATAAATTTAATGTTGTCAGTGCTGCCAATACTGATGCTGCTGCAAGTTTCAGTTTTAAAACAGTGGCTGGTTCTGCAAAAAAATTTTTGACGGTATCAAGCCTTAATTATTTTGAGCCGCTCAGAGATGGAAATTCATTTGTTGCCAATCAAAATCTAAAGGGTACACTTTTTCAAAACGCCCAAGGCGAATTTGAGGATATTGACTACCTTATTATAACGCCTACCGTCTTACAATCTCAAGCAGAGCGACTAGCGCAAATCAATAGAGATCAAAATCGTCTCAATGTCAAGGTGGTGACCTTAGATAAAATTTACACCGAGTTTAGTTCTGGTAACCAAGATATCGCTGCAATTAGAAATCTGGTTAAATACGTTTATGAAAATGCAAGTACTGCAGAGAATAGAATAAAATACTTATGTCTTTTCGGAGATGGCTCCTATGATTATAAAAATAGGGTGCCCAACAACACTAATTTGGTACCATCTTGGCACGCCCTCCAGAGTTTCAGTTTAACTAGTTCGTTTGTTTCAGATGATTTCTTCGGAATGATGGACCCTGAAGAAGGTACCATGGCAACTTCCGATAGATTGGATATTGCTGTCGGTAGGATTTTGGCAGAATCTCCCCAACGGGCAAGAGACATGATAGAAAAAATTGAATTACATTACGGTGAGGAGTCCTTTGGAGACTGGCGCAATAACTTTGTTGTGGTATCAGATGATATTGATGAAAGTGGTGAGGGCAGATTACAACGCACAACTAATTTTATAGGTGACGAGGTTACAGACCAAAAGGATTTTGTCAACACGATAAAAATACATGCCGACTCTTACCAACAGCAATCAACATCAAGCGGAGAGCGTTATCCAGAGGCCAATAAAGCATTTAAGGATGCTATTGAGGTTGGTGCGCTCGTGGTCAATTATTTTGGCCATGGAGGTGAGGATGGGTTATCTGCCGAACGGATTTTCACTAGAGTTGACGCTCAGGAAGTTAGGAATATTTGTAAGTTCAATCTCTTTGTAACCATTACTTGTGAATATACCAGATTCGATAATCCGCTTAGGGTAACCGCAGGAGAATTTACCTATTGGAACAAACAGGGCGGCGCAATTGGTTTGATAACTACAACAAGACGTGTGTTTTTGCTCACTGGAGTAGATTTCAACGAAGTACTGGGAGAATTCTTGTTTGATTATGACGCTGTTGGTGTGCCAAGTATGGCAGAATCGCTGCGTCTAGCCAAAAATGCACCTGGTGTTGTAGGTAACAGACAGAAATATTTGATGTTCTATATCGGCGACCCGGCGATGAAGCTGGTCATTCCAAAACCTGATATTAAACTAACCAAGATTAACGATGTGCCAATTGGTCCAGACGCAGATGTTCTGGAAGCTCTAGATCGTGTTAAAATGTCTGGTGAAGTTTACGATTCGCAAGGTAATTTCCTATCCAACTACAACGGGATTCTCACAGCAACTGTTTTTGATAAAAGAATTGAACGCACAACGTTGGCCAACGACGGTATAAACCCTCCAACGGGCGTCGATTCTAAAATGGATTTTACCATTATGGGTGAAGTGATTTTTAAAGGTCAGGCTACCGTAACCAATGGAAATTTCGATTTCAATTTTGTGGTACCACGAGACATTGGTGTGCCCATAGGGAACGGTCGCGTTAGTTTCTATTCCAAGCAAGAAAATATTTTGGATGATAAGGCAGGCGCAAATCTTGATTTTTTGGTGGGTGGAATTAATGAAGATGCAGCCGAAGATAATATTGGCCCAGTCATTAACCTTTTTATGAACGATGAAAATTTTGTCTCTGGCGGAATAACCAATGAGCAGCCAACATTAGTGGCAAAATTACAGGATGATAATGGCATAAACACCGCAAGTGGCATCGGGCACGACATTACCGCTATAATTGACGGTGATGAAACCAGCCCGTTTATTCTTAATGATTACTATCAAGCTAATGTTGACGATTTTCAAAATGGCAAAGTAAGTTATCCGTTTAGGGATTTAGAACCAGGATTGCATACCTTAACTTTAAAAGCTTGGGATGTTTACAATAATGCATCAACCGCCCAGATAGAGTTTAATGTGCGTGACAAGGATGAAGAGCTAGTTATTGAAAACGTTTTAAATTATCCGAATCCTTTTATTGATTACACCGAATTTTGGTTCAATCATAATAGTGCAGATGTTTTGGATATTTCAGTACAGATTTTTACAGTGTCAGGAAAAGTGGTGCGCACCATAAATGGACAGACCTCTGGTGGGGCAAAATCTGTTAGTACCTTGTCCAAGGATATTGTTTGGGATGGTCGTGATGACTTTGGGGACAGAATTGGAAAGGGCGTTTATATTTATAAATTAAAGGTTAGATCTAACAGTTTGAACAAACAGGTCGAGAAAATTGAAAAGCTCGTTATTCTCTAACTTATCCCGTCTTTTTGTAGTTAACCGAAAAGTTGGGTGTGAAATACAATAAACATTTATATTTACCGATAGCATAAGGACAATTTACCTTTCTATGAACTTAAAGAAAACAATGAAAAATTATCTTTTACCCCTAATCGTCATTTCTATATTCAATTTTGGTAATGCCCAAGAAGGCGCTACCATAACATTCCCTAATCAATCTTCCGTAATTACAACGGGAGTACCATTTTTGTTAATTGCATCAGATGCTAGAGCCGCAGGTATGGGTGATATGGGAGTTGCTACATCGGTTGATGCGTATTCGCAAGCTTGGAACCCTTCAAAGTATGCTTTTTCTGAAACTAAATCGGGACTGGCAGTAAGTTACACCCCCTATCTAAGCCAATTGGTTAATGACATCTTTTTAGGTAATGTAACTTATTTTAATAGAATTAACCAACAGAGCGCCTTTGGGGCAAGTATAAAATATTTTAGTCTAGGTGAAATTGAAATCCGCCAAGATGAGTTTGCCGAAGAATTTATTGAAAAACCAAACGAGTTAACTGTAGATTTATCCTATTCTTTAAGATTAGCGCAACAGTTTTCAATGGCAGTAGCTTTAAGGTATTTACGTTCAGATTTGAGATTAAATGCAGTTGACGCTAATGCTCAAGCAGCTAGTTCTTTTGGAGTGGATATTACCGGGTATTATCAAAGTGAAGAAAAAGCATACGACAGCTTCAATGGTAGAACGCGTTTTGGTTTTGCTATTCAAAATCTGGGTCCAACTATAAAATATGATGATGCAGGCCGGGAAAACTTTATACCAACTACATTACGATTAGGAGGTGGATTTGATTTCATATTTGACGAGTACAACAAATTGGCGGTAACTGCAGAGGTCACCAAACTTCTTGTGCCAACACCTCCACTTTTTGGATTTGTTGATACCAATGGCGATGGGGCTCAGACCGCAGATGATCCGGCAACACCAGAAATTGATGAAAGCGAGCCAACTATTATTACCCAAGGCCAAAGTAACGATGTTAGTTTCCTAACAGGAGTGTTTCAGTCCTTCGGTGATGCACCAGGCGGTTTTAGTGAAGAGTTAAGAGAATTTACCTGGGCATTAGGCGCAGAATATTTATACCAAGATTCATTCGCTTTTAGAGCAGGTTACTTTAATGAAGCTGATGATAAAGGCGCAAGAAAGTTTTTTGCATTGGGTGCTGGTTTTAAATACACAACAATTAACATTGACCTATCTTATTTATTCTCTGCCTCACAAATTAGAAGTCCCTTGGAGAATACGTTGAGGTTTTCTTTAGCGTTTAATTTTGGTGATGGTGAATATCGAGAATATTAATTCCTCTTCGATTTTTTTACGTAAATATTCAAAATGTCACAGCTTGGGACTTAACTAAAATATGAAGGACGTTACAATAGAAACCAAACTAGTGGTTTTTGAAAACTTAGATGAGCTTCCTGAAACCATTAATAATTTGATGGAGCAGGCAATATCAATACGTAAAAAGGCCTACGCTCCCTATTCAAAATTTTTAGTTGGTGCCGCAATTTTGTTAGATAATGGTAAAATAATTACAGGTAACAATCAGGAAAATGCCTCGTATCCGTCTGGTTTGTGCGCAGAACGTACCGCCATTTTTTATGCTGGCTCCCAATATCCATATGCCAAAATAGTGATGATGGCGTTATCTGCCGGAAGTCAAGATTCAGAAACTACAACACCCATTCCACCCTGTGGCGCATGCCGACAGAGTATTTCAGAATATGAAGTCAAACAGGATGCACCAATTGAAATTTACTTTATGGGAACTTCAGGTAAAGTTGTGAAATCAAATTCTTTGGCAAACTTGTTACCGCTAGGGTTTGACCGAAGCTTTCTTTGAAGATATTAAAACAACACACAACACAAAACTAAATTCTAAATTACCTATAGTTTTTCCGTGTAAATCCTTTATTGCCAACTTAGGCCAAACCAAGCCAAGAACATCCTAAGATTTTTTTTAGTTCATTTTTTGGCCTTAAATTCTTATGCTTAAAAATAGCGAGCAGAAATTTTCTTAATCTTTTCTAGTCCTGATTCAGGATTTTTGGATTTTCAACCTTGACCCTTGAATCAGATATATTTGCTAAAAATCCTATTTCATGGTATTCTTTGGCTAAAAATTATCCCTTTCCTAAAAGGTCTTTCACCTTTTTCCTTTTTCCCTTTTATCATTACTAACTAAAGTGTTATTTTTGTTATTCATATTTTGTCATAGAAGATATTGACAAACGCATTAAGATAGTATGGTTGTTTTTGACCATAGGGATTTTTATAATATATAAAATTGATGAAAAAAGTCACAAAGGAAGTTTACCTTGATTGGTATGAGAATATGTTTTTCTGGCGAAAGTTTGAAGATAAACTAGCACAGGTTTACATTCAGCAAAAAGTAAGGGGATTTCTTCATTTATATAACGGTCAAGAAGCCGTATTGGCAGGAGCACTTCACGCCATGGATTTGACCAAGGACAAGATGATAACTGCTTATAGAAACCACGTTCAGCCAATTGGTATGGGTGTTGACCCCAAACGTGTCATGGCAGAGCTTTACGGTAAGGCAACTGGAACTTCCCAAGGTCTTGGGGGTTCTATGCATATTTTCTCAAAAGAACACCGTTTTTATGGTGGCCACGGTATTGTTGGCGGTCAAATTCCTCTAGGTGCAGGAATTGCTTTTGGCGATAAATATCACGATAATGATGCCGTGACTATATGTGCTTTTGGTGATGGTGCCGCAAGACAGGGCTCGCTTCACGAAACGTTTAATATGGCAATGCTTTGGAAACTTCCGGTCGTCTTTGTTTGTGAGAACAACGGTTACGCAATGGGGACTTCGGTAGCTAGAACAGCCAACCACACCGATATTTGGAAATTGGGATTAGGCTACGAAATGCCCTGCGGTCCAGTTGACGGTATGAACCCCGTAAAAGTAGCCGAAGCTTTTGATGAAGCTATTGAACGCGCTAGACGTGGCGATGGTCCAACATTTTTAGAGATGAAGACGTATCGTTATAGAGGGCACTCTATGAGTGATCCCCAAAAATACAGAACCAAGGATGAGGTAAAAGAGTATGAAAAAATTGATCCTATTACTCAGGTTAAGGACATCATTCTCGATAAAAAATATGCGACCGAAGATGACTTAAAGGCCATCGATAAACGCGTTAAAAAACGTGTAAGTGAATGCGAAAAATTTGCAGATGAATCGCCGTTCCCTGAGAAGAGCGTTATGTACGATGCGGTTTACGAGCAAGAAGATTATCCGTTTATAAAACACAAAATATAAGTCATGGCAGAAATCATAAATATGCCCCGTCTCAGCGATACCATGGAAGAAGGTACTGTTGCATCGTGGTTAAAGAAAGTTGGGGATAAAGTTGAAGAAGGTGATATTTTAGCCGAAATCGAAACCGATAAAGCAACGATGGAATTTGAATCTTTTAACGAAGGCACATTACTCCACATCGGTATCCAAGAAGGTGAAACTGCTAAAGTTGATACCTTACTTGCTATTATCGGTGAGGAAGGTGAAGATATTTCTGAACATTTAGATGGTGGCTCAACTTCTAAAAATGAAACCGAAACCGAAGCTGAAGATGAAGATGAAGATGAAGATGAAGATGAAGCTGAAAAAAATTCTGATGATAAAGATGATAATAAATCTAAATCTGAGGATAAGGATGCTGAAGACAAGGACAACGACAACGCCAAAGATAATTCAAGTGAATCGAATGAATTGCCAGACGGAGTAGTCGTCGTCACTATGCCCCGACTTAGCGATACCATGGAAGAAGGTACTGTTGCATCTTGGTTGAAGAAGGTTGGGGATAACGTTGAAGAAGGTGATATTTTGGCAGAAATCGAAACCGATAAGGCTACGATGGAGTTTGAATCTTTTCAATCGGGTACTTTGTTACAGATTGGATTGGAAGAAGGAGAAACAGCTAAAGTTGATTCTCTTCTAGCTATCATTGGTCCAGAAGGTACTGATGTTTCTGGTGTTGCTAAAAACTTTAAGAAAGGTGGAAGCGATTCTGCTAAGAAAGATAACGCAGAAAAAACAGAAGATAAATCAGAAAAGAAAGAATCCAAAAAAGAGGATAGTAAAGAAGATAAGAAAACAGAAAAAACCGAAGATAAAAAGTCTGATGCTAAACAGGAATCGCCAAAAGAAGCCTCTAAGCCTGCTTCTTCAGATAACTCTCGCGTCTTCGTTTCCCCATTGGCCAAAAAAATGGCCGAGGAAAAAGGGATTAACCTATCCCAAGTCAGTGGTTCTGGAGATAATGGCAGAATTGTAAAAAGAGATATTGAGAACTATACACCACAATCTGGTTCAGCCGCTTCCGCAGAAAAATTTGTTCCAACTGGACAAGAGGATTTCGAAGAAATAAACAATTCACAGATGCGCAAGGCAATTGCCAAAGCGTTGACCAATTCTAAATTTACGGCACCTCATTATTATTTAAACGTCGAGTTTGACATGGATAATGCCATTGCTTTTAGAGCGCAATTTAACTCTGTGCCAGATGTCAAAATATCCTATAATGATATGGTAGTTAAGGCCTGTGCTTTGGCATTGAAAAAGCACCCTCAAGTTAATTCCCAATGGTTTGCCGATAAAATGCGATTAAACCATCACGTACACATTGGTGTGGCGGTAGCCGTGCCTGATGGTTTGGTAGTGCCTGTGGTTGAATTTGCCAATGAGCAATCCTTACCACAAATTGGAGCCAAAGTAAAAGATTTGGCAGGTAAAGCGAGAAACAAAAAATTGACTCCCAAAGAAATGGAAGGCAGTACCTTTACTGTTTCTAATCTAGGGATGTTTGGTATAGAGAGTTTTACATCGATTATCAATCAGCCAAATTCGGCCATACTTTCTGTGGGTGCCATAGTAGCAAAACCCGTCGTTAAAGACGGAAAAGTTGTTGCTGGCAATACCATGAAACTATGCTTAGCTTGCGACCATAGAACGGTTGACGGCGCAACAGGCTCGGAGTTTTTACAAACCTTAAAAGGGTTTATTGAGAATCCGGTGACCATGTTGATGTAATTATCTAATGCAAAATATAAAAACCCAATTCAAATTAATTGAATTGGGTTTTTTTTGCCTATCCTTCAAAAGGAGGAAAGTCAAAACTTCATTCCTAGTCATTCAAGAAGAGAATAAAAACGTTTAATTAAAAATCCCAATGATGAAATTATCAATTACCATTTGCTGTTTGTTTTTATTACTAAGCTGCAAAACCACTGAAAATCCCGAAATTAAATCGGTCACTATTTCAAGCGATGAATTAAAAGAAACCGTAAGTTTTTTAGCTTCCGATAATTTGAAAGGTCGAGACACAGATACCGAAGGTATTGAAGAGGCGGCAAAGTTTATCGAAAAGAAATTAGAAAGCTACGGTGTGCAACCCTATTTTAAAACATTCAAGGATGATTTTGAATTTGAAATGCGAACTCAGGACACCACTGCATCCGAGTCGCCAAAAATTAAATCAGGCTATAATGTGATTGGCTATTTGGAAGGTACGGACGAAACACTCAAAAATGAATTTATTGTTTTAGGGGCGCATTACGATCATATTGGTTTTGGTAAATTAGTGGAAGGGGATTCTATTGCCAATGGCGCTAATGATAATGCTGCTGGTACTAGTGCCGTTGTAGCTTTGGCTCGTTATTTTTCTGAACGAAAGAACAATAAAAGAAGTTTATTATTCTGTCTTTTTTCTGCAGAAGAACAAGGTCTTCAAGGCTCTAAACACTTGGCCGAAAAACTAAAACAACAGGACATGAATCTATATACCATGGTTAATTTTGAAATGATCGGTGTACCAATGAACGACAAAAATTATAAAGCCTATATCACCGGCTTTGAAGAAAGCAATATGGCTAAAAAAATCAACGAATATGCAGGTTCTGAATTAGTGGGATTTCTTCCGATGGCTAAAGAATACCGTTTGTTTATGAGGTCAGACAACTATCCGTTTTTTGAGCAGTTCAATGTGCCTTGCCAAACGATTTCCACTTTCGATTTTACAAATTATGAGTATTACCATCATGTCGATGACGAAGCGGAATTAATAGACTATGATTTTATGGCTCAATTAGTAAACGAGGTAGCTCCTACCATCGAAAAAATGAGCAATACATCAGCCAAAGAAATTCAATTAAACGACAAATAAATGGTGGCTAAAAACATAATTATAACAGGGACAAGCAGGGGTATTGGTTTTGAATTGGTACGCTTGTTAGCCAACCAAGGTCACAACGTATTGGCATTATCCCGAAATGCAATACCTGTGAGCCAGCTAAATTCTGATACTATATCTTCCTTTGCCTTTGATTTAAATAAAGCCGAAGATTATAAAAAAGTAAAAGAGTTCATTGAAAACGAATGGAAACAGGTCGATATTTTAATAAATAATGCGGGGACGCTTTTAAATAAACCTTTTTCAGATAGCACACTTTCAGATTTTAAAGAAGTTTATCAAACTAATGTTTTTGGTGTGGCCGAAATGACTAGGATTGTTTTACCATTCATGAAAAAAGATGGTCACGTTGTTACCATAAGTTCTATGGGAGGGATTCAAGGTAGTGTCAAGTTTCCGGGCTTGGCAGCCTACAGTTCGAGCAAGGGCGCCGTAATCACATTAACCGAATTGTTGGCGGAAGAATATAAAGAAACAGGGCCGCAGTTTAACGTTTTGGCATTGGGGGCTGTTAGAACCGAAATGCTCAAGGAAGCTTTTCCAGATTTTGATGCACCAACAACGGCATTGGAAATGGCGAAATATATTCAGGAGTTTTCTCTTAATGGCAACCAGTTTTATAATGGGAAAGTATTGCAGGTGTCTAATTCGACACCGTGATTAAAATGAATTAATCTATTTGGTCTTTTAATTTATCTGGGTTTTGGCGAGTATCAAAAATCGTGATAATTTCTATTTCATCCTTTGCGAAATTTATTCTGTAGAAAAAGGAAGTGTGTTTTGTGAGATAAGATTGAATATTAATCGCTGTTTATCTCAATCTTATAAAGTAAAATTCTTTAATCCCTAATCCCTAATCCCCAATATTATTCCTCATAAATCCGTAATCGATTCTTAACCTCATTTAGTTCGATCTGTAGTCTGTCGATTTTTTCCAGCATATTTAAAACAGTATCAATCCCTTCAAAATTGAGATGCAAATCTTTATGCATCCTAATCATTTTTTCGAGGTCCGAAATGTCATCTTGATGTACGCAAATGGTTTGCTCGATGGAGGTGACTTTAATGAGTCCGTAATTTCTAAGTTCGTCAAAAAAAGTGAGTTCTAATTGGTAATGCGAACAAAGTTCGGGGACTGGTATGAGATTGCTGTCTATCATGAGTCTTTTAATTTAGCTAGTTCTTCAAAATGTTTTCGCTCTTGGTCGCTCAGTTTTTCAGGCATTTTGATTGAATAAGTTATAAATAGGTCACCAAAATCGTTTTCCTTCTTATACTTCGGAAATCCTTTTCCTTTCAATTTGACTTGGTCGCCATTTTGAGTAGGCGACTTTAATTTCAGTTTTACCTTTCCGTCGAAGGTATGCACCATAAGATCTCCACCTAAAATGGCCTTATATAAATCAAGTTCTACGGTTTTGTAAAGATTGGCACCGTCCCTTTTAAATTCGGTTTGATTCATGATTTGAAACTCAATCAATAAATCACCATCGGGGCCACCGTTTTTTCCAGGTCCTCCTTTGCCTTTGATCTTAATGATTTGGCCATTGGTTACTCCGGCAGGAATGGTGAGCCGAATACTTTTACCGTTGACATCCAATACCCGTTTTTGTGAAGTATAAACATCCTTTAAATCTAGTTGGAGGCGCGCATTAAAATCCTGTCCTTTATAACTTACGTTAGAGCCTCGGTTTGAAAACCCTCCGCCACCAAACATAGATTCAAAAAAATCGGAATACCCGCTTTCGTCAAAACCCTCAAAACCGCCTCCGTCGTGATACTGTCGTTGTGAGCTTCGCTGTTGCCTTTGTTGCCTTTGCGCCTGTTCATAAGCCTCGCCATGTTTCCAGTTTTCTCCGAACTTATCGTATTTGTTTCGGTTCTCAGTATTACTGAGCACTTCGTTGGCCTCGTTGATTTGTTTGAATTTTACTTCAGCTTCCTTATCGTTCGGGTTGACATCAGGATGGTATTTTCTTGCCATTTTCCGATAGGCTTTCTTAATATCGGCCGTCGAGGCGTTTTTCTCAATACCGAGAATTTTATAATAATCTATAAATGCCATAATGGAAAATCAAGGGGGTTTTATTATCTACACTTAAATGCTCATTAAAATTAAGCCAAATTTTAGTAATGGCAATAGTTAAACTTTAAGAAAAACCTTATTTTCCGCTATGAGTTACTTTGTAGCTTTCAGTATTCAATCTAGTTTAAAATTTACCGATGAGTGTTCAAACTTCAAAATATAAATGTGTCATTTTTGATTGCGATGGTGTTTTAGTAGATAGTGAAGCCATCGGAAATCAGGTTATCGTGGATTTAGCCAACCAACTTGGTGCCGGCATTACTCTTGATTATGCTTATAAACATTTTAAGGGTAGATCGTTGGATAACATCATGTTGCAAATCCAGCAATTAATATCAAGAAAACTACCCAAAGATTTTGAGGAAAATTATCGAACCGAAAGCTTTAAAAAATTTAAGAAGCACATCAAACCTATTGACGGGGTTTTAGAAGTGGTCAAAAACTTAAAAGTGCACTTTCTGTGTAGCTTCAAGTGGTCCAGAATCTAAAATAAGATTGAATTTGGAGTGTACGGGATTACTGCCTTATTTTGAAGGTAAGATTTTTAGTTGCTACACCATCCAGAAATGGAAACCTGACCCTGCCGTATTTCTATGGGCAGCTAAGACAATGGGTTTTGAGCCAAAAGACTGTGTGGTTATTGAAGATAGCTTAACTGGAGTTAAAGCTGCCAAGGCTGGTGGATTTAATGTTTTTGGTTATACCGCTCACGATTATAACAATGAGTTAGAAGGCATAGCCGATTTGGTTTTTGGAGATATGGAAGATTTACATAAGTTAATTTAAGATCAAACTAACGAAATGTAATGCAGTTGTGTTTTAAGATAAAAAGATATAGTTCTATTTTAGAGATTACGAGTCGCTGAATTCAGCTCATAAATGGAGTAGGTAGACTATTAATTCTTCAATCCCGAAACAATAGTATTCATTTTACTTTTACCTACATCAACCGTCCAACTCGCTACAATATCATCCTCAATTTTTAAATGTACATCGTACAATCCTCTATGCTTAAATTGAAATTTAAATGAGATTACGCCATTGTTGTTTTTAAGATGGCTAATGTTAAAAATTCGTTCCTTGTTTCCAGAATATTGAATAAGATGGATATCGTCATCAGCAATAGGTTCTTGTGTTTTGAAACTAAATACAACATCATCAGAGGTTGTGCTATTGATATGCATCGTTTCTGGACTTATCGGGATGATTTGGTGCTCAAAGGTGGCGCCATACACTAATGCTGGCGCAGTGAATTTTGACTCTGCGAGCGCGGCGTCTAAAAACCATTTTTTTTCCTTAGGAAAGTGACTGTTTGCAAATAATAATGGGTCTGCCAAAAAATAACCATCGTTATAATCTTTAATAAAAAAGTAATTATTTAGCATATACCCGCTAGACCAAGTGGCATCACATAGGTACCATTTGCCTTCCAGCTTAACTGCATTCCAAGAATGATTCATATTTTCTAAACGGTTAACATTCGATTCTGTCGTTCTACCGTAGCCATTGATGATTTCAGATTCGATATTGGCCAGAAAGCATAATTCCTTAATGAGATAGGCATAGCCACTGCACATGGTTTTTTTGTGTTTTAATAGGGTTCTGAAGGCTTTTTTCTTGTAGCCATTGTTCCAATCCAAATAACCAAGACTGTCATTTTTATGTTTCCGTTGTTTACGACTCACAATATTATTTTGCCTTATATCGCCTTCAATATTGTTACAAACCCAAAGATAAATTGCACGAAACTTTTCGGCATCTGTGTCAAGCCGATAGGTGAGGTTGTAAGCGAGAACAGGTAAATTGTCAAGAGATTTGCCTCCGTATAATTTCGCAATAGTTTCAGCACGGCTGAAGTCAATGTGTTTAAAATCTGAAACTTGCGAATAGGAATGAGTAAACAAAACTATGGAAAGAAGAAAAAACAGCTTTTTCATAATTAGTTTTGGTATTAATCTTTATTGGATTTGTAAACTTGTTTAACTGCTACTTCACCCATTAAAATCATATCGCAGGCTTTCATATCAACTTTTAAATCTATATTAAAAACCGATTTTTCGTTTGTAATAACAGCCTTTTGAGTTGTGAAACCAATATAACTAATCACTAAAACATCGCCCTTTTTAAGCTTTTCAGGAAATTCAAAATCGCCATCAAAATTGGTTTGCGTTCCAATGCTACTACCTTCCAAAACAATACTAGCACCAGGTAACGGTATCGAATTCTCAGAAACGTTACCTTTAACTAGAATGTTATTTTCGAATTGTGACGCTTGAATATCTTTAGGGTTTTTATCAGTAGATTCCAAAGGTTTTATTGCTTCTTGTGATTGCGATGAATAAATTGAAAATAGAGAAAGGCAAGCCAAACCAATACCAGACCAGAAACTTAGTTTTTTTTCATTTGGAAGTGTAGTTTGTAATTGTGAGCTATTAAAACGTCCACAGGTGTTTTCTGTACTGCGGTTTTTAAAGTAATTGACCGTTTCTTGAGCGTTCATATTTGTAAAGTCGATGACTTCCTTTTGGCAAGAACCACAGAATCCACCTTTTAGTGTTTTAGAAAATTGGTCGAAGTTTTCAGAGCACGGTGTTTTAATGTTTAGGTTGATTTGATTCTTCATGATATTTAATTTTAAGTATTTATGTCTAATCAAACTTATAATATTATTCACTTTTTTTGAAAACGGGATTGAGTGAAGAAGGCTTTTGAATGCGTTAAATTACAGTTTTGGTTAGTCTATAAAATTTGATTGGGTTTGAAATCTGACGTATATAGCCTTGGTGGAAAATTAAATGGTTTTTAGACACTTTTGCTGCTTCTATTTATTTGGGATTTGCACCGCATATATTTATTGTTTTTTGATTGATCGGGTGATTCCTCTCATTTCTGAGGTTTCCAGAGCAAATAATATCATAGCAACAGGTTGTAGCTCTTTGCAAACATGATTTGTTAGTTTTGGTTTTGACGGGGATTAAGACCGCATGATTCGGTTTGAAGCCCTTCTCAACATTGTCCACATGATTGCCTTTTTCAAAAATTTTGAAATTGATTTAATGGATGTTTTGGATAAAAAAGATTTGCCAGACCCATAGCAGCCAAAAGATAATATTTTGTAGTGAAGTATTTATCAAATCTGTTATTTTTGCGCCATGCCAATTAATCTTCAAGAGTATATACCACTTAAATCAATTACAAGAGTTTCTGAGCTTTTAGAACATGACAACTTATCAGTCAGGGTTAAAAAAGAGCGCAAGACGAGACATGGTGATTATAGGGGTTTGCCTAACGGCTTTCATGAAATTACGATTAATGCAAACTTAAATAGATATCGGTTTTTAATAACATTGATTCATGAGATTGCACATTTTGAGGCCTATAAAGCTTTCGGGAAAACAATTAAACCTCACGGTCTAGAATGGAAACGTACCTTTCAGCACTTAATGTTACCGTTTCTCAACCCTGAAATATTTCCTTTGGAAATATTGCCTGCATTGGCCAAACATTTCAAAAATCCGAAAGCTAGCAGTGACACCGATGTTAAGTTAGCGTTAGCATTGAAACATTTTGATGAACCCAACGATAAAACTTATATTTTTGAAGTGCCCCAGGGTAGTGATTTTAGATTGTATAATGGGAGGATTTTTAAACGAGGTAAAAAACGGGTCAAGCGTTTTGAATGTGTAGAGCTCAAAACAGGACGGCTGTATTTGTTTAATCCCAATGCTGAGGTGGATTTGCTAGAATAGCAAGTGGTTTTCAGTCAGCATGGAAGTCTAAATGTCAATTCAATTATATTTGCGAGTTATTTAAAAATTATGATAAATCTATAGTTTAAGAATTACGTATAATTAGAGGATGGAAAAAAATAAAAATTATTATGCCATTTTGATGGCAGGCGGCGTGGGGTCAAGATTTTGGCCAATTAGCACTCAGGATTTTCCGAAGCAATTTCACGATATGCTCGGTACTGGTGATACATTGATTCAAAAAACCTTCAGTAGGTTGGCTAACATTATTCCAAAGGAAAATATTTTTATCCTTACCAATGAGCGGTACAACGATTTGGTTTTTGAGCAATTGCCAGAAGTAACCAAAAGGCAAGTCGTTTTAGAACCTGCCATGAGAAATACGGCGCCGTGTATTTTATACGCAGCACTCAAAATCCAAAAGGAAAATGAAGATGCAATAATGATTGTTGCACCAAGCGACCATTGGATTGAGGATGAAAACGCCTTTACCAACAATGTTCAAACGGCCTTTGACTTCTGTGAACAAAATGATGCGCTCATGACCTTGGGTATCAAGCCAACATTTCCCAATACGGGTTACGGCTACGTCGAGTTTGATAAATCTTCCCAAGAAAACATAAAACCCGTTAATCAATTTCGCGAAAAGCCAGATTACGAGACGGCGAAATCCTTTATAGCTCAAGGGAATTTTTTATGGAACGCGGGAATTTTTATGTGGAGCGCCAAAAGTGTAGTTGAGGCCTTTAGAAATAACCAAACTAACTTGTTTGAACTCTTCGCAAATGGAATTAATGATTATAATACCGAGCGCGAAGAGGATTTTATCAGACAGAACTACGCTAAATCTGAAAATATATCTGTTGATTACGCTATTATGGAATCGTCAAAAAATGTCTTTGTGCTTCCAGCAACTTTTGATTGGAACGATTTAGGCACTTGGGGCAGTTTATACGAAAAACTTGATAAAGACGAAAATAGTAATGCCGTTGTTAACGCAAAGACTTTGACTGAGGATGCCCGTGGCAATATGATACGAAGTAAAAAAGGTAAGGTTGTAGTGGTTGATGGTCTCAGCGATTACATTATTGTTGATAAAGATGAGGTTTTGCTTATCTTTCCGAAGTCAAAAGAACAGGATATAAAAAAGGTGCTTCAAAATGTAAAGTCAGAATTTGGCGATCATTTGGGGTAGATTGAGTCCATTAAATTTGTTTATATCTATCAAATATGGATTATCTAACTTTCATATTTTGAATTTTAAGAAATGAGCGACGAACACAAATTCAATTTCTCTGAAGAAGAGGAAACCGCGACACAGGCAGACAAGGATAAAGCCGTAGAAAACTCCAAGCAAGCCGTTAAGAAAGATGCTCGAGGACTTTGGCAGAGCTTAACCAAATTTTTGCATGATCTTCTCGATTTTAGAGAAGATACCGATCGTGATGCAACCATATTGGCAATTAAAGGCGATATTCCATTTAAAGGCGCAACAGCTTGGATTTTAGTGTGTTCTATTTTTGTAGCATCCATTGGTCTTAATGCAGATTCTACGGCCGTAGTTATTGGAGCCATGTTGATTTCGCCCTTAATGGGGCCAATTTTGGGTGTAGGCCTCTCTCTAGCCATTAACGATATTGATACGCTTAAGAGGTCGCTTATCAACCTAGCGACTATGATCGTTTTGAGTTTGTTGACTGCATTTTTATTTTTTACGCTTTTTCCATTAAACGAAGAGACTTCTGAACTTCTGGGTAGGACCAGGCCCGATATTCGGGATGTACTTATCGCCTTTTTCGGTGGTGCAGCCTTGATTATCGCCCGAACTAAGAGGGGTACAATAGCCTCTGCCATATTTGGGGTTGCCATCGCAACGGCATTAATGCCGCCGCTTTGTACGGCGGGTTACGGTTTGTCACAAGGCAACTGGGAATTCTTTCTTGGAGCCATGTACCTCTTTAGCATCAACACCATTTTTATCGGTTTGGCGACCTTCTTGGTGCTGAAAATCCTGCGTTTTCCGATGCTGAAATATGTCAATTCTAAAAAACGAAAGCGTATTTCACAATTGGCAACACTTGTGGCCATTATTGTTATGATTCCGGCGGTTTTAACGTTTTTAAAGGTGCTGCAAGAAAGTAAGTATCAAAGAGATTATAGAGATTACATAGCCAACGAGATAGAGCCAAATTCCAATTTGTGGTTACAGCGAGAGGTTATGGATGTAGAAAACAAAAAAATAAGCTTGTTTTTTAACGGCGATGTCGCCGAAGCTACATTTAGTGACCTTCAAAATGAATTGAAAGACTACGAGAATATTCAGGATTTTGAATTGGTCATTAATGCCAATAAAACTAGAAACGCCGACCGTCTCCTAGAGTCTTTGGACCGCGCTTACGAAGATTTGGATAGAAAAGATAACGTTATTGCGGGCCTGCAAAATCAAATAGAGGGATTACAGATGAATATTACTAACCTCAATAAACAGGTCGAATCTAAAAACCAGAACAACATTATTTCTTTTACAAACTTATCACGGGATGCCAAAGTGAGATACAATGATCTTGAGTATTTTGGCTATTCTAAAATGTTAGTTTCAAAAGATTTTATAAATATTGATACTGTGGAGGTGGCAAGTTTACGATGGAAAAAAACGCTTGCAGACAGCATTGTTTCTAGAAAAGAAAGAGAGCTGGGAAATTGGTTGAAAAAAGAGCTAAAGGCAGATACAATTGTGATTAGACGAGACTAATCTTCCAAGTATATTTCAATTTTAATGATCTTGTTCGTTATAAACTTTTCTTACTTTTTTAAAGAGCTCTGAGGAATAGACAAAATTGGTTACGGCTTCATTATCGGTTTTAAAAATGTTTTCCTTTGAGCCTTCCCACTCCTTCAGCCCATCTTTGAGAAATATAATTTTTTCACCAATCTCCATCACTGAGTTCATATCGTGTGTATTGATGATTGTGGTAATATTGTACTCATTAGTAATTTCTTGAATAAGATTATCAATAACCATGGCCGTTTTGGGGTCGAGACCCGAGTTGGGTTCGTCACAAAAAAGGTATTTAGGGTTATTTACAATGGCTCTAGCTATGGCAACCCGTTTTTGCATTCCACCGGAAGCTTCGCTGGGCATTTTATGATGAGCCCCCTCCAAATTAACCCGCTTTAAAACCACGTCGGCACGATCTGACATTTCACTTTTACTTTGCCTAGTAAACATTTTTAGCGGAAACATCACGTTCTCCAAAATGTTCATCGAATCAAAAAGCGCACTACCTTGAAAGACCATTCCCATTTCGGCGCGTAGGTCACTTTTATCATCATCTGTGATACTTGATAGTGGTGAGCCATCATAAACAATTTCGCCTGAATTTGGTTTGAATAGACCGAGTAGGCATTTGAGAAATACGGTCTTTCCTGAACCACTTTGCCCAATAACCAAACTGGTTTTACCTTTTTCGAACGTTGTGGAGATGCCCTTTAAAATCTGGGCATCACCAAAAGATTTTTTAATGTTGTTTACTTCTATCATGTGCTGAGGAGTAATTGGGTCAAAATATAGTTCAGTAAAATGATTAAAACGCTGGTCCAAACAAATGAAGTCGTGCTGGCCTTTCCTACTTCTAGAGCCCCACCTTTCATATGAAATCCGTAAAATGATGGTATCGTTGCCAAAAGAAAACCGAAAACAGCGGTTTTTATAAATGCGTAGGCTATATGGTAAGGGATAAAATCAGATTGTACGCCTGTTATAAAATCAGTTACGGTGCCAAAACCACCAAATATAACTGCTGCCATACCGCCCAAAATACCTAAGAACATAGCAATAGAAATTACAAAGGGGTATAATAGCAATGCCATTAATTTAGGGAATACCAAATAATTTAAGGGATTGATGCCCATAACCTCAAGAGCATCGATTTGTTCTGTAACGCGCATGGTGCCAATACTCGATGTGATATAAGACCCCATTTTACCTGCCATGATGATAGAGATAAAAGTTGGGGCAAACTCAAGCACGATTGATTGTCTTGTGGCAAAACCAATTAGATATTTGGGAATTAGGGGGTTGTTGATATTTAAAGCCGTCTGTATGCAAACCACGCCACCAACAAAAAAGGAGATAAAAGCAACAATACCCAAAGACCCGATAATAAGATCGTCAATATCCTTAAAGATAAGCGTTCGCATAACCGACCATTTGGTGGGCTTACGGAACATCTCGGCAATCATTATAAAATAAGCACCAATATTATGAAGGTAGGTCATATATCAAGTTAAAATGGTAAAAGTAAAAAAAATCTATCTGGTATTTAACCTTAAGTTAAAAAGATAAACAAGTAAAATCTGTATTTTTGAAAAACAAATTAAAAGATATAATACCATGAAACCATTTTTATTTTTGATCAGTTTTTTGATGACGATTTCTTTTGCAACTTCCCAGAGCTCGGGAGCTTCTGAAGATAAAAATGGTTCTAATCTCAACACCTCTAGACCTAAGCTCGTTGTGGGCATTGTAGTGGATCAAATGCGCTACGATTATTTGACTAGGTTCGATACTAAATACGGTAACGGTGGTTTTAAGCGTATGATGAAAGAAGGCTTTAACTGCAAGAATAACCATTTCAATTACATACCAACCTATACCGGTCCCGGGCATGCCTCCATCCATACAGGTACTACCCCAAAATATCATGGCATCATTGGTAATCATTGGTATGATAAAGAAGAAAAAACAATGGTTTACTGCGCCAGTGACCACAGCGTTCAATCGGTTGGCACTAGTGATGATGCCGGTAAAATGTCGCCACGTCGCATGAAAACCACGACGTTTGCAGATGAGAACAGACTCTTTACCCAATTAAAAGGTAAGACCATTGGTGTGGCACTTAAAGATCGCGGATCTATACTGCCTGCTGGCCATACGGCCAATGCCGCCTATTGGTTTCATGGTATGGATGAAGGTATCTGGATTACGAGTACATTCTACAGAACGGATTTACCACAATGGGTGAAAGATTTTAATGCTTCGGAAACTGCCGAATCCTACCTGAAAGTCTGGGATACTTATGGAGATATTGAAACTTACACCGAAAGTGGGACTGACGAAAATATTTATGAAGGCGGTTTCAGAGGGCAAGACAAAGCCGTATTTCCATACGATCTCTCTAAATTAAAGGTTGACAATCGCGGATTCGATATTTTAAAAGCCACACCCTACGGTAATAGTTTGACAACAGATTTTGCCATGGCGGCCATTGAGGGCGAAGATTTAGGAAAGGATAATATTACCGATGTATTGACCTTGAGTTTTTCATCAACCGATTATGTAGGGCATAATTTTGGAGTTAATTCCAAGGAAATTGAAGATACTTACATCAGATTGGATAAGGATTTAGAGCGTCTTTTTAATTATTTGGATACCAGTGTTGGAAAGGGAGAATACACCGTTTTCTTAACTGCAGACCATGGAGCTATTGAAGTCCCAGCTTATTTAGCTTCTTTAAAGATTCCGTCTGGGTATTTGGATAATGATATGAGAAAGGAAAAATTCCAAAAATTCTTGACCGAGACTTATAGAACTGGCGATGTTGTTGAGAATATTAGCAACGACCAGATTTTTTTGAATAAAGAAAAATTGAGGGAATTAAAACTCAATCACGTTGATGTTCAAAACGCCATTGCTTATGAGCAATTAAACTACGGGCATATCGAAAAAACTTACACCGCGCATACCTTTAATACCTCTAATTTTACAACAGGTATTGAGTCCCTATTGCAAAATGGATTCAACCAAAAACGCTCTGGTGATGTCATCTTGTTGAATGATACCGCATTTATTTCCTACGGAAAAACAGGCACTACCCACGGTAGCGGTCATAACTATGATACGCACGTCCCACTTTTATTCTTCGGAAAAGGGATACAACACGGCGAGACTTATGAAAAAACGGTTATTCCAGATATTGCACCGACGATTTCGGCTCTTTTACAAACCAGTTTCCCTAACGGGTTTACTGGGCAACCTTTGGGATTTGTGATTAAGAAATAGGTTATTGAAATAAAGGAAGCTCAAAATCCAAAGTTTTGAGCTTCATAAATAAGTAAATTTAATTTACAAAACCATTGTAGCTATTTGAACTCGAAGGAAGCACACAAAGCCATATGCTTTGTTCATTCTCATTTGTCCATGCCCCACCACAAAGGCCACAGTTGTAAGAGTTATTCGCATTTAACCTCAAACCCGGACCATCTAGAATTCTATCTTCGAGATTTTCTCCATCGACAACTGGTAAACCAGTATCTCCAAATCCACTCCCTCTAATTTGTCTCTGCTCTGCTCAAAACTTCATCAAAGTTCAATAAATTTTTCATAAAATAAAATGTTACATTTTGCCTACTCTGTTGGCTTTTCGGCTTTCGCTTTAGTGCTAAAGTTATTGAGTACTATGAATAAATTGCTGAGCTTTCACAGAAAAAAAGTAAGTGAAAACGGAAATATTTGTATCTAATAAAATAGAATTAATTTAAAATTTTGATTTACAATAAAAATATTACCTGAAAACCTTCCCCTTCTGCTTAGCCACCTCATTGCGCTCAATCTTGTGTTCAGGTCGGGTCCATTTTGGCTTTTCTCCTAAGGCTTGAAACTTTGAGTTACTGGCCTCAACAGATTCTGGTTGCATTTTTTTGATAAATGGCTTTTGAGGGTTTAGACCTAATAATTTGAATAGTTCCATATCATCGCTTACATCGGGATTTGGAGTGGTCAATAATTTATCGCCCGCAAAAATTGAATTTGCCCCTGCAAAGAAACACATGGCCTGACCTTCGCGAGTCATTTCAGTTCTACCGGCACTTAAACGCACCTGGGTTTCGGGCATCACGATTCTGGTGGTAGCTACCATGCGAACCATATCCCAAATCGAAACAGGTGTTTGTTCTTCTAACGGCGTGCCTTCAACCGCTACCAAAGCATTGATTGGAACAGATTCTGGCTGCGGATTTAAGGTGGAAAGCGCAACCAACATGCCTGCTCGATCCTCTATATTTTCACCCATACCGATAATTCCACCCGAACAGACGGTAACATTTGTTTTCCTTACGTTGTCAATAGTAGCTAAGCGGTCTTCATAGCCTCTGGTGGAAATTACCTTTTTATAGTATTCTTCAGATGAATCCAAATTATGATTATAGGCATACAATCCGGCTTCTGCCAAGCGTTGTGCTTGATTTTCGGTGATCATGCCGAGCGTGCAACAGACTTCCATGTCCAATTTATTAATGGTACGCACCATTTCCAAAACTTGATCAAACTCTTCTCCATCCTTAACGTTTCGCCAAGCTGCACCCATGCAAACCCGAGAGCTTCCCGATGATTTGGCCCGAAGTGCCTGCGCCTTAACTTGATTTACCGTCATTAAATCATTGCCTTCAACATTTGTATGATAGCGAGCCGCTTGCGGGCAATACCCGCAATCTTCAGGGCAACCACCTGTTTTTATAGATAATAATGTTGACACTTGAACGGTATTGGGGTCGTGATGCTCGCGATGTATTGTGGCGGCCTCGTAAAGTAATTCCATTAACGGTTTATTGTAAATATCTAAAATCTCGGAAGTTGTCCAATTGTGTCTCGCTTCACTCATAGTTTTAAGGTTTGAATGCTTTCAAAATTACTTATTTTATCTCCATAAATTCCTCAAAAACCTTATAAAATTTTTCAGGTTCTTCCAAGTAGGGATTGTGTCCACTTTCCTCAAACATTTCAAATTGTGCTTGCGGCATAAAGGTTCTGTATTGCACCGCAAACTCTGGTGTTGAAACTCCATCATAGCGTCCCGCTACAATCAAGGTTTTAGCTTTTACATCGTTTAATTGCTGTCTATAATCTTGGTTAATCATACTTCCTGAAACATCAAAATCGCCATCTTTTCCAATGATGGCTGCGTACACATCATTGGCCCAACCTCTAAATTTTTGCTTGGGAACTTTTGATGAAATACTGGTATCATGGTAGTAAATATATTTTGTAGGAAAGTTTCCGTAAACGGTTTTTAGTGGCTCTTGACTTGACACATAGCCAAGTGACCTGAGCGAATCAACTACTTTCCATTTTTCAGGAAAGTGGGTTTTGGCATAATGGTTATAGCTATCACAATTGGCCTGCCACATGGCACCCGAATGAAAACCATTTATTAAAACTAACTTATCTAAATTATCTTGGTATTTAATAGCATAAGATTGAGCTGGTACTGTTCCATAAGAATGCCCCACCAACGAAATTTTATCGAAACCCATCTGGATTCTAAGTTTTTCGATAAGTTCTACGTCATTCTCAACACTATATTCTGATTTATTTTTGGCATCATCACTTTTGCCACGTCCCAACCAATCGAAAAAGACAACGGTATTCGTTTTAAAATAATGCCCAAAAGCGCCTTGCATATAATCGTGTGAATTCCCTGGGCCGCCCGGTAAAAAGAAAATAGGCTTACCCTCGCCTAGAATTTCAACATTGATCTTATAGCCATCGATTTCATAAAATTCAGAATCGAATTTCTCAAAGATATTGGGGTCGGTCTGGGCTTTAAGTGTCGTATGTAAAGCGAAGGCTAAAATCAAAAAAAATATATGTTTGCATTTCATCTTAATTATGATTTATTAAAGTTCAGAATTTAAAGATACTGCGTTCAAATTCAAATCAAGATTTAATTAATGCTCATAGGGCTTATTTTTAGTTTTTTGAGAAAATTAAATACTTTGAAGCATATTGAAATGATTTTTAATTTAAAAGAATTGTATTTTTAAAATTGAAATAGTGAAGTTTAAAGAACGTTCCGATACCTGTAATCGTAATTATGTCATTTGAATTAAAAGAAACCCGCAAAAGTTTATGCTGAGCGGAGTTTAAGAACGAAGCATAAAATTAAAAGTTCCCTTTAGGGATTTAGTACATGAAAATACTTAAGATTATAAAAATTGGGGGAAATATTATTGATGACGAGCCGGTGCTTCAGCAATTTATAAAAGATTTTTCTAGGCTGTCATCGCCAAAGATTTTGGTTCATGGTGGTGGTAAATTGGCAACAAAATTGGCTGAGCAACTTCAAATTGAAGTTAAAATGGTAGAAGGAAGACGCATTACCAATGCGGCAACCTTAGATATAATTACCATGGTTTATGCGGGTAAAATCAATAAAAACATCATCGCACAGTTACAGGCAAATAATTGTAATGCCATAGGTTTTACAGGAACTGATGGTAATACGATTGTTTCAAGACTAAGACCGGTTAAAACCGTAGATTATGGCTTTGCAGGAGATGTAGATAAAGTTAATACCGAAACTTTAGAACTTTTATTAAATGCAGGCATCACACCTGTTTTTAGCGCAATTACCCACGATGGTAAGGGGCAATTATTGAATACCAATGCAGATACTATTGCTTCAGAATTGGCCATTGCTTTTGCCTCTAAATATAAGACCGAACTTTATTATTGTTTTGAAAAAAACGGGGTTTTGAGTGATATTTCAGACGATACTTCCGTTATTGAGCATATCGATAGTCACCTTTATCAGGAGCTGAAAATCGAGGGTATCATTTCAGAAGGCATGTTACCAAAATTAAATAACTGCTTTCACGCTCTAAACAGTAATGTTTATAAAGTCTGTATAGGTAAGCCTGACATGCTTTTTAACACTAAAGATAAACATACTACTATCAAAAAATGATTGAACAATTGACCTTAGATGCTATTGCATTGCTGAAAAAACTCATTGAAACGCCATCGTTCTCTTCCGAAGAAGAGAAAACGGCAACGCTCATAGAACGTTGGTTTGAGCAACATCAACTCCCATTTAATAGAACAAAAAACAATCTGTGGGCGGTAAATAAACATTTTGAAGCTAGTAAACCCACGCTTTTGCTCAATTCGCACCATGATACCGTAAAACCAAATAACGGTTACACCAAACAGCCCTTTAAGGCCATTGTTGAAGATGGTAAATTATATGGATTGGGAAGTAATGATGCCGGAGGTTGTTTGGTCTCACTTTTGGCAGCCTTCGCGTATTTTTATAAGCGTGAAAACCTTAAATTCAATTTAGTTATGGTCGCTTCTGCAGAAGAAGAAAACAGCGGAACTAATGGTTTAAACAGCATGTTATCAATTATACCAAAAGTAGACGTGGCCATAGTTGGCGAACCAACATTGATGCATTTGGCCATCGCCGAAAAGGGTTTGGTGGTTTTTGATGCGGAAGTGAAGGGCACACCAAGTCATGCGGCACACCCAAATAATAATAATGCCATATACAACAGTATTTCTGTTCTACAATGGTTTAAGGACTATCACTTTGAAAAAACTTCTGAAAGCTTGGGCGATGTTAAAATGACGGTGACTCAGATTTCCGCAGGCCAACAGCATAATGCAGTCCCGTCTGAAGTGAAATTAGTGGTAGATGTTAGGGTGAACGATAAATATTCTAATCAGGAAATTGTTGATATACTTCAAAAGGAAGCGCCTTGTGATGCTATAATTCCCAGAAGTATTAAATTAAATTCTTCGTCTATTTCAAAAAATCATCCATTGGTCATCGCTGGTATTCAACTTGGCCGAAAAATCTACGGCTCACCAACATTGTCTGATCAAGCGGTTTTAAGTTGCCCGTCTTTAAAATTGGGACCTGGGGATAGTACGCGCTCGCATTCGGCAGATGAGTTTATTTATCTGAAGGAAATTGACGAAGGCATTAAAATTTATATAGAATTGTTGGAAAGGGTATTATAAATTAAAAGCCAAAAGTCATCAAACTAGAGAAAAGAAGATAAACAGATAAACACTTAGCAAACAAACCTGAAAAAATTAAAACATAGATTATGAAATTATGGGACAAAGGTATTTCCATCGATAAAAAGATTGAACAATTTACGGTAGGAAATGATCGGGATATTGATTTGCACATCGCTAAGTATGATGTTCAAGCATCTCTGGCTCATGCAAAAATGTTGCAGAGTATTGGAATTATCACTTCTGAAGAATGGAAACTCCTTGAAAAGGAGCTAAATAATTTGTTACAAGACATTGAGAATGGTTCCTTCAAAATTGAACCTCAGTTTGAGGACGTACATTCTAAATTAGAATTTGAACTCACCAAAAGTCTTGGCGATGTCGGTAAAAAAATTCATACCGCACGATCTAGGAACGATCAGGTTTTAGTGGCATTGCATTTATTCTATAAAGACCAACTGAAAGCCATTAGAGAAAAAACAGAAACTTTTTTTGCGACACTTTTGCATTTAGCCGAAAAACATAAAGCCGCTCTGTTGCCAGGGTACACACATTTGCAAGTGGCCATGCCATCATCTTTCGGCTTATGGTTTTCAGCCTATGCAGAATTGATGATTGATGATGTCTATTTGCTTGATGCCGCTTTGAAAACTGTAGATCAAAACCCCTTGGGCTCGGCAGCTGGTTATGGAAGTTCTTTCGGTATTGACAGAGAATTAACAACTAGGGAAATGGGTTTTTCCACCTTAAAATACAACGTGGTTGCCGCCCAAATGAGTAGGGGTAAGAGTGAGCGTACTGTTGCTTTGGCGTTAGGGAGTTTAGGAAATACCTTGTCCCGCTTTGCCATGGATATCTGTTTGTATATGAGTCAGAATTTTAATTTTATCGGTTTTCCTGATGAGCTTACAACGGGAAGTAGCATTATGCCCCATAAAAAAAATCCAGATGTGTTTGAATTGATAAGGGGCAAGTGTAATAAAATACAGGCGCTTCATCATGAAATGACATTAATTACAAACAATCTACCTAGTGGATACCATAGGGATTATCAGCTATTAAAGGAAAACATGATTTCGGCGATTTTTGAGATTCAGGATATATTGGAGATTTTTAATTATTCCATTCAGCAAATTCAGGTTAAATCTGTTGATCTCAACGATAAAAAATATCGCTACTTGTTTACAGTTGATAACATCAATACTTTGGTTGAGAAAGGTGTAAGTTTTAGGGAAGCCTATCAAATTATCGGTGGTCAAATAGAAAAAGGAAATTATGAACCAGATACTTCAAAAGCTCATAGCCATGTTGGTAGCATGGGTAATTTATGCTTGGATAAGATAAGGGGGAAATTCCCGAAGGTTTAAAATGTGATTTTCTCTGTTTTTCAAAATTATAGTATTCTTGATGTCTATAAAATTTTAGTGATTATCGATTTAATTGTCTAATTTTAAATTATTTATACAGGTATTGTTAGCATGTCAAGGTTTAAGTCCGATTTACTTCAAGAACAGATTTTAGCACAATATTTGAACTCAATCTATCGGAAAAAAGGATTTGATTTTAGGAGAAGTACTACTAAGGCCGAACAACATTTAGGTATTGACCTTATTATTGAGCACGACGGAATTGATTTCAATATCGACGAGAAAGCCCAACTACATTACCTTAACAAAGATTTGCCGACGTTTACATTTGAACTTTCTTATTTAAATTCTAAAAACGCAATAAGTACGGGTTGGTTAATGGATACTTGCAAGAAAACGCATTATTACTTTCTAGTAACAGCTATTTTTACTTCTCAACCAATAGATAAACTATGCAGGTTTGAAGATATTTCTTCCGTTAAAATAATGAGCGTTAGCCGATTAAAATTGCTACATTTTTTGGAAAATATCGGACTGGCCGCAAATACTTTAGAAGACTACGATTCTACTTTTAGAAACCATGGTAGCTTTGGAAAAAATATAATCGAAGAGCTTAATCCCAGAAGCGAAGGGCTTATTTATTTTACAGAACATTTAGCAGAACACCCCATGAATTTACAATTGCGTTTGGATTTTTTAATTAGGAGCAGGGTAGCAAAGCGAATTCAATAAACACATAATATTTAAAAAGCACCTGTTTCCAGGTGCCTTAGAGCTATTAATCGATTTGAGTGCCTTAATTTATTTTAAATAATAGTAGATTGACCTAAATGTATGTTAGTAAAATTCATATTGGTATCGTTGGGATTGTTGATGAAATCCTCAATAAAATCCCCTACTTTAGATGTTGTTATGTGTTCGTATTTGGAGTTCAAATCTGGTGTTGTAATATTTAAACGCAATGATTTTTCAACACCCTCACGAATCAGCTCTGCCTCTTCAAACAAATCAAAGTGTTCCAATAACAAAGCTGCTGATAAAATAGAGGCGATTGGGTTAGCGATGCCGAGGTTTTTTGCTTGGGGATAAGATCCATGAATGGGTTCAAACATGGCGTATTTATCACCTATTGAAGCTGATGCCAAAAGTCCTATTGATCCCCCAATTACACTAGCTTCATCACTAATAATATCTCCAAACATGTTTTCGGTTAGTATAACGTCAAATTGTTTCGGGTTTAATATGATTTGCATCGCGGCATTATCCACAAAAAGAAATTCGAGTTTAACATCTGGATATTCCGAAGCAAGTTCAGTAACCACTCGCCGCCAAAGTCGAGAAGTTTCCAAAACATTAGCCTTATCAATCAAAGTGACTTTATGTTTTCGAGTTTGCGCTGCCTTAAATGCTAAGTGCGCGATTCTTTCAATTTCAAGTCGGGAGTATTCACACAAATCAGTGGCGGTATTCCCGTCTTCACTTTTTGTTTTTTCTCCAAAGTAAATCCCGCCGGTTAGCTCTCTGTAGATAGTAATATTAGTGCCTTT
The DNA here is from genome assembly GCA_963803715.1 of uncultured Flavobacteriaceae bacterium. Lineage (GTDB taxonomy): Bacteria > Bacteroidota > Bacteroidia > Flavobacteriales > Flavobacteriaceae > Psychroserpens. The sequence goes on from CAWDOF010000020.1 coordinate 286,511, forward strand.
TATAATTTGGCGTTTAAGAGGCGATTTTTCCAATAGACTATCGTAAGCTTTAACTGGCCTTATATTTGCGAATAAACCGAGTTCTCTTCGCAATTTCAACAAACCCTGTTCTGGCCTTACGGTTGCACCTGGATTATTGTCGAATTTAGGATGCCCAATAGCACCAAATAAAATGGCGTCTGTGGCCTTGCAAAGTTTTAAGGTTGCTGGCGGCAAGGGATCATTAGATTCATCAATTGCAACGGCGCCAACCGATGCATATTTAAATTGAAAAGAATGGTCAAATTCTTGCGCAATAGCCTTTAAGACCTTAACGGCCTGATCGGTTACTTCGGGTCCAATCCCGTCTCCTGATAATACTGCTATTTTTAATTTCATAAATTCTCGCTAAAGCGGAAACCTATTCCCGACTTTCTTTTATTTTTATATTAATAACCAAATGACCTGAAAAAAGCCAGAGTCACTTTTTTATCTTTTTATTTACTTGGTCTAACCAGAAACAACTTTATTTTTATGATTTTAAGGCTCATTTGAGTCTAAAACGATTTTCATCTAATACCTATTCTCAAACTCTTCAATTACCTCTTTTTTACTCAACAAGTAATCAATATCATCGTACCCATTTAACATACATGTTTTTTTGTAGGCATCAATTTCAAAATCTTCTTTTTTGTCACTGTTTTCTATTGAGATGGTTTGGGCTTTTAAATCTACCTTTAATTTAGTTTCAGGATAATTCTTAATAATTTCCATCAATTCCTTCAAAAATTCCTCAGAAACCTGAAGGGGTAATAATCCGTTATTTAAAGCATTACCTTTAAAAATATCAGCAAAAAAACTGGATACTACAACTTGAAATCCAAAATCTGTTAGCGCCCATGCAGCATGTTCACGACTGGAGCCACAACCAAAATTGTTTCCCGCTACTAGAATACTCCCAGAATAGGATGGATTGTTTAAAACAAAGTCAATGTTTTTGTTTCCATTCTTATGGAATCTCCAATCCTTAAAGGCATTTTCCCCAAAACCTTTTCTGTCCGTCGCTTTTAAAAAGCGTGCGGGTATAATTTGATCTGTATCGACATTTTCTATGTCTAACGGAATCGCAGTTGATGTTAACGTTGTAAATTTTTTCATATATGCCCGCAAAAGCAGGAATCTTTTTATGGTCATAAATACACGAATACGGTTGACGTGTTCTTGACTTAAACTATTTTACCAATTGGTTTTCCACAAATCCGCAGTAAAAATTCGTTTATTTATGGAAATCCTTTTTTAATTCAATTGCATACTTATATCCACAATTTTTCCTTCTACGGCAGTTGCAGCAGCCATCAGTGGGCTCGCCAAAATTGTTCTTGAACCTTGACCTTGTCTGCCTTCAAAATTTCTATTGCTTGTTGAAACGCAGTACTCGCCCTGCGGAATTTTATCATCGTTCATTGCTAAACATGCGCTACAACCGGGTTGACGCAATTCAAAACCTGCGTTGTCAAAAATGGTTTTTAAGCCTTCTTCAATAATTTGTGTTTCTACTTGCTTGCTTCCAGGAACTAACCAAGCAGTAACGTTATTAGCTTTTTGTTTTCCTTTTATATATTGCGCAGCGACCCTAAAATCCTCGATTCTAGAGTTTGTGCAACTTCCAATAAAAACAAAATTAATCGGTTTTCCAATTAATGATTCGCCTTTTTTGAAATTCATATACTCCAAGGATTTCTCAAAGGACGTATCGCTCGTTTCAGGAATCAAATCTGAAATTTTTATGCCCATTCCAGGATTTGTACCATAGGTTAGCATCGGTTCTATGTCTTCAGCGTCGAAATGATATTCTTTGTCAAATATGGCATCCTCGTCGGTAGGGAGTGTTTTCCAATAGGCAACTTTCTTTTTAAATTCTTCGCCATGTGGAGCAAATTCTCGACCTTGAACGTAATCAAAGGTAGTCTGGTCTGGTGCAATCATTCCACCGCGAGCTCCCATTTCAATACTCATGTTGCAAACGGTCATTCGGCCTTCCATCGTCATATTCTCAAAAACAGTTCCTGCGTATTCGCAAAAATATCCTGTTCCAGAATTTGTACCAATTTTTGCTATTATATATAGAATGACATCTTTAGGTAAAACGCCATTTTTCAACTTGCCGTTAACGTTGACTCTCAGGCTTTTCGGTTTGGTCAATAATAAACATTGGCTGGCGAAAACCTGAGCAACCTGACTCGTACCGATTCCAAAGGCAATTGTACCAAAAGCACCGTGGGTTGAGGTGTGACTATCTCCACATACTATGGTCATTCCAGGTTGGGTAATTCCTAATTCTGGCGCCATTACGTGAACTATGCCGTTGTATTTATGGCCGAGTTCGTAAAGTGTGATGTTATTTTTTTTACAATTTTCTGACAGTTGCTCCAATTGCTTTCTGGATAACTCATCCTTGATTGGTAAATGTTGGTTGGTTGTTGGTGTATTGTGGTCTGCGGTGGCAACAATCTGGTCAGGGCGAAATACAGGGATATTGCGCTCCTCAAGTTCGTTAAATGCCTGCGGACTTGTGACCTCATGAATTAAATGCTTATCTATATATAAAATCTGCGGTCCATTTTCAATCGTGTCAACGACATGTGCATCCCAAACTTTATCAAATAATGTGTTTCCCATGTTTATTGACCCCACCAAATAGCGGGGAAATCTTTAATTTTTACTACTTAAGTCCCAATCGGGACTTTTGCTAAAAATACCCACCAAGCGGGGGTATATTTTAAATTCAAATTTTATGCTCTTCCCAAGAAAATTAATTTCTTATGCCGAAATAATCTGACGATATACCTTACTCGTCTCTATAATTTGATGAATATCATCATCGTTAACTTCTTTTTTCTGGTCTGCAAAATTTAGGAAATTTGCGTAAACCTCGTCTAGTTGCAGCTTAGTCAATTCGTAACCTACTTTTTTCGCTCTATACGCTAAAGCGGCACGTCCGCTTCGAGCCGTCAACACAATAGCAGACTCTGTTACGCCTACTTCTTTAGGGTCGATAATTTCGTAGGTAGCTCTGTGCTTTATAACACCGTCTTGATGAATGCCTGAGCTATGAGCAAAAGCGTTAGCGCCAACTATAGCCTTGTTTGGCTGAGTGTAAATACCCATGCTGTCGCTGACCAATTGGCTTATTCCGTAAAGGTGTTTTGTATTTATACTAGTGTCTAATTTGAGATACGGGTGTTGTTTTAAAATCATGACCACTTCCTCTAGAGCCGTATTCCCTGCGCGTTCTCCAATGCCATTTATTGTACATTCTATTTGACGTGCGCCATTGATAACGCCCTCAATGGAATTGGCGGTTGCCAAGCCTAAATCGTTATGGCAATGACAAGATAAAATGGCTTTTTCTATGCCTTTGACGTTTTCCATCAAATACTTCATTTTTGCACCATATTCACTTGGCAGGCAATAGCCGGTGGTATCTGGAATGTTTAAAACCGTTGCACCCGCCTTAATTGCGGCTTCACAAACTCGGGCCAGATATTCGTTGTCTGTGCGCCCGGCATCTTCTGCATAAAATTCAACGTCTTCAACAAATGATTTTGCATATTTCACAGCATCAAAGGCGCGTTGCAAAACAGTGGCTTGATCAGATTTGAATTTGTATTTAATATGAGAGTCTGAAGTACCGAGGCCAGTATGTATTCTCGGTGTTTTTGCAAACTTCAACGCTTCTGCGGCAACTTTGATATCATTTTCTACAGCTCGTGTCAATCCGCAGACGGTTGCATTTTTAACCAATTTTGAAATTTCTTCAACAGATTTATAATCTCCTGGGCTAGATACCGGAAAACCCGCTTCAATGACATTTACACCCAAATAGTCGAGTTGTTCGGCAATCACCAATTTTTGTTTGGTGTTAAGTTTACAACCTGGCACTTGCTCACCATCTCGTAGGGTGGTATCAAAAATTTGTACGTTAGAATCAGCCATGTTTAGCAATTTATTTTTCTGTTGACTAACGAATTTATAGCAACAATACTTGTTTATATTTATATTCGCTATGAGTTTACGATGTTCAATAGAAATTAAGATACGTAAAACATTGTTTTTCAATAACATAATCTGTTATTCCCTAGATGACTAAAGACCAAAAGGATAATTTATTTTTACTGGTAAAATCACTTACCAAGTCTGAAAAGCGTCAATTCAACTTGTACGTGAATCGTTTGGAAGTCAACCAAGATTCAAAATACCTCAATTTGTTTACCTTTTTAGACAAGGCTTCAACTTACGATGAAACGGCAATCCTAAAAATTGGCATCGTTAAAAAACAGCAATTGGCAAATGTGAAAGCACATTTGTACAAGCAGATATTGATTAGCCTTAAATTGAGTCCATCTCATCAAAATATACGTTCACAAATAAGAGAGCAATTGGATTTTGCTTCTATTCTATATCATAAGGGACTTTACAAACAGAGTTTGAAGATTTTGGATAAATCGAAGGAGATAGCTATTCAAAACGAAGAAAAAAATCTAGCTTACGAAATTGTGGAACTCGAAAAAATAATCGAGTCACAGTACATCACGAGAAGTATAAGTACTCGAGCAGATGAATTGGCGGTGCAAGCAAAAGAACTGAGTTTACTTAATGTGACCGCCAGCAAACTCTCTAATTTGTCACTTCAGTTGTACAGTTTTATCCTAAAAACCGGCTATGTTAAAAATGAGGAGGAGAGCAAGCTAGTCACAAATTATTTTAACGAACGTCTGCCAAAATATAAAATACAGGACTTAGGTTTCAGGGAGAAATTATGGTTATATAATGCCAATTTATGGTACGCGTTTTTGATGCAGGATTTTTTAAACTGTTTCAAATACGCATCAAAATGGGTGGAATTGTTCAACCAGTACCCAAATATGATTCAGCTGAATCCGGTGTTTTTTCTTAAAGGCCACAATTACTTGTTGGAGGCGTTGTTTTATGTTCAGAATAAGGAAAAATTTCAGGATGCCTTAATTCAGTTTCAAATCATTACTTCCGAAAAGGAATTCCCTAAAGACGAAAATGTTCAGGCTTTAACCTTTTTGTACTTGAACCTGAATTCTATAAATCTTTATTTTATTGATGGAAGTTTTGACGATGGACTAAAAATAATTCCGAAGATAGAAAAAGAGCTTAGTACTTTTAAAGACCGATTGGACGAGCATCATTTGATGATTTTCTACTACAAATTTGCAAGTATGCATTTTGGGGTCGGCAACAATAAGGAATGTATTTTTTACCTTAATAAAATAATCAACAACAAATCTTTATTGATGCGAGAGGATTTGCAGTGCTTTGCACGTGTGCTCAATTTGGTGGCGCATTACGAAGCAGGATTAGATTATCATATTGAAACCCTTTTGCGCAGTACTTATAAATTTCTATTAAAAATCAACGATCTCTACGAGGTTCAAAAAGAGATGATCAAGTTTATTCGGGGTTTGCAGGATATTTATCCACAGGATATTAAATCTGCTTTTATAAATTTGCACAAAACGCTAAAAGCCTACGAAGAACATCCTTATGAACGTCGGGCGTTTTTGTATCTGGATATTATTTCATGGCTAGAAAGTAAGATACATAAAAAGCCCGTTGGGCAAATAATAAGGGAAAAATATCGACTGAAGTCTTTGTGATAATCAATACGCAGATTTTAATAAAGCGTCCGGAAGACTCAAGACTGAAAACTGAGAACTGACAATTGAAAACTGAAGACTGAGCACAGAAACCAAAATCCCCTCAGGGGTATTTAGCGGAAGAATTTAGAAGAATGACAAAAGCAGCAAAACCACAACAATTATCTAAACGTAAAAAACGACTTTTTCAATTCGGTGGGATTGCCATGGCGTTTTTATTACTTGTTTTGGTTGAGGTTGTTTTAAGATTGGTTGGCTACGGAAAAGATTACCCACTATTTATTGAAAATGAAAATAATTCTTCAGAATTAATAATAAATCCAGAAGTAGGGCAGAAGTACTTTTTCAATCCAGAGAATGCCACCAAAGGATTGCCACAGCCTTTTAAAAAATTCAAGGAGGAGGGAACATTCAGGATATTTATTATGGGTGCATCTACCGCAATTGGTTATCCCTACAAACATCACGGTGGATTCCAAAACTGGCTAGAATATGCCCTCAATCGGACCTATCCCAACCAAAATTTTGAAATTATAAACACCTCACTAACTGCGGTAAACTCCTATACACTTTTTGATTTTACTGAGCAGATTGTAGCGCAACAACCAGATGCCGTACTTATTTACGCCGGGCATAACGAATACTATGGCGCACTTGGCGTGGGCTCAACCAGTAATTTAGGCAACAGTCCTTGGGTCGTAAATCTCATGCTTAGTTTGCGGGAAGTGCGTTTGGTACAATTGATAACCAATACCATGTTGTCTTTTAAATCTGAGACTTCGGCTGAAAAGCAGAAAATGTTAGATAAAAACCTGATGGAAAAAATGGTGGAAGACCAAAAAATCCCTTTTGACTCCGATGTTTACAACGCAGGAATAAATCAGTTTGAATCTAACTTTGAGGATATATTAAAAATTTTCGAACAGAATGAAATCCCTACGTTTTTGAGCAGCATTGTTAGCAATGAAAAAGACTTGAAACCCTTTATCAGTGATTCTACAGCCCAAGAATCGTCTGCCAAATTTATCTTCGAAAAGGCACAAGCCAGTTTTAAAAATGGAGACTACACTGAGGCAAAGAAAGAATTCATCAAAGCAAAGGAACTGGATATGCTGCGTTTTAGAGCGCCAGAAGCTATCAATAAAATCATCTATCGCTTGTCTGAAGAACATCAAAACATAACCTTAGTTGACAATAAAGTTAATTTTGAAACATATTCCGTCCACGGTATTATTGGGGACAGCTTACTTTTGGAACACGTTCACCCAAACATTAAGGGCTACGGAATCATTGGCCACTCCTTTTACAGCGCTTTGTCCAATTCTGGTCTTTTGTCCACAGCAAACAAAACCATGTCCTTATCTGAATTGGAGTTTGAAATGCCCATTACCGCATTAGATTCTCTCGAAGGTCACTATGAGGTCATGATGTTAAAGGACGGTTGGCCCTATTTTGAACCGTTTCCAAAGCTCAATGTTGCTGAGCTTTCAACACCACAGAAAATTGCTGGGCAACTAACGGTTAAACAAATCTCTTGGCAAGATGCTAACGTAAGCTTGTACGACTACTATATTAAAAATGGTGACTCCATAAAGGCGCAAAAAGTGGTGGAGTCCATGACCTTAAAATTCCCAAGGGGTGTTTCCAACTTTATCAATTCTGGGGTTTTGGCCGCGAAAACCCACCAATTAAATAAAGCAGACTATTTATTCAACCGCGCTATTAAAATAGATAGTTCCCAAGAAACGCTGGGAGTTATCAGCAGAACATTGATAGAGTCCAATCTTTATAATCTGGCGCTTCCGTATTTAGAATTAATGAAAAAGGAAGAAGGAGAAAGTGGTTTTGCACATCAAGTATCTGTTGTGGTCAACAATATCCTGCGCTTAAAACAAGATACTTTAGCGCTGAATAGTGATCCTGATTTAAAAGTGGAATTAGCAGAAAACTACCTTCGTATTGGTAAACGTGACCAAGCATTGGTATCTTTAGAATCTGTTTTGGAAAACTTTCCCAATCACGAAAAAGCCAAACAACTTATAAACACCATTAATCGCTAATATGGAAACACTAAAAGAATTTTGGGGCTTTTTAAAAACCCGTAAAAAATATTGGCTTATTCCATTAATTACCATGCTGTTTTTAATAAGTTTATTGGTTTTCATTACCGCTGGTTCAGCATTAGCACCCTTTATTTATTCCTTGTTTTAAATGGTTTCAACTGGATTAATTACTAAAAAAAAGTGTTTAGAAACAGCAGTTGTGCTGACCGCAGTAATATTATTTATAGGTTGGAAATTTCAAGATTGGCGTTACATCATCGTCGGTATTGTGGTGTTGTTTTTAAGTTTGATAGTACCAATTATTTTTTATCCCCTAGCGAAACTTTGGTTCGGTTTAGGGACAGTTTTAGGTTTCGTTTCAACAAAAATATTATTGACAGTCATTTTCTTTTTAATTGTTGCCCCCATTGGAGTGTTTCGAAATTGGATAGGAAAGGATTCCTTACATCTAAAATCGTTCAAAAAAAATTCTACCTCAGTTTTTAATATAAGAAATCATAAATTTTCTCCTGAAGATTTGAAAAACCCTTATTGATTATGGCCAGAGCAATTTTGGGGATTTCCGCATTTTTCCATGATAGTGCCGCCGTGCTTTTAATTGACGGAAAAATTGTTGCCGCAGCTCAGGAAGAACGTTTTACAAGAATTAAAAACGACGCTGCTTTTCCCGTAAATGCCATAAAATTCGTGCTCAAACAGGGCGGCGTTGAGGAAAACGGATTATCTGCAATTGCCTATTACGAAAAACCACTACTAAAGTTTGAACGGCTTTTAGAAACCTACCACGCCTTTGCGCCCAAAGGTTTGGTGAGTTTTCTAAAAGCAATGCCCATTTGGTTGAAGGATAAATTATTTCTTCGTAAGACCATTACCTCAGAACTTAAAACGCTGGGTCAACATAAGATTCCACTTTATTTTCCAGAGCATCATCTCTCTCATGCCGCAAGCGCTTTTTATCCGTCACCTTTTGAAAATGCCACCATTTTAACTATTGATGGTGTTGGCGAATGGGCAAGCATGAGTATCGGGCTTGGTAATGGAAAAGAAATTAAGGTTCTACAAGAACAGCATTTCCCGCATTCATTAGGATTACTATATTCTGCATTTACTTATTATTTGGGTTTTGAAGTCAATAAAGGGGAGTATAAACTGATGGGTCTGGCGGCTTATGGCGACCCAGAAGCTGAAGAAACCAAAAAATTTATTAAACAGATAACAACTAAAATTGTAGATATTCGAGAAGATGGCTCCATTGTTTTAAATATGGAATACTTCAAGTTTGCGACCCATCTTCAAATGACCGATAATGATAAATGGAATCATTACTTCGGAATAAAAAAAGAGAACCACAAGAGAAATTGAATCAAGTTCACGGCAATCTAGCTTTTGCAATACAAAAAGTGACCGAGAACATAATTTTAAAACTTGTTAAAACGGCGGTTGCATTAACGGGAAACTCAAATTTAGTAATGGCTGGCGGTGTAGCTTTAAATAGCGTCGCCAACGGAAAAATTCTGGATTTACCCGAAGTTGAAAATCTTTGGATTCAGCCAGCAGCTGGCGATTCAGGCGGAGCTTTAGGAGCGGCTCTTGCGGTTTGGTATATCTTTGAAAAAGAAGATAGAACGCTTCAATTCCCAGATACTATGGAAGGGTCACTTTTAGGTCCCGACTTTACCGATAGTCAAATTTTATCGGCTTCATTGAATTTTAAAAACCTAAAATATACGCAATTCAGTTCCCTAACCGACCGGCAAAAGGGAGAAGATGAATTAGTTGAGCAGACCGTTGCACACCTCGTTGATGGAAAAGTGATTGGCTGGTTTCAAGGCCGCATGGAATTTGGACCTCGCGCTCTGGGTAATCGCAGTATTATTGCCGATGCCAGAGAACCCGAAATGCAAAAACGCATTAATGCTAAAATAAAATTCCGTGAGAGTTTCCGACCTTTTGCGCCAAGTGTTTTAGAAGAAGATGTCTCCGATTATTTCGAACTTGAAAAACCTTCTCCTTATATGCTTTTGGTCAAGCCTATAAAAATTTCGTTAAGAAAACCTATTCAAGAAAACTACAACACTGAATTTATAGACCGTTTAAGAAAACCTCGTAGTAATATTGCTTCAGTAACCCACGTTGATTATTCTGCGAGAATCCAAACCGTAAACCAAAACAGTAATCCTTTATATTTCAAACTTTTAAAAGCTTTTAAGGATAAAACGGGCTGCCCGCTACTTATTAATACAAGTTTCAATGTGAAGGATGAACCAATTGTTTGTGCTCCTACGGATGCATTTCGTTGCTTTGAAAGTACAGAAATGGACGTTTTGGTAATTGGGTCTTACATATTTGAGAAAATCTCTTAATGTTAAACGTGACTTTAAAGTCTCGTCTCTGTGGAACCTTAAGTTTTAAAAATATCATAACTAATTCAGCGCGACTCTAAAGTACTTTTGATTTTCTATAACTATCGCATGAAAACTATTCTTATACTATATTTTTTTTCCAATCAAATCAATTTTTCTTCTCTATAACCAGACCAATTATTGACCGAATTGAAGTATAAATCTCATTAAAGAACAGGTAAAAAAATAAAAATTTACCGATAAATTTGGATTTGTAAACTTTGTGTTGCAATTTTGGACTTCATAAAGTTCAAACACTTACTGAAATGTTATCAAGAAAGGTGGAGGGATTAGACCCGTTGAAACCTTAGCAACCCATTGAACTTATCAATGAAGGTGCTACATTCTACAAAGTTTCGATTCATTAATCGATAGCTTAGATAGATAACCAAAGCGCAATTACCCATCTGTAATTGCTATTTTCTTATAACATTTTTCTTGTAGATACGCCAATTTTGGCGTCTAAGCCTTTTTTATGGGCTTTGATTGAATTATTTATTAATTAAATCAAATTTAGAAAAATGAGTACACAAAAATTCGCAACCAAAGCGTTGCATGCAGGACACGATGTCAATCAACATGGCGGAACAAGGGCTGTTCCCATCTATCAATCTACAGCTTATGTATTTGATAATTCTGACGACGCGGCAGGGCGGTTTAACCTTTCTGTTCCAGGATTTATCTACACTAGATTGAACAACCCCACAAACGATGTTCTAGAACAACGTTTGACCGCATTAGAAGGCGGCTTAGCTGCTGTTGTTACAGCTTCAGGGGCTTCAGCAATTTCAACGACTTTATTGACGTTGTTGAGAGCTGGCGACCATATTGTGGCATCCAATAGTCTTTATGGAGGCACTTATAATTTACTGAGTGTTACTTTGCCAAGACACGGCGTAACTACAACATTTGTTGATCCTTCTGACCCAGAAAATTTTGCGAAGGCCGCACAAGAAAACACACGGGCTATTTTTATAGAATCGTTAGGAAATCCTAAATTGGATGTTCTAGATATTGAGGCCATTTCAAAACAGGCAAAAGCCCATAAGGTCCCGTTGATTGTAGATAATACTGTGGCTACTCCTTCACTATTGAATCCAATTGAATACGGCGCGAACATCGTTATCCATTCCTTGACCAAATATATTAATGGAAACGGTACAGCCCTCGGAGGCGTAATAATTGATGCAGGAACTTTTGATTGGACCAACGGGAAATTCCCTGAATTTACTGAGCCTTCCGCAGGATATCACGGATTAGTTTACAGTGAGGCTTTAGAAGCTGCGGCTTTTATTGCCAAAGTTAGGATTGAGGGATTACGTGATTACGGCGCGGCGCTAAGTCCATTTAATGCGTTTCAAATTATTCAAGGTTTGGAAACTTTAGAAGTGCGCATTCAAAAGCATAGCGAAAATGCCTTGGCACTTGCAAAATGGTTACAAGACCAAGAAGAGGTCACGTGGGTCAATTACCCAGGATTGGAAACCAGTAAATACAAGGATTTAGCTGATAAATACTTACCGCACGGACAAAGTGGTATCGTAACTTTTGGTGTAAAAGGAGGATTTGAATCTGCCAAGAAAATTGCAGACAATACCAAGGTATTTTCACTTTTGGCAAATATCGGAGATACCAAGTCTTTGATAATTCACCCCGCGAGTACCACCCATCAGCAATTAAGTGACGAGTCTCAAGAGCATACCGGGGTAACAAAAGATTTAATCCGATTATCTGTTGGTATTGAGAACGTCGATGACTTGAAGGCCGATTTAAAAGAAGCTTTTGCCGTTATCGAAAAGAAGGTTTTAGCATAAAATCCCATAAAAAAATTCAGGATTAGCACAGCATCCAATTTTAATATCGGGTGCTGTGTATATTCTGAAAATGTAGATGAACATGAAGAAATTAGAGTCTATTCATATTGAAAAGTTTAAAACTAAATCTGGTTTTGAAACGCCAATAAATCTATCCTATCAAACCTTCGGAAAGCCATTATATACGGCACCTGTTGTTTTGGTTATACATGCATTAACCGGTAATTCCAATATTTGCGGAAGTCAAGGCTGGTGGGCAGATTTAATAGGAAAAGACAAATGCATCGATACGGATGAGTACACGATTTTAGCCTTCAATATTCCAGGAAATGGTTTTGAAGGAGAGGCAAATTCACTGATAGAAAATTATAAGGCATTTTCGGCAATTGATATTGCTGAAATCTTTTCCGATGGCTTACACGCCTTAAATATTAAAAGTGTATTCGCCGCAATCGGTGGATCAGTAGGTGGAGGTATAGCTTGGGAGTTGGCGGCACTGCGTCCCAAACTTATAGAAAATCTCATTCCGGTAGCTACAGATTGGAAATCTACAGATTGGGTAATCGCTAATTGTCACATCCAAGATTCTATTTTGAATAATTCCCAAAGACCTTTATTTGATGCGCGGTTACATGCCATGACATTATACCGAACGCCAGAATCGTTTAGGCAAAAATTCCGAAGAACAAAAAAAGACGACCATTTATTCAATGTAGAAAGTTGGCTTAATCATCATGGTAATGTATTGGAGCAGCGGTTTCAATTGTCTGCTTACAAATTGATGAACCAAATTTTGAGAACTATCGATATCACCGAACACCGTGGAGATTTTTTGGACGTTGCCTCAAAAATTGAATCTAATATTCATTTGGTGACTATAAATTCTGATTTATTTTTTAAATCGGAAGAGAATTGGAGCACTTATGTTGAGCTCAAATCTGTCAAAGATAATGTGAGCATTTCCGAAATTAAATCCATACATGGTCACGACGCTTTTTTAATTGAATTTCATCAATTGGCAAAGTTCCTGAAACCTATATTCAATTTGAAAAATCAATCTGATTCTTTCGAAACATCACCAAATGAAAATCTAAAGACTGCATAATTTGAAACATTTTGAAACCGAAGCCATACGAACACAAAACGAACGGACCCAATTTAAGGAGCATTCCACGCCTATTTACTTGACCTCGAGTTTTGTTTTTGATGATGCCGAAGATATGCGGGCTTCTTTTGCCGAAGAAAAACAGCGTAATGTTTATAGTAGATACACAAACCCTAATATATCTGAGTTTGTGGAAAAAATTTGCAAAATGGAAGGAGCTGAAGCAGGTTATGCATTTGCAACAGGAATGTCTGCAGTGTTTTCAACGTTTGCTGCGTTACTAAATGCTGGCGACCATATTGTTTCTGCACGAAGCGTTTTTGGCGCTACCCATGGTCTGTTCACAAAGTTTCTTCCAAAATGGAATATTACTACGAGCTATTTTAATGTGAATGACCTTGATGCAATTACTGGACTAATTACAAAAAACACCAAAATTCTATATGCCGAAAGTCCTACAAATCCTGCAGTTGATATTTTGGATTTGGAGCATTTAGGCAAGATTGCCAAAAAGCATAATTTATTATTGGTGATTGATAACTGCTTTGCAACGCCATATTTACAGAAACCCATTGAGTTTGGTGCCGATTTGGTCATCCATTCTGCAACAAAATTGATTGACGGCCAAGGTCGTGTTTTGGGAGGTGTTACAGTGGGTCGCGCCAATTTGATTCGAGAGATTTATCTTTTTTCAAGAAATACAGGTCCGGCATTGTCATCATTTAATGCTTGGGTGTTATCTAAAAGTTTAGAAACTTTGTCGGTGCGTGTAGATAAGCACTGCGAAAACGCTTTAAAGGTCGCTGAATATCTCGAAAGCCATAAAAATATAACTTTGGTAAAATACCCTTTTTTAAAATCGCATCCACAGTATGAAATTGCCAAAAAGCAAATGAAATTAGGGGGCAATGTGGTGGCTTTTGAACTAAAAGGTGGCGTAGCTGCCGGAAGAAATTTTTTAAATCATCTTAAGATGTGCTCGTTGTCTGCAAATTTAGGTGATACCCGAACTATTGTCACACATCCAGCTTCAACGACGCACAGTAAGTTGGGCGAAGTAGAACTTGCGGAAGTTGGAATTACTGGAGGAATGGTCAGGATTTCAGTAGGTTTGGAAAATGTGATTGATGTGATTGCCGATTTAAAACAAGCTCTCGAGCGTATATATTAAAGACAGATATTTCATTATATATGAGTCAAATAATAGAACAACTTCAAAAAAGGATTCTTGTGCTTGACGGCGCGATGGGTACCATGCTACAGCGCTATAATTTTTCCGAAGATCATTTTCGTGGAGAGCGTTTCAAAGACTATCCAACCTCATTAAAAGGAAACAACGATTTATTGTCGCTAACACAACCACAAGCCATTGCAGACGTTCACCGTAAATATTTTGAGGCGGGCGCAGATATTGTAGAAACCAACACATTTTCAGGTACCACCATCGCTATGGCCGACTATAATATGGAAGATTTGGTGTACGAGCTCAATTTTGAATCGGCAAAAATTGCTAAACGGGTTGCTGATGAATTTACAAAGGCAAACCCAGAAAAACCTCGTTTTGTAGCAGGCAGCATAGGTCCAACCAATAAAACGGCAAGTATGTCTCCTGATGTTAATCGCCCAGAATATCGTGCAGTTACTTTTGAAGAGCTGAGGAAAGCTTATAAACAGCAAGTCGAAGCCTTAATTGATGGTGGTGTGGATGTGCTTTTGGTGGAAACTATTTTTGACACCTTAAATGCAAAAGCTGCTCTATTTGCTATTGAAGAAGTAAAAGATGAACGCCAAATCGATATCCCGATTATGGTTTCTGGGACGATTACCGATGCTTCGGGTCGCACCCTTTCAGGTCAAACGGTAGAGGCTTTTTTAATGTCTGTGTCCCATATTCCATTATTGAGTGTTGGGTTTAATTGCGCTCTAGGGGCTGAGCAATTACAACCGTATTTAAGACGATTGTCTAATGAAACCGATTTTTATACCTCCGCACATCCCAATGCAGGTTTACCGAACGCTTTTGGAGAATATGACCAAAGCCCTGAAGAAATGAAGATCTTGATAGAATCATATCTTAAAGAAGGAATCATCAATATTATTGGGGGTTGTTGCGGCACAAATCCCGAACACATCAAATGCATCGCTGAGATTGCAAAAAATCACAAACCTAGAAAAATTCAGGTTTACGTATGAGTTTAGACCTTTCAGGTTTTAAAAACCTGAAAGGTCTTTTATAAGAATTCATTTATGAATGAAAATAACAGTATAGATTCTTCCACAAACGCCGCTACCGATTCGGTAGAAGGCGAGTGTACTATTAAAAAGACGGCCCCCATTTCAGGTGAGGCTGGAGGGGGCTTATATTTAACGCTTTCCGGACTAGAGCCTTTAGAAGTGCGACCCGAAAGTAATTTTGTGAATGTTGGCGAGCGTACCAATGTCACGGGTTCCCGAAAATTTTTAAGACTTATAAAAGAAGATAAGTACGATGAGGCACTTTCCGTGGCTAGAGACCAAGTGGAGGGCGGCGCGCAGATTCTTGATGTCAACATGGATGAGGGCATGCTGGACGGAAAGTTCGCAATGGTCAAATTTTTGAATTTGATTGCATCAGAACCTGATATTGCTAGAATTCCGTTGATGATCGATAGTTCTAAATGGGATATTATCGAGGCAGGTTTGCAGGTGGTCCAAGGGAAATCGGTCGTCAATTCCATCAGTTTAAAAGAAGGCGAAACTGAATTTAAACGTCAAGCCACTCTAGTAAAACGATACGGTGCTGCAGTGATTGTGATGGCTTTTGATGAGGTTGGGCAAGCCGATACTTACCAAAGGCGTATTGATATTTGCAAGCGCTCTTATGATATATTGGTCAACGATATTAAGTTCCCGCCTCAAGATATTATTTTCGACCCTAATATTTTTCCGGTGGCAACGGGTATGGAGGAGCACCGAAAAAATGCGTTGGATTTCTTTAAAGCCACCAAGTGGATTCGTGAAAATTTAGCTTACGCCAATGTTTCAGGTGGAGTGAGTAATGTGTCGTTTTCTTTCCGCGGAAATAATACCGTTCGCGAAGCTATAAATTCAGCATTTTTGTATCATGCGATAAAACACGGCATGAATTTGGGCATTGTAAATCCTACCATGTTGGAAATTTATGATGAAATCCCCAAGGATTTATTGCAGCATGTTGAAGATGTACTTTTTGATAGAAGCGATGATGCTACCGAAAAATTATTGGAGTTTGCCGAATCTTACGTAGGTACAAGTCGAGACTTGTCCGCACAGAATGCGAATAAAAATGAATGGCGCCAAAATCCATTACAAGAGCGCATTACGCATGCTTTAGTCAAAGGCATTGATGAATTTATTATTGAAGATGTTGAGGAAGCTCGAGTTGCAGCCGCAAAACCCATTGAGGTGATTGAAGGGAATTTAATGATTGGGATGAATGTGGTTGGTGATTTGTTTGGCAGCGGAAAAATGTTTTTGCCGCAAGTGGTCAAATCAGCACGTGTTATGAAAAAAGCGGTGGCGTATTTACAACCGTTTATTGAGGCTCAAAAAGAGGGCAAGCAAGAGTTTTCAGGAAAAATATTAATGGCAACTGTAAAGGGTGATGTCCACGATATCGGCAAAAATATTGTGAGCGTTGTTTTAGGTTGTAACAACTATGAAATTATCGATTTGGGCGTGATGGTGCCACCAGAAAAAATTGTAGAAACCGCTATCAGGGAGCAGGTTGACATTATAGGATTAAGCGGATTGATAACACCGTCATTGGATGAAATGGTCTATGTTTCAAAATCTTTGGAACGCCAGAATATCAAAATCCCGTTGATTATTGGTGGTGCAACCACTTCGAGAGCACATACATCTGTAAAGATTGCTCCCAATTATAGCCATACTGTAGTTCATATTAATGACGCTTCAAGAGCAGTTACGGTAGTTGGTGATTTGCTTAAAAAAGACAGTAAGGTTTATAAAGAACAGATTCGGGAAGAATACGATAAGTTTAGGGAACAGTTTTTAAATCGCGGGAAACAGAAAGATTACATCACGATTGAAGCAGCCCGAAAGAATAAGTTTCAAATTGATTGGAAGACTTCGGAAATCACAAAACCCGAACATTTAGGAATTGAAGTCCTTGAAGATTTAGATATTACGAAACTAGAAGAATACATTGATTGGAGTCCGTTTTTTAGAAGTTGGGATTTACACGGAAAATATCCAGATATTTTGACAGATGACATCGTTGGCGAACAGGCCACGGATTTATTTGCAGATGCACAAGAATTATTGAAGCGCATTTTTGATGAAAAACTATTGAAAGCCAAAGCGGTGTTTGGTTTATTTCCTGCGAACACAGTTAATGATGACGATATAGAAATAGTTGAGGCTAATCAAGTTGGAGAAAGCCTCAAATTTCTGAGCCTTCGTCAACAACTGAAAAAAAGAGAAGGGGTTCCAAATATAGGCTTAGCCGATTTTATAGCACCAAAAGATTCCGGGATTCAAGATTATATGGGGGTTTTTTGCGTATCTACAGGTTTCGGAACACAAGAATTGGCACAACAATTTGAAGCGAATCATGACGATTACAATTCTATCATGATAAAAGCATTGGCAGATCGATTGGCGGAAGCGTTCGCAGAATATTTACATAAAGCGGTAAGAACAAAATATTGGGGTTACGCTAAGGAAGAAACGCTGAGCAACACAGACCTCATAAAAGAAAATTATAAAGGTATTCGCCCGGCACCAGGATATCCCGCTTGCCCAGACCATTTGGAAAAAACTACTATTTGGAAACTTTTAAAAGTTGAAGAGCGCATTGGTGTAAAATTGACGGAAAGCTTAGCCATGTGGCCCGCAGCAAGTGTGAGCGGTTATTATTTTGCTAATCCTGAAGCTAAATATTTTGGTTTGGGCAAAATAACAGAAGACCAGTTAAAGGATTATGCAAAACGACGAGGGATTTCAAACGAAGAAGCTGAAAAATGGTTGAATCCAAATTTAGCAGACTAATGCCAATTCTAAAGTCCATCTTAAACTTTCCAATGCGAAGGCGCTGCTGTGATATAAAACAATCCATCAAAATATAAAACGAATTTTAATAAGTATCTAACATCAAAAATCCCCCTCAGGGGGACTTAGGGGGAATGAAAGTAACAGAACATATAAAAAAAGCTAACGGTACAACACAATTCTCTTTTGAAATTTTGCCACCGTTAAAAGGCCAGGATATAAAATCTATTTTTGATAACATTGATCCTTTAATGGAATTTAAACCACCGTTTATTGATGTAACCTACCACCGTGAGGAATACATTTATAAGGAACTGGAGAATGGGCTGCTTAAGAGGCAAGTCGTAAAAAAACGTCCTGGTACGGTTGGGATATGTGCGGCCATACAGAACAGATATGAGGTTGATGCGATTCCACATATTCTCTGTGGCGGATTTACAAGGGAGGACACCGAGAATTTTTTGATAGACCTCGATTTTTTAGGGATTGAAAACGTTGTGGCACTTCGGGGCGATGCCGTAAAAAACGAAACTTACTTTAAGCCTGAAAAGGATGGACACGCATATGCGACCGATTTAGTGGCACAAATTTCAGACATGAACAAAGGTGTTTACCTTCATGCTGAACTTGAAAATTGTTGCGAAACCAAATTTTGTGTAGGTGTTGCGGCCTATCCCGAAAAACATATGGAAGCACCAAATATGGAAAGTGATTTGCATTTTCTAAAAAAGAAAATTAAAAATGGTGCAGAATACATAGTGACGCAGATGTTTTTTGATAACAAGAAATTTTTTCAATTTGTGGATACCTGCCGAAAAGAAGGGATTACCATTCCAATAATTCCGGGATTGAAACCAATTTCCACCAAAAAGCAGTTGAATATGTTACCACATCGCTTTCATGTCGATTTACCCGAGGCTCTCATAAGCGACGTTTTAAAGTGTAAAGACAATACACAGGTTAGACAAGTAGGAGTGGAATGGTGCATTGAACAATCCAAAGAATTGCAGGCAGCAGGAATTCCTGTGCTGCACTATTATTCTATGGGGAAAAGTGATAATATAAAAGCTGTAGCAGAGCAGGTGTTTTGAAAATTCTGTTACATTTGTGGCTTATCAAAATTTAATGAATCGCATACTTATTGGTGTTTTCTGTTTGTTCCCCATTTTGATGTTTTCTCAAGAAGAAGACCCCAATTTATTCAATGTAGATGCCAGTTATTTCTACGGGACAATATTAGAGCACAATCCCGATATTTCGCATTTGATTACCGACCATCCTACGGGTTTGATATTGAGCTATAATAAAAAAACCTACGGATTTAAGGATTGGGAAAGCCGTTATAATTACCCAGACTGGGGTTTTTCGTTTATCCATCAGGATATGAAAAACCAGTATTTAGGCGAAAATTACAGTCTTTATGCCCATTTCAATTTTTACTTTTTTAAGCGAAACTTGAATCTTAGAATCGGTCAAGGGATAGCCTATGCGACAAATCCCTATGACAAAGAAGATAATTTTATCAATAATGCCTACGGATCAGATTTGTTGAGTACGACCTATTTGATGTTTAATTACAAAAAGGAGAATATTTACAAAGGGTTTGGACTTCATGCGGGTATTTCAGTAATTCATTACTCCAATGCTAATGTTAAGGCACCTAATAATTCTACTAATACATTTGTGTTTAATGTTGGCGCAAATTATTTGTTCAATCATGAAAATGAGCCTGAATATATACCGTCTTCCGAAGTAAAAAAATTCACAGAACCCATCAAGTACAATCTTGCTTTTAGAACAGGTATCAACGAAAGTGATGTGATTGGGACAGGACAATATCCGTTTTATAATTTTTCATTTTATGCCGATAAGCGCATCAATAGAAAAAGTGCGTTACAAATTGGGACAGATGTATTTTTCGCTGAATTCCTAAAAGAATTGATATACTATTATTCCGTGGCATTCCCAGAATTGGATGTGAGCGGTGATGAAGATTGGAGACGTCTCGGTATTTTTGTTGGTCATGAATTATTTATCAATAAAATGTCATTCATAACCCAATTGGGCTATTACGTATATTACGATTATGATTTTGAAGGTCGTGTTTATAACAGAATTGGTTTAAAACGCTATTTTGGTGATAAATTTTTTGGTGCTTTAACGCTTAAAAGTCACGGCGCAAAGGCCGAGGCTGTTGAGTTTGGGTTTGGGGTGCGTTTATGAGAAAAGAGGATAAATTTTAGAGTACATAGCATTAATTAAAATTGTACTTCGGAAAAATCAAAAACTGAGCACTTTAAGACCAATCTGAAAATAAGATGGTGAAATACAAATGAAACACATAACATACATTCTAATATCTATTCTGTTATTTTCCTGTAACGGCGAAAACGTTCCCAATTGTTTTCAGAATGCTGGTGATATTATTGAAAAAGATTTTGAGGTCGCTCCATTTACCGAAATCACGGTTTTTGAGCGAATCGAACTCATCGTAACTGATGCGCCAACGCAAAAAGTAACCGTTCAAACAGGCGAATATTTGATGCCCGATGTGGATGTTATAGTTGAAGATGGACGGCTCAAATTGTATAATAATAATGCTTGTAACCTTACTCGCGATTACGGTATTACCAAAGTATTTGTAAGCGCCCCAAATTTGACCAGCATTAGAAACAGTTCTGGATTGGCGGTTAGGAGCGAAGGTGTTTTAAGTTATGATAGCCTTCAACTTATATCTGAGGATGCTATGGAAGAAGATTCCTTTCACACCGACGGCGACTTTCGGGTTGATATTGATTGTGAATCATTTAGTGTTGTGGTAAATAATTTGTCCAGTATTTATATTACAGGTCAGGCAAATAATGTCAGATTAGGGTTTTTCTCAGGAGATGCCCGTTTTGAAGGACGAAACTTCATCGCCCAGGATGTTACTATTTTTCAGCGCAGTAGTAATGATATGATTATTAATGCACAACAATCTCTAACTGGCGAAATAAGAGGGACCGGTAACGTTATTTTGGTCAATACACCGCCAACTGTTGATGTGGAGACTTTTTATACCGGGCATCTGATTTTCGAAGATTGAACGAGAAAAGGACAGAAGACCGAGACTGGAAGACGGGGAATAGGCGTTTTAGTTCATGGTTAAGACATACAATTCAATTTACAACCTAGCCACAATTCCTACTCACCTAGTACAAAAAATAAAATAAATACTGCAATCTTAAGACTGCCTACTGAGCTGTCAATTCCTGAAACAAACTTTCTAAACTTGCATTTTTCTGGTTGAGCTGAAGGATTTTCAGTTTATTGTCGTGCGCGAAATCAAACACGTGCGAACGCATATCTTCCGAAGTTGAAAACGTGATTTCATAAATGAAACCACTAGTATTTTTAACGAATTTGGCGTTGGGAAGTTTCAGAAGAAACACATCTTCCACGCGGTAATCAAACTCTACCACAACGATTTGTTCTTTATCATCTCGCAGATCTTTCAATTTTTTATCGGCAACTATTTTTCCTTTGCTGATAATGATGACACGGTCACAAATGGCCTCAACTTCTTGCATAATATGTGTAGAGAGAAAAACCGTTTTGTCCTGGCCAACATTTTTAATTAAATGCCTGATGTCAATAAGCTGATTAGGGTCTAATCCTGTGGTTGGTTCATCTAAAATCAAAACTTCAGGATTGTGGAGTAGGGCAGTTGCAAGCCCCACACGTTGCCGGTAGCCTTTTGATAATTGTTCTATTTTTTTGTGTGCCTCAGGAGTTAATCCAGTTAAAGTAATTACCTCCTCAATTCTAGATTTTGGAATTTTGTAAATCCCGGCATTGAACTGAAGATATTCCCGAACAAACATTTCGAGATACAGTGGATTATGTTCGGGCAAATAGCCAACGCTTTTTTGTACTGCTTGTTTTTGAGTGACAACGTCATGCCCGTTAACAATGGCATGGCCTTCCGAAGCAGAGATATAGCTCGTCAATATTTTCATCAATGTGGATTTCCCCGCACCGTTTGGACCTAAAAACCCGACGATTTCTCCTTTTTCAACTGAAAAAGAAATAGTATCCAAAGCGCGTTGTTCGCCATATAGTTTAGAGATATTTTCGACCTTAATAGACATGCTGAAATATTTGACTCAAAAATAATAATAAAACGCACCGATAGTTCTTATCGCCATTTTTTCTTTAAAAATAAACCCATTGTATTTTGTTTTGCCAAAAATATAGTTACTTTAGCAATTCAATTGGTCAAATGATTTTGAATAGCACTATATTTTATAACTGGTTTTATTTCTTTTTTAGCAAAGAGAACGAGACTTGTATGGTGTAAAAATTCACATAAACATATAATAAAAGTCTCGATATATATATCGAGACTTTTTTTTTTAGAACATGCAAAATACGGCACACAATAAAACAAAACAAGAAGACACACTTCGGCAAACTGTTTCCATACAGGGCGTCAAAGGCTCTTTTCATCATATTGTATCTAAGCAATATTTTGGAGATGGAATTGATGTCAAGGAATGTCTATCATTTGATGGCACTGTAGAGTTTCTCATTGATGGCACTTGCGACTTTGCCATTATGGCTTTGGAAAATTCGATTGTTGGTTCTATTATACCAAATTATGCCTTAATCGATACCCATAATTTACAGATTGTTGGCGAACATTATCTCGATATCCAACATCACTTAATGGCCTTACCAAATCAAAACTTATCAGATATTAAAGAGGTGTATTCTCATCCAATGGCTTTGTTGCAGTGCAAGGCATTTTTCAAAAACTACCCTCATATCAAGCTTATTGAGGATAGAGACACTGCAGAAGTTGCAAGGCGCATTCAGAAAAAACAATTGATCCACGTGGCAGCTATCGCATCTCGTTTGGCTTCTGAACTATTTGAACTCGAAATTTTGGCCGAAAGCATTCAGACCATAAAACACAACGAGACCCGTTTTGTGATTTTAAAACGCCCTGATTCCGAGATTATCGAGGATAAAATTAACAAAGCATCCCTAAAATTTGAACTAGACCATAAACGCGGAAGCTTGGCTGCGGTTTTAAACGTTTTAAGTGACTGCCAGCTAAACCTAACCAAGATACAATCACTTCCAAAAGTTGAGACACCATGGAAGTATGCTTTTTTTGTTGATGTTACTTTTGATAAAATTCAAAATTTTGAAAAGGCAAAAGCAATCGTAACGTTAATGGCTCAGGATTTTAAACTTTTGGGAATTTATAAAAATGCGCATTTATGATAGAACTGGCCGATAGATTGCAAGACGTTGAAGAGTATTATTTCTCAAAGAAATTAAGACAGGTCGCCAAGCTTAAATCCCAAGGTAGGCCAATTATTAATCTGGGCATTGGTAGCCCAGATATGCAACCGCCAGAGCGCGTACTCAATGCTCTAGTTGGGACTTTTGAAGACCCTGTAGCGCACAAATACCAGAGTTACAAGGGTATCCCAGAGCTGAGAAAAGCTATCGCCAAATTTTACAAAGATAATTTTGATGTGTTCCTAAATCCCGAGGTGGGTATTTTGCCGCTTACCGGGAGTAAGGAAGGAATTATGCATATTTCCATGGCATTTTTAAATCCGGGTGATGAGGCATTAATTCCAAATCCTGGTTATCCTACCTATTCAGCTGTTACTAAATTAATAGGCGCAAAACCTATATTTTACAGTCTAACTGAAAAAAATAATTGGCATCCCGATTTTTTAGAATTGGAAAAATTAGATCTTTCTAAAGTCAAGATAATGTGGGTAAACTATCCGCACATGCCAACAGGAGCTATGGCTACAAATAAGCTATTTGATGATTTGATAAGGTTTGCAAAACGGCATGATATATTGGTGGTCAATGATAATCCGTACAGTTTTATTCTCAACCCTTATCCTCGTAGTATTTTGAAAGTAAAGGGAGCTAAAAACGTATGTTTAGAGTTAAATTCCTTAAGTAAGACATTTAACATGGCAGGTTGGCGAGTAGGCATGGTATTGGGAAAACGAAGGTTGATAGATGCCGTGTTAAAAGTAAAGAGTAATATGGATTCGGGTATGTTATTTGGTATTCAAAAAGGGGCGATTGAGGCTTTGGGTTGCTCAGATGTCTGGTTCGCAAGTTTAAATGATGTTTATGCCGAACGACGTAAAATTGTTTGGAAAATAGCCGATAAGCTCAAATGCACTTACGATAAAAATGCAACCGGATTATTCGTTTGGGCTAAATTGCCAGACTATATTGATGCTGAGGAATATATTGATTTGATATTGAAAAAGCGCTCTATTTTTATTACACCGGGAACTATTTTTGGAACTAATGGCAAAGGATATATTCGTATTTCGCTTTGTGCCAATTCAGAAATTTTGGAGGAAGCATTGTCTAGATTGAATTAGAATTGAGTTTGTGGATAGCTTCAGAAATTAGAAATAAAAGAAATCTCCGTGAAAACGGAAAATAAATATGAAAAAGGTTTACATCATCGGGATAGGATTGATTGGCGGTAGTCTAGCTATGGATATCAAGACGAAGTATGCCGATTCGCAAATTTTTGGGATAGACATTAATAACGATCACCTTAGTAAAGCGAAACAACTTGGTATCATACAAGAGTCAGCACTGTATTCAGATTTGAAAGGTGCTAATTTAGTAATCCTTTCGGTGCCTGTGGATATTGCGGTAGTAGAATTGCCCAAAATATTAGATGCCATTGGAGGTGATACTTTGGTCATCGATGTGGGTTCAACAAAACAGCCCATTTGCGATGCTGTAAAAAACCATGGTAATAGACGCAATTTTCTAGCGGCGCACCCCATTGCAGGAACTGAATTTTCAGGACCAGCAGCTGCCGTTTCGGGTTTGTTTCAGAAAAAAACAAATATTATCTGTGAGGTAGAAAAAACGGCATTCAAATTACAGGAAATAGCATTGCAACTGTTTTCAGATTTGGAAATGCGCATTCGGTATATGAATCCCGAAGCTCACGATAAGCACATTGCTTATGTGTCACATTTATCGCACATTAGTTCATTTATGTTGGGAAAAACAGTGATAGAAAAGGAAAAGAATGAACGTGATATTTTTGATATGGCAGGCAGCGGATTTGAAAGTACGGTGCGCCTTGCAAAAAGTTCACCTAAGATGTGGACGCCCATTTTTAGACAGAACAGAGCAAATGTTATTGAAACTTTAGATGAATACATCAATAACCTAAAACAATTCAAAAGCGCAATGGAAGCTGATGATTTTGATGAAATTTATAAATCGATGGAAGATGCCAATCACATAAAAGATATATTAAAAGGAATACAATAAATAATAAATCAAATTCTAAGAACTAAATCATAAAAGGTTTGTTTTGGTATCAAGATTTGATTTCTAGAAAAAAGAAAATAGATAATAAAATTAAGGCCGAGTGCAAAGGAAGGAAAAATAGAGTAAATCTTAATTTTTCAGAATTTTGGAATTTAGTCTTTGGAATTTGAAAATTTAATTAAGTCATGGAAAACAAGAAAGAATTAAGAAACTGGTTAGATGCATTTGGATTAGATCATCCTTTGGTAATCGCAGGACCATGTAGTGCAGAAACTGAAGAACAGGTGCTCAAAATCGCCCATCAATTAAAAGATAGTGATGCCACGGTGTTAAGAGCAGGAATCTGGAAGCCAAGAACGCGTCCTGGTAATTTTGAGGGTGTTGGTGCCTTAGGTCTAAAATGGTTGCAAAAAGCCAAGGCCGAAACCGGTATGATGACGACCACTGAGGTTGCAAACGCCAATCATGTGGATTTAGCCCTCAAGCACGATGTTGATATTTTATGGATTGGTGCACGAACTACTGTAAGTCCATTTATTGTTCAGGATATTGCAGATGCCTTAAAAGGAACAGATAAAACGGTGTTGATTAAAAACCCCGTAAATCCAGATTTGGCATTGTGGCTTGGAGCTGTTGAGCGTTTCTATACGGCTGATGTCAAAAATTTAGGTGTAATTCACAGAGGTTTTTCCACTTATGAAAAAACGAGATATCGTAACAATCCCGAATGGCAGATTGCCGTTGATCTTCAAAATCGTTTTCCAGATTTACCATTAATTTTAGACCCTTCTCATATTGCGGGTCGCAGGGATATTATTTTTGATCTGTGCCAAACGGCTTTAGACCTTAATTATGACGGCTTGATGGTTGAGACACATCACGATCCAGATAATGCCTGGAGTGATGCTGCGCAGCAAATTACACCAGAGACCTTAATTCAGTTTACCAAAGATTTAAAAATCAAAAAAGAAACTGCCGAAAGTGCCGAATGGAATAACAAACTCAATACTATGCGAACGCAAATTGATGTAATTGATCATCAATTGATTGATATGATTGGCAAACGTATGGCGGTTGCCGATGGCATTGGTGAACTTAAGAAATCGAAAAATGTTGCGGTGCTTCAAACCAAACGCTGGAATGAGATTTTGGGTAAAATGATTCTTCAAGGTGAAGAAAAAAATCTGAGTGAGGAATTTATTCTTAGAGTCTTTAAAGCGATTCATCAAGAATCAATCAACCATCAGGAGAAAATTATTAATGGATAATAATTAGGCTATTGAAATAAAATTCAATAGCCTATTTTTTTAGCCTCTCAATTTTGAGCTGTTTGTCCTTTTGAAAATATAGCGGGTTATAAAAATACCTTGGCCATCGTTTGTACCGCTATCACTTTCAACGGCGCTGGTAACAAATGCCAAATCCCAACCTTCGGCAACCATGGTGTTGATTTTTGATGTAATAACAGCATCATTTGCTACGATATTTTGAAAACGGATGCCGCCTAAATTATAAAAATTGAGCAATTTGGTTTCCTCAAAATTTTTGACTCTGATATCACCACGATCAGATTTGTTTCGGGAGTTGTCGTCTTCGGTCTGTTCAGAAGTGAATTCTTTGTAATCACGGTCTTCATTTGATGAGACCATTCTTGAACGTCCCAAACCGTTTGGTACAATAGACTCAATACTCGTAATGACCTTAAATTCTACCTGAGCGTTCAGCATAACTGAAGTTATGGCAAGCGCTGCAAAAATTAAACTGTTTTTCATTGGTTTGTAGTTTAGTTTATAAATCAATTATTATGACGAAGTTAAATTATTTCCTAATTAAAAAAATCGTTAATTTGTCTCAAATCTAGTGAATGACAGGAATCGTTTATAAATCTACCGGTAGTTGGTACACCGTGATGACTGAACTTGGAGCGAGCTATCAGTGCAGAATTAAGGGAAAATTCCGACTTCAGGGAATTAAAAGTACCAATCCAATTGCTGTTGGAGACTATGTAAATTTTGAGTTGGAAACCACCAATGATGTGGTTACAGGTGTTATCGATCATATTCACGACCGCAAAAATTACATCGTTCGTAAATCGGTTAACTTATCAAAACAGACCCATATTATTGCTGCCAATATTGACCAAGTATTCTTATTGGTCACTATTGATAATCCGCCAAC
Source organism: uncultured Flavobacteriaceae bacterium (assembly GCA_963803715.1). Classification (GTDB taxonomy): domain Bacteria; phylum Bacteroidota; class Bacteroidia; order Flavobacteriales; family Flavobacteriaceae; genus Psychroserpens. The sequence continues at coordinate 314,102 of CAWDOF010000020.1, forward strand.
TTTTACAACCTTTATAGATCGCTTTTTGGTTACTGCTGAAGCGTATTCCGTTAAGACTATATTACTTTTCAACAAAATCGATACTTATAGCCAAGAAGTACTAGATGAGGTTAGATATCTAGCCCACATATATCGAAAGATAGGCTATGAGTGTATTGGCATTTCTGCTGAAAACGGCAAAAATGTCGATAAGGTGAAAGCATTGATGGAAAAAAAAGTGAGTATGTTTGCAGGCCATTCTGGGGTTGGTAAATCGACGCTGGTCAATGCAATTGAACCAACTTTAGATTTAAAAACTAAAAAAATATCAGAGCAGCACAGTCAAGGCCAGCACACCACCACTTTTGCAGAAATGTTCGATTTAAGCTTTGATGCCAAAATAATTGATACACCAGGAATTAAAGGCTTTGGTATTGTTGATATGGATAAAGAGGAAATTGGAGACTACTTTCCAGAGTTTTTTGAACTTAAACAGGATTGTAAATTCAATAATTGCTTACATATAGAAGAGCCTAAATGTGCCGTAAAGCAGGCTTTAGAAAGTGATGAGATTGCAGCTTCAAGATATAAAAGCTATCTCCAGATTATCGAAGGGGAAGAGGAGCAGTACCGTACGGATATATGGGAGGAGTGAGGTGAAGATTAAGTCGAAGATGAAGATAAAAAAAAATGCGACACCTAAAATTTTACAAAGAATATCGTATTTACAGATTTTTTATTGCTCTTTCTTTATTGCAATTAATTAAAATATGATGAGTATTATAAAAATAACTCAATTATGAAAGTCGTGCTTCAGCGTGTTTCTAGCGCATCGGTTTCAGTAGTAAATAATAGAATTGCAAGTATTGAATCTGGACTGCTTATACTTTTGGGAATTGTTTCAGAAGACTCAATGAAAGATATAAAGTGGTTGACCAACAAAATTGTTAATTGCCGCATCTTTCCAGATAAGGATGGTGTTATGAATGCCTCTATACTTCAATCTGAAGGAGAGGTTATTATAGTTAGCCAATTTACACTACATGCCAATGTAAAAAAAGGGCATCGGCCAAGCTATAATCTTGCCGCCAAAGCAGAAGTCGCTATTCCGCTATATCAAGCGTTCATCAAACAAATGGAAATTGATTTGGGCAAGCCTGTTCAAACCGGAAAATTTGGCGCAGACATGCAAGTTGAATTGGTCAATGATGGGCCCGTCACAATTATTATGGATTCTAAGTTGAAGACATAAATCTTTTTTTCTATATTTAAGTTCTCAATTATTCCTAACGTAATTGAGAAGCCCCAAGCTATGCTACTAAAATTAACTACATTTCTTTTTGTTGTGCTTTTTCCTATTTGCACATTTTCCCAAGATAAATCCTTATTTGAGGCTAATACAGTGCCCTTACAACTTAGACTCAATGCTAACGCTGTGATACGCTACGATAAAATTGATATCGAAATCAAGGATTATAATAAGTTGGAGTTCAAAAATACCCGGGTGGTTACCATTTATAATAAAGAAGGTACTTCAAAAGAAGGTACCTTGGTTCACTATGATGACAATGTAACTATTTCTAAACTTGAAGCTAGAGTTTACGATAAACACGGGGAGGAGATAAAAAAAATCAGAAAAAATGATTTTGAGGATGTGAGCGCTGTTAGTAATGGCACTTTGTATTCAGACAGTCGATTAAAATATTTAAATTACACACCTACTGCTTACCCCTATACGCTCTTATTAGAAACTGAAGTGACCTATCGCTCCACCGCTTTTTTCCCTGGTTGGAGACCTATTGAGGGTTTTTATGCCAGTACCGAATTTGCCGAATATAAAATTACCAACGAGACCGAATTAAAAGTCAAGATAAAAACAGATAACTTCGAGGGATTCAATATAGAAAAGCAGACCGATTACCATTACAAGGCCGAGAATTTGCTCGCTTTAAAACCAGAAGAATACAGCCCGAGTTTTAAAAACTACGCACCATTTTTAAAAGTGGCATTAACGCAATTTGAAATGGAAGGTGTCGATGGCGAAAACAATAACTGGTCCGATTTTGGAAAATGGATTCACGATCGCTTATTAATGGGTACCGATGAATTACCTGAAACTGTAAAGGCTGAAATTAAGGCGTTAACCAAAAATGCCACCACAAATCGGGAAAAAGCGAAAATTGTATATAATTATGTTCAAGATAAAACACGCTACATAAGTGTACAAGTCGGTATTGGTGGTTGGAAACCGATGCTTGCAAGCGATGTTGACCGTCTGGGATATGCCGACTGTAAGGGGTTGTCAAATTATACCAAAGCTCTGCTAAAGGAGGTGGGCGTTGAGGCTCATTATGCTGTTATTTATGGAGGTAGGGATATTGTAAATATGGATGCTGATTTTTCAGCAACAGAAGGTAACCATGCCGTCATGTTTGTACCAGATGAGAATGAAGGAGTTTGGCTAGAATGTACAAGTCAAACCAATCCCTTCGGCTTTATTGCAGGGTTTACAGATGATCGAGACGCCTTACTTATAACTCCTGAAGGCGGTAAGATTGTGCATACCACGGTCTATAAAACAGAGGATAATCTACAGACCACAAGTGCAACTATAAACATCAAGGTCGATGGCTCATTTACCAGTAACGTAGAAATTGAGACTAAAGGTTACCAATATGCCATTCACGAGGGCATTCAATTTGAACAGGAAAAAGATCAAAAACTACATTATAAGCAGTATTGGAGTTATTTAAACAACATCTCCTTAGATAATATTAGTTTTAATAATGATAAAGACGCTGTGATTTTTACTGAAAACCTCGAAGTGTCATCCTCAAAATTCGGAGCTAAGAGCGGCAGGAGAATATTGTTTCAACCCAACCTTTTCAATAGGTTTGAACAAGTTCCTTCGAGATATAAGAACAGAACCATGGATTTTGAAATAGACCGCGGTTTTAAAGATCAGGATGAATTTGTAATACATATCCAAGACGGTCTCAGTATTGAGGCTATGCCCGAAAATTTAAAGCTGGAAAACCAATTTGGGACCTATGAATTTTCAATTGAAAAACTTACAAATCAAAAAATTAGCTATAAGAGAACTTTTATTTTGAATAAAGGATACTATACCAGAACTGATTATAATGACTTTCGGGATTTTCTTGCCAAAGTGGTTAAATACGATAAAAATAAAATAGTTTTAATCTCAAAATCTTAATATGAAAAACGCATTAATTGTTATTCTCGTTCTAACAGTATTTAGCTCAAAAGCCCAAAATTTTAAATTCGGAAAGGTATCTGAAGAAGAGGTTTTACAATCCGTTAACCCGTTAGATTCATCTGCTAATGCAACGGTACTCTACAAAAATGAAAATATCGGGTTTGTTTTTCAGAAAGATGAGGGCTTCATGCAGGTCAGAACGGTGCACGAACGTATAAAAATATATACCAAAGAGGGCTTTGATTGGGCTACAAAACGCATAAGACTTTATGATGAATCTAATGCAAAAAGTGAGAGTCTTCAATCGATAAAGGCTTATACCTATAATTATATTGATGGAAAGGTTGAAAAAGATAAATTGAGAAAGGACGGTATTTTTTCAGAAGAGACAAATAAATACTGGAAGATAAAGTCTTTTACAATGCCAAATATAAAGGTGGGATGTGTTATAGAATATACGTATGATATCAAATCACCATTTTTAGCAATTGATGATGTTGAGTTTCAATATACCATCCCTATCAATGAGTTTGATTTAAAGATTGTTACTCCAGAATATTTCGTTTATAATAGATTATTTAACCCAAGGGCTATTTATGTACCTCAGTTGGATTTTAGTAGAAACAATAGAACTTTAACAATAAGCAGCAAGCAAAGATCAGGTAAAGTGGTTTCGCAATCAACCTTTTCAAATTCAAAACTGACCTTTCAAGAAGATATTATAACCAGTCACGAACAGCATATTCCAGCAATTGAGAATGAACCTTATGTAGGGTATTTAGACAATTACAGATCCAAACTTTCGCTAGAGTTAACCTCAATCAGATATCCAAACGAGCCTTACAAATCATTGGCTACAGACTGGGAGACAGTGACCAAGAATATATATAATAACCCGGACTTTGGCAATCAGTTAAATAAGTCTAACTATTATGAAACCGAACTAGACCTATTATTAGCAGACGTTACGGATTTAGAACAAAAAATAGCCATTATATTCAATCATGTTAAAACTAAAGTGAAATGGAATGACTATTACGGTTACACCACTGAAGTAGGTGTAAAAAAGGCGTATAAGGACGGGTCTGGCAATGTCGCCGATATTAATTTAATGCTCGTAGCCATGTTGCGTTATGCTGGAGTTGAAGCAAACCCTGTTTTAATTAGCACCAAAAATAACGGCATTCCGTTGTTCCCTACCCGAAACGGGTTCAACTCCGTGATATGCCTTGTTGAAAATGAAGATTTGAATATGATGTTAGATGCCACAGATCTTTACAGTAGTTTCAATACCTTACCTAACCGTGATTTGAATTGGCAAGGTCGCGTTATTAGAGAGGGAGGTAGTTCAACATGGGTTGATTTGCAGCCAAATTTTGTATCTAATGAAACTAGCATGGTTCAGGTGGTTATTACGCCAGAACTCACCGCAGAAGGTAAGGTGCGATGCAGAAAACAAGATTACGTGGCCAAGGGTTATCGAGAGAAACATGGCATTGCTAATACTGAAAATTTCAGAAAAAGCTTAGAGAAAGATAAAGGAGGTTTGGTTGTTTCTGAGATGAACATTAAAAATGCCGAGAACATAGCATCTCCTGTTGACATTACATACGCTTATTCTTATGCCGAAGGAATCAATGAAATTGGAACTAACTTATACTTTTCTCCGATGCTGTTTCTTGCTGATGAAGAAAACCCATTTAAATCTAATTCAAGACGTCTTCCAATTGATTTGAATTATCCGTTTTCTGATACTTATAAAATCAATATTCAATTGCCAGAAGGTTATGAGGTTGAAACAATCCCCGAAGACGTGCGTCTAGATTTTAATCAAGGCACTGGGTACTATTCTTATATCATTAGCCAAAACGAAAATTTCATTCAGTTAATTATTGATCTGGATTTAAAAACTTCCCTTATTTTAGCAGATGATTATCCGGCTTTTAAGGAATTCTATTCTGTTGTAATTGAAAAACAAAGCGAGCAAATCGTACTAAAAAAAGTCTAAATTATGCAAATTGAAAACGCACAACAAGCCGTAGATAATTGGATTAAGCAACACGGTGTTCGCTATTTTAATGAGCTAACCAATATGGCACAACTTACCGAAGAGGTTGGTGAGGTTGCCAGAATTATAGCTCGTCGTTACGGTGAACAGAGCGAGAAGGAAAGCGATAAAGGCAAAGACCTTGGCGAAGAGTTGGCAGACGTCATGTTCGTTGTGCTTTGTCTGGCAAATCAAACGGGTATTGATCTTCAAGAGGCCTTTGATAAAAAGTTAGATAAGAAAACCAAACGCGATCACGATAGGCACCATAATAATCAAAAGTTAAAGTAAGTTGTCTTATTTTTACGTTTTTATTATTCCTCAATAAATGACTGTCACACTTCATAAATCTACGATTCAAAAAAGTTCAGAAATTACCGTAACTGGCTCCAAAAGTGAATCTAACCGTTTACTATTGTTAAAAGCCCAGTTTCCAGAATTAGAAGTTGATAATGTTTCAAACTCAGACGATTCTAGGGTTATGGAACTTGCCCTAACCAGCAATGACCCCATTATTGACATTCATCATGCTGGTACCGCCATGCGTTTCTTGACCGCTTATTTTGCATCAAAGGAAGATCGTGAGGTTATTTTAACGGGTTCTGAAAGAATGAAACAACGTCCAATTGAAATATTGGTCAAAGCCTTATCAGAGTTAGGTGCCGAAATTTCTTATTTGGAAACAGAAGGTTGTCCGCCCTTAAAAATAAAAGGTAAAAAACTTATAAAAAACAAGATATCCTTAAATGCCAATGTGAGCAGCCAGTACATTTCTGCATTATTGTTAATTGCACCAAAGCTTGAAAACGGACTTGAACTTACCTTAAAAGGTGAAATTACATCGCTGCCTTATATTAACATGACTTTGGGGCTTCTTAATGAAATAGGAATAGAATCCAATTTCAATGGGGATGTAATAAAAATTCAGCCGCAAAACTTATCTCTAAAACCTAAGACTTTAATCGTTGAGTCAGATTGGTCATCTGCCTCTTATTTTTATAGCATTGTCAGTTTGAGTCCCGTCGGAACAGAAATTCAATTAGCATCCTATAAGCAGGATTCTTTACAAGGCGATGCCGTTCTTGCTGAAATTTATAAGCAATTTGGAGTGGACACGGTCTTTTCCGAGGGAAGTATTCAGTTAAAGAAAATTTCCGAAGTAAAAAAGAATACCGTTTATTTAGATTTAAACAAAGCACCAGACATTGCACAGACCATCGCCGTGACCTGTTTAGGGTTAGGCAAGCCTTGCGAGTTAACAGGTCTGCATACTCTCAAGATTAAGGAGACCGATAGGTTGGAGGCCCTAAAAAATGAAATTTATAAATTAGGCGGAACTATTAGCACTTCAGAAGATACGCTAAGTTTGGAAGCTCATGCAGTATTAAATAAAAACGTAAGCATAGCCACTTACAATGACCACAGAATGGCAATGGCATTTGCACCTTTGGCATTAAAAATTCCGCTCCAGATAGAGCACGCCAATGTGGTTTCTAAATCATATCCCACCTTTTGGAACGACTTAAAAACACTCGGTTTCAAAATTTCTCAATAAAATAAGCCCATTTACTTGACAACCCCTACTTTGAGATTGTATATTTGCAGACTTAAAAAATAGTAACAATATAGTAAACGAGCATATTGTGAGCTTTATCACATTCATCAGAATGACTAAAAGCGAACAGTCCCGTCCCGAACCTTCGGAATCGGGAACCATTAAAAAACAATAAAAATAGACACATGAAATTATCACACTTCAGTTTTAAACTTCCAGACGAATTGTTGGCAGAGCGACCTTCAGACATTAGAGATGAGTCGCGATTAATGGTATTGGACAGAAAAAATCAAACCATCGAGCACAAAGTGTTTAAAGATGTTATTGATTATTTTAATGAGGATGACATTATGATTCTCAACAATACCAAGGTATTTCCGGCGAGACTTTTTGGAAACAAGGAAAAAACAGGAGCTAGAATAGAGGTGTTTTTATTGAGAGAACTTAACGAAGACCAACGTCTTTGGGATGTTTTAGTAGACCCTGCAAGAAAAATAAGAATTGGTAACAAGCTGTATTTTGGCGAAGATGAAAAATTAGTTGCTGAGGTTATAGATAATACAACGTCTAGAGGTCGTACACTTCGTTTCTTGTACGATGGGTCTTATACCGAATTCAGAAGAAAACTAACTGAGTTAGGAGAAACTCCATTACCAAAATACATTCAAAGAGACGTTGAACCAGAAGATGCAGAGCGTTACCAAACTATTTTTGCAAAAAATGAAGGCGCTGTTGCAGCACCTACCGCCGGACTTCATTTTTCTAAACATTTATTGAAACGTTTGGAGATTAAAGGCGTTCATTTACCAGAAGTAACACTTCACGTGGGATTGGGTACATTCAACCCAGTTGAGGTAGAAGATTTGTCAAAGCACAAAATGGATAGTGAGGAAATCATTATCAATAAACAAGCTACCGATATTATCAACCGTGGTATTAAAGAGAAAAGAAGGATTTGCGCGGTGGGCACAACAGCAATGCGTACCATAGAAAGTTCGGTATCTTCTAGTGGCACCTTAAATGAGTTTTCAGGATGGACCAATAAATTCATTTTTCCACCTTACGAGTTTAGTATCGCTAACAGTATGATTACTAATTTCCATACACCTAAGTCCACTTTATTGATGATGACTTCTGCTTTTGCAGGTCATGATTTTGTGAAGCGAGCTTATGAAGAAGCCGTAAAGGAGAAGTATCGTTTTTATACCTACGGTGATGCGATGTTAATTATATAATTGACTTCACATAAATTATTTAAAAAGCCTTATGTTCTATTAAGGCTTTTTTTATTCCGATCATTTGATATGGTGATTTGAAATTATTTCAATCAGCAATAAGCAATCGCTAATCGTTTAATTAACTTTGTAAACTTATGGATATCAAGAAGAGAGACGTACGTGCATTGACCAAAGCCCAGTTGCGCGATTTTTTTATAAAGAACGGTGATAAGCCCTTTCGGGGCAATCAAGTGTATGAGTGGCTCTGGAAAAAAAGTGCACATAGTTTTGAAGACATGACCAATGTGTCCTTGGCAACCAGGCAGATGCTTGAAGATAATTTTGTCATCAACCACATCAAGGTCGATCAAATGCAGCGCAGTGCGGACGGTACGGTTAAAAATGCGGTAAAACTTCACGACGGGTTGGTGGTTGAATCAGTCTTGATTCCTACAAAAACCAGAACTACGGCATGTGTATCCAGCCAAGTGGGTTGCAGTCTCGACTGCAGATTTTGCGCCACCTCAAGATTAAAGCGCATGCGAAATCTAAATCCAGATGAAATCTACGATCAGGTGGTTGCCATTGATAACGAAAGTAGGTTATATTTTGATAAGCCATTGAGCAACATTGTTTTTATGGGTATGGGCGAGCCGCTCATGAACTACAATAATGTCCTCAAATCTATCGAGATGATAACTTCGGAAGACGGTTTGGAAATGTCACCCAAACGGATTACGGTATCGACCTCGGGGGTTCCAAAAATGATAAAAAAAATGGCAGATGATGGTGTGAGATTTAATCTTGCTGTCTCTCTACATTCTGCAATTAATGAGATTAGAACCTCAATTATGCCATTTAATGCTACTTTCCCATTAGAGGATTTGCGTGAAGCCTTAGAATATTGGTACGCTAAGACTAAAAATAGGATTACTTACGAATATATAGTTTGGGAAGCTATCAACGACAAAATAGCTGATGCTGAAGCGTTGGTGCAATTCTGTAAGTTTGCACCCAGTAAGGTCAATCTCATTGAATATAACCCGATTGATGATGGTGAGTTTCAACAGGCAAATTCAAAAGCTATTGATATGTACGTGGATATTTTGGAAAGAAATAGAATAACCGTTACTGTAAGACGATCTAGAGGTAAGGATATTGATGCGGCTTGCGGGCAGTTGGCGAATAAAGGGTAATTGTATTTTTTTAAAAAATTAAAAAGCGACCCTTCACTTACTGAGCCTAGTCGAAGTAGGTCGCTTTTTATTAAAACAAACTTTTTGTTCTTAGTTAGTTAAGAATTTAAAAGTTTTCAATCCTTTTTCAGTTTTGACTTTTGCAAGATATATTCCTTTGGTAAGAGAAGATAAATCTATTGAATCCTTATTTCCGATTATTTTTTTATTCATAAAACGTTTTCCCAATACATCATAAATTTCAATATTGGATAATTTATTTTGTGGGGAATTTAAGTTCAATACTTTGGAATGATTATCATAAAACTTGGTAAAATTATTAGGTTCAAATTCAGTTAACGATAATTCTTCGTCATTGGTTCTAAAGTTATCCACATAAGCAAATCCACCAAAATTATCGTGACTAAAAAGCACTCTACCAATGGTTTCATCAGCTGCAATAATTCCAGAGAATATAGACACATCATCTATAAAAAAATTGGCAGTAGTACCCGTTATCTCGATTTTTACATTATAAGTTGTGTTGGCTACCCAATCGGTAAGAGTGTCTGGAGCAATCAAAGTTCCAGCGCCATCATCTAGCAAAACAATTATGTCTCCCTCAAAAGTAAATCTAATCCAAGTAATAAAATTACCAGTATCGTCATTTATGAGCGCTATTCTGAAATCGGAACTTGTGCCACTTTGTTCACTCATGTTCAAATCTGCTGAAATGACAGCAGTTTCGTAGGCTATTGGAGTTCCATAAGTATAAGTCGCTCCGACAAAAGGCGATGATTGTCCTGGAAATGCTGATTCGATATCTATCTTGAGACCAAAAGTTCCTTCAGTAGAAAACTCATCAGTGACAACCTGATTCGTTATGAATCCGCCAGAACCATCCCCTGTCGTAGTCCATCCATTTTGAGCATGTATATCTCCTAGGCTATAAATAGGAGCCTCAAAGGAAATCGTTTCTTGGGCATTCCCCGTAACAAAGGATAAAAATAAAATTAAAGCTAGTAATGTAATTTTCTTCATAATAAATAATTTAAGGATTAATAAGTGAGCAAGTTAAAAAAATAATAATATTGACGTTTAAAAGCTAATGATTTTAACGTATTAATTGAGATTTATATATTGGGCATATTCTTTATTGATAAATTTGCATTTTTGCATCTCTAATAAGACATACTTGAAAATCACTGAACAAATAAAACAGCCTATTGCCTACGAGATGGAACTCTTTGAGCAGAAATTTCTGCTGTCCATGTCGAGTAAGGTGGCGTTGTTAAATAGAATCACAACCTATATTGTAAATAGAAAGGGTAAACAAATGCGCCCAATGTTTGTGTTCTTGGTTGCCAAAATGATTGATAATGGGGAAGTCAGTGAGCGCACCTATCGTGGTGCCGCGGTAATTGAGTTGATTCATACCGCAACCTTGGTGCACGATGATGTGGTAGATGATAGTAACCGCCGCCGTGGTTTTTTCTCAATAAACGCCCTCTGGAAAAATAAAATCGCCGTGCTTATTGGTGATTATCTACTTTCAAAAGGACTGCTACTTTCAATAGATAATAACGATTTTGATTTGCTTAAAATTATTTCGGTTGCAGTTAGGGAAATGAGTGAGGGCGAATTACTTCAAATAGAAAAAGCAAGACAACTCGATATTACCGAAGCCGTTTATTACGATATCATTCGCCAGAAAACCGCAACCCTTATAGCGGCATGTTGCAGTCTGGGTGCCGCATCGGTAAAGCCAAATTCGCCAGATGTAGAAGCCATGCGAAAGTTCGGAGAGCTTATTGGGATGGCCTTTCAAATTAAAGATGATCTTTTTGATTATGGCTCAACGTCCATTGGCAAGCCCACCGGAATAGACATAAAGGAACAGAAAATGACCTTGCCTCTTATTTATGTTTTGAACAACTGTTCAAAAAAGGAAAAGAAATGGCTCATCAATTCCATAAAAAACCATAACAAGGATAAACAACGGGTTAAGGAAGTGATCACTTTTGTAAAATCAAATAATGGTCTGGACTATGCCGTTAACAAAATGAAACAATTTCAGGCCGAAGCTTTAGAGATGCTCAAAGTTTACCCCGAATCTAAGTTTAAGAGTTCGTTGATCTTGATGGTAGATTACGTCATAGAGCGTAAAAAATGAAATCGAAGCCCCTCCTAACCTCCCCAGAGGAGAGGAACTAAAACGCATGAAAAAACAATTTTGGCGAACAAAGCATCAAAAACAATCAACAACTGTCCATTTTTAATGTATTTTTAAAATATTGATTATCAGGTGATGTCGTCGTTAAAGTTGCTTTTTAAATGTTTTCTTTTTCTTCGAATTTGGATTCCTCCCCTCTGGGGAGGTTAGGATGGGTTTTTTTTTACCCCTCAGGCAACCATTATCATAAAATCTGCGTCTATATAAATAGAACACCAATAACAACGTATTTTGAAAGTCATTCAACTACATAACAATAACATTGCCCTTATAAAAAAAGCGGCCAAGGGCAAGCGGGAAGCACAGCACATTCTGTACGAAACCCATGCGCCAAAAATGTTAAGCATCTGTAGGTATTATATTAAAGACATGCAAAATGCCGAGTCGGTGATGCTCAAAGGATTTTTAAAGGCCTTCAAGAATTTAGCCAAGTTCGAAAATAAAGGATCTTTTGAAGGTTGGTTACGCCGAATTATGGTTAGGGAAAGCATTTCATTTTTACGGCAAGAGAAAAAAATTGAATTCTTGGTCGAGGATGAGCCAATCATGCATCAAAACTATAATAACATCGAATCTGAGATTGAGGTTGCTCAAATCCAACAAATAATAGATAATCTACCCGAAGGTTATAAAATGGTCTTTGTGATGTACGCCATTGAAGGTTATAAACATGCCGAAATCGGGGAGTTGCTTAATATTTCTGAAGGCACCTCAAAATCGCAACTTTTCAAGGCAAAGCAAATGTTACAAAAACAAATAAAAGAATTAAATACAAATAGCTATGGCGCCAATTAAATTTGAAGAGCAAATAAAGCAGAAGTTGGAAGCGCGCAATATCAATCCTTCCGATTCTTCTTGGAATCAATTGTCTAAACAATTAGATACCGAAAAACGAAATAAAAAGAAAATTTGGTTTCTTTACCTCGGCGTTGCGGCTAGCGTGGTTGGCATTATCTTGGTGACGATCTTATTCTTTAAAACTTCGGAAGTTGAAAACGCCCCGACCATATTAGTTGAGACAAACCAAGAGGCCAGATCGAAAACGACAAATCCTTCAGAAAACAGTAAGATAGAAAGAGACAGAAATGATTCGGTAGAAACTGGAATAACCACCAATGTCGCTGAGATTTCTTCTGAAGAAAAAGAATTTAAGAAGTTAAATTCAGTACAAAATGATTCCGAACAGACTTTTACAGGAATTGCAAATAACCTTACCAAGGATTTGCCCGAAAAAAACAATAAGGCCATTATAAAAACTGCAAATTTATTGACACCCGAAGATGCCAAAGTATTTGAAGTAGTTGCCGAAATAAAAAGATTAGAAAATCAAGATGGCAACGTTTCTGACGCTGAAATAGAATTACTTTTAAAACAGGCGGAAAGAGAAATTTTAAAGCAACGTATCTACAACGAAACCACCCGAACGGTAGATGCCAATCTTCTACTTCAAGACGTTGAGGCAGAGTTGGACCAATCGTTTAGGTCTAAAGTTTTCGAGGCTTTAAGAACAAGTTTCGAAACGGTAAAAACTGCAGTTGCCGAGCGGAATAACTAAACCATGCACTTGCCCGCTAAAGGGTGGGAACGTGAGAACTTCATGAAAGATAATTTAAGCCGATCTCTAGAATAAAGGAAAGTTATATAATCATGAGGACTTAACATTTAACATTTCATCAATTAAAAATCGAACATTATGAACACTATTACAAAGTATGTAGTACTGGCAAGCTTATGCCTAATTTTTTCAACAGTAAGCGCACAAGAAACAAAAACAGATTCAACCAGTACAGATTTGCCCTATCGCGAAAATGGAGCTGAAATAGAACGATTGGTTGAGCTAAAAAAAGTAATTGAAACCGAAGAACGGGACTATTTAAAGACCGAAGTTGAGAATATAAATGAGCGCATGTCCTCTGGAAATATAACGAGTCAAAAAGCCGAAGAACTTAAAAAAGAAGTCGCCCAAAAACGTGCGCTGAATATCGAAAATCGATTGGCAATAGTGGATAATAAAATTGCCCTTTTGGAGCGCAACGATGCAGATTATCAGGCAGACGTCAGCTCGTCAAGCAGCTTTAAGATTGTTTTAGGAGATGGCGATGCGAAAAATTCCATTTTTAAGTTTAAGTCTAAAAACAAACCTAAAAAATTCGATAAGCGCACCTTCAGCGAATTAGTTTTTGCCATAGGCTTTAATAATACCTTGGCAGATGATGCCTCTTTGGGCGATACTTACAGTGTTTTAGGGTCGGGTTTTGTGGAATTGGGATTATCATGGAACACCAGATTACTCAAAAATTCGAACGCGGTACGTTTAAAATACGGCCTCTCTTTTCAATGGAATAAATTGACACCAAAAGATGACAACTACTTTGTTCAAGATGGAAATACAACCACATTGGAACCTTTTCCTTCAAATTTAATCGAATCAGAATTTAGGATTACAAATCTGGTTGTACCTATTTTCTTTGAATTTGGTCCCTCAAGAAAGATAGAGAAAGATAATTATTTTAGATATTCTACCGCAGACAAATTTAAAGTGGGCGTTGGCGCTTATGGCGGCTTTAGGATAGGGACCCAACAGAAACTCAGATTTAAGGAAGATGGCGACCGTGTTAAACAAAAAATAAGACGAAACTATAATGCCTCAGATTTTGTTTACGGCCTTAGTGCTTACGTTGGCGTAGATAATATAAGTCTTTACGCTAAGTATGATCTCAGTACGGTATTTAATGATCAGCAATTAGACCAAAATAATATCTCAATGGGTATTCGTTTTGATATCGATTAGTAAATAAAAACCACCGTTTAAGTTTAATAGGAGCCTGGCTTAATAGTCGGGCTCTTTTGATTTTTGAAAAATAATCTTCGTTTTTAAATAGAAATTAACATGCAAGTTTCCGTATTTTTGATGTTCATTTATTATTGATTTGATATCAAAATCCAGCATAGACCAAGTATTTGAAACTGCTCGCGTAGAGGAGGTTATCGGTGATTTTGTTCAGTTAAAAAAAGCCGGTAGTAACTTTAAGGGATTAAGCCCGTTTAGTGATGAGCGCTCGCCAAGTTTTATGGTGTCTCCGGTTAAACAGATTTGGAAAGATTTTTCCAGTGGAAAAGGTGGCAATGCCATCACCTTCTTAATGGAGCACGAGCATTTTACTTATCCTGAAGCTATAAAATACCTTGCTAAGAAATACAACATCGAAATTGAGGAAACTGAACGTACCGACGAGCAAAAGCAACAAGCCGATGAGCGCGAAAGTATGTATCTGGTCAATCAATTTGCACAGACCTATTTTCAAAAAATAATGCTTAAGACCGATCAGGGCCAAGCCATAGGTTTAAGCTATTTTAAGGAACGTGGTTTTACAAACGAAACCATTAAGGAATTCAATTTAGGCTACTGTCTCGACGATTGGCAAGCCTTTACTGATGAGGCTTTAAAAAAAGGATATCAATTGGAATTTCTTGAAAAAACCGGATTGACCATCGTTAAGCCTGATAAAAAATTCGATCGGTTTAAAGGTCGGGTGATGTTTCCCATCCATAGTATGAGCGGTCGTGTTTTAGGTTTCGGCGGAAGGATTCTCAAAGCAGATAAAAAAGCGGCAAAATATCTCAATTCCCCCGAAAGTGAGGTTTACCATAAGAGTAAGGTCTTGTACGGCATCTATCACGCCAAACAATCTATTGCCAAGGAAGATGGCTGTTATTTGGTAGAAGGTTATACCGATGTGATCCAGTTTCATCAAACTGGAATAAAAAATGTTGTGGCGTCTTCTGGCACCGCGCTATCGCCAGAACAAATTAGATTGATAAACCGCCTTACCAATAATATCACCGTACTCTTTGATGGGGATGCTGCGGGAATAAGAGCTTCACTTCGCGGTATCGATTTGATTTTAGAGCAAGGGATGAATGTTAAGGTCTGTGGTTTCCCTGACGGTGAAGATCCAGACAGTTTCGCGAAGCAAAATACTTTGGAAGAGCTTAAGGAATATCTTGAGACTAACGCTAAGGATTTTATTCAGTTTAAGGCCTCGTTATTAATAAAAGAGGCCAACAATGACCCGATAAAAAAGGCGGAGACAATTAGGGACATCGTTAACAGTATCGCTAAAATTCCCGATCCAATTAAAAGGGAGATTTACATTCAAGAATGTTCCAAAATAATGGACATTAGAGAAGATGTTCTTTTCACTACGCTTGCACAGGTAAGCAAAAAGGAGGCTCAAGAAGCTAGTAGGGCCTATAAAAATGAAAATCAAAAAGCTTTTGAAGTTGTAAAAAATGAAAAGCAGCAAGTTGCAAAGGTTGACCTACAGTACGAATTGGAGCGTAAAATCATAGAGATTCTTTTACTCTACGGAATGGAAACCGAAGACTTTGAGGATTTAGTCTTAAAGGAAACCGAAAACGGCGATTTGGAGCTCGAACCTGTAATCCATAATGCCAAGGTATTCGAGAAAATATATCTTGACCTACAGGAAGATGAAATGCAATTTACAAACGAGAATTTTAAAACGCTTTATTATAATATTATCGAGACCTTAAATCAAGCCGAGGAGTTTTCAACAAAAAAGTTTGTCAATAAATTAGAACAGCAACTTGCGGGCGATGTAACGAGTATTTTAATGAATGATGATCGTTACCATCTTCACGACTGGGAACGTAACCATATTATCCCAAAGGAAAAAAAACAATCTATTTCTCAATTGGTGACCCAGACTATTTTAACGTTGCGTTGTTTTCTTATCGATAAAAAGGTAGCAGAATATCAGAATGATACCAAAAGGGAAGACTCCAATACACGTTCAATACTGGAGGATGTCAAGGACTATCTAGGTCTAAAAATGCTGTTGTCTAGAAAACTCGGGAGGGTTATTGGATAGCTCAACTAAAATCACAACATTACTTGTTAACAAGAAGTAATACTCTCTCAATTTTAAAGTATTTATTCCGTGATTTCTGACAATTGGAAAACCAACTCATGCCAATGATAAAATGCTTTGGGGATGTTTTTATGAAAATAGTGTTGTAGAAATAATATAATAAAATCTTGATTTAAGGAGGCATTGACAATTAAGACCGCAAAAATAATAAGGTGCGCAAATGCGATGCTGTTTTGTGAAAGTTATAGGGAAAAATGCTATAGCTCAGTCTTAATGTGAGATGCTTGGTCTGCAAAATTATAACAAGATTGCAAAGTCTAATTTACAGACTTATTTACAGACTTTATTCGACGGTATTCGCTATCTAAACTAAGTCAATCTGCTTGCCTTGATTTACCAAATCTATAAGATTGGTAACGTTCAATTTTTTATATAATCTAGCTTTGTAAGTACTTACTGTCTTTTCGTTGATGTCTAATTCCAAAGCGATTTCTTTATTCTTTTTGCCCGAGGACAACAATTTTAGTACTTCAACTTCTCGAGTTGAAAGTCTTTTGTAAATGCGGCTTTTTGACATTCTGGCGTCATTGTATTTTAAATGCTTTGACATTTTATCACTCAAATAAACCTCTCCCTTATTAACTGCAATAATTCCTTTTTCGATAACATCTAAGTCGGCTGATTTCGAAATAAAACCAGATGCTCCTGCCTTTATCGTACTAATGGCATAAATTTCCTCTGGGTGATAGCTGAACATGATTATTTTGATGTGGCTATACTCTTTTTTAATGGCGCGAAGAGCAGTTATACCATTTAATTCTGGAAGTTCTATGGCGCTTATTATAACATCGACTTTATTGTTTCGAACAAAATCAAATACATCAACGCCGCTACTTAAAGTACCAACAACACTAATTTCAGAATGGTTTTTGAAGAAAAGTTCAAATCCAGTGATTACAATGGGATGGTTGTCCACAACTAATAGCTTGATCATATTATATATGGGTTAGTTAGTATAGCGCATGTTGAACCATGCAAAATAGGTTCAATAGCTGATGTGGAGATTTACTTCGTAAATTTAGAAAAAAAAATGTATTTGATACCTGATATTGAAATAAAATATTGCAGGTTATTTTAAATTATTAGGGATTTCGCAAACGGGAATTGGCAGCATTTTGTGCATATTAGAACTGTTAAACCTTGAAAATATAGAAAAAATTTCTTTTTCACGCCCCTTAAAATCATCTATTGTTCTACCTTCATCTTTCATTTGCATCGCCCATTCCAATTCTGGATAAGAGGCACCAATTTGGTCTTCATCACTTCGGGCATCACCAAAAAGGCCATCGCTAGGTGCGGCATCCATAATAGATTTGGGAACCTTTAAAAAATCACCAAGTTCATAAACTTCAGATTTTAGAAGATCGGCAATAGGGCTTAAATCAACGCCACCATCGCCATACTTGGTGTAAAAACCAACCCCAAAATCTTCGACTTTATTGCCAGTTCCTGCTACCAAAAGGCCGTTAATGCTAGCATGGTAGTACAATGTGGTCATACGCAACCTTGCTCTGGTATTTGCTAGGGCCATATCGATTGCTGCTTGACTAGCATCTGAGGAAACTTCGGTTTTAAACTCCTCAAATACAGGAGTTAAATCGACTCTGGTTTCTTTTACGTTAGCAAACCGTTTTTTAAGCTGGGCAATATGCTCGTTGGCCCTACTTACATGGCTTTCGGCTTGGTGGATTGGCATTTCAATACACAATACATTTAATCCTGTTTTTGCGCAGAGTGTTGAGCTAACGGCCGAATCGATTCCGCCAGAAATACCAATAACAAATCCGTTCACCTTAGCCTTAACCGCATAATCCTTAAGCCAATTTACAATATGGTCAACAACGTTTTCTGTTTTCATTTTACAAGAATTTTTAACAAAGAATAGTACCTTTGCTTAACAAAAATAAAGGAATGCCGTTAGTTATGAAAATTATACGACTTCTGTTTTTTGCTTTTACGATATGAAATATTTCTATTTAATTTTTTTGTGCATAATACTTTTTCAAGGCTGTAAAACTGACGATAAGGTTGCTGCCGAAATTGAAAAAATTGATGTTGACTATAAGGTTGAACGTTTTGATCAAATTTTCGCAGACGCACTGCCTCAGGATTTGGGCAATCTCAAAAACACTTTTCCGTTTCTGTTTTCTAAACGCATTCCCGATTCTGTTTGGGTTAACCGGATGAACGATACGCTCCAGAAGCAATTATTCACTGCCGTTGATAGTCAATTTAATAATTTTGAATCGACCAAGAGTGAATTAACCGACTTGTTTCAGCATCTAAAGTATTATGACAAGAGTTTTGATGTACCAAGAGTAATCACCCTTATAAATGACGTTGACTTTCGCTATCCTGTTGTTGTTAACGATAGTTTGGTTTTGATAGCTTTAGATAATTATTTAGGCAGCGACCATGAATTCTACGGAAACATTCAATCTTACATTACTGCCACAATGATGGAAGATCAAATAGTTGTAGATGTGGCAGAAGAATATGCCAAGCGTAACATATTTCCCAATCAAAAAAAGAATTTTTTAGAGGAAATGATTTACTTCGGAAAAACGCTGTACTTTAAAGATAAGATCGTTCCTTTTAAAACTGATGCTGAAAAAATCGGCTATTCCCAACAGCAATTAGAATTTGCAAAAGTCAATGAAGAGATGATTTGGACACATTTTGTAGAAAAAGAAATGCTCTTTGATAATGACAATGCCTTGGTCTCTCGATTTATTGCCGAGGCCCCTTTTTCGAAATTTTATTTAGATATCGATAACCAAACTCCAGGGCGATTAGGCCAATACATTGGTTGGCAAATCGTAAGAGCATATATGAAAAATAATGATGTGGACGTTATGGAAATGATGGAGACCGACCCAAGTGAAATCTTTAATAATTCAAATTATAAACCTGCAAAATAATGGCGAAAACCCATACTTCAAAAATAGAACTCAACGTAGAATTGGATGAAAATCGCGTTCCCGAAAAATTAAATTGGACTGCTGAAGACGGTGGTATCAAAAAACAAGAAGCAAAAGCCATGATGCTTTCAGTTTGGGATGCAAAGGCCAAAGAGAGTCTGCGTATTGACCTTTGGACTAAAGACATGCCTGTTGACGAAATGAAACAGTTTTTTCATCAAACACTTGTTGAGATGAGTAATACGTTTCAACGTGCTACCCAAGATGATAAAATGACGGCGACAATGAGAGATTTCTGTGATTATTTTGCTGAAAAGTTGGAGCTTAAAAAATAGCTTTTCAACAGTCATAATTAGTTTAAATCAAATATATCTATTAAATTATTAATAGTTTGATAACGTTTATTTTATCTTCAAACATTGGAAATAGTGTACATTTGTTATGCTATTAATCAATTGGGAAAACATTGGCAAAGGCTTCTTACGTCGAAGACTGCCAATGTTTTTTTGTTTAAATTAGTCCCATGCGAAAAATTATTATAGGTATTTTCATTGCAGTAGTATTTCTGCTCACCTTTAAGTATTGCGATGATAGAAATGAAGAACGTATCACGCTTCAAGAAAATTCAGCACTTATCCAGGAGCAAATAAGAAACGTTGGCAAACTCATTGTAACCGAAGGTCATTTCAGCCAGGTTTTTACTTATAACACATCAAAATCAATGTTTGCTAATTTGATTAATACCAAAAAAAAAGCACTTGTTGTCGTCAATGCAGATGTAACTATCGCTTATGATTTGAGCAAAATAACTTACGACGTTGACGAAGAGACCAAAACCTTAAGAATTTTAAGCATTCCAGAAGAAGAAATTAAAATTAGTCCTGATTTTGAATATTATGACGTTCAGGCCGATTATTTGAATCCGTTTGAGGCAAAAGACTATAACACTATTAAAAATAAGGTCAATACACAGTTGATGAAAAAAATTGAAGGGTCAGATTTAAAAACAAATGCAAAAAACAGGCTACTCAGTGAGCTTGCTAAATTTTATATTTTAACAAATTCACTGGGTTGGACATTGGAATATAACAGTCAACCGGTTGAAAATTTAGACCAAATTGAGGGTTTAAATCGTATTCAAAATTAGAAACCCTAAGCGAGACTTTTATTCAATTTCATCCAACTGCCACCGTTAACTGAGGCCACATTGTTGAGATTTAAATACTGTGCTGCTTTCGCAGACCTTGCTCCGCTTTTACAACAAGTGATTACTGGTTTATCAAGGGTCTTAATGTATTCTACGCGATCTTTTAATTTATCTAATGGAATATGAATTGATGATTCAATATGTCCATTATTCCATTCTTTTTTTGTCCGTACATCTATAATCACAGCGCCATTTTTCAAATAGTCTTCAACTTGTTTTTTATTATTTCCGAAGATGAAACTTAAAAACCCCATACTTTAATTTTTGTTAAATTTACAAAGTTTCTACAAAGATAATGGCACAAAAATTAAAGTTAGAAGTAGCCCAGGACACAAGTCCATCCCAACGAGGGAAGGGAAGTGAGGGGCCACGCAAACAAGAAATCATAAATACCGCCGCTAAACTTTTTAAGGAAAAAGGATACAACGCTGTAACTATGCGCGATTTGGCCGCGGCAATGGGCATAAAAGCCGCAAGCCTTTACAATCACATCCATTCAAAACAGGATATTCTCAACATCATCGTTATTTCTATCGCAGAAGAATTTACCCATGGCATGCAGGTTATCATAACCTCAAAAAAAACTAACATTTCAAAACTTAAAGCTATTGTTTCGCTACACGTAAATCTTGCGACCAATAATACTAATGCTATGGCGGCACTGAATAACGATTGGATGCATTTGAAAGACCAATTGGAGTATTATTTGCAAATGAGAACTGATTATGAAAATAACGTGATGCAAATTATCACCAACGGTATTTCAGAAAACGAAATTAAAGAAACCAATCCTGAAATCGTGATGTTTTCCATGCTCACAACACTTCGCTCTCTCTATCTTTGGTTACCAAAAAAAGAAGTTCTCAATCCCAGCGAATTTGCCGAAAATCTGAGCGACATCCTTATCAACGGATTTAACAAATAGTTAAGATTCATATTTAGTATATTTGTTGTTAAACTAACAGTTGTTAGTTAATTTCTATACCTGCCGAAAGGCTCAATTAAAAAATGAATTCACTTATCAAGTAAAATCAGACTAACATAACAGTTCCCTTTCCTTCGGAAAGGGCTAGGGAGAGGAAATGGCACAATTTCACAACATAAAAATTAAGAACCTTTATAAGGAAACGGACGACTGTACAGTGATAGAATTCGATGTGCCAGCTGCTTTGCAACAAGATTTTGTATTTAGCCAAGGCCAACATTTAACGCTCAAGGCAGATATCAAAGGCGAAGATGTGCGACGGTCATATTCCTTGTGTTCAAGTCCAATCGATAAAAAGTGGAAAGTGGCCGTAAAGCAAATTCTTGGTGGTAAGTTTTCAACTTACGTTAATGAACAGTTGCAAACGGGAGATGTTCTAGAAGTGATGGCGCCAAGCGGTGCGTTCGGAGTTAAGGTAAGTCCCGAAAAAGCCAAGAATTATTTATTTTTTGCAGCCGGAAGTGGGATTACTCCAGTTCTTTCAATGGTTATAACGCACCTTAAAGCAGAGCCAAACGCGACTTGCAAGTTGTTTTATGTGAATAAGACGGCAAAATCCATTATATTTAAAGAGGAACTTGAACAATTGCGAAATTCATTTTTTGGCAGATTTGAGATTTACTATTTCCTTACCAAAGAAAAACGCGATATCGATTTGTTCAATGGCCGTTTTGATGATGAGAAAATGAAAATTCTTACCAAAACATTTATTGATATCCCAGATACCAATGAGGTGTTTCTATGTGGACCCGAACAAATGGTCAATTATGTAAGCGATTTTTTGATAAATGCCGGGCTACCCAAGGATTTGATTCATTTTGAATTATTTGTTAAGGGGCTTTCCGAAGAAGACATCAAACGCACCGAGCGTCTGGCAAAACAAAATATAGAAGGCGTAGGAATCACAATTGTTGATGGCGGTAAAGAGTTCACTTTTACCATGACCAAGGAATTTGATAATATATTGGATGCCGCTCTTAATGCTGGTGCCGATTTGCCATTTGCATGTAAAGGTGGGGTGTGCAGTACCTGCAAATGCCAAGTGAAGGAAGGTGAGGTAGAAATGAAAGTCAATTATGCTTTAGAGGAAAAGGAGGTTGCGCAAAAGTATGTATTAAGTTGTCAAGCGGTGCCAACCACCGATAAAGTAGTGGTAGATTTTGACGTATAAGATTTTTTAAAAGGAATATAGAAAATAAAGTTTAACAGCTGAAGGTCAATAGCTAACAGCGAAAAACTATCAATTATGAGTGAAGAGCAAACTAGAAGTTTAGAAAAACAATTCGATGAACGTATCGCTAGAGACGAAAAAATCGAACCAAAAGATTGGATGCCCGAAAAGTACCGTAAAACACATATTAGGCAGATGTCGCAACACGCACATTCTGAAATTGTGGGCATGCTTCCCGAAGGAAATTGGATTACAAGAGCACCATCCTTAAGACGAAAAGTGGCATTGTTGGCAAAAGTGCAGGATGAGGCTGGCCACGGCTTATATCTCTATTCCGCTACGGAAACCTTAGGTATTTCACGAGAAGAACTTTATGAGCAATTGCATACAGGGAAAGCTAAATATTCATCCATATTCAATTATCCAACAGTTACTTGGGCAGATATGGGCGCCATTGGTTGGCTGGTTGACGGTGCGGCAATTATTAACCAAGTGCCTTTGTGCAGCACCTCTTATGGACCTTATGCAAGAGCGATGATACGTGTTTGCAAGGAGGAAAGTTTCCACCAAAGACAAGGGTATGAAATTATGTTGAAGTTATGTAATGGCACTCCCGAACAAAAGGAAATGGCTCAAGATGCCCTTAACCGTTGGTGGTGGCCGAGTTTGATGATGCTGGGACCAACCGATGCGGAATCTGTGCATACAGAGCAATCCATGAAATGGAAATTGAAGCGTAAATCAAACGATGAGTTACGCCAACAGTTTATTGATCAAACCGTTCCACAAGCAGATATTTTAGGCTTGACCATTCCTGATAAAGATTTAAAATGGAATGAAGAGAAAAAAAGTTATGATTTTGGTGAGATTGACTGGGACGAATTTTGGCAAGTAGTCAAAGGTCATGGTCCCTGTAACAAAGAGCGCATGAAAGCACGAGTCGATGCTTGGGAAGGTGGAGAGTGGGTTCGTGATGCGGCAATGTCTTATGCCGGTAAGCAGCGAGATCGAAAAGAAAAGCAAGCCGTCTAGGAGAAATAAAAGTTAAAACCGAAGTCTAACTTGTAGTCATGTCGGTTTCAAATTCAATCTCGATTTCAACTTAATTTTAATAAATCTATTATGGATGCTAAAAGTCAAACACCCCCTCCCTCGGAAGGGGCTGGCGGGAAGCCAAAATCTTGGCCGCTTTGGGAAATATTTGTAAGAAGTAAAAACGGACTTGAACACCGCCATTTTGGAAGTCTTCACGCTGCAGATGCCGATATGGCGCTTGAAAATGCCCGTGACGTTTACACGCGAAGAAATGAGGGCGTAAGTATTTGGGTTGTAGAATCCAAAAATATTACAGCCTCCAACCCAGAACATAACGGTGAAATGTTTGAGCCGGCAAGCGATAAAGTTTACCGTCATCCTACGTTTTATGAATTACCAGATGATGTGAAGCACATGTAAGCGCGAAATTGAAATTGAAGCTGAAATCGAAATCGAATGGAATATGTAATTTAACTCATAAGTGATATAAAATTTGACTTGACAGAACGATTGGAAGATTTTGCGGCTTCGGTAATTATTATATACAATAAAAAGTCTCTATCGTTCGCAGGCGATTACTTGGCGAAGTAATTAATAAGGTCGGCCTGTTCTTCTGCATTAAATTACGGAGAAGTTTTAGGAGCAGGAACTGATAGGGATAAAATTAATAAACTTAGAATTTGCTTAAAAGAATTAAGAGAATGCCTACGAAACTTAAATATTCAGACAAAAGCAAAGTTAATTTCCGAAGAGAGTTTAAGCATTTTGAAAGACGAAAACGACCAATTAATTAGAATTATAGTCACAAGAATTAAAAATATAAAATGAGTTATTTCAATTTCAATTTCGATTTTATTTTCGCTTTTTTAAAAGTCCGTTTTTTAAGATTTAAAGTCTCAATGATGAAAATTTAAACGAATTCCTTCAACTTCAACTTCGATTTCAAATTCAAAAATATGAACAAAAATCTTTACAATTACATCCTTGGCATCGCCGATAATTCCTTAATCTTGGGGCAGCGCATGGGCGAACTTTGCGGTCACGGCCCCACATTAGAAACTGATATTGCCTGCACCAATATATCACTGGATTTATTTGGACAGGTACGTGGCTATTATCAGTACGCTGCAAAAATCGCGGGAGACGGTCGTAGCGAAGACGATATTGCGATGCTTCGTAAAGAACGCGATTATCTTAATGTACTTTTGGTAGAACAACCAAATACCGATTTTGCCTACACCATAGGACGCCAATTTTTGTTTGATGTGTACCATCTTTTATTTTTGACGGAATTGGAAAAAAGCAAGGATTTATCACTTTCGGCCATAGCCAAAAAATCGATTAAGGAAGTGCGTTATCATGTCCGATTTTCATCAGACTGGGTAAAACGTTTAGGAGATGGCACTGAGGAAAGCAAATCAAAAATGCAAGAAGCCATTACAGGTTTATGGACGTACACCGATGAATTATTTCATCAAACCGAAGCAGATATTGCAATGGTTTCAGAAGGTATAGGTGTAGATGTTACGAAACTTAAAAAGGTGTATTACGATACTGTTTCCGAAGTACTGCAAAAGGCAATGCTCAACATTCCAGATTCAAAATTTTTCCAAAAAGGAGGTAAAAATGGTATTCATACTGAACATATGGGTTACCTGCTAAGCGAACTACAATATATGCAGCGCGCCTATCCTAATATGGAATGGTAAATAAGCCACCTTAATTCTCCCAAATGGAGGAAACAATCGAGACGCATGAATGATGTATTACAACTATCGACTGGGAAAGGAAACAATATCAATTATATAGAATTACAAATCAGGAACTAGGATAATCAAGTCTGGAAATTAAGCAGGACTTAAAACTTCAACATTCGACATTCAAAATTGGATAATCGACATTTAATATGATTACAACAGAACAAGATATAGACCAAAAACTAGAAGAAATTCTCGCAGAGGTTTCAGATCCAGAAATCCCAGTTTTATCCATTATGGATATGGGAATCGTGCGCTCTGCGATAATTGAAGATAATATCGCAAAGGTCAAAATCACACCAACTTACAGCGGTTGCCCGGCAATGGATGTGATTGGCGACGATATAAAATTAGCTCTAAAAGAAGCTGGCTATGCTTCTGAAATTGAACTCATCCTTCACCCAGCTTGGACTACGGATTGGATTACTCCAAAAGGTAGAAAAGCACTCGAAGACTACGGTGTTGCCGCTCCATTAGAAGCTGAGGCCGATAAGGATGTGCTGCTCAATAATAAGCGAATTGTAAAATGCACCAACTGCGGTTCCACCAATACCCGATTGGTTAGTCAATTCGGTTCAACTGCTTGTAAAGCCCAGTTTCAATGTGAGGACTGCCAAGAGCCGTTCGATTATTTTAAATGTTTAAAGTAAATCCTCATTCCAAAATATAGCTTCGTGCTTTGTCCTAGTAACTGCAACAATTAAAAAACAAAATGAGCAAAACCATACAACTCCATATTCAAGATAAGGTAGCCACTATTACCTTAAATCGACCAGAAGTTTATAACAGTTTCAATAGGGAAATGGCTTTCGCCATGCAAGACGCTTTGGATGAATGCGAAAGAAACGATAAGGTGCGAGCGATTGTTGTCATCGGCAGCGGAAAGGCTTTTGGAGCAGGTCAAGATTTAAAGGAAGTAACCGATCCCGACCTTAACCCTGGATTTGAGAAAATCCTCGATGAGCATTACAATCCGATTATCACCAGAATCAGAGCCATTAAAAAACCAATCCTTGCTGCAGTAAATGGAGTAGCGGCAGGAGCAGCGGCAAATATCGCTTTGGCTTGCGATATCGTAATTGCCAATGAGCATGCTAGTTTTATTCAGGCATTTAGTAAAATTGGATTGATTCCAGATTCTGGAGGAACTTATTTTTTACCACGATTAATCGGTTTTCAAAAAGCCATAGCCATTGCCATGTTGGGAGACAAAATTTCTGCAGCAGAAGCCGAAAAAATGGGAATGATTTATAAAGTTTCAGCTTCGGAAAGTTTTGAAGAGGACGTTCAAAATACAGCTGTGAAATTGGCAAACATGCCAACCAAGGCGCTCGGGATGATTAAGGAATTATTTAATACGTCAATGTCAAATTCGCTAGAAGAACAATTAAAATTAGAATCAAAACTACAGATAGTCGCGGCCAATACTTATGATTATGCCGAGGGTGTTGCGGCCTTTATTGAAAAAAGACAACCGAAGTTTGAAGGGAAGTAATTAACGATTGAAGATTTTTGAATTTTGATTTTTAAATGATGTATTTAACATTTTTGAATTTTGAACTTCAATTTATTTACCATTTACGATTCTCCAATTTTGAACAAAAAGAAATACATATGAAAATCAATTAATTAGAGGAGCGATTAATTAAATTCGCCATTGATATTATTTTAGTCTGTAAAAAAATAGATAAATCCTTTGCTTCTGAGCATTTGGCAACACAATAAATAGGCTCTGCTAAATCTTCAGCGCTTAATTACGGCGAAGCACAAGGCGCAGATTCTTCTCGGGATTTTTTGCATATAATGAAGATTTGCTAAAAAGAGCTTAGGAAATATCACATTAATATGAGAATACAAGTGAGAAATAACCTCATAAACGACTAACCGACTTAGAGAGGTTATTTAAAGGGAATAATGAATTGATTTCCATTTTCGTTATTAGTATTAAAACAGCTTCAATGAAGCTTAAATAAGATTTAATTTTAAGGTATGAGTGATAATCATAATTCAAAAATCGTTAATCAGAAATCTTCAATCAAATATGTTGGAATCATTGGCAGTGGTACAATGGGAAGCGGTATTGCGCAAGTGGCTGCTACCGCAAATTGCAAGGTAAAGCTATACGATGTTAATCAAACGGCGTTAGACAAAGCAAAAGCATCTTTAGAAAAAATACTAGTACGCCTAATTGAAAAAGGTAGAATAAATTCCGAAGAAAAAAGCCGTATTCAATCTAACATCTCTTACGTTAATAATCTAAAGGAGTTGTCAAATTCCGATTTGACTATTGAAGCAATTGTTGAGAATCTCGATATCAAGAAAAAGGTTTTTTTAGAATTGGAAAGCTATGTTTCTGAAGCTTGTATTATTGCTTCCAATACCTCAAGTTTATCAATAGCTTCCATCGCCGCCTCACTCAAAAAACCTGAGCGATGTATTGGCATTCATTTTTTCAATCCCGCGCCATTGATGAAATTGGTTGAGGTTATTCCTGCAATTCAAACTTCAAAGAATGTTTTGAAAAAGACGGTCGAAAGCATTTCCGGTTGGAAAAAAACCGTCGCCATCGCTAAGGACACGCCAGGGTTTATCGTCAATCGTGTTGCAAGACCTTTTTATGGGGAAGCGTTACGAATATATGAAGAAGGTATTGCAGATTTCGCAACAATCGATTCAGCGATGAAACATATTGGAGGTTTTAAAATGGGACCCTTTGAGCTTATGGATTTTATTGGTAACGACGTCAATTATACCGTAACCGAAACCGTTTTTGCTGCCTTTTATTTTGACCCAAGATACAAACCGAGTCTCACCCAAAAACGTTTTGCAGAGGCAGGTTACCTCGGGCGAAAATCTGGAAAAGGCTTTTACGATTATGATTCAAATGGTCGCATCCTCATTCCGAACCGTGAGGAACTAACTGGGATTGCATCTCATGATGAGAAAATAGAACTAAAAATTTTTAATCGAATCTTGGTCATGCTGATCAACGAAGCAGCAGATGCCTTGTTTCTGAATATTGCTTCCGCTGAAGACATTGATAACGCCATGACCAAAGGCGTTAATTATCCAAAAGGACTGTTGGCTTGGGCAGATGAAAAAGGGTTGAACTGGTGCGTTGCTCAAATGGACGAATTGTACGAAGAGTATCGAGAGGATAGATATCGATGTAGCCCTTTATTGCGCAGGATGAATCAAGAAGGAAAAGGTTTTTCTAAATAGATTGACATTTAGAACGAAGTGCAGAAATCACAAAAAAGGTTGTGTCGTCCTTAGACCTCGCAATTGCGAATAATATATGAAATCAGAACAAATACCACATAAGATGTTATCACAGGATGCTTTCAGCAATCATCTCGGTATCAAAATTTTGGAATCCGAGCTCGGTCGCTGCAAGGTTGGTATGACTATTAGAAAAGACATGCTCAACAGCATGGGTAAAGCGCACGGCGGTATTAGTTACGCATTGGCAGATACCGCTTTTGGTTTTGCGGCAAACAGTCATGGCAAGTTCGCGGTATCCATCGAGACCAGCATCAATCACATTGAATCGTTAAATGAAGGCGATTATATAGTTGCCGAATCTGTCATTGAAAAAGTAAAAAATAAGCTAGGATTTGCTGTTGTAGAGGTCAAACGAGGTGATGAGCTTGTGGCATTATTTAAAGGAGTTGTATACCGAACTGGCAAGGATTGGTCATAATATTTATTAATTTTATCGCGGTCTTATTAAAACTAAAATTATGAAATGGCAAGGTAGAAGAAAAAGTGAAAACGTTGAAGACCGTCGGGGTATGAGCGGGAAAGGTAAACTTGTGGCAGGTGGCGGTATCGTTGCAGTCATTGTGATTGCCTTACAGCTCTTTGGCGGCGAAACAGGGCAGCTATTGGCACCAATAGTAGAGCAGGTGGGTAATAGTCAAAGCACCCAACAGGTAGAGCAGCGAGAACTAACGAGCGACGAGAAAAAAATGGGTGATTTCATGGAAACTGTTTTAGCAGATACCGAAGATGCTTGGACGAATATATTTAGGGAAAATAATCTGGGCACCTACAAAAAACCAACCATGGTATTATTTACAGATGCTGTAAGTACAGGTTGTGGTAACGCCACCTCTGCTTCAGGTCCTTTTTATTGTCCCGCGGACCAAAAACTGTATATGGATTTGGTGTTTTTCGATGAACTGCAAACACGATTTGGTGCTAAAGGAGGAGACTTTGCAATCGCCTACGTTACTGCCCATGAAATTGGCCATCACGTTCAAACGCTTTTGGGTACCTCAAAAAAAGTGAGGCAATTACAGCAACAGTCAGGTCAGTCGGAAGCGAATGAGCTTTCAGTAGCGCAAGAACTTCAAGCCGATTTTTACGCTGGTGTTTGGGCGAATTACAATAAGAGATACTTGGAGGCTGGTGATATCGACGAAGCCATGAGCGCAGCAAATGCAGTAGGAGATGATGCCATTCAAAAAAGAACGAGAGGAAGTGTTTCTCCAGATAGTTTCACGCATGGCACCTCCCAACAGCGTAAAGAGTGGTTTATGAAAGGCTATAATACTGGCGATATTAGACAAGGAGATACGTTTTCGGCGCTTTTGCAATAAAGGCGTTAGGTATTAGGGAATAGGCATTAGAAATAAGTTAAAATATGAATAGTAGCTTCCATTTTAAATTTGAGGATTTAGTGGTATATCAAAAAGCTATGGATTTCGGCGAACAAGTAGATTTACTTGTAAGGCAATTTCCCAACCATGAATTGTATGCGTTGTCATCCCAATTCCGAAGAGCAGCAGACTCCATAGCTCTTAATTTAGCAGAGGGCTATCCAGGTTCTGATGCGCAATTTGTAAAACATTTAAATCATGCGATTTATAGTGCGAATGAATGTGTTAGTTGCAGCACTAAAGCTAGAAGAAGAGGATATGTAAACTTTGAAAAAGATGAAGAAAACAGAAAATTAATTTCTGAACTAACAAAAATGATGTCATCCCTAAGACGTAAAATAATTGAAAGGATTAAGCAGTCCTAATCCCTATTCCCAAATCCCTAATCCCAAAGATAAAAGCTTCTTTATAATCTAAAACTAAATCATGAACGCATACATCATAGACGGCATAAGAACACCAATAGGAAATTACAAAGGCACACTATCTGCAGTTAGAACAGACGACTTGGGTGCATTAGTAATAGAAGAAATCGTAAATAGAAACCCAAACATCCCGAAAGACGCTTATGATGATGTCATTATGGGTTGCGCCAACCAAGCTGGTGAAGACAATCGTAATGTGGCACGAATGGCCTCACTTTTAGCAGGATTGCCATTTACAGTTCCAGGAGAAACCGTCAATAGATTGTGTAGTTCGGGATTATCGGCCATCATTCACGCTAATCGCGCGATAAAGGCTGGCGATGGTGATGTGTTTATTTCTGGCGGTGTTGAGAATATGACGCGCGGCCCTTACGTCATGGCAAAGCCGTCAAGTGCATTTGGTGGTGACTCCAAACTATATGATTCCACTTTTGGATGGCGTTTTATAAACCCAAAAATGGAAAAAATGTATGGCACAGACGGCATGGGGACCACTGCTGAAAACTTGGTGGAGAAGTACTCTATTTCACGTGAAGACCAAGATAAATTTGCGTATTGGAGCCAAATGAAAGCTACTAAAGCCCAAGAAAACGGGAGACTCGCAAAAGAAATTATGACGGTGGAAATTCCGCAAAGGAAAAAGGACCCTATCCAATTTTCAAAAGATGAATTCGTAAAACCAAAAACATCCTTAGAAATTTTAGGAAAACTGCGTCCCGCATTCAAAAAAGAAAACGGAAGTGTTACTGCGGGGAATTCTTCTGGTTTAAATGATGGTGCAGCAGCAACAATTATCGCTTCGGAAGCTGCCGTTAAAAAATACAATTTAAAACCTCTAGCAAGAATTGTAAGTTCGGCCGTTGTTGGCGTTGAACCAAGAATCATGGGCATCGGGCCAGTTGAAGCTTCAAATAAAGCTTTAAAAAAAGCAGGTTTAACCATGAAAGACATGGATGTTATTGAGCTAAACGAAGCTTTTGCAGCCCAGGCTTTGGCTTGTACAAGGGCATGGGGGTTGGCAGATAACGACCCTAGAATAAACCCAAATGGAGGCTCCATTGCGATTGGGCATCCTCTTGGCGTAACAGGAACGAGGTTGGCATATTCCGCTGCATTGGAGTTGAGAGCGCAAAATAAACGTTATGCGCTAATCACAATGTGTATAGGTGTAGGTCAAGGTTATGCCTGTATAATTGAGAATGCTGATCGAAGCAAAATCCCGATAGCTTAACGATTCCGGATGTATAGGTGTAGGTCGGGACTATGCCATACTCATTGGAGAATATAGATTTTTAACATACCTCCCAAATATATTTCGTAAATATGATTTATATTTATAAAAAATATTTATAAAATGGCAACATTCACATCATCACTTCCAGATAAGCTTTTGAAAGATTTATCTAAAACGGCATCAGATTTAAAACTTCCGAAGAATAAAATCATAGAAAAAGCACTTGAATATTATCTTGAGCAAATCAAGCGTGCAAAATATGCCGAATCTTACAAAAGAATGGCGAAAGACCCTGACATGCTCGCTATAGCAGAAGAGGGATTAGAGGACTATGTTAGAATACTTGACGAACTAGAAAAAGAATGAAACAAGGCGAAATCTGGCATGTTTTTTTTGACCCAGTTAAAGGAAATGAGCAGGCGGGCCATAGACCCGCAGTTGTTATTAGCGGAGATTTGATGAATTCAAAATCAGAATTAGCTATTGTTTGCCCAATTACAAGTTCCATCAAAAATTATATGGGCAACCCAATTCTCAAACCATCAAATAAAAATGGCCTAGTCAATCCATCAGAGATTTTAGTTTCTCAAATTAGAACCTTATCTCAATTACGATTTAAAAAGAAATTAGGGATTATTACCAAAGCTAATTTAGAACATATAAAGGAAACATTAGATGATATTTTGAGGCTGTAAAATCCAAATTTGAACTAGAACTTTAATTTTTTTTTTAATACAAAGGAATTTAATGCAGGTGAGTTTATGTTATAAGTATTCAATGAATAAAATCTAACATCCTGATTCCATTAAAACGGAAATCTCATAAAATTGAAGTGAGAATTATGAAAAAGATAGAACATTATGTAACTGGGGGCTGGACAACTGGCAAAGAAGAAGGAACTCCAATTCTTGACGCCATTACAGGCGAAGCCTTTAGTAGCATCGCTATTGAAGGTCTTGATATCCCCGAAATTCTCCATTACGGAAGGACAAAAGGTGGCGAAAAGCTTCGTAAAATGACTTTTCAAGAACGTGGAAACATGCTCAAAAGTTTAGCGTTTTATTTGACTAAACGAAAGGAAAAGTTTTACGAATTAAGTTACAGAACTGGAGCAACCAGAAAAGACAGTTGGATTGATATTGAAGGCGGCTTCGGTAATTTATTCGCTAACGCCTCATTGCGAAAGTTATTTCCTAACCAACCTTATCATGTAGAGGGAGAACCTATCGACTTGTCCCGTGGCGGTCGTTTTATGGCGCACCACATCATGGTGCCCAAAAAAGGAGTTGCTGTTCATATCAATGCCTTTAATTTCCCAGTTTGGGGCATGCTTGAGAAATGTGCGGTTAATTGGATGGCTGGTGTTCCTGCGGTGGTGTTGCCCGCACCTTCATCTTCTTATTTAGCTGAAGCTGTTGCACGAAGTATCATTGAATCTGGTATTCTTCCAGAAGGTGCGCTACAAATCATAAATGGGACGGTTAAAAATATCCTAGATACGGTAGAATCCCAAGATGTAGTAACATTTACGGGGTCAGCAAAAACAGGGCGTTTGCTCAAAGCGCATCCAAGATTGATACAGGAATCGGTGCCCTTTACGATGGAAGCAGATTCTTTAAATGCATCAATATTAGGAGAAGATGCCGTTCCTGGAACTCCAGAATTTGAACTGTTCATTAAAGAGGTTAGAAACGAGATGACTGCAAAATGCGGGCAAAAATGTACCGCAATTAGACGCGTCATCGTACCAGAGAATTTAGTGGAAGACGTGCAGATTTCCCTCGCTAAAGCCTTGGATAAAATAACCATCGGCGACCCTAGATTGAAAGAAGTACGCATGGGCTCATTGGTGAGCCATCAGCAGGTGCAGGCAGTTCGTGATTCCGTTACAGACTTGGCAAAGGAAGCCCAAATTGTTTACGGCAATTTAGATAAAATTGAAACCATTGGTGCAGATGCAACCAAAGGTGCTTTTATAAGTCCGATTTTGCTGAGAGCTGACCATCCGTTTCAAAATACGATTATTCACGAACGCGAGGCATTTGGTCCAGTAAGTACGATAATGCCTTACAAAAATTTAGACGAAGCTATTCAATTGGCAAAGATGGGTAAAGGCTCGTTGGTGTCTTCCATCGCTACTAACGATGATAAAATTGCCAAAGATTATGTGGTTAATGCCGCTAGTCACCACGGCAGGATTTTAGTGTTAAACAGAGAAAGCGCCAAAGAAAGTACTGGTCACGGTTCACCTTTGCCTTATCTGGTCCACGGTGGTCCGGGACGTGCAGGGGGTGGAGAAGAAATGGGCGGAATGCGAGGTATTAAGCATTATTTACAGCGTACTGCTATTCAAGGTTCTCCATCGACAATTTCAGAAATTACAGGTATCTATCAGCAAAATGCAAAATATAAGGAATCGGAGCAGCACCCCTTTAAATACCATTGGGAAGATATCGAACAAGGGATGTCGCTAAAGACCCATAACCGAACTTTTACCGATACCGATATTATCAATTTTGCAAATTTGACCTGGGACCATTTTTACGCTCATACCGATATTACCTCGCTTGACGGAAGTATTTTTGAGCATAGAACGGCACACGGTTACTTTATTATTTCCGCGGCAGCGGGATTATTTGTATATCCGGGTAAAGGTCCAGTAGCTGCAAACTATGGCTTAGAGGAGATAAGGTTTCTTCGCCCTTTGTATCACAACGATACCGTTTATGTAAGACTCACCTGTAAACAAAAAGTAGATAGGGATGTCACTTCCGCAGAACACCCCAGTGGGATTGTTAAATGGTATGTGGAAGTATTTGATGCTAATTTTGAAAATATACCAGAAAAAGATAAAACAGAAAAAGACAGCCCATTGGTTGCATTTGCCACTATTCTAACTATGGTTCAGAAAAAGCAAGAAACTTTTGTAGAGCTTACATCAGAAAAAATTGACGAATGTCTTGCTAAACTTTCCAAAGATAAAAAACCCGAATGGGGCATTATGACTGCACAACATATGGTGGAACATTTAGAATACACCTATAAAATTACTTCGGGTGAGATTCAGGACTTTGAAATCTCCACGCCAGAACAGTATTTGGAAAAAGTGCATCACAGCCTTTATAATTACGAGAAATTTCCGAAGAACACTAATTTCCCTTTACTCGAAAAAGATAAATTGGCAGATTTAAACCATCCTAATTTAGAAACAGCCATTGAAAAATTTAAAGAACAACGTCAAAAATATTTAGAATTTTTTAAAGAACACCCAGATGCGAAATTGAAAAATCTCGTTTTTGGTGAATTAAATCGTTATGAGTCTTATTTATTGGAAAGAAAACATTTGAATCATCACTTCGAGCAGTTCAATTTGCTATAGCAAATTGAACTGCTCGAAGCAACTGAGAAATCGGTTTGTTATAGGATTTCAGTATATCATCAGCAAGTCAATTTGTATTTATTGGGCACTTGCATTAAATAAAACAAAAACTCAAAATGAGTTGCTGAAAAAGTGTAAGATGTATAAGAAATACTATACTTAATTTCTAACCCACGAAAGAAATCGTATCTTTTATTTAGGTGCCACCAATAGTATAGAACGATGAGCAGCAACATATGCAACGAATTTTAGATATTACAATCTCATTACAGAAATGAATCCCAAATGGATTGACTTAAGTATAGATTGGGATTTATCGAAGTAAAAAAAAGTTATAAATAATAGGAATGCGCAATATATGCGCATTGACAAATAAAAAAACATGAGTGACCCTTACGTCAAAATTAACATAGAAAACCAAGTAGGCTATATTGAATTTTTCCATCCAGCGCATAACTCCTTGCCGGGAGAGGTGTTGTCAAAATTGGCAAAAACCATAACTGAAGCTGGTGAAAACGAAGACATCAAAGTTATCGTCTTAAAAAGCGGTGGCGACAGAACGTTTTGTGCTGGTGCAAGCTTTAAGGAATTAATAAACATCAACGATGCGGAAACAGGAAAAATATTCTTTTCAGGGTTCGCAAATGTAATCAATGCGATGCGTAAATGTCCGAAATTCATTATTGGACGTATCCAAGGAAAAACCGTTGGTGGCGGCGTCGGGCTGGCAGCTTCAACTGACTATTGCATGGCGACTAAATTTGCTTCCATCAAGCTGAGCGAATTAAATTTAGGTATTGGTCCATTTGTTGTTGGACCGGCCATTGAGCGCAAAATTGGATTAAGTGCCATGTCACAAATAGCCATTGATGCCAATAGTTTTTACCCACCAGAATGGGCAAAGCAGAAAGGATTGTTCACTCAGGTTTACGAAAGTACCGAAGCATTAGATGAAGCCGTAAAATCAACGGCAGAACATTTATGCACCTATAACCCTGAAGCCATGATAGAAATGAAAAAAGTGTTCTGGACAGGCACAGATCATTGGGACGATTTATTAGAAGAAAGGGCAGAGGTTAGCGGTAGATTGGTATTGAGTGATTTTACGAAGCAAAAACTCAAAACGTATAAATAGCTCAAAACTAAAGACTCACGACTATAAAATGATTTATTCTTTTCAGGGTTTTATTCCCGTAATTCACGAATCCAGCTTTGTACACCCATTAGCTGCTGTAACTGGCAACGTCATTATTGGTAAAAACTGCTACGTCGGTCCAGGCGCTGCGATTCGTGGCGATTGGGGACAGATTATTTTGGAAGATGGTGTAAACGTGCAGGAAAATTGTACTGTGCACATGTTTCCGGGAAAATCAATTGTACTTAAAGAAAGTGCGCACGTAGGTCACGGTGCGATTATTCATGGTGCTAATTTGGGTAGAAACTGTCTAATCGGTATGAATAGTGTTATCATGGACGATGCTGAAATAGGTGATGAAAGTATAGTCGGTGCCATGTCTTTCGTTAAAGCGGAAACTAAAATCCCAAAACGAAGTCTAGTAGTTGGTAATCCAGCAAAAGTGATAAAGACAGTTTCGGATGAAATGATTGCTTGGAAGACAAAAGGAACAGAACTCTATCAAAAATTACCTCATGACTGTCATGAGAGTTTAAAAGAAGTTGAGCCTCTAAGAAAGGTTCCTGAAAAAAGAAAAATGCAAGAGGATGTTTATAAAACATTAAGGGAAACATTTAAAAATAATGAAGGTTCTTAAGAACGAAGTTCGGGGTTTTCAAAAGATTATCTTGTCTTTCTTACTTGCAATAATAGATAAAAAAATAGCATGTCGAAATACGATTTAAAGATGCCCAAAATGGGCGAGAGCATAACCGAGGGTACCATTATCAATTGGCTCGTCAACGAGGGCGATAGTTTTGAAGAGGGCGATATCATTCTTGAAGTGGCTACAGATAAAGTGGATAATGAAGTTCCTGCACCAGTTTCTGGGGTAATGAAGGAGGTTAAGTATCAAGCAAAGGATGTTGTTCCCGTAGGTGAAGTGCTTGCGATATTGGAAGTTAAAGCCCCATCCACAGCCCTTCCCCAGAAGGGAAGGGAGCCGATATCATTTCCTAAGAAAGAAAATACTGTAAAGAAACAAAATGGTAGTCCTTCATCATCGCAGGCCTCTCCCCTTCGGGGAGACCGAGAGGGGCTTTTCTTTTCACCATTAATCAAAAAAATAGCTAAGGAACAGCACATCAGCTATGAAGAGTTGGCAAGAATTCCCGCCACAGGTCATGAAGGAAGATTACGAAAAAGCGATGTGTTTCAGTACATTGACGATGGTCGACCTTTTAAATTTGCACAACTAGAAAGAGAGCAAGACCCGACCGCTTATCGCATTCCGCAATTAAAGTTTGATAAGGGCAAAGGGAAAATCATTGAAATGGACCGTATGCGTCAAATGATTGCTGACCATATGGTATATTCGACCCATACTTCGCCTCACGTCACCGCTTACGTGGAAGCAGATATGACAAATATGGTGAATTGGCGAAACGCCAATAAAAAGGCATTTCAAGAAAAATATGGTGAACGTTTGACGTTTACACCATTGTTTGTGGAGGCGGTTGCAAAAGCGATAAAAGACTTCCCGAATATCAACGCTTCGGTTGATGGTCATAAAATTATCGTAAAAGAAGCTATTAATATTGGCATGGCAACGGCATTACCAAGCGGAAATTTAATTGTTCCTGTGGTCAAAAACGCCGACACTAAAGATTTAAAAACGTTGGCTTCAAACGTCAATGAACTAGCAGGAAAAGCGCGTGATAACAATTTATCGGGCGAGGATATCAAAGGAAGTTCGTTTACAATTTCTAATGTGGGTACCTTTGGCAGCGTGATGGGCACACCCATTATCAATCAACCTGAAGTAGCCATATTAGCCTTAGGTATTATCAAAAAACGACCAGAAGTCATTGAAACCGAAAAAGGTGATGAGATTGCGATTAGAAGTATGATGTATCTTTCGCTTTCTTTTGATCACCGGGTGGTTGATGGTTTTTTAGGTGGAAGTTTTGTAAGAAAAGTGGCAGATTATTTTGAGCAGTTTGATATGGATCGAGAATTATGATTTGAAAATAGGGATAAAGTCATTTTTCAAATCGCAAGGGAGTTTTTTCTAGTCAATCTATTTTACTTTTAATTTTTGAGTTCGTGTTTTACAGGTCTATAGATAAAATCCTAAAAACGGTACACAAGAACATCTATTATTATCAAGTATTCTATACCAATTGCTCTGTAGGTTTTACTCCGTTTTCATCAAATATCTCATCTTTATGGCATTTCATAAAATGGTCGCAGTAGAGGCAGATGTTCTTTAATTCCTGATTTTTTTCCGATGCTTTTTCTTCAGAAACTCCTAAACTTTCTCCCATTTTTAAAGGCTCGCCATCATTGAGCATTTTAAAGACCGCACTTTTTGAAGCACGCTCTAACACATCGGCAACTTTTTGTTTTCTTGCATCTCCCAGGGGGAAATGCGTCCCAGGACAGCAGGGGTTGATACGCCATAATTGAATGCTGATTTCCTGCGGAATATCCTCATAACCTCCCAAAAAATTACGTGCACCAGATAGGATTGTACAAAAATTATGGTCTGGGTCTTTCATCCAAATATCGTGTTTCATGGCTTTACCACGTGCCCAATTACCACCGAGCCACATATCTTCACTTGCGCCCCAATAGCCCCAGCTCAAAGGGTTTTCGGTTAAATAGTGCCCACCCTCCAACAATGGATCTTTTTCAGTACCGTTCACTCCACAGCTTTCAAAAATATCGGCCAGTTCCATTAGTCGGCCGCCTGCTTTTTTATGATAGCGGTCAATACTAGCAATATCAAAACGGGTTACACCTTTATCTATTAGTATTTGAAGTTTCTTAGAATTCAACAAGTCACCATTGGTCTGTAACATGACTTGGGTCTTGCCTTTATAGCGGTCTTGTACTTTATCTAATATGGCATGTAATAGTTTGATGTCTGCCATGGGTTCGCCACCGCTCAAAATTAAACGGTCAATTTGTTCTGGCATGTTATCTATAATCGCCATGCAGTCCTCTTTACTAATCCGCTTTCCAAAAGGGCTAGAATCATTGTAGCAATGGTCGCAGTCGTCATTACAAAGTTGGGTAAATACCCAATAAACAGATTGAATGTGGTTAAAGTTGGTTTTCATGTGTTTATTTTATTGTTTTTTGAACCATCCCGACGTTTCGGGACGGGATTTTTCGCCAATATTGATTCCATTGATTGATTGATAAGCTTTTTAGCATGCTCGTTTCAAAAATTATAAGGTCATTTTGAAAGTGCTGATGTGCACTCCTGCTTCTGCTGAAATATTTTTAGGAAGCGCTACTAAACGTTCTTCAATAATTTCTACCGAAGAAAATCCAGCTTCTTCGATGTGGTCAAGATAGGTTTGTTGATGCCGAATTCCATTGAGACAACCGGTAAAGGATTTGATATTTTCATATTCTACTTCAGAAAAATCAGTTTTACGATTAATATCAGATAAGTAAAAACTTCCGTTAGGTTTCAAAATTCGCTTGACTTCAGAAAATACGTCGCTCAAGTCTTTAATCAAACTAAAAACACCGTTGCTTGTACAAATTGAAACGCTCTCATCGTCTAAAGGAATTTCAGAAATATCGGCCATTTCAAAATGAACCTGCTCAATACCATACATGCTTTTAATAGCTTTTGCCCGGTTGATAAGGGAAGGTGTGATATCGAAACCGAAAACTCGACCTTTAGTTCCTACCATTTCAGCCATAATAAACGAATCAATTCCGGCGGCACAACCTAAATCGGCCACAAAATCGCCTTCTTTTAAATTGGCATACTCAAACGGAAACGCACACCCCAGTCCTAAATCGGCTTCAGGTTTGTAGCCTCTAAATTGCGTATAACGCTGCCTTATAGGGTTAAAAATCGCGGCACAAACATTGCTGCGTTGTGCCTCAGCATTTAACTCGTGTGCGGTTACGATTTCTGAATACTCTTCTGTGATCTTATTCTTTAGTATTGAATTCATTTTGATAGCTTAATTTTTGATGAACTTAAAACGTAAAATTCATTCTTTTTACATTGCAATTCCATAGTTT
The DNA here is from genome assembly GCA_963803715.1 of uncultured Flavobacteriaceae bacterium. Taxonomy (GTDB): domain Bacteria; phylum Bacteroidota; class Bacteroidia; order Flavobacteriales; family Flavobacteriaceae; genus Psychroserpens. Next base: position 354,428 of record CAWDOF010000020.1, read on the forward strand.
TCTCTTGGTACTTCAAAAGTTCCCGAAACGGTATCGCCGCTCAACCAATGAATCAATTTATCTACGTAATTATCTAAATGCGTGATTTGTTGCACGCCGTGCTCAACAATAGGGTCTAAAGTTGTTGCAAAAAGCGTACCTCCATATTGATTGGTTTCCCAACTAATAATTTCGCCATTGGGTTTTTTCTGAATGGCTCTAGCTTCAGTGGGCATGCTGGTGTATGAACCATGGGTATGCCAACAGGTGTGTCTTGGAGTGAGCCCCTCATAAACGGGATGTGTAAAATCGGTTTCGCTTATGGGCGGATTGTTCGGGTTTTCTACCCACCAATAGTTATTCACCGGTCGGTCTTCCCACTTTGCAGCAATCCAATCCATAGAGGAGTCACCTTCAATAAATACTTTTTTTCCTTTGGCGAGAAAATCGTAAATCACAGTTTTGTTCACTGCAATTGCCTTTTGGTTCGATTGAAACGGGATGATGAGTGCTTCGAGTCCGTCCAAAGATTTTTCATCAAAATCGTGTATATAAATCATTTTAATCAAGGCCTTATATTTTGGTGCTGTTGCAAAAGTGTAATGGCTCCAAACGCCGTTAAATAGTAATCCGATGGTTTTCATGCGTGTTCTTTTTTATGATTAAATTCAACATATTATGATATAAGGTGCCCAAAGCAAAGCTAGAGGCTTCGTCATCGTTTGGGATGGCGCCACTATCTCCCAATGGACCACTGGCGGTTAAAATGATGGTACCATTAGTGGTTTTTTCATCCAAGACAATTATTGGTCGCTGCCAAGTATCTTCCATAATAACGTCAGCTTTCTCTGACGCTTCAATATAACCACAGGCCCACCAACCGCTGATGTTGTGATTAAAAATAAGTTCGTTGATGTCAACACCATCAAATAAATTATGGTTATCGGTTTTAAGGTTGTAACGAATATCGATTGTCTTTTTCTCGTTGCTCATGACCCATTGATTGCCTGGAATCCAATTGGTGAACCAACCATCAAAGCAAAAAAGCGCTTTACCCTCGTTTAAAAACGATAAGACTTTGGTTTTAAGCGTTGCCATAGCAATGTGGTCTGAACCATTAGGTACAATCAACAAATCAAAAGGATCTAAATTTGGCTTAAATTCTTTTACAATCTCTAGCACGGTGTATGTCACCTTTTTGTTGGATACGAAGTATTTTTCAATGCCTTCAATACCGCTAGAAATAATTGCTGCCTGTAACATGTATTTAATTGTTTATGTTTTTCCAGAACTCAATTTCTTTTTGGACTCCTGAAAATTCGTCGTTAAAAAATTCCTGTTTTGTTTTGAATTGCACCAATTCGCCCTTTTGGATTTTCCCAATTTGGTCTCCCATCACAATAGCTTCCTTTAAATCGTGGGTTACGAACAATGCCGAAATATGCATTTTATGAGCCAAATATTTAAACAATTCCTGCATTTTGGTTCTTGTAATGGCATCTAATGCACCAAATGGTTCGTCCAATAATAATAATTCGGGTTCGATGACCATGGCACGACCAAATGAAATACGCTGCCGTTGCCCACCAGACAATTGATTCGGCATTTTTTTGGTATGTTTTGTCATCTCCAAGTACTCCAACATTTGGTTTACTTTTTCGGTAATGGTTTTGGCATCCACTTTTTTTAGTCGTAAACCAAAGGCAATGTTTTCAAAAGCATTTAAATGCGGAAACAATAAAGCCTCTTGGTATAAATATACGATGTTTCTTTGCTGTGGTTTTTGATTGCCGATATTCTTTTCGTTAAGAAAAACTTCGCCTTCATCTAAAGTTTCTAAACCTGCAATAATTTTTAATAGTGTGGTTTTTCCGCTGCCGGAAGATCCCAATAGACTCAACACCGTTTTCTTTTCTAGGGACAAATTGATGTCTTTCAAGATGGTTTCCTTTCCAAAGTTTTTATACAGATGTTTGACGTTGAGAATAGGGTTCATGCTTCGGTTTCGGTTTTTTCAACAAAAAATATCAAACGCTTATTGATGTAAAGTAATAACATTGGCGGTAAGATTAATAAACAACAGGATAAGGCGGCGTAAAAAATATTGGCCTCGGTCACAAAATTAAAGACGCTTACGGTTAAGGTTCTAATTTTTCCTGAGCCGATGAGATTTGTTAGTCCATATTCAAACCATGAAATCAAAAATACTTGAAAAAAACAGAGCATAATCGCGTTTTTTGACAAGGGCAGCAATACTTTTTTGAAGGTTTGCCAATGACTTCCGCCCAAAGTGTAACTCAATTCTTCAATGGATTTTAATTGCGGATTCCAAAAATTAATATAAATAATCACTCCAAACGGAAAAGCAATCAAAAACTGTGCGATAATAACACCGAAAAACGTTCCCGTTAATCCAGTGATGATAAAATAATATTGAAAGATGACCGCCATAATCACTGGCGATAATAAATACGGAATATACGCCAAAACCAAATACGTATTTCTATGTCTATGGTAGGCAATCAATTTTGAAACTAAAAAGCCAAGTGCAGTTACGCATATTGAAACACAGAGCGAAATTCCAAGTGATATAAAAAATGCTTGAAATAGTTTAGAATCGCTCTTTTGCAAAAACTCCCAATTGGCAAAGTTCATAGCTTGGGGAAATACATTTGGATAGGCCCAGCGTCTGCCCAATGATAGCATCAGTAAAAATACCACTGGAAATCCAATTGAGGCGATAAATAGATATTGGAGTGACTTTTTCATTAGGGTCTAATTTCCGATTTAAAAAAGTCACGATTTTTAAAATAAAGCAGAAATAATATGCTCACAATTATCAACACATATAAAATACTCATAGCAAAGCCCTGTGGAATATCATACAGATTAAAGCGTTGAATTTTATCTAATATAGCCACGGAAATCATTTGCGGACTCTGGCGGCCCAATAACAATGGCACCTCGTAGCTTCCCATCACGAAAATTACAAACAGGTAAATAGTTACCGATGATTTTTTAAGTAGAATAGGCAAAGTTACTTTTGTGAGCAATTGCAATTTTGAGGCGCCAAAAGTGCTTGCCAATTGTTTATAGTCGTCAATTTTTTCGGTACGGTACATATTGGTAAACAGAATGATGAAAAATGGTGTAATCAACACTACCGAGGTTACGATAATTCCAATACCATAAGCATCATTGATTAAGGCGGGAAAGGCATTTAAGTCCTCAATAAGTCCAGCGGAAAAACCCAATCGTGACAGAAACCCTGATTTGGATAACATTTGAAAACTAAAAAAAGCCATAACCGTTCCCGGAAAGCAAAGCGGTAAATAAATAGCAGTAGAAAGTAAACCCTTTTGAAGTGCTTTGCGCCAACTCAACGCAATTGATAATGAGAAAAACAGACTCAGTAAAATACTCGTAACCGCCACATAAAAACTAAAAAGAATCGACGTCCAAAACGGACTACCATATAAAATGGCTTCCCAGTTTTTGGTTGTAAATTCTGAGTTTAAAATACCAACAAGTCCCAAACTATAGAGCATAGCATAGACCAATCCTGAAAGCACAGGTACTGTAACAACAGCTATAAAAAAGAGCTGGCCCAGGGTTTTGGTATGTAAGTATTTTTTCAAAGTTGTTTTCAGTTTTCAGTCTTTTCTTCAACTTCTATTTCTCAATAATCTCCTTCCTGAAATCCTCGGCCAATCTAATCATATATTCAGGCGCTAATTCCAAGTGTGCTTTCTCTTGTATATCGCTGCGTTTAGGTGCTTGTTTTCTTGACGGTAGATTTTGAAATCTTGCTTTCATATCCTCGGAAAGTTTCTCCATATTCAAAACTGTGCCGTCGCCCCAAACTGCGGGTTTCATTTTTTCAAGTTGCGCTTCTGGCGATACCATAAAATTGGTTATAACCATCGCAGCAGCTTTTTTACCCGACAATTTCGTGATGCCTAAATAATGTGAATTTTGAATGGTACCAAAATCTGGCACGTAAGCACGAGCAGTTTCAGGAAACAAACCTTCTAATGTTTTGCTATCGACTTCCGCGTCGTTATTGCTCATAGTAAACAAAAGTTCGCCACTTGCAAAAAGTTGATGCATTTGTGCTACGCTTTCAGGAAACACTTCACCTTTTCGCCATAAATAGGGTTTTAAATTATTGATATAAGACCAAAGTTGCTTGCTATATTTTTGATATTTTGCTTCATCAAAATCGCCTTTTAGAATAGCGTCACCACCAGCAATGTCTATTAGTAATGCTTTTAGAAAGGTCAATCCAGTAAATTGATTATCGAAAGTGAACGTTCCAGGATTTGCTTTTACGAACTCTAATAATCCTGCTCTGGTCATTGGCGGATTTTCAACTTTAGCACTATCATAAATCAAGGTCATTTGTACATTTCCCCAAGGCAACTCAAAACCTTCAACGGGTTGTTGAAAGTCTTGACCAATAAATTTATTATCAAAATCGATAGTTTTGGCGTTGGGAAGATTGTCCGTCCAAGGTCCATAAAGCGCATCGATTTGTCGTAATTGGAAAAACGTTTCGCCGTTAATCCAAACCATATCCACATCACTTGCTGCTGAAGACGCTTGTAGCTCTGTCATCAACATAGAGACGATTTGCCCGCCCTGGCCGCCAATAATCTCCAAATTGATATCGTAATCTTTCTTCATCGTTGCCGCTACATAATCCTTCATGTACGCGTTGATTTTAGAATCGCCAATCCACATCATCATGGTTACAGTTTGGCCTTTTGCTTCTGTTTTGATGTCTTCCCAAGCGGTTTTAGAATAGTCCTGCTCTTTTTGCTTTTCTTTATTTCCGCAGGTAAAAAGAAATAGTGAAATGAAAATTAAATAGATGTGTTTCATGTGTTTATATTTATTTTTCTTGAAGGTCACATGCTGTTCGCTATTAATCATCCCCTTGGATGATAAGTTTTTTAGCATGCTCGTTTCATGTTGTCAAATTTAAAAAAGACCTGTCAATAGATTGCATCTTACCTCATATTGCCAGCTGAAAGGTCCTTTATGTTCTAAAATAAATAACGAGCTCCAAACTGAAACTGTCTTGGTGGTCCTGCATTACGCTGAATGAACACCCCTGAAGATGCCGGTCCAGGCTGGATTTGATTACTTTGGGTCGCGTTGTTACTATAACCACTTAAATTCTCTACATTAAACACATTGAAAACGTCTGCTCTAATTTCCAATCGTGTTCCTTCAGTCAAAGTGAATTGGTGCTGAATGCCCAAATCAAAATTAAAGGACCAAGGTAAGCGGTCGCTATTTCTAGCTTCGCCTGGCGAACGGTCACTGTTACCTTGATAGGCATCGCCAAATGCAGAACCATCGCCATTTAAATCGGTTGTGCCAAAAATGGCAGCGTCAGGAATTCGGTTAATGGGTTGACCGCTCTGTAATAAAGAGGCTACTGTTACGGTCGTTCCTCGAAAAGGATAATAATTAAAAATCCCGTTGATATTATGTCTTCTGTCGTTGATGGATGGGCCATATTCTGAACCATAATTGTTGCCATCTTGCGGACGGAAATTTATATCCTCAGTATTATTTTCTAAAGATGACAAGGTGTAATTAAGGCGATACGCATAATTATCTGCGCCGCGTGTTTTCTGATAATTGAAACTTGCAGCAAAATATCTTGACTTTCCTTCAGTTTCAGAAACCACTACATTTCTAGCGACTCCAGAAACTTCCTGGCCGTTTATAATGCCAACACCATCCACAATTGGTATAGGTCTCGTGGCATCGGCTTCTTCTTGTGTTCTTACATCTTCTGGGTCAAAATCTGCATTGATTGGGAATTCCGCTGCAGCGTTTAAATTTCGTAGTCTTAATAAATTCTCACCACGGTTATGATAAACATCCACAAAGAATAATTTGTCATCCTCAACTTGCAATTGATAGCCCAAAGAAAATTGGTGCGAATATGGATTGTCATAGCCATTTGGATTTAAAATGCGACGCTCGTTAGAAAATGCACCCTCACGTTGGTCTTGTAAATCGGCTGCAGATGGCCCTTGCAGATAATCCACATCGCTCACATTTGCTGCAATATTTCCAGCAAATGTCACGGCATTTATATTAGTGTTTGAAGGTAAAATTCCTTGATCAATAAATTCTTGGATTTGCGCTCTGTAATCTGCCGAATTGGTATTTTGCTGAAGGGCATCACTATAAATGGCATAATTAATTTTTTCGTAGGCCAGACCATAACCACCTCTAATCACGCTGCGGTCATTCAGCTCGTAGTTAAAATTTAAGCGCGGGGCAATATTATTGGTATCACCATCTTCTCCTCCGCCTTTTGAAAGATTATCGTAATCATATCTCAGGCCTAGGGTTAAGTTTAAACGCTCTGTTGCCGACCATAAATCTTCAATATAAAAACTAGTATTGTTGTGGGTTTTTCCAAAGGAAGTTGGGCGTAATTCCACACTATAATTAATGACTTCCACATCACTTGGTAAATCATTGATGCCAAAATTAGCGTTTAATCCGCTACTTCTAAGATTATCTAATTGGGTTTGGTTTAAACGTACGGTATAATTTCCGTTAGGATTGCCGCCACCAAAAAGGGTATGGTCACTGCTAATAAAATTGAGGCCGGCTTTGAGTGTATGATTATCAATATAGTATTTGAATTTTTGCTGAAACTGAACCGTGTTTTCCAACTGGTCGAAAGTAAATCCGGGATGACCTAAAATTCCAATGACTAGATTTCCTGGATCTTGAACAGTCACTTGCGGACTATCGGGATTGTTGGGTGAGGCGTAGTTCCAACGAAATCTGCTGTATTGCACATTGGTTTCCGCAGAAAGTAATCCAAGATTATAAGAATTCTTCAAGGCGATATTGATGCTGTTTCGCTCTTGGGTGTTGCCAGCGCTTTCAAATTGTACGCCGCCATCAAGCCCACCACCTTGGCGTTCAATGCCAACAAAACCAACATTTGCGCGTAATGAACTTCGAAAATTAGTTGACCAGACTTGGTCAATCTTTGCTGAAAAATAATCGAAATAGTTTGTGCCTTGTACTGTTTCTGTAACTCCTAGTTGTGGTACATTCAATAAATTATCCTTAACGTCTGTGGTATGCTCAAAATTGAAGTAGTAAAACGTTTTATCCTGTACCAAAGCACCTCCAACACCAACACCAGCTTGGTATCTTGCAAAACCGTCCTTAACCTGATTACCAGAAAGGTCGCGCTGTGCGAATTGACTCGTACCGTCAATGGATGGCCCTGGCCGTGTGATAAAAAAGACTTCTCCAGTGGTTTCATTGGTACCAGACTTTGGTGGTCACATCAATAATACCGTTGCTGGTTAGACCTTGTTCTGCGGAATAATTACTTGAAAAAACAGTAATATCCTTAACAAAACCAGAAGGAATTGCAAAACGTTGGCCGCCCAAAAAGTTTTCGTTGTTATCCATCCCATCGATAAGGTAGGATGTGAATAAGGAATTTCCGCCATTAACACTTACGTTGGCAGCTTCGGGGAAAAATCCCGTTGCTTGGGTTACGTTTGGCAGACGATAAAGAACACGTGTGATGTCTCGACCTTCAACTGGGATTTCTTCAATTTCCTCAGCTTTTAATTCAAAGGAAACTTCTGCGTCACGACGATTTATTTTTGCCGAAGATACATTGGTAATCAAAACTTCTTCCAAATCTTGCTCATTGCCAATTGAGGAGCTCAATTGTAGTTGTACGTTCGGATTTTGATTAGAGCGCACATCAATCAGTTCTGTAAAATTAGGACCGAAATCTGAATTGCCTTCAAAAAAAACTTGATACCCATTTAGGGTAGGGATAGACCTAAATATAGTTTTTCCTTGAGCGTTGGTCTGCTGTACAATAGAAATTCCTCGAGCTTGATTGGTTAATTTGATATCAATGTTGGGGATGGGTTGATTGTTTTCGGTATTAATTACAGATACGGTAAAATCTTGTTGGGCAAAACTCAGACTTACAAAGCAGAGCATTGCCAATAGGTATAAATTTTTCATTTATAAAAATCGGATTGAAACTTGGTTATGTTAATTGCAAAAATCTAAGACAGGAAAACTGCGGGCGACCCTTTGTTGAAAGGATTGTTGAGAAAGAAAAAAGAGATTAAAATATTGAAGTTTGTTCTAATAGAATTGATTTCCTTAAGAAGTGAAACCAACAATTGTTTTAGTTGTATAGGAAGTGTTTTGAAACTGCTCAAAACAGCTTTTAAATCTGATAATGTATCAATATCGGCCAAAACAGGCAACGTGTGCAAACGAATTTTAGATTTGACAATCAAAGTGCTAATACTCTTGACTAGCCGTGAGGTTTGCCAGGGTAATTTTAAAAGAGTCTGACGATTGAAACAGGTTTTTTTAAGTCCCATTAAGTAAAAACCACCATCTTTCGAAGGACCAAGAACAATGTCCTCGGTTTCTAAGTAGTGTGCGGTTTTAAGAAGCTGACTAGTTTTTAGCTGTGGCGAATCATTACCTATGGTGATAATATTTTCAAAGCCTAAATCGTATACTTTTTGAATCGCATTTGTAAAACGCTCGCCGAAAGTGTTACCAATTTGGTCATTTTCAGTGCTGAGTACAAAAGGTAAGCCCGTTTGTTTTACTTTTTTAAGTACATGATTGTTAAGGTGCTCAAAAACAGCTGATGAAGATTTGAATGGTTTTGCAATCCCATCGACTTGCGCGGAATTTGCAAAAATCAGTATTGCTGTTTTACTTTGTAGCATCAATTGGTTTACGAGAAAATCGAAGATAAGGTTTTTGTCGGGACCTAAAAGTTTTAATTACAGTAAACCTAAAAAAGTTAGAATAACTAAGCCAAAAACCGAAGCCGAGGAATTGAAGATGAAAAATTAAATGAAGGTTTTCAGTTCAATTTATAGTTTACAAATTACAAAAGTTTTGATTTGAAACGAAGATTTGGTAAAATCTCAGTTTTTTTCTGAAAACTTAATTATGCTGGGTAGAAATCAATCACAATCTAGAAGGAGAATATGCCTAATAATCAATTCTGTCTTCCTTTTCACTCCATTTTTTAAAGGGCTCAATAGCAACATCACGAGCAACTTGTATAAAAGGAATTTTTCGTTCTTTATAAGGCAATGGGATTTCATCATAAATAAATTGGTCGTCAAAGCCAACCTCGGCTGCATCAACTTGTGTGCTTCCGTAATACACTTTATCCAATCTTGCCCAGTAAATAGCGCCTAAACACATTGGGCAGGGTTCACATGAGGTATAAAGTTCGCAGCCCTTTAATTCAAATGTACCAAGATTTTTGCAGGCATCTCTAATGGCCATAACCTCTCCATGAGCAGTAGGGTCGATGTTGGAGGTAACTTTGTTATGGCCTTTACCCACAATTTTTCCGTCTTTAACGATAACGCAACCAAAAGGGCCACCGTCATTATTGTTCATTCCTTTTAATGCTGCATTAACAGCTTCTTGCATAAATTGTTCTTTGGTCATTTTCTAAGTTTTTGGCCTTTAGCTCTCGGCCACTGGCTATATTGTGATTTGATACTTATATATCGTTAGAATAAGTTAAACGTTTTGTTTTTTGGCCAACAGGCAACAGCCAACAGCAACATCTAAAACGGATAACCAATTGCAAAGTTAAATACAGGTTTATCAAATTGAAAATCAAAACGCTCGCCTTCATCTAAAGCAGGGTCATGAAATGGTGCTGCCAAATCAAAGCGAATCACAAAACCCTGCACGTCCACTCGTAAACCGAAAGCCGGCACCCATACCCAATTCATTGATAAAATCGGATGAGAATTTATCTTTCCCATCAAAAGTAGGGTTGCCTTTTGAGTTCCAGACATTTCCGGCATCGGCAAAAACCGCACCTTTAAAAAATGAAAATATGGGAAATCGGTATTCCATGTTGGCTTCCAAGCGAATGTTTCCAGTTTGGTCAAAAAAGGTGCCATCACTATTTGGGTCATCAGCTTCATTATAGGTGCCTGGACCAAGTGACCGGATTCTAAACGCTCTAACACTATAGGGTCCGCCTGCAAAGTATTGCTTAACAAAGGGAATGACTTCCGAATTTCCGTAAGCTAAGCCATAACCCCCAAATAATCGGAAGGCTAAGGTTTGATCCCTGTTTTTTCCGAAGTTAAGATGAAATCTGGCATCCACATCGGCTTTGGCATATTGGGCATATTCCAATCCTAAAAATTCGTTGACGCCTTCTTCATTCTCTTTTCCTAAAAGACTTATGGAATTTCCCGCCACATCTAAAGTTGAATTTAAGAAAAACTGGTTGGGATCGAAACTACCTGTCATTTCATTATAGGTAAATGACATGGTTAAACCCGAAATAAATTGTTGGTCAAAACTGCGTTGTAAAAATGGATTATCGTCTAAAATTTGCTGAAACTCTGGCGTGGTATTCCCAAGTTGGGTGTAATTTACTGAGATCGGGTTGAGTTCGTAGGTCACATATTTATTGGCATTCCAGACATAACCAAAAAGCGCACTCCCCGATAATAACGTGTACAATTTGCTACGATTAAGATATTTGAAACCTAAACTGGTTTTTGTTTTTGGTACAGAATATTCAAAAAAATCATCGTCAAATGTTATAGGTGAAATCACTCGAGGAAAAATCAATTCGCCTTTTAATCCCAATTCTAAACTGCTTAAACCGGCGTTTGTCCCACTTGCCAATTGGGTTTCATAGCCCACATTTGCACTTATATTAAAAGTCTCGCCACCTTTAAATACATTTCTATTACTGTAGGTCAAGGCTAAATTTGGTCCCGTAAAATTGTTTGATTTGGTTACTGCTTGCAACTCTGCTCTCAAGGCACGTTTGGTTAATGGCGATAAGTAAATATTAGCTTCTAAACCTCCCAAACTATCGGTAAGGGAGGAGTCGATTTCTTTATATTGTACGTTCACATATTTGTAGGCGCCAATAGTAGAAAGGCGTCTTGCGGTATTTTTAGAGGTTTCAGGGTTATAGTTCTGTCCTTCCTTTAGGGTAATAAATTTATTGAGATGCTTTGGTTTGAAGAATAACGTATCTTGATAATAATTTTTATTACCGTAACGTTCTGCATTTGTTTTGGTCGAATCGTTAAGGTCATAATCCGGATATACATTAATGCGTTCGATTTGGTAGGGCACAAGTGATTTTTTAGGTACTTCTGCTTTCAATTTCAAAAATAAATCAAACTTCTTATTGTTATATTGATTGGTGTCAGCCTCAAAGATGAAAAAATCGGGATTCATATTATAGTATCCTCTTGATTTTAAATCCTTATCAAGGCGTTGGCGCTCCAGTTTCATATTGTTTAAGCTGAAACGTTCTGTTTTTCTTAATGGTGAATTTACGGTTAGGGTTTTGACATCTTCATAAATTGGGCTCGGCAAGGAATCCAATTTAAATTTTTCCATTTTATAAGGTTTCGGAACTTTCAAGCTATAGGTCAATGAGGCTTCAAGTGAGTCTTCCGTAAAAGTGGACGATGATGAACTGTAGAAAAAGCCACTATTTTCCAAACGGTTAAGAAGGATGTCCTCAACCTCTGTAGGTTCAACACTGGATTGATATACGGGCTCTTCGCCAATTTGTTTGTTTAGAAATTTATTAATGAAACCAGGTTTTTCGCGCTGTGCCTTATAGTAAAAATAAAGTCCGGGCTGCATGCCCAAAACTTTAGAATTAGGTTGTGGTTGTAGAACCGTTTCCAGTTGTGTTTTGAGGTTATCCACATCAGTGATGGACGAGTCGGCTTCGATTTCAATTGTGGCTCCTGTATAAAGGCGTTCACCTTCTGGAATGAATTTTTCCACACTACAGGAATATAAAATTATTCCGAAGAAAAAAGTGGCTATGCCGTATGTGATTGTTTTTTTCAAGTCTTAGTTCTTTTTCTTTTCCATACTTTCTTCGGTAGCTTTCTGTTTGGCTTCAAGTTCTTTTTTGGCCTGTTCTGCTGCTGCTTCCTCTTTTTTAGATTGTGAGCGCAACATGGCATCCCAAAGGGCACTGAATTCGTTAAATTCTTGGGTAAAAATCAAGGCGATTCCGCTCACTATGGTTTGTCCATCAATCACATTTTCAAACTCATTTTTTCTAAAACCCTTCAAACGGTAACGACCGTTTTCAGTTAAAAGATATTCTAAACTCACATTGCCAATTAGCGGTGATTCTTGTCCTGGCGCTGCACTTCCTTGTATATCGACCTCGCTGCCAACGCGTACAATTAAACGATCGTCAAACAGTTTCTTTTGTGCTGCGACATCCAATTGAGTTCGCTCAGTTGGCGCATCTCCTTGGTAATCGGTATAGCTATCCAACCCGAAATCGAGCTCAATACCAGAGTTGCCCAATAATTTATCTGAAAACGAATTTAGCTGGTCAGACACGGCATCATTGAGATTGTCTCTAGCTACGGAAGCAAACCCGCCCGAACTTCCATCACTACCAGAATTAGGATAGAACTTATTAAGCACCAGAAGCGAAAAAACCTGCTGATTGAGTTCACTTTCCTGTTGATTTACCTGTTGCACTCGGCTATATACTTGACCGCCAACTGCACCTTGTTCTTCCTCAGGCATATCAAGATTAAATGAAATCTCGGGCTGCATTAATTCTCCATCAATATTGAGATACACATTAAAAGGCAGTACCTGGCGAAATTTTCCTTTCGTGGAAGCATCAGAACCCGAAATAGAAGCAGCCATTAAGGCAGAGGCGGAGGTTTCCAATCTATAAATGGCGCTAACATCGAGCTTAGCATCAAATGGGTCGCCAGACCAAGTGACTCGGCTCCCTTTAGCAATATCGAATTTTCTGTTGACTAAATTATAAAGCGTCAGTTCGTAGTGCCCATCAGAAATTTCATAACCACCAACTAAATTAATTCTTCCGTTAGGCGTCATGGTTAATTTGAGTTCGCCTTCGCCTTTTATCTTAAAATTATCTCCGGTTTGTTCGTCAATAATAATAGTGGCCGCAGCGTCTTCATTGATTTTAATAAGCGCTGTAAGGTCAAATCCTGTTAGGGTGGCGGTTTCTTCTTCGGTTTGAGTAAGAATAGCGTCTGGATTTTCCCTATTCACAAAAACCACAACTCCGTCTCGTTTTTCCACATTGGCAACCGAGGTGGGCAATACATAGGTAACATCTGTGTCAGAACTTAAGGTAAGATTAGCGTCTATTATAGGGATTTGTAAATCGCCTGTAAGTTTAGCATCGGCATCAAAAGCGGCTTTTCCGTAGATAAATTCATTATCATCCTTAGTAGCATTGAGTACTTGAAAATTTGTGGCTTTTAAAGTGAGGTCAAATGTAGGGTTGATAAAACTTTCTGTACCCACGTCTCCGGAAACCACCATTGCATTATTGTTGGCATCGAGAACGGTAAAGTTGGACATGGAAAGCCCTTCGTTGTCAATATTCAGCGTTTCATTTTTAAGCAAAAAATTGGCGTTGAGTTTGGCAACGTTGAAATTGGCGTTATTAAAGTTTAAATTTCCTTTGTATTGAGGATCTGTCGTGCTCCCCGAAACATTGAATTTACCTGTAAAGTTACCGGTGGCATCTTTTATCTCTCCAAGTGATAAAGTATTGAGCGCAGCCATTTTGAATTCGGTAATGTTGAGATCAAGGTTAAGGTTGGCATCAGTCTCATTGGCGACATAATCACCTTGTAAATCTAAGTTGACATCGCCACCCTTCAAATCGGCATTAAAATCGTAGCTGTTACCACCCAAAGATTTGGCGTTGACCGAAAAGGTGCCAAGGTCGGTTTTTAAGATGCTGAATTGTTTGACGTTCATATCGGCAACGATACCTGTTTTTCCAAAAGGGTCTTCCAGAATAAAATTACCGCTGAGTTGACCGGTCGCCAATTTTGAATCTGGGTTGAGGTAATTAAACACCTCGTTGATTTTAAAGTTCTCAAACTCGAGAGCGATGTGATCTTTCTGAATTTCGGGTCGTTTATCGGTTAAGGTAATGGACTGATCGTTACGAGTAATTTCAAATTCATTGAACACGATTTTGTTTTCACTAATAAGTATTTCATTGGAATTAGGAATCACCCAATTATTTTTATTGAGTATTAAACTATCGGGATTGACGGTAAAACGCAATTGCTCGGAATCTCCGGTTAGTTTAGCATTGACGTTCATGAGTAGTTTTCCCTTATCAGTGCCAGAGAAATTGAGGGAGAGTTCGTTATTATTTTGGTTGCCAGTAATTTGGGTTGTTGGGATATCCAAAGGTCCAGCTTTGATGTTCTTGAAGCCTAGATTGAAATTAAAATTATCCTTATCGGTATCCATGGCGAAAACCAAACTATCTAATTCATTGCCGCTATAGTTGATGTGTGGAGCGGTAATATTGGCATTTAATCTTCTGGCCTTCTGGTTGAAATCGACATTTAGTTTGATGGTATCTAAATCCTTAACGTTCACTAAAAACACATCATTTAATAAAGGAGACTCTGCAATTTTACCGTCTATTTTAAGATTCACGGGATTGCTAAGGGTGTCCAATTGTTTTGTTTTTCTACTGAAATAGCTAGTAATGTGCTGCTGTAAAGCCTTGCTGAATGTTTGTGGGTCTGTGTTGGATTCCAACTTTAAATCTAACATTTTGTTACGAAGGGAAACCGAGGTCGTGTCTTTTGTGACGTGCGCTAACGCATCGAAGGCGCCCAGTAGATAGGTTTTATTATCGTAAACCACAACACCATCGTTTATAATGGCCGAGACATCATAATTTGAACCATCTCCCTTATAGTCAGCGTAGAGTTTAAGGCCCGTTTTAACATTGCGTTTCATGAGCCCGAGTGCTTGTAAATTGGCGCCAACTACATCAAGTTCTACGGTGGCTTCCGGCGCTATCGAATCTAAAACGACAAAGGCATCCAACTTCATATTGAGATTATCATCCTTATATTTACTGCGCACGTTACCCGTTCCATTCTTAATATCGCCATTGATGTTTAGGTCATTTATAGCATAACCATTAAGTTCAAATTGATTGATGGTCGCGTCTAAAGTTGCGTCAAGGTCATTAATGGTTTTTCCGCTGCCTTGTGCCTTGATGTTAAGGGTTAAATCACCAAGTTGTGGATTGTTCAACAGTTCATTTACCTTATAATTGTCAATGGTTAAGTTAGTATCAAAGGCAATCGTCTCTGCATTTTTGAAATTTCCTTTTAAATTTACGACACCTTGGGTAGTGGTTAATTTCGCTTCCGCGGAAACGTCCTTTATACTGCCAAAAGCATTACCTCTAAGTTCTACTTTCTGCGGAAACGTGATGCCCATACCCGTGGTATCTATAAATCGAATGGCATCATTTCTTGTTGTTTTTGCACTAAAATTAGGAACCTTAAAATGCAATAAATCAGGATTTGTAGGATTCTTAAGATTGGCGCTTGCTGAAATTTGAGTGCTTGCTCCCCATTTAACATTTAGGTTGGGAATGTTAATATTGGCTAGGGTACCTGAGGCGTTTATGCTACCGTTGAAGGTTTTTTTACTAAGATTTTTTAGTGACGGATTTTTTTCAAGCTCAGGTTGAAACTTAAAGGCCTCTTTAAGCGATAATCGAAATTCAGGAAAATTGATGTTGACCTTAGTAAGTTCTGGAGTTTCCATTAATTTGGAAAGCGAACTGTAATTGAGCTCTGCGTAGCCTTCAATATAATTATCATTGAGCTGAAATTCTAAGTCTTCAACCTTTAATTGTTTATCAGAAATATCAAATCTGAACGCAAGTTGCTCTAGATTGAGACCAGATAATTCCTTAAAATCAAATTCATTCAGTTTTAAACCGGCCTGCTCATCTTTTAAGTAAACATCCTCAACTTGAAGTTTTAAGTTTTCAATGGCGATAGCATTGGGATTAAATTCACCCGAAATAGGTTTGGCATCACCCACTAAATAGGTGATGTTGTTATTTTCAAAATCAATTTCGGTGACGGTTAATTTTATAAGCGGCCATTCAAATGGCTGAGAGGCAGTAGCATTTTCATCGGTGGGTGTTTCTGGTACAGGTTCTTTGTCTGCTAATTTTGTTCCTGTCTCGGTATGGAATATGATTTTGGAATCTTTCAACCGAATCTCATCCAATTCAAACTCACTATCGGCCAGATTGATTTGCGGAATTTCAGTATAAAATTCTCCAATGTCCAAATCGGAAATGATTTGGTCGGGTTTAGATTCGTAATACGCTTTGACGTTTTGGATTTTTAAACCTTCCGCAGAAAATTTTGGAAGCGCGGCATCGGTTGCGGTCGTATCAACAACTGCCGGATTTTGTATAAATGTGATGTTGGAGTTGTTCAGTTCAATTTCTGAGGCTTTAAAAATCATGCCTTCTAAATCAACCTCATCCATATCTGCCTTAAGCTGCCCAATCTTGAATTTGGAATCTATCCCGATAACCGCATCATTGAAAACAATATCAAAATTTGTAAAGTTGAGGTTTTTCAGAATTAAATTAAGTGGTGCTGAAGTAGTGTCTGCAGCAGTAGTTGTAGAATCCGCTGGTGCAAACGCATCAATTAAAAATTGAAAATTATAGCCAGAAATAGAATCTTTTCTAATAATGTTGGCTCGCAGGCCATCCCAATCTAATCCATCAACACCAACCGCTTCACCATTAATCATGGCCCAAAGTGGGATATTCGCTTCTACAGATTTAGAATAGACCAAGGTGTCGCCCTTTGTATCCTCTAGATAAAGACCGTCAAGTTGTAAATCGCCATCAAATGTGATAAATAATTTTTCAACAGCAACTTTGGTGTTTGTTTTGTCAGACACAAAATTGACAACCTTATTTACTATTATATCTTGTCCCCAGGGACTTCTAACGAACAAAATGACGAGAAATAAAAAAATGAGAATGCCTAATAACACACGAAGAATGCGTCTTAACCAGCGATATTTACTTTGTGTTGGCTGTTTTGGATTTTCTGTTTCAGTAGTATTCAAGGCTTAAATATAATCGCGTAAATTTATTATATTAGTCCTTAATAGAACGATTATTAACGTAAATAAAACTATTATCTCTTACTAAATCTTTGTTAATTGACACCTGCACTAAAGATCTAATTTTTCTTATTTTGTTTAAGTAAATGGTTCTTTTGTTAAACTTATATTAAATCAATTATTAAAAAATCCTAATCTTGTTTCTATGCGTATATTCACAGTATAAACCAATAAACAAATTAAAATTATGAAAATTAGCAAGAATACAATTTTCGGAGCATTGATGTGTATGACATTAGTAGTTATGACATCTTGTAACGATGGTAAGAAGAAAGAGGCTGAAATGGAAGCTGAAAAAATGGAGCAAGAAGCTGAAGCCGAAAAAGAAAAAATGGCAATGCAAGCTGAAGAAGAAAAAATGAAAGCCGAGGCAATGGAAAGCAGTATAGCTGCAAAAGCAATGGCTACAGAGAGTCTTTCTACTCTAGTGGCTGCTGTAAAAGCTGCAGATTTAGCAACAATGTTGTCTGAACCAGGTGAATATACCGTATTTGCTCCAGATAACGCTGCATTTGAAAAGTTGCCAGCTGGAACTGTTGAAACATTATTGAAGCCTGAAAATAAAGAAAAGTTAAAAGGTATTTTAACATATCATGTTGTCGCTGGTAAAGTTGATGCTAATACTTTAGTAACGGCTATAAAAGATTCAAACGGTAAATACGTAGTAAAAACTGCAAATGGTGGTGAGTTAACTGCGTCTTTAAGCGGAGAGTCTGTGATTTTAACCGATGCAAATGGAAATAAATCCACTGTAAAAGCTACAGACGTGCAAGCTTCAAACGGAATTGTACATATAATTGATACTGTTGTTATGCCGAAGGCATAATAAGACTATTTAATTTAAAAAGAAGCCCAGCTGTAAAGTTGGGTTTTTTTTATGAATAAAGTTTTTGGATGAATTTATTTTAAGGCCAAAAAGTCAAAATATTCACTTAGGACCCAATCATAAACAGATTGGGTTTTTTCTGGTGGTGCCTCCAGTTCCGAGGCTTCGGAAGAACCAATTGGTGCTTCTATCGTTTGTCCAGGATACCTTCAAGTACCGAGGGGTCATCGACAACACATGAGATGAATTTTCGACTCTACATCCTTTTGATGAACCGCTCAAGTAAGACGGCTTCTTCCTTTGAGCTGCAATTGTACTTTAAAACAACTACCCAGTCGTCTGAGATTTTCGTGAAGCTGCTTTTTCCATAAAGATGTGCATTGCGCCTTATCAGCCGCTGTTCCAGATTACGGGATTCCCCCGACATAAAACCTGTCCTTAAGGGCACTGTGCAAAATATATAGAAAATGGATTACGCTTTATAGATGAACCGTTTTGTGAAAAAGTACCATATAAAACCAAAAAACCCAATCCTTTACAGATTGGGTTTTTTCTGGTGGTGCCTCCAGGAATCGAACCAGGGACACAAGGATTTTCAGTCCTTTGCTCTACCAACTGAGCTAAGGCACCAGTCGTTTAAAACGAGAGTGCAAATATAGATGCAATTTTATTATTCCCAAAAGGAAAATTAAAAAATATCGCAGGTAAATTTATTGGGGCAAATTAGTAGCGCCAGGCTTTTTAAATGTTATAATTTGGTTAATGCCCTCGCCTTTATAAAACAGGCTTTTGTAGTTTTAGACCTTTCCTATTAATAATGAACTTAGTAATTGATATTGGTAATACCTCTGTGAAATTAGCTGTTTTTGATGATGGAAAGCTAAGTTTTCATCATAAAACAATTCACGATAATCTCAATGATGAGCTTAATAAGGTTATTGTTGGATATCCAAGAATTAAGAAGGTTTTAGTGTCTTCCGTAGGAAAGTACAAGACCAATTCATTATCATTTGGAAAATCAGACTTACAGATTATAGAATTGACCCACAACTTAAAGTTTCCGTTTATAAATAAGTATGCGACACCCCATACGTTGGGTGTTGACAGAATTGCCCTTGTTTCCGCTGCGGCAAAAAAACATCCAAAAAAAAACACTCTAATTATAGATGCGGGAACGTGCATTACCTACGATTTTATAAATAGAAATAATGAGTATTTAGGAGGGGCAATTTCGCCAGGTTTAAGAATGAGATACAAAGCACTCAATTATTATACTGAGAATTTACCACTCCTCGAGACCGAAACTATTTTTGATATAACAGGAAATAGTACTACCAAGGCTATACACTCTGGTGTGGTTTTGGGGATTGCAAACGAGATAGACGGAGTAATTAACAGGTATGCTGATTTATATCCTGATTTAACAGTTATTTTAACAGGCGGCGATTGCGAATTCTTGTCTAACCAATTAAAAAATGGCATATTTGCCAATTCAAATTTTCTGCTGGAAGGTTTGAATTTTATTTTAGAATATAATTCATAATAATGATAAAGAAACTAGTCATAGTTTTAGTTGTTTGTTTTTCGCTCCAAACCCAAGCTCAAGACGGTACGGCTTCACCATATTCTTTCTATGGAATAGGTAGTTTAAAAGCTAAGGGGACAGTTGAAAATAGAAGCATGGGAGGTATTAGTATGTTTACTGACAGTATTCACGTCAATTTACGAAACCCGGCAGCTTACGTCGGCCCCAATTTAAAACGTTATGACGGCAGCAATAGACCGGTAAAATTTTCGGTAGGAGGCAGTTATACTGATGCCACATTAAAGGCAGATTCTGGCGAGGCTGAGGTAAGCTCTACCACATTTGACTACTTAGCACTTTCATTGCCTTTGGGAGATAAGCTTGGTTTTGGTTTTGGTCTTTTACCATATACAGCGGTTGGGTATAAGATTGAGGATTTTGAGGGTGAGGATATTATAAACAGATACCGTGGTGAAGGTGGTGTCAATCGTGCCTTTTTAGGTGTAGGTTATAGAATTACAGATAAATTGAGTTTTGGAGTTGATTTCAATTATAATTTCGGAAATATACAAAACAGTGCAATTGAGTTTATTTATGATCAAAATGATGATGGTGATCTTGCCTTAGTACAATTTCAGTCAAGAGAAAACAACCGTTCAGATTTAAGTGGTCTCAATGTCAATTTAGGATTGACCTATAAAACAATGATTACCGATAAATACGAACTGCAAGCGGGGATGACTTATTCACCTCAAAGTAGCATTACCTCAAAAAATGAGCGTTCTTTTTCTACTATAAGTATTAGCTCGGCCACTGGTCAGGAGTTTGTTGCAAATACTCTGATAGCAGATTTAGCTGCAGCTGGTCTTGAAGAAACTGATTTGGTTTTGCCCTCTCGTTTCTCAATTGGTGCAGGTATTGGCCAACCAAGAAAATGGTTTGCCGGTCTAGAATATACCCTCCAGAATACAAGTGAATTTTCTAATCCAATCATTACAGCAAATAGTACTAATTTTGTGGACGGCTCAGGTTTGTCTCTAGGTGGTTTTTATATTCCGCAGTATAATTCTTTTTCTAGTTACTGGAAACGTGTTACTTATAGAGCTGGTCTTTACTATGAGAATACAGGTTTAGAAATCAAAACCGAACCTATTAATGAGTTTGGCATATCTTTTGGAGTAGGCTTACCTGTTGGCGGAATATTCTCAAACGCCAACTTTGGTGCTGAGATTGGAAGACGAGGCACAAGAGAGCAAAATCTAATACTTGAGAACTTTTTCAATTTCCACATCAGTTTATCTTTAAACGATATATGGTTTGAAAAACGAAAATATAACTAACGTAAATTATAACAAGATGAAAATGAGAGTTACAATAATCTTAGCGGCCCTTCTTATAGCAGCTAATTTTGGTTTTGCACAACAGGATGAAAACTGTATGTTGAACTTAACGCTTTTGAGCGATTATTATAAAAGCAAGAAACTTGATGAGGCTTACGAGCCTTGGAAAAAATTAAGAGCTGAATGTCCTCCAAAATTTAATAGAGCCATTTACCAATACGGTGAGAAAGTTTTAGAGCATAAAATTGATAATGCTTCTGGTGAAGCTAAGGTTGCATTCATAAAAGAGTATATGTCTTTATTGGATGATGCAAATGTCAATTTTGAAAAGTACAATCCCTTGGGCGAAGTTTATCAAAAACAAGGCATCATGATGTATGATAACCAAAAGGAATTGAACAAAACCGATATGGATGTTTACAATGCTTTTGACAAGGCTTATACAAAGGATCAGAAAAATTTTACATCCACAAAAGGGTTGTACGTTTATTTTACAAAAACAGTTGATTTATTCAAGGCTGGCGAGTTTGACCTTCAAAAAGTGTTTGACAAGTACGATGATATATCGGAGCAGTTAGAAAATATAAACGAAGACTTTACCACTAAGATTAATGTTTATCTTGAAAAAGAGGAAGCTGGTCAAACCTTAACCTCAAAGGAAGAGAAATATAAAAAATATTATTTTGACAGTATTGAAGCTAACGATAAAATCTCAGGAAGTTTAGATTCGTATTTAGGTCAATTGGCAGATTGTGATAATCTGATACCATTGTACGAGAAGCAGTTTGAGGAAAAGAAATCTGATGCCCAATGGCTAAAAAGAGCTGTAAGTAGAATGTATAATAAGGAATGTACTGATGATGAACTTTATGTAAAACTTGCAAAAGCTTATGATGCTTCCTCTCCATCAGCCGATACAAAGATCTTTATGTCTTCTGTTTTGCTTAAACAAGGTAAAACAAAAGAGTCTGAAGAATATCTCAAGCAGGCTTACGATTTAACTACGGATAAGTTGAAAAAAGCAAAAATGGCCAAGAGAATTGCAAATAGCTTCAAAAGTAGAGGGAACTATGGTACTGCTAGAAATTATTACAGAGAAGCCCTAAAATTAAATCCTTCAGATGGTACTCCCCATTTGTATATTGCAGGCATGTATGCTAAAAGTGCAAATAATTGTGGAGACTCCAACTTCAATAAGAGAGCGGTATTTTGGTATGCGGCTCAAGAAGCAAGAAAAGCTGGTCAGGTTGATCCTAACTTAAAGTCAAATGCCAGCCAGACTGCAGCTTCGTATGAAGCTAACGCGCCAACGCGAGGTGAAATTTTTACCGCTGGTAATGGAGGTACAACAATATCCATTGGCTGTTGGATCGGTGGTAGTGTTAAAGTGCCCACCGTTGATTAAACCTATTTTAGAGTAAATGCTTTAAATGAAAAATAAAATTTCAATTAAAATACAATATATGGTCACGGCAATTGTCGTGACCATTTTGTTTTCCTGTAAAAATAATTTTAAGGAGGTGCAACAAATGGGGGTTTTACAAAACGAACCTATTGGAGTTGCTGAGAATATTAATCTAAAATATACCGAAGCAGAGGACTCTATTGGCAGATTGATTGCAAATCTCGAAAGTCCGAAAATGTTAGACTATAGCAATAGAGAGTTTCCATTTATAGAATTTCCAATCGGGGTTAGATTGTCACTTTATGATGAGAACAATAAAAAAAATCTGGTTCTTGCAGATTATGCCATCGTTTATAGTGAAACTGACCTCATAGACCTTCAGGGTAATGTTATTTTAATTACTCCACAAAAGGACAGCTTGTTCGCTGAGCAAATGTATTATGACCAAAAGCAGGAATGGCTGTTTAGTAATTTGCCTGTTTCTCTCAAATCGGCCACATCTAACAGTGGTAATGGCGATATATTTGACTCCGATACAAAATTTAAGAACTACACCATTTTGGAAGGTCGAGGAGACATGATTATCAAAGATTGAGTCAACCCACAAAAGTTGCCAAAACATCTTTATCTTTACACCCAATCTTATACTTTTAAATGAAAATCCTTAAGTTTTTTCAATACGTTTATTTATTTTTTGCTGCACTTTTTATATTCGATGCTATTTCTAATATAGGCATTGACACTACAAGGGTTGTCATCTCGCTAATTTTTGCTGGCTTGGCGATTTTTATGTTTTTCTTTCGGAAAAGATTTAGAAAGAAATTTGATAAAAACAAAGACTCTTAATGGACTTTAGTATATTAATTATAATAGTGATGTTGCTGTTATCGGCGTTTTTTTCAGGAATGGAAATCGCTTACATATCTTCTAACAAAATCCACATTGAAATTGAGAAGAAGCAAGGAGATTTCCTAGCGAATATTCTTACCAAGCTTACTGCAAAACCTTCAAAGTTTATTGCAACCATGCTTATTGGCAATAACATTGCACTTGTAATCTACGGGTTTGTAATGGGCGATGTTCTAGTAGCGTGGTTTCGCTCAATGTTGCCTTCAGATTTTCAATTGATTACCTATTTATTGAATGATTTTAGTTTGTTGACCCAAACCATAATTTCAACAATTGTAATCTTGATTACTGCAGAATTTCTACCAAAGGTCTTCTTTCAAATTTATGCCAATTCTTTTCTTAAGGTATTTGCCTTTCCAGCTTATCTTTTTTATCTGCTATTTTTCTTTGTCTCCTCATTTATCATTTGGGTATCTGATAATATTTTAAGGCGTTTTTTCAAAACTGCAGGCGATAATGTGCAATTGGCGATGACCAAAGTTGAGCTGGGAAATTACATCACTGAACAAATGGAGTCGGTTGAAGAGCATGATGAAGTGGATAGTGAAATTCAAATTTTTCAGAATGCACTTGAGTTTTCAGAAGTAAAGGCACGTGAAGTCATGGTGCCCAGAACTGAAATAATTGCCGTGGATATTAGCCAACCCATTAAGGCTATAAGTTCGATATTTATAGAATCTGGTCTTTCAAAAATCTTGGTTTATAAGGATTCCATAGATGATATTTTGGGTTATGTCCATTCTTTTGAATTATTTAAAAAACCGAAAACCTTAAAAAGTGTGACTATGCCCGTCGTCTTTGTACCGGCAACAATGTTGGTCAAAGACGTGCTCAATATGCTTACCAAAAAAAGAAAAAGTATGGCAGTGGTTATAGATGAATATGGTGGCACGGCTGGTATCATGACCATCGAGGACATTGTAGAGGAGTTATTCGGTGAAATCGAGGATGAACATGATAGCGTTGCCCTTATTGAGGAAAAAGTGGGTGAAGACCATTTTATGTTTTCTGCGAGGATGGAAGTAGATTATATCAACGAAATGTACAAACTAGAACTTCCTGAAAGCGAAAATTACGAAACCCTTAGTGGATTGATTATACATGAAACGGAGGAAATTCCGCAGGTAAATGATACCGTTGTTATCGAAACCTTCAAATTCAAAATTCTCGAAGTGTCTTCTACTAAAATTGATTTGGTGGAGTTGCAGGTAGTAGAGGAGGATTAATAGATCAGTAGTCAGTTTTCAAACAACGGTAACCCGTCAAGAGCAATGATTTTTCTGTAACGTTCAACAGTAGTCAATCTTCTGGTAAGCTTTAGATTGTAAATGAGCGTATTCTACTTTTAATACTTTAAATTAAAAGAGAAGACCCCGCCAAGTGACATCCGCTGAAATTATGCCCAAAAGGCCTTTAATAAAAAACAGTTTACCCTTTTATTATTTCATATAAAATGGTATTTTCGCCCACTTGTAAATTCATAAATTATTCCATAAAATGGCAGTTTTAAATAAGATTAGACAACGTTCATTATTCTTGATATTGATTATCGCCTTGGCGTTGTTTTCATTCGTGCTTACAGATTTATTTAGAAATAGTGATGCGCTCTTTGGGGCTTCCCAAGATTTAGTCGCTACGGTAAACGGTAAAAATATTAACCGAACCGAGTTTATGTCTAAGGTTGAAAATGTACAACGTCAATTAGGGCCAAGTGCAACATCTACCACAGCAATGAACCGCGTTTACGAACAAGAAGTGAGACGTGCTGTCATGACCACTCAATTTGAGGATTTGGGTTTAAGTGTTGAAGAAGCACAAATGCGAGACTTATTGAAACAGAGTTTTGGAAGTTATCCTGAGTTTCAAAATGAAGCTGGGCTTTTTGACGAAAATAAACTAAACGAATTTGTTACCAACCTAAAAGAGATTTCCCCAGAACCTGGCGTACTTGGAGATTTTAGAATCACCTATAGTGATTGGGTAAACAATGAAACTAATATAGCTATTTCAGCCCAAGAACGCGCATTTTACAGTATGGTAAAGGCAGGCGTCAATGCAACATTGAACGAAGCAGAGGTGGATTACAAGTTAGAAAACTTTACACGTGATTTACAGTACGTCCAGGTGCCTTATTCAACTATTGCCGATAGCTTGGTTGATGTTTCAAAGTCAGACATAAAGGATTTTATGGAAAACAACAAAAAGAAATATGAAGTAGAGGCATCTCGTGATATTCGTTTTGTGCAGTTTAATGAAGAGCCAAGTTTAGATGATGAAAAAAATCTTAAAGCAGAATTTGATATCTACCGAAACGGCAAGATTGTGTTTGAAAATGGTAAGAACGATACCATCAAGGCCTTCGCCGATGTTAAGGCAGATGACATTAAAGAGTACGTGAATTATACCGCGAATTCAGATGTGGAGTATGTGGATTCTTTTTTGAAGAAAAGTGCTCTACCAACGGTAGCTGCAGATTCTATTCTTAATCTTAGCGTTGGTCAAATCTATGGCCCTTATAAAGATAATGGCATGATGAAACTAACTAAGTTAGTTGCAGAACGACAAATGCCAGATTCTGCTAAAGTCAGACATATTTTAATACCGTATATTGGCGCAAGTAGTGCTGGGCCTGATGTAACAAGAACAGAAACGCAGGCTAGACAAACTGCCGATAGTGTATTGGCTATTGTAAAGTCAGACCCATCAAAATTCCCCGAACTGGTAACTGAGTTGTCATCAGATCAAGGAAGTGTTGATAATGGTGGTGTTTATGATTTTCATCCCAGTACACAAATGGTTAAGCCGTTCAGCGATTTTGAATTTGAAAATAACGTTGGGGATATAGATGTGGTACAAACCCAATTTGGATTTCACATTATTGAAATTTTAGACCAAAAAGGATCTTCAAAAGCAGTTAAGGTTGCGACTATAGCAAGAAAGATTGAACCCTCATTAGAAACTATCGATAATGTATTTACTGAAGCTTCAAAATTTGAATTGGCCTTACAGGACAATGATTTTCAGGACGCAGCAAAAGAGCGGGATTATACGGTAAGACCTGTAAACAGCATCAAGATTTTAGACGAGAATATTCCAGGATTGAGTAGCCAAAGACCAATAGTTCGATGGGCTTTTGAGAATGGTACTGAAGTTGGGGATTATAAGCGTTTTTCAATTCCTGGTGGCGGCTATGCGGTTGTTCAGGTTACTAAGATAACTAAAAAAGGACTCATGGCTCCTGAAAATGCATCTGCTTCTGCACTTGCTGAAATTAGAAAAGAGAAAAAAGCAGAAATGATTCGTGAGAAAATTTCTGGAACTACACTTGAAGAGGTCGGTAAAACTCCAGGAGCAAAAACCAATACAGCCGCAGCAGTAAATATGAAAACTCCAACGTTGTCTGGAGCGGGTCAAGAACCAAAAATAGTCGGTGTAGCTTTTGGATTGAGTGAAGGCGAAACTTCTGGACTCATTGATGGAAAGAGTGGTGTATTCATGGTAAAGGTCAACAAAATTGACGAGACTGCAACCTTAGATAATTATCAAGCGCCAGCAAATAGATTGAGCACAGCGCGAGTTAGTGCGGTACAAACTAAGGTCTATAACGCTTTAAAGGAAACAGCCGATATTGAAGATAATAGAGCGTCGTTTTATTAATAATCTTATTTAAATAGTATAAAAAAAGCCCTGCGAAAAAGCAGGGTTTTTTGTTTTTAAAATTATAACTCACTAGTCTGAACGTAACTTAATCGCTATTCAAGACCATACTTTCAAAATCTAGAATGGTCCCATATCCTTTAGACTTAAAGTAATCGGTTGGATTTTCCTTAGCAGCTACCATTACAAAATCACCACCCCAAGCTCCAAGACTTTTTATGCTGCCTTCAAAATCTTCAAACAGATTTACTTTTACGGGTTTTTGTTGAATCACTTCAGAAATGAGCCGTTCGTGCAAATCCATCAAATATTGAAACTCACTTAACGATTTGCAATCAATCATCGCTGTGGTGATCTTATTTATTTGTAAAATTAAATCCGATTTATCAGAGGTATTTGCTCGGTATTGAGCAATGCCTTCACGACTATTTTGCTTTTTATTTAAATGAACAAAATAAATATTCTTATTAAAAACAGGATTAAAATTGACCTTGGAAACATTACGTGTTTCATCATTTAATAATTGGTACATCAAACTCTTATCGTGTGAAGCACAGGCAATGTCGTAGCCACTTCCGCCAAAAGTCTTTCCCAATAATTTATAAGCATCAACACCTGCCCAATTGGCAATATTAGTTATTAAAGTGGAAGACGTGCCAAGCCCCCAGTTTTGAGGGAAATCTAAATGTGTCTCAATTTCAAGTCCCCGGGTGTCATTTAGGAATTTAGGATTCAAATCTTTAGCAGCATTTATAATCTTTAAGAGTCGGGCGGAGACCTCACCATCATTGATTGATTTAAGATGGTTGGTTGAACTCAAAATAAATTCTGTAGAAAACCAGACAGCTTTCTTTTCATTATAGCTCTTCCAGCTTAGTTTTTTGCTATTTGTTTTCGTAATCGTTAATGATTGTCCAAATTTTGTGGGTACTGCTAAAGCTTTTGCGCCATCCAAAACCAAATATTCTGCAGTGATTAATAATTTACCGTTGCTTTTGTATGTTCTATTTTTGATGTTCAATGTTCAAGGGTTGGATTATAGTTTTTGAGATTTGAAATTTATTAACCGATTACTTTACCTCAAACCATCCAAGGCTTTCTTAACGGCACCATGCGTTACTACATTATCTTTAAAATGAGAAATCAACTTTTCCTTTTCTTTAGTGGTGGCTTCAAATTGGTTCAGAATATTCATAAGGTGCATTTTCATATGGCCTTTTTGAATGCCTGTTGTAGTAAGCGATTGTAAAGCTGCGAAATTCTGAGCCAATCCAGCTACGGCCACAATTTGCATGAGCGTTTCGGCAGAAGGTTTATCCAACAATTCTAAGCACCATTTTACAAGAGGATGAAGGGAGGTGAGTCCGCCAACAGTACCAAGCGAAAGTGGGATTTCTATCCAAAAGGTAAAAACACCGTTTTCTATTTTAGCGTGGGTCAAGCTTCGGTATTGTCCTTCTCTTGCTGCAAAGGCATGCACACCGGCCTCAACGGCTCTAAAGTCGTTTCCAGTGGCTAAAACAACCGCATCGATTCCGTTCATGATACCCTTATTGTGGGTCACTGCGCGATTGGGTTCAACTTCAGCAATCTTCACAGCTTGTAACATTTTTTTTGCAAATTCTTCTGCTGAATTATTTGTATTATCGGTCAAATCTTCAACCTTGCAGCTCACTTCGGCTCTTACTAAACAATTGGGGACGTAATTTGAAAGAATAGACATAACTATTTCAATATGTTGTTCTTCCGAAGAAAATTTCGCATACTCAAGTGCCTCTTCTTTAAAAGTTTTCGCAAACTGCTCTAAACAGGAATTGATAAAGTTGGCGCCCATTGCATCGCGCGTTTCGAAGGTGGCATGAAGCTGAAAATAATTTTCCATGGCTTCGGTTTTATCCAGTAATTCGATATGTAGTATTCCACCACCACGCTTTTCCATGCTTGAGGTAATAGGTTTGGTGTCTAAAATCAACTTCGGTTTTACCGTCTCAAAAAAAGATTGTAGAAGGGTTTTATCTCCACGAAACAAAAAATGTACCTGCCCAGTTTTTTCAGTAGAAATGACTTTGGCCTTAAACCCACCGCGCTCCAACCAGAATTTTGCCGCTTTACTGGCCGCCGCAACCACAGAACTTTCTTCAATGGCCATGGGGATAGCATGAAGTTTTCCATTTATCAAAAAGTTTGGCGCAACGCCTAATGGGAGGTAGTAGTTGGATATGGTGTTTTCAATAAATTCGTCATGAAGCTGTTGAATTTTAGCATCGGTATTCCAATACTTTTGGAGGGTTGTTTTTGCAGATTCAGAATCTTGAAAATAATTAACAGTGAGCCAATCAATTTTCTGTTGCTTCGATAATTTTGAAAATCCGCTAATGGGTTTAATCATGAAAATTTCTTTTACTAGTTACAAAGATAATACTCCTAATATAATTATGGCCGCATCAATTTCAAATACCATTTATACGGCTATAATTGATGAATTTTGCTTTATTTTTAGTAAACTTGACCTATTCTTAGCGAAAATTTTACTTTATGAACATCTTGAAAAGTCTCGTCCTATATTTTTTATTGGGAAGTACGATTGCCATTGCACAAAATCAACAAATTACACTAGAGGAAATTTGGAGCGGTAGTTTTAGTACCCAGCGTTTGGATGCCCTTCATTCAATGGATAATGGTCAGCAATACGCGGTTTTAAATTACGAAAACAGAAACAGCCAAATTGATATTTACGATTATAAGACGTTGGATAAAGTCGAAACGATTGTCAGCTCTGCCGATATTCCTGAAATTGCTTTTTTTACGGATTACACCTTTAGTAATGATGAGAGCATGATATTATTGGCCACTGCGGTCGAAGCTATTTACAGACGATCAACTTTGGGTAAATATTATGTTTACGATACCAAAGCTCGAAAAGCCAAACTTATTTCCGAAAATAAAATACAAGAGCCTACATTTTCCCCAGATGGATCCAAAGTGGCCTATGGTTTTGAAAATAATATTTTTATTAAAAATCTATCGACAGACAAAGTGACCCAAGTCACCTCAGATGGCGAGTTCAATAAAATTATCAATGGGATTACCGATTGGGTTTACGAGGAAGAATTTAGTTTTGTAAGAGCATTTGAATGGAATGCCAGCGGTGACAAATTGGCCTATATCCGTTTTGATGAAACGTTGGTACCAGAATTTTCGATGGACATTTATGGGCAAGAGCTTTACCAAACCCAACAGGTTTTTAAATATCCAAAAGCAGGAGAGGCCAATTCTGAAGTCTCACTTCATATTTATGATTTAAAATCTGAAAACTCCGCAGAAGTTGAACTTGGAAAGGAATATAGCGATTTCTATATCCCAAGAATCAAGTGGAGCAATGATGCTGATATTTTGACCGCCCAATATATGAACCGGCATCAGAATGAGCTAGACCTTTGGTTTATTAATGCCAACTCCAAAAAAGCCGACTTAATTTTAGCAGAAACCGATGAGGCATATATTGACGTTACATTCAATTTAACCTTTTTAGAGGATAACAGCTTTATCTGGACCAGCGAAAAAGACGGTTTTAACCATATTTATCATTATAACAAAGATGGTGAATTGATCAATCAGGTAACCTCAGGAAATTGGGAGGTTACAGATTACTATGGTTTTGACGAAAAATCCAAACGCATTTTTTATCAATCTACTGAAGACGGTTCTATCAATCGAAGCGTTTATTCCGTTGGTCTAAACGGAAAAAAGAAAGAGCGATTAACCGAGAAGACTGGAACAAATTCAGCTGATTTTAGCGCCGATTTTTCCTATTTTATAAATACATTTTCAAGCGCGACAACACCTTCACTTTATACCCTGAACAATGCGAAAACGGGTAAGGTCATTAAAACAGTAAAAGAAAATAAAGCAATATCCAAAAAACTTGAAAGTTATAAAGTTTCAGAAAAGGAATTCAGTACCATCAATATTAACGGCAACGATTTGAATATGTGGATGCTCAAACCTCTTGATTTTGATGAAACCAAGAGTTATCCCTTATTTATGTTTCAATACTCTGGACCGGGATCGCAAAGCGTCTCAAACAGTTGGAACGGCATCAACGATTATTGGTATCAAAGTTTGGCTCAGCAAGGCTACATTGTGGCTTGTGTAGATGGACGTGGAACGGGATTTAAAGGAGCAGATTTTAAAAAAGTGACTCAAAACGAATTGGGAAAATATGAGCTTGAAGACCAAATTGCAGCAGCCCAAAAACTAGGACAACGCTCATATATTGATGCTGATAATATTGGTATTTGGGGATGGAGCTTTGGAGGTTATCTTAGTAGTAATGCCCTTTTTAAAGGAAATGACACTTTTAAAATGGCTATTGCAGTTGCACCCGTAACCAGCTGGCGTTTTTATGATACCATATATACAGAACGATACATGACAACGCCTCAGGAAAATCCAACGGGTTATGATGACAATTCTCCAATCAATCATGTGGATAAATTAAAGGGTGACTTTTTGTTGGTCCACGGTACTGGAGATGATAATGTACACGTTCAAAACACCATGCGAATGGTAGAGGCTTTGATTCAGGCAGATAAAGAATTTGAATGGGCACTCTATCCTGATAAAAATCACGGCATTTACGGCGGAAATACGAGATTACATTTATACAAAAAGATGACCAACTTTATCCATGAGACATTGGGTGAAGCCAGGCCGGAGGCGTATATGGCTAAATAATTGTGATTGAGAATCTATTCAAATAACTAACTAATACTATCAATTTTATGTCAACAGCAGTCAAACCCTTACAGCGTAAAGAAATGTTTGGGCATCCCGTAGGACTTTTCATTCTATTTTTTACTGAAATGTGGGAGCGGTTTTCCTACTATGGTATGCGTGGCATTCTTGTCCTGTACATGGCAACTTCAGCTACGGCAATAGATCCAGGATTGGGTTGGAGCAATAAAGATGCGATTTGGCTCTACGGTTGGTACACCATGTTGGTTTATGTGGCATCAATCCCTGGTGGTTGGATTGCAGATAAATTTCTAGGGCAAAAGAAAACTGTCATGCTAGGTGGTCTCTTACTATGTTTTGGTCACGGAATATTAGCAATCCCTCAAGACTGGGCATTTTTCTTAGGTTTGTTACTCATTATACTGGGTGTTGGCGGCCTAAAGCCAAACATCTCCACTATGGTCGGTGGTCTTTATAAAGAAGGCGATATTAGACGTGATAGCGGTTTTACCATCTTTTACATTGGCATAAATATAGGTGCGTTTTTGGCGAGTATTTCAGTTGGTTTAGTGGCCTATTATTATGGCTGGCATTACGGTTTCGGCTTGGCAGGAATAGGGATGGTTTTAGGTCAAATTGTGTTTATTTGGGGACAAAAATTCCTTAAAGGTATTGGCGAATTTACAGGTGGTGCTTCTGCTACCGAAGCTGAAAAGTTGGCGGCCAAAAGGCCATTGAATAAAATTGAAAAGGATAGAGTGATTGTACTGCTTATTTCGTTTTTGATAGTGGTTGTGTTTTGGGGTGCATTTGAACAAGCAGGTGGATTGATGAACCTTTATACAGATGCAAAAGTAGATAGATATATCGGGTTGAGTTGGTTGGAAGAAATTCCCGCGGCAGTTTTCCAATCTCTAAATGCGGGTTACATTATTATCTTCGGAACGGTTATCGGTAGCTTTTGGATTTGGTGGAAAAAGAAAGGACGCGAATCTTCCTCGCTATTCAAAATGGCGATTGGAACCATCATTATGGGCTTGGGTTACGTATTTATGATGTTCGCTTCGCAGGAAGCAAGCGCTGAAGCTTTTGGTAAAGCTGCCATGATTTGGATTTTCTTGGCGTATTTGTTTCATACCATTGGCGAACTTTGTACGTCTCCAGTAGCGTTATCCTTTATAACAAAATTAGCACCGCTAAAATATGCCTCAATTATGATGGGTGTTTATTTTGCAGCTACTGGGTTCGGAAATAAATTGGCAGGCACAATTGGGGAGGCCTCGCAATTAGAATCTTACGGCGGATCGATGATTGTGAGTAAACAGGATATTTTACCTTATATGTCTAAAGACTCTATCGAAATAAAAAATAAAAATAAAGAGATTGTTAAGGTATATGACTACCCAATTAATCTAGATAAAAATTTCAGTATCAAATCTGAAGTTTATGTTGAAGGTGGGCAGGTTGTATATAAAGAAGTAGATACTGGTAAAGACTTAAACAGCCTTTTTGAATTGTCTAAAAAGGAAGATTCAAACTCCAACGAATTATTAGAAACATTAAAAGCCAATGATATCTCTGAAAGCAACCCGTATCACGCCAGATTGACCTTTGAAAAAGATAAGGATAAAGCGCAGATTATGGAAAATAAAGGCGACGGTAAAGATTACGGGGTGTCTTTTGTTTTGGAAGAGGAGCAAAGCGAACAAGAGTATGCAACCTTTAAATGGCTTGTTATTTTTACGGTGGCTTTTGGCTTGCTTTTAATTTTATTCTTGAAAAAGCTTAAAAAGTTGACCCATGGCGCTGAAGATAATGAACGTGAAGTTATGGAGCAGGAACCTTATGAAATTGCAGATCCAGATATTAACAACTAAATGCTGTATTCGCGATGAAAACAGATATTGAAAATTTATTTGAAGACAAGGTTTTAGGCCATCCCGCGGGTCTCTTCGTATTATTTTTCACAGAAATGTGGGAGCGTTTTTCTTTCTACGGAATGCGTGTATTGCTCGTAAATTTCTTGACCATGGCAGCCATTGGCTACAATCCGGGTTGGGAATGGTCGGTTGAAAATGCTGGGGCATTGTTTGGTACTTACGCCATGCTTCTATACATCACTCCAATTGTAGGGGGCTACATCGCCGATAAATTTACGGGCTATCGCTGGGCAGTAATTATTGGCGCATTTATTATGACGCTTGGTCATGCATCTATGGCGCTAGAAACTGAATTTTCGCTGTATCTAGGTTTGGCACTTTTGGTCATTGGTACTGGTTTTTTTAAACCTACGATGACCTCGATTATCTCTGAAATGTATAAGAATCATCCTGAAAAGAAAGACGGGGCTTACACCATTTACTATATGGGTGTTAATGCTGGGGCTTTCTTCGGTATGATGCTCTGTGGTTATCTCGCTGAAAAAATTGGCTGGGCTTATGGCTTTGGTCTAGCAGGTGTATTTATGTTGTTGGGGACGTTGCAATTTTGGCTGTCAGGTTCGCTCTTCGGAAAGATTGGAGCCAGGCCATCTAAAGTATATGAAGTAGAATTACCTCAAGAAATCAACGAAAAAGTAGCCATTGTAAAAGATGAAGATATCGAAGAAAAGCCAAATCCGTTTACGGTATTGGATAAAGTTCTTATCGTTATTTCATCTGTAATTGGTTTGGGATACGCCATCAATGACCCCATGTCAAAAATTGCTGGAATCGATATGTTTTCGATATTACAGATTGGCGAATTTGAAGGTCAATATACGGCGGTGCTATTTGCTTTGGCACTGTTTCTTATTTTGGTTATCGGCAGAATATTAAGATACTCTTCTATTGTTCGCGACCGCATGTTTGCATTTATCATTTTCGCTTTCTTTACCGTTTTCTTTTGGCTTTCTTTTGAACAAGGCGCCTCTTCCTTGGTCATTTTTGCCCGTGATAATGTGGATCGACTGTTAAGCGGAAATGCAGCTATTATTTTTAATGTCGTTAATACTTTATTAACGGTTATTCCGCTGATTATCATTTCTTATGTACTCTATCTGCTTTGGAAGAAAACTTACAAAAAGATTCCCGGCTCCAATATCGTTCTGGTCATTTGTTTTTTACTCATGTGGGGTATTGTGGGCTGGATGCTCAATCGTGATTTCAACACGACCGCTTACGATGTGAGTTATTCGGCAATTGAAACTGCAGACCTTGATAAAGACGGCAACCAGAAAGTGGACGAAACAGGAAAAATGCAATTTATATATGTGCCTGTTACTGAAGATACCGAGCTGTCTGGTTCAGAAAAAATAGTAACTAGAACAACCTCCATAGCGGAGCCATTGGCTTTTAATTTGGGCGATAAATTAAACATAATTACAAAAGATAACGATGGCGTTAACTATGGGTTTTTGGATACTAAAAGACTCGAGGAAGCGAAAAACCGCGCCACAGTTCTTGACCGAGATAGCGGGGTAGTCGCAGCAACTATTACAAAGGTTAAAAACAACGAAGTGGAAATCACGGTATCTTGGTTTAGTATCCTCAATTCCTTTTTTATAATTGTGTTTGCCTCGTTTTTTTCAAAATGGTTTGAAAGTAAATACAATCCGACTGCGGCGACAAAATATGCCTTGGGTTTAAGTGTTATGGGGATAGGTTTTGGTCTTTTAGCGTTTGG
Organism: uncultured Flavobacteriaceae bacterium; assembly: GCA_963803715.1. Classification (GTDB taxonomy): domain Bacteria; phylum Bacteroidota; class Bacteroidia; order Flavobacteriales; family Flavobacteriaceae; genus Psychroserpens. Next base: position 389,545 of record CAWDOF010000020.1, read on the forward strand.
GTCTTACGGATTAGTTGATGGTGTGAAGGTAAGTATGGTTTGGTTGATATTGGCGTATTTGTTCCATACGCTGGGCGAATTGTGCATATCGCCCGTGGGACTTTCTTATGTGAGTAAACTAGTGCCAGGGCGCATGATTGCATTGATGTTCGGGATGTGGTATTTAGCGATTGCCATCGGTAATAAACTCGCGGCAGTTTTGGGCGGCCAAATTGAAAATATTACTGAAGAATATAGTTTATCCACTTTCTTTCTGATATTTACAATAGTTCCAGTAGCGGCTGGACTATTGGTCTTCGCATTAAATCCAGTACTTAAAAAACTGATGCGAGGTGTAAGATAATCTTGTATATAGCTTATAAAATTGTCAAATCACACCAATTTAGGTACATTTTTTGTAAGTTCGGAATAACTTTTGTTACAAATAAAATATGAAAAAAATAGCTTTAACAGTGGTGGTTATGTTGATGGTATCAACAACCGCAATAGCCCAAAAAATTAATTGGATGACCTTTGAAGAAGCACTTGCGGCTCAAAAAAAGAAACCAAAAAAAATAATGATGGACGTCTATACCAATTGGTGTGGCCCTTGTAAGATGTTAGATAAAAATACCTTTCAGCACAAAGATGTAGTAGCTTATGTGAACGAAAATTTCTATGCTGTAAAGTTTAATGCTGAAGGTAATGATGTGGTTTCTTATATGAATAAAACTTTTAGCAACCCTAATTACAAGGAAGAGCTTAAAAATCGCAGAAATAGCGTGCATGAACTTTCGCGTCATTTTAAAGTGAATGCCTATCCTACCATCGTATATTTAGACGAAGAAGGAAAAGTAATTGCGCCAATAAAAGGCTATCAAAAACCTCAAGAGATTGAGCTCTACCTGAAAATGTTTGCTAGCGGTGATTACAAAGACTTGACAACCCAAGATACTTTTAATGAATATTATAAGGCTTTTAAACCTGAGTTTGAAATGTGATAAAATCACATGAAACGCTATTCAATTTCAAAAGCTCCCATTGTACCCGTTTGGTGGAATGGGAGTTTTCGGTTTAAACAAGTTTTTTCCCATCGCTTAACATAGGTTTTATAATTACTACCATCTGCAATTATGCAAGTTGGTTTGATAGAGTCAATAAGTCGTTCTAGATTTATTCTTGGGGAATTTCTTAATAACACATAATCTGGTTTAAAGCGCTTTACATTATAAACACCCATACTGTCAATTACTAAAAGATGCCTGTTATTAAAATTATAAACAGACTTAACGCCCTCGAAAGTGGTCGAATCTCATAAAATTTCCGACGCAATAATTCGTGATAATCCTGTCCTTTAAAAGGTTTAATGAGTCCAGATTGTGAGACACCAATAAGTTGGAATTTGTTTTTTCGCCAATGAGTGTATATCTGCTTTTATGGAATATTATTAATCCATTTTTGCTGTTCGAAAACTTCTGAAACAGGAAAGTTGCCTGAACAATCAGCAAACAAACAACTGCAATTACCAATCGCTTAAATTGTGGTTTTTTAAGCCAGACCACAGTAAAAATCAATAGCAGGTATATGGCGAGCATCTGGAATATATCTAAAGATATGTTCTTAAAAAGAAATAGTTCTTGTTGCGAGACCCAGGTTACAATTCCGTTCATAAGGCTAATAATTCCGCTATAGATTTCAGCTAAAAAAACCGGCAGGCAATTCAACAATGCTAAAACAATAACACCAATTCCCAAGCCTAAAATCAATCCCAAAAAAGGGATGATAGCTAAATTAGATATAAAGAACAGACTAGGAAATTGATGAAAATAAAAGATGCTTATTGGTGCAACGCCAATCTGCGCTGCAATAGTAACTGTTAGGATTTGCCAAAAATAATCGGTCAACTTCCATCTTGGCCGCCATAATCTGTAGAGCATTGGCTGTAGTGTAACAATTGCCAAAACGGCGATGTAGCTCAGTTGAAATCCCACGTCAAACAAAAACATGGGTTTTGTTAAGAGTAATACGAACATTGAAATTGCCAAAGTATTATAGATGTTTGTAGGCCGTTTTAAATTTATGGCAATAGCAATAATGCTAAACATCATAACTGCGCGAGTTACTGATGCAGAAAGCCCCGCTACCACAGCATAGCTCCAAAGCAAAAGGACTAGGATTATCGATTTGATAATCCTTCCGTGTTTTATGCGCTCCAAAGGTTTGAAAAGCACATTGAGAATCAATAGAATTAAACCAATGTGCAAACCAGAAACTGCCAAAATATGAACTGCGCCAGCATTAGTGAAATTCTGGTAAACATTTTTGCTCATATCTTGGCGTTGCCCAAGTAGTAAGGCATTAATAATGGCGAGTTCATCAGTTTTGAAGTTATAGGCTTTTAGTTTTTTGTTGATGGTGTTCCGTAGGTTCGCAGCGTAGCCGAATATAGTTGAGGTTTCAGAATTAACAATCTGTAAATTTTTAGTTTCAACCGAAATTTGATAATAGATATACTGCTTTTGGAGATATGCAGCATAATCAAATTGATGCGGATTAAGCGGGCGGTTTATAGGTTTTAATTTCGCAGAGCTTAGAACGATATCGTCCACTGTGAGTTTTGTAGGTAAGCTATCTTTCTTAAGATTGAGTAATATTTTTCCGCTTGTTTGACTACTGTTCGCTTGAAGAACATTTGCTATATATTTGTCGTAGTAGAGGTTGGGTTTCAATCGTTCTCTTATTCTGATGGTGAATAGGTAGTCGGCCTCTTTTTCCTCAGAAATAACGTGAGTGTAATGTGAATTAGAATTCTTTTGGTCATGAAGCGTAGAAACCATTATTCCGAAACTTATCATGACAAAGAAACTCGATAACCCAAACCAAATGGTTTTATAGAATTGTCTTTTGGCGATAAAGAATGCAACCCCTGTAACAATTAGAAAAGATGCTGAAATGTAAATAGATAATTTAACCGAAATATTAAAATAGTGGCCTGTCAATATTCCTATGATAAGACATGCCGTAAATTTAATAATCGTAAAATTCAACAACTTCATGTTTCTAAGTTACTGAAAAATAGAGTCTCCGTTATAATTAGTTTATATTTTTCAGCAAACTTATAGGATTAAAGTTATTAAAAATGAAGAAAAACGAAAACAGAAATAGACCGAAATCTATAACAATAAATCATCAAGAAAACACATCTTAAAATAAATTGCTAATCCTATGAAAAGTTGAGGTTACTAATAATTAAATGCTTTTTTGAAGAAAACTCAAAGCACCCGCCGAGCTTGGACATAGGCTAAATACCAATAACGTTCAGAAAGATTTGAAGTAATGACCCCACGGCTCGTAGTTGAATGAATAAACTCAACATGTCCAGGTCTGCTGGAAGTAACTATAGCAACGTGGTTAACGTTACGGCTATTTTTCTTGGTAGCAAAAAACAAAAGGTCACCCTCCTTGACATTTTTTACATCTACCCAATCGCCTTTTTTAGAAAGTCCGCTCGTGGTGCGGGGCATTGCTATATTTTCTTTCAAAAATGAGGTGTAAATCAAGCCTGAACAGTCCATGCCTCTTTTGGTTGTACCGCCGTATTTGTAGCGTGTACCTTCAAAAGTCTTTGCAAAGTCAATAATATTAGCAACGCTTTTTGGCGTATTTGCAGAAGTCGAAGTTGTACTTACAGTTTTAGTAGTACGAGTCTTTTTTGTAACAACGCGGGTTTTAGATTTACAGCCTGTTAGGCAAATACTAAGTAAAAGTGCTAGGATAATGTATTTCATTTGGGGAACTTTTTTGCTAAAAATAAAGATTTCGATATTTCAAATATTGAACCTAATTATTTTAATTAACAAATTTTTCAACAATAAATTATAATCAAGTTGTTTTGCAGCCCTCAAAAATAAGTTTCGCCGTTTTTGCGCTTGCCCCTTTCCCCCCCAATTTCTTTTCAAGGTCATAATAATCTATAAAGAATTTGGTACGTACATCATCGTCTAAAATTTTATGGAGTTCAGCCTTGAGTCGTTTGGTATTGAGTTCGTTTTGAATAAGTTCTGTAACAACGTTCTTATTCATAATTAAATTGACCAATGAGATATAATCCAAATTTACCAACCGTTTACCAATTTGGTAAGATATCCAGCTTCCTTTATAGCAAACCACCTCTGGAACTTTAAACAAAGCCGTTTCTAGAGTTGCAGTGCCTGAGGTAACCAGTGCGGCTGATGAAACACTTAACAGATCGTAAGTTTTATTGCTAACAAAAGACACATTTGATTTTTTGATAAAGGGCTGATAAAACTCTAAATCTTGGCTGGGCGCGCCTGCAATTACAAATTGATAATCTGGGAAATCATTGACCACGCTGAGCATGATGGAAAGCATTTTGTTAATTTCCTGTTTCCGGCTTCCTGGTAATAGCGCAATAATAGGTAATTCTGAAAGCCCGTGTTTTTTTCTAAATGCAGATTCCCCTATTTGCTCACGACTGCCAATGGCATCAATTAAAGGGTGGCCTACAAAATGGACCGGAAAATCGTGCTTATTTTCATAGAAGTCTTTTTCAAAGGGTAAGATAACGTACATCTCATCTACATCACGTTTGATTGATTTTATCCTACCTTCTTTCCAAGCCCAAATTTGTGGGGAGATATAATAATGATTTTTGAATCCTTTTTTTCGTGACCACTTTGCAATACGCAAGTTGAAACCCGGATAATCAATGAACACAATAACATCTGGATTAAATTTTTCAATATCTGCCTTGCAGAATGAAAGATTCTTTGCGATGGTGCGCAAATTCATAAAGACTTCGATAAAGCCCATAAATGCTAAATCCCGATAGTGTTTTACTAAAGTGCCACCAACAGCTTGCATCAAGTCACCGCCCCAAAATCTGAAATCGGCATTGGCATCTTCTTGACGCAATGCTTTCATTAAATTTGTGCCGTGTAGGTCTCCGGAGGCTTCGCCAGCAATGATGTAGTATTTCATGTTTTAGTTTGCAGTCTGTACTCGGCAGTCTTCAGTCTGCAGTATCGTTTTATATTTTAGTTTTCATCTTCATCTTCATCTTCATCTTCATCTTCGATTTCAATTGCATTTCCAAACTCCGTCTTCCGTCCGCTGTCTTTATTTCAAATTTAATTAAACTTTTAAGTTTAACTTCAATTTCATTTATTTCCCAGCTCCCAAGTATTCAAACTCTGAATACTTTCATGAGCGGTCAAATCAAACTGTACGGGCACAACCGAAACGTATCCATTATCTAGAGCCCACTGATCGGTATCCTTTCCATTGTCCAAATTAACAAACTTACCTGTAAGCCAATAATAATCCTTACCGTATGGCGTTTGACGTTTATCAAATTCCTCTTCCCAATTAGCGCGTGCTTGACGGCATATTTTGATGCCTTTTAAGTCTGCTTTCTTAACCTTTGGAATATTGACATTAAGCACAACCCCATCATTTAATCCATTTTTTAAAACTTGCTCAGTTATGATTTTAACTGGGTCTTTGCAGACCTCAAAATCTGCATTCCAATCGTAATCGCAATATGAAAATCCAATGGAGGGAATGCCTTCAATACCAGCTTCTAAAGCAGCGCTCATTGTGCCAGAATAAATTACATTGATTGATGCATTGGAGCCATGATTGATACCTGAGACACAAATGTCTGGGCGTCTATCCAAAATCTGACGGATACCCAGTTTTACACAGTCGGCTGGCGTACCCGAGCAACTGTATTCAGGTGGATTGCCATTATCGCTTATTTTTTCTAGATGTAAGGTGGAATTTATGGTTATGGCATGTCCCATACCACTTTGAGGGCTATCTGGTGCTACAACTACTACGTCTCCTATAGATTTCATGACTTCAATAAGCGTCCTGATTCCTGGAGCTGTAATTCCATCATCATTTATAACTAAAATTAGGGGCTTTTTCGACATTATTTTTTTTGATTTTAGGGTAACAAAAATAGACAAACCGCATCGGATTTCCTATAAATCACCGTTTAACACAAAATTAGTAGCACAGTATTTTATTGGCACGGTTTTTTCTCATACTTTAGTAGAAATTATGTAATTATTTCATAATGCGCATTAAGTATTAATGAATGGCTTTTAAATGCGCCCCCAATTGAAAACTATGATAAATATGATGAAGAGAAATTATAAGCTCGTGTTGATCGGACTACTTTTGGCATTTGCATCCTGCAGTTTTACAACAAAGAAATTTGAAAATGATCCAAATAAGGATAAACTTCTAATTCAACTTATTAAATATGTTCTTGAAGAAGGGCATTTTAGTCCTCAGGATATTAATGATAATTTTTCAGAACAAGTCTATTCTGACTATCTTGAGCAATTAGACCCGTTTAAGCGTTATTTCTACGCTTCAGACATTAAGGAATTTGAAAAGTATAGAACGGAGTTGGACGACCAAATTAATGCTTACGATCTTTCCTTTTTCAACTTAACCCATGAACGTTTGCTTGCACGTATCGCGGAATCCAAGGAGGTTTATAAAGAAGTCCTTTCTGAACCTTTTAATTATGATGAAGCGGAAAGTTTTTCAACAGATTATGATAAGTTGGACTACGTATCCTCCAAAAAGGAAATGAAAGAACGTTGGAGAAAACAACTCAAATTTTCTACAATTGCCAACTATGACGACCTTTTATCACAAAGGGAATATGCTTATACCAATAAGCAGGACGTACCAAAATTGGATGAGTTTGAAGGTAATGAGCCCGATGATTTTTCTAAAACCAAATCAGAGGAAAATAACTCAGATAAATCTGATACCGAATTAGAGCAAGAGGCGAGAGAGACTACACTCAAATCCCTAGATGAGCTCTATGATTTTATAGATGATAGACAGCGTAAAGATTGGTTTGCTGTATACATCAATGCCATAGTTGAAGAATTTGACCCACATACATTCTATTTTGCTCCAGAAGAAAAGGAACGTTTTGATGTTGCTATGTCCGGTAACTTTGAAGGTATCGGTGCAAGGCTTCAGAAAAAAATGGACAATGTCACCGTGACAGAAATTATAAGTGGCGGCCCAGCATGGAGACAAGATGAGCTTGAAGTTGGGGATCAAATATTAAAGGTAAAACAGCAAGATGAGCCTGAAGGTGTAAATATTGTTGGCATGAGACTGGATGATGCTATTAAGTTCATAAAAGGCCCAAAAGGTACAGATGTAACGCTAACCTTGAAAAGAGTGGATGGCACCATCGAAGATATTACCATTAAAAGAGATATTGTAGAGATAGAAGAAACCTACGCTAAATCTTCTACCGTTGAAAAAGATGGCAAAAATTTCGGAATTATTAATTTGCCAAAATTTTACGTTGATTTCGAAGACTACGGAAAACGTAATGCTGCCTCAGATATTAAACTAGAGTTGGAGCGTCTTAAAAAAGAAGGTGTTGAAGGTATTGTTCTAGATTTAAGAAATAATGGTGGTGGCTCCTTACAAACCGTAGTTGACATGGGTGGGCTTTTTATAAAAGATGGTCCAATAGTACAGGTAAAAGAAGCAGGAGCGCCAAAACAAGTTTTAAATGACAAAGATAAGTCTATTGTTTGGGATGGTCCTTTGGTTATTTTGGTCAATGAATTATCAGCTTCCGCTTCCGAAATATTAGCAGCAGCTATGCAGGATTATAAACGTGCGATAGTTATAGGTAGTAAACAGACTTATGGCAAGGGTACAGTACAAAACGTTTTAGATCTTAACCGAATGGTAAGACAAAATGAAAATGGAGATATGGGCGCCTTAAAATTTACGACCCAAAAGTTTTATAGAATAAATGGCGGCTCAACCCAACTAGAGGGAGTTAAGAGTGATGTTGTAGTACCAGACCGTTATAGTTATATAAATATTGGCGAAAAAGATCAAGAGAACCCTCTGCCATGGGATAAGATTGATGCTGTTGATTATGAGATTTGGGGTAGTTATTATGATTATGACACTACGGTTTCAAAAAGTAAAAAGCGTATGGAAAATAATGAGCAGCTTAAATTAATTGATGCTAACGCACAATGGGTTAAGAAGATTCGCGATAGGGAAACGTATTCGCTAAATTACAACGACTATAAAAGAGAGATGGATGAAAATGAGGAAGAATCAAAACGTTTTGAACAAATTTCAAAGTACAGTACTGATCTCACATTTCAGTCCCTACCTTATGAAAATGAGTTGATGCAAAAAGATTCTGTCTTAAAGGAAAAACGCGACCGTTGGCACACTAGTTTGAGCAAAGATGTATATATGGAAGAAGCTCTTAATGTGTTGAACGATTTAAAAATGACTTATGAGATAAAGACGAAAGTAGCAACTTCGGTAAAAAATTAGTATGGCCAGTACCAGTAGGTCATTAACACAGTTAGCGCTCCAAAAGTTTAAAAATAACTTTTGGGGCGTTTTCAGTTTTTGGTTGATCATTGCTATTGGTTTTCTTTCGATTTTTGCCTATTTGTTTGCCCCAGACGATTCCCAAAATGCCAATCAGATGCATTTGGCTATCCATTCTAAACGTCCAGGTTTTCGAGTGGACATCCTAAATATTCCCTCAGAAAAATTAGCTAGTCAAAATTGGTTGTCAAAAGTGTTCTTCGGAAAGCAATATGCCGACTTAGAAGTTCCAATTTCAAAATATGAGTTAAAAAATAATCAATTGTTTTATACAGAATATGCCTCTGACGGATTAATAGGTGCTGAAAAAACATTGAGTTTAGATATTTTTTCAAGTAAAAATCCGGAAGAATTTATTGAATCGAAAACTTTCCTATTTGGTACCGATAAATACGGCAGGGATTATTTAAGCCGAATTTTGATTGGATCACGCATTTCCTTTTTTATTGGTTTTATAGCTGTTTTTATTTCTCTGGTCATCGGTATTTTTATGGGGAGTATTGCCGGTTATTTTGGTGGAAAAGTCGATGCCGCCATTATGTGGATCATTAATGTAACTTGGTCCATACCCACCTTATTATTGGTCATTGCCATAACTTTAGCTTTAGGCAAGGGATTTTGGCAAGTGTTTATTGCGGTTGGATTAACCATGTGGGTTGAGGTGGCTAGAGTCGTAAGAGGTCAAATTATCAGTGCCAAAGAGATGCAATATGTCACTGCTGCTAGGGCTTTAGGATTTAATGATTATAGAATTATATCTAGACATATACTACCAAATATAATGGCGCCAATTATCGTGATTTCGGCAGCAAATTTTGCGGCAGCCATCCTGATTGAAAGCGGACTTAGTTTTCTAGGTATTGGCGCACAGCCACCTATGGCAAGTTGGGGCGCGATGATAAAGAACCATTATAATTATATAATCTTGGGAAAACCCTATTTAGCAATGATTCCCGGATTGTGCATCATGATATTGGTTATGGCGTTTATGTTGGTTGGTAATGCGTTGCGGGATGCACTGGATGTGAAGGGTTGATTTCTTGATGTTAAACAGTTAATTTTCTTTTACCAAACTTCAGAATTTACCGTTTATTACGATTGGTCTGGTCAATAAAATTCACAAAAACAGTACCTCAATCATAGAAAGGTTCAATTTTATCTCAATCCCTCAATCTCAACATTAGTGCCTTCAATAAACTCCAAAACTTCATCACGGCCAATGTTTTTAGAAGATGATGTTACAAAGTAATTAGGCAACTCTTCCCAGGTTTCTAAAAGTTTTTTAGAATAAGATTCAACATTACGCTCAATAACTGCTGGCTTCAATTTATCGGCCTTGGTAAAAATGATGGAAAACGGAATCTGACTAATTCCCAGATATTCCATAAACTCTAAATCTATAGGTTGGGGGTCGTGCCGAATATCAACCAGTACAAAAGCAGAAACCAATTGTTTGCGTTGCTCAAAGTAATCGGTAATAAAACGTTGGAATTTTTTTTTTGCTTTTTTTGAGACTCTCGCATAGCCATAGCCGGGCAAATCCACCAAAAACCAAGTTTTATTGATTAGAAAATGATTAATGAGTTGAGTTTTTCCCGGTCTACCAGAAGTTTTCGCAAGATTTTTATGATTGGTCAACATATTGATGAGGGAAGATTTCCCCACGTTACTTCGCCCAATAAAGGCATACTCGGGTATCTGATTTTTTGGGCATTTTGCCACATCAGAATTACTCATTATAAATTCAGCAGTTTTTATGGTCATGGCATTTCCCGCGGAGGAATCTTATAAATTAAACTTTTTTAGTGATTATGTTTTTGCTTCTTTGCGAGAACTATTAGCAAATTTCAAAACCCCCGTTTCTCAAACCATCCGTCTAAGATTTCATTAAATTCTTTAGGGTGCTCCATCATTGCTGCATGCCCACATTTGTCAATCCAAAATAAATCTGCATCGGGGAGCAATTCCTGAAATTCGCAAGCAACTTCAGGTGGGGTTACCGTATCATTTTTGCCCCAGATAATACAAACAGGAAGCTTCATATTTGGTAAATCCTTGGACATATTGTGGCGAATTGCACTTTTAGCGATTGCCAAAGTTTTAATGAGCTTGTTACGGTCGTTTACGGTCTCGTAAACTTCATCAACAATCTCTTTTGTAGCAACGGCAGGATCGTAAAAAACATCCTGTGCTTTTTTTTTGATAACTTCATAATCACCCCGTTTGGTGTAGCCTCCGCCCATTGCGCTTTCGTAAAGACCAGAGCTTCCCGTAATAATTAAGGCCTTCACCTTTTTAGGGAACATTTTGGTATGATAAAGCCCAATGTGCCCACCAAGTGAATTTCCGAGTAGAATAACTTCATCAAAACCTTTGTGCTCTATAAAATCATGAAGGTACTTAGCAAAGTTCTTAACGTTAGTCTTTAATAATGACATGCTGTAAATGGGGAGTTCAGGAATAAGCACTTTGAAGCCTTTTTTACTAAAGAATTCTGTGACCTCATCAAAATTACTCAAACCGCCCATTAGACCGTGCAAAACAATTAATGGCTTTCCTTCACCTACTTCAATATAACTGAATTTTTTCTCTTTTTTTAAACGGTGTGCCATTAATAGTTTAGTCGTTTGATCAAGAACAAATATAGGTATTTCCGTTAAAAGTATGCCATAATATTTTAGAAGGCAAACGAGAAAAAATCAGAGATGTTAACAATCATTTTTTATTTAATAATCCATTTTTTAGCCCTTTGGAATTGAAGCTTTTAAAAAATTTACAGCCGAAATTTAGGTTCGATTCTAATGTAAATTAAGTCTATTTATCAACAAAGTGGAATATAGTGGTAAATTGTGGTATAATTTTCAATATATTTGAATGATTAACGTTTCAATAAGTAATAACATCATTTTGAACCCTTTAATAGGAACATACGAATGTAAAGTGGATGCCAAGGGGCGGCTAATGTTGCCCGCTGCTATTAAGAAGCAGCTTTTGCCAGTTTTACAAAATGGTTTTGTTCTTAAGCGCGCGGTTTTTCAGCCATGTTTGGAATTATATCCAATGGCAGAATGGGATACGTTGATGGAAAAAGTAAACAAGCTCAACAGGTTCAAAAAAAAGAACAACGATTTTATCCGCCGTTTTACCGCAGGTTTAAAATTGGTGGAAGTAGATACTGCTGGGCGTCTGCTCATCCCTAAGGACTTGGTGGTCTTTTCAGGAATCAAAAAAGAAATAGTAGTGTCCTCAGCTATCAATATTATTGAGATTTGGGACAAGGATAAATACGAACAAGCCATTGATGATGCAACGGGCGATTTTGCCGATTTGGCCGAAGAAGTCATGGGACAAGATGATAACGATGGACTATCATAATCCAGTATTACTAAAAGAAACCGTTGACGGATTAAATATAAATCCCGATGGGGTTTATGTGGACGTCACTTTTGGTGGTGGTGGCCATAGTAGGGAAATGCTCAAGCGATTAGGTTCCAACGGAAAACTTTTTGCTTTTGACCAAGATAAAGACGCCCTTGAGAATACAATCGATGATGACCGTTTCACATTAATCCACGAAAATTTCAGACACATCAAAAGGTTTTTAAGATTTTATGGCGCAAAAGAGGTTGATGGGATTTTAGCCGATTTCGGAGTTTCCTCGCACCAGTTTGATGTAGCCGAACGCGGATTTTCAACACGTTTTGAGGCTGACTTGGATATGCGAATGAATCAAAACGAAAAAATTTCTGCCTACCATGTTATTAATGAATATGATGAAGAACGCTTAAAAAATGTGTTGTTGCAATATGGCGAATTACGGCAGGCACCAGCCATGGCAAGAACAATAGCAGAAGATAGAAGAAATGCGGTAATCAGGACCAGTGAACAGCTTAAGCAAACCTTAGGTAAGTTTTTGAATCATCATAAAGAAAACAAAGTACTGGCTCAGATTTATCAAGCCATCCGTATTGAGGTGAACCAAGAGATTGAATCGCTAAGAGAATTTTTAAAACAAACTCCCGAAATTTTAAAAAAAGGCGGCAGGCTAAGCGTGATTTCCTACCATTCATTAGAGGATCGGTTGGTAAAGCGTTTTATAAGAAATGGATTATTTGAAGGTGAGCCAGAGCGCGATATGTTCGGCAATTTTGAAGTGCCACTTAAAAAAGTGGGTAGATTGATTGTGCCCTCAGCCTCCGAAATAAAACAAAATAATAGAGCGAGAAGCGCCAAGTTGCGTATCGCTGAAAAAATTTAAGGTAAGCGAAACCGAAGGTGAATTTTAAAAAACACACACTGTCCATTTTGATTAAGTGTGGTAATATTATCAATAAGGCAATTGATAGAAGTTATAAGCGATAAAAAGCCGTTGCATTGCTTCCATTATTTGCGCTGAGCTCAGCCAAACTAGGGAAGTTGAATGAGGAGTTGACGGGGAGAAACTGATGGGAAAACTTTACAACATACTAAGAGGTCAATTTCTAGTAAGCGACGATGCTTTTAAGAACTGGCGCGTCATCATATTTATATCAGTATTGGCCATTATTATGATTGCGAGTTCGCACAGTGCAGACCAAAAAGTCTATAAAATCGCAAATATGAAAAATGAGGTTAAGGAGTTAAGATCGGCTTTTGTGGATGGGCGCTCAAAATTAATGCGGTTAAAAATGGAAAGTAATATCATAGAAAAAGTGGAGGAGAAGGGGTTAAAGATTTCTGAGATACCACCGCAAAAAATTAGAGTTAAGAGTCAAGGATTACGTTAAAATAGAAATTAAAAAGATTCCCGTTTTAAAGGGAGCTGGAGATGGCAATAAGCGAAAAGAACATACTAAACAGGCTATATTTTGTTGCGGGCATTATGTTCGTATTCGTGGGAGCCGTCGTGTTTAAGCTTTGCACCATTCAATTTGTTGAGGGCGATAAGTACCGAAGCCTTTCCGAAGATCGTATTGTCAAAAATATCGAGATTCAGGCCAATCGTGGCAATGTATATTCTGCAGATGGAAGTTTGCTGGCAACCTCAATTCCTAAATATGATATTAGAATTGATGCCATTCAGCCAAAACAGGAGATTTTCAATTCGCTCATAAAGTCTTTGGGTGATTCACTTTCAAGATATACAGGTAGAAAATCTTCTTACCATCAAAATTCTATAAAAAAAGCTCGTTTACAGAGAAACCGGTATTTTTTATTGGCTAGAAACATTAGTTATTCAGATTATATAAGATTACGAAACTTCCCTTTGTTAAATCTGGGTGCAATTAAGGGTGGGCTTATAGTAGAGCAGACAACAAGGCGAGAACATCCCATGGGTGGCATTGCAGAGAGAACCATAGGTTACGAGCGTATCGATGATGAAGGTAACGTTACCAGACCAGGTATTGATGGCGCTTTCGGACTGAAATATTTACGAGGCGAAAACGGTAAACGTCTCAGTCAGAAAATAGGTAATGGCAAATGGAAACCCATAATAGATTACAACCAGATAGAGCCAAAAGACGGTTATGACGTTTACACTACAATAGATGTCAATATTCAGGATATTGCCCATCATTCTTTATTAGGGCAATTGGAATTTTATGAGGCTGAGCATGGTTGCGCCGTGGTCATGGACGTGGAGACTGGAGAAATCAAGGCCATTTCAAATTTGGGACGAAACAAAAACGGATTCTACTATGAGCGCTTAAATTATGCCGTTGGCGAAAGTCATGAACCAGGCTCTACCTTTAAAGTTATGTCTTTGATGGCAGCGCTTGAGGATAAGGTTATCGATACTTCAACTGTTGTTGATACCAAAAAGGGGGTCAAACGTTTCTACGGAAGGAATATCTATGATTCGCACCACGGCGGTTACGGTGAAATCTCTGCTGCTCGGGCATTGGAGGTGTCCTCAAACATCGGTTTGGCCACCATTATTGATGAGCATTATTCCAACAACCCAGAAAAATTCATCAATCGTATTAAGTTTTGGCATTTAGATGAGCCACTGGGCATTTCTATAATAGGTGAAGGGACTCCGGTTATACCAGAACCAGGTCATAAACTATGGAGTAAGAACGCTCTGCCATCTATGGCTTATGGCTATAATTTAAGAATGACTCCACTTCAAGTTCTTACGTTTTATAACGCCATTGCCAATAATGGCAAAATGGTGAGACCGAGGTTTATCAAATCTGTAAAAGAATTTGATAGAAATATAGAAGAGTTTGAAAAAGAAATTATCAATCAAAAGATATGTTCAGATAAAACATTAGCAGAAATTCAAGACATTTTAAAAAACACGGTAGTTAGAGGTACAGGCTCGAGGTTATATTCTGAAAATTTTTCAATGTCAGGTAAAACCGGTACTGCCCAGACTGAATATTGGATGGACGACTGGAAGGATAACAAGCGCTATGTGTCTTCATTTGCGGGCTATTTTCCCGCAGAAAACCCTAAATATTCCTGTATTGTAGTCATCCATAAGCCAAGTACAGAAAAGGGATATTACGGTGCAGATGTTTCCGGACCGGTATTCAAACGGATTGCTCAGAAAATTTTTACTGAAACGCCACTCATTGGAGAACTAGAGAATTTGGAAGTTGCCAGTCAAGAGGTTGATGCACAATTTCAATCTTATTTCGAAACAGCACGAACCTATAAAACCATCATGCCAAATGTTATTGGATTGCCCACGATGGATGCGCTTGCACTTCTTGAAAACATGGGTCTGAAGGTTAAAACTGATGGCATTGGGATTATAAAAAAACAGTCTATTGAAAAGGGAGAAAAAGTAAAACGAAATCAAACCGTACGCATTAATAGTTAATGGCACAATTAAAGGACATATTATATAAGGTTACCATAAATGCAGTTGTTGGCAGTACTAGTATGGATATCAATACAATTGATTTTGATTCTAGAAATGTTGGAAAAAATGACGCCTTTGTAGCTATTAAAGGCGTGCAGGTGGACGGTCATGATTTTATTGAGACTGCAATACAAAACGGTGCAATTGCAATTATTTGCGAGCAGCTTCCCAAAAATTTGGCAGATAATGTGACTTACGTTGAGGTTGAGAGCGCAAGTCAGGCATTAGCTTTAATGGCCTCAAATTTCTTCGGAAACCCTTCTGAAAATCTTCAGCTGGTCGGTGTTACCGGTACCAACGGAAAAACAACCGTGACCACGTTGCTCTATCAACTTTTCAAAAAAGCAGGTTACAAAGTGGGGTTACTTTCAACTGTTAAGGTTATGGTAGATAATACAGAATATAAAGCAACGCATACCACACCAGATTCCCTAGCAATAAATAAGTATTTAAAATTGATGAATGATGCAGGGGTAGAATTTTGTTTTATGGAGGTCAGTTCTCATGGCATTCATCAAAACCGAACTGAAGGATTACGTTTTGAAGGTGGAATTTTCACGAACCTCTCCCACGATCATTTAGATTACCACAACACCTTTGCAGAATATCGCGATGTGAAAAAATCGTTTTTTGATAAACTTCCAAAACAGGCCTTTGCTTTGGTCAATATTGACGATAAAAACGGACTGGTGATGTTGCAGAACACTAAAGCAAAAACATACACCTACGCCCTTAAAACCTATGCCGATTATAAGGCTCAGGTTTTGGAAAATGAATTTAGCGGCTTGCTTTTAAAACTGAATAACAATGAACTTTGGACCAAGCTCATCGGCAGTTTTAATGCTTATAATGTAGCCGCAATTTACGGTGCCGCAGATTTATTGGGATTAGAAACGGTTGAAATATTAAGGTTGATTAGCGAGTTAAATTCGGTAAGCGGACGTTTCCAGTATTTAATTTCCGAAGAAAAAATCACCGCTATTGTTGATTATGCCCATACCCCGGATGCTTTAAAAAATGTTTTAGAAACCATTAATAGCATCCGAACTAAAAACGAGGAGCTAATTACGGTTGTTGGTTGTGGAGGAAATCGTGACAAAACCAAAAGGCCCAAAATGGCGCATATCGCATCAGCCCTGAGCACTAAGGTGATTTTTACCAGTGATAATCCTCGTAATGAAGACGCAGAGACCATTATAGAAGACATGGAAAAAGGGGTACAACCTCAAAACTTCAAGAAAACGCTTTCAATAACCGATAGAAAACAAGCCATAAAAACGGCGTGCCAAATGGCCAAACCCAAAGATATCATATTGATTGCTGGTAAAGGCCACGAGAACTATCAGGAAATAAAGGGAAAACGTACTGATTTTGATGATTACCAAATAGTGAGCGAGTTTTTAGAGCAGTTGCACAAATAAATTCGAAAACAAAAAAAAGATTAAGAGAGAAAAAGCAAATAGCTAAAAGCTAATTAAGATGTTATATTATTTATTCGAATATTTAGAACAACAATTTCAATTGCCCGGCGCCAGTGTGTTTCAATTTATAACATTTCGGGCTGCGTTGGCAATTATATTTTCGTTGTTATTCTCTACCATCTTCGGAAAAAAAATCATCAAATATCTCCAAAAACAGCAAGTGGGCGAGACGGTTCGGGATTTAGGATTGGCTGGTCAAGTTGAAAAAGCAGGTACGCCAACCATGGGCGGAATCATCATTATTGTTTCAACCTTATTGCCAGTATTACTGCTGTCTAGATTGGATAATATCTACGTGGTTATGCTTATCGTTACCACTATTTGGATGGGTCTTATTGGATTTATTGACGATTATATTAAGGTATTCAAAAAGGACAAGGAAGGTCTCAGCGGAAAATTTAAAGTACTTGGGCAAGTTGGGCTTGGTATTTTCGTTGGTGCGGTCATGTATTTTCATCCTGGTGTGACAATTAAGCAGGAGATTAGTAATCCAGAATATTCTATTGAAAAAGTAACCCAAAATTCCACTGCAGAATTTTCTGCTGAAGAAAACAGGTCGCTTAAAACAACCATTCCTTTTGTAAAAGATAATGAGTTTGATTATGCCAATCTCGTCAATTGGTTGGGTAAAGGTTATAAAGATTATGCTTGGTTAATTTTTATTCCTATTGTGATTTTCATCATAACAGCAGTTTCAAACGGTGCAAACTTAACCGATGGTATAGATGGACTTGCAGCGGGCAGCTCAGCCATCATCGTGTTCGCCTTGGCGATTTTTGCTTTTATATCAGGTAATATATTTTTTTCAGATTACCTCAATGTCATGTTCATACCAAGACTCGGCGAACTTGTGGTATTTATTGCCGCTTTTATTGGAGCACTCATTGGTTTTCTATGGTATAACACCTATCCCGCCCAAGTTTTTATGGGAGATACGGGAAGTTTGACCATTGGCGGAATTATCGCTGTTATTGCTATTGCGGTTAGAAAAGAGTTACTGATCCCATTACTGTGCGGCATTTTCTTCGCAGAGTCCCTATCGGTTATTTTGCAGGTTAGTTGGTTTAAATATACACGAAAGAAACACGGTGAAGGCCGACGAATATTCAAAATGTCGCCTTTGCACCATCATTACCAAAAATCAGGATATCACGAAAGTAAGATAGTAACCAGGTTTTGGATAGTCGGGATTTTTCTAGCCATACTTTCCATTGTCACGCTTAAGTTGAGGTAACAGCAAAAGATGAACGAGTAATTGGGGAAGATTAGTAAGAGAGTGGAAAATTGATAGAGTAAAGTAAATAGTTAAGTAAGTATGAGTGCGTCAAATAAATCACATCCGAGTAAAAAGTCCTTCCCCTCTGGGAAAGGATTTAGGATGGTGATTCTAGGAGCCGGCGAAAGTGGCGTCGGCACTGCATTGCTTGCGAAAGCGAATGGTTATAAAGTATTTGTTTCAGATAAGGGAATTATAAAAGACAAGTACAAAAACGTTCTTAAACATAACGAAATTGAATTTGAGGCAGGGAAGCATTCCGAAGAAAAAATTCTAAATGCAGATTGTATCATGAAAAGTCCTGGCATTCCTGATAAAGCCCCGTTGGTCAAAACCATTAAGGAAAAGGGAATTCCAGTGATTTCAGAAATTGAATTTGCATCAAGATATACCGATGCGATTATGGTAGGCATAACGGGAAGTAATGGAAAAACAACCACGTCTGCTTTGACCCATCATATTTTAAAGCAGGAACTGGAAGTTGGTTTGGCAGGTAATATAGGAGACAGTTTTGCCAAACAGGTTTTGGACAATGATTTTCCTAATTACGTTTTAGAAATCAGCAGTTTTCAACTGGACGATATTGTAGGGTTCAAACCTCATATCGCCGTTTTGTTGAATATTACTCCAGACCATTTAGATCGGTATGATTACGAATTTGAGAAGTACGTCGCTTCCAAATTTAGGATTGCAGAAAACCAGACCAAGGCCGATTATTTTATTTATGATGCCGACGATGAGGTCATTTTGCGATGGATGGAGCAACATCAAATTCAGTCCAGACTATTGCCATTTTCGCTTACAAAAGTCATTGAAAACGGCGCTTATTTAAAAGAAGATAATATAATAATAACGATAGATAACAACAAGATAATTATGCCAACAGGAAACTTAGCATTAGAAGGAAAGCACAACATCAAGAACGCCATGGCGGCATCTACGGTGGCACATTTATTAAAAATTAGAAAGCAGACTATTCGCGAAAGTCTTGAGAATTTTCAAGGTGTGGAGCATCGGCTGGAGCATGTTCTAAAAATCAATAAGGTGCAATACATCAACGATTCTAAGGCCACAAACGTAAATGCCACTTATTATGCTTTGGAAAGTATGGAGGCACCAACAGTCTGGATTGTTGGCGGGCAAGATAAGGGCAATGACTACCGCGAACTGTTTCAATTTGTAAATGAAAAAGTAAAAGCAATTATCTGTTTGGGTGTTGATAATGCCAAGCTCATGGAGAATTTTGGCAATATGGTTGACGTTATTATCGAAACACAATACATGAGCGAAGCCGTAAAAATAGCCTATAAGGTTTCAGAGCCGGGAGATACTGTGTTATTGTCACCAGCTTGTGCAAGTTTTGACCTGTTTGAGAATTATGAGGATAGAGGTCGGCAGTTTAAGGATGCGGTTAGAGATTTGTAAAGAAAGCCTCCCTTTAGATATCGGGACTAATCTTCGCAAACGATAGTCACTGTAGTGGTTTTGTGGATAATTTATTTTGCTTTCATTTAACAGGTGTGAAAGTAAAACGAAAAAAGTTTTACAAATATCAAAACTAAAAAGATAAAATTTTAACCTATTAATATTTAAAAGTCTTTCCCATTGGGGAAATGTCCAAAGGAAAAAAGGGCTATGGAGCTATTAAAAAACATAAAGGGCGATAAGTTAATATGGGCAATCGTGGCGTTGCTTGCCATATTCTCGTTTTTACCAGTATATAGCGCAGCAAGTAACCTCGCTTATGTGGGTGGCTCGGGCAATACCTTTACTTTTTTTGTAAGGCATTTTATGCATTTACTATTGGGTTTTGCAATTATCTATGGTGTTCATAAAGTGCCGTATAGATATTTCAGGGGGTTGTCCATGATAATGATTCCAGTGGTTTTAGTGCTGTTGGTGGTTACGATGTTACAGGGTACAACTATAGATGGAGCCAACGCCAGCCGATGGATTCAAATTCCATTTGTGGGAATGTCTTTTCAGACTTCAACTCTGGCGGCTGTCGTACTTATGGTTTATGTAGCAAGGTATCTTTCAAAGATTCAAGATAAGGAAGTCAATTTTACCGAAACCTTGATACCATTTTGGGCGCCTGTATTTTTAGTCTTGATATTAATATTACCGGCAAACTTTTCAACCACAGCAATAATATATGTAATGGTGATGATGTTGGCATTTGTTGGTGGCTACCCTTTAAAGTATTTATTGGCAATGGTTGGTACTGGTATTGTAGCTTTTGCTCTTTTCATTCTGGTTGCCAAAGCATTTCCTGAGGCGATGCCAAATCGAGTTGATACTTGGATGAGTCGTATTGAGAATTTTACCAACGGTGAAGATACCGAAGCTGACTACCAAATAGAAAAGGCAAAAATTGCTATTGCCACAGGCGAAATTTTTGGCTTAGGTCCGGGTAAAAGTCAGCAGAAAAATTTTTTACCACAATCCTCATCAGATTTTATTTTTGCCATTATAATTGAGGAGTATGGTTTGGTAGGGGGATTGGTTTTGTTGGTAATGTATTCTTGGTTGCTGTTCAGAATAGTAATTGTTTCTCAAAAATCAGATACAGTATTTGGTAAGCTGTTGGTATTAGGAGTGGGGTTGCCAATTGTATTTCAGGCGCTCATCAATATGGCCGTTGCAGTGGAGTTGTTTCCAGTTACAGGACAAACTTTACCAATGGTTAGTAGCGGCGGAACTTCAATTTGGATGACCTGCTTGGCAATTGGCATCATTTTGAGTGTGAGCGCAAAGCGACAGGAGATTATTGAAAAGGAAGATGCAAAAGATAATCCGTTGGCAATTTTGAGTGAAACGATTTAGAATATTTAATGCGCTCTTTGAGTTTCAAATCGTTGTTGGAACAAGATTAAATAGTTGAATAATATAGTTTTAAAAAAAATGTTTCCCTTAGGGAAAATGACCAAAGTACAATGGGGACAAATAACACGTCAAATAAACCTTATCGAATCATTCTCTCAGGAGGTGGCACAGGTGGGCATATCTATCCTGCAATTGCGATAGCAGACGAATTGAAGTCCCGTTTTCCCAATGCTGAGTTTTTATTTGTGGGGGCTAAACACAGGATGGAAATGGAAAAAGTCCCGCAGGCAGGTTATAAGATTGAGGGCTTATGGATTTCTGGGATTCAACGAAAACTTAGTCTGAGAAATTTAGTGTTCCCCCTAAAATTAGTACTGAGCTTAATGCGATCAAGAAATATCATAAAAACGTTTAAACCTGATGTTGCCATAGGAACTGGCGGCTTTGCAAGCGGTCCATTATTAAATGTAGCAGCCTCACGAAAAGTACCTACCCTCATCCAGGAGCAAAACTCCCTACCGGGAATTACTAATAAACTACTTGGAAAACGTGTGGATAAAATATGTGTGGCATACGAAGGTCTTGAGCGGTTTTTTCCAAAAGAAAAAATTATACTTACAGGAAACCCTATTCGCAAGGATCTCCTGTCCTTAGGTGACAGAGCCATAAAAGCTAAAGATGCATTTACCCTAAAACATAATAAACTTACGCTTTTGGTGTTGGGCGGAAGTTTAGGCGCGAGGCGCATCAATCAATTGATTGCTTCAAAGTTGGAATATTTCGAAAATCAAAATATTCAACTGATTTGGCAATGTGGGAAACTTTATTTTGATGATTATAAGCAGCACAGCGATTTAGAAAATGTGCAAGTCCATGCATTTTTAAATAATATGGATTTGGCGTACTCATCGGCAGATATTATAATCTCTAGGGCAGGCGCAAGTTCAGTTTCAGAATTATGCGTGGTAGGGAAACCAGTAATTTTCATTCCTTCTCCTAACGTAGCTGAAGATCACCAAACTAAAAACGCTATGGCAATAGCCAATAAGGATGCTGCCATTTTGATAAAGGAAAATAATCTCGATTCTGAATTTGAAAACCATTTTTCAGAATTACTCTCTTCTTCGGAAAAAAGAGAAAATCTATCAAAACATATAAAGGCATTGGCATTGGTTGATGCCACAAATGATATTGCAGATGAGGTTGAGAAATTGTTAAACCAATCTTCTGTTTTTCAGAAAGAAAGAAATTAAAGATATTTAAAAAAAGTGAGTAAAAGTAAACAACATATTGAATCGAGTAAGAGCCCCCTTCCCTCTGGGAAGGGCTGGGGATGGGATTCTTTTTACTTTATAGGCATCGGTGGCATCGGTATGTCCGCTCTGGCTCGCTATTTTGTGGCTAAAGGAATCAAGGTCGCTGGGTATGATAAGACAAAAACCGAAATAACCGATGCATTAGAGAATATTGGTGTCTCGGTTCATTTTGAGGACGACATTGAAAATGTTGATGCTGCTTTCTTAAATCCTGAGCGCACCTTAGTTGTTTATACGCCTGCTATTCCTATAGCACATTCAGAATTAAACTATTTCAAGTCCAATGGATTTCAGATGATGAAACGTGCGGCGGTTTTGGGTGAAATTACTAAAAAAACATTTTGTTTCGCCGTTGCCGGTACCCACGGAAAAACAACAACTACAAGTATCTTGGGGCATTTGCTCAAAGAGTGTAATGTAGAGGTCACGGCTTTTTTAGGCGGTATTAGCGAGAATTATAACTCTAACCTTATTCTCAACGGGACTAAGGTAACTGTGGTTGAGGCCGATGAATTTGATCGTTCGTTCTTGACACTTTCGCCAGATTTTGCTTGTATTACCTCAATGGATGCGGATCATTTAGACATCTACGGTGATGCTTCAGAACTGATCAAATCTTTTGAGGCGTTTTCAAAACGGATAAAGCCCAATGGAAAACTGTTCGTAAAAAACGGATTACCAATTAATGGTATCACCTACGGAGTTGAAGATGATGCGGATTATTCAGCAAAAAACATAAAAATCTTAAACGGTAGTTATGTATTTGATGTAAAGACACCGAATACACAATTGGAGAATTTCAAGTTCAATCTGCCGGGAAGACACAATTTATCTAACGCGCTCATTGCTCTGGCCATGTCATTGGATTATGGTATTCCTCACGAACAGCTTGCTAAGGCGTTGGAAACCTATACTGGTGTAAAACGCCGATTTACCTATCAAATAAAAACAAGTGATTTGGTTTATATCGATGATTACGCCCATCATCCTGCCGAAATCAATGCAGTGCACCAAGCAGTAAGAGAAATGTATCCAGACCAGAAAGTATTGGTTGTTTTTCAGCCGCATTTGTTCAGTAGAACTCGGGATTTTGCCGATGAATTTGCGCTGAGCCTTTCTAAGTTTGATGCGGTGGTGCTTTTAGATATTTATCCTGCAAGAGAGTTGCCCATTGCAGGCGTGAGTTCAAAATGGCTGTTGGAAAAAATCGATAACAACAACAAATCTTTAATCGATAAAAACGATATAATCAAAACTATAAAGGCTTCAGAATGTTCGATTATTTTAACACTCGGTGCTGGCGATATTGGAGAAGAAGTAAAACACATTAAAAAAGCATTGAACGTTGAAAATTAATTATAGTTACATAAAGGTCATAGGGTTACTAAGTGCCGTGGTTTTTCTGTGCGCTTTTTCTTCTGAAAGAAATGCTAAACGGAAAACACCGTCTCCAGAAATTAGGTTTCTTGGAGACGACAATCTTTTTGTAACACATGAGACTGTTAGTAAATTGTTAATAGTAAATGAAGGGAGTGTTACAGATAAGCCCAAAGAAATTATAGATTTGAATGAGTTGGAAGTTGCCCTAAATTCCAACCCCATGATAAAAAATGCGCAAGTTTCAATGCGAGTCAATGGCTTGATAACCGCTGAAATAGAACAGCGAAAACCCATTGCACGTGTTTTTACTAACGCTTCCTACTACATCGATGATGAAGGCATTTTTATGCCCTTATCGAATAATTATACCGCTCGTGTACCATTGGTAACTGGGTTGGTAGAAAAAAATAATCTGTCCGCTATATATAAAATGGCACAAAAAATTCAGTCAGATGAATTTTTAAGGCAACATGCGGTTCAGATTCATCAAAACAGAGATAGCTCAATTGACTTAAAATTTAGAAAGCACGACTTTACAATCCATATGGGAACCCTTGATTTTTTGGATAAAAAAGTAAACAATTTGAAAGCGTTTTACGCAAAGGCAAAAAAGGATAGTATGTTAGATAGTTACCAAATCGTGAACCTCAAGTTTGACCAGCAAGTCATTTGCAGTAAAAAATAACCTATGGAAAACAATAGAATTTCAGTCGGATTAGACATTGGTACCACAAAGATTGTGGCAATGATCGGTAGAAAGAACGATTATGGAAAAGCAGAAATTTTAGGCATCGGAAAATCTAAAAGTTTGGGTGTGCATAGAGGTGTGGTTAATAATATTACCCAGACCATACAATCCATTCAACAGGCCGTTCAGGAGGCTGAGGCAGAGTCTGGTTTAAAAATAGAGGATGTTACTGTGGGCATTGCTGGGCAGCACATTAGAAGCCTTCAGCATAGCGATTATATTACTAGGTCTAATTCTGAAGTGGTTATTGATGATGAGGATATTGACCGTTTGATCAATCAAGTTCATAAACTGGTTATGTTACCTGGGGAAGAAATCATTCACGTTTTACCCCAGGAATATAAAATTGATGGACAGGCTGAAATCAAGGAACCTATTGGTATGTATGGCGGAAGATTGGAGGCCAATTTTCACGTGGTTGTTGGTCAGGTGTCATCGATACGAAATATTGGACGCTGTGTAAAAAGTTCAGGATTGGAGCTTGAAGGAATTACCCTCGAGCCACTGGCTTCTGCTAATGCCGTCTTAAGTCAGGAGGAAAAAGAGGCTGGGGTAGCATTAATAGATATTGGAGGCGGAACAACAGATTTGGCGGTTTTTAAAGACGGGATTATTCGCCATACGGCCGTTATTCCTTTCGGTGGCAATGTGGTTACTGAAGATATAAAAGAAGGTTGCTCTATCATAGAAAAGCAAGCAGAATTGTTAAAAATCAAATTCGGTTCTGCTTGGCCGGGGGAGAATAAGGATAATGAGATTGTTTCTATTCCAGGTCTCAGAGGTCGGGAGCCAAAAGAAATTACCTTGAAAAATCTGTCTAAAATCATTCATGCCAGAGTAGTTGAAATTGTAGAACAGGTTTATGTGGAAATAAAAAATTATGGGCATGAGGAACAAAAGAAAAAACTCATTGCAGGTATTGTTTTAACTGGTGGTGGCAGCCAACTAAAACATCTAAAACAGTTGGTGGAATACATTACTGGTATGGACACTAGAATTGGCTATCCCAACGAGCATTTAGCGGGAGATAGTGATGATGATATTGCGAGCCCTCTTTATGCAACGGCCGTTGGTTTAGTTATGGACGGTTTGAAACGTCAAGAGCGAAAGCGTATTGAAAAAGAAATAGAAAGTGAGGTGAATGTTTCCGAAGATGAAGCAGAAGCGCCATTAGAGATAGAGGAAGATGTAATCATCCCTCAAAAACAAGAACGAAAATCTTTCTTGGATAAGCTCACGGAGCGGGTCAAGGATTTTTTAGATAATGCTGAATAATGCGTGATAATTTGATTTTGACAGGTCTTGACCTATCTGTAAGTAAAGCATCTCGCATAATAAATATAAAATAAAATAATTTATGAGCAATAACAATGAAATAGGAAATATCTCGTTTGATCTTCCTAAGAATCAATCAAATGTCATCAAGGTGATTGGCGTAGGCGGCGGCGGTAGCAACGCCATCAATCACATGTTTTTGCAGGGCATCAAGGGTGTGGATTTTGTAATTTGTAATACAGATGAGCAAGCATTGCAGAATAGTGGTGTGCCAAACAAGATTCAACTTGGGGTCAACCTTACCGAAGGTTTAGGCGCAGGTGCAAACCCAGAGGTGGGTGAGCAGGCCGCTGTAGAAAGTTTGGAAGATTTAAGACGCATGTTGGACACTAACACCAAAATGGTCTTTATCACGGCTGGTATGGGTGGTGGTACCGGTACTGGTGCTGCACCTATTATAGCAAAATTAGCAAAAGAGCTTAACATTTTGACCGTTGGTATTGTAACCATGCCATTTCAGTTTGAAGGTAGAACCAGAAATGATCAAGCCCAAAAAGGAATAGAAACTTTGAGAAGCCACGTAGATTCCCTCGTGGTTATCAATAATAATAAACTGCGTGAAGTTTATGGAAATCTTGGTTTTAAAGCTGGATTTTCTAAAGCTGATGAAGTTTTGGCAACCGCCTCACGAGGAATTGCAGAAGTTATTACACACCATTATACTCAAAATATTGACTTGCGTGATGCAAAAACTGTGTTGAGTAATAGTGGTACTGCTATAATGGGGTCTTCAACCGCATCAGGTAAGACAAGAGCTCAGGAGGCAATTATGAAAGCTCTGGATTCGCCATTATTGAACGATAATAAAATTACAGGAGCCAAGAACGTACTATTGCTCATAGTCTCTGGTTCTCAAGAAATTACTATTGACGAAATTGGAGAAATAAACGACCATATTCAGAATGAGGCAGGACATGGAGCCAATATTATAATGGGAGTTGGTGAGGATGAATCTCTGCAAGAGTCCATCTCTGTAACCATCATCGCTACCGGTTTTGATATAGATCAACAGAATGAAATATCTAATACAGAAACCAAACGTGTTATCCACGCTTTGGAAGATGATAAGGATGGTAGCTTACCTAAAAAGAAGGATATTATAGTTGAGAAAAATACAACTGCTGAAATTGAAACCACGCAGCCCAAACCAAAAGTTGTTGTACATACCCTTAACGAAGAGGTTGAAGAAATAAAGTCAACTAGAGGATTTGAACCTGGTTTGATAAAAACATCAGATATTATAAAAAATCTGAGTGTTGTTTATGAAGAGGTCTTAGATCATAAATATGACCAGAACGATTTTGTCATCACCAAAAAAAGCCAGGTAAAACAAGAAGAGACCGTTGAGGATCAAGAAGAAGATTTAGGAACGTTAACTTTTGATTTTCCATTGCCTAAAACAACGCCTTCAGAAACAAATTCAGACAATGCAAATAAGGTATTTGATTTGGAAGATGATGTTAACGATATTTCAGTAAACGAGCACATTGAAATCATTCCAGTAACCGAAGCTAACGAAGATGGAGAAAAACGTTATGCACTCGATGATTTTATGACATACGAATCTTCTATTAACGAAACCAAATCAAAAGTACAGCCAAAGGTTGAAGAAGATATTGTCTTTGAGAGAAAAAGCGTAAAGCCTAAATTGGATGAGGAAAATTCTGCAGAAGAAGTTGATCCAATGACTAGCCCAATTTCAGAATTGTTAAAGGCAAGAGCAGATGAAAGACGACGTAAAATGAAAGACTTCAATTACAAGTTCAATCAGGCTAAAATAGACGAAATTGAAAAAGAACCAGCCTACAAGAGACAAGGTGTAGATTTAGATGAGTCTCGTCCATCCTCTGAGACAACAGCGTCTAGAACCTCAATTGGAACAGATGATAACGATGATATCCAATTGCGAAGTAACAATTCATTTTTGCACGATAATGTAGATTAGTGAGATTCTATTTTGAAAGGCTTTACTCAGTATTATTATATAACAAGCTAAATATAGCCCGCTAAATATTGGGGTTTTCAAAAACACAAATTACAATTAATGTAATTTGTATTGATTTAGTATAAGTATTTATTAGTTAATTGATCCTATTTTGCCCAAAGTGCTTCCCTCAGCGCTTTGGGTTTTTTTATGCCCATTTTCAAAGCTTCAACCTAAGCTAAATCTTAGAAAATGAATATCTAATTTAATGGGCTTTTATGCGGGAATGATTATAGCACTAAAAGTGTTTAGAAACCAGCTTAAACGTTTAGAATTACAAATCTGAATATTCTGCATAGGGTTATTAAAAAGAAATTCTTAGTTCTGTAAAAACATACAAATTTTACTATCTTCGCAGTTCAAAAAACAAAATATAAATGGCCTTACAAGAAGATGTGATGACTGCGATGAAAGCAGCTATGAAGGAGAAAAACCAGACAGCTTTGGCAGCTTTGCGTGCTATAAAATCTGAGCTATTATTGGCTAAGACCGATGGAGGTTCTTCAGATGAAATGACCAATGATGAAGAAATAAAGATTTTATCTAAATTGGTAAAACAACGTAAAGATAGTGCCTCTATTTATAACGAACAAAACCGAGAAGATTTAGCTGAACCAGAATTGGCTCAAGCAGAAGTTATAAGTCAGTTTTTGCCAAAGCAGTTGAGTGAGCCTGAGATAGAAAAGGCTGTAAAGGCAACTATTGCCAAGGTAGGAGCAACTGGTATGAAAGATATGGGGAAGGTTATGGGAATTGTAAGTGCTGAATTAGCCGGTAAAGCTGATGGTAAAAC
>CAWDOF010000021.1:0-79802 GCA_963803715.1 uncultured Flavobacteriaceae bacterium
ATTAATTTTGCTTTTAGTTTTTTAATATCTTAAAATGAAAATCTTTAGTCCCGCCTCGGTGGGACTTTTTTTTTGACCAAATTTCGCCTTAACATCTAGATAAATTCTACTCATAAAATTTCAAATCCAATTCATTTCTCAGTAACTTAGAATTCTCTTTGAAGGCGAATGTCGAATGTCGAATGTCGAATCTCGAACGTCGAATCTCGAACTCGAATCTCGAATCTCGAAATCAAAGATTAAGATGAAGATGAAGATGAATATCAAATTTTTGAAAATTGATATTTAGAGATTGCTACAAGGCAAAAAATTTACAACCTATGGAATGGCCAGAATCAAACTCACAACCCACAACCTAAAACTCATAACTCATAACTCATAACTCATAACTCAAACAATGAACCACACACAAAAAATGCTAAGAGACGATGCGCTTAAAGGAAAAACAATCGTAGTAACCGGCGGCGGTAGCGGACTTGGCAAAGCCATGACCAAATACTTTATGGAGCTTGGCGCCAACGTTGCCATCACGTCACGTAACTTAGAAAAACTTCAAAATACAGCTAAAGAACTGGAAGCAGAAACACAAAAAAGCGCAGGTGCTTCGGCAGGTAAATGTTTCCCCGTGCAATGCGATGTACGCCATAATGACCAAGTGGAAGCGATGCGCGATGCGGTTGTTTCAGAATTCGGCAAAGTGGATGTGTTGCTCAACAATGCCGCAGGTAATTTTATATCGCCAACAGAGCGTCTATCGGCAAACGCCTTTGATGTGATTATAGACATTGTACTAAAAGGTACAAAAAACTGTATTCTAGCTTTTGGAAAGCATTGGATTGACACTAAACAGACCAATACCACAGTTCTTAATATCGTTACCACTTATGCTTGGACGGGTTCTGGATACGTGGTTCCCAGCGCCGCAGCAAAAGCCGGCGTTTTGGCGATGACTCGAAGTCTGGCTGTAGAATGGGCTAAATACGGGATGCGTTTTAATGCTATTGCTCCAGGACCATTCCCAACCAAAGGGGCTTGGGACCGTCTAATGCCAGGTGATTTGCAAAAGAAATTTGATATGGCCAAGAAAGTGCCGCTAAACCGTGTTGGCGAACATCAGGAATTGGCAAATCTGGCAGCGTATCTAGTGTCTGACTTTTCGGCCTACGTTAATGGCGAGGTCATTACCATTGACGGTGGCGAATGGCTCAAAGGTGCAGGCGAATTTAACATGCTCTCAGAAATTTCGGAACCAATGTGGGATGAGTTGGAGGCGAAAATTCGAGGCGGAAAAAAGTAGTTTACAATTCCAATGGTTTTTAATACTATCATCGTAGAGGAAACATTTTTTTAAATCGTGCTTGTCGTCTTAAAACTTATACCCTCCTCCTAAATTTAAAAAATCACTCGGGACTGCTAGATACTATAGCATCATTTTCAGCTTCAACTTCATGTACCAAAAACCTAAACAAAAGTTAATTATAAATAACCCAAAGTTCATTTTATTAATTTCAGCTTGACTTTTGAGATTCTACGACGGAAAAATCCTTTTTTAAAACTATAAATTTAGTTATATTTAACCATCAATTAATGTCATCCCTATACATCGGGGAAAAACCCTCTTAAACCATGAACAAAACAACAAAACGATTGCGACTGCTAACATTTGTTTGCAGCTTTATGCTCGTATTCTCAGGCCTCGCACAGGAGACCATGACCGCCAGTAAGACTGTAGCGGCTTCCGAAGTAAAAATTCCGTTTAATCCAGAAGTAAAAATGGGTGTTTTAGAAAACGGATTAACTTACTATATTAAAAATAACGGCAAACCAGAAGATAAGGTAGAATTGCGACTTGTGGTAAATGCCGGATCTATTTTAGAGGACGATGACCAACGAGGTCTCGCCCATTTTATGGAACACATGAACTTTAATGGCACCAAAAATTTTGAGAAAAATGAGCTTGTGGACTATCTTCAAAGTATCGGTGTTAAATTTGGTGCACACCTCAACGCTTATACCAGTTTTGATGAAACGGTTTATATCCTACCAATCCCTAGCGATGACCCAGAAAAACTCGAAAAAGGATTTCAGGTTATTGAAGATTGGGCACATAATGCCATGTTGAGCGGTGATCAGATTGATGGTGAGCGCGGCGTGGTGTTAGAAGAGTTCCGTTTAGGTCAAGGTGCCAACGAACGCATGATGCAGGGCTACTTACCAAAATTACTTTACGGTTCAAAATATGCGGATCGCCTTCCGATAGGTAAAAAAGAAGTTTTGGAAAATTTTGAGTACGAAAGTTTAAAACGCTACTATAACGACTGGTACCGTCCAGACCTAATGGCTGTTATAGCTGTTGGTGACGTAGATGTCGCTACACTAGAGCAAAAAATCAAAGATCATTTTAGTGGTATAAAAATGCCCGAAAACCCAAGACCGCGTAAAAGTTTTGAGCTGCCCAACCACAAAGAAACTCTTATCGCAATTGAGTCTGATAAGGAAGCTTCATTTTCACAAGTACAGGTCTTATTTAAGGATACCGAGGATGCCAAACCAGATACCACTTTAAAAGATTACCGTGAGTCGATGATTGAGAACGTTTTCTCTCAAATGATCAATAACCGATTGAATGAGTTGACCAATAGCCCAACCCCACCGTTTGTTTATGGTTTTAGCTACTATGGCGGTACTTACGCCAAAACAAAAAATGCTTATCAATCTTTTGCTATGACCAGCGAAACTGGGCAATTAAAGGCCTTAGAAGTATTATTGGAAGAAAACGAGCGTGTAAAACAACACGGCTTTTTTGAAGGCGAATTTGACCGCGCCAAAAAAGATATCATGGCAAGTATGGAAAAGAGTTTCAAGGATAAGGACAAAATGGAATCTGAAAGAATCGTTGGTGAATATGTAAGGAATTATCTAGAAAATGAGCCGATGCCCGGAATCTCTTGGGAATTCGAATTTTACAAGGAACAACTTCCAACTATCACTTTAGATGAAGTAAATGCACTAATTTCAGAATATATTAAAGATGAAAACCGTGTTGTTATTTTAACCGGTCCTGAAAAAGAGGGTGTTGAGCAAATTACAGAAGATCAAGTAAAAACGGTGTTAAAGGAAACAGGTAACAAGACTTTAGAACCTTATAAGGATGAAGCCGTTGCAGAATCCATGATTACCGATATGCCAAAAGCAGGTAGTATTTCAGAATATAAGACCAATGAGAAATTGGGTACAACCACCCTGACCTTGAGTAATGGCGCCAAAGTAACTTATAAGGTAACAGATTTTAAGAATGATGAAATTCTTTTTGATGCCTTCAGTTTTGGTGGCAATTCACTTTACACGGTTGAAGATCATAAAGCAACCGTAAACGCCAATGGAGGCTTATCGGAAGCAGGTTTGAATGGTTTTGATAAAACTGAGATGAGCAAAATGATGTCAGGAAAAATCGTAAATGTAAGACCTAGCATCGGTACTTATAGTGAGAATATTTCGGGTAATGCGTCTCCAAAAGATTTAGAGTCGCTATTTCAAATGGTGCACCTTTATTTCACATCGCTAAATAAAGACGAAGAAGCGTTTACATCATTTAAAGAAAAGCAAAAATCGTTTTTAGGAAATATGATGTCGAATCCACAAACTTATTTTTCTATCAAGATGGGCGAATGGATGTACGGAGACAACCCAAGGTACACAGGATTTCCTACGCCTGAGATGATGGATGAGGCAGATTACGATTTAGCCTATGAAAAATATAAAGAGCGTTTTGCTGATGCAGGTGATTTCCACTTTTATTTTGTAGGAAACATCGACGAGAAGCAACTTGTCAACTATGCTGAACAATATTTAGCGAGCTTACCGGGAACCGGAAGCAACGAGATGTATGAGGTTGGAGATTTTAGACCGCTCACAGGGATGCACGAAAAAATAATTGAAAAAGGTGAAGATCCAAAAAGTTCTGTAAGAATTACGTACCACGGTCCAACGGAATACAAGGCAAAGGAAGATTTTGCAATGGAGACCCTAGGGGAAATATTGACCATTAAATTGGTAGAACAGTTGCGTGAGGAAGAAGGTGGTGTTTACGGTGTAGGCGCAAGAGGAAATGTGAGTAACATGCCTTATGATTGGTATTCGTTCAACATCAGTTTCCCGTGCGGTCCAGAAAACGTAGAGAAGCTGAAGAAAGCGGCATTGGCAGAAGTCGATAAATTAGTTAAAGAAGGCCCAACCCAAAAAGATTTGGATAAGGTCAAGGAAACTTACATGTTAGACCACAAGGAAGAGCTTAAGGAAAATCGCTATTGGTTACAGAGCCTTAAAAATGCGGATTACCTTAAAAAAGATGCTGAAAAAATGTTGGATTACGAATCTAATGTTAAAGGTTTGACCGTTGAATATCTTCAAGAAGTAGCTAAGAAATATCTTTCTGGCGATTATTTGGTAGGTATCCATAATCCGGAGTCTTGATTAAAGTCTAAAACAAAACTTACGAAACCTCCGAATAATCTTCGGAGGTTTTTTTTTAAAATAAAATAGTTTCTTCAATATCAGTCTTTACTGAAAATTCCAAATATCCTTCCAGATTTTATCTCCTGTTCTTTTTATATATTTTTAGCCTTATTGGATGGTTTTTTTTCACTCTAGAATTATTGGCTAGTGGTTTTACAACGCTTCAATGTTAACAACTTCAATTTTCTAAAGTCGTAAATAATCGTATTTTTACACCTCAAAAAACCAGACCAATTAATGGGTAAAATCATTGCAATTGCCAATCAAAAAGGAGGTGTCGGCAAGACCACAACATCCGTCAACCTTGCTGCTTCCTTAGGAGTATTGGAAAAAAAAGTGCTGCTTATCGATGCAGACCCACAAGCCAATGCAAGTTCTGGTTTGGGCATTGATGTGGAGTCTGTTGAAGTTGGATCTTACCAACTTTTAGAACATTCTGCCAAGGCAGAAGAATGTATAGTTACAACAGATTCGCCCAACGTTGATATTATTCCCGCACATATAGACTTGGTTGCCATTGAAATTGAATTGGTTGACAAGGATGAGCGTGAATACATGATGAAAAAAGCGATTTCACATCTTAGGGAGCATTACGATTATATTCTAATTGATTGTGCACCTTCCTTGGGATTGTTGACGCTGAATGCCTTAACGGCATCAGATTCTGTAATTATCCCAATTCAATGCGAATATTTTGCTTTAGAAGGTTTAGGCAAATTGTTGAACACCGTAAAGAGCGTTCAGAAAATCCACAATAAAGATTTGGATATTGAGGGTATGCTCTTAACCATGTTTGATCAACGTTTACGCCTTTCCAATCAGGTGGTTGAAGAAGTGCAAAAACACTTCAGCGATATGGTTTTTGAAACCATCATTCAGCGAAACGTTCGTTTAGGCGAAGCACCAAGCTACGGTGAGAGTATCATAAAGTATGATGTTAGCAGTAAGGGAGCTACAAATTACCTAAGTTTAGCTAAGGAAATTATAAAGAAGAACGCATAATGGCGAAGGCTACAAAAAAACAAGCATTGGGTAGAGGATTATCGGCTCTGCTGAAAGATCCTTCCAATGATATTAATTCTGTTCAGGATAAAAACGCAGATACAATAATTGGAAATATTGTGGAGCTGGACGTAGATTCGATTGATATAAATCCCTTTCAGCCACGCACCAACTTCAATGAGGAAACTTTGCGTGAACTGGCCTCTTCAATTAGGGAACTCGGAGTTATTCAACCCATTACGGTAAGAAAACTAGACTATAATATATTTCAATTAGTTTCCGGGGAACGTCGATTTAGGGCCTCAAAATTAATCGGGCTAAAAACAATCCCCGCATATATCAGGATTGCGAACGATCAAGAATCGCTGGAAATGGCATTGGTGGAAAATATACAACGCCAAGACCTTGATCCTATTGAAATAGCACTCTCCTACCAACGCCTTATCGATGAGATTGCCCTCACCCAAGAACAAATGAGCGAACGTGTTGGGAAAAAACGCTCCACAATTGCCAATTATCTGAGACTCTTAAAGCTTGATCCCATTATTCAAACAGGAATGCGGGACGGTTTTATTTCGATGGGCCACGGAAGAGCCATCATTAATATTGATGACCAGGCCAAACAGTTGGATATTTACGAAACTATTATTTCAGATAAATTATCGGTAAGAGCTACTGAAGCTCTTGTGAAAAATCTCAACAACCCTTCTTCTAATAAAAGTCCTGAACCCATTGAACATCCTAAGTTTGTTAAAAAAGGCATAAAAGATTTTTCAGAATACTTCGGTCATAAAATAAGCGTTAAGATTTCAAAGAACGGAAAGGGTCAAATTACTATTCCATTTCATTCTGAAGAAGATTTCAACCGTATCAAAAAACTGGTTCAAAGTGCCAAATAAGCTTTTATTCTTAATTTTCTTTTTTGGCTTGTCCTTAGTGGCTGTATCACAAGTAGATGAAAAGCGCGAAGATGAGACTACGGTGCCAGAGATGGAAGAGAATTTTGTAAAGGTTCAAGACACCATCTCACGTAAGCCCCTAAACTTATTGGCACCAGCAAAAGCAGCTTTTTATTCCGCTGTATTACCCGGAATGGGACAGGCCTACAATAAAAAATATTGGAAAATCCCATTGGTCTATGCTGCAATTGGCATACCCACCTATTTTTTTATAAGCAATGACAAGGAATATGATCGCTATAGGGAGGCCTTCAAAAATAGATTGGCGGGCGTTGATGATTCTAATACAGAATTTGCAAATATTTCTAACGACGGATTGATTAGGGCGCAACGAACTTTGAGACGTAACAAAGAACTATCACTACTACTTGCCATTGGTGGTTATGCACTCAATATTATAGACGCCAATGTAGATGCCCATTTACTACAGTATAATGTAGATGAAAATTTGGCTATAAAACCCCATTTAAAATACAATCAAATGGAAAATGCATCAGATGTTGGGATTACTCTTAATTTCAAATTTTAAAAAATGAAGATTGGTTTATTGGGCTATGGAAAAATGGGCAAAACCATTGAAAGTATCGCTATTGAGCGAGGACATACCATCGTCTTAAAAGTAGATAGTAATACGGAAGGCTTCTCTCTCCAAAATTGTGATGTCGCCATAGATTTTAGCTTGCCAACAACTGCGGTTTCCAATATTTCTAAGTGCCTAAATGAAAATACCCCTGTAATCTCTGGCACTACAGGCTGGCTGAATAATTTTCAAGACATTATCGAACTCACAAAAAAAAAGGAAGGTACTTTTTTATACGCTTCAAATTTCAGCTTGGGGGTCAATGTTCTTTTTGAACTTAACTTGAGATTGGCACAATTAATGGCAAAACTTCCAGACTATAAGTTACAAATTGAAGAAATCCATCATACCCAAAAACTTGATGCTCCTAGTGGTACAGCAATAACATTAGCCGAAGGCATATTAGACCAATCAAAATATGAGGCTTGGACTTTGGATGCACCAAAACAAAATGAAATTGGAATTTTAGCCAAACGAATAGAAAACGTACCGGGTACTCACAAGATATCCTATGCCTCTGAAATAGATACCATAGAAATAAAACATACCGCACACTCTAGAAAAGGGTTTGCACTAGGAGCAGTTATCGCCGCCGAGTACATACATGATAAAAAAGGGGTGTTTACAATGAAAGACGTTCTAAATATTAGTTAATTTGCAAAGTATAAACGGCGATTTAAGCTCAACTTGATTTATTAAGAAACGAACTACGAGTTATGACAATTACACAATGGTTGATTTTTATTTTGATTATCCAACTTATCCACGGTCTAGCCACTTGGAAACTCTATAAATTAGCAGGCAGACAAGCATGGGAGGCTTTCATCCCTATATACAATGCAGTCATTTTAATGAAAATCATCAACCGACCATGGTGGTGGACCATTCTATTGTTTGTACCTATTATCAATCTTATTATGTTCCCGGTAGTTTGGGTAGAAACCGCAAGAAGTTTTGGAAAAAACACCTATTTAGATACGTTTTTGGCAATTTTAACTTTAGGCTTCTACAATTTTTATTTGAATTATGTGGCCGAGGTTCACTACATAGAAAATAGGGATTTACACCCTAAATCAAATTCTGGTGATTGGGTCAGCTCCATTTTATTTGCCATAGTCGCAGCGACCATTGTTCATACCTATTTTATTCAACCCTTTATCATTCCGAGTTCATCTTTAGAAAAATCCTTGTTGGTCGGTGATTTTCTTTTCGTGAGTAAATTTCATTATGGCGCCAGAATTCCCATGACCACTGTTGCTCTGCCGATGGTACATGACACCATACCAAAACTTGGTGTAAAATCCTATCTTTTTGATGATCGCAAGGAAAAAGAGGAAACATCCTGGAAAAACAAGTTGCAGCTACCTTATCTGAGACTTCCTGGATTTGAAGATATTGAGCGTAACGATATTGTTGTTTTCAATCAACCCGCCGATACCTTGTTGGATATGAACGATTTTAATCCAGATCGTAATTATTACAAACCCATCGATAAGAAAACCAACCTCGTGAAACGATGTGTTGGCATACCGGGAGATTCATTAAAAGTGATTAACGGTAAGGTTTTCATCAACGGAAAAGCAAACGATTTACCAGATCGGGCGAAACTTCAGTTTTCGTATGATATTGTATTTCAAGGTCAGATTTCTTCAGATGAAGAAGTGTATCGAATCTTGAAACGTTACGATATAACTGACCGAATTGGTTATGATGGTGAAACCCAAACTTATTTTGTACAAGCTACTGAGGCTGCTGCAGCAAAAGCGAAAGACCACCCTAATATTGCAAGTATAACAAAACGAACTACCGCAGAAGGTAAAGATCAAAACTTATTTCCAAGAGCTCCACAGTTTCCATGGAATTACGATAATTTTGGACCTATCTATATACCTAAGAAAGGCGCAACGGTTGACCTTAATATTGAGGTGTTACCGCTTTACCGACGGGTTATTGAAGAATACGAGCATAACGATTTAAAAGTAAATGGAAACCAAATTAGCATCAACGGTAAACCAGCAAACTCTTACACTTTTCAACAAAATTACTATTGGATGATGGGAGACAACCGTAATAACTCTATAGATGCCAGAGCTTGGGGCTACGTGCCTTTTGACCATGTGGTTGGAAAACCAGTTTTGATCTGGATGAGCTGGGACGGTATAAAGAACCCAAGATGGGAACGTTGGTTCACAACGGTTAGCGGTAGCGGAAAAGCGACTTCTTTCTTGATTCCTTTTTTAGTTTTACTTGGCGTTATTTTTGGGTATAACAAATGGCGAAAACGAAATAAGGCGTGATTAGTTCTAGGTTCTAGAATAAGTTGATTATCTCCAAGTCTTTAATTTTTTAATTGGTGTCCTTGAAATCTGTTCTTCTGCATCCCACTTATTTTCCTAACGTTGCTCATTTTGTGGCGATGGTAAATGCCGAAGAAATAAAGTTTGAGTTTTGCGATAATTATCAAAAGCAGACCTATCGAAACCGTACGTCCATCTATGGTGCAAATGGAATATTAAATCTAAATGTTCCGGTTATCTATTCGCAAAACAATCGGCAACTTTATAAGGATGTTGAAATTTTTAATACTGAAAATTGGCAGCAACAACACCTTAAGTCCTTACAATCTGCTTACCGCACGTCGCCTTTCTTTGAATTTTATATAGATGACCTTTTGCCGCTTTTTGAAACTGAGTTTACTCATCTTATAAATATAAACTTGAGCTGTATTGCTATTATTTTTGAGTGTTTGCAATTGCCTTTTCATTACAAGTTGTCTTCAGAATACGAAACAAATCCAACCGCAATCCTAGACACCAGAACTTTAGTGAATTCCAGAAAAGAAATAAAACAAGATTTTAGTAGATACCCTCAGGTTTTTGAGTTAAAACATGGGTTTAAATCAAATCTCAGTATTTTGGATTTACTTTTTAACGAAGGTCCAAATACCGAATTGTATCTAAAGGCGCAAAAATTGAATATCAAATAACCCGCTTTAAAATACATTATTGATTTCTTTATGGTTTGCCAATTTCAATAGACATTCTATTTTACAGACTTAAATGGATAAGAGCTTTTTTTTAGGCTCTGCGGACTTTTAATTGACATAAACCATCTCTTGGCTATCTCGATATTTAATGACGAAAGGCTTAGTATTGGCTTTGACTCATTGCATTCTTAATAAGCCATCGCATTTAATTTCATATTAATTTTTAAGAAGAAAACTAGGCCGATTGGGATTGGTTTATTTATTTATTTATAGTATTCTAGATAGTGTAGATATTGCTTTAATTTAAAATAAATATAGATTGCTGGATATTTTCCTTGAGATTGAAACGCTGATGAAACTGATTGAGCTAATTTGACCTGATATTTGATAAATTGCTTTCAATTGAGGCTAAATACTGAAAACTGAAAACTACTTCAGTCGCACTTTCGCCATTATCGGGTAATGATCAGAGTATTTCACATCGTAGGTCTTAAAACCGTTGATGTCAAACTCATCATCGACCATAACAAAATCTATCCTGACAGGAAAAAATTTGAAATCAAAGGTTCTCCCAAAACCATTGCCAGCTTGCTTAAATGCGTCCCTTAAATCTCCCTTTATTTCTTTATAAACATAAGAGTAAGCCGTATTATTAAAATCTCCACAAATAATCATTTGATAAGTACATTTCTTTTTATGATCTAAAAACTGTTCTGTCTGTGACTGCTGTAGTTTAAAAGCAGATCCGGCACGCTTAATTAAATTCTCTGAATCTCCTTGTGCCAATTTTTCCACCTTTGGATCAATCCGTAAAGATTGGAGATGTAGATTGTAAATTCTTATGGTGTCATTTTCTTTGACAACATCCACAAAAATGGCATTGTTACTGGTTTTTTCAAATTCGATAGATCCTGAATTGACAATCGGAAATTTTGTAAAAATGGCCTGTCCGTTTTTCACCTTATCGCCTGTTAGTTTTTCATACTTAAAATAGCCTTTCATTGCAACAGCAGCATCGGGACGGTATTCCTGAATGCAGAGAATATCTGGATTTCTTTCAGCAATAAATTCTGAAATTCGTTTGTTGATGTGATCATCTTCAATCCATTTAAAAGCGTTGAACAATCGCACATTATAATTCATTATCGATATATTCTGTTGGTCGTTGATATTCTTTGACCCCGAAAATTTATAAAGCGAAAACAAGTAATTATAACCGATTGCCAATACAAGGAGTGACAACAACAACTGTTTCTTGACCTTTAGAAGCCAAAAAACCACGAATAAAAGATTTATGATAATTAGAAAAGGGACGGCCAAACTTAATACCGACACGAATGCAAATTTTTTGGGAGGCACAAAAGGCAATAGATAGGCTAATAGTAAAAGGAACGCCATCAAGGAATTGATGAAGAACATCAGTTTTTCAAAAGCGTTTAACTTGCCCATAATTTATTAGTCCTTACCAGCCTTAAATAGAATCGCTTTTTCTTCCTTAGTGAGACTTTCATAACCGCTTTTGGAAATTTTATCTAGAATAGCATCGATTTTCTTCTGGTTATTAAACGTGTTGAATTCTTTTTTGGTGTGGCCTGCATATCCCTTATTTTTATTGCGGTGTACGGTCTTTAAATTCGACTTAGGTTTAAACCAATTGGCGATTAAATCTATAAAATTGCCAAACCCACTCCCAATATCAATGCCTTTGAGTAATTGCGTAGCGTAAAGATAACCTAACAGACTTCCTCCTAAATGAGCTAATTTTCCACCTTGGTTGACCCCGAACAAACCAATTACATCAAAAATAACAATCGCCACACCAATATACCATAACTTAATGCTTATAGTAAAAAACCGCACTTCCTTCTGTGGCATATAGGTACACAGAAATATTAATAATGCATTTACACCAGCAGAGGCACCCACCAAAGCTCCAGCGTTGACCAAAACACCAGAGGGTACTACATTGTATATCAAAAGAAATAAGAGACCTCCTGAGATAATTCCCAACAAATAAATATTTAAAATTTGTTTCGGCTTGAATAGGTTAAGTAAGCTTCGAGATACAAAATAAAGCACCAACATATTAAACAGTAAGTGCATAAAATCATAATGTGTAAACCCATAACTTATAATTGACCAGGGCTGTAAGATAAAATCAAAGAAATCACGGGGAAGCTCCAACCAAGATAAACTATAACCTTTTGGAATATTCTGAACAAATCTCAATATCAAACCCAACAAAAACACGCCTACATTAATAGCGATTATTTTTTCAAGTAGATTGAGGTTTCTAATTTTATTGGATATGTCACTTTGCAAACTCCCCATCAATTCCAGCGATTTTTGTTAAACTGTGTTTTCTTCCAATACCACATTATAAAAAATCCGGTAAGTGCACCACCAACGTGCGCCATATATGCGGTATTGCTCGGACTAAAAAATGATTGGCCAGAAATTGCCGAAATGACATCTAGCAAGATAATTCCTGGTATAAAATATTTCGCCTTAATTGGTATAGGCAAAAAGATGAGCATCAATTTGGCCTCGGGGTTCATCATCCCGAAAGCTGCCAAAACACCCATAATACATCCTGATGCGCCAACCATCGAAGCATTATAAATTGGAAAGGTTTCTTTGAGCAGGGATAATTGATTTGCGTTTATACTTCCAATGGTTTCATTTGACGTAAACATTTGAATAATCTGGCTTTCGGTCAAACCTGTGGCAATCAATTCAGAATAAGCGGGTAAATAGTTAAAATAATAATACCCCAATTGAAACAATACCGCTCCCAGCCCTGCTGAAAAATATATAAACAAAAATTTCTTGGAGCCTAAAACCTGTTCTACCGCTGTACCAAACATCCAAAGTGCAAACATATTAAATAGAATATGCATAAAGTTACCGTGCATAAACATATGTGTAACCAATTGCCATGGTTGAAATAAATCATTCTTCGGAAAATATAGAGCAAACCATTGGTAAAAGAGCTCTCCACCGCCAATAGTTATCGTTCCAAGGAACATAACGGCGTTTATAATCAATAAATGCTTAACTGCATCTGTAATTCCTCTTATCATAAATTTTTACATAAATTTTTTATCAAAATCTTCCACGCTCATGGTCACAAACGTCACTCTATTGTCTGGTGCTACAGATG
Source organism: uncultured Flavobacteriaceae bacterium (assembly GCA_963803715.1). Taxonomy (GTDB): domain Bacteria; phylum Bacteroidota; class Bacteroidia; order Flavobacteriales; family Flavobacteriaceae; genus Psychroserpens. Next base: position 13,206 of record CAWDOF010000021.1, read on the forward strand.
GGGCTTTGCAAGCAAACAGACTATTTACAAGGTGCTCCTGCTCAGTCAAGGTCATAGACTGCCCTGTTTTTATTGCCAAACTCTTTGCCATAGATTTAGCCATCAAATCAGTTGCGCTAAAATTAGTGTCTGGTACTTCCTGCTGAACATCGCTAAGTAATTGATCCAGAATTATATTAACCTCACTTTCAGAAATATTAATTGGTACACCAGTAATCTCAAAATTTTCTTCTGAAAAATCCGAAAACACAAAACCGGTGTGTTCTAAATCTTCCCTTAAGTCGCTCAGCAATTTAATTTCCGAAGTAGAAAAATGAAGATTCAAAGGAAATAACAACTGCTGGCTAACGGCTTCTTTTACGGTCATGCTTTTTAGAAGTCCTTCGTACAAGATACGTTGGTGTGCACGATGCTGGTCTAAAATCATCATACCAGATTTAATTGTACTGATAATGTATTTATTATGAAGCTGATAAGTGGTCTGTTTTGATCTTAAAGATTCGTCCCCATTAAATAAGGAACTATCTTCTGGTTGACTCTCGTATTCTACCTCACTAAAATTTGAGTTCTTGTGGGTGCTTTTGGATTCTAACCCCACATAAAGGCCTTCCCATTGATTGGTTGGCTCTTTTTTAAATGATCTTTGTGTGGCTGAACTTAATTTTTGACCTTCTTGAAACGGATTAAAATTTCTATTCACATCGACAGAAGGCGTTTGCCCCTGGCGTTTTTGGTAATTGTAAGGTGTATCTAAATTAGAATCCCTATTAAAATCCAAGACAGGTGCAATATTGAATTGTCCCAAACTATGTTTTACCGAAGACCTTAAAATGGCGTACAGGGTATGTTCATCGTCAAACTTGATTTCAGTTTTTGTGGGATGAATATTAATATCGATGGATTTAGGATTCACAGTCAAATTCAAGAAATAGCCTGGATAGCTACCATCCTTGACTAGCCCATCATAAGCTGAATTTATGGCATGGTTGAGATATGCACTTTTTATAAAACGGTTGTTCACGAAAAAAAACTGCTCGGTCTTGGTACGTTTTGCGTATTCCGGTTTTCCCACAAATCCTGAGATTTTTAGAATCTCGGTCTCTTCCTCCACGGGGACTAATTTTTCATTGGTACGTGTTCCGAAGATATTTACTATGCGCTGCCTGTAATTACTTTTCGGAAGGTTGAACGATTCGCTTCCGTTATGGAACATAATAAATGCTATATCTGGATGCGCCAATGCCACACGATGAAATTCATCAATAATATGCCTAAGCTCAACATTATCAGATTTCAGAAAATTACGTCTCGCGGGAATGTTATAAAATAAGTGTTTAACCGCAATAGATGTTCCTTTTGGGGTTACGGCAACCTCTTGACTTTTAACCTCGCTACCCTCAATTTCAATATGGGTGCCGAGCTCGTCGTCAGGTTGTTTTGATTTTAATTCAACGTGGGCTATTGCTGCAATACTCGCAAGTGCCTCTCCCCTAAAACCTTTGGTATTGATACTGAATAAATCTTCTGCAGCTCGAATTTTAGAAGTGGCGTGCCGTTCAAAACTCAAACGCGCATCGGTTGGGCTCATTCCCTTTCCATCGTCAATGACATGAATCAATGTTTTGCCTGCATCTTTAACCACTAATTTAATCTGACGTGAATCGGCATCAATGGCATTTTCCAGAAGTTCCTTGACTACAGAGGCAGGACGTTGTACGACTTCGCCCGCTGCAATTTGGTTAGCTACATGATCGGGCAGCAATTGAATGATGTCTGACATTAGCGATTATTGAAAAATATGGAAAAGTCGAAATCAATTATAAACAGGAAAGTCAAAATTAAAACGGCTATTATAATCAGCGTACGTCTATTTGCACCGCTAGAGTCACGGTTATGTTTATAATCATCAACCGCATTGTTGAATTTGGTTTTTAAACCACTATTGCTTCCTGCGGTTACCCGAAATTCATCAAACTTATGTTTTAACTCGTAGGGACTTCCCTCGCCTTTGTAATAACGTGGCGTATAACTGTATTTTTTGTTCTTTCTCGTGCTTAAAATTCCCATGATATTATGTTGTTTCGTAATGCGTTAAAAGGTACCAAATCACAATTATCATACCTAAAATAAACAATAATATTGGCATTGACCTAGACTTGCCCGTATGCTTACCCCGACCTCTAACCGATTTCCACTGAGATTTTAGGTGTTCCTCCTTAGTCTCCTCAGAATTTTTATCATTCCGCGGAATATATTTAAAACGTTTGGGTTTTTGTTGCTTAAATAATGGCACTACAAAATCACTTAAAGTATTCTTCAAAAGTACAGAATTCATAGGTAACAGAAAGAGCGCAACTGCTAAAAATTGTTAACACAAATGATTAGAAAATCGGTATAAGCGTTCTTATCATAATTGCTCAGATTTGATATTTTTTTTCTTTTTTGAATTTTTTAATTCTAAAATCAAAAAGACCAAATTGGCAATCTACAATCACTAAAACCCCTATCTTTGAGGTTTCAAAAATTGACAAAACCATGACCATTACCTCATTAAATGCCATCTCACCAATTGACGGCAGATACAGAAATAAAGTTGAATCGCTTTCCTCTTTTTTTTCGGAAGAAGCGCTTATAAAATACCGTGTACTGGTAGAAATTGAATATTTTATTGCACTGTGCGAACTGGATTTGCCTCAACTTAGCGCCGTTGACCGCAAGCTCTTTGACAAACTAAGAAACATCTACACTTCTTTTTCTTCGGAAGATGCGCAGACCATAAAAAACATTGAAAAAACCACCAACCATGACGTAAAGGCCGTGGAATATTTTATAAAAGAGGAATTTGATAAGTTGGGGCTTTCTGCATACAAAGAATTCATCCATTTCGGATTGACCTCGCAAGACATCAACAACACCGCAGTTCCCCTGAGCATAAAAGAAGCCGTAAACGAAGTTTATCTACCCGAATACAACGTATTACTCAGCAAATTAAAATCGCTTGCAGAAACTTGGAAAGATATCCCAATGTTAGCGAGAACACACGGGCAACCAGCCTCACCCACCCGTTTGGGTAAGGAAATTCAAGTATTCGTGGTGCGTTTGGAAGAGCAATTTAAATTATTGAACGATATCCCGAGCGCGGCTAAATTTGGAGGTGCTACAGGAAATTTCAATGCACATAAAGTAGCTTACCCCAAACTGGACTGGAAAGCCTTTGGGACAAAATTTGTTCAAGAGAAATTGGGGCTGCAACACTCCTTCCCTACTACGCAGATTGAACATTACGACCATTTAGCCGCCTTGTTCGATGCGCTGAAAAGAATAAACACTATCATCATTGATTTAGACCGTGATATTTGGACATATGTGTCCATGGATTATTTCAAACAAAAAATCAAGAAGGGCGAAGTGGGCAGTAGCGCCATGCCACATAAAGTAAACCCGATAGACTTTGAAAATTCCGAAGGCAATTTGGGCATTGCCAACGCTATTTTTGAACATCTTTCCGCTAAGTTACCCATCTCAAGGTTACAGCGCGATTTAACCGATAGCACAGTTTTACGAAATGTTGGCGTTCCTTTTGGCCATACCTTGATTGGTTTTAAAAGTACGGTTAAAGGTCTTGAAAAATTAGTGTTAAACGAACCGAAATTTGCAGAAGATTTAGAAAGTAACTGGGCGGTAGTAGCAGAAGCGATACAGACGATTCTTCGTCGTGAAGGGTATCCAAACCCTTATGAAGCCTTAAAAGGTTTGACCAGAACCAACGAGGTCATAAACAAAACTTCAATTGCTGATTTTATTGATACGTTGGAAGTCTCTGACGAAATCAAAAAAGAACTGAAAGCGGTTTCGCCAAGTAATTATACGGGGATTTGAAATAAATTAATTTAAAATAAAACGACTCAAAATCTTACAACTGAATGATATGTTATAGGTTAAATTATTTGAAAACATCTTAGCATATCTGGTACTTTGAAATAACAATCAATCAACCGTTGAGACGAAGAAAACGATTAGTAATTCTCAACAACCAAGACTGAAGACTGAACAAAAAAAACCATCTCAAACCTATGTCTGAAATGGTGAATTTTTTTTAGTGTATCAGTAGGTTTCTAGTTAAAAAACTCTGTAAACTTGCTGAGCTGTGAGCTGTCCATATCCATGGTTTTAAAAACAGAACCCAGCTTCATTATTTTATTTAGATTCATATCGTCACCTAAAACACGAACTATGGCAAATCCTTTTTCGTTGGAGTTTCCAAGAAGAACAAATTCATCAATACTTTCTTCGGTACCTATAAAATTTATAATGAATTTTCCATCGGTGGTATTTCCGCCGCGCATTAATTCCTGATACTTTGGGTCTTTAAGGATTGATTTTACTTTGGCAAACTCAACCTCGTATTCGGTGTTATTACTTTCGTCTAAAACAAAGGCAATCATGCTTAATTTTTCAACAGAATCATAAGCCTCCTTTTGCTCTTCGTCTAAAGTTTCTTCGTCAATTTTCAACATACTAACGGGTACATCTACCGAGGTGAAACCTGATTTTAATTCGTTATCAACGTAGTACGTTTGTAGGGTCTCGCCCTGATTACAGCTTGTTAAAGCTGCAACCAGGATAGAAAAGACCACAAGATTTTTGATTGATGAGTTCATGTGTTTCTATATTTTCTTAAATCGGACACATGCTGTTCGCCGGTGATCATTCTCATGATTGACAGGGGCTATAGCATGCTCGTTTCATAATTATTTATTTTTACCTGCTTTTTTCAATTGATCGCCACCGGGTAAGTTCATTTGGTTGGTTAGTTTGGAGATTTGTCTCAAATCGATATCGCCGGTTAGGGATAACAATACGGTTTCCACTTCACGTTTTTTACCGTTGATGGTGATATCCTGCCCTTTGGTATATTCGCCCAAACCATTAACAAACATCAATAGTTCCTTTACGTGGTTTTCGTCCTTACCTTCTTTTACATAGAAGTTAACGGTTTGATCACCATCTTTGATACGCATTAATTCTTCTAACTTTGTCGATTTCAAATAACTTGCGACCGTTGAATTCATGTCACTGGAAATGGCTTCGTTGTCTGTTGTAAATACTTTTAAACCCGTAATCTTTTTGGCCATTTCAATATAACCTTGAGCTTCTGGGTCGTCCACATCCAATCCAATCGTGGCGAGCATTTTGAACATTTTTTGATTGACCACTACGGACATTACACCCTCTTTATCTTCAAATTTATCGAAGATACTCTGTGCAAATGTTGCAGAAGAGGTCAGGGCAATTGCTGCTATTACTATTAACTTTTTCATAATTTTAATATTTAATTGTTACTTGTTTTTTTTCTTTTTAATTAATTTATTTGTTGAATTTGAAAATTCTTTCACTAAAATCACCTTTTCAGTACCTTTCTTAAAATTTGCGGATACTAACCCTAAGGTGTTTACACTGCTCGCGGCGTCATTAAAATTTGTTGAAAGCATTGCTAAGGCTTCTTTAGTTTGGTTATAGGCCTTTCGTTCTTCAGTATTTAAATCGGCTAAAGTTCTTGCTGGCTCATCTCCCATTATATCGGGCATAAAAATCCCCAGCATAAGTATAGCGACTGCGGCAATGGCGATCCACTGGTAAATTTGATTTCGCTTCGGCTTAGTTTGTCCCTGTTCAACCAACACATCTTTATTATAAGACTCTTGTTTTGTTGTTTTAAAATATTGGAACATCACCTTGTAAGATTCTAAGTGCGCTGGCACGTCATCTTGCGAAAAGTAGCTTTTCAACTGCTGTTCTTCTTTGAGCGAGGTTTCGCCCAAATCATACTTTTCGAGTAATTTTTCTATGCTATTTAATACCATATTGGTGTGTATTTGTCAATTTTTCACGTATTGTTTTTCTTGCTCTTGAGAGTGCGACTCTAATCGCCGTGGGGTTCATATCCACCACTTTCGCTATTTCGTCATAATCATATTCTTCTATATCTCTAAGTTGTATTATTATTTTTTGCTGCTCAGGTAGGTCGTCCATTATTTTTGAGACCCAATCAATACTATCCCTATTTTCAACTTCCTTTTGTAAGGAGACGTTATGGTCTTGGTAATTACTGTGTACTATTTTCAAATTCTGTGCCTGTTTCGATTTTAGTCTGTCCAAACAAAAATTCTTGGTCATCGTCATTGAAAAGGCCTCAACATTTCTGTACTCTGCAATCTTGGTTTTATTCTTCCAAAGTTTTATCAATATTTCCTGTGTGGCATCTTCAGCTTCCTCGCTGGACACCAACAACCGCTTTGCTAGTCTAAAAACCTTATCCTTAAAAGGCATTACTAATTTTACAAAATCAGTTTGTGTCATTATAGTTTGATTGGTTAAAAAACAATTGATTATTTTGCTTCTTATTGTTACGACGAACAGGTATCAAGTTTGTTACATAAATTTTTAAATTCGTAATAATGTAAGTAAATTACGGGTTTACCAGACCAATGTATTGAAAAAGAAAAATGAATCTAAATTTTTAAAAGTAGTAAGTAACCTCTATGTGCTTATATTCTTGCTATTCGAGCAGGCAGATTAAAAATTTAAAACTCCAAAATTTAAAGATGAAATTATTTAAGATTACCCTACTTTGTATCGTAACATTCTGCTTAACCAGTTGTTTTGAAGATAATGACGATAACCTAATCTCATCCAGCGAAATCAACGATTTTGTTTGGAAAGGCATGAACGCCGTTTACCTTTATAAAGATGAAATTCCAGATTTGGCAAACGACCGTTTTTCTTCAAATGAAGAGTATGCGAACTATTTAAATAGTTTTTCAACTCCCGAACAACTTTTTGAAACCCTCATATTTGAACGAGAAACCATTGATCGGTTTAGCGTTATAATCCCAGATTATATTGCTTTTGAGCAGGCACAAGCAGGCACAACAGTAAGTAATGGATTGGAATTTAACCTTTACCTAGAACCCGGAAGCGAGACCGAAGTTTTTGGAATTATCAGATTAGTTTTGAACAATAGCGTTGCCGATGGTTTGGGATTACAACGGGGCCAAATATTCGATGCTGTAAACGGAACGGATTTAAATGTAAATAATTTTGGAGGTTTACTCAATCAAAATTCATACACTTTAAACTTTGCGACTTACAATGATAACGGAACGGAAACCATTAACGATGACACGATTGTTTCAACTTCTGAAGAAGTCTCGTTGACCAAGGAAACATACACCGAAAACCCGGTACATCTCACTGAAATTATTCCTGTAAATGGTGAAAATGTTGGGTATTTGGTTTATAATGGTTTCAATAGAAATTTCAATAATGAACTTAATAATGCATTTGCAGAGTTTGTCGCCAATAATGTGAAGCACTTGGTCTTAGATTTTCGCTATAATCCTGGGGGTTCTGTAGATACAGCAAGACTTTTGGGAAGCATGGTAACCGGCCAATTTACAGGAGACATTTACTCTAAATTGGTTTACAACAGCAATCTTCAAAGCGAGAACTCAAATTTCAATTTTGTGAATAGTTTTGATGGTAATACCATAAACAGCTTAAACCTTAATAAAGTCTATGTTTTGACTACTGAACGTTCTGCATCAGCCAGTGAGCTTGTAATTAATAGTTTAGAGGCCTATATAGATGTAGTTCAAATTGGGGATAATACTACCGGAAAAACCCAAGCTTCTATAACAATATATGACTCACCAGACCTTAGCTCAACAAATAGAAATCCCAATCACACCTATGCAATGCAACCTCTAGTTGCAAATTCAATTAACGTCAATGATCAAGCCGTGCCAGGAACGGGTATCATCCCAGATATTTCACTAATTGAATCGCCTAGAAACTTTGGAACCTTGGGCGATGTCAATGAGAGATTGTTAGCTGCAGCATTAACCGATATTAGCGGTTTGGGTAGATTTGACAGTAACCAAAACATTGAATTTAAAGCAATTTCAACAGACCTAAATATAAAGGCCGAAGAAGAAGTCATGTATATCGACAATGATTTTCCGCTGAGCAGGTTGAAATTTGAGTAAAAAAACATTGAGATTTAAAAAGCCTATCAATTGTACAATTATGTGATTTTGATAGGCTTTTCTTGTTTACAAACTTAAAGTGAAACCAATATTCACATTCCGTCCTTTTGTAGTATAACCGAACAATTCCTGATAATCTGCATTTAAAATATTGGTCAGGTTGGCAAATAGGGTCATCTTATCCTTTATGATTTTATGGCTAATATAAAAATCTAATAAACTGTAAGACTTTAAATTAATGGTCTCACTTTCAAAGGTGTCGTTATTAAAAAAAGCATCGTCCCTGTCATCATTATATTGATAGCGCAAGCTCATAAACGTGTCATCAGTACATTGATAATTTAGTGCTGCATTAACTTTTAACTCTGGAATTCTCAAATCTAAATCCTCTTCAACTTTGGTATAAGTCGCATTTGTTCTCAGCTTGAGGTTTTCTAAAATCGAGACATCTGCCACCAACTCCAACCCACTTGCGGTAAAATCTTCATCAACATTTTGGTATTGAAAAACAAATTCGCCTTGATCTACAAAATCTATGAAGTTCTCTTCGAATCGATTAAAATAAACCAAACTTAGGGTAGCCTTTTGCTTGATTCCTATTTCGGCTCCTACTTCTATGGTACGATTTTCTTCGGGTTCTAAAGTCTTAACTCCATAGCTAGGTTCGAATAATTGATATAGAGAAGGTGTGATATACGCGGTACTATAACTCGCTAAACCTTTAAGATATCCGAATTTCAAGTCGGTTCGAAACGACGGATTTAAACTATACACCAAATGACTCCCATATTCACTATGATTGTTCAACCGAAGGCCGGCATTGAGATTCAGGCCAAAATCTGAAACATAAACCGCATTCATATAGGGGTCAATGATTGTAAAAGAGGCTTCATCTGAATTAATGTCTTGAGTAAAATCAGTTTCTTCAAAAGGAATTGAAAAGCTATCCATCTCGTTGTGCTGCGCATTAACACCCAAAACCGTATAAAATTTATCGTTGAAAGTATAGCGATTATACAAATCTCCAATAAAACTTTTAGCTTCAAACTGAGTTGGGAAACTCGATTCAATTTCTCTTTCTATCGAATTATAGGCGGCATTCAAGTTGATGCTTCCGTTTTTGTAGTTGTATTCAGGAGAAATACCAAAGCGATGTTGCTTTGTTAGTGACAAATTATCGGCATCAGCTAAAGCATCGTCAAATTCCGCTTTAAAAGTATCAAAACTGGCGTAGGTGTTCCATTTAAATCGGTCTGAAAAGCGATAGCCCAAATTCAAATAGCCATTATGCGTATTAAAAATATCGGTTTCATTACCAGCGGAAACCGCAGATAGGCCGTCGGTATATTGATGCCCAAAGCTCGCTAAATAATCAAATTTATTTACCGAACCGTTTATTGAAACGGAGTTGTTGAAGTTCTCCACGGCATAATCAGAATTTTCTTGAGATTGATTGCTCCCAAACGCACTGCTAAGATTAATGCCAAATTTCTTTTTCGAGGCTCGTTTCAACTTTATGTTAATAACAGCCGCTGCTGCACCTGTGCCATAAAGCGTGCTAGATGCACCTTTTAGAATTTCGATGCTCTGTACTTGGTTGGCATTGAGCAAACGCAAGTCATAATCATTGGCAATTTGAGAAGCATCCGTTAATGCCACGCCGTCAATAAGTATTAATACCTGACGGTTTCTGCTACCCCGCACAAAGTAATTGAGATTTTGGCCAGCGTTGCTTTTTGTACCGTTTATTTCGATACCCGCCGTTGCGTTTATAATCTCTGCAATTGATTTGCCCTGTTGTTGCTGCAGTTCCTTCTGGGTAATCTTGGTAATGACCTTTCCGGAATTTTCCCGTTTAAGGTTGAACTTGGAATCGGTAACGACCACCTCATCCAATAGTTCTGTTTTGAGCGAGTCGGTTTCGACTGAAATTTTGCGGTCTTGAGAAATTCCACTTACAGATATGCCAAAAAAAAGCATACCAAAAATCATTGTTTTTGAATACATGGTAATTAAAAAATTACTCGGAATAGCATGAAATTATCACACTTATGAAAGCTAGAAACCGGATATTTACAATCCAACTCCCAATTAACATCAACTTTTATCCCGAAAGTTTGACTATTTTGTTTGAAGTTGGCAGGTCTCCTGACTCGTTTTTTGTTAGCTAACCTTCCCATCACGCAAAGCGAAACAGTGGTATTGAAGAAACTAACAACCCAAAAAATGAGATGCCCAATTTCCCGAAGTTTCGGGAGAGCATAAAACTTACAGTTGCGGGAACAGTTCTGGATTTTCACCAGATTCCCTTTTAATCGACGCAATTATCATGTTACGAATTATCGATACTTTAGAAATATCCTTACGATATCGAAAAATTCATGATGATCTCGTCAAACCAAAATTCGCTGCAAAACTAAACATTTTGTTTAATGTTTGAACCATATCCTTAATAATATTACTTTTGGATTTATGGAGGTGTTCAAAACAAAAGGTTATATACAAGTATCAAAGTTTACAATATTAGTTGTGCTTTGTTACCTTATCAATTCATGTAAGGAAAAAACAGAACAGGAAGACAAAGGCCTTCCTGCCGCTGAGAATAACAGCAAGTACTATCCAATAAAATATGCTCAGGGTTTCTCAATTGAGTCAAACGATAGCTTTAAAATTTTAAGTATCGCAAATCCTTGGCCCGAAGCAGAGGAAACGTATAGGTATGCTTTGATTGACTCCGCAATGGCACCAAAAATCACGTTGAACAAAGATGAATTTGATGGGATTATCATCACGCCAATAAAACGCATTGTGGCAACCTCAACCACTCATATTCCTGCATTAGAACTTTTGGAGGTCGAAGAAAGTTTAGTGGGTTTTCCTGGAACAGATTATATTTCTTCGGAAAAAACCCGTAAGCGCATTGACAACGGATTGGTACGGGAACTAGGAAAAAATGAAGGAATCAATACTGAAGTTCTTTTAGAACTTCAACCAAATTTAGTGGTTGCATTTGGAGTTGATGGCACAAATAAAAGCATGAATATTATTGAAAAATCTGGTATTTCTGTCCTATACAATGGCGATTGGGTTGAAAAATCACCATTGGCAAAAGCCGAATGGATTAAATTCTTCGGTGTTTTATATAACAAACAAAAACTAGCAGATTCTATTTTTGATACCATTGAAAATAACTACAATTCTGCAAAAAAAATAGCGGCAAACGCCAAACAAAAACCTACTGTTTTTTGCGGCGCCATGTATAGGGATGTTTGGCATTTACCAAGCGGTGCGAGTCCCGAGGCTCAATTTTTAAAAGATGCTAATGTAAATTACCTATGGAGCGAGTCCAGCGGTAGTGGTAGTCTTGCGCTAAGTTTCGAAGCTGTTTATGAAAAGGCCAAGGCTGCCGATTTATGGCTGAGCCCGTCCTATTATACAAGTTTGGAAGCGCTGGAAAAAGCCAATTCGCATTACACACAGTTCGATGCGTTTCAAAACAATGAAGTATATTCTTTTGCGAATACTACGGGAACTAATGGCGGGGTCTTATATTATGAGCTCGGCATTGCTAGACCTGATTTGGTCTTGAAGGATATGATAAAAATTTGTCATCCCGTATTGTTGGAAGATTATGAACTTACATTTTTTAGTAAATTACAATAAATAAGATAATAATAAAGAGCGTTAGAACTTCCCATCATGATGAGATTTTCCTGTGCTGAAATGTCGGATTACATTTAGTATTGAAATTTAAAAACACATCCATATTCACACTACTCTCGGCAATTTTATTGCTCTGCTTGTTGGCGAATATATCACTAGGTTCTGTCTCTATTCCTTTTGAAGAAGTCATAAAAAGTATCTTCGGAAATTCTAAAAATGAAAGGTGGATGTACATCATCCAAGATTATAGATTACCAAAGGCGTTTACAGCGATTTTAGTGGGTTCAGGTTTGGGGATTTCAGGATTGTTGATGCAGACCCTATTTAGAAATCCATTGGCCGGACCTTTCGTTTTGGGGATTAGCTCGGGCGCAAGTTTAGGGGTAGCTCTGGTTATTTTAGGTTCAGGGCTTTTTGGTGGTGTATTTGCGGCCTTGCTTATTTCAAAATGGAGTATCGTTATCGCTGCTAGTTTGGGCAGTTTTTTGGTGCTTTTGATGGTTTTAATAGTATCCTCAAAAGTTCGTGATACTATGGCCATTCTAATTATCGGATTAATGTTTGGTAGTATCACGGCAGCAATAGTAAGCGTACTCGCCTATTTTAGTTCTGCGGAACAGTTACAACAATACATTTTCTGGGGCTTTGGTAGCTTGGGTAATTTATCTTGGAATGAGCTTTCAATTTTCTTCGGGATTTATCTTATGGGAATCCTGTTTTCCATACTATCCATAAAGGCCTTAAACACGTTTTTGTTAGGCGAAAACTACGCAAAAAGCCTAGGGTTAAATTTAAAAAAAACCCGGTTGATTATAATAATGGCCACAAGTCTTTTGGCAGGAACCATAACCGCATTTGCAGGCCCAATTGCGTTTATAGGATTAGCGATTCCGCATTTAACCCGGCAGCTATTTGATACTTCCAACCATAAAATATTATTGCCTGCCGTGTTTTTATACGGAGCAATTATTATGCTAATTTGCGATAGTATTGCGCAACTACCAACTAGCGATTATTTCTTGCCCATTAACGCCATCACCTCTTTAGTTGGGGCACCAGTTGTGATTTGGATTTTGGTGAAACAAAGAAAGATGGTGTTTTAAAATTCGGAAATCGAAGATAAGAATGAGGATGAAATCTGTAATTGCAAAAAGGAGCACAGAGTTTCATAAAACAATTGAGCTAATTAAATAATATCTATTATTTAAATTATATTTCATAGAAAAACTAAAATTGAAAGAAGACCCGAAACATATCATCCTTAAAACCTCAAATCTTTCCATTGGATATATGTCCAAAAAAGGACCTAAGGTAATTGCCGAAAATATCAATATTGAATTAACGCGTGGAGAACTCATTGGACTGGTTGGAGCAAACGGTATTGGCAAATCAACCCTGTTGAGAACTTTGACCAACATTCAACACCCTTTAAAAGGTACCATTGACTTAAACAAAAAATTATTACAGGATTATTCGGCATTGGATTTGGCAAAATCCATGAGCTTGGTATTGACCGAGCAACTAATGTCAAAAAATCTATCGGTTTTTGAATTGGTCGCTTTAGGACGTCAACCCTATACCAATTGGGTTGGTAAACATTCTGAACAGGATGACTTCATAATTAATCAAGCCATTGAACAAACAAACATTTCCGATTTAAAACATCGTAAATGCTTTGAGTTAAGCGATGGCCAATTTCAAAAAGTATTGATTGCACGAGCCTTGTCCCAAGATACCGACTTGATTATTTTAGATGAACCCACTACACATCTCGACATGTACCACAAAGCCTACATTTTAAAACTGCTCCAGAAATTGGCACATACGACCCAAAAAACCATTTTATTTTCATCTCATGAAATCGACTTGGCCATACAGCTATGCGATACTATGATTGTGATGACGAAAGATTCGGTGGTTTCAGATGATCCTTGCCGATTAATTGAAAAAGGCGTTTTCGAAAGTTTATTTCCAAAGGATTTGATTGATTTTGATGCGAATACCGGGAGTTTTAGAGTGAGGAAGTAATGTGAACTCGAAGTAGAAGTTGAAAATTGAAATTGAAGTTAAAGTTGAAGTCCCAGTCTCAATCTCTTCCGGTAATTATCGTGACAGTCGCAGTAAATATTAACAGAATTTACTTTTAAAATCAAGCGGAATCAGCACAATCAGTGTCATCAGCCTTCCATTATTCTAACATTTTTGACAATCGTATTCTAGAAAATTTCACTTCGTCAGTCTGTCGTTGAAACTTTTATTTTAAGCCAAAAAAACTATCTTTGATTAAACACTATTTTTATTCATGACCGATAACCTAATCCTAATTATTGCCATTCTAATTTCCGCAGCCTTAGGCGCATATTTGGGAATGCTCTTTATAAAGTTAAAAAGTAAAAGCGAACAAAGTACTTTGGAAGAACGAAACGCAAATCTTTCCCAACAAATAGAAGAAACCCGTGCCTATCATCAAACTGAAATTCAAAAACAACAAACAGATTTCAGTAATAAAATTTCAGAATTACAGGAATTCATATCCAAAATTGAGAACGAACGAGAAGAAATAAGACGGGAAAAAGACCTTTCAGCTACAGAGCTAGCACGTAGAAATACCGAGTATGAAAATCTTCAAAATCTTTACAACAAAAGAGAAGAAGAAGTTGAACTTAGACAAAACCAACTTCGGAAAGACTTTGAAATTCTGGCCACAAAAATTCTAGATGAAAAGTCTGAAAAATTTACACTTCAAAATAAAGAGAATATCAAAAACATCTTGAGTCCGCTACAGGAAAAGATTATGGTATTTGAAAAGAAAGTGGACGATACCCAGAAGGAAAGCATCAGCATGCATTCCGCTCTTAAAGAACAATTATTGGGCCTAAAAGACTTGAACCAACAAATGACCAAAGAGGCCACCAACTTAACCAGAGCTTTAAAGGGCGATAGCAAAATGCAGGGCAATTGGGGCGAATTAGTTTTAGAGCGCGTCCTTGAAAAATCGGGATTAGAAAAAGACCGGGAATATTTTGTTCAGCAGAGTTACACCCTACCCGATGGTTCACGTGTATTACCGGATGTTGTTCTAAATCTTCCCAACAGTAAAAAAATGATAATTGACAGCAAGGTTTCATTGGTGGCTTATGAGCGCTTTGTGAATGCCGAGGAAGATGAGCGTCCGTTATTTCTGAAGGCCCATATCAACTCCATTAAAAAACACGTCGATCAACTTTCAGATAAAAACTATCAAGATCTATATGATATTGAATCGCCAGATTTTGTATTGCTTTTTATTCCCATAGAACCTGCATTCGCCATAGCCATTAATGAGGACAACTCATTATACAATAAGGCTTTTGAAAAAAATATCGTTATTGTAACTCCATCAACGCTGTTAGCAACACTTCGTACAATAGACACGATGTGGAACAACGAGAAACAACAACGCAATGCCATTGAGATAGCTAGACAAGCTGGAGCGCTTTACGATAAATTTGAAGGTTTGGTAAAGGATTTAACTGGAGTTGGCAAAAAAATAGACGATGCTAAAAAAGACTACTCTTCAGCCATGAACAAACTTGTTGAAGGGCGTGGTAACTTAATTACAAGCGTTGAAAAATTAAAACGTATGGGCGCTAAAGCGAAGAAATCATTACCTGAAAAAATTTTACATAGGGCGGCAAATGATGATGATGAATAGCTATTCCATAATAATAGTTTTGAAAGTAAACTCTGTATCTCGTTAAACTAATATCAATTAACACATTGCAACTACCATGAAAAAAATAATAAGCATTATTGTAATCACCATAATTGCACTAACAGCTATCTATTATGCTGTGATTTACTTCATTCCTTATAGTGAGGGCTATCGTTCTGGAGAGCTCATTAAATTCAGTAATAAAGGAGTCATCATAAAAACATGGGAAGGTGAAATAAGTCAAGGTATTTCTGGTGCACAAATTTTTCCATTTTCTGTTTTGGATAAGGATGAGCAGGTTATAGAAGACCTGAAAGCATTTCAGGGCGAATACGTTAAACTTAAATACACCCAGCGTTTCGGGACTTTCTTTTGGTTGGGAGATACCAAATATTTTGTTACAGAGGTGGAAAAAGAATCCTCGCCACACTTTAGGAAGTAGATACTGATTTACTATAATTCTTCTAACTTATTACAAAAGCACATGCCAAATTTTAAAACCATAGACTCCTCACGCATTAGTATCTCAGAACTGATGAAACCCAATCATTCCAATTTCGGCGGAAAAATTCATGGAGGATATATTCTAAATCTAATGGATCAGATTGCATTTGCTTGTGCATCTAAACATTCTAAGGCCTATTGTGTTACCGCATCTGTTGATACTGTAGATTTTCTCAATCCTATTGAGATCGGAGAACTCGTAACCATGAAAGCTTCGGTTACTTATGTGGGCCGAACCTCTATGGTAGTCGGAATAAGAGTCGAGGCTGAAAACATAACAACTGGGGAAGTAAAGCATTGTAATTCTTCTTACTTTACAATGGTTGCCAAAGATGAAAATGGAAAATCAATAGAAGTACCCGGATTGATTGTAAATGATGAACAGGAAGTCAAACGCTTTCTAAAAGCCATAAAACGGATGGAAACTAAACGAATGAGGCAAAAAGAATTTGATAGTGCCGATTTCTCACATCATGATTATTTAGAAGAACTCAAAAAATATAATGTGAGGGTAGAGTTACCAAAAGGATAATCGAGCTTAACTTCCAAACCTCAAACGACTATCGTTATTATTTGATAGCTCATCTTCCAACAAAAAAACCTCTAGCTTTATGCCAGAGGTTTTATAAAACTATGTTCTCTTTTTCTATAGCTTAACGAAGCGCTTGGTCAGTTTGGCCGCATCATCTGAAGTACTTAGTCTTACTAAATAAATTCCGCTATTCCACTTAGAAATATTTATTTTAGAAGTTAGATTATTGAGTTGTTGTTTAAAAACAAGTTTACCTAAAACGTCAAAAACCTCTAAATTTAAACTTTCATTTATATTTTTAGGTATAGAAATGTTTATAAACTCAGAACCTGGATTAGGATAAATAGTAAATTTTGCCGGGTCTTCTATTACTGGACTGCTTAAAGTTCCTTCAGCTACAACAGTAATAGTACCAAGCATGAACGTTGAATGTGGATTGCATTCATAATCAGTAGAACCAATTACATTAAAAGTATAAGAAAATGTATTAGGAGCAGGTACAGTTGCACCACTATTAAAACTTTCGGCATTTGTTGAGGAATTATCCTCATTTGATTGAACATTATGATTTCCATTACCGACCCATGTCCACGTTACTGTATCACCAACCTCAATGGTGCGACTCGAATTTAAATTTCCATCTGCCATAGGATTTGAATCAAATCCCCATTCAATATCAATTGTTTCAGTTTGTGCGGAGACACTTAAAGCTGTAATTAACGAGAGTGTAAAAAGTAGTTTTTTCATCATATAATATATTTTGATTCAGGCAATTGGTTCAAATTACAAAAAATATAAATGTAATTTCTTTGTTCTACATTTTTTTACGATAAAACGCAGTAAACTTTAACACAAATCCTATGCCAGTTCAGACTACCAGTTGGCCTATTTACTTAAATACATTCGGCGTCTTGCATAAAGATCATAAAATTCATCATCCTTAAGACTATCAATAAATAGAATACTTTCGCCTGTGCTTTTCATTTCAGGACCCAACTGTTTATTCACGTTTGGAAATTTATTGAAGGAGAATACCGGTTGTTTAATCGCAAAGCCTTCTAACTTAGGCTGAAAATCAAAGTCTGTAACTTTCTTTTCGCCCAACATTACCTTTGTGGCATAATTAACATAAGGTTCTCCATAGGCTTTTGCTATGAAAGGTACGGTTCGCGATGCCCTTGGATTGGCCTCAATGATATACACCACCTCATCCTTGATTGCAAATTGTATGTTAATGAGACCAACTGTATTTAGTGCTAAGGCGATTTTTCTGGTATGGTCTTTTATTTGTTGCATCACAAGCTCACCCAGATTAAAAGGCGGCAAAGTTGCATTACTATCTCCAGAATGGATTCCGCATGGCTCAATATGCTCCATTATACCGATGATATAAACGTTTTCGCCATCGCAGATTGCATCAGCTTCCGCTTCAATAGCTCCATCTAAATAATGGTCTAACAAAAGTTTGTTGTTTGGAATTTTCCTTAGTAAATCTACAACGTGCTCTTCCAATTCTTTCTTATTGATCACTATTTTCATCCCCTGACCTCCCAGAACATAAGATGGTCTCACTAAAATGGGGAAATTCAGCTTATCGGCTACTGCTGCTGCTTCATCGGCGGTGGAAGCAACATCAAATTCTGGATAAGGGATATTGTTCTCCTGCAAAAGTTTTGAAAAACTTCCGCGATCTTCGGCCATATCCAAGGATTTATAATTAGTTCCAATAATCTTTATGCCATAACGGTCTAATTTTTCCGCAAGTTTCAAAGCCGTTTGTCCTCCCAGTTGAACAATGACCCCCTCAGGTTTTTCATGACGGATAATATCATAGATATGTTCCCAGAATACAGGCTCGAAATAAAGTTTGTCGGCAATATCAAAATCGGTAGAAACGGTTTCTGGGTTACAGTTTATCATTATGGTTTCGTAACCACACTCGGCACTTGCCAAAACACCGTGGACACAACAATAATCAAACTCGATGCCCTGCCCTATTCTGTTTGGGCCTGAGCCTAAAACAATGATTTTCTTTTTATCTGAAACCACACTTTCATTAGCAGAAAAGATTTCGCCATCAGATGTTTGTACCTCATTTTCAAAAGTGGAATAGTAGTATGGTGTTTCAGCCTTAAATTCGGCAGCACAAGTATCTACCAATTTATAAATACGGTTGATATTGAACTCAACACGTTTGTTGTAAACTTCGCTTTCCAGACATTTCAACATATGTGCAATCTGACGATCGCCGTAGCCTTTTTGTTTGGCTTCTAAAAGCAAATCTCGCTCAACGGTCTCCAGAGTGTATTTTGAGATTTCGCGTTCTAGATGGTAAAGTTCTTCATATTGCTTTAGGAACCACATATCTATCTTTGTAATCTCATGAATACGACTCAACGGAATCCCCATTTGAATGGCATCATATATTGCAAAAACTCGATCCCAACTGGGATTGGTCAGTTTTTCAATAATCTGTTGATAGTCTTTATAACCTTTTCCGTCTGCTCCTAGTCCATTACGTTTTATTTCTAAAGACTGTGTTGCTTTGTGCAGGGCTTCCTGGAAAGAACGCCCAATGGCCATCACCTCTCCAACGGCCTTCATTTGTAAACCTAACGTCCTATCTGACCCTTCAAATTTATCAAAGTTCCATCGTGGAATTTTAACCACTACATAATCTAATGTAGGTTCAAAAAGAGCCGAAGTAGAACCCGTAATTTGGTTGTTGAGTTCATCTAAATGGTAACCCAATGCCAATTTTGCAGCAATTTTTGCAATGGGATATCCGGTTGCCTTACTGGCCAAGGCAGAACTTCTTGACACCCTTGGATTAATTTCTATGGCAATAATATCCTCCTTTTCATCTGGGCTAACGGCAAACTGTACATTACATCCTCCCGCAAAGTCACCAATACTTCTCATCATATGAATGGCCATATCACGCATACGTTGATAGGTCTTATCTGAAAGCGTCATACACGGTGCGACTGTTATAGAATCACCGGTATGAATACCCATGGGATCCATATTTTCAATGGCACAGATTATAACAACATTATCGTTTCTATCGCGCAAAAGTTCCAGCTCATATTCCTTCCAACCAATTAACGCCTTATCTATCATGACCTCATGAATTGGTGAGACCTCCAAGCCTCTGGTCAAGAGTTCATCAAAATCCTTTTCATCATGAACAATTGATGCTCCATCGCCACCTAGTGTATATGACGCCCTAATAACGAGTGGAAAACCGAATTGTTGGGCAATCTCTTTTCCTTTTAAATAAGAATTAGCGGTTGCCTGTGGCGCCATGCTAATCCCAATTTCAAGCATTAGCTCCCTAAATTTCTCACGGTCTTCGGTTATGTTTATAGCATCAATATCTACGCCTATGATATCCACATTAAAATCCTTCCAAATTCCTTTTTCATCGGCTTGAATACATAAGTTCAAAGCAGTCTGCCCACCCATTGTTGGTAGAACGGCATCAATATGTGGATGGTCATTCAAAATTTTAAGGAGAGATTTTGTGGTCAAAGGCAGCAGATATACGTGATCGGCCATGGTTGGGTCGGTCATTATAGTTGCAGGATTGGAATTTATCAATATAGTTTCAATCCCTTCCTCCCGTAACGACCTCAAAGCTTGAGTTCCGGCATAATCAAATTCGCAGGCCTGACCAATGATAATGGGGCCTGACCCTATAATAAGGATGGATTTTAATTTAGTGTTTTTTGGCATGGAAGTTTATTTTTCGAATTCAAAATTAGGTAACAATTGGGTACGAAAAAAGGCGTTACACCTAAGTAACGCCTTTTAATATTAACAATTGTTAATCATTATCTTTTATGTCTTGGTTCGGTTGATACAGACAATTTCTTTCTTCCTTTAGCTCTTCTGCGCGCCAAGACTTTTCTTCCGCTTACAGAAGCCATTCTTTCTCTAAAACCGTGTTTGTTTTTTCTTTTTCGCTTTGACGGTTGAAACGTTCTTTTTGGCATTGTCTTATATTTTTAAAACTTGTGTACTTTTTTATTGAATAGTTTTGAACTGTTCTCAAAACTGCGTGCAAATATACAAAGACTTTTTGCTTTGCCAAATCTAAAATTAAAATTTTTTTGTCATTAAATATACATCAATTATAGCATCGCTTTTTTTTGAATGCTATCCTTATTTACACTATTTATGGCAGCATTAACCTAGGTTAAAATTATAAAAATCATTTACTTTGCACCCTCAAATAATTTGAATTTAATGAAACTAGTCACTACCGGTCTTTTGGTTATGCTATTATTAGGTATTAATAGCTTGAATGCTCAACATACCTTAAGTTACAACCTTAATATAGGTGAACGGTTTAAGGTGTTTCAAAATGCAAAACAAGATATAACGCAAAATATGAACGGCTCAAAGCATGAGATGAGCAATACCATTGAGGGCGATTATATTTTTGAAGTTGAAGGTGTCAATGACAGCATCATCACTCTAAATTTTAAATTTGAACGTTTTAAAATGACATCCACTTCTAGTTTGATGGGCGAACTTATTTCTGTAAATACAGATGACAGTATATCTGAAGATGATGTTGAAGGTAGATTGTTTTCTGGGTTGACAAGTGCGACCTTAAAAATGAATATGTATAAAAACGGAAAAATCAAATCGATTAAAGGTACAGAACAGCTTGCTAATAATATGGTCAATAATGCTGGCGATTTTGATGAGTTTACCAAGGAGCTTATGAAAGAGGCGATGAAAAAAGAATTCGGCGGAGAAAGCCTTGCCCGAAGTTTTGAGCAATTGACCTACATCTACCCTTTAAAACCAGTAAAAAAGGATGATAGTTGGAAGAATAAATTCAGTGGCGATTTATCTGCCAATAATGTTTGGACCTTGGCAAAAATTTCCGACGCGTTTTATACCATTCATGGAGAGAGCGATGTTTCCTTTAATACAGATGATGAATCTATAGCCATGAATCTTACAGGTAAAATGACTTCTGAGGTCAAAACGTTTAAAGATTCTGGTTTTATCAGTTCTATTACTAGTACTTCTACAGCAGAAGGTACTTCGAAAATGAAAGCGATGAATGGTGTTGAGATTCCCACCAAGATGACCACCAAGATAACCTATAAAGTAGAAAAATATGTTCAATAAAAATATTAAACTCGTCATTGCCTTTCTAATTATTGCTTTTGCTGTCTATCAATTTACCGAGGGCAACATTGGGAATGGTATCATGTACATATTACTGTCACTGATTTTCATATTTCTTTATTTTAAGAATGAATTTATTTTGTTGGCCTTTCTCAAATTGAGAAAACAGGATTTTGAAGGTGCCAAGCGGTGGTTGGATAAAATTAAAAATCCTTCCAGTGCACTTATTAAAAAACAAGAAGGGTATTATAACTTCTTACATGGTGTTATGGTATCGCAAACCAATATGAACGCTGCGGAAAAATTCTTCAAGAAAGCTTTGGATTTAGGATTGAGCATGGACCACGACAAGGCCATGGCAAAATTAAATTTGGCCGGAATCGCTTTCAGCAAAAGACGACCAATTGAGGCCAAGAGATTATTGTCTGAAGCTCAAAAATTGGACAAACGGGATATTTTGGCAGAGCAGATCAAAATGATGAAAGACGGAATGAAAAAGTCCCAAGGCCCAAAACAACATTATGGAAATCGGAATATGAGGCGTTAAAGTTGAAGTTGAAGTTGAAATAAAATAAATCTCTTGGTAACAAGGTATTGGGATTGTTTTACAGAATACTTACTACAAAGCCTATCAAATCTAAAACACACAAAACCATTCTTTTTCAGTCAAATCAATTGTTTTGATTTTTCCAATGATAAATAAAGTATTGGTATTTGCATGACTGAGGACTAAAAAATCAACCTTTAACCTTTAGCGTCCATTCAAAACTAAACTCCGATACCTTAAGCCCTTGCTCATTAATGCCGATACTGTGCAACCAGACGGTTTGTCCCTCTTTGGTTTCTATCGCTTTTTCTAATGCTTGATCAATAGCATCTCCTTGATCACAAGTAAATGTAATTCTACCTTTCGCCTTTTTTGAAAAGTTGGCCTTATTGTTGGCCACAAGCATGGATATTTTTTTTCCGCTACTCTTAATTTTTTGCATGACCATTGCGCCTGTAGATAATTCCGCAGCCATACCCTGCACCGCCCAAAACATAGAATTAAACGGATTTTGATTAATCCATCTGTGCTTTACAGAAACAACACAGGTAGTGTCATCCATAAATTTCGCACGGACTCCACATAGGTAGGCAGACGGTAATTTGAACATCACAAAAGTGTTCAGCTTATTGGGAGAAATTGTCATCTTGTAAAATATTTCAGCTAAAATATTGAAAATAAACCACAACTCGATTTGTTAATTATATGTTAATTATTAGTACTATGCGTAACATAATACCTTTTTAAAGACATATATTTGTATAAGCTATTACTATATCAATTTGAATATGACAACCAATCACCATAAGAATATTGCCACTTTTATCCATCTCTCAACATTTTCGAGATTTTTGTTTCCCTTAGGAAATTTCTTAGGTCCAATCATATTATGGACCACCAATAAGGATAAATCCGAATTTATCGATCAACACGGTAAGCAAGCCATCAATTTTCAAATTAGTATTTTGCTTTATACCTTAATTATAGGAACATTGACCATTCCTTTTTTCTTATTTAAAATTTTAAATGGTATTGATTTTATAGACTTCAATGGATTTCATGATTTTCATATCAACATAGGTAAACCATCACCACTGTTATACATTACTGGAGGTTTGGGCATTTTAGCTGTGGCTGGATTTATTTTGGAGCTCATCTTTATTGTTATTGCAAGCCTTAAAGCTAGAGATGGCGAATTGTACAAATACCCTTTTACTATAAATTTTTTAAAATAATCACAATCAATTCATCTTGTGTAAAACTGAGGTGAAAAAAAAACGAACAGTATTATCTATTGTATTGTATTGACTTGGGCAGAAATTTTAAACAGGGACTAATCAATCTGTTACCAACCAGATTTCTGCCCTATACAATAGATTATCAAAACTTATTAGAATAAACACATGAAAATAGAAAACACAAAAGCACAGATGCGCAAGGGTGTTTTGGAATACTGCATCCTCTCAGTCTTAAAAGATGAAGATGCCTACGTAGCCGAAATTCTTGAAACGCTAAAAGATGCAAAAATGCTAGTGGTTGAAGGCACTATATATCCACTACTCACCAGACTGAAAAATGCTGGATTACTCAATTACCGTTGGGAAGAATCCACCTCTGGTCCACCACGAAAATATTATGGCCTTACGGAAACCGGCCAATTGTTCCTTAAAGAACTTACCACCACTTGGACCGAACTACAAAATGCGGTCAACCTAGTCACCAAACACAAAAAACAATAAATCGAAACCAATGAATAAAACAGTCAACATAAATTTAGCAGGCATGTTCTTCCATATCGATGAAGATGCTTATCTAAAACTACAGCGCTATCTCGAGGCTATCAAACGGTCGTTCACCGATTCTCAGGGCCGTTCTGAAATCATTGCAGATATAGAAGCACGTATTGCAGAATTGTTTAATGAGCAAGTTTTAAGCGAAAGACAGGTCATTGGTGTTAAGGAAGTGGATGCCGTAATTACAATTATGGGACAGCCCGAAGATTATTTGGTCGATGACGATATTTTTGAGGATGAACCCAGTTACTCTAAACAATCTAATTCAAGTTCAAGTTCAAAATCAACCTCGGGTTCATCTAAACGTTTATTTAGGGATACAGATAATTCTTATATCGGCGGGGTATCCTCAGGTCTTGGACACTATTTTGGTATAGACGCCATCTGGATCAGATTAATTTGGGTCATTCTTATTTTTGGAGCTGGTACAGGAGTTTTAATCTATATTCTGCTATGGGTTTTAGTGCCAGAAGCCACGACCACTTCAGAGAGATTAATGATGAAGGGAGAACCTATCAACATTAGTAATATTGAAAGAAAAATCAAGGATGGCTTTGACAATGTATCAGATAACTTAAAAAAAAACGTTGATCTAAAAAAGCACGGCGATAAAATCAAAGAGGGTTTCGAACACGTTAGCGATTCTATCTCTGAGGGAGTAAAAAGAGCTGATTTCCCAAAGCAGGGGCAGCGTATTAAATCAACTTCTACCAGCTTTTTTGAGGCTATTGGTACTATCATCCTATTTTTCTTTAAGGTATTTGCAAAATTCTTTGGCATAGCATTGATTATTTTTGGGGCCGTTCTTCTGTTTGGATTGGTTATCAGTCTTTTTTCAATAGGGACTTCCTCATTTTTTCACCCGTGGTGGATGGATTATCCCGATGCGCTCAATACTACAGGAACCCCAATTTGGATGGGCGGAATTATTTTGTTTATGTTCTTCGGGATTCCGTTTTTCTTTATTGCCTATCTCGGTCTTAAAATATTGATCACCAATTTAAAATCCATTGGCAAAGTTGCAAAATATACGCTTTTGGGCTTATGGCTTATTGCCTTGCTCAGCATCATCTTTATTAGCGCAAGACAGGCCTCCTTTTATGCTCTGGAAAATTCGGTTACTTTAAATGAGGATTTAAGCATCAGTACTAATGACACTCTATCAATTAAGATGTCCACTTTTGATTTAAATAGAATGAGCGATAGCAACCATCGCAATAGAGCTTTTGAAGTTACTTATAATGAGAATGATGAAAAGGTGATTTATTCTAGAAACGTTCATATTACTGTACGTTCAACAAAAGATTCGGTGGCATCCATTAAAATAATAAAAGAGGCTAAAGGTCGTGATTTTATTGAGGCAAGAAATTCCGCAGAGCTTATAGAATACAGCTATGTGTTAAATGATAAACAGTTATTGCTGGATAACTATTGGCTTACAGATTATGATAATAAATACTTAGACCAATATGTAAACGTCATTTTATCACTACCAGAAGGTACCGTATTTAAGATGAACCCAAACACTAGTTCATTTTTAAACGGTTTACGTTCAAACGAAAACATTATGATTTTTAACAGGGTGGGCTATCACTTAAGGGTTTTGGAAGATGCGATTGAATGCTTGGACTGCCCTGAGGAAGATGAGTTTAAAATTAAAGTGAATGTAGAAGATGAAAATAGCCTTTTTAAAATAGATAGTACTGGCATAGAAGCGCAATCAAAGACTAACAGTATAAAATTGGATAGCCAGGGCGTAAAGGCAAAGTCTGAAACCATAAAGGTCAATATTGATAAAAATGGTATTGAGATAACTTCAGACAATTAGTAGTCTTTTATTCGAAGTGCTCAAATTAAAAAACTTAAAAAATACGCATGATTGTAAAATAATTGAATCTCATGTTTATCTAATAGAAAGTCTAGACTTTATAATTTGAAATGATTTTATAATCCATAATCAAAAGTTCGTGAGCTAATTTTGATGAATTAATAACCAGTTATCAATAGAAATAAGTTGTTAGTTCCTCTTTGTATGGATAGAAAAGTTCAATATTTTGAATTGAGTTTTAATTTTGATAATTGATTACTTGAAATAATTAAACCAACTCAAATACTATTGTTTATTATTTAAGGCTATTTTAGAGAAAATTTAGCGGAGAATAAATAACTAACAACGGTATAATGAAAAAATTAATTCTTTTAATTATAGTATCCTCAGTTTATTGCTGTAATAATTCCAATCCAAACCGAACTACAGACGCGGTTGTTGAAGCTCAAACGATTAAGAATGTTAAAGGAAAAATTGCAGATAGCACTTTTTTAGAGCATAAGTTTTACGTACCCATTTATTCTGATATCTATCAAAAAAGCCGGTCGGAACGAACATTATTGACCGCCACTTTGAGCATACGTAATACCAGTGAAAAAGATTCTCTCTATTTGAAACGCGTGGATTATTTTAATACTAACGGCGATTTGGTACGAAGCTATTTGGATAATGATATTTTCTTATATCCAATGGAAACCATTGATTATGTCATTGAGGAACGCGATACATTGGGCGGCTCAGGTGCTAATTTTATTATAGAATGGTACGGGAAAGAACATCTTCAACCTGTTTTTCAGGCCGTAATGATTGGAGGCCTTGCACAAAGGGTCTTTGCCTTTACCACTGAAGGAACCCCGGTTATCGAATAAAAAAAACATTACTTACCAATCTCACCAGCATTAAAAATCTGCTGTTGTACCGAAGGTCTGTTCAATACATTAGGAAAGAGTTCCTCTAAAATATAATGATAATCCTTATTTAGAAGCAAGGCATTTTTTAAGTGATAATGACCTTTACTACTTTCGTGTAACGTAAAGTGCAAACCAGCGAGTCTAAATTCAATTTCTGGAGTTTCAGGATAGAACTCTGCGGTTTGGATAAGATTAATCACGGCAGCGTCAAATTCGCCCAAAGCAATTAAAATATCTGCTCTAGCTAACCAAGTTGAAAGCTCATAATTGCCTAAATCCAAAGTTTTCTTATAACCTCGTTCTGCTTCCTCTATAAAATTGAGGCGTTGGTTGATCTGCGCATAAAGTTTCCAATACACAACATTTTCACCATCAATATTTATAGCCTTATTGATGTAGAATAAAGCTTTTTGGTAGTTTTTCTTTTTATTGTAAAATTTCGTGATGGCAATCCATCCTTTATCTAACAAAGGATCTTCGTGCACTGTTTTGTAATAATGCTGTACCGCCAAATCATCGTTGCCCAATTTTTCATGACACTTACCAATTCGCAGTAAAGCAAAAGAAGTTGGGTCATCAAGCGCTAAAGTGATTTTATAGTTTTCTATTGCTTCGTTATACAATTTCTTCTTTTCGAGTATTTTACCTTTTTCAAGATAAGCACCTACAAAACTATCGTCTGATATAATGGCAAAGTCAAAGGCAGCCAAAGCCTTATCGTAATCTTCTATAATGTAATATTGGCAACCTAATTGATGCCAAGCAATTTCGCAATAAGGATTTCCGTTAAGGTAATCGTTTAAAAAAGTGATTGCCTCTTCAGTATTGTTCAAAAAATCGTAGCAGTAAATGATATTGTATAATGCTGAATAATCCTCATTATCAATTTCCAAACACTTTATAAAGTATTGTTGTGCGTTTTTAAATTGGTCCAAAAACAGATATTCCATCCCGATGAGTGAGTACAAATCGGCGATACCTTCATCAACCTCAGCTAGGTCCAAAGCTATTAATAAAGTCTGTACAGCCTTTTCATGTTCATCTCTTTTAGAAAGCACATTCGCCTTTTGGATATAGATTTCTTCATTTGAAGGTTCTAAGTCGTGAAGGTTTTGCAATAACTTGTCGGCATCTTCGAGTTTATCCTCAATGATGAAGATTTCCGTTTGAAACAACCGCAAGTTTGTTGAGGTTGGATGTTGCTGCAAGCCTAATTTAATGGCTTTCTTTGCACGCCGAATTTTACCGTTCTCGAGGTAGTGATAAATGATATTTTCAAATTCGTTGGAATCGAAGAACAAAACATTATTAGTCTTGAGCATCGATTCAAATCGTGTGAGTGGGAAACTATTATTTTCATCAGGCATGCTGAACTCCATAAGCGATTGGCATTATTGGTTTTCTAAATGTACTGTTATCCTCTAAGTTTAAGAATTTTTAACATTCAATGTTTTCAACAATTTAGTTAACATATATAGTTTCAATATAAAAGTTGAACCCTAAAGACGATAAAAAGTCTTTGATATAACAATTGTGTAAGGCATTTATCGTGCCGAAATAGTATCTAGGATGGATAGTATAATATCACAGCCTTCAATAAGTTCTTCCTCAGAAATTGTTAACGGTGGAGTAATACGGATAGCTTTAGGCTCAAACAACAACCAGAAGAGAATAAGCCCTTCATCTTGGGCTTTTAATACAACTTCATTGGTTATCTCTGCGGAAATTGTCATTACAGCAAGCATAAGACCGCGACCCCGAATTTCAGAAATTAATGGGTGCTTAAGACGTTGTCTTATTATCTGTTCCTTTGATAGTGTTTGTGACATTAAGTCACTTTCTGTAATTTCCCTAACCGTAGCCAAAGCCGCTGCGGCAATAACGGGGTGCCCTCCAAAAGTAGTAATATGTCCTAATTTAGGATGGTCTTGCAGTAAATCCATGTGCGTTCGTGAAGCTGTAAATGCCCCAATCGGCATGCCGCCGCCCAATCCTTTACCCGTAACTAGAATATCTGGAATACAATTGAAATGTTGAAAACCGAATAATTTTCCGGTACGTCCAAAACCTGGTTGTATTTCATCCAAAATCAACATAGCACCAACTTCCGTACAGCGCGCTCTAACTTTTTCGAGAAATCCGTCTCGAGATTCAATAAAACCCGCACCACCTTGAATAGTTTCCAAAATAACGGCTGCTGTTTTTTCAGTTATTAAAGATAAATCTTCGGAAACATTAAATCCTATAAAATGAACATCGGGAATCAATGGTCTAAAAGCAGCTTTGCGCTCTTCAAAACCCATCACGCTCATGGCGCCCATAGTGTTGCCGTGATAGGCATGTTTTGCGGCAATAAGCTCGCTACGTCCTGTAATGCGTCTTGCCAATTTGATGGCACCTTCAATGGCTTCGGTTCCAGAATTAGTGAGATAAGTTTTTTCTAGCGGTTTCGGTAAATACTTTGCAAGTAGCTTGGTAAGCTCAATGGCAGGTTGCTGTACATATTCACCGTAAACCATAACGTGCAAGTATTTATCCACTTGCGTTTTGATGGCTTCAATAACTTTTGGATGCTTATGCCCTAAGCTGCACGCCGAAACTCCTGCGACAAAATCGAGATATGCTTTTCCCGCAGTATCATAAATATAACAGCCTTGAGCGTGCGAAATCTCCATCGCCAAAGGGTGAGATGTGGTTTGCGCCTGATATTTATAGAAATCCTCTTTCATTTATTATCTTCCTTTTTCTTTACCACGGGTTTGAGTACTGCTCGGGCTTTTGGCTTGGATTTAGGTTCAGGTTTTGATTGTTTATTTTTCTTCGGAATATTACGCCCTGCCTTATTGACTTCATCCTTGTCCTTCTTACTAGCATCTTCTACTCGCTCTCTAAGCGCCTCATCGAAAAATTCTTCTTCTGGCACAAAGGCATCAAGTCCCTTAATCTTTACTAATTCTAATGGTGGGTCCTCACTAAATAAATCTTCCACACTTTTTGGTTGTTCATCGCCACGCCAATCAAAACCCCGAAACTCCCTGGCGTTCTTCGGAAACTGACTCTCTGGATTTATGTTACCATCAATTTGATTAAACAAGGTGATGATTTTAAAGGGGCCATCAAATTTGAGGTTTATACTTCCTGATTTTGATTTATCTATTCCTATCAAGGAATCTTTATCGTCCCGAGTGTAAAAAATAACCTCAGCATTTTTAATGATGTCCACGTTGTAAAGTTCATTGTCCTCAAATAAGCCAATCAGCTTTTGCCCTTTTATCTGATTGAAACCATCTCCTAAAGAATCCTTGCTAATTAAGAAGGCGTCGTCAAAAACCTTGAGCGAATCCAACTGCTCGGTCTCCACGTTTGAAATCAAATGAATGGAATCCCCAGACATTTGATTACCCAGATTCCAAATCAACGGCTTTCTCTTAATGGAAAATTTATCGCCTGTATCGTAACGTTTTAAGTTTATCAATTGGGTAAGTCCAGATTTGTGGTCGGCATGAATGGAATCTGCCTTGCCGCTCATATCACTCTTGTACATTTTGGCATGGTAAAAAGCCCGAGTTATACGATGTTCGGGTTTACCAGTAACCATCAAGGTATCAGCATGTATGTAAAGCGAATCATTTTCTTGTACCGTTATTGCCAAAGCGCGTTTGGTGATAAATACAGAATCTTTCGCCCTAAAAACTTCTGCATAATGCCCCTTTATTACCGAATTATTTATGGTATCGGTCACTTTTATATTATTGGTGGCCGAGGCAAAGCTTGAGTTTCTATCGTAAAACAGACTGTCGCCCTCAACGATGCGATTGTTGTAATTTATTCTGGCATTTTTAATAAAATAACCATTATCATTATTGGTGTCGTAAAATCCACGTTCGCAATAAACGGTACTGGAATCACTTACTATAGTTGATGGACCGAACATATAGGCATGACCAGTTTCAGAATAAAAATCTAGCTGATTTGTTTTAAGCGTATACTCGGGATTTACCAAAACCACATCTTTTAGAAACCGATATTTGCTATTGTTCATATTATAACGACCAATTTGGCTGGTGATGGTTCCTGAAGAATCCCGAACAACTTTACCTTTAGTATCATAAAACGCTTGTTGTTTGGTACGGTCAAAATAAAGGGTATCTGTGGTTAATACAGATTGCGGGTCGGTAAGCACCACATCACCAGCAGCAAAAGCTAGTTGGGTAATGCCACTATACTCTAAATACTTGGAGTTCATAGTAATGGTGTCCCCTTGTTTCATGCTCACATTGCTAAAGGCCTCGATAAAATCTTCATCCTGATAATAAATAGCCTTATCGCAAAACATATCTACACCTTCATGTATAACGTGTATTTGCTGCTGATCACTTCGAACAAATGTGGTGATATTCTCCCCCTTTAAACTATCCTTTACTGTAAATCCAGAGTATTCAATCTTAATTTTTTTTGGCTCTTGGGCGTGGAGAGACATCACCGTAAAAGAAAAAATAAGGATTAATAAATAATGTAAAACAGCTTTCAACAGACTTTAATTTTATTTCAAAAATAAGGTTTATCGGATTGGTGGTTGAGGTGTTAACAGATATTTAATTTTAGAGACATGAATTGCACGAATTGTTGAACAATAGCTCATTTATTTTATTCGAATTAAAATCAGTTATTAATGAATTTTCGAAATTAGTATCTTCTAAATTCAGCAGAAAAAATAAAAATCCTCCATTCCCTTCAGCTTCAAATTTTCAAGATAGCTCAAAATCTTTCTTTGCTCATCGGGATTAGAAACCGCAATAACTATCTGAGGGTTTTTCAAATTTTCGATTTGTCTGGCATCTTCCAGAAGTACATTATAAATATGTTTTCCGATTTTTTTAGGATTATCACAGTACCATTTAAACGGAATATTCTTAGAATGAAGTATTCTGGCAATTTTTTTTCCTTTTTTTCCTGCTCCCCAAATTGCTAAAAGTTTTTCGCTGTGATAATCCAGTTCAACAAAATAATTTATTTTCAGCTCCAGAAAATTATTTTCAGCGTAATGTGCATCGGTTCTTGATGCACGGCTATCATGGTCTCGCCAATAATGCAAAAGATTTCGGGATGGAATACACTTTAAACTATTCTTAAAAAACCGAAAAGCAAGGTCGTAATCTTCTGGGTAGATATCTGATCTAAAAGCACCGCAAGATTCTAAATCCTCACGATTTACCATCCAGCAGGGTGACGGGATTACGCATTCTTTATAAATTTCAGAATAGTTGCGACCTGCCCTTGTTAAGGAGTTCAACCACATTTCGTAAGATTTATAACCCATACCCACGCCTTTTTCGCTGAAATATGAAACCAAACCCAAAGCGATATGCTCTTTCCCGAATGTTTGCAAATCTTTAAGCATAAGTTCTAATTTTTCAGGCATCATGAGGTCATCGCTGTCCATTCTAGTTATGTAATCGCCATTACTATTTTGATAGGCTTTTCTTAACGCAGGGATAATTCCGAAGCTATCATTTTTATACAGTTTGATGCGTTTATCAATTTCCGCGTAAGCCAAAACCACATCATAACTTTCATCTACCGAATGGTCATCTACTATTAACAACTCCCAATTAGAATAGGTTTGCGCCAAAATAGAATCAAGACATTCTGCCAAAAATTCTTGCGTATTTTTAAAAGGAATTAAAATGCTTATCAGAGGTTTGCCCATCGCACGAAGTTACCATTTTAACAAAAACTTTGCTAAATTAAAATAGCGCCATGGTATTTTTGCCGAACTTAATTTAACATATACACAATGATAAAACGCATCAGTACTATATTCGCAATAAGCGCCATTTTAACGGCTTGCGGACCAAAAACAACTGTTGATGATTTGGCAACCTCAAATCCAATTTCGACCTCAATAAACTTATCTGAAGTTACAGATGATAAAGCCCCTGTGGTTATCAATCCCGGTCGATTTACCGAGGAAACTGTAACTTACCGTTTGCCTCGGGTTGTTCAAGGCACCTATTCTGTAAGTGATTTCGGAAAATACATTGACGATTTTAAGGCTTTGGATTATGACGGAAACGAGTTGAGTTCAACCAAAGTAGACGATAATACTTGGACCATTTCAAACGCCACGAAACTTGACAAAGTCACTTATTTTGTTAATGATACCTTTGATCAAGAAGTAGCTGGTGGTATTGGAGGTGAGCAGCCTTTTTCTCCCGCAGGTACTAACATTGAGCCAGATAATTATGTATTAAACCTTCACGGATTTATCGGTTATTTTGATAATCTTAAAAATGCTCAGTACGCATTAGATGTTACCGCTCCGGCCACTTTTGAAAGAACTTCAGCATTACAGAACACCAATACCAAATCTAGTGAAGATGGTACACAAATGACCACAAGTTACTTCGCACCGCGTTATTTTGACATTACCGATAACCCAATGATGTACGGAAAATTAGACGTCGAGGAATTCATGGTGGGCGATATTAAAATCGTATTGAGTGTATATTCTCCAAACCAAGTCCATACTGCTGAAAGTATGAAAGAAACCGTCTATAAAATGATGGAGGCCCAAAAAGAATATTTGGGCGATGTAAACGCAACACCTCGCTATGATATTTATCTTTATTTATCTGATGGTAGTGAAGGCTCACCAAAAGGATTTGGAGCTTTAGAGCATCATACCTCTACTGTTGTCGTTCTACAAGAAGAATCTACAAAGGAGCAATTGGCAGCGTCTATGGTTGATGTGGTTGCTCACGAGTTTTTTCATATTGTTACCCCGCTTTCGGTACATTCTGGGGATGTGCACTATTTTGATTATAACCAACCCACATTTTCCAAACATTTATGGATGTACGAAGGGGTTACCGAATATTTTGCCCAACATTTTCAAGTTTACGAAGGTTTGATAGATGCGCCCACGTTTTATGAAACGATCTCTCAAAAAATCAAGACCTCCATGCGTATGGATGATGCTATGAGTTTTACAACAATGAGCGAGAATGTTTTGGAAGAACCTTATGCCTCCAATTATTACAACGTTTATCAAAAAGGAGCGTTAATCGGGATGTGTATCGATATTTTGATGCGTGAGGAAAGTGACGGAAACAGAAGTATGTTAAGTTTAATGAAGGAGCTATCTGCCAGATACGGAAAGGAAAAGCCTTTTGAGGACGATACTATTATTGCTGAAATTACCGAAATGACCTATCCCTCTGTTGGTGAGTTTTTAACTACCCACGTCCAGGGCACAACGCCGATTGATTACAACGAATTCTTTAAAAAAGTAGGTTTGACCACGGCTGAAGCTAAAGTCCCAACCAATTATATTCAGAGTGGCGATGGATTTATTTTTGATGGCGACCGTGAAAAAGGTGTGATTTTCTTTTCTGAAGGTGTAAAAAATAACAGTTTTTGGATGGAGCAAGGTGTTCTTCCAGGAGATATTATTAAAACTGTAAATGGAGAAGCGCTAACATTACAAAATGCCCAAGCTATGATTGGTGGCATGTACCAATGGAAAGCTGATGATGATATCGATGTATTGCTGGAACGTGATGGGAAAGAAGTTGTAATAAAAACGAAGTTGACCCCAACATTTACTACGTCAGAAACGTTAATTGAAGATGAAAATGCAACAGCTGAACAAATCGAAACTCGAAACGCTTGGTTGAAAGGCTAAGGAATTAGACTTTTTTGATTTCAAAATAAAACCACCCAATTTGGCCTATGCTGAGTTGGGTGGTTTTAATATTTAACTAAAATTCAATTTTATTATATCCCACCTTTTTAAAAACTATACGTTCCGATAGTTCTTTTACGATTAAAAAAATTATCGGTAACTCATTTTTAAAAATGAATTACCCTGACCGTGTAAAAAAAATTTATTGGGTCTAAATTCCGGAATCTTAGGGCAAGGTTGAACCAATAGAGTTTGGTCAGAATAAAATCTGAAACATTTCTTTGCTATTGTATGAGTTTCTTTAAAATTACAATCTGACCTAAATGATAATGGCAATGTTCAATGATGCCATGAATGTTACTAAAGTAATTGCCGAATTTTTCTTCAACAAAAATATCTTCCAGTTTTTCTTCAGAAAGGTTTTCTATCAGCTCTGAGAAAATCCTCGCATCTTTTAAGGATTTTTGAACCAGATTTTTCCATTCTTCCTCAGAAGTTATCTTTGGACAATCAAAACTAAATTTATCCTTTATCTTCAGATTACCTCCCTTTAAAACTTCACTCACCCCAGAAATAAAATAATTAGTATGGAAAACAAGTTCGGCTATGCTGTTAAAAGTTTTGACTTTAGTGATTGCCTGCTTCCAAGAAATTTCAGAAAGTACATCTTGATAATTTACGCTTGTCCAGTTTCCGCCAAAATAAACAGTGTATAAATGAGCTGCGCTAGATTTTGAAATGCTCACGACAGTTCGGAGAGTTTATAGTTGTAATAGTTGAAGCTTTTTACAATTAACTCATTATCAACTAAACAATTGATTTTTGGTTGACCTACTTTTTCAAGAAGGACAAAATTAATGTTACCATTTTCGTTCTTTTTGTCATGTTTGAGTAGTTCAATGATGGGCTCAAAATCAGTTTGAGCTATTGGGATTTTCGGATAGATGTTCAGTAATTTATCGGTGATGTCTTCCAACTCATTTTTAGCGAAACCCAAAATTTCAGAAGAAATGAAACATTCTAAAATCATACCGATAACAATAGCCTCGCCGTGCAAAAGTTCGCCTTTTTCAACTTGGCCCAAAAAGTGGGATTCAATAGCATGGCCCAAGGTATGTCCAAAATTTAGGTGCTTCCTTATACCGTGCTCTAAAGGGTCTTCTGTAACAATTTCTTTTTTAATAATAACAGAATCATAAATGAGCTCATCAAGAGTTTCAGGAGTATAACCTTCCAGACTAAGGAGTTTTTCAAAATAAATCTTATTGCGAATAAGGCCGTGCTTTAGCATTTCGGCTAAACCGGACATTAATTGATTTTCGGGCAATGTTTTTAAAAAGCTCGAATCAATAAGCACCATAGCACCGGAGCTAATAACTCCTACTTGATTTTTTAGATGACCTAAATCAACTCCCGTTTTTCCGCCTACTGAGGCATCTACCATGGCCAATAAGGACGTGGGGATATTAATATATTGAACACCCCTTTTGAAGGTACAGGCAACAAATCCTCCCAAATCTGTAACAACGCCACCACCAAGATTAAGTATTAAACATTTTCTGTCGGCGTTAAGTTCAGAAAGTGCGTTCCAAACCCCAACGCAGGTGTCGATTGTTTTATGACTTTCACCTGCCTCAATTTCAATGATTTCAATAACTAGATTTGTTTCTAACCTTGACAAAAATTTTGGTAGGCAATGGTCGTGCGTATTTTCATCTACCAAAACAAATAGGTTTGAAAACTTCTGCGTTGCTAGGTATTGGTTTAAGGCTTCATAAGCTTTATCATTGAAATGAATATCGTAACCTTTACTTTTTATGGAATTCATTTAGGAATTTTAAATTGGAAAATGAGTTGAAAATTAGGGGTTTTTTAGCAAAAATATCGTCAACTAATAATTATTTTTGCTAAATGATGGATGTAGCTTTAAAAAACGAACTTTTCGATAACACAAAAATTGCTTTCAGCCTTAAATCTGATTCAGAATTAGATCGGGCTTATTTTTTATTCAAAATGATTTCCAACGAACCGTTGGTTAGAATTGGTACGGCTGCAACAAACTTCGCTTTAAAAGCCCATCTTCCCGTTGAGGGTTTAATTAGGGCTACAGTTTTTGACCATTTTTGTGGAGGTGTGAGCGAGGACGACTGCATCCCCGTGGTTGATAAAATGTTCGAAAAAGGGGTGAGCTCTGTATTGGATTATTCGGTTGAAGGAAAAAAAAATGAGGCCAACTTTGATGCCGCTGCTGAAAAAATCCTTAAGATTATAAGATTCGCTGATGAGAAGGAGGCGATGCCAATTGTGGTTTATAAACCTACTGGATTTGGACGTTTTTATCTGTATCAAAAAAAAGGAGAGGGTAAAGCCTTTACTTCGGAAGAACAAGAAGAGTGGAATCGTATTGTTGCTCGTTATGACAAAGTTTGTGCGCTTGCAAAGGAACGTGACGTTGAAGTCTTGATAGATGGGGAGGAAAGCTGGATGCAGGATGCTGCCGATGAGCTTTGTGAAGATATGATGCGTAAGTATAACATTGGAGTACCTACTGTTTATAATACCCTACAAACCTATCGTTGGGATAGGTTGGATTATTTAAAAGCAATGCACGAAAGAGCAAAAACTGGAGGCTATAAAATAGGATTTAAGATTGTTCGTGGTGCTTACATGGAAAAGGAGAGAGAACGTGCCGAAGAAAAAGGCTACATCTCACCTATCTGCGAAAACAAAAAAGCTACCGACGATACTTTTAACGATTGCTTGAGGTATTGTTTGTCAAACTTAAACGAGATTTCTGTTTTTATTGGCACCCATAATGAGTACAGTTGTTATCTGGCAATGGAAATGATGGATGATTTAAACATTGAGAAAACCGACAATAATGTTTGGTTTGGTCAGCTTTATGGCATGAGCGACCATATTAGTTTCAATCTTGCGGCGCAAGGTTACAACGTTGCTAAGTATGTTCCCTTCGGCCCTGTAAAAGATGTAATGCCCTATTTGATTAGACGTGCAGAAGAAAATACTTCGGTGGCAGGACAGACCAGCCGAGAGCTCAATTTGCTGAAAAAGGAAAAGAAGCGCAGGAAAAAATAGAGTATTCAGTCTTCAGTCTTCAGTCTTCAGTCAATATTTTATACTTTCTACTTGATTAGAACAGAAACGAGAGTGGCTATAGAATCGCAGTTTTCTACAGAAAGTTCCAATTCTTTTTCTTTCCATTCATTTTCGATTAGATAGATATTACAAGAATCCTTTTGTGTATCGCTTTCAGAAAAATTAACACTACCAGTGCTGATAAGTTTGGAAACTTCAGAACTATCGATTCCGTAATTTCTCATTTCGGTTAATGCAAATTCAGAATATGCCTGTTTTTTAATTCCAATGTTTTTAAGCGTTCTTGCATTAGGACCATAATCGCAGGATGTTTTTTTTCCGCTTAAAAAAAAAGCAAGAAGAATAAGACCTAGGGAAAAGCCTCCCAAATAATAACCAACACGATGAATGAATTTCATAAGATTATCTAAATTGAATGCGAATTATTTAAATGGACGCAAATTTATGCGAATTGTTCCAAATTGCTAGATAAATTAATGTTGACTTTTGAAATGAATTCTTTTTAAATACACAAAATACTCTTAGAATATCAACAAGTTTACGTCACTACAATCCAAATCAAACCAATTGGCAACAGATTTGTTAGTTAAGATGCCGTGATAGAAATATAATCCGTTTTTTAGACCTCGGTCAAACCTGATGGAATTTTCTATACCTCCATCTTCACCGATTTTAAGCAGATAAGGTGTAAAGATATTACTGATGGAAACAGAGGCAGAACGAGAATAGCGTGCAGGAATATTTGGGACGCAATAATGAGTAACATTATTGTACTCAAAGGTGGGCTTGTCGTGATTGGTCACCTCACTTGTTTCAAAGCAACCGCCCATATCGATACTCACATCAATAACCACGGCACCTGCTTTCATGACATTGACCATCGCCTCGGTGACAACAATTGGCGCTCTGTTGGTTCCACGAACCGCACCTATAGCAACATCACAACGTTTTAATGCTTTAATGAGATTTTTTGGTTGCAATGTAGAAGTATAGATTGTTTGATTGAGATTGGATTGGATTCGGCGTAATTTTGTAATACTATTATCAAATACCTTAACGTTTGCACCTAGACCAATTGCAGACCGTGCAGCAAATTCTCCCACTGTACCCGCACCAATAATTACGACTTCAATGGGTGGCACTCCAGAAATATTACCGAACATAAGTCCATTGCCACCATTAACGTTTGATAATAATTCTGAGGCAATCAACACAGATGCTGTACCGGCAATTTCGCTAAGTGATCGTACGGCGGGATAAGCCCCATCGTCGTCTTTTATAAATTCAAAAGCTAAAGCTGTAATGCGTTTTGAGGCCAAAGCCTCAAAGTAAGATTTAGACTGGGTCTTAAGTTGCAATGCCGAAATGAGCAAGGTTTGTGGATTTATCATCTCAATTTCACCCAGAGAAGGAGGTTCGACCTTCAATATGATAGGGCAAGAAAACACTTTTGCGGTATCTCTAGTAACCTCAGCACCAGCATCACTATATGTTTTATCCCTAAAGTTTGCACCTTTACCCGCTCCTGCCTCTATCATAACACGATGTCCGTTAGACACTAATGCTGATACAGCATCTGGAGTTAAGCAAACGCGTTTTTCTTGAAAATGAGTTTCTTTGGGAATACCTATGAAGAGTTCGCCCTTCGTTTTAAAAACCTCAAGCATTTCTTCCTGGGGCATTAATTGGGCTTTTGTAAACGGGGAGAGGGATTCGCTCATTACATCTTTAAATTAAGAATTGAATTTACGAATAATAAATTGTAATGGATAATAAAGTAAATAAGGTGTTGTCTAAAAATAAAAAATATCAATTCAGCACTAAGAATTCAAATAGAATAATATATTTTTTTAAAAATACTGCTTCAAAGTTCCCATAAACCCTTTTGGTTTCACCATAAACTCTTCTTCAAGCTCCTTCATGGTCTTTCTAGCTTTATTAATTTTATTAAACATTTTAGCTCTAATTAAATAGATGGATGGTACTACAATAGCCATAATGGGAACCATAAATATCAGATGAAATTTATCAAGAATATAATGTCATCATTTAAAACTCCAATTATTTGGTAAGAAAACATGGCAATTGGAACTAAAATGGCATGATACCACCAATGACGACTTGTAAAAAACCAAATAAAAAAAAAAATTAGAGGAATAAATTACCCCATAATATCCACATTGTAAATTTGCACTTCCGGCAATTTCACTATTATAATTAAATAAAAAAGTGTTCCAAACCTTTTGATCTGGAACACTTTCGTATAAATAAAACAAATAAGGGACTAGTTGCGATAAAAATACCAACTATAGTCCCAATAATAATTCCTTTTTTGAATACAGGTTTATCCTTGCTGTTGGAATTCTAAGATTCTTTTTGTCGATTTGTGTAGTAGTCTGTCCATTTAAGTCAATTAAATCAGTTGCTTGAGCTGTGAACAACATTCCACCGAAAATCGCCAATGCGATTAAATACTTTTTTGTTTTCATAATATTAAGGGATTTAGATTAATTAATAACACAAATATATATGCTGTGTTGGACTTAATCTGTTAATACGCTTGTTAAAAAACGCCTTAAAATCACCTTTCAATTACGGTTTTTCCGTAGTCTATAAGTATAGTGGGGTATGCCGCTGTAAATTATTTTCTATTTTTCAGCCTGTTTTATAGCTTCTGTTCTGTTTTATTTGTATTTGGGTTCAACATTATTATTCTTGAAAAATTACTTTTAATTTTTATTTCAATTGTATCAAATTTATGTGGGATTAACCCTTCGGCCCGTTCTGGCCATTCTATAAATATCCAATTATCATGGTAAAAATAATCTTCAAATCCTATATCCATCAACTCTTCTTCAGTTTTAATTCGATACAAATCAAAATGATATATGTTTTTGTCATTTAACTTATACTCATTGACTATAGAGAACGTTGGACTTTTCACTTCATCATTACAACCTAATACTTTCGCCAAAGCCTTGATTAAGGTGGTTTTTCCCGATCCCATCTCACCGTTAAAAACGATGGTTTTGGACTCTAAATTTTGAAATATCCCATTGGCAACCAGGTCTATATCTTTAATATTGTAATCGATTGTCAATGGAACAAGGTTGTGTTGGTTGCAGCAAAACTTAGAATTATAAGCAATAATAAAAATAATTATCGATAAAACCAATTAAATGTGCATTTCATCGAATATTTTTGTCGTTAATAGAATTATTTTAGCTTATATAGCCTTTTTCAAACGGCGATTTATCTTCAATTTAGTTTTGCGTTTTTTATCTTGATATGCATAAGTCAATGCTCCAGAAGGACATTTCTCAACCTGACGAACGATTTCATTAGTCGTTGCGCCGTCTAAATCTATCCACGGGATGACCGTGTTTCTAAAAACATTGGAGAGCTCATTTGCACAACGCTCAGCGTTAATACATTGACGGGGTTTGTAGGTTACAGTAATTTCTGAATTACTGAAAACGTTAGGCATTGTTTTCATAGGTAGATTGTTTTGGGGTTAATCTAAATAGTAATAAATATCGATTAAAAGTATAAAAACATCGATTAAAAACCAAATTTATTCCAAGAATTTCATTTTCGGTTTAAACCATTTTAAAAAATTCTATATTTTCAAAGTTTAATTGTGTTAAAAATCTTCACTTTCCAAAAGCATTAAATTATTAATGCTCTGTAAAAAAACAGGCTAGTGTTCTATGGATTCATATTCTGAAGTCAAATGAAATTTTATGTTCGGGTACTTTTGTTGGGTCATTTGAAGAGAAAATTGAGAGTCCGCTAGAAACACGAGTTGATTGCGCTTATCTTTTGCTAAAAACCTATTTTTCACTCGTAGGAAATCTTTAAATTCTTGACTCTTAAAATCCTTTGGCTCTACCCAACACGCTTTGTAAACATTTAAATTTTCATAAGTACACTTTGCACCATATTCATGCTCCAATCGGTATTGTATGACTTCGTATTGCAATGCTCCAACAGTGCCTATAACCTTTCGACCATTCAATTCTAATGTAAATAATTGTGCCACACCTTCATCCATCAGCTGGTCAATACCTTTATTTAGCTGTTTTGATTTCATCGGGTCTGCATTATTGATATATCTAAAATGTTCAGGCGAAAAACTTGGAACCCCTTTGTAATTTATATGTTCGCCTTCAGTTAAGGTATCCCCAATTTTGAAATTCCCCGTGTCGTGCAATCCTACAATATCTCCTGGATATGAAATATCAACGATTTCCTTCTTCTCAGCAAAAAAAGCGTTCGGGCTTGAGAACTTTAGTTTCTTGTCATGCCTAACGTGCAGATAGGGCGTATTTCTCTTAAACTCACCCGAAACAATTTTGATAAACGCCAAACGGTCTCTGTGATTGGGATCCATATTGGCGTGAATCTTAAATACAAAACCCGTAAATTTTTTCTCATCAGGTTTAACCAGACGCTCTTCGCTATGTTTTGGCCTAGGTTTTGGTGCAATTTCTACAAAGCAATCCAACAACTCCCTAACTCCAAAATTGTTTAATGCTGAACCAAAAAAAACAGGCTGTTGCTCCCCATTTAAATAAGACTCCTTGTTGAATTTGGGATAAATACCTTCTACCAATTCTATCTCCTCGCGTAATGTATTTGCCGCTTTATCACCGATAAGTTCATTCAATTCTGGCGAAGCCAAATCATTGATCTCTATGGTCTCCTCAATATCTTTTCGGCTATTGCCACTAAAGAGATTTATATTTTGCTCCCAAAGATTGTAAATACCTTTAAAATCATAACCCATCCCGATTGGAAAACTCAGTGGTACGACTTTTAGTCCTAGCTTCTGCTCTATTTCATCCAACAAGTCAAAAGCATCCTTACCTTCCCGATCCATTTTGTTGATAAATACAATCATGGGGATATTGCGCATTCGGCAAACCTCTACCAACTTTTCGGTCTGCTCCTCCACTCCTTTTGCAACGTCAATAACAACAATTACGCTATCAACAGCGGTTAAGGTTCTAAAGGTGTCTTCGGCAAAATCTTTATGGCCGGGAGTATCCAATATATTTATTTTGGTGCCATCATATTCAAAGGCGAGCACAGAAGTTGCTACACTAATCCCACGCTGGCGTTCAATTTCCATAAAATCACTAGTAGCCCCCTTTTTTATCTTGTTGCTTTTCACAGCTCCAGCTTCTTGAATAGCACCACCAAAAAGTAACAGTTTTTCGGTTAAAGTGGTTTTCCCGGCATCGGGGTGAGATATAATCCCAAATGTTCGGCGTCTATTGATTTCTTTTATAAAACTCATGCTGCATAAAATTGAGTGCAAAAATAGTTATTTCCCAGATATTTTGGCTTTAGACCTGGCGTTCATTTACTAATGTAAAGTTAAAATGAATCAAATTTAAACCCACAGTTTAATTAAAGTCCGGATTGTGATTTTTAGTTGTTATTTTTGTTAACTATGACAGAAGAACGTGTAATTCTTGTAAATGAAAATGATGAGCAAATTGGGACAATGCCCAAAATCGAAGCTCACGAAAAGGCTTTGCTGCACCGAGCTTTTTCAGTTTTTATATTTAATGATAAAAACGAATTAATGCTACAGCAACGCGCCAAACATAAATACCATTCTCCATTATTATGGACCAACACCTGTTGCAGCCATCAACGTGAGGGCGAGAACAATATCCAAGCTGGCAAACGCAGATTGATGGAAGAAATGGGTTTTGTTACAGAACTTACCGAATCTATTTCCTTTATCTACAAAGCTCCTTTTGATAACGGACTTACCGAGCATGAGTTTGACCATATACTTATAGGTCAGTATAATGACGCTCCAAATATTAATCCAGACGAAGTTGCCGCATACAAATGGATGGATTTGGAAGCTGTTAAAGCGGACATGGCGGAACATCCCGAAATTTATACCGCTTGGTTTAAGATTATTTTTGATAAATTTTACGGTCATATTAATATTACAAGACTATGAAGGTTACAGTTAGCAGAAAGGCACATTTTAATGCGGCGCATCGCTTATACCGAAAAGATTGGAGTTTTGAAAAAAATAACGACATCTTCGGAAAATGTAATAATCCGAATTTTCACGGTCACAACTATGAACTCATTGTGCACGTTACTGGAGAAATAGATAAAGAAACAGGCTATGTTATCGATATGAAAGTCTTAAAGGATATTATCAAATCTGAAGTTGAAGATGCCTTTGACCATAAAAATCTAAATGTGGAAGTACCGGAGTTCAAGGACTTGAACCCAACTGCTGAAAATATTGTGGTAGTTATCTATAACAAAATAAAACCAAAACTTGACCCAGATTTCGAGGTCAGCATAACACTTTATGAGACACCACGCAATTTTGTAAGCTATTCCGGAAAATGAGAACTAAACTTTATCCACTAAAATTTAAACCCATTTTGAAACAAAAGATATGGGGCGGCGAGAAACTCCATACTATTTTGAACAAGCCTTCAAAACATACTGATGTAGGTGAAAGTTGGGAATTGAGCGGCGTAAAGGATAGCGTCTCGTTAGTTAGTAATGGCGAATTAAATGGACAGTCTTTAAACCAGTTGCTGGAAAATTATGGTGCCGATTTGATTGGAAAGAAGAATTATGAGCGTTTTGGCAATGAATTTCCATTATTGATAAAGTTCATTGATGCTAAAAGAGATTTATCGGTGCAATTGCACCCAAATGATGAATTGGCAAAATTACGCCATAACTCTTTCGGCAAAACAG
Source organism: uncultured Flavobacteriaceae bacterium (assembly GCA_963803715.1). GTDB lineage: Bacteria > Bacteroidota > Bacteroidia > Flavobacteriales > Flavobacteriaceae > Psychroserpens. Next base: position 57,434 of record CAWDOF010000021.1, read on the forward strand.
AAATGTGGTACGTTATGCAAGCCGATAGTGATGCTAAGCTGATTGTTGGATTTAATCAAAATATGACTGCCGAAACCTACTTAAAACATTTGGAGCAAAAACGCCTGACCGAAATTTTAAATTTTGAAACTGTAAAAGTCGGAGACACCTACTTTATCGAATCTGGTAGAATCCATGCCATTGGAGGAGGAGTACTTCTGGCCGAAATACAACAGACCAGCGACGTTACCTATCGCGTTTATGATTGGGACCGCAAAGATGCCAAAGGCAATGAACGGGAATTACATAATGATATAGCAATAGATGCTTTTGATTTTGAAATGAAGAACGATTTTAGGGTCAATTATGAAAAAACTGAAAATCAATCTAATATTATGGTGGGCTGTCCTTATTTTACGACCAACTACCTAACTTTAACGAAACCTATTAAAAGGCAAAACCAAAACGATTCGTTCATTATATATATGTGCGTTGATGGCGAGGCAAAACTTACCGTAAATAATTATGCTGAAAATCTAAAATCTGGACAGACCTTATTATTACCCGCAAATATTCAAGATTACACGCTAGAGTCTAAAAATGCAAAACTACTTGAAATATATATAGACTGATATTTTTAGTTTATGTTAACCTTTTAGAGAACCGTTATTCTTTATTATTATCTATTTTTGCGCAAAACTAAAACCAAGAAATTATGGCAAATGTAAGAGACCTTAAAAAAGACATCAATTTTGTCTTGGGCGATATCATAGAGGCAGTTTATGTTTGGGAATTACAGAACCCAAAAAAAGACACTAAGGAAAGCGAGGCAATTATAGATGAGTCTATTGAGACTTTTGATGAATTAATTGCAAAGGTCAACGCTAAAGACGTTGAGAATAAAAAAGCACATTTCAAATCCATTCACAGCGATTTGGAAACTAAAGGCAGAGTACTCATTGATAAAGTAAATGCCTTGAGCTAAAGTCTATTTAAAATTTCTTCGGAAAATTTAATCCAATGAATTCGAGTATTTTACTCGCTCATCAAAAAATGCCATTTGAGATCTCAAATGGCATTTTCTTATTTTCAGAACTTTATCAATTAAAATCGGCTTTTCTCGCAGCAATAAGCTCTAATAACTCCTTGCCGTATTTTGAATCTTTAATTGATTCATCAAGCGCATCATAAATCTGTTGCAAAAATTTGACGCTGGTGTTTGAAATTTCGCTAAGTGCTAAATAAGGAGCAACTTCACTGTCCTTATGGTTGACCGCAAAATTTATGGTGTAAAGATATTTTCGTTTTAAAAGATTATCAAAATCCTTCTGGAGCGCACTGATTTTGGTGGTGTCTTCAACCCTTTGCGACTCTAAGCTTTCTTTAATCATTTGCAAATTTTTATCATTGAATTTTGACATCATTAATAGATATTCCTCTAAAACTTCTTGCTGTTTTGACCCTTGAATCTTAACATCGTAATTAAAATTCTTTAGGGTAGAGCTAATTTCAGTAATGCCCTTATCCGCAAAAAAAACAACGGTACCATCGTCGTCGTCGTTCTTATCTAACTTTAGAAATAGTAGTTCGGGCTCAGTTAAATCTGAATGTAACTCAAAGCTGGGGTTTCCATTTATACTAAGTGAATCTAGAGTAACCATTGTTGAATCTTGCTGTTTTTGAAGATAAACAGTCCCCTTTTTTAAGCCCTCAATATTACCTTTGAGAGTAAATTCATGCTTTTCTTCCGTAGCACAACTTAAAAGTAAGAACACTATACCTAATGCAATAAACTGTTTCATTTAATCTTGATTTTAAAGGCGCAAATATCTTATAAATTTATTGTTATACTCAATCAAACGTGATTTAAAATGTCTCATGAAATTCTTTCCTGAAATTTCAGAACCAAAAATTAAATTTCAAACTGGAAACACATATTTTCAAGTTGACTTTAACTAAGTGCCGCCAACTCCAACAAGATGGTACAGCCAATAGCGGCAACCGTACCAATGGCATAACCAAATACAGCCAATAGAACGCCCACAGTTGCTAAAGATGGATGAAAGGCGGCTGCAACAATAGGTGCCGAAGCTGCTCCCCCAACATTTGCCTGACTGCCTACGGCAAGAAAGAAATAAGGGGCCTTAATGAGTTTTGCGATACCGATAAGCAATAAAGCATGGATGCTCATCCAGACTACACCAATGGCAATAAGCCCTATATTTTCAAATATTAGGGTTAAATCCATTTTCATACCGATAGTGGCCACCAATATATAGATAAAAACGCTCCCAAATTTACTGGCACCAGCACCTTCATAAGATTTGGCTTTTGTAAATGAGAGTAATACTGCAATTAGGGTTGAGACGCTTATCATCCAAAAGAATTTCGAATCCAAAAAGGTGAAAATGTTTCTTAAGGTTTGGTTTTCTATACTATTGACAATTCCACTAAAGAACGGTGCTAAAAAATTTGACGCCCAATGAGCCAAACTTACCGTACCGAAGGCAATGGCGGCGATAATCATAATATCGGACAATGAAGGATTACGCTTAACCTTTTCTGAAAATTTAGAAACTTTTTCTTTTAGCGCCTCAATTGAAGCGGTATCTGCGCCTAGCCACTTATTAATACGGTCGCGTTTGCCAATCCCAATAAGAATTACTGCCATCCAGATATTGGCAACAACAATATCCACAAAAACCATCCCACCGTATTTAGCTTGATTGTATCCATAAATTTCCAACATGGCTGTTTGATTGGCACCACCCCCTATCCAGCTTCCGGCCAAAGTTGATAATCCTCGCCAGACAGCATCAGGTCCTACCCCACCGACAGTTTCGGGAGAAATTGATGCTATCAATAATATAGCAATAGGCCCACCAATGACAATACCAACTGTTCCTGTAAAAAACATAATTAATGCCTTCCAACCCAAATTGAAAACCGCTTTTAAATCAATGCTCAAGGTCATTAAAACCAATGCCGCGGGAAGTAAGTAACGGCTTGCCACGTAATAAAGATTGGTTTTTCCTTCTACAATATCTCCATTCTCCAAAACGGTTTTCCATTCTGGGGCGATTAGCCCTGATGTAGTCAGCACCGCGGGAATCATATAGGCCAAAAAAAGTCCGGGGACTATTTTATAGAATTTCGGCCAAAATCCTGTTTTTATGGATTCGGTTAAAAAAACGAATCCCAATGCGAGCATCAAAAGTCCAAAAACAATGGTGTCATCTGTAAAAAACGGCGTAGTATCCATAGAGAAAAAATCAAATCGCAAATTACAAAATTCAGGCTATTAAAAAAGCGACTATCTAAGAGTCGCTTTTATCATCGGTATTTTTCTTCTGGTCTTTGGGTTGGATATCTGGCTCACGGTTTTGCTTTTTGAGAGATTGCATGAGTATCCATTCAATTTGACCGTTGGTACTTCGAAATTCATCAGCAGCCCACTTCTCAATTGCCTTGAGCATATCCTCATTAACCCGTAGTGCAAATGCTTTCTTTTTTGCCATAATTATTTTTTAACGAAGGCTTCAATAGTACTTACCAATTCTGTTGATAATGGATATGTCTCCACCGAATAAGATTTGAGGTTGTCACTGTCATCAGTTATAGTTTTGAGGACGTGGTTCATATCTTTGATGATTTTCAATTCTGAGCTTGGGAGTGCGGCATGAAGTTCTTCAGCCTCGGCGGTAGAAACCTGTAGATCTTTATCACCATTTAATACTAATACCGGTATTTTTAGGTTCTTGATTTCTTCCGAAGGATTATAAGCCATCCAGGATTTTATAAATGGTTGGGTCGGTTTGTTGAATAATCCCATTAAATTTGGGTCAATATTTTCGATAGTTCCCGTATTACTAAGTTCTTTAAAATGCGATTTTACAATAGTGGCTAAGGAATCTCCATTTTGAGCTTGCACCTGTTTTATAATAGATACATCAATGGGTTTGCTTGGGCCAGCCAATGATATATATTTGGATACATGGTCGTTTTTTACCAACATGGCAACCAATGAACCTTGACTGTGACCAATAAGTGTTATCGAACTGAAGCGTTTGTCTTCCTTAAAATAATTTACGACCAAATCAACATCTTCTGCAAAGGCCTCAAAAATCATGTTATTTATAATAAAAGGAATATTTGTTGACGTTGCAGTACGTTTATCAAATCTGTAAAAGGATATATTCCTATTGACCAAGCTATCGCTTAATATTTTGATATAATTGGCATTAGAATTCATCATGGCTTGATTCCCATTACGGTCAACATTGCCCGAACCATGCACAAAGATAATTAGAGGCTGGGGGCCATCTTCTGAATTATAGGTAAGGGTGCCCGGCAATTGTACACTGTCATTTTTGATAAGGATTTCTTCTGAAATAATCTGGTTCTGCCCATTAATAAGCTGTCCAAAACAACACGAAATTGTTGCTAAAATGAAGAGTGATTTAATTTTCATAACATTTTTAGTTTTAAAATATAAGGATATCATTAATATTATGGCTTAGCAGTTCAGTATTTCAATTCGTTCTTTAATGACATATTTAGAGTTCCCAAAGCCATACCAGTTATTAAGCATAATCATCGAGACGGCTTTTAATGATTTAAAGTACCCGTATTTAAAACTGGAGAGGCATCTTTGTCACCACAGAGTATAACCATGAGATTACTTACCATAGCAGCTTTACGCTCGTCATCTAAATCCACAATATTTTTCTTACTCAGTTCATTTAATGCCATTTCTACCATACTTACTGCGCCTTCTACAATTTTATGACGAGCCGCTACAATTGCTGTGGCCTGTTGCCTTTTGAGCATAGCATTGGCAATTTCATTAGCATAAGCCAAATACCCTATTCTAGCCTCGAGGACTTCAATCCCAGCAGTGGTTAAACGTTCGTCGATTTCTTTTTCTAGTGCTTCGCTAACTTCATTTACACTTGATCTTAGCGTAATATCTTCATCCAGACCTTCATCGGCAAAATTGTCATAGGGATACATGCTCGCCAATTTCCTTACTGCGGCATCGGTTTGTACACGAACAAAATTTTCGTAGTTATCAACATCAAAGGCGGCTTTGTAAGTGTTTTTAACGCGCCATACCAAAATGGTGCTTATCATTATTGGGTTGCCTAGTTTATCATTAACCTTTAACCGCTCGCTATCAAAATTACTTGCCCTCAGTGAAATTTTCTTTTTGGTATAAAAGGGATTGACCCAATAAAAGCCATTCTGCTTGACAGTGCCAATATATTTACCAAAAAGCAATAAGACGCGGGAACTATTGGGCTGAACCATAATAAAACCCGGTGCAAAAAACAATGCCATAACTGGTGCAATAAGATATAAAGGACTTTTAAAAACTACGATGGCTGCGATACCACCAAAAAATAATAACAAAAACAGAAACAGTATGGCATAGCCATTTGTTGGGACAATGATTTTTTCTTCTTTCATTTGATTGGATTTAAAAGTTATTCAATATGATATTAAATTAATATCATAAAGATATAACAAAACTTTTAATTCACAAATTGGTTTTGGCACAGCGTTTGCATAATACTAATTGTAAATGTATATGATGATGTTAAAAGGGGAGTGATTACCCCGTCTAGCGGAGTAACATTTATGATTTGGTTGGTTAGTTAGTGAAAAGGCGCCTCTTCTTTGAGGCGCTTTTTTAATTTTACAATCTAGAAATTAATGGTAATCTATAATTTGGCTTAAGAATTTCCAATTAATTTTTTTGAATAAAATTAATGATACAATCTAAAAGTTCTTCGGAAATTGGTCGTGAAGATTCATTGTAAGCTTTAGAGTTTTCAAGCGTATCTCCTTCTATAGTGAACAAAACATGATTCATGTTTTTGATGAATCTAATTTCTGCTTGTTCAGAAGCGTTTTTCAGTAGTTGCGCTTCCTCTTCAGAAACTTGGAGGTCCTTAGTTCCATTAACTATAAGTATTGGAATTTTTAAGGCCTTGATAATCTCCGTAGGATTGTACTGCATCCAGTTCGCCATAAAGGGCTGAATATCTTCCCTAAAAATAGAATTAAGAGCTACAGGATAATCTGTTGCTGTTTTTCCTTGCTTTATACTTGCAAAGGCTTCCTTAGCTCCCTCAATTAAGGACGGGTCCATACCCGCAATTTGACTCACAATGATGTCATCTATGGGTTGTCCTGCACCAGCAAGAGAAATAAAACCATCAATATCCTCTTCAGCGGCAAGCATACCTACTAAGCTACCTTGGCTATGGCCAATAACATATATCTTAGAATAACTGGAATCTTTTTTGAAAAAATCAATAACGGATTCGGCATCAGTAACAAAATCATCGAACATGGTATTGGGATCGATTTTTTTGGTTTTTATCTGTTTTACAACACGCTTGTCGTACCTAAATGTGGCAATATTACTTTTAGATAAGACCTTCCGCTAATTTTTTAAGGGAATTATTTCTCATCAAATTCTGGTTCCCATTTCTATCGGTTGGTCCTGAGCCTGCAATAATTATTGCTAAAACAACTGCTTTTGAAGTATCGGGCTTAATTAAAGTGCCGTCGATATATTTATTAATGGATATATCTGTTTTAATTATTGAGTTTTCTTGAGCATCAACAATTAATATTGAAGCTGCTATTAATAGAAATGCAAATAAGAATGAGCTATTTTTCATGTTGTAACATAATATAGGTACCAAAATAATGCTTAAATCAGGATGTTTAAATACATTTCTTATTTAAATAACATATTGTTTTAATCGATAAAAAATGTTATTTGGTCGATAAATGTTAAATATTTATGTATTTCATCGATTAATAATGTATTTTAACTAATTAATTCAAATATGATTTTATCTTTGACATGTACTAGAAATTTATTTTTAGTTCAATGGATTAATTAATTAATATTTGCATGTGTTAAGACTTAGAGACCCTGAATCTACCACAAAACAAAAGCAAATGATGAAAGCCAAGGTTGAGGGACCTTGGCTTTTTATTTTTCAAATTTCAGCTATTATTGAGTAAAGAAATATAAGCCAGAGCCAATAACGGCGATAATTAAGACTACCAACATAACAATTACAAATATTGAAGTTTTCTTAGTGGTCTCATCCTTTTGTAGGATGTAATCATTACGCTTTTCTTCATCTTCTTTTACAAATTTCATAAAATTGGTTTTTATTTGGTTTCAAATTTAAGCAAAACTATAATTTCAAATTATAGTGTTTATGTTCATACTGTTTGATTAATCTAATTATAGTCGCTCTAAGATTATATTACTTTACACAAAATAAGAATTATTACCGATTGAATAACTCTGTCAGCCACAGATTATCGAATCTCACCCTGTAATATTGCTATGACATCTGTTTGTAACTTCTGTATCGTGCAGAAATTATAGCTTCGTTGGTATAGATTTCTTTTTACGCACTATTATCTTAGTTCCTTTGTTAAAGATAGATGAAATCTCAAAAAAATGTTAACGCTAAAGCCTTAATAGTTAACTTATGCTAAACTTTTGTTCTCGTCAAGAATTGAAGTTAATGAGTTAAGCTTAGTAAGGTAAAAATTCGTACTTTGTAAGTATTACTAATCATTAAATTTATAAAGACATGGGAAAAGAAAGTAGTGCATTACTAGGTATATTAGCTGGAACAGCAATTGGAGCAACATTAGGTATATTGTTTGCACCTGACAAAGGAACAACGACCAGACAAAAGATTGCTGATGAAGCAGTTCATACTAAAGATAGGTTAGCTGACAGAGCGACAACTTTACGAGATACTGTTACATCTACAATGTCTGCAAAGAAAGAGACATTAGACCAAAAGATGGAAAATATTGTTTCTGATGCTAGTCATAAGGCTGATGATGTTATTACCACATTAGAAAGAAAATTATCAGAACTTAAATCGAAAAACAAAAATTTACAGAAAAATTCGAAAGTATCTGATATTAACGTATGAGTTTATTCAATTCTATAAACGAAACAACAGATAAAGCAACAAATATTGGCGAGAAGTATTTTATTGCTTCTCGCGATTATTTTAAATTAAAGCTGTTTAAACAAACGGCAATTGGACTTAGCTATTTTAGTAAATTATTAATTTACAGTATTCTGCTAATGTTGGTAATTATATTTGTTTCCATTTCCGGAGCATTTGCAATCGGAAATGCTCTCGAATCGTTATCACTTGGGTTTTTGATTGTGGGCGGTATTTTATTGGTGATAACAATTATTGCATTTTTATTATCAAAGTATATTGACAATACAATCATTAAAAATTTGTCTAAAAAATTCTTTAAGTAAATTATATGTATTCAAGTTACGAAGAAATAGATTATCATTTAGAACGCTTAAGTATTGAGCGCGAAATTGCTTATCAAAAACTTATAATTGTAAAAGAAGATTACAAAGACGATTTAAAACCTTTGGGCTGGATGAAAAGCGGCCTGAAATTAGCTGGTAAATATGGCATTTTCGTACTATTAAAAAAACTCATCAAATAGATGAGTTTTTTTTATTTCAAACAGTAACCTCTCCAGAACCAACACTGCGCTGAACATTCTTTCTATATTCATTGGGTGTTATATTATATTTTTCCTTGAATATTTTTGAAAAATAACTTCGACTCGTAAAGCCTATAGAATAAACAACTTGGGATATATTCAAATCGTCCGTATTCAATAAGTCCCTGGCTTTTTCTAGCCTGATATGTCTAACGTATTCAGTAACTGTTCTGTGGTATAAAAACTTAAAACCCTCTTGTAATTTAGCTTGTGATAAAGCAGATTCTTGTGATAAATCGTCTAGATTATATGCAAACGAAGGATTCTTAATAATAGCATTACCCAATTTCCTGATAATTTTTAATTCTCTATTAGATAAGGATGTCGGTAATGGAACACCTTCGTAAAACTTATTATGCTGCTGAATATGAAATGAAAGTATCTGATAAACCAGTGCCTCCGTTTTAAGCACATTGACCATTCCTTCTCCTTCGCTTTCTAATTCGTCTATTTCATTTATAAAATCTCCCAATTGTAGATTTAAACTTCCATAGTGTGAAAATCTATTATCGTGATCTTTATCTACAAATACATCATGAAGTGTTTTATTTAATGATGCTATATTTGTGTTTTTTCTTTTTAGAAAAGATTTTCTTTCTATCTGAATTAAATTAATGTGACACAAGGTATCTACCGGGTAAACTAAAAAATTATCTCCTTCAGAATTATTCGTAAATATTAGAGAATGAAACCGCTCGACCTTTCTTTCCGTATTATCAACACCAAAACGATGCCGTATGTGACCTTTCATTACATATAAAAAACGCAAGGGATTAAAATCATCAGAATGTGAATGTATTGTAAAATCCTCATAGAACTTAATTTTCAAATCCATATAATGTACACCCCAATCAAATTCAGAATAAATTATTCTACCCTTAGCAATATCATTATCAACATTTAAAATACATTTGTTGGACTCTTCGGTGAATGTTCCGCCAATTTTCTCTTGCAGTAATTTTAAACTTTCCGCAGCTGTGTGCGGATGTATTTCTATATCAATCATTTATAAATAAGTTAGTTGCTTTTGCAATTTACGCCAAAAATTGATTTAAATGAATTACTAAATTACCTCGATTTAAGCCTATCATTATTTTCTGCTGATAATCAGTGAAATAGAATGAATTTAGTTAGGTAAAATATTTTTGAGTCAACATTAAACATGATAAAGCACATTTTCTCTCATAATTATAAAAAACAAATTAAATTATATCTCAAATGGAATTGGGTTAATCTGGAGCTCAATACAGCACTGTAAGAAAACATATTTTAAATATATTTAAATAATTACTAGTATTGGTAATTACTTCTTTCTAAAGAAGATTGGTTGGTTAGGCCTCGGTAATGTTCTTCATTACTGAGGTTTTTTTTATATATAACATAAATTAAAAATAGATTTGCGAGATGTTTAAAACTATTAAATAAAAGAACTATACAGTAGAACTTATCACTAAAATATAAAATCTCCAAAATCGTTCAGACTAGATTATTTTATTTTAATTTAAATCATTAACTTATAACGTGCTTGCAAAGCAAAACTTTTGGCGTTTAGAAAAATTCAACCTAAAAGTTGCTTAACACTTTGATTAAAAAAACCGGGATTAGTTAAAAATCACTTAATATTCCTTTTCAGGCTAATTTTGGATTGATAAGCATTAATCTCAATCGCAAAACCAAAGTAACTTGTAAGTATAAACAGTAATAACTTGTTTGTTGATGCCAAAAAATGCACATCATTAAAAAAGTCATTTCAAAATTTAAATACAGATATTATATGAGTACTTACACAGAAGAAGTCGGAAATAAATTGAATGAATTATTAGAAAAAACTTACGATGCCGAAAAGGGTTTTAAAAATGCTGCGGAAAACATAGAACACTCTGCCTTGAAATCGTATTTTAATCAAAAGGCGCAAGAGCGTTATAATTTTGGGCACGAGCTAAAGTCTGAAATTACTTCTTTCGGTCAAAAAGTTGATAAAGGAGGAAGCGTTGCTGGTTCAGCTCACCGAACTTGGATGAACGTCAAAGCATTATTTAGTGGAGACAATGAGGAATCTATGTTAGAAGAAGCAATTAGAGGCGAAAAAGCCGCTGTCGAAGAGTATGAAGATGTACTATCTGAAACTAGTTTGCCTTCAAGTACAAAAACACTATTGAATTCTCAGAAAAACACTATAGAATCTGGACTTTCAAATATTAAATCTTTAGAAGATTTAAGATAGAATTCAGTATATATTTTAAAATCAAAACCGTCTTTTTAGGCGGTTTTTTTTTGTCAATATTAATTTTATAGCTTTTAAGTCAACATGATTTTGCAATGAGATAAAAAACCAATGATAATATGAATACATTTCGTTATAACTTGAAAGACAGGTTATTTAACCAAAATTAATTATTATGTTACGTTGGACTATCATTTTTATTGTCATTGCAATTATAGCGGCCGTTCTAGGATTTGGAGGGATTGCTGGAGCTGCAGCCGGAATTGCTAAAATCGTGTTCTATATCTTTATAGTATTATTTGTACTATCTTTATTAAAAAGTGCATTTAAATAATTTTTTAACCTTAATATAAAAACTCTTAATTATGAAAAAATTATCAAGATTGTTCTTAGTCTTATTCACAATGTCAACGCTTATAACAAGTTGTAGAGAAACTAAAGAAAGTGACGATGTGGAAGATGCTGTTGAAGATGTTGCAGACGATGTGGAAGATGCAGTAGATTAAATATTTTAGAACACTAAAACTGAAGCTTCGGAATATTCCGAAGCTTTTTTTATGAATTAAAATGATTGCTATGCAAAGATTATAGTTCTTTTTATGGAATTTAGAATTTTAACTATACTAAGATTTTTAAAAAATAATTTATGCCAGAACTAAAAGTTTTTGTTTTATATATTCCAAGCGATACTGTGTTGGGCTCAATCCATAACTAAGCTTAAAAATCTTACTAAAGTAACTTCTACTCGTAAAACCAACAGCGTAAACAATTTCAGAGACATTTAGATGCGAGGTTATTAGTAGCTTTTCGGCCTTTTCTAATCGTACATTTTTCGTGAAATTTGTAACCGTAGTTTTATGCACATGTTTAAAACCATACTGTAATTTACTTTGAGAAATAAAAAAGCGCTTACATAGTTTGGACTGTAGGTGGTTTAAACCTGGGTTATCAAAAATATAAGCAGCCACAAGATTAATATTTTTTAATTCAGCAGCACTTAGACCGGTCGGTAAATTACGCTCGGTAAATTTATTGCAACACTCGTCCAAATGCAGTGCGAGCAACAATTGATTCCTAGCTTTTGATTTAAGTAATTTTAACCTTGATTTATCAGAATTAATAGCTTTGATTTTTTTCAACTCCTTTACCAAATCCAAGCTGAAATCACCCTTATAAACATTAGTTTCTAATTTGGATATTAAGTTCATAATCTCATCTTGACCTTTAAAGATTCGGCTCTTATAAAGGTCTAAAAAAGCATCCTTCCCGATACAAACAATATGACAAGTAAACCGAGAATTCTCTTTAATTCTAAAAGTTTTTAAGTTATGATCTTTTATAAAACCTGAAATAGATTCAAGTTTATCTATAGTTTTAAAATCATCATCCGTCTTTAAAAGAACTTGGCAGCTTCCCTTAGTGACGAATAAAAACGTAAACACATCGAGATTAAAAAAAGAAACATCTAAATCTAATACCTTATTGGTTTTAAGCGAAACTGAAATGCTCTTAAAATGTTCTTCAAATTGATTTATTATAATAGAACCTTTACCAAAACATGAATTCATTGAAATCTTATTATAAGACTCAGATAAATCAACATTTTCAAAATTGAATACTTTAGAAAAAAGCAACTGTTCCTTAATTGGTAATAATGTTAAAGCTTCCATATTTTACAAACACACTCAGAATAAAGTGTAATACCAAAAATACCCAGAGAACTTAGACGGTAATGACAAAAAAAAATATTTGTATAACATTTTTGATTAATCTATTTCGTAAAAATTTAGTATTCAACAGGTTTAAGGGGTCAAATGCGTTACTATTATTAGACATAAAGGTCTCTTGTTGCATAAATAAATTTGATCTTTATAAAAAGAAGCTATATGTATTATAAATTATCTAATAATTTTAATGTTAAGGATGTGGAGTCTAAATATAATCTGACCTTTAAATATCCACACCTGCATAAGAAGCGTCCCATTGTAAACGGTCTGAATGAAGAGATTTTACCAATAGTTCTCAATACATCTTCCAACAAGGTTGATTTTGGTATTTGGGGTTTGTTACCACAAGACGCAAAAGATGATTGGAGTGTTTTCCAAGAAATTGAAAATACTTTGAATATAGACAGCAATGCTTTAAGAACAAATCAGAAACATCTAAAAACTTTAGAGAAGAGACGTTGTTGTATATTAGTTTCTGGATTTTTTGCCTCCTATTTCCATAAGGGGAAAATTTTTCCAATTTACATTCATTCAAATTCTTTTAAAACTTTTGGTATTGCAGGTATCTATAATATCACCAATGACGGTTTTATAACTTTTTCTATCATATTGAACCCATCAAATGTTTACATGGCAGAACATCAAAATATAAATAAGCTAATGCCTGTAGTCTTAAAATATGAGAATTTCGATAAGTGGTTAGGCAAAGATTTTAAAAAAATTATTGAGGAAGAGGAGGATGATTTTTCAGTGCTTGATATCACGTCTCACCCCATTGCCAGAGAATTTTATAACAATAATATTATTTATGACTCTATATTAGAGCCGAGCACTTCCGAAAATCTGACTATAAAACATAGAAGATAATTGCCCGCTTTTCAAAAGAAAGTATTGAAGAATTTAGAAATTACTTTTCTTAATGCATCACCTAAAATTTAAAATATATTTTTAATTGTTTTCGGAAAGTTTTCTACCTAAAGAACTAAATTAAATTATACAGTCTAATGACGTTCTCTCTCATCAAGGCCCTGACTATTTGGATCAAGTTGCTTTTCAATATCTGAGGGGTTTTTAATCTGCAAATATTTTTCGCCTAAAATTACCACTGGGTAATTAAGCACGCTTGGGTTTTCATCTAATACCTTTATCCATCCAGTTTCATCTAAATTGACATCCTTTTCGAATTTTTCATTGAAAACGGGATGCTCTTTATCGACTAAGTCTCCAATACTTATTCCCAAGTGTTCAGCCATTTCCTTCCACTGTGTGCCAGTAACGTTAGTTTTAGTTACATCAATGGCCAATATTTCTTTATATGAGGCATTTACGTAACCAAAAGTTTGTTTACCTACTGAAGATTCTGAACTATAATATACTTTTATCATGTTTTTATTTGTTGAAATAATTGACATAAATTTTTTTATGGTAATATATAAAAGTATTGCCAATTGATGATAGTCATTATCCCAAAAAATATAAAACTTAACTTAAAACCTTAAGCTTGGATGTGACTTAATCAATTTATAAATTCTAATATTTATAAATTTTACTTTTTTTTCAGCTTAAATTGCCAAACATCTATTAACAAATTCAACGTAAGGTTTCTATCAAAATTCCTACTTTTGTATTCTAAACTATTTAAATTATGTCAGAAAATATCGAACATATAAAATGTCTTATCATTGGTTCTGGACCAGCGGGCTATACTGCTGCAATTTATGCTGCAAGAGCTAATATGAAACCTGTTTTATACCAAGGTACGCAGCCGGGCGGACAGTTAACGACGACTAACGAAGTTGAAAATTTTCCTGGATATCCAGATGGAGTTACCGGGCCACAGATGATGATAGAACTTCAAAAACAGGCCGAACGTTTTGAAACAGACGTTCGAGACGGTTGGGTGACTAAGGTCGATTTCTCAGGCGATGTGCATAAAGTATGGATCAATGAAACCACAGAGATACATTGCGATACGGTCATAATTTCAACAGGAGCATCTGCAAAATATCTAGGTCTAGATTCTGAACAAAAATACTTAAAACTCGGTGGCGGTGTTTCTGCCTGTGCTGTTTGCGATGGTTTTTTCTACAAAAACCAAGAAGTCGTGATTGTTGGCGCTGGAGATAGTGCCTGCGAAGAGGCGCACTACCTTTCAAAGCTTTGTAAAAAAGTAACAATGCTCGTTCGACGTGATGAATTTAGAGCCTCTAAAATCATGGCTAAACGGGTAAAAAATACAAAAAATATTGAGATTCTTTACAATACCGAAACAGATGAAGTTTTAGGTGATGGTCAAGTGGTTACCGGAGTACGGGTCTTTAATAATCAAACTGATGAAAAGCATGAGATTCCTGCAACGGGCTTCTTTGTGGCCATTGGTCATAAACCCAACACTGATATCTTTAAAGGCTTTCTTGAAATGGACGAAACAGGTTATATAAAAAATAAGCCCGGTACCGCTAAGACCGATATCGAGGGTGTTTTTGTCTCAGGTGATGCTGCAGACCACGTATATCGCCAAGCTGTTACGGCAGCAGGAACAGGTTGTATGGCGGCTCTTGACGCAGAACGCTATCTTGCCGCAGTAGATTCTGACTTTGAATTTGTAACACCGCAATATTGATATTTGAAGACATTCCAAAAATTAAAAATCCGAAGCTTTTAAAGTTTCGGATTTTTTTTGTTTTAATTGACCTCAATCACTTCTCTTTCTTCTCAAGTTTTGCAGTATCAGTAAATTTGTTGATAGTAATTTTTGCATCTCCGTAGAGATAGACTTCGCTACTACCCGTAATTTCTAAAGTGATTTGTTCTGTAGTCTCCACATAAACATCAGAAGCAATTTCGGCAATAACACTACTGTTTTTTGCAGTTAATTCTCTACCATTAAATTGTGAGTTGTTATCTGCTCGTATTTGCAAATTATCAGCACTGCCTTCAACATCGGCATTGGCCCGTTGATATAGGTCGGCCTTTATTTCTGAAGCATTGATTAAAGCCTCTATCTTTGCGTTATCACTCATTTCTAAAGTAGCAGAACTTGAGGTAATATTTAGTCGTGCTTTTACCTTTTCTAATCCCACAAATTTAAAGGTATCACCTTTAATATTTAAATAAACCCGAGAAGAGCCTGTGGCCATTACGTTAGAATTTTTTAATTCCAAAGAAGTGAGTGAGCGTATTTCAGCGTCACCAAACACCTCGATATCGCTTAAACTATCACCATAATTTATTTTTACGTTCATGGATCTTGCCTTAATTTCTCGTGCGGGTTTCAGAGTTAAAATGCCTTCGCTCACCTCAATATTTACAAATTCATGAAGGTTATCATCTATTTCTAGCTCTACGGAAGGGGTTTTACTATAAAATAGTTCAATCTCAAATTCATCACCAACTACGATTTTTGTGAACTCATCAACATAAGTCTGTTTGGTGGTAAGATTGCGGTCACCCTTTACCTTTTCTAATTCCTGTGCCATTAATACACAAAAAGGAAGAATCAGAGCAATTAATAAAAGAAACGTTTTTTTCATAATAGTACCTTATGGATACAAAACAAATATAACATAAAAACCATGCCAATAATAAAGCAAGGTTTAGATGGTCAGAAAAATGAAGTTAAGTTTCTGTTACCTAAATCTCTATAGAGAGTTTTTAAAAAAAATCGTTTTAATCATGCGAAAAATCCATAGCACGGAAAGTAGCTCTTTTAATTGGGTAGCTGGGAAAAACGATACGATTAATTTATTTCGAGAACATTATAACAGAATGATTATAAGCATTAATTCAAAATGACCGAAGCTGAAATTGATCTATTTCAGAATTGAAGTTCTAATGCGGTAGTTTATCCTTAATCATTCCGTATAAAAATGTTCCTGCAATTGCACCAAAAATAACGACTAATATAGATGCATATCCTGCTCCTGCGAGAACATACATAGGTCCAGGACACGCACCGGCAAGCGCCCAACCTAAGCCAAATATAATGCCACCAATCAAGTAACGAGCAACACCTTTATTTTTTGGCTTCAAACTCATTTCGCTACCGTTTAGGGTTTTGATATTCTTTTGCTTGATGACCTGCACACCAATGATTCCGATTATTAAAGCAGAACCAATAATGCCATACATATGAAAGCTTCCAAATTGGAACATTTCGTAGATACGAAACCAAGAAGCTGCTTCAGATTTAAACATTATAATTCCGAAAAAAATTCCGATAAATAAATAAGTGACGTATTTCATGTTTTAGAATATTAAAGGATAAATCAAATGAATCATAATGAGCCCACCAATGAAGAAACCTATGACGGCTATTAAGGAAGGTAATTGCAGATTGCTTAGTCCAGAAATAGCATGACCTGATGTACAGCCTCCAGCATATCTTGCTCCAAAACCAACCAATAAGCCACCAATTAATAATACAGCAAGGATAAAAGGGTCGCTTAAAGCATCAGTTGCAAAAATTTCTGTTGGCATATAGCTTTCTCCGGCACTTGTAATTTGATAGTCTCTGGCAAGTTGTTGTGCAACTTCAGGATTTATTTTTACGGTGTTATCGCTCATATAATTTGAAGCAAGAAATCCACCGATTATGGCACCCACAACTACCATTAAATTCCAGCGTTCTGCCTTCCAGTCGAATTTAAAGAAATCAGCCGCTTTCCCAGCGCCCATAGCTGCACAGGCAGTTCTCAAATTTGATGACATCCCAAATTGCTTTCCTACTAGCAATAAAACAAACATCACCAATGCAATAAGTGGTCCTGCAACATACCAAGGCCAAGGTTCATAAATAAAATTCATAATTTTAAAATTCTAATAAAAATTAATTCTGAAACTGTTTTACGTCATCGCTCAAGTCGTATATCGTGACATCGCCTAATTCCCTCTGAAGAATGCTACTTCCCGCAGCACTCCTGTAACCACCTGCACAATGCACCACGATGGGTTTACTTGTCGGAATTTTATTTGCTGTGTCTCTCAATCCGTTTAAAGGATGTGAAATTGCACTCTCAAAAAATTTACCTTCTTCCACTTCGCTCTTGTTACGAATATCAACGATCGTGTAGTTATCAGGATTTTGTTTGAAATCTGTCAAATCCAGTTTTTCTGTCTTTTCAAGGTTTTCATCTGGAATAGTTATGACTTTTTTGAGCAGTTTTTCATAGCCAATTTTTGCCACTCTATGTAAAAGATTATCCATATTTGCTTTGCTATCAATAACTAATGTAAATGTATCTTCTGGTTTGATAATAGAACCTAACCATGTTTCAAACTTTGAAGTATCTGAAATTGCTTGAATATTAATGCTCCCTTTTAAATGACCGCTTTTGAACGTTGCTTCATCTCGCATATCGACTATTAAACCTTCAGCAGAAGAATTTTCAGCAAATGGGACTTTTGCAATGGAAGATTCTAAATTATCCGCTCCGTTTTTATTGGTATCTACATCGTACCCAAAATAGGAAGGAATAAAGGGTTGTCCATCAAGTATGGTATCCATAAATTCTTGTTTGGATTGCTTTTTAAATGCCCAATTCCCATTACGCTCATCGCCCAAAGTACTGCTGGCAGCATCGCTCAAATTCTTTCCGCATAGCGAACCAGCACCATGAGCTGGATAAACGATTGCTTCATCCGGTAGTTCTGTAAATTTGTGTTGGATTGTTTCAAACATCATTTCAGCGAGTTCTTCACGTTTTGCTCTCATATTACCCGTTTTTTCGCGTAAATCTGGTCTTCCGACATCGCCTATAAATAAGGTATCGCCTGTAAAGAGTGCTGTTTCATTTCCTTCCGTAGCGACTATTGTTATACTGTCTGGCGAATGTCCTGGTGTGTTGATAGCTTTTAGCACTACACCTCCCAATTCTATGGTATTGCCTTCGTCAAAGGCTTTGTGCGGATAATCTGCGCCCAACATTTCACTATTGTAAATGGTTGCACCAGTTGTTTTATGAATTTCTAAATGTGAGCTCACAAAATCGGCGTGCGGGTGGGTTTCGATTACAGCAACAATTTTCGCATTATTGTTTTTTGCAAAATCATAATATTGCTGCGGATTCCTTTCTGGGTCTATAACTGCCATCTTACCATCACTCACAATAGCATAAGAATAATGAGCTAGGGGCTTGTATTCAAATTGTTTAATAGTCATAATTTCTAAATTTTCTGTAAAAATAAACTAGGTCATCATAAATTCCTGTAACCTTTGATACATAAGCAAGCATTTTGAGTGGACCTACTTTGCGAGTCGGGAATCTAAATTAGATAACAAGTTCTTTATATAAAATGTAAATTGCCATTACCAGTACAAACCAGCCAAATGCTTTTTTAAGTTTTTTACCATCAATGAACTTGTTTAACCAAATCCCAATAAAGATTCCAATAACTGAAATCGCGGTAAATGAAAGTAGAAATTTCCAGTCAATTTCTAAATTTTGGACATCACCTAAGAACCCTATCAATGATTTTAGGGCAATAATAAAAAGTGAGGTTGCTACGGCTTTTTTCATTGGCAATTTAGCGAACAATACCAAAGCTGGAATAATCAAAAAGCCTCCACCGGCACCTACTATTCCTGTTATGGTTCCTACAACAATCCCTTCAATAATTATAAGGGGATAATTATAAGTAATTACAGCTTCTACACCGGTTTCCTTACGTTTGTTACGTATCATTGATACCGATGCGAGCAGCATTATGATAGCAAAGAATAACATGATAGCCAAGTTCTTTGTGACCATTAAATCGGCAATCTGAAAAAGTTGGTCTGGAATCGCCGGTATTAAAAATGCTCTAGTAAGATATACCGCAATAAATGCAGGAATAGCAAAAATGATGGCAGTTTTTACATCCACCATACCTTTGCGTATATTTTCTACTGCGCCTACAAGTGATGTTGTACCTACTACAAATAAAGAATACGCCGTAGCCATTACCGGATTAAATGAAAGCGCATAGACCAGTATTGGTACCGTTAGGATAGAACCTCCACCACCAATTAAACCTAAAACCAGACCTATAAAAAGTGCTCCAACGTACCCTAAAAATTCTACGATGTCCATTCGTTTTCTAATTATAAGACAAATGTAATAGGCTTTAAGCTGAAGTTTAGTAACCGATGTTACAGGACTTCAATAAAACTTCGGTGCAATTTGATTTTATGGTCGTTTTCCATTTTTTTAAGCAATCTAGATACAACCACTCGGCTGGTATGCAGGTCTGCCGCAACTTCCTTATGAGTAGCGTAGATGTGCTTACTGTTTGTAACCTTAATCTTATCCTTAATATAATTTTCTAAACGCTCGTCCATATTATTGAAAGCAATGTTATCTACGCTCTCTAAAAGCTCCATCATTCGCGCATGATAACTGTTAAAAACAAAGTTGCGCCACGTCTTGTATTTGCTGGACCATTCTTCCATTTTACCAATAGGTATCATTAATACCTTTGCAGGGGTTTCGGTTACCGCGTGAATTTCACTTTTAGTGTTTCCCATACAGCAGGTCATAGTCATTGCGCAGGTATCGCCTTTTTCAAGATGGTACAACAGTAATTCTTCGCCTTCACTATCTGGGCGTAAAATCTTAATACTTCCTGATAATAATAAAGGCATTGATTTTATGTATTGTCCTGGCTTAATCAAGTCCTCACCCTCTGGGACTTCCATAAAAATGGCAATGCTGTTAATTTCTTCTATAAGTGCAGGTTCAAATTGTGAACCGTAATGTTGTTTAAGTTCTTGAATCATTACTTACTTTTTTACTGTTTCTGAATTTATGAGAAAAGGAATGTGCTTAAAAGGTGTTTTTGTGCCGCCGCTATCTTTGGCTTTGTGATTTGTGATTTGTGATTTGTAAAGCCGCTAAGATACTTAACATAATTTCTACGGGGCGAAAAAATGAATTGAAGAGGATTTTGAAGCAAGTTAAATTCAGCTTATCAAAAAGAATTAGGACTCTAAACCTAAAAATCAAGGATTAAAATTTAAACTTAAATTGAGTCATAAAAAATTAAAGAAGCAGAAAGAAGGCCTGAATAATGACAACTTAAGAACGTTATGAATGGAAGCATTAAAATTTCAGCAAAAGTATTATGCGCCAAAATTATCAGTTACAATTTTCTTAATTTGAGCATTAAGTTGCTTTATGGATTTATAACTAGTATGTTCTAATACGATAACTACCAAATTATCATCCAAGTAGGTTGTTAGCGCAGTACTAAAACCGTTCCAACGACCATGGTGATAGATTTTATGCCCGTCGTCCTTATTGTCTATTCTAAATCCAAAACCATAAGGAATTTTTCTACCAGAAATGGTCTCCCCCTGAGCGTACATCAAATCTAAAGATGATTCAGAAAGAAGTTTGCCTGTATTTAAACCTAAAGTCCATTTAAAAAGATCTTCGGCTGTGGTATATACATTTTTGTCACCAACAACGGCATCATTTATGGTTCCTCGAATCTTAAGATGTCTCCACCCTCGGTACAATCTATAGCCATCCAGCTGATTCTCATTGATACTATCATTTTCAAAACTATATACAAACGAATGCTCCATTTCCAATGGATCGAAAATATGTGTTTTTAAAAAGGAGCCGAAAGACATACCAGAGACTTTTTCAACTATAGAGGCTAAAACAAAATAATTGGTGTTGGAGTAGTCAAAATTTTGTCCTGGCGCATAGAAGCGTTGTACATTACTAGATTCTAACAATGACATCATTTCGCTATTAGAAGGGGCTTTCTCTTGCTGCCATTTGTGTTCAGACACCCAAAAATATTTAGGTAAACCGGCAGTATGATTTAGAAGATTTTTAATGGTTACACCCTCATATGGAAAACCTGGAAAGTAAACATTTACAGTGTCTGAAAGTTTAATTTTATTTTGCTCATGCAATAGCATGATTGCAGCCGCAGTAAATTGTTTACTTACTGAGGCCAATTGAAACACAGACTCTTTATTTAGCGGGGTTTTCTTATTAAAATCGGCAACTCCCACTTGATTACTATATAGAATTTTATCATGTTTTGCCACTAAAATGGCACCATTAAAATCGTAACGTTTGTTGATGCGCTCTAATAGTGAATCTAATTTGACACTTACACCTTTTGATTCTTTTTCTGGATATCTCTCAATTAAGAGCGGTGAAATATCTTTTTGTATGGTGTCAAGAGAGATTTTTTCAACGGCGTTAGCACTAGTGACAGCATCTTCTGCCAAAGAAACAGAAGAAAGCGAGACTATTAAAAAGGCACAACTAAGAATTAAAGAAACGACCGATATTTTTTTGATATTTTTTTTCAAACAGAGCTATTATTTTTCGGGATGAAGTTAATAATCATTCCACGAAATACAAAATTATCCGATAAAATATCTCAAATGTTTCGCTAAAAAACTATTCTATATTAGTTAAGCCATACTTATTCAATAGAAAACCTGCTATAGCACTTGAGATAATATATTATTCTTCTGCGAAGTCCACTTTTTTTTTACAAACTACTGGAGTTAAACACCCAATCCCATTGTCTTCCAATTTTTATTTTATATAATAGGTCAAATTAGTTCTGATAGAATAACTTATTTCATAGGAATCTATTAATATCATTCTATAAACACAATTAATATGATGAGAGATTATATGTTGGCTTTTTTGAGCTTGCTTTTACAATTCACATTAAATATTCATGCCCAAGAAAACAGAGCTAAAATTACTGATAGCATAACGGTAAAAGCTGAAATTGTCAATCCCTCTGAACTTATTAATGATGGCTACATACAATTAAAAGTTGAGGGCGGCACTCCACCCTATCAATATAAATGGTCAGATAGAGAGACTGCCTT
>CAWDOF010000022.1:0-18086 GCA_963803715.1 uncultured Flavobacteriaceae bacterium
GATGAAAGTACAGGTCTTAATGATAAGGGTGTTTTTTTAATGTTAGATAATTATGCAAATGGAGATGAAGTTTTCATAACTCAAAGTGGACTTTCAATTAGAAAAACAGATGGGAATTATGAAAACGTTCCTAATATTGCTATTCCAGATTTAAATCAGAATGGGATATGGCAGAATGAAGATAGATTCTTTAATGGTTTGGTAATGCCTAATAATACAATTGTTTTTTCGGCAGTAGGAGCTAATAGTATAAATTTATATAACAGAAATAATAAGACTATCGAAAATCTGCCAATGCCGACGAATGGCCATACTCCAAGAGCATTTGCTCATGAGGATGAAAACGGAAACGTTTGGATTATTGCAAGGTCGAGCGGCGTTAACTACCATTTATATTCTTATAGTAATTCAGACGGTTTAGTTTTTAGCGGGAATCTTGCAACGTTAAATGCTGGAAATGCAGCTTTGTCCACATCCGCTAATATGACCTACAAGAATGGCTTTCTGTTTTTAGGCAGCTCCAACGGACTGTTTAAAATTGATGTTGGCGATCTAAGCACCATACAATACAATGCGACCTCAAACCCTGCCTTGCCCCACGAAGCCGTCAATGATTTAAAATTTGACAATGAGGGTAATTTATGGCTTGCACAAAATGATTCAAATGATGGTTCGATAGTTAAATTCGACGTAGATAGCGAAACCTTTGAACAATTTAAATTGCCACAAACGGCAAATCCCTCCTTCAACTATTTATTCCAAAGATTAGCTATAAATAGCGAAGGTACCATCTGGAGTACTGCCTCTAGTTTTGGCGGACTCATAAAACTTGAGTTTGATAATACAGGTATCGCCAAATGGCAGCAGTTTTCAAGTGATGATATTGATTCTTTTGGGGTGTTGCAATTAACTGCACCAAATAACGTATACTTTAGAAACGTTAAGTTTTATTTTACTTTATTTAATTCATCAATCCCATCAAGCACAGAAGATGAGGTTATTATAAATAATAATGGTAGTTGGTCATCAATTACAGATAATGAAATTGGAAATCTATCCTATTTAGCTAATAGTCGATTCAATTTTAACCTGCCTGACGACGAAGGCGGTATTTGGTGGTTCAATTATTTTGATGATGTCATTGTTCATAGAATGGCAAACGAAGAATTTTTCGTTTATTCTGACTTTTCGTTTTTAGGTTCTACGGCTGCTATTGATGTTGATGGAAATCCCATTACAGGAATAGGTAAGCAAGATTTTAAACTGGGTAAGATAAATCTTCCCTTCTTTTATCATATCGTCGATGATTTTAATCCAACCGTTACTAAATTGAAAAAATATAAGGATCAAGTTTGGTGGTTTGACAATGATGAAACTCAACTTAAAATTATACAGTACAATCAAGTTGTTGCGACATTTGATCTTGGAAGTAGTTATGAAAACACGTTTAATTTTGATGTTGATACTAATGGAAGTGCTTGGTTTGTAAAATATAATGCAGGACAATTAACGATTAAGCGGTTTGATACTACTACACAAACTACAACAGATTTTACTGAATTTGAGAACATTGGGCTGATTAAAAAAGTAGTCGCTGCCCCAAATGGGGCAATGTGGTTTGTTGGATTTGAAGGTTTGGTATATTATGATGGAACAAATTTCACGACCTACCCAGACAGCATTCCAGATTTTTATAACATCCAGTCAATAGTAGTCGACGTGAACGGTGTGGCCTATGTATTGCTTAGTGGTGATTCGGCTATTGTTAAAATTGAGAATGCGGGCACAACAGAAGTTATATTTTCTAGAATTAATATAAACAATACAGGCTCCATACTGTCTGCCTTCAATCTTGCAAACCCAAATGATTTATCGATTGATGCCCAAGGAGCAATTTGGACACATTCCCCACAAAATACAATCAAATTAATTGACACCGATAACGCGAAAGAGTTTAGGGTAGAGGGAGAAGCTTATACCATGTCAGGACTCATTTATAATGACCTCAATGAAAACGATGTTTTTGATGTTGGCGAAGCTGTGTGTCCTGCGTTTCCACAGGGTACGAAGATAACAAGTTCTTTGAAACTGGAAACAAAACTTTTACAGAGATGATAGGCTCTGCAACAGAAACGGAAACGAGCTAATTCCGACGTTATCGGCAAAATTAGAGGTCTCACGCAAGGAGTATATACAGAGAATTGGACTATCGGATAAGTGTTGTAGTACACTTTTCCAAACCGCCTTAAGGTGCTTTTGTCAAGAGCAAAGGTACTGAGCGTTAAGGTCAAAGCACCAAAGCCGTCTGTATGGCTATTGGATGTATGGTGATTATATGGTAGTTGAGCGAGAGCGAACCCATCGAAGACGTGTCGAAAATAACTTTTATCATATCAAAATCAAGGGGTAGAGCGGCCCTGCGAGACAAGCCATCTTTATGGATGGAAACATAACGGATAACTACTTACCGGCTATGTGATATGCGGTATTAAGAGGACAAGAACCATATATGGGCTCTGTAAAGGAACAGGAGAACCAAGACAGGAATGTAAAGCAAAAAGAGCGAGAGACCCATAGGGAAAAGCTTGAAAGTAGCAAGGTTCTGTTTTGGGGCGGATGAAGCCGTAGTAGCAAACATACCCAAGAGAGTAGGGGTAACGACCCTATGAGCGAAGGGCTTCACCAAATCAAGTTCATTTATTGTATAACAACTTAAAGAGATTTAAGGATGATTTTTAATGAAGAACACAAGTCGCAACCGATAACAAAGTTGCAGGTAAATGACGCTTTTAAGAAAATAAGAGCGAACAAAGGCAGTGCAGGAGTAGATGGAATTACCATCGGAACGGTAAGCAGCAACCCACGTAAATACCTGTATCCATTATGGAACAGGATGGCCAGTGGAAGCTACTTTCCCAAACCCGTGCGCCAAGTACTCATACCCAAGGGCAATGGTAAGATGCGTCCTTTGGGCATCCCTACCGTTTTGGATAGGGTAGCACAGCAAGTGATAACCACCGAGTTGGAAAACGATGTTGACAAGTACTTTAGTCCGAACAGTTTTGGTTACCGACCCAATAGGTCGGCACACCAGGCTATCGAGCAATGCCGAATCAACTGTATGAAAAGCAGTTGGGTCATTGACTTGGACATAAAAGGCTTTTTCGATAACATAGACCACGAGCTGCTACTAAAAACAGTAGCCCACTACACACAAAAGAAACATATCCTGCTGTATGTAAAGAGGTGGATAGAATCTGCTGTGGAACTCCCTGACGGAACCATCAAGCACCCACAAGGAAAAGGCACGCCACAGGGCGGGGTAATCAGTCCCGTGCTTGCCAATATCTTTATGGACATCGTGTTCGATAAATGGATAAGCAAAAGAAATCCCGAGAACAGCTTTGAGAGGTATGCCGATGATATCATTGTACATTGCAAGAATATCAAGGAGGCGTTGCGGTTGTTGGAGGCAATAAAGGAGCGGTTCAGCGCCTGTAAATTGGAACTGAACCGTGAAAAGACCAAAATAGTCTATTGCCGAAGAAACCAAAAACGCCAACCGCCTTTCAAGGTCTATTATCAGAAATTCGATTTCTTGGGCTACACATTTAAACCGAGAATGGAAATGAAAGGGGGCAAGTTCCGAATGGGATTTTCCCCTGCCATCAGCCAAAAGAGCATTAGCAGGATAACGGCAGAACTGTTCAAGATGAAGATACACCGTTGGGTGCATTTTCCATTGAGCAAGATAGCCGCATTGCTACGGCTCAAAATACGTGGATGGCTCAACTATTACGGAGTGTTCCGAAAGTCCGAAATGCGCAGATTGTTCAAGGTGCTGAACCAACGGCTCGTGAAATGGTTACGCAACAAATATAAACGGTTCAAGCGAAGACATTGGTACTACGCGCTCAAACATCTTAAAGGTATAGCCAAAAGCTATCCCAATATGTTCGAACATTGGAAGTACGAGGGTTTTCGTCCGTGCTGACTTGGATTTAGAAGAGCCGTATGAATCGAGAGGTTCACGTACGGTTCTGTGAGAGGTTTAGGGGTGTAACTCCCCTTTACCTACTCGACTATCCTAACCAAGCAGTATCATTAAAAGTAAATAATGCTATTTATACAACCTACACAGACTTTAAAGGGATTTATCGTTTTTATTTATATCAAGAAAATACAGAGTATCAAATTACGCTCCCAACTATGGGCACAGATGTAACTACTGCCAATAGACAACTGCTTGTACAAGTTGGATCAACCGCAAAAGATTACCCTAACAACGATTTTGTTTTGAAACCTAGATTTATAAATTCACTCTTGGTCAAAACTACCCAAAAGAGAGGAGCTTGGGCTTTTGAAAGAGCAAACTTTGATAATGTCTATACTACTGCAATAGGAAATCTTTCTTTGAATAAAACATTCAACAATATAGATCTTACTTATGTATTTAAAAATGCTGACGGGAACAGTACGAGCATAATTCCTGATATTGAGGAGATAAAAGTCTATAAATTGGAATCACTTATAGCGAACTCGCTCATAAATTTTATCAATATCGATCTTATAAGCAACCAATGGGTTGTTCAACTCCCAGTCGAAACATACAATCAAACGGAGTTATTAATTTAACCTACTATAAGTGCGAGCGATTCGTTTGTTGAAATTGATTTTACTATTCCAAGCATCAACCCTTTGGATGTTTACATCATAGAAATTAATTTTGAGCTTTTTGATCCTAACGGCGTAGGAACTAAAATAGAATACGGCTTTACTAATATTGATTCAGATGATTTTGAGGATCCGGATGGAGGACCATTATCTGGCCCGTAGTGCTAGTACCCGTAGATGATAGAGATTCCGATATTTCTGGATTTCCAGAAGATTTTCCAATATATTTTGATCCTACAGGAAATTTTCAGCCTCCCACATTTATAGACCCAAGCCAGGTTTACGCCCCAGCATTCATACCAACAACGGTTAGAGGCTCATACGATCCAAATGACAAAATGGTCGATGACGGTATTTTTGATGAAATCAATGACCGTGACATTAATCGCAAATGGCTTACCTATACAATACGTTTCGAAAACTTAGGTAATTTTTCTGCTAAAGACGTTGTAATTACAGATATTTTAGATGATAACCTAGACGAGAATTCAGTAATTGTTATAGAAGCGAGTGATAATGTCAATACTGAAATGATCAAACAGGCAGATGAGACCTATCTATTAAAATTTAGTTTTGATGATATATTTTTACCTTTTGATGACGCCAACAATGATGGCTACATAAAGTTCAGGGTCAAGGCCAATGATGGTGTAGTCGAAGGCACAATTGTCGATAACGTCGCCAATATCTACTTTGACCAAAACCCGCCCATTATTACCAATGTCATTCAAAGCCGGTTTATTGCAGTTGCCTTGGACGTTGACAAATTTAAGCTAGACGCCGAAGTAAACATTTTCCCAAACCCAGCTTCGGAAGAGTTGCAGATCGAAACCAAACTACGCGTCAAAAACACGGTCGTTTACTCGATTACCGGTCAGGAAGTAACGTCAACCACGAAAAATAGCCTTGATGTTTCGCAATTAAACTCGGGAATCTATATTATAAAAGTGAATACTGCTAAAGGCACAATAAGCAAAAAACTCATTATTGAATAGATCATGATTTTCCAACTGTACATATTTTAGAACAATTCATACATATAAAAGAACAAATAATCATTCAAAATCATATATTAGTACGAATTAATCCAAAATTTTAAAAAATGAAAAATTTACGCTTAAAGACAACTATTGCACTCGTATTATGTTGCTTTCTATTTCAAACCGCCTCGGCGCAATTTGGTAAAAGCTCAAAAGTGGAGCTTCCAGATTCCTATGATTTTGAATACATCTACAAACTAAAAATGACCAATAAAAAGGACGATGTACGGTTAGATTATTTTCTTAAAAAAGATGCCAACTATTTTGGTTTCGATGCCTCGGCAATGACCAAAGATGCCGATAATAAGATGTTTATGGTCTTGGATAATGAACTAGAAGTGAGTGGCATGTTCATGGAAATGATGGGTAAAAAAGTGGTTCAGAAAAGTAAATTGAAGATTAGCGATTTCATGGATGAAGATGATAATGCGCAAATGGAATTCAAACAAATAGAATCAAAAACCATTATGGGCTATGACTGCGAAGGCTACGTGGGCGAAGATGAAAAGAGCAAGGTGACTGTTTACATTACAGATGATGTCCCTGTAAGCCTTGCCAATATTTGGGGCGCCAATCCTAAAAGCATGCCTAAGAATATGAACCAAACCTGGATGAAAAAATATGCCGAAAATGGGCTGATGATGCGCATGGAGTACGAAGACAAAAAGAAATCGAAAAACAACATGACCATGGAGTGTGTTGGGCTCGAAGAAACTGATTTTGTTTTAAATGCCTCAGAATACGGTTCGATGATGGGCGCCTTTATGGGTGGTAACTAAGCTGTCTTTAAAAAAGAGGTTTTAATAGTCGGTATTTTTACTAAAACACGGGTGCCAATTGGTCGGTCTTCATTGTCAAATAGATCGTCGATAGTTATACTGTATTCTGAGGTGTAGCCTTTAGAAAAATTGGACAACCTTGCTTTTGTAATGGCTATTCCCACCGATTTACGTTTCAATAGTTTATCGTTATTAATCTTTTGTGCCTGTTTTCTGCCAACTCCATTGTCTGTGATAGCAATGTTAATGAAATCTTCTGATGCCCTGTAAACATCCAATGTGATGGTCTTATCATCCTTTTTTGAAGATAATCCGTGCCACAAGGCATTTTCTAAAAACGGTTGCAGCATTAATGATGGCACTTTAATGATACTGGTATTAATCTCATCGGCAACAGAAATCCTGAAAGCTATTTCGTTCGAAAAACGGATGTTCTCGATATTCATGTACAACTGCATGGTATCGAGTTCGTCTTCCAATGTGCTTTCCTTTTCAGAAGAGGCGACCAAAATTTTCCTGATCAGTTTTGAGAATTTATTTAGGTAATAGACCGCATTCTCCTTCTCATTATTGATTATGTATAGTTTAATGGAGTTGAGACTATTGAAAATGAAATGCGGGTTCATTTGACTCCTCAACATGTCCTGCTCCAAGGTTAAGATTTGTTTTTCTTGTAATAGCCTTCTGTTTCTGTAAATAAAAATCAATGAGGCCGCAATGATTGCCAATATTAAAATGGAATACCAAAAAATCGTTTTGTTACGCTCTAGCTTGGATTTTACGAGTTGGTTCTCGTTTGCCAATTCTGCTATTTCCCGGTTTTTGGCGGTATTTTCATATTGTATCATCACATCATTAACGTATCGTAGGTTGTTATCGTTATTGATGGTCTTTTCAAGTTCGACAGCGTTCTTGTAATACTGGTAGGCTTGATCATGTTTACCCGACTTTTTATATAAATCGGCCAAATGTTTGCCAGCCTCAACTTCAGAAAGATTTAAGGAGTAGGCTTTAGCAACACTCATTCCTTTTTTTAAATACTCTTCAGAAGCTTTGAACTGTCCCATTTCCTCTAAGATCCAACCTAAATTGATGTAAGACAGGGCTATATAAAACTGGTCGCCAATTGATAACGCTTTATTCAGTGCTTTTTGAATAATGATCTTGGCGTCATCCAGTTTTTTCTGTTTTATATAAACCTCACCTATACTATTATAACATATAACACGGCCTAAATTGCTATCAATTTGATTGTTATAGTCTAGCGATAATTTGAAATTCCTAAGCGCCGTTTCAAATTGTCCCTTAGCTTCATAGGCAAAGCCTATATTTTGGTAATTAATGGCCAAGCCCAATCTGTTTCCTGCTTCTTTCTCTATAGTTAATGATTTTTGAAACTGTTTGATGGCCAAATCATATTGTTCTAATATCAAATAAATATTGCCAATACTATTTTGGGAAACCGCTATATTGTAAGTGATAACGTCATTGGGGTTTTCAACAGCCCTGCCCATTTCCAACGCTTTGGCGTGATAATCGAGTGCAGGTTTTACAAGATCCATACGTCTAAAGGCAACTCCAACATTATTGAGGCTAATAATAGTAAGTTCTGTATTTTCTAACTGCTCAGCCAAGCGCGCCGCCTCAATATGTTTTTCAATTGATTTTTGATAAAGGGAAACATTCCTGTAAATAACCCCAAGTGCGTTAATTGCGTAGATGGTACCTTCCAAATAATTGACCGATTGGGATTTTTGAACCATAACCTTCATTGCAATACTGTCTTCTGAAAAGGCATGAAGTTCTGATTTTAAAGCTTGAAATCCAGCAGGTCGATCGGTAAGAATTTGATCTAACTGTTGGTTGAAGTTTTGGGGTACTCCGCTTTGAGAAAAAGCAATTATGGGATTCCATAAAAAGACGGACAGTAAAATTAATTTACGGTAGCTGTTTGTATAGCGGCTTTTGATCTTACTACATTTCACAATTTGCCTAAAAAATCAGATTTACGTTGCCTTGCTACAGGAATTCTTTGGTTGGTTTTCATGATAACGAAGCCCTCACTTCTTACAAATTCCTTGATTTTACTAAGATTAACAATATACGAATTGTGAATTCTGAAAAAATAATGTTCGGGTAATAAGGCATCGACCTCCTTTAGTTTTTTGGTTATCACTATGTTTTGTTTATCTGTGGTATGAATGGTGCTATAATTACCATCAGATTCTACAAAAATAATCTCGTCAACGTCCAAGAACAAAAGCTTACCATCGGCATTGATAGTGATTTTCTTTTTTTCAAAACGCTCATTGAACCGTTCAATGGCGTTTTCAATTTTGTCCGAATTAATGCGTTTAGAATTAAATCTCTTGATACGCTCAATAGTCTGCTGCAGGTCATCAGAGTCCACCGGTTTTAATAAATAATCTATGGCTTCGTTTTTTAAGGCCTTAATGGCATACTCATCATAAGCCGTAGTGATTACAACAGCAATATCTTTATTGCTGAGTTTTTCTAAAAACTGAAACCCATCCATGGTTGGCATTTGTATGTCCAGAAACAAACAATCGGGGATATTATTTTTTAAATAGATGAGTGCCTCCTCTGGCTGGGTAAAAGTTTCGATAATATCGATATCCTGACTAAAATGGGTTAATTCCCATGAAAGCCCTTGTATGGCTTTTGGCTCATCATCAACTATTACCGCTTTTATCATAGCAAAATATTCATGATTATTAGTTTAGCCTTTCAATTCCTTTGTATTTAAATCAATTCATTCTAATACAATTGAACTGCTCTTTCAAATATATTATATTATAAGTAAATAAACTGCTCATATGTATGGATAGCTATTTTTGATGTGTAATAAGTATGCTAAATAGAAATTTCAAATTTAAAAACGCAAGGATCGACCATTTATACAATTAATAGAGCCAACTATACAAATGATAATTAGACTCACTAAAATTTTCAACAACTTTGTTTTGAAGTTTAAACTAAGATGGTTGCTTTTATCAAAAGTCAAATAGGGATAATTGATTGGAGATAAATTCTTGTAAGTTTTCAGGGAGCAGCGATTGGCGTTTAAAGCTAAAATACTTCATTTTAATAAATAGTTTTATTAGTTAGTTTATTAGGTATTAGGGAAAAAGGGAGCGTTTAAAAACGCTCTTTTTTGTGTTCTAAAAAGTCATAATTTCAATACTCGAAATCATAGGGTACACGGCTCGCGAGCTATGCTTTTATAAGACTTAACTTACAATATATAATATATTTAACTTATTGATAATGAGTATTATAAAAATTTTTTCAACGATTTCTTGATTTTCATGCAATCCTCTTGGTTGTTAAAAACTTGTTGAAAACGTTTGCGCTATTCCTTCGATTTATACCCTACATTTTCCAATCTTTGTTAGTCCCAAGTCAAACGAAAAAATAGATAACACAAATATTAAAAAAATTAAAAGTATGTCTCAAGCCACAGAACCGATTTTACAAGAAAACAAAGATAGATTTGTAATTTTCCCAATTCAACATCACGACATTTGGGAATGGTACAAGAAGTCTGAGGCTAGTTTTTGGACTGCGGAAGAAATTGATCTCCATCAGGATCTTACCGATTGGAAGAATAAGCTCAACGATGATGAACGCTATTTCATAAAACACATCTTGGCCTTTTTTGCGGCAAGTGATGGTATTGTTAATGAGAATCTCGCAGAAAATTTTGTGAACGAAGTACAATATAGCGAGGCCAAATTCTTCTATGGCTTCCAAATCATGATGGAAAATATTCATAGCGAAACCTATTCACTTTTAATTGATACCTACGTAAAGGATGAAAAGGAAAAAGACATGTTGTTCAACGCTATTGAAAACTTCCCAGCCATTAAGAAAAAGGCAGATTGGGCGCTTAAGTGGATAGATTCTCCAAGCTTTGCAGAGCGTCTAATTGCGTTTGCTGCCGTTGAAGGTATTTTCTTTTCGGGTGCTTTTTGTTCTATCTTTTGGTTGAAAAAACGCGGGCTTATGCCAGGCTTGACCTTTTCAAACGAATTGATTTCAAGGGATGAGGGCGTACACGCCGATTTTGCCGTGCATTTACACAATCATCACTTAAATAATAAAGTGCCTAAAGAACGCATCAGGGAAATTCTTCTTGATGCCTTGAATATTGAGCGCGAATTTATTACAGAGTCCCTGCCAGCAAGTTTGATTGGCATGAACGCTAAGTTGATGTCACAATATCTTGAATTTGTAACCGATAGATTGCTGATGGAGTTGGATTGTGAAAAAGAATACAATACCGCCAACCCATTCGATTTTATGGATATGATCTCGCTTCAGGGAAAAACCAATTTCTTTGAGAAACGAGTATCAGAATATCAAAAAGCAGGTGTTCTTAATAAAGAAGAGGAAAAAGATAAGTTTAGTTTTGACGCTGACTTTTAATAAAACTACGGCTTCCATTTGCCAACCTTGATTTTTATTTAGATTGGAAGTTGCTTATATATTTCAAAATAGATTTTAAATAATTGATTATCAGTATTCCTTTAGTGGGGAAGTGGTTTTCCTATTTTTAAAATCGAGCTTATTTTTTTTAGATTTTGGTAGTGTACCAGTCTTCAATTCAACTAACAACCCGCTTTCAAGATGGCGTATTTGGGGAGCAATTAAAACGTGTAAAATTATGTATGTATTAAAAAGAAATGGCAGAAAAGAGCCTATGATGTTTGACAAGATCACCGCAAGGGTGCGTAAACTTTGTTACGGTCTTAATGAATTGGTTGACCCGGTCAAGGTGGCCATGAGAGTGATTGAGGGGCTTTATGATGGCGTGACAACGAGTGAGTTGGATAATTTAGCTGCGGAGATTGCAGCAACGTTAACCACCGCACACCCAGATTATGCTAAGTTAGCGGCACGTATCTCTGTTTCAAACTTACACAAAAACACAAAGAAGACTTTTAGCGAGGTCATGCATGATCTTTACGTATACGTCAACCCAAGAACCGGTAAAAAGGCGCCACTATTGTCCGATGAGGTTTATAAGGTCATCATGGATAATAAGGAAAAATTAGACTCTACCATTATTTACAATCGTGATTTTGGTTATGATTATTTCGGTTTTAAAACTTTAGAGCGCTCCTATCTTTTAAAGCTCAACGGCGAAATTGCAGAACGCCCGCAACATATGCTCATGAGGGTATCCATTGGGATTCATTTGAATGATTTGGATTCGGCAATTGAAACCTATGAGTTGATGTCGAAAAAATATTTTACACACGCCACGCCAACACTTTTTAATTCCGGTACACCTAAACCCCAGATGTCGTCCTGTTTCTTGTTGACCATGAAAGATGATAGTATTGATGGTATTTATGACACGTTAAAGCAAACCGCTAAAATTTCACAATCTGCCGGTGGAATTGGTCTGGCCATACATAATGTTCGTGCCACAGGAAGTTACATTGCGGGCACAAACGGTACCTCTAATGGAATCGTTCCTATGCTGAAAGTATTTAACGATACCGCACGTTATGTAGATCAAGGAGGCGGAAAGCGTAAAGGTAGTTTCGCTATTTACGTGGAAACTTGGCATGCAGATATCTTTGATTTCTTAGATCTTAAAAAGAATCACGGGAAAGAGGAAATGCGCGCAAGGGATTTATTCTACGCGATGTGGATTTCGGATTTATTTATGGAACGGGTTCAGGAAAACGGAACCTGGACACTAATGTGTCCCAATGAATGTCCCGGGTTACCAGAAGCCCATAGTGAAGAATTTGAAGCGCTCTATTTAAAATATGAAGCAGAAGGTAAAGGGCGTAAAACGATAAATGCAAGGGAACTTTGGGAAAAAATCCTCGAATCTCAAATTGAAACCGGTACGCCTTATATGTTGTACAAGGATGCGGCCAACCGTAAATCCAACCAAAAGAATTTGGGAACCATTCGCTCTTCAAACCTGTGTACAGAGATTATGGAATACACCTCGCCAGATGAGGTTGCTGTTTGTAATCTAGCATCCATCGCTTTGCCAATGTTCATTAAAAATGGCGAATTTGACCATAAGGAGCTATATAAGATTACAAAACGTGTCACGAAAAATTTGAACAGGGTTATTGATAGAAATTATTATCCTGTAAAAGAAGCTGAAAACTCTAATTTTCGTCACAGACCGGTCGGTTTAGGTATTCAAGGATTGGCAGATGCCTTTATCATGCTGCGCTTGCCATTTACAAGTGACGAAGCGAAGACTCTAAACCAGGAAATATTTGAAACCCTTTATTTTGCAGCCGTAACCGCAAGTATGGAAGAGGCCAAAGCAGATGGCGCCTACCAAACTTATGAGGGATCGCCAATTAGCCAAGGCGAATTTCAACATAACCTTTGGGGCATCAAGGATGAAGAACTGAGTGGTCGATGGGACTGGGCTAAACTTCGAAAAGATGTTAAGAAACATGGTGTTCGTAACTCCTTGTTAGTGGCACCAATGCCAACGGCATCGACCTCCCAGATTTTGGGGAACAACGAATGTTTTGAGCCCTACACCTCAAACATCTATACAAGACGCGTATTGTCTGGCGAATTTATCGTGGTCAACAAGCACTTATTGGAAGATTTAGTGGAATTGGGAATTTGGAACGACGGCCTAAAGCAAGACATTATGAGAGCCAACGGTTCTGTTCAAGGTATTGAAGGTATTCCAGAAGAGATTAAGGAACTTTATAAGACCGTTTGGGAGTTGAGCATGAAAGACATTATTGATATGTCTCGCCAAAGGGGTTATTTTATTGACCAATCACAGTCGCTTAATCTATTTATGGAAGGCGCAACCATGGCAAAACTGACCTCCATGCATTTCTACGCTTGGAAGAGCGGTCTCAAAACAGGAATGTATTATCTAAGAACCAAGAGTGCCGTTGATGCCATTAAGTTCACATTGGACAACACTAAGAAAGAGCAGCCATTGGCCGAAGTTGCCGAATTGGTAGAAGTCGCTCCAATCGAAGATACCGTGGTCGTGGC
Source organism: uncultured Flavobacteriaceae bacterium (assembly GCA_963803715.1). GTDB lineage: Bacteria > Bacteroidota > Bacteroidia > Flavobacteriales > Flavobacteriaceae > Psychroserpens. The sequence continues at coordinate 13,523 of CAWDOF010000022.1, forward strand.
CAAACAGCAAGAACAGGCTGCCAAAACCGCCGAAAAGTTTTCTCAAAAGAAATCGGTTGCCAATACTAAGGTAGAGGTTGCACCAATGAGTCCAGAAGAAATGAAATCCCTGATTGCCCAGGCCAAAGAAGGCGAAGGTGATGACTGCTTGATGTGCGGGAGTTAATAATCTGTTGTTCACAAATCAATCATTAATTGAAACACCCCGCTAATTATTTTGCGGGGTTTTTCTTTTAAAATGTAACTTTAGGCCTAGGTTAGTAGTTATAAATGGTTGTAATTAATTGTACACGTTTGCAACCTGCTAATAGATGTACAGTAATAAAAATCAGTACTTTTATATAATATTTAATTTTTATGCCTTTTAAAAAGTATTTAGATTTGTAAGGCTATAAACGGAATAAACGCACAAATGTGCGTTTAGCCAATTGTTGTGCGTCATGTTAATAGAACCGATACTGCATGGAAATAACGAAAGGATTTAAAATCGATAAACAAGACATTTTTGTTGATTGGAATATTCACGAGAATGATTTGCAGAAATTATTTATTGATTCCGATTTGAAAAAAGTCACAACCGGATATTTTACGGCGGATTGTAAATCACTGAAAGGTTTAGTTTGTAAAATAGGGTTTCACTTTGAGCCACGGAAAAACGGTTTTCTAAACGAACTTGAATTTTTTAGAATAGATCATAAAGACCAAAAAAAGTCGTTTACTGAATTTCAAGAATATTTCGAAAACTCATTTGGCAAACCAGACAAAAAAACACCTGGAAATGAAGGATTTAGTAACTATGAGTGGAATCTAAACGGTATCCAGATCGTTCATTTTGTTTTCGATAGATTTAGACCAGAAGAGCATATGAGAATTAAGAAGATTAGTTGATTATGGAGGTCAGTTTTTCATCAGCGTGGTTAATGTATTCAATTTTTCATTCGGAAAATGAAGACAATTATTCAAAATTGACAGATTTAATCGCTGTTGCTGATTATTCAAATCATGCAATTATGACCTATTCAGAGTTTAGTGAGGGATTGACAATACTTAACAGACTTGGATTTGTTTCATCAAAAGATGATAAATTATTTGTGTCTGATTCATTTAAAGATTGGTGGTTTTCAAAATTTTCCAAGAAAAAGAGACTATATGTTCATATGGAGATTTCAGAAATAAATAAACATATTTCAAAATTAAAATCTTCAATGGATGAAAAAGCCAATATAATTATATCGTCAGAATCAGATTATGATAAGGCGGTAAATGAGTATTTAGATAAAATGAATACTAATAGATAAAAACACGAACGCACAACAATGGCTATAAAAAATAGGGCAGTAAGTGCTGAATTTAAAGGCTTGGGTTTATTTGCGAAGTCCGCCAAATCTTTTGATTTGGCGATTAAAAAAAGAAAGATAATCACAAAATACAAAAGCTTCGGCTACGGGCTTTGGGGAAAGTGCGGTGCGTATCCGCCGCCCTACTTTTCATAGCCGAGACGTTGTAACACATTTGACCAAATCATTAAAAATTGAGTGAATTAAGAAAATTAATAGACCAAATCACCGAATTCGGAACTAATCCAAAAGTGGAATTGACCGACAAAACTGATGTCTTGAAAAAACTATTAGTCGGACTTTACTCTGAATTTCTAAAAGCGGAATTTGGATTTGACGAGACGGATTATGATGAAGAACCTGATTATAATTATAGCGAGATAAAAGAAAATGTGAAATCGAATTTTCCTGATTTCGGTTGGTATAGTATGGTTTTGGACATAAACAAAGTGGAACCGAATGTTAAAATTGGAATTGGAGACGCATTAGATGACTTGACTGATATAATAAAAGATATGCTAGTCGTTAAATGGAAAATGGATAACACTAGCGAAATGGATGCACTTTGGGAATTTGAATTTTCTATGAGAACTCATTCGGAACAACATTTAATTGACCTTTTGAAATTCATAAAAGAAAAAGAATAGTTGCTGATGCGCAAAAAGAATTTAAAGATTGTCAGACTTTATATTATTGGTTTAATATGTATTGTCATCTATTTCTTTTTGGAGAATTCTACTATCATATCTGAACTCGTTCAAATATCTGAAAAAGGTCGTTATGGTGGATTTCCTACCTTTTTTTTAACAGGATTATTCAAATACGGATTATTAGTTGTCGGAATAGGAATTATTATAATTCTAACGTTTCTATTAATCAGAGAAAGAACAAAAAAACAATTGAATAAATAAAAACGTGTTACAACAACGTGTATATTTAATTGCTTGTCAAGTCTTTACTCGGAAAATGATATAGATTAACCTGTGGTTCGTTTTCTTTTACTAAATTAGTGCTAAACCAACGCAACTAAACATACACGAACACGTTGTGCATAATTAAAAAAAACATAGAGAATGAAGAAAAACTTAATTCTGATTTGCTTATTCTGTTACAGTATTAACGGAATTGCTCAAAATACTATGACTTCAAGAGATAGTATTTCAACATTTTACAACACATTAATTTCAGTAATGAAATCGGATTATCTGTATAAAGATAGACTCGATTGGAAACAATTGCAATCTGAATTAAATGATAGTTTAGCACAATACGACAATTTTCAAATGTCGCTCAACCAAATAATGCCATTCTTTGATACTTGTGGTGCTGACCATTGTTCCATTTATATGGGCGAAAATGCCTTTTTTCCAACACAGAAAGGTTTCAATGGAACCGATTTCAGCGAACAATGGCTTACCAAATACTCAACTCAACCAGATTTTGAAGTCAAAATTATAAATGACAAATATGGATATATTTTAATTCCTTCAATGAATTTTGAGGACGTAAGTTTAGAGAATATTCAGAAACTTTCTCAACCATATTATGACAAAGTTTTAGAAATAAAACAGTCAAAAAAAATAAAAGGCTGGATAGTTGACCTTCGATTTAATTCAGGAGGCAATGTCTATCCAATGGTTTTGGCATTATATGATTTATTAGGGGATAATTCTATTTACGGAACAATGGACATAAATAAAAAAATTGTATCTATGGCAAAATTAAAGAAAGGAAAATATTTTGACAATGATAGTATTACGTCTTTTATAATTCCAAAAGGCAAGAGATTAGCAAAAAAGAAAGTTGCAATCATTACTGGAATAGTGACTGCAAGCTCTGGAGAAATTACTGCAATGGCTTTCAAAGGACGTGGAAATACATTATTTATTGGAGAACCTACAATGGGAAAGACAACAACGAACGATAGAAGAGAATTACTTTTTGGTGCTTATATGGCATTAACCGTTGGTTACGATTGTGACAGAAATGGAGTTTTTTATGAGCAGATTATACCTGATATTAAAATCGAAAAAGAGGACAACTTTGAAAATATGCTGTTGGACAAAAATGTTCAGCAAGCAATTAAATATTTTGAGGAGAATTAACTATGCACAACACGGTATATAAAAAATAGCGGGTTCAGTGTTTAATCGAAATTTTGGCATTTTAATAAAGTTCAATTATTAACCGAAAGTTCTCGCATTTTAATCCGCTACTTTTCATATACCCAAACGTTGGCGGTAATTTGAGCGAATCTTTAACGATAGAAAAAAACATTTGAATGGAACACGCTGAACGAGCTGAAAACGAAATAAATGCAATGAGGTATGAAACTTTTCTTGAGAGAGGTTTTCGTTTTAATAAAGGCTTGAGAAGAGCACATAAGAGTGAATTGGCGAATTTGATAGATTACGAAAATGGAATAAGACACAAATTTCTACCAAGCGGAGAAAAGCAATTGTCTGAAATTAAAGACCGACTTAAAAAAGCCATTGAGTTGATAATTAAAAATATAGACTTGGATAAACTTAACGAAAAGGCTTTATCTGATTTATTACCTGAAATAACTAATGCTAACTCATCTGCTGACATTAATAAGATTGTTGAATCTGGATTATATTTTTCGCAAGAACATAAATAACAAAGCTAAATGGAATTTGATATAACGGATATTGACAAAAAAATTTTGATAAGAACACTATTTGCACATTCAGCACCTATTGGATTGGGACAAGCCGAATATGATGTTCGCAAATCTTTCGGAGAAGTAGTCGATGGAATTTCTGATGAAGAATGTGAGTTTCTTTTAGGCGAGTATAACTACAATTCCGAGAGAGACAAGGTATTTGGAATTCTTGATTATCATAAAGGAAAACCAATGAAATTGAACTTTTACCGCAAAAGAAATGGACGAGTAGTTACAAGTTCGGACAGTTATGATGCGAGAAATGGAAGATATAGATTTTTAGAAGCTATGCTAAATGCATTTCATTTGGACGAAATCAAGATTACAAAAAAAGGTTACAGACAATTTGTAATGACCGATTTACCAAGTGATTTAGAGCGGACAAAAGAGCAGAAAAAAATGTTTAAAGATTTATTAAAAAATATGACCGAAAAAAGAGAATATTTTGGAAAGTATTGGGAATTTGACCTTGATAAAGCTCAATATAGGCAACCATTTATGGAATTAATAAAATAAAAACTACCGCCAACAATGTGTATAA
>CAWDOF010000023.1:0-22148 GCA_963803715.1 uncultured Flavobacteriaceae bacterium
ATTTTGGCCAATGGTGCACTTTCGGGTGGTGGCGAGGAATATAAAATTCGTAGAAAATTGATTGAAAACAACTTGGTGGAAGCCATTATCATTATTCCAAGAAATACGTTTTACACAACTGATATTAGCGTAACGCTTTGGATTTTGAACAGAAACAAAGAGGAAAGAACCGTTATAAAAAACGACATACAGAGAAACTATCGCAATCGTGAGGATGAAATCCTGTTTATGGATTTAAGACGTTGGGGAAGCGAGTATGAAAAAAAGTATGTTGAACTTACTGAAAAAGATATTCAAGATGTGGCGTTAAACTACCACAATTGGCAACAAGCCGATTATAAAAAAACGTACAAGGATATTCCAGAGTTTTGCAAATCTGCAAGCTTTGAAGATTTGGAAGCCAACGACTTTTCATTGGTACCAAGCAAATACATAAAGTTTGTAGATAAAGACAGCGGTATTGATTTTGATACCGAGATGAAACGCATTCAAAAAGATTTTACGGCACTTTTGAAAGAAGAAAAAGAGTCTCAAAATCAATTGATTGATGCTTTTAAAACTTTGGGTTATGAGCTTTAAACGATTGGGAGATTACATACAATTGGTTGACAACAGAAATATTGATTTGGCAGTAACCAACCTTTTGGGAATCAACATTACCAAAAATTTTATGCCATCGGTTGCAAATGTTTCAGGCACAGATTTATCCAAGTATAAAATCATCCAAAAAGGGCAATTCGCTTATTCTGCGATGCAAGTTGGTAGAGACGAAACCATTCGTCTTGCACTTTATAAAGAAGATGAACCCGCAATTATTTCCCCAGCTTATTTAGTTATAGAAAGTAAAGATAAAAATGAGCTGATTCCTGAATATATGATGATGTGGTTTCAAAGACCAGAATCAGACAGATATGGATGGTTTATTAGTGATAGTAGTGTAAGGGCAAGTTTAGATTGGGAACGTTTTTGTGAAATTGAAATTCCTATGCCAGAAGATATTGAGCAACAAAAAAAGTATGTTTCTATTTACAAAGGTTTGCTGACCAACCAAAAAGTGTATAAAAATAGCTTGGAAGATTTGCAGCTGATTTGTGATACTTATATAGAGGATTTAATCAAGAAAGAAGAGCCAAAAACATTAGGAGATTACATTCAACAATCTGACGAAAGAAATTCAGATTTAGAAACAGATAATTTGTTAGGTATAAGTGTAAACAAAATATTTATACCAACTAAATCTAAAAAGGAGCGACTCGATTTATCGAAATACAAGATTGTAAGACCAAGACAATTTGGATATGTATCAGTAACTTCCAGAAACGGTGGAAAAATATCAATTGCCATTTTAGATGGGGAATCAGGTTTGGTTTCCAGTACATATACAGTTTTTGAAGTAAAAGATGTTGAAGAACTTTTGCCCGAATACCTATATCTTTTTTTCCAAAGAACGGAATTTGACCGATATGCTCGTTTCAATTCTTGGGGAAGTGCAAGGGAAACTTTTGATTGGTCAGATATGTGCGATGTAAAATTACCCATTCCAGATATTAAAATTCAAGAAGCTATAGTGACGATTTACCATACTTTAGAATCTCGTAAACGTATTAATGAACAACTCAATGAAAGTATCAAACCGCTTTGTCCTATATTGATGAAAGGCGTGGTTGAAGAAATGGAAGTTGAAACAATAGAAAATTAGAAGTTATGAGCAAGCAATCAGTAGAAATTACAAGTTTAGGTATTAAGAAAGTACTTCAGAAATATACAGCAGAACGAGCAATTTCTGAATATATATGGAATGGGTTTGATGCCAAAGCAACAATAGTAAATATCGATTTCGAAATTGACTCTAAAGAATTTGATACATATAGTAGCATTAGCATATCAGATAATGGCGAAGGCATCATTTATGAAGATTTATCTAATAGATTTAGGAAATTCTTTGAATCTAATAAAGCCAATTTAAGTACAGACAGTTCTGACTTAACAAGAGGAAAAAACGGTTACGGCAGATTCACATTTCATAAGTTCGCAAGGTTTGCTAAATGGAATACAAAATATTATAAAGGAGATAAGCTATTTAATTATGAAATAGTCATGAATAGTGATAATTTAAAAGAATATGACCCAAGTGAACCGATTATAGCCAATGGAACAAAAGGAACGGTTGTAAAGTTCAATGAAATTAATTCAGAAATTTCCGGTGCTTTTATTAGCGATGTTTTAAAGCCATATTTGAGAGCCGAATTTGCTTGGTATCTTGAACTTAAAGAGGGGAATAAGATTATTATAAATGGGGATGAGTTGGATTATTCTTCAATTATTGCAGACAGGGACAGTTTTCCAATTAAATTGAAATTAGGCAATGAAGATATTGAGTTTGAGTGTAAATATATTCGCTGGACAAATAAGCTTAATGATGAATATTCAAGATTTTATTTTCTAAATGAAAATCTTGAATTAAAGAAAACAAGAACCACTTCTTTAAACAAAAAAGGAGATAATTATTGGCACAGCTTATTAGTCGTGAGCGATTTTTTCAACCAAGAAAATGTGGATGGCGAGGAAGAAGATGATACCACACCAAAACTTTTTAGTCAGACCGAGGAAAACAAGATATTCAGGGATTTGATGAGTAATTTGAATGAGTATCTTAAAAATAAGAGACGTCCATTTCTAAAAGTGCAGGCAGAAAATTTAATTGAAAAGTACGAAGATGAAAATGTGTTTCCTGATTTTGGTAACAACGAATGGGATATTGCCCGTAAGAAAGGTTTAGAGAATTTAGTTAAGGAAATATATGAGGTAGAACCGGCTGTTTTTATGAAACTTAATAAAGAGCAGAAACGAATTTTTCTTGAATTATTAAATCTCGTTATGGACAGTTCTGAAAGCGAAAGTTTGCTTAATATTATTGGTGCTGTTGTCGAACTCGATTCGGAAGACAGAAAGGAATTTGCAAAAATTTTAGAAGAAACGAAATTGAAGTATGTGATAACCACTATTAATCTAATTAAAGACAGACTGCTTATTCTCGAAAATCTTAAACAGCTTGTGTTCAATGACAACTTAAAGGCGAATGAAAGAGACCATCTACAAAAGTATATTGAAAAACACTATTGGATTTTTGGCGAAGAGTATAAAATGGTATGTGCAGAAGAAGTAAAATTCGAGGAAGCGTTAAAAAGATATATTTATCTATTAAGAGGCGTTTCCGAAAAACAATATATCGACCATCCGCATAAATATAAAGAGATGGATTTGTTTTTAGCAGGGACAGATTTTAGAGATGGAAAACCACATAACGTCATTGTTGAAATAAAAAATCCTACAACAATAAAAAAACTTGGAGACAAGGAAGTTGGCCAAATTAAAAGATATATTGATGTTATTCTTGAACAGGACGAATTTAACGACCATAACGAATTTTGGTCTTTTTATTTAATTGGTCAAGATTATGATAGCATTGTGAAAAGTGACATAAGAAATATCGAAACAGGTTTAATTAGGGAAGCAGACAATCATTGCGTATATGTAAAAAAATGGAGTGAGATTACTAATGAGGTTGAAAGGCGACTTAAATATTTACTTGAAAAGCTAAAAATTGAAAGAAAGAAACTTTCGGAAGAAAATAGCTTAAAAGATATCATTGAATTGGAAGCGACCGTATAATGAATTAATTTTCAAATCAATCAAAATCATAGTCCAACAAAATGAGCGAACGACAAAACATAGAGTGGAAACAAAGTTGGCACGACGACTACCTAAAATGGGTATGTGGTTTTGCCAATGCCATTGGTGGTATTATTTATATAGGTAAAGATGATGAAGGCAATGTCGTTGACTTACCGGATTATAGAACCTTGCTTGAAACTATTCCGCAGAAAATACGCAATACGATGGGTATTATCTGTGATATCAATTTATTGGAAGAAGCAGGAAAGAAATTTATAGAAATAAAGGTCAATCCGTATTCTGTACCTGTGTCGCTACGAGGCAGATATTATTATCGTTCTAGCAGCACCAAAATGGAACTTACAGGAATGGAACTCAATGAGTTTTTGCTCAAAAAAGCTGGCAAAACTTGGGATGATGTCATTGAAGTAGGCGCATCTATCAATGACATTGATGCAAATAGCATCAATCAATTTATATCAGATAGTAAAGAAAAAGGCAGGTTGCCCGATACTACTGGCTTAACACCTCTACAAATTTTAGACAAGTTGCGTTTGGTTGAGGAAACCAAATTAAAAAGAGCATCTTTAATGTTGTTTGGTAAAGACCCAAGTCGCTTTTTTCCTAATATTTCGGTCAAAATTGGTCGCTTTAGTAAAGACGGTTCAGATTTAAAGTTTCAGGAAGTGATAGAAGGCAACTTGGTGCATTTGCTAAACGAAGTACAAGTACAGCTCAACTACAAGTTTTTAACCAGACCCGTAGATTTTGCAGGAATGCACCGCATAGAAAAAGGCAAGTATCCAGTTGCCGCGCTTCGAGAAATGTTGCTCAATGCCTTGGTACATAGAACCTATATGGGAGCTGCCATTCAAATAAGGGTTTATGATGACAAACTCTCTATTTGGAACGAAGGCGCATTGCCACAAGGCTTGGACATTGCAAGCTTGAAGACCGACCATAATTCGAGACCAAGAAACCCCAAAATTGCTGATGCCTGTTTTAAAGCTGGTTATATTGATACTTGGGGCAGAGGAACTTTAAAAATTATTAATTCTTGTAAAGAAGCAGAACTTCCAGAACCTGAAATAGTAGAAAAGGATGGTGGTGTTCAGGTTACTATTTTTAAAGATTGTATAGATGGTGGTCAAGAAGGTGGTCAGAAAGGTGGTCAAGAAGGTGGTCAGAAAGGTGGTCAGAAAGGTGGTCAGAAACTTACCAGAAGACAAAAAGAAGTATTTGATTTGATTGCCTCTAACCCTGTTGTTACCAGAGAGGAACTTGCCGAAATATTAGGCATTAATACTTCAGCAATTCAAAAACATATAGAAAAACTAAAAGAAAAAGGGATTATTGAGCGTATTGGTGGAGATAGAGGTGGTCATTGGAAAATAAATTGATACGTTAGTAGTATAATAGGTGGTACAATCGGTGGTTTATATGTGGTATAATACAAGAAGGTTAAATGAAATTCACAGAAGCAAAATTAGAAGAGTCATTTATAGAGCTTTTAGGAAATGAAGATTTCCCCCATTTCTTGGGCAATTCTATTACCCGAAGCGAAGACGAAGTATTGATAGAAGCAGATTTAAAAAGCTATTTACTCAATCGGTACAAGAAGGAAAATCTAACCGAAATAGAAGTGCAATCCATCATTCTGCAACTCAAAGCGCTCTCTTCAACAGACCTATATGAAAGCAACAAAAAAATAATGCGTTGGTTGGCTGATGGTTTTATATTAAAAAGAGAGGATAGAAAACAAAAAGACATTCACATTGAACTAATTGATTATAAAGGTTTAGAAAAGCAACAAAAAAGTAAAAATTTGGATATCCTAGTTGCCGAACCCGAAGAACAATATTCACCAAATACCAATATTTACAAATTCGTAAATCAACTTGAAATTGTTGGCACAGAAAGGCGTATTCCTGATGGTATAATTTACATTAATGGACTGCCGGTTGTCGTGTTTGAATTCAAAACTGCCATTCAAGAAAACACGACGATTGATAATGCTTATGTTCAATTAACCACACGTTATAAACGAGATATCCCCGAATTGTTTAAATACAATGCGTTTTGCGTAATAAGCGATGGTGTAAACAATAAAGCAGGTTCATTTTTTGCACCTTATGAGTTTTATTATGCTTGGCGGTCCGAGCCGGACAGGCGTTTATTTGACCAAGATGGTATCAACTCTATGTATTCAATGGTTCAAGGAATGTTCAACCAAAGAATCATAAGAGATATTATTCGAAACTTCATTTATATACCAGATTCATCAAAAAAAGATGAAAAAATAGTGTGTCGCTATCCGCAATATTACGCAGCTCGTAAGCTTTACGAATCCATAAAAAAAGCTGAAAAACCAGACGGAAATGGTAAAGGCGGAACTTATTTTGGAGCGACAGGAAGTGGAAAAAGCTTTACAATGCTTTTTCTCACTCGCTTGTTGATGAAAAGTATGTATTTTGAGAGTCCAACAATTATTCTAATTACAGACCGAACCGATTTAGACGACCAACTTTCAGGACAATTTACAAATGCCAAACAGTTTATTGGAGATAACAATGTGATAAGTGTTGAAAGTAGGACAGAATTAAGAACCTTGATTCAAGGCAGGAAAAGTGGAGGTGTTTTTTTAACCACAATCCATAAGTTTACAGAAGATACCGAATTACTAACTGAAAGAACAAACGTGATTTGTATTTCGGATGAAGCGCACAGAAGTCAAACCAATTTAGACCAAAAAGTAAAAGTTACTTCCGAAGGCGTCAAGAAAACCTACGGTTTTGCTAAATACTTGCACGATTCACTACCAAACGCAACTTTTGTTGGGTTTACAGGTACACCAATTGATGCCACTTTAGATGTTTTTGGTAAAGTGGTGGATGCTTATACGATGACCGAATCGGTTAGAGATGAAATAACGGTTAGGATTGTTTATGAAGGACGAGCAGCGAAAGTAGCTTTGCATAATAGTGAGCTAGAGAAAATAGAAAAATATTATGAAGCGGCTGCTGAAGAAGGTGCAAACGAATATCAAATAGAAGAGAGTAAGAAAGCAACTGCGACAATGAATTCTATTTTGGGCGACCCTGACCGATTAGTAAAATTAGCAGAAGATTTTGTTAAGCATTACGAAAACAGGGTTTCAGAAGGTGCAACCGTAAAAGGAAAAGCCATTTTCGTTTGCAGTAGTCGTAATATCGGTTATGAATTTTATAAAAACGTGATTGCTTATCTGGGTGCTCGAAGCTCCAGCTTCGAGCATATAGACGTAACCGACTATGCTTCCAATTTTACAAAAAACTTTGGATTAGCAGAGGAGTGGCATAGCAGAAATTTACCGCATCGTAGTAAAGAAGGGTTAATTCAGTTCATCACATTTAGGTTGGCAGACAGTCTTCCTCAAGAAGTTTTGAAAACCATTGAAATTGAAATTAATAAATTAACAGATACTGAAAAGGATTTAGAAAAACGAAAAAAGTTTCAATATTGGCTTGACAAAGGGTTAGGTTCTTGTGCATTGGCCAATAAAGATATGGCGAAGGTCATGCAAGAAGCATTAAAGCATCACGATGGCGAAAAGTATGATTTGCTGGCTTGGTCAATTATGCCAAATCATGTGCATGTTTTAATTAAAACAAAAGAAGAATTGCCAAAGATTGTTCAGTCTTGGAAGTCCTTTACAGGAAAATGGGGTATCGCAAATAATAAGAAATATAATCTAGGAATTGATGCTGGTGCAAAACAGTTTTGGATGCCAGAATATTGGGATAGATTTATTCGAGATAAAGAACATTTCAACAACACTGTAAGATATATTTTAAAGAACCCAGAAAAAGCTTATTTGCCAAAAAATCATAATTCATACTTATATAGGGGATTAACGTTGAATGACGTATCGAAGCAGGAGCTTCATCCAACCCAGATTAAGATGATAATGACCAGAGGAAAAGATGACCCAAAAGAAATGTATGATTTACTCGGTACGAAAGAATATCGAAAGGAATTGGACAGACAATTCAAAAATGAAAAATCCAATTTTAAGATTGCCATTGTAGTAGATATGTGGCTTACTGGTTTTGATGTGCCATTTTTGGATTCCATTTATATTGATAAACCAATTAGACAACATAATTTAATTCAAACGATTTCAAGAGTAAACCGAAAATTTGAAGGAAAGAACAAAGGTTTGGTTGTCGATTATATTGGCATTAAAAAAGCTATGAATCTTGCGTTAGCCAAATACAATAAAGGCGAAAGAGAAAATTTTGAAGATATTCAAGAATCACTAATTATTGTTAAAAATCATTTAGACCTTATAGCCAAAATCTTTCACAAATTTGATAGTTCGAAATATTTTCGTGGAACACCTTTAGAACAATTAAATGCTTTAAATATGGCTGCTGAATTCGCACAGACCACTAAAGAACTTGAAACTCGTTTCATGGGTCTAGTAAAACGTTTAAAAGCAGCATATGATATTTGCGCAGGGAGCGAAAAACTAACACAAATAGAAAGAGATTACACACACTTCTATTTGGCGGTAAGGTCTATCCTTTTTAAGCTTACCAAAGGAAATGCACCAGATACAGCTCAAATGAACGCCAGAGTGCGTGAAATGATTAAAGATGCCTTGCAAAGCGACGGTGTTCAAGAAATTTTTAAACTTGGAGATGAAACAGAAAGTGAACAAGATATTTTTGATGAAGATTATTTGGCAAAAATTGATAAAATTAAGTTGCCGAACACTAAAATAAAAATGCTTCAACAGTTGTTGGCTAAAGCAATTGGAGAAATGAAGAAAGTCAACAAAGTAAAAGGAATTGACTTTTCAAAGAAAATGCAATCTTTGGTAGAACGTTATAACGAACGAAAAGAAGATGATGTTTTACGAAGTGAAGTTTTCGAAGAAATGGCTGAACACTTAACCAATTTGATTTGGGAGGTTCAGAAAGAATTTAGTGCGGGAGATGAATTAGGAATTGATTTTGAGGAAAAAGCATTCTATGACATTTTAAAAGACCTATGCATTAAATACGATTTCCGTTATCCAGAGAATAAATTAATCGAATTAGCGAAAGCAGTTAAGAGTTTAGTTAATGCGCAAGCAAAATTTCCAGATTGGAGCAAGCGTGAGGATATTAAATCTGCTTTAAAAGTTGGGCTGATTTTATTGTTAGATGAACACGGTTATCCACCTGTGGAAAGGGATGAAGTTTATAAGGACATTTTTGAGCAAGCGGAGAATTTTAAAAAAAATAGAAAATGACAGAATGAAAGTAAACATTACAAGCCATAAATATTGTCAAATCTTCAGCTTGCGTGAGCGCCACGCTCGCGCCCATAGAAAAAGTTTTGACCTGCACGAGCAAGATGCTCGCGCCTATTGGAAAAAGGATTTAATATATTAAAGAAGAAAATGGAGAAAGACATAGAAATATAAAAGACTGTTGATGATACCGTCGAAATTCAAGTGAAGATCGACGCCGATACGGTGTGGCTTTCCCAAGCTCAAATGGTAGAATTGTTTAATCAAACAAAGCAAAATGTAAGCTTGCATATTAATAATTGCTTTAAAGAAGGAGAGTTAGACAAAAAAGCAACTGTCAAGGAATCCTTGACAGTTCAAAAAAAAGGGAAAAAATTGAATATATTGAGATGGAAAAACGGATGATTTAGCTATTTCCCAAGCCGCAAATGGTTCAATTAAATTAAGAACTGATACTAAAATCGAAACAGTTCGAGCGGCAAAAAAACAAATCGCAGAGCTATTTGAGATAGACCGATCTGTTGTTTCCAGGCATAAAAAAAACAGTTGCAAAGATGATGAATTAGATGAAAAAGTGGTGTGTGCAAATTTGGCAAATACCACTCAACACTTTCTTTTAAGGGAAAAGAGCAAACCAACCTACTAATAATTTAATTGAGCAGTGAAAATAATTTAAATTAAAAACGATGTCCAAAATAGATAAGAACGACATAATGATTTTTCAAGCTGAAAACGGAGCTTTGGAAATCCGATCAGATTTAGGTCACAAGACTGTTTGGGCAACGCAGGAAGATTTGTCTTTTTTATATGGTAAGGATCAGTCGGTTATTTCGCGCCACATTCGTAATATTTTTAAGGATGAAGAAGTCGATGAACAAAGCAATATGCAAAAAATGCATATTGCTAATTCTGACAAAAGAGTTAATTTTTATTCCTTAGATATTATTTTGGCTGTAGGTTATCGAACCAATTCCGCAAGAGCTATGCAGTTCCGAAAATGGGCCAGTGAAGTCTTAAAACGGCACATCAAAGAGGGATTTACAATCAATCAAAAACAGTTAGAAAAAAATAAAGCTCAATTTCTGGAAACGCTTGAAAATTTAAAAATCTTAACGGACAAAAATAAACAAGTTGATACGAAAGATGTTTTGAGCCTTATACAAAATTTTTCTAACACCTTTTTTGCTTTAGAAAGTTATGATAAAGACAGCTTCCCCGAACAAGGTACCGAAAAGGAAATTGAAGCCTCTGCAAAAGTACTTGAACAGGATTTAAAACAGTTAAAAACAGAACTTATAAGGAAAGGAGAAGCGACTGATCTTTTTGGGCAAGAAAAAAGAGCAGGCAATCTAATAGGAATTTTTGGTACTGTATTTCAAACGGTTTTTGGAGCAGATGCCTATCCTACAATAGAAAAGAAGGCTGCGCATTTGCTTTATTTCATAATCAAGAATCATCCTTTTAATGATGGCAACAAACGGAGTGGTGCGTTCAGTTTTGTTTGGTTATTACAAATGGCAAACTATGATTTTAAGGATAAAATTTCGCCTGGAACACTAACTACGCTTACGCTGCTAATAGCAGAATCAAATCCTGCGGACAAAGACAAAATGATTGGGATTGTATTACTGCTTTTAAATTCAGGTAAAGAAATATCCAGTCCTGATTAAAGCAGAACTTTCTTTTTAAAGACTTTGGTTTCTCATATTTATAGTTAATTGTACCCCATCCGTACCCTACAAACCCAACAAAGTCCTATAAACAGTACGGTATAACATACTGCATCGGCAAATAAACCAATTCCCCAACCTCAATTTCCACATTTTATCACCAAGCCTACAATAATCATATTAAATTCTTACATACCTCTTTACAAAAACTTCCTTATAACTTCTGCCTACGGGAACGGTTGTTCCGTCTTCCATGGTGATTCGGTTTCCAGATAGTTTTGAGATGGCGTTGACATTCACGATATAGGATTTGTGAACTTGGCAGAACGGTTTGTTTTGCAAGCGCTCGTTCCATTCGGTTAATGTGATTGAGACCAAATGTTTTTTTGTCTTGGTAAAAATCGTAGTGTAGTCGCTATCCGATTTAATATAATCGATGTTGCTATAACGGACTTTAATATGTTCGCTGCCAATCTTTACGAATACATAATCAAGGTGTTCTTGTTCATCGATTTCAGTTATTTCGTAAGTTGCTTTTATATTTGAGACCGCCCCGACCTTTGTGACGGCTTTTACAAAGCGTTGAAATGAAAAAGGTTTCAAAAGGTAATCTATCACATCAAGTTCGTAACCATCAAGTGCATAATCTGAAAATGCTGTCGTTAAAATCACATGTGGCTTAGTGGGAAGAATCTGTAAGAAATCGATACCTGAAATTTTCGGGAGGTGTATATCCAAAAAAAGAATATCAATAGGTTCTGCTTTCAGAAATTCTAATGCTTCTATACCATTGGTAAATACGGCCCTTAAATTTAGAGTGCCCAAATCGTCGATATACGTTTTTAGTATGCGCTGTGCAGGTACTTGGTCTTCAATGATCACACAGGAAAGCAGCTTATCCATGAGCCAAATCTAATTTGAGTTCTACGTTGTAAATGCCATTGTCTATGGCAGTATTCAATTGATGTGAATCTGGATACAACAGTTCCAGACGCTTTTTTACGTTCATAAGTCCGATGCCTTTTGGCAAGTTAGTCGTATTGGTTTGTTCTGAAAAATTATTACGACAACTAAATGTAAGGACACCTTTATGGGAAACCTTAACGGAAATGTCTATCGATATATTTTTAATCTGGCTTGAACTACTGTGTTTAAAGGCATTTTCAATAAAAACCGTTAAAATTAGCGGTGCAATCTGAAACCTTTTACCTTTTATATTTGTAATCAAATTGACGATTCCACGTTCTTCCAATTGGAATTCGTTTAAAGCTACAAAACTTTTTAATTGTTCTATTTCCTTTTTTAACGAGACATAACTTTCCTCGCAATCGTATAGTATATATCTTAACACAGAAGACAATTCAAGAATAATCTTGGTGGTTTTTGGCGAGCCTTCCAAAGCGTAAGCATATAGACTGTTTAGATTATTGAAAAGAAAATGTGGATTGATTTGATTTTTTAATATTTGCAACTCACTAGATTTAATTTCTGTTTTTAAAAGGTCTAATTCTCTTTGTTTTATATGGGCATCCCAAGCAAATTTTGCACCTACAATAAGCGCCATAAGCGGAAGAAAATCAAAGAGTTTGGCAAAATACCCCGGAAATCGATAACCTCGATTATCAGGAAATAGTAATGCCTGGAGCACAAATTCCTCAACCACTATCACGACATTAAAAACAATGAAAATTCCCAATATAAATAGTGAGAACTTTTGCTTATAGTAAAGTTTTGGAAACAATTGGTAATTGATAATAAAGGCAGCAATGGCATAAACGATAAAGTATATAAAATCGTGCAGCGCTAAGCCGTGCTGGGTGC
The DNA here is from genome assembly GCA_963803715.1 of uncultured Flavobacteriaceae bacterium. Classification (GTDB taxonomy): domain Bacteria; phylum Bacteroidota; class Bacteroidia; order Flavobacteriales; family Flavobacteriaceae; genus Psychroserpens. The sequence continues at coordinate 12,445 of CAWDOF010000023.1, forward strand.
CCGAGATGTGATAGGAAAATAGCAACACATGCAGCAAGACCTGAAAGACTATTTCTTTAGTTATTCGTTTATCGCCAAATTGTTTCCACCATTGCAACATCATCTTAATATATTCCAATTATTGGATTATCTAGCTCTAAAATCTATGAGCGACCATTTTAATGGGGCAAACGCACCTTATTTTGCTGTGAAAGAACTTTGGTTGTTGACCCTGATACTTTTCACGTTTACAGACTTTCTTTTTTTATAGAGGACTTGACCCCGAATTTTATAGAACATAATGAACAAGATATGACTATACAATGGTTCTATTTAAAACAGTCGCTCTAGGCTTTATTTTACTTTCGGTAGCAACTCATGACTGTTCGGGTCAAGGATTAAAAAATATCACAATCCATGGTCAGGTCCTTGATGAGGTTAACGGCCAACCGATTGCGTTTGCGACGGTAGCGATTACTGTACCCAATGCCTCCAATACTGTCGAGGGAACGGTAACAGATTATAATGGTAATTTTAAATTGATGACCAGTAGAACCGATTTCGGCATCCAGATTAGTTATGTGGGTTATGCGACCGTTAGTATTATGGCATTTGAGATTATTGACAATAAAATAGATTTGAAAGTCATTAAGCTTAAGGAGGAACTTTCCAATTTGGATGCTGTAGTGATTGAAGTTAAAAAAACAAGGCTCATCAATACATTCGGCAAGCAAATTCTTTATGTGGGTAGTGACATCAGTAGTGCTGGAAATTCCTCATTGGCCATTTTAGATAATTTTCCGTCGGTAATTGTGGGGTTACAGGGCGAGATAACCGTTAGGGGGAATGCCAATGTAATTATTCATATCAACGGAAAACCGACCAGTAAAGATGGACAATCCTTAAAAAACTTACCCGCAGATTTGGTTGAAAGAATTGAACTTATCACCAATCCCTCAGCTGAATATGGCGCGGAAGGCATTGCAGGAATTATAAATATTATCTTGAAAAAGAACAACAAAAAAGGCTTTAACCTAACTGCAAACGGAAGCATTCAAGGACTGCTCAACCCATTAAATTTCAAGCATGGACTTATCTTAAATACAAATTACAATACAGATGATTTCAATTTTTTCTTTAATGGTGGTTATACATCCACGGATTATGAGAATTCAGAAAACAGCTTTCAGGACTGTATTACCAACGATTGCGAAATTCTAAAATATACTTATCGGCAATTCGAGGATGGTTTGCAACGGGATTATACCATGAATTTTGGATGGCTTTGGAATACTTCCTATACAAGTACTCTAGAGATGGAAGGGTCTTATTTAAGGTGGAACATTGATAAAAATGGGCTAGCGTCGAACAATTTTTTGTTCGATTCTAATGACATTGAGGAATTCGAATTACGAAATTTTGGAAGCAGTATAAAAGAAGAATATGAATTAATGACCACTTATATTAATGAATGGAATTCTAAAGATAAACTCATGTTGCAATTGCGGCACGTTTCTGATACTTGGAACAAATCATTTCAGAATAATCTAGACAATGCGCAATTGATAGGTACACCTATTGAAAATACAATTATCCGAAATAGCGATATAGATAGGGATACCGATTACCTGTTTGATGGCAAGCTTACCTTAAAAAAAGATTATGGCGAACTGGTGACTGGATTCTCTGCACAGTTGAGTTATAACGATTTAAATCAAAATATAGACTATTCAACTTCGGAAGTATTGCCGACCAATGACTTTAGGGCGAAATCCTCAAAGAACGCGGTTTTTGCGCAATTGAAAAATGAAAAAGTTAAGCTGAAATGGCAAGTTGGTTTTAGATTAGAACATTTATCCCAAAATTTTACGCAGCAAGTAGATGAGGTTTCAGTTAAAAGGGATTACTTAAACATTTTTCCGAGCGGTATCCTTGAATATAAAATCTCCGATGACCAAATGGTGTCACTCAATTATAGCAATCGTATTAATTATCCGCGATTGACCCAATTGAATCCGTACGAGTATTTCACGAGTCCATTGAGTTTGCGCAAAGGAAACACAGGATTAGAACCTTCAACATCCAATAATATCGAAGCGACTTACAGCGATGCCACACATAACATAAAATGGACAAATACGCTGTTTGCAAATTTCTCCAAAAATTTGATAAGAACCAGATTATCAACTACGCTCAATGGTTTTCAAATCCAGCAACCTATCAATGACGGTAATTCAATCTCTGCGGGCTATGAAATTTCGTTGACTGCAAATCCCTATGACTGGCTAAAACTAATTTGTCAAGGCACCTTTTACTACAAACAGTTTAGCGCAACTGATGCGCAGTTCAATAATCAACTGACCGGTAGATTGCGATTTATTCAAGAACTGAAATTTAAGAACAACTTAAAAATACAGTTGAAACAAGGCTACGATGCGCCGAGCATTACTCAACAAAGAAGGGAACTGGACGAATTTTATATGGATATATTCATTCAAAAAAAAATTAACGAACGGCTCGCAATCAATGCATCCTTTACCGATATTTTTGGAACAAAACGAATCGTTTATGAAAATAGAACAGACAACTTTAGGATTGTAGAAGATTTGCGATTTCAGTTTCAGCGTATAAAATTTTCGTTAATTTATAAATTGAAAGATTGAACGTTCAAGTGGGATAAAAGTGTGCATTTTCGGACATAAAGTGTGCCAAAACTGAACACTTTCAATTTTAAGTGAATACCTAATTATCAGTAAATCAGAGCGTTGATTTTGTGGCATTATAATGACTAGGTTATAATTAAAGATTGAAAAAAATTGATTTCCTAAATACTTAAAAGACTATTAAAAAAATTATTAGTGTCCGATAAAAATAATTAAGCCTTCAAATAAATCATATTTTAAGCGTAATCCAAGACTTCTTAAAAATTTGCCCTTGCTTTTTATAAATTGAAAAAAATATAAATACTGCTAAGTTTATAAATTTATTATCATTGTTTATCAGTTATTTACCGACCAGTCCCTGCCTGCCGGCAGGCAGGTTTGTTCTTGATTCTAACAGCGCAGCGGTCTTATATCTTTATCGGATAATATTGATTAAAAATATACGCTGTTATTAAACGACATGATTTAAGGCAATTAATCTTATATTTTTAGAGGTTTTTGAATGACGCTTAATTATGGCTAATAGGTCTTGGAAAAAAGATGTAATATCGATTTACAGCTAATTATAACTTATAATAAAACATTTAAATGAAATATTTTATCGCATTGTCAATATTACTCACGCCCATCGCAAAGGTTACGTCCCAAGAAATGAATTTAACAAAAGAATTCTTAAAAATTGAGAAGTATTTGGCTGTCATGGACGAATCAAATTTGAGCATCTCAGAGGCGCCTGTAAAGTGGCATTTATTTCATGCGCTGCAAGTCATAAATGGTGTAATTGATGAAGCCGATACATCAAATCCGGATAACTTCAGTTCAAAATCAAATTTTAAATGGAAGTATGTTTCAACCTTTGGAAAAATCCCGAGAGGTAAGGTAAAAGCACCCGATGCCGTAAATCCTTCTTTTACTATTAGTGAAAAGGACTTAAGAGATGAACTTGATAAAGCGAAATTGAGCCTTACGACATGGCAACATCTTCAGAAAAAAAATTATTACGACCATCACGTTTTATTGCATCTAAATAAACGTAAAATCAGAAGGTTTTTAAAAGTGCATACACGTCATCACTTACGCATCGTACATGATATTTTAGACGAATGATAAAGCTGAACGTATGTTTTAAAATGAGGTGTGCTCAATCAGCGACAACATTTAAAAAAAGTGAAGTAAATAGAACTAAGAGAAATTCATAAATTCAGATTCAATCAAATTTGATTTTGATGTATTTCCGACCAGACACGTAATGTGACAACAATGATATTCAACCGAATTTCTTTTCAATTGAATCAAATCACAACTCCATAGAAATGAAAAAACTTATCGTATTTCTGACTTTAATTTTAATCATATCCTGTGGAGATGAAAAATCAATCGAAAAAAACGTAGTGACATCCGATATTGATTTGTTCTGGAATGTTTATGATAAAGTTATTCAGGAAAGTGATAGTTTAAAACAACTGGAATTTATTCAACGTGAATATATTGACAAAGGGTCTATCGGACTTAAAAAAATAATTGAAGTCCGAAACTATTCCGCAGCACAGTACCTGCATCTAATAAGCAAGTATCCAAAATATTGGAATTCCATTAAATCCAACACATTAAAAGCCCATAATCTCGCGGACGAACTCAATGACGGCATCGCCAAATTCAAGCATATTTATCCGAAAATGAAACCCGCCAAAATGTATTTTACAATCGGTGCCATGAGAACCAATGGCACTACCATGGATAGTTTGGTTTTAATTGGTAGCGAACTGGCAATGGCTGACGATAGAACCGATATTTCAGAATTTGAGGGGGAAACAAAAGAATGGTTGAACACTTATTTCGGTACAAACCCAATTGAGGGATTGATTTTATTGAATGTTCACGAATTTGTACATACGCAACAACAGCCAATCCCGAACAATCTGTTGCATCAAGTTTTATATGAAGGTGTCGCAGAATTTGTTTCGGTCAAGGCGATGAACCAACCTTCAAATGTACCCGCCATAGAATTTGGCAAAAATAATAATAAGGTAAAAGAAACCTTTCAAAACGAAATGTTCTATGAACGCACCTATGATTGGATGTGGAGCAGTTCCCCAAATACATTTAAGGTTAGGGATTTGGGTTACTATATTGGTTATGCTATTGCTGAAAAATATTATGACCAATCAGAAAACAAACAGAACGCCATTGCGCAACTAATCGAATTAGACTATAGCGATCCTGAAGAAATTGATAGGTTCATTGATGACACCCATTTTTTTACAAAATCAATTGATACATTGCGTAAAGCAGATAAAAAAAATCGACCCAAAGTACTGCGAATTCAAGAATTTGGAAACAATGCGAAAGACGTTGACCCAAATATAAAGAGGATTACCTTCGAGTTTTCTGAACAGTTAAATGGGTACAACACAGGGTTGGATTATTCAGAATTGGGAGAAAACGCGTTTCCTGAAGTGTTAAGTCGAGAGTGGTCAACCGATTCAACCTCCTGGTCTCTTGAGGTAGCGTTGGAACCGTCAAGTCATTATGAATTTTGGATAACAAGCAATTTTAAAACTGAAAATAACATACCATTACTGCCAGAACTGATTAAATTTGATACGAGAGAATGATAGATTTTAAAGTGTAATAAATGGAATGATTTTGAGCGTATTAAAGACTAAAAAAGCAACCAAGGAATATACAGAGTAAATTAAAAAGCAAAACTTCGATACTAAAAGATAAGAAAAATGAAAACCCTAAAATTATTGATATTGCTAGTATTCAGTTTAACCACTACTGTGTTTGCCCAAAGTGAGGATTGCAACTGTAAATCTGATTTGAATTTCTTGAATTCTAAAATCCGAAAGATACCGGCATTTAAAGTCAATAAAACTGCTTATGAAAAAGCGTATTCCGATGCCTCAAAGCAGGTGGATACTGTGAGTTCAACTTTTGATTGTTATGTGCTTCTCAATACTCTTATGATTTCCTTGAATGACAATCATAGTAAAATCTATGGTAGCAATATTGGAGCTTCAGAAGCCATACAGGCAGATACAGTTTTACTCGATGAGTTTAAAAATTCTGATATTTTTAAGACCTATCCAAGACCAAATATTGATTTGGACAGTCTGCAAACCCAATTATTAATGAGACCAAAAGAATCCGTAGAGGGCATTTATTCTCAGGAAAATAAAATGTCCATTGGTGTTTATCATGCTGAAGACGATTTAACATATAAAGCCATCATCTTAGAATCGCAAACTGAACTATGGGAAAAAGGCGAAATCATATATAATCTAATACCTCTAAGCAATGCCTATTTTTTATGCGCGGGGGGGAGTTTATATTCCAAGAGATTGATTGCATTTACAGAAAAAATTGAAAACGGCTACTTTCATTTTACGGATTTCCAAAAAGATGCGGCACAAATTGAGTATTCCGCCATTATGCCAACGGATAGCACGTATTTTCGTAAAGAATTATCAAATAATATTACCTACTTAAAAATTGGCAGTTTCGATTCATGGAATCCTACGCTTTCAGAAGCTGAAAAATTTTATGAAAGCATCAAAGGTAAGTTAGACAAGGAAAACTTAATAATAGACTTACGAAATAATGGTGGTGGTGGCGACAGAAACTCTGATATCTTATTCAAGATAATTAAAGATTATGCAAAAACAAATCAAGTGTATGTATTGATCAACTTCCGAACGATAAGTAATGCTGAACAATTTGCTTATAAATTGAGTAAATTGGATAATTGCCTCCTATTGGGCAGCCGAACCAATGGCACACTTGCCTATGAAATAAAAGATGGAAATTACAATTTACCCTGCGGTAATTTTATAGCCGTTCTCGCTTCAAAAAAGCTTTCGAAATATCTAGAATTTGAGTCTGTAGGAATTAAACCAAATACTGCTTTGGATATAAATTCAGATTGGATAGACCAAGTGCAAAGCATAATTAAAAATAAAAATTAACCCTTTAGAATGAACCCATTTAATTTAACTTAAAGCAACGTATGAAATATCTACTTTTTATTGCAATACTCACTATAATCACATCCTGTAAAAATAACCCCAAGATTTCAGGTAATGCGAAAGTCACAAATGAGAAAACGGCCAAGCTGGATAGTTTATACACCGATTTGTTCAATCAAAATAAGTTCAACGGAAATGTACTTATTGCAGAACAGGGTCAAATTATTTTTGAAAAGAGCTTTGGAGTGGCAAATGAAGAGACCCAAGCTAAGTTAAACGGCGAAACCATTTTTGAATTGGCATCGGTCTCAAAGCAATTTACAGCAATGGCGATAGTTCAATTGGCTAAAGATGGCAAATTGAACTATGATGTTGACATCACTAAATTTATACCGGAGCTTTCTTTTTATAAGGGAATCACCGTAGAAAATCTTTTATACCATACCTCTGGACTGCCAGACTATATGGAAGTAGCAGATGCATTTTGGAACAAGGATAGCATCGCAACCAATGAAGATATAATAGCCATCTTGGCGAAACACAAACCAGAACTATATTTTGAAACCAATACCGATTATGAATATTGCAATACCGGTTACATGCTTTTAGCCAGCATTATTGAAAATATAAGCGGTTTGGCCTACAACGAATTTTTAGAGAAGCGTATTTTTAAACCAGCTAATATGTCAAAATCATTTGTATATACAAGGCGGTACACACCAAAAAAAATTGACAATCTTGCGCTTGGTTACCTGTATTCCGATAGCCTAAAAACCAAATCGTTGCCCGAGGATTTAGCAGATTATGATTTTGTGAGGTATTTGGATGGTATAGTGGGTGATGGTATGATAAATTCCACGGCTCGCGACCTTTATAAATGGGATAGGATTTTGAGTACCGATAAGTTAATCAACAAAGCTGATAAAGAGCGTATGTTTCAATCTTACAAATTTTATGACAGTATCCCAACAGGATATGGCTACGGCTGGTTTATTGAAGAAGATGAAGATTATGGGAAATATGTAAAGCATAGTGGTGGCTGGCCAGGATTTGTAACCCACATCGAACGGCATTTAGATAGCGATAAGGTCATTATAGTCCTGCAAAACGTGATGATGGAAAAACCAAGAATCCCGTTAAAAAACACCCGAAAAATTTTATACGATCAGCCGCTTTAACTGCGATATCAAACTCTACCTTTAACCCATTAAATTCAAGACCAAAACTCAACCCTATTTATTGGAATTGATTCATGACCTATTCGAGATTGGGAACTTTAAAGATGTTGTCAACCTCCATAATAGTATTTCACATAAAAACTTGAAGATCTATTGAAGTTAAAGTTATATGTGTTAAGGTCAATATTTGCTTCTTGAACTTCGGAACTTGTTCAACAGTTCAGCTTCAATATTAATTTTCGAGAGCATACAGGCTTATTGTTAACAACACAATTTCTTGCGCATACTATGAAATACAAACCAAACAAAAACCCATTCCTTTCAAACGCCATGAAAGTGACGCTTAAAGTCAACAACACCAAGCATTCCCTTACCTTAGATTCTAGAACCAGTCTGTTGGATGCGCTTCGAGAAACGCTCGGACTCACGGGCACCAAGAAAGGCTGTGACCACGGGCAATGTGGCGCATGTACCGTCATTATGGATGGCAAGCGTCAATTATCCTGTTTGACTTTGGCGGCAACCTGTGAAGGTGCTGATGTGACAACAGTTGAGGGATTGGCCAAAAATAGTGATATGCATCCCATGCAGGAGGCCTTCGTCAAGCATGACGGCTTCCAATGTGGCTATTGCACACCCGGGCAAATCTGTTCGGCTGTTGCACTTTTGGAAGAGGCCAAAAATGGCGAGGCAAGTTTTGTCACTGACGATATTAGAAACATCCAAAAAAACTTAAACCTTTCCGAAGAAGAAATCAGGGAACGACTTTCAGGAAACATCTGTCGTTGCGGCGCTTACAACAATATTGTACAAGCGTTTAAGGAAGTGCATTCTGGCGATGACGAAATGCCAACCTGGGAATTTGCCACCAAAAAACAAATGAAAAAAGCCAAGAGCAACTAAATTAAAAGCGAAGTTCAAACCTACGCTTACATCATTTAAAACAGGACTGCATGAAACCGTTCACCTATACCAACACCACTAGTAAAGACGAGGCGCTCGAGGCCTTTGACAAAAGTTCCCATTATTTGTCTGGCGGAACAAATCTTCTCGACCTAATGAAAGAGCACGTGGAGCAACCCGACCAATTAGTTTATGTCAAAAACTTACGTTATCAAAGCATTAGCGCAAATAAAGATGGTGGCTACTCAATAGGTGCCATGTTGAGCAATGCCGAGACTGCCAATCATAAAGACATTAGAACCAATTATCCGCTGTTATCCATGGCAATGCTTTCGGCAGCGACCGCACAAATTAGAAATATGGCGACCAATGGTGGCAACTTATTGCAACGAACGCGATGTCCCTATTTCTTTGAAACGTCCATGCCCTGCAACAAACGTGAGCCAGGATCTGGATGTGGTGCACTAAACGGGATGAATGCTAAACACGCCATTTTTGGTTATAGTGATGATTGTATTGCCACCCATCCGTCGGACATGTGTGTGGCATTGGCGGCACTTAATGCAACTGTTGAAGTGCAACAACCGGATGGTACTTCAAGGATTATCGAATTTTCAGATTTTCATCGTTTGCCTGAAGACCACCCTGAAAAGGATACAAATTTAGAACTTGGGGAGTTGATAACGCACATCCATCTTCCAAAACCCGTATTGTCCAGTCACTATGCCTATGTTAAGATTCGGGAACGCTCGAGTTATGCTTTCGCTATGTTATCTGTTGCAGCTGGCTTTGAGTTGAAAGACGGGAAGATTTCCAACATCGGCCTGGCCATGGGTGGCGTTGCGCACAAACCATGGAAATTAACCGAAGCCGAGGATTTTTTACTAGGGAAAAAACCTTCCGAAGCCAATTTCATAAAAGCAGCAGACCTCGCCATGAAAGATGCCAAACCTTTTGAACAGAACGCATACAAAGTACCAATGGGTAAAAATGGGATTGTTAGAGCGCTTACG